>NZ_JAMTCT010000004.1 GCF_024171995.1 Promicromonospora umidemergens | reverse complement strand
CGAGGCCGACGCGCACTGGCTGGCCCGGTCCGACGACGCCGTCGAGCTGTGGCGGGGCGACCGCGAGATCCTGCCGGGTGTCACGCTGAGCCAGCCCGGCGGTCACTTCCCGGGCTCCTGCGTGGCGCACTGGGCGTCCGGCGCGTCGGGCAAGGGCGTGCTGCTCAGCGGCGACACGATCTTCGCCAACCCGGACCGCACGTCGGTGTCGTTCATGCGCAGCTACCCCAACCGGATCCCGCTCTCGGGGGCGGTGGTCCAGCGGGTCGCCCACCACGTGAGCCGGTTCGAGTTCGACCGGCTCTACAACAACTTCGACGGCGTCATCCCGACCGACGCCCGCCAGGTGGTGCAACGCTCAGCGAACCGCCACGCGGCTTGGACGCGAGGCGACCACGACCACCTGACGTGACCTGGGCCGGGCGGCCGGCTGCGGTGCGTAGTCGGCAGAACGTCAGGCGGTCGGTCGCTCGGAATGCCGACTACCTGACGTACTGCCGAACACACCAGTGCCGTCCGCGTGCGGTCAGCCCGCGTCCACGTCCCCCAGGAAACCGAGCATCGCGGCGGCGAGCTCCGCAGGTGCCTCCAGTGCGGCGTAGTGGCCGACGCCGTCGAGCCGCGCCGTCGCGATGGGTGCCCCGGCGACGCGCGAGAGAGTGTCCGCGGTGAACGATCCGCCGCCCGCACCCACCGCGAGCACCGGCACCGCGATCGGACGCTCGGCCGTGAGCTCGCGCAGCTCCTGGCCCTCCGTGAGCATCGAACGGTAGAGGCCCGCCGCGCCGTGCCAGGCGCCGGGGCGCGCATAGGTGCGGGCGAACTCCTCCAGGTCCTCGTCCGTGACGGCTCCCGGCGCTGCGGTCATCGCCCGGAAGGTCGCTTCGAGGAACGCCAGCTCCCGGCCGGCGAGCAGCAGGTCCGGCACGCCGGGAGCCGCGAGGGCGCCGATGTGCCAGGAGCCGCCGCGGGTGACGTCCGCCAGGGCCTCCAGGCCGAAGCCGGCCAGGCCCATCTCGATGGCGGTCAGGCTGAGGACGTCCTGCGGGTGTGTCGTGACCAGGCGTAGCACCGTGCCGCCGGCGATGTCCTGCGCCGCGACGTGCACGGGCCCGACGTCGAGGTGCGCGATCAGCTGGTGCAGGTCGTCCGCCGCCGCGGCGCTGCCGTGATCGGCGCCGGCCGGGCTCGAGTCGCCGAAGCCGCGCAGGTCGACGGCGAAGACGCGGTGGTCGGCTGCGAGGTGGGGGAGCAGCCGGTGGAACGTCCACCAGGTCTCGGGGAAGCCGTGGACGAGCAGGACCGGCGACCCTGACGTGCCGGCGGACACGTAGTGCAGCTCTGTGTCACCGAGCTGGATCACGTGATGAGCGACGTCGTCGACGGTTCGGCTGGGGATGGTGGTGGTCACGATGACTCCTTGTGGACAACTGGGTTGTCTATTCAGACTAGACAATCAGGTTGTCGAAAGCAAGGGCCGTATCCTGGGCCCATGTCTCGCTCGGGCGCTGATCTCGCTCTGCTGCTTCTGGGTGGCTACCGGTCCCTCGTGGAGTCGGCGGGCGCCGAGCTGGCGGCGCGCGGCCACGACGATGTCCGCCCCGTCCACGACTTCGCCATGCGGGCGATCGCGTCCGGGGCGAACAGCGCGTCGGAGCTCGGCCGCCGTCTGGCGGTCTCGAAGCAGGCCGCCGCGAAGACCATCGCGGTGCTGCTGGAACGTGGCTATGTCCAGCGCGGCGTCGACCCGCACGACGCGCGGCGCAAGCGGATCGAGGTCACTCCGCTCGGCTGGGAGGTCATGCGGCAGGGTGAAGCGGCCTTCGACGCCCTCCGCGACGGCTGGGCGCGCCGTATCGGCGCCGAGGAGCTCGCGGCTCTCGAGCGGCAGCTTGCCACGCTCGTCGGTGACGCCGCCGTTCGTCCGGAGGCCGCCGGCGGGGCCGCGCACGACTGAAGCCCGTGCGAGGCCGGGCCTCCGCAGCCGAGGGGAGGGCGGCGAGCCTCGCCGTCGGCCCACGCCTGACCGACGAAAGGAGCCGACCATGACGAAGCAGACCACCAGGAGGTGGCTGTATCTGGCCGGAGCCATCCTCCTGGAGGTGACCGCGACCCTGTCGATGAAGGCGGCACTGGAGACCCCGGCGCTGTACGCGGTGGTGGTCGCCGGCTACCTCGGCTCGTTCGTGTGCCTCACCTTCGTCCTGCGGGCCGGGATGGCGCTCGGGGTCGCCTACGGCATCTGGGGTGCCGCGGGGGTCGCGCTCACCGCGCTCATGTCGATGGTCCTCTTCGCCGAGCCCATCACCCTCCTGATGGCCGTCGGCATCGTGCTCGTGATCGGCGGCGTCCTGTGCGTCGAGCTCGGCGCACAACGAGCGCACGAGACCGAAGAGGTGGCCTGATGGCCTGGCTGTTCCTGACCGGCGCGATCCTCTTCGAGGTCTCCGCCACGCTCGCGCTCCGGGTGGCCTCCACAGGGAGGAAGGTCTGGTTCATCGGCGTCGGCGTCGGCTACCTCGTCGCGTTCACGATGCTCGTCCAGACCCTCGCCAACGGGATGCCCCTCGGCGTCGCCTACGGGATCTGGGCCGCCGCGGGCGTCGCCCTCACCGCCGTCCTGAGCAAGATCCTGTTCGGGGAACCGCTCACCGGGCTCATGGGGCTGGGCATCATCCTCATCGTGGGGGGCGTCCTGCTCATCGAGACCGGCGCCGCCCACTAGTCCCGGCGAAGCAGCCGATCGTCCTGCGTACGATCGCGGGTGGCGTAGAGGCTGGTCACGGTCACCGTGGCGAGGACGGCGAGGATCACGCCGAGCGACGCGAGGGTCGGGATCTCGGGGACGCTCGCCCAGATCCCGTGGGCCCAGTGCAGCACGAGCTTGACGCCGATGAACGCCAGGATCGTCGCGAGCCCGTACCCGAGGTGGACCAGCTTGCTCAGGGCGCCCTGGAGCACGAAGTACAGGGCGCGCAGGCCGAGCAGGGCGAAGGCGTTGGTCGCGAACACGAGGTACGGGTCGCTGGTGATGCCGTAGACGGCGGGCACCGAGTCCACCGCGAAGACGACGTCGGTGGCGAAGATGGCCACCACCACGACCGCCAGCGGGGTGAGCATGCGCCGCCCGTTCTCGCGGACCGAGAGCCGGGGGCCGCGATAGTCCTCCGTGACGGGCATGAAGCGGCGGATCAGGCGGACCGAGCGCATCTCGGAGACGTCGACGTCGTGCGCGCCGCCGCGGAGCTGGTCGACGAGGATCTTGACCGCCGTGGCGAGGAGGATCGCACCGAAGAGGAGGAACGCCCAGCTGAGGTTGGCCAGGACCGCTGCCCCGAGCGCGATGAAGATCCCGCGGAGGACCAGGGCTCCGACGATGCCGAGCAGGAGGACGCGCTGCTGCAGCGCTGGCGGCACCGCGAAGGCGGTGAGCAGGAGCATGAACACGAAGAGGTTGTCGACCGACAACGACTTCTCGACGAGGTACCCGGTGAGGTACTGCACGCCCGTGCTCGAGCCGAAGCCGGCCCAGATCCACCCGCCGAAGGCGAGCGGGAGGGCGACGTAGAAGGCGCTCCAGCCCAGGGCCTCACGCATCGACACCTCGTGCGGGCGTCTGGTGATGAGGAAGTCCATCGCGAGCAGAGCGAGGACGGCGAGGATGGTGACGAGCCACATGGTGGGAGTGGCGACAGAGGTCACGGCAGAGGAAGTACCTGTGCTGGTGGCGAGCATGGAGTCTCCGTAGTAGATGGCTCCGAGGTCTCCTTCACCTTGCACTGCAAGGTCGTCGCCCGAGGTCGCTGGTGCGCCGTACTGACCGGACGATGTTAGGGAAGTACTCCCCTCGCACTGCGCATCCTACGGCATCGCGGGCAGTGCCCGGTCCCGGAGGCGAGTGGGTCTCGCCCGCGTCAGCCTGGGACGGTCAACGTGCCGGAGACCCGGGACGCAGGACCAAGGAGTGAGGGGAAGCTGATGAGCGCAGACGACAAGACCGAGAACGCGACAGAGAAGGGCCTCGGCAAGGCGAAGGAAGCGTTCGGGGACGCCACCGGCAATGACGAGCTCGCTGCCGAGGGCAAGACCGACCAGGCCAAGGCCGACGTCAAGGACGCAGGGGAGAAGGCAAAGGACGCGGCCGAGAACGCCAAGGACGCCTTCGACAGGAAGAAGTAGCTCCTCCCGTGGTGGGGCCGTGACCCGCGGCCCCACCGGGCAGGCCTGGGCCCGAGGGCCCAGGCCTTCTGGGTGCGATGTTGGGTCGCTGGGCCGTCGTGACCTGCGGTTTCGGTCCCTACGTTGGGTTAATGGCTAGTGACGTCGAGGTGAACTCCTTCCGCGCGACGAGGCGCGGTCGCCGCGGGGCCGGACAGGCGCGTCGGGCTGGTCGGGCCGACCGCGAGGCCGGGCAGGCACTGCCGGAGTACGTCGGGGTGACCGGCCTGGTGCTGCTGGTGGTCGTCGCGATCGTGTTCGGCGCGGCCACGCCCGTCGCCGCAGACGTGAGCGAGCAGCTCCTCTGCGCGGTGTCGTCCATCGCCAAGGAGGACGTCGCCGGCGAGGACTGCGGGGACGGCGTCACCGGCGGTGGGGGCGGTGCGGGAGCGCCCGAGGACGGCTACGGCTCGCCGACCGGCGACTGCGAGGACGACGTCACCTTCAGCTCCGTGCCAAGGGAGGGCCTGCCCGAGGACACCCCCGTCGTGCAGATCGACTGTGTCTGGTATCCCAAGGCGGAGAGCTGCCTGCCGGACCCCCTGCCCGAGGGCTTTCCCAGCCGGGACGGAGCGTATCCCGAGGCGGAGGTCCAGGACTTCGTCGACTGCGTGCTCGACGGCCGCGGTGGACCGAAGGACGACCCGAACGACGAGAGCTGCGCCACCGCGATGCCGACCAGCGGCGAGATCGATGAGGACGCGCCGCCGAAGGTACAGGTGGGTTGCCGCGAGTGGCCGGTGCCCAAGGGGTGCGAGGCCGAGTGGGCTGCCTATAAGGACGCGCCGGCGGGCAAGGAGCGCGCCGCCGTGACCGGCGACCTGGTCAACTGCATCTCCGACAGGTACGAGTCGGCCGAGTTCTACTGCATAGTGCAGGCCACCGGGCACGTCGACAGCTCGGAGATCACGTTCCTGTTCTTCCGTTGGGGTGACAACAACGGCACCCTGATCGAGAAGCTCGGCGACGGGCGGATCCGGATCCACGTGCTGCGCGGGGTGGAGCTGGGCGCCGGCATCACCGGTGACCAGGTGGGCGGCTCGCCGATCAGCTTCGACGTCGCCGGCATCACCGGGTACGCGAAGGACAAGACCTACGAGTTCACGGACATGCAGAAGGCCCAGGACTGGATCGACTGGTACAAGCGGTACAACCAGACCGAGGAGCTCGTCTTCAGCCCGATCAGCCGCAACTGCGGCCCGAACCCCCAGCAGAGCTTCTGCCAGCCGCGGGAACACATGCCCGACATCAGCGACCTGCAGGACCTCGAGGGTCAGGAGCCGGAGCACCACGAGCTCGCCGAGGCGGACAGCGACATCAAGAAGGTCAAGCTCAAGGGCGGGCTCACCCTGACCGGCAAGTCGGGCCCGGCCGAGCTGGCCGGCGGCATCGAGGGCGGCTACGAGGGCGAGATCCAGATCGAGGACCGCCGCTGGTCGGACGGGAGCCGGACGGCGACCTACTCGTCCTCCGACATCGGCGGGTTCCTGATCGGCGCGTCGCTCGGTGGCAAGACGCCGTTCACCAGCAAGAAGGACAAGGAGAGCTCGGGGGCGGCGTCCGGGTCGGGCAAGCTGGGCACCGAGTGGAAGGGCACCACGGCCACCACCATCGCCTGGGACACGGAGGGCAAGCTCTCCAAGGTCGTCATCTCCATGGACGACCAGGTGATGCGGACGCTCTACAAGGCGGGGATCGACGTCGAGGCGGCGCTGCCGTACGGCTTCGCCGTCGGCGGTGGGTACTCCAAGTCCGAGGAGAAGGGGACGATCTCCAAGCGGGAGCTGATCATCGATTTCAACCAGTACCCGCATCTGCGTGCCGAGCTCGGCCCGCAGATCGCCAAGATCTTCCCCCGGGACGACGACGGCAACCTGATCAAGGGCGACGTCGAGCTCGACGGCACCGAGCAGCCGGGCGGCCTCCTGTACGAGGCGGCCGTGGACCACGCCAACGTGCGTGAGCTCAAGTACGACGCGACACGGACGACCGAGAGCGGCAGCGGCGGCCTCACGTGGCAGGGCCTCGACCTGTTCAAGGTGTCGTTCACCTCCGTGGACGAGGAGCAGACGCTCAAGGAGTCGTCGTTCGAGGTGACCGACGTCGACGGCGACAAGCAGAAGATCTCGCCCGCGCCGAAGTGCGCCGACGAGGACTTCGTCCAGCCGCCCGCCTACTACACCGACGACTTCTCCGACCCGCCGACGGCGACGTCCGACTCCGACCACGACATCGGCGCGCAGCACGTCGACAACGACACGCCGAAGTTCACCGAGGGCACCTACCCAGGGACGGACTACGCCGGGGACGCGCCGGGCGACCGGGACGACCTGATCCACTCGTTGGTCGACGAGTACTCCGAGGACTTCCCCGACAAGAACATCCTGGTGGTGAAGGACTTCGACAACTTCGAGTTCTACCACCCCTTCGGTCTGGTGCACCTGGCGACGGTGGGCGAGATGGACGTCGTCGCGCTGAGCTCCGGGAAGGTGCAGAACAAGGGGGACGGCGGCTGGATCAACTGGGGCTTCACGGGCAGCTACGACTACGACGCGGACAAGAAGACGGTCGAGTTCAAGCAGCGGTGACCGGCCGGGTGCACGTCGCGCAAGCGGTGGGCCCGTGGCCCCACTCTCTGGGGCCGCAGGCCTATGACCTGCGGAAACAGGACGATTCTGTACCCGGCGGGACTGCTCCCGGACAGTTCGAGTTCACCGTCCGCGGCTAGTTTTCGAGGATGACCAGACGCGATCGCGAGTCCGGCCAGGCCCTGCCGGAGTACGTCGGGGTGACCGGCCTGGTGCTGTTGGTCGTCGCCATCGTGCTGGCGGCGGCGACGCCGGTGGCGGCTGACGTGAGCGAGCAGCTCCTCTGTGCAGTGTCGCCCATCGTCAAGGAGGACGGTGCTGAGGACTGTGGGGACGCGGGCGGGGGCGCGGAGGAGCCGGGGGGCGAGGAGTCGCCGGGGGACGGGTACAGCCCGCCGTCGGGCGACTGCGAGGACGACGTCACGTTCGAGTTCGTGGACAAGCCCGAGTCGCAGTGGGACACCGCCGTGGTGCAGATCGGCTGCGTCTGGTACCCAGGCCCGACGATCTGCTTCTCCGCGAACATGCCCGAGGGGCACCTGGACCGGGACCGCGGGGACCGGGTGTATCTCGGTGACGAGATCCAGGACTTCGTGGACTGTGTGCTCGATGGTCGTGGTGGTCCGCAGGACGACCCGAACGATGAGACCTGTGTCAATGCGATGCCGACCAGCGGCGAGATCGACGAGGACGCCCCGCCGAAGGTTCAGGTCGGTTGCCGTGAGCTGCCGGTGCCCAAGGGCCGTGAGGCGGAGTGGGCGGCGTACAAAGACGCGCCGGAGGGCAAGGAGCGGGCCGCGAGGTCGGGGGAGCTGTCCAACTGCATCTCGGAGAAGTACGCCACGATGGAGCCGCCCTGCGTGGTCGAGGCCACGGGGCACGTGGACAGCACGAACGTCCAGTTCCTGTTCCTGCGTTGGGGCGACACCAACGGCACGCTCATCGAGAAGCTGGGCGACGGGCGTATCCGCATCCACATCCTCAAGGGCGTCGAGGTCGGCGCAGGCTTCAGCGGCAGCGAAGTCGGCGGCACGCCCATCGCTTTCGACATCGCAGGCATCACCGGCTACGCCGAGGACTACACGTACGAGTTCACGGACATGCAGAAGGCCCAGGACTGGATCGACTGGTACAAGCAGTACAGCATGTCCGCGGAGATCGTGGCCGGCGGCGGCGGCCGCAACTGCCCGCCCATGATCAGCTACTGCCCGCCCCCGCCCCCCCACATGCCCGACGTTGGCGACGTGATGCAGCTCCAGGATGACGAGCCCGACCACCACCTGGTCGCCACCTCCACGAGCGACATCAAGAAGGTCAAGCTGAAGGGCGGCCTGAAGTGGGGCCCCAGCACCGGCGCCGTCGAGCTGAAGGGCAGCATCGAGGGCGGCTACGAGGGGGAGATCCAGGTCGAGGACCGGCAGTGGTCGGACGGCAGCGTGACGGCCACCTACACCTCGTCCGACATCGGCGGGTTCCTCATCGGGGCGGAGCTTTCCGGCAAGCAGCCGTTCACGAAGGACAAGAAGGGCAAGGAAGACAGCTCAGGCAAGGGCAAGGGCAAGGGTCAGCTCGGCGGCGAGTGGAAGGGCACCACCAGCACGTCAGTGATGTGGGACAAGGACGGGAAGCTGTCGCGGCTCGTCATCGCCATGGACGACCAGGTGATGAAGACGCTCTACAAGGCGGGGATCGACCTCGATCTGGTGCTGCCCTACGGCTTCAAGGCCACCGGCGGGTACAGCAAGCAGGAGGAGGAGGGGACCCTCTCCAAGACGGAGCTGATCATCGACTTCAACCAGTACCCCGAGCTGCGCGACAAGCTCGGCCCGAAGATCGACGAGATCTTTCCCCGGAACGACGACGGCACGCTGAGGAAGGGCGACGTCGAGATCAACGGGGAGGACTCCGAGGGCGGCGAGCTGTACGAGGCGGCCGAGGACTACGCCAACGTGCGCGAGCTCAAGTACGACATGGACCGGGTCACCGAGGGCGGCGGGTACGGCCTCAAGTGGCAGGGTCTCGACCTGTTCAAGGTCGAGTTCACGTCGGTCGACGAGAACCGGACCCTGTCGGAGTCGTCCTTCGAGGTGATCGACGTCGACGGCAACAAGCAGAAGACCTCGCCGGCGCCGCAGTGCCGGGCGAAGGACTTCAAGATGCCCGACGGCTACTACACGAGCGACTTCTCCGCCCCGCCGACCCCCACCTTCAGTGGTGGCAGGAGCTTCAACAGCTAGTGACCCGGAATCGGTCACGTTCGAGCAGCGGTGACGGCACGGGGTGAAAGACGTGCAGCCCGGTGGGCCCGTGGCCCCACTTTCTGGGGCTGCAGGCCTATGACCTGCGGAAACATCATCAACCTGTACCCCGTGGGGACCGCTCCCGGACAGTTCGAGTTCACCATCGCCGCCTAGTTTGCGAGCATGACCAGACGCGATCGCGAGTCCGGGCAGGCACTGCCGGAGTACGTCGGGGTGACCGGCCTGGTGCTGCTGGTCGTCGCGATCGTGCTGGCGGCGGCGACGCCGGTGGCCGCTGATGTGAGCGAGCAGCTGGTCTGTGCGGTGTCGCCGATCCTCAAGGAGGAGGGCGTCGAATACTGCGGGGACGGGGACGGGGACGGGGGGTCCGAGGAGCCGGGCGATGAGAGGTCGCCGGAGGATGGCTACAGCCCGCCGTCGGGTGACTGCGACAAGGACGTGACGTTCACGGCCGCGGAGAGGCCTGATCTGCAGTGGGACAAGGCCGTGGTGCAGATCGGTTGCGTCTGGTATCCGCAGCCGCCGTCGTGCTTCAACCTGCCTGACGGCTATTGGACCAGTGAGGACCCGGTGTATCTCGCGAGCGAGGTCCAGGACTTCGTGGACTGCGTGCTCGACAGCCGGGGCGGTCCCAAGGATGACCCGAACGACGAGAGCTGTCTGGACGCGCTGCCGGCCAGTGGTGAGATCGACAAGGACGCACCACCGACGGTCCAGGTCGGTTGCCGTGAGTGGCCGGTGCCCGAGGGGTGCGAGGAGAAGTGGTCGGCCTACGAGGACGCAGCGGCCGGCAAGGATCGGGCCGGCCGGTCCCAGGAGCTGGCCGACTGCATCACGGAGAAGTATGCCTCGATGGAGCCGCCCTGCCTCGTCGAGGTCACCGGGCACGTGGACAGCAAGAACATCCAGTTCCTGTTCTTCCGCTGGGGCAGCAACAACGGCACGCTGATCGAGAAGCTCGGCGACGGGCGCGTCCGTATCCACATCCTGAAGGGCGTCGAGCTCGGCGCCGGGGTCAGTGGCACCGAGGTGGGCGGCTCACCGGTCAGCTTCGACATCGCAGGCATCACCGGCTACGCCGAGGACTACACGTACGAGTTCACGGACATGCAGAAGGCCCAGGACTGGGTCAACTGGTACAAGCGCTACAGCGACTCCGTGGATCTCATCCACAGCCCGGTCGCCCGCAACTGCGGTCCGGTCCCGGGCCAGCAGAGCTTCTGCCAGCCGCGAGAGCACATGCCCTCCGTCGGCGACGTGCTGCAGCTCCAGGAGGACGAGCCGGACCATCACCTGGTCGCCACCTCCACGAGCGACACCAAGAAGGTCAAGTTCCAGGGTGGCCTGAAGTGGGGTCCCAGCACGGGCGCCGTCGAGCTGAAGGGCAGCGTCGAGGGCGGTTACGAGGGTGAGATCCAGGTCGAGGACCGGCAGTGGTCGGACGGCAGCGTGACCGCCACCTACACCTCGTCCGACATCGGGGGGTTCCTCATCGGCGCGGAGCTCGGTGGCAAGGGGCCGTTCACGAAGGACAAGAAGGACGACAGCTCGGGCAAGGGCAAGGGCAAGGGACAGTTCGGCGGCGAGTGGACGGGCACCACCAGCACGTCGGTGGTCTGGAACCCGGACGGAGAGCTGTCGCGGCTCACCATCGCCATGGACGACCAGGTGATGAAGACGCTCTACAAGGCCGGGATCGACCTCGACCTGGTGCTGCCCTACGGCTTCAAGATCAGGGGCGAGTACAGCAAGCAGGAGGAGGAGGGAACTTCCTCCAGGACGGAGCTGATCATCGACTTCAACCAGTACCCGGACCTGCGGAAGACGCTCGGCCCGAAGATCGACGAGATCTTTCCCCGCAACCCCGACGGCACGCTGAAGAAGGGTGACGTCGAGATCCAGGGGCAGGACTCCGAGGGCGGCGAGCTCTACGAGGCCGCCGAGGCCCACGCCAACGTGCGCACGCTGAAGTACGACATGGACCGGGTCACCGAGAGCGGCGGGGTCGGCCTCAAGTGGGAGGGCCTGGACCTGTTCAAGGTCGAGTTCACGTCGGTCGACGAGAACCAGGTCTTGTCCGAGTCCTCGTTCGAGGTGACCGACGTGGACGGCGAGAAGCGGACCACCTCGCCGGCGCCGCAGTGCAAGGCGATAGACTTCGTGGCACCCGACGGCTACTACACGAGCGACTTCTCCGCGCCGCCGAACCCCGTCTTCAGCGGTGGCGAGAGCTTCGACAACCAGTGACCCCGCAACCGGGCTACGCCCCGTCCAGCGCCACCCGGCTGCCCGCCCGCAGCCCCCAGCGTGCGAAGCTCCCGACCGGGGCCTCCAGCACCTGGGTGGCGCCACTGCGCGGCATCGTCATCGCCCAGGGGCGCAGCACCCGGGCGTGCACCACGCGCAGGTCCGCGGTGAGGAACGCGACGTCGAGCGGCACGCGCATCCATGCGCCGTGCACCGACGAGCAGGGGCGCAGCAGGAGCGCCTCTGGCAGCACGCGGCGGAACAGCATCCCTCGTGCTCTGGTCAGGACGGTGTCGGCGACGACGACCTCGGCGACGGTCCGGTCGTCCACCAGGAGCTGGATCTGGCTCACGTGCGTTCCTCTCGGCAGTGCCGGCGGAGCCGGACGACCGCTCGCTCAGATGAGCGAGCAGGTACAGGAAAACGCTCAAAAGATAACTGATACCGCCTGTTATGTATACGTTCAGTGCATAGATCTGTACAGTCCGTGGGGCAGGCGTGCGCGAACAGGTGCTTTTGTGGCTGTGACGTAGAGGGACCGCGTGGAAGACGTGGAGGCAGTACTCAGGGGTAGTCCGGTCATCGACCGGGCCCGTGCGTTCAACGAGGGGGCACCGTGCAGGTCATCGCGATCGGGGGGCCGGAGGGTCTGCATCCGGCCGTGCACCGGGTGGAGACCGCGCTCGGGGCGGTCGTCGAGGCCGTAGCAGATCTCCTCGCCGACGACGTCGTCCTCGCCACCCGCGACGAGCCGGCCCGGCAGGTCGCCCGGTCGGCCCGCCTGGTGCTCGGGCCGGAGCGGATCGGGCTGCTGCACGTCGATGTCCCCGTCACCGCGTGGGCGGTGCTGCTCGAAGGCCTCTCGGCCCAGGGGCTCACCGCGTCGTCCGCTCGCGCGGTCGCCGACGAGGTGCTCTCCCACACCACCACGCGGGCGCTCCTCTCGAGCGTCGCCTCGCTGCAGCGCCCCACGCCGACGTTCCGCCAGCACGCGGGCAGCTACCTGCCGCGCGCGGCGTTCGTGATCGACACCGGTCGCGGCACCGTCGCCCGGTTCCGCGGGCGGCTCGGGGTGCCGGACGGCGGCGACGTGCTCGTCGTCGCGCGCTCGGTGCGGCCGGTCGTGCGCGACGAGGACGAAGACCTGCTGCCCCGCACGCCCGACACCGAGCTGACCGTCGCGGACGCCGGCTGGTCGGCGTCGCGCTGGTTCGAGGTGTCGACCATCGACGGCGCGCTGAGCACTGCCGTCGCGAACGCCCTGTCCAGGTCGTACCTCTGGGGCGCGTGCGACGCCTGCGGACGGGCCGTGGCCGGGGCCTGCATCTTCTGCGACATCACAGAGCGCCGCGCCCGTACCGCGCGGCCCGACCGTGGCGAGCCGTCTCGCCCGAATCTGCTCGACACCCAGGGAGTGGTCAGTTGAACCCGCGCCAGCGCCGAGGAACCTTCTTTCTCGTCGTCACCTCGATCCTCGCGGTCGCCGTCTTCGTCGGCGTCCTCTCCTACGTCCGCACCGTGAGCTCCCAGGTGGGCCCCGTGGTTACCGTGCTGCAGCTCAACCGGTCGGTCGATGCCCTCGAATCGATCGACGAGTCCATGCTGGACGAGGTCGAGATGCCGGAGCGCTGGGTCCCCGAGACCGCGGTGCGTGACGCTGAGGACGCCGACGGCCTGGTCGCGGCTACCGCGTACGAGGAGGGCTCGATGCTCCAGGGCGGCATGCTGATCGAGCGGCCCGGCGTGCAGCCAGGGTTCCGCGAGGTGGCGATCCTCGTGGACGCCGAGACCGGCGTGGCAGGCAAGGTGGAGCCGGGCGATCACGTGGACATCATCGCGACCATGGGCGGCGGCGCGGGCGCGAAGGCCGTGTCAAGGGTGTGGGTCTCGAACGTGCTGGTGCTCGAGGTCGGCCTGCCGCAGGACGTGGAGGACCCGGACGGCCTGGCCACGACCAGCGGCCTGCCGGTGACGTTCGCGCTGAGTACCGAGGACGCGTTGACGCTCGCCTACGTCGAGTCGTTCTCGGTGAAGATGCGTCTCGCTCTGCGTGGAGCGGGCGACGAGGACATGCTCCCGGCGGAGCAGCGGGTCTACGACGGCGCGGCGCCAAAGGGCGGGGAGTGACCATGGTGACCAAGGTGCTGCTCGCGACGCCGTCGCACGAGGTCAGGGACCACCTCGGCCACGTGTTCGCGGAGTCGGACGGGTTCGAGCTGGCCGCGGCGGTGTCCGACGGCGCGGGCGTGCTGACAGCGCTCGACCGGCAGCCGGACATCGGGATCGTGGTGGTCGACGAGGCCGCCGATGACGGACGTGGGCACGCCGTGGCCCGCAGCGTCGGGCTGGCCACGCCGCTGACCGGCATCGTGATGGTCGTGGACGCCCACGGCCCGGACGAGATGAGCCGGGCGATGGCCTCAGCGATGGAGGTGGGGGCGCGGTCGGTGATCGCGCGGAACGCGGGCCTCGAGGAGGTGCTGACCCGGCTCGAGACGGTGGCGTCGTGGTCGGCGATGGCCAGGGCATCGATCGCGGCGGAGCGCAACGGCGGCCGCAGCGGCCAGGTCGTGGCGATCGCCGGGGCGAAGGGTGGCGTCGGGACCTCGGTGCTGGCCCTGCTGCTCGCCCGTGCGGGCCGCTCGAACGACACCACGCTCGTCGACCTCGATCTCGGGTCCGGCGACCTGACCGCCTACACGGGAGTGCGCACCCGTCGCTCGATCGTGGACCTCGTCGCCGTCGAGGGTGACGTCACCGGGCGCATGCTCCGCGAGACCACCTACGAGGTACAGGGCGGGCTGCGGCTGCTTCCCGCCCCGAGCGAGGGCGAGCGGGGCGAGGAGATGACGTCGGCTGCGACCCGCTCGATCGTGAGCGCCCTGCGTTTCGAGTCCGGCCTCGCGGTGATCGACGTGGGCACGCACCTGGACGAGCCGCGCGCCACGGCGCTCGAGTTCGCTGACCGGGTGCTGCTGGTCACCACGCCCGATCTCCCGGCGCTGCGGTCCGCCCGGCGCACCCTTGCGCAGTGGGACCGGCTGGCGATCCGGCGCCCGGAGGCGGTGGAGCTCGTGCTCAACCGGCGCACCCCGCGCGACGAGGTCACCCCCGCACTGGTGGAACGGATCGTGGAGCGCCCCGTCGCGTTCACGGTGCCCGACGGCGGCCCCGCGTTCTCCGTAGCGGTCAACACCGCGACGCTGCTGGAGACGCCCACCCCGGTGCACACGGCGGTCGCCAAGGCCGGTGCGGCGGCGATCCGTCCGGAGGCGACCCCGGCGCAGGAGGGCGGCTCCGACGGGTCCACCGAGGTGGAGAAGCTGGTCACCGCGTCGACCCGCCGGCAGGACCGGAGCAAGGAGGTGGGCCGGAAGCGGGCCGGGCGTGCCCGCCGGCCGGCCGCCGACGCAGAGGCAGGCCAGTCGACGGTCGAGCTGCCGGTGGTGATCATGGTGATGCTCATGCTGGTCCTGCTGTGCGTCCAGGGCATCGGGTGGGCCTCTGGCCTGCTGGCCGCGCGGGCCGCCGCGCAGGAGGGCGCCCGCACCGTGGGCGTGCTCGGTTACTACGACGCGGTCGGGGCACCTCGCGAGGAGGTCCTCGAACAGGTGCGGGAGGACGTGCACGACCGGCTGCCGGACTCGATGCGCGACGCCGTCGGCGACTCCGACATCGAGGTGCTGCCGGACACGGTCAGCGTCAGGGTGACCGTGTCGACGATCCTGCCCGGCGTCGACCTCTCGGCGTCCTCGTCGGCCGCCGTGTACCGGGAGGGCTGAGCCATGTCCGGCAGGACGCGCCGCGAACGCGGGCAGGCGACCGTCGAGCTCGTCGGCCTCGTGTTCGCCGTGCTGCTGGTGGGCCTCTTGGCGATCCAGGGCATCACGGTGGCGCAGACGGCGTCGATAGCGCAGGAGGCGGCGCGCAATGGCGCCCGCGCCCTCAGCCTGGGCCAGGACTGGAAGGCCGTGGTGGAGCGCACGGTCCCGGACGGGCTCGACGTCCAAGATCTGGAGCCCGACGTCGACGACGGGACTGCCCGGGTGCGGGTGGAGATCTCCGCGCCGCTCGGCCTGGCGGGCATGGACATCGTCGATCTCGCTGTGACCCGTACCGCTGCTTTCCCCGTGGAAGCCGACAGATGAGGCGGAAAGACTGACATGGCGCTCCGTGACCGGCTGGCCGCCGACGAACGGCACGACGAGGACAACGACCTCGCGAAGGTGTACCGCGAGCGGCTGCTCGAGGAGATCGACGTCGACGAGCTCGCCCGGCTCTCGCCCTCCCAGCGGCGGGTGCGGCTCGAGCGGGTCCTGTCCCGCATCCTGTCGGTCGACGGGCCGGTGCTGTCGGCGCGCGGGCGCAGCGCGCTGGTGCAGCGGATCACCGACGAGGCGCTCGGGCTGGGGGTCCTTGAGCCGCTGCTGGCGGACGAGTCCATCACCGAGATCATGGTGAACGGTCCGCAGGACGTGTTCGTCGAGCGGTACGGCAAGATCGAACGGGTACCCGCTCGGTTCGCGTCGGTGGAGCAGCTGTACCAGACGATCGACCGCATCGTGTCGCAGGTGAACCGCCGCGTGGACGAGTCTTCGCCGATGGTGGACGCCCGGCTGCCCAGCGGTGAGCGCGTGAACGTGATCATCCCGCCCCTGGCGCTGGACGGGCCCACCCTGACGATCCGCCGCTTCCCGACGCCGTTCCGGATGGGCGAGCTGGTGGACCGGGGCACCCTGGACGTGGCCACGGCGAGCCTGCTGGCCGCGTGCGTGCGGGCGCGGCTGAACATCGTCGTCTCGGGCGGCACCGGCTCGGGCAAGACGACGTTCCTGAACGCGCTGTCCGGCCTGATCCCGGACCACGAGCGGATCGTCACCATCGAGGACGCCGCCGAGCTGTCCCTCCAGCAGGGGCACGTGGTGCGGCTCGAGTCCCGCCCGGCGAACGTCGAGGGGCGCGGCGCGGTAGCCATCCGCGACCTGGTGCGCAACGCGCTGCGGATGCGGCCGGACCGGATCATCGTGGGGGAGGTCCGCGGCGGCGAGACCCTGGACATGCTGCAGGCGATGAACACGGGGCACGACGGCTCGGTGGCCACCGTGCACGCGAACACGGCGCGGGACGCGCTGGGCCGGCTTGAGACGCTCGCGTCGATGAGCGAGCTCGACCTTCCGGCCGCGACCCTGCGGGACCAGATCAACTCGGCGATCGACCTGGTGGTGCACCTGGAACGGGCGCAGGACGGGTCCCGCCGCGTCACGGAGCTGCAGGCGGTCACCTCCCAGCGGCGCGAGGAGTACGCGCTGACGCCGCTGATGCGGTTCGTCGCGGACCCGATCGGCCCCGACCGCTCGGTGGCCGGGGAGTTCGTGCCCTTCGCCGCACCCCCGGAGCTGGTGGAACGGTTGCACCGGGCCGGCGAGGCGGTGCCGGCGCCGCAGGGCTCCGCGCCCGTGGCGGACGGCGCAGGAGGTGCCGCATGACCTTCCTGCTCATCGCTCTGGGGCTGCTGGTGACGCTCCTGATGGCGGCTGCGACGGTGGCGACCCTGGTGTGGAACGCGGAGACCGAGCGGCGCATGATGGAGTCAGCCGACCTGGACCGGACGGCCGGCGTCCCCGTGTTCGCTCGGCTGGACGTGCAGCTGCTCCGCGCCCGGTGGGGACAGCGTCTGGTGGCGCTGCTGGCAGGGGCGGGCCTGCCGACGTGGTCGCCGTCGCTGTTCCTCGCCGCCGCGGCCGCCTCGGCCGCCGTGGCCGGGTTGATCGTCCTGCCGCTCTTCGGCTGGGCGACGGCGGCGATAGCGGTGCTGGTCGTGGCGGTGGGTGCCCGGCGCTGGCTGGACCGGCGTCGCAAGCAGCGCGTGGACCGGTTCGTGGCGCAGCTGCCGGAGCTCGCCCGGCTGCTGGCGAACGGCGCGTCGGCCGGGCTGGCCGTACGGCGGTCGCTCGAGCTGGCAGCTGAGGAGATGACCGAGCCTGCCGCGTCCGAGGTGGCCCAGGTCGGCGCCGAGATGGCAGTCGGTCGGTCCATGCGGGACGCCCTCGCCGGACTGAGCCAGCGGCTGCCGTCCCGTGAGCTGTCGGTGCTGGTTCAGACGTTGACGATCCAGGGACGATCTGGTGGTGAGCTGGTGACTGCGCTCTCGGGCATCGGGGCAACGCTGGAGGAACGGCGGCGGCTGCGGCGCGAGGTGGCGACCGCCACGATGGGGGCCCAGTTCTCCGGGTACACGGTGATCTTCCTCGCGTTCGGTGCGGTGGCGCTGATGAACGCGTTCAGCCCCGGTGTGGTGGACGAGATGATCACCAACCTGGTCGGCCAGGTGGTGCTGCTGGTGGCGACCGGCCTCTTCGTGGGCGGGTACTTCTTGGTCCGGCGCCTCGCACGAGTGGAGGTGTGACGTGCCGGGACTACTGATCGCGGCGGCCGCCGCCCTGCTGGTGGTGCTCGGGATGGTCGCAGGCCGGCTGCTGACCAGTACCGGCCTTGAGGACATCGAGGCCGAGTACACGCCGGACGAGGAGCCGAGGCAGCGCGGGTTCGCCGCGGTGCTCGACCGGATCGGCGCTCCGCTGCTGCCCGTTGCGGTGCGCCTGCACGGGCGGTCCCGGCTGCACCGGCTGGATACCGCCATCCGCAGGGCGGGCCGACCGGAGGGCGTCACGTTGACGATGTTCGTCCGCAGGGAGTCGGCGCTCGTCCTGCTCGGCATCCTGGTCGGGCTCCTGTTCACGCTCCAGGACCGGTGGCAGATCGGTGTGCCGATGGCGCTGGTGCTCGGCGCGTGGATGCGGCTGTGGCTCCATACGGCGGCCGCCAGGAGGCGGCAGCAGATAGACGCGGAGCTGCCCGACTTCCTCGACGTGCTCAGCGTGACGGTGACCGCTGGGCTGGGCTTCCGACAGGCCCTCGAGCGCGTGTGCGAGTTCCACGGCGGTGCCCTGGCCGCCGAGATGCGCACCGCCCTGCAAGAGATGAACGTCGGCGTGTCGCGGCGACAGACCTTCGTGGCTCTGCGGGAACGCAGCCGTTCACCGGCGGTCGCCACGTTCGTGACGGCTCTGCTGCAGGCGGAGGAGCTCGGCGTGCCCATGGCGGACGCGCTCACCGGCATCGCCTCCGACGTGCGCCGCGAGCACGCGGAGACCGTGCGTCAGAAGGCGGCGCGGGCCACACCCTTGGTGTCGCTGGCGGTGACGGTGACGATCCTGCCTGGTGCGCTGATCCTGATCGTGTCGTCCGTACTGATCGCGAACGCGGGGGTCCTCGGTGAATTTTTCTGAGCGGCTGAGCCCAGGGCAGGCCATGGACGCCACGACCCAGCGAGCCATCGGCAGCACGGTGCGCCTGCTGTGCCAGGTGCGGCTGGCGGTCCTGGCCTTTGCCCTGGTGCTCGCCCTGCTCGACGGTGCAGGCCTCCTCGGCGTCTTTCTCGTGCTGCTCGCGGCGCCCTTCTCGTTCGTGCCGGCGCTGAACTGGGAGACCCGCGGCAGGGTCTACGCGCGCAACGGGCTGCTGCTGGCCGCGGACACGGCAGTGGCCGTCGTCGTGCTGCTGCCGCTCGCAGGGTCGCCCCTCATGGCGGTCTACGCGGCGGCGACCGCCGCGCTGTGGGGGCTCTTCGCCGGCTTGAGGCTCGCGCTGGTCATGGCGGTCCCCCTGTGCCTGTACCAGCTCACGGCGTACAGCGACGGTTGGCGCGGTCTGGTCACCGGGATCGCGGGAGCGGCGCTCACCGTCGTCATGGCCTCGACGGGGACCCACCTGGGACGGAGGCTGCGCCGGCAGACGCTGCTGTCAGCCGAGCTCGCCACGGCGCGCGAGGACGAGGCCGCGCTGGCAGAACGGCTACGCCTCGCCCGTGACCTGCACGACACGGTGGCCGGAGACCTCGCAGGGCTCGCCCTGACCGCTCGCGGACTCGCCGACCGGCTGGACCGAGAAGGCGCGCGCCCTGGCACCGTCGAGGTGGCGCACGGGCTCAGCGGCGCCGTCAGCACCGTGCACCAGCACACCCGGCGTGCGCTCGGCGAGCTGCGCGACGAGGACGCCGGTGTCGCAGAACCAGTGACGGAGATCGCCAGGAGCTGGACGGAGCGGACCGGAGTGCCTGCAGCGGTCCACGTGGCGCCCGGCGTGGACGACGTCGGCGCGGTCCGCGCGCGGCACGTCCGGGCCGTGGTGACCGAGCTGCTGGAGAACGTGCGCAAGCACGCGAACGCCTCCCGGGTCGAGGTTGCGCTGACCACCGTCGACGGGGCGGTGGAAGTCCTCCTCATGGACGACGGGGTCGGCCTCGGTGACACGCCCACGGACGGCCGGTACGGGATGCGCGGCATCAGAGAACGGGCAGAGCTGTGCGGCGGCGGCGCTACCTGGGCGCCCGGACCGGACGGTGGGACCGTCGTGCGGGTCCTGCTGCCGACGGAACCAGCCGACGGGTCCGGCCGAGCGAGCGACGTCGTGCCGGACCGGGCGACGCGGGCCCCTACGGGGCGCCCATGGACAGCGGAGGTGGCGTGATGCGAATTCTTGCCGTTGACGACAACCCGATCATTCGGATGGGACTGCGGACGCTGCTTGACGGGACCGACGGCGTGACGTCGGTGATCGACACCGGAGACCCTGACGAGGCCGTCACCCGGGTGCGCGCGGGCCAGGTCGACGTCGTGCTGCTGGACGTCCGGATGCCCCGGATGAGTGGGCTGGAGCTGCTGCCACGGCTGTCCGACGCGACCGTGGTGATGCTGACCCACACCGACGACCCGTCGACGGTGTCCGAGGCGCTCGCCGCAGGTGCGGCGGGCTACCTGGTGCACGGTGCGCTGGAGCCGGCGGCGATGGTGGACGCGATCCGGCTGTGTCGGAACGGGAGCCAGGTGGTCTCCGGGGTCTCCAGAGGGACCCCCGCTCCCGCTGCTGCCGCCGCTGCCGCCGTTCGCGGTCTCCTGTCCCGGCGCGAGGCCGAGGTGATGGACCTGGTCGCGGACGGCCAGTCGAACCGTGAGGTCGCCGCACTCCTGTTCATCTCGGAGAAGACCGTGAAGAACCACGTGAACAGCCTCTTCGCCAAGCTTGCGGTCACCACACGGAGCCAGGCCATCGTGCGCTGGCTCCAGCTGGGCCCGGATGCCGGTAGTGCCGTGGGCCCAGCGGGAACGGGCCCTTCGGTAGGGCCGCGCACCCTGGGCGCTCGGCCTGCCGCTCCATAGGTTTGCTGGTGTGGCCGCGACCCGCAGCCGCGGCCGACAACCGGACTTCTATGTGTGGAGGACATCATGAACAAGCTGACCGAGAAGACAGTCGCTGCCCGGGTAGCGCTGACGGCCTACGCCGTGCGTGCTGTGTGCCGGGTACGCGCCGAGGAGCGCGGCCAGGCCAACGTGGAGTACGTCGGCGTCATCCTGGTGGTCGTGGCGATCGTGGGTGCTGTGATCGCCGGGATCACGACGGTCGACGAAGCGATCGTCAAGCAGCTCACCGACGCCATCAACAAGATCGGCGGTGGCGCTGCCACCACCACTACCACCACTCCGTAGGTCCGTAGGAAGCAATGGAGGTGTTGATGCGCCGGGTCGTGCTCACCGCGCTCGCGGTCGGCCTCGTGGGAATTCTGCCCGGTTGCGGGCTCGTCGGTCCTGGACCGAGCGAGCCGACCGGTTCCCCGTCCCGCGCGTCCGCGCCCCAGACCTCGCCCGGAGGCACGACGCCTCCGGGCGAGGTCGTCGCCGTCGACCGGGAGTGGCACGGTGCGCTGGTGCACCTTGACGTGCGTCCCGTCGAGGTGGACGGCTCGCTGGCGGTGCTGCGATACGAGTACAGCGCGGCACCGGTCGACCCGGCAGCGGAGCTGCGGTCGTCCGACATCGTGCTGGCCTTCGGCGGGCTCGGAAACTCCGTCACGGACGGCCGTGGCGTACGACTGTTCGATACCGGTGAGGGCTCGGTCCACCCCGTCGCGCGGACGCTCGGCGGGTTCCCTGCGGCAGCGATCGAGCAGGTGGACGACGAGCCCGACGCCGTGCGTGGCTCGGCCGTCGCCGTCTTCGCCGCCCCGGTGAACGAGTCGGTGGACGTGCTGTTTCCCGAGTTCGGCGTCGTGACCGTGCCCGTCGTCGCGGCCGGTGACGGCTTCGACTCCGCCGTCGAGCAGGTGGGCGGCGTCGGCGACGCGGAGACCAAGAACCTGCGCGCCTTCACCCAGGCCTACGACGACGAGTCCAGGACGTCCGCGCAGGACGGCGACGTCACCGTCACCCTGGCCTCCGACGTCCTCTTCGCCTCGGACAAGCACACGCTGTCCACGTCTGCGCGCAATGTGGTGGACAAGGCCGCTGCATCGATCCTGGAGCAGGCGGACGACGGCGAGGTGCGCGTGGTGGGGCACACCGACGACGTCGACACCGACGCCTACAACCAGAAGCTCTCCGATCGCAGGGCCCGCTCCGTCGCCGAGCACCTCCGCGCGCAGCTCGGCGGCGACTACTCGGTGACCGAGGAGGGGCGTGGCGAGACGGAGCCGGTCGCCGACGGGACCAGCCCCGAGGCCCGCGCCGCCAACCGCCGGGTCGAGATCCACTTCCAAGGCCACCTGGTCGTCGAGCGGGACGCCACGAGCGACGTGCCGGAGACGGACGCGCCGACGGCGAAGAACTCCGCTGTCACCTACTCCTCGGACAACGGCGAGTACACCGTCGAGGTCCGGTCGATGGTGCGCAGGCCCGAGGCGCTCGTCGGCACCCTCGTCGCTGAGCGCGTCGCAGGTGAGTCGATCGATGGCGCCTGGTTCCTGCCCGCCCACGCGGGGATCGTCGGCGACCGCGCGTTCGGCACCCTGGCCGAGGCGGCCGGTCCGCACAATCTTTCCCTGCTCGGCGGGAGCGATCGGGTGCTGCCCTTCGACTACGTCACGGAGAAGAGGCCTGGCGGATTCGTGGTGCGCCGACTGCTCGGCGACGAACAAGTCACCCCGCTCGAGCTCGGGGAACGGACGCTGATCACCGTCGTCTGGCCGGACACGGGCCAGGACACCGTGACGGTCGACGCCCCCGACCGCTTCCGGATCACCGACGTGCCGGTGACCGATCCGCCGACAGGAGACTGACCGTGGCACGCACGACGTCGGACGACCGCGAACGCGGGTCCATGCACGTGATGACGATCCCCATCGCCGTCGGCCTGCTCAGCGCAGCGGTGCTCGTCATCGCGATGGTGGGCTCGGCGACGAACGACCGCCGCGAGGCCGGTACGGCCGCCGACGCCGCGGCGCTCGCCGCGACCCAGGAGTGGGACCGGAACCTGGGTCTGCTGCACGGCCTGCATCTCGGCGTTTCCGAGCCTGAGGGGTTCTGGGGCCTCGCAGAGGGGGCGGTGCTCGGTCTGGAGCTCGAAGACGACATGAGGGAGGCGGCCCGGACGTTCGCCGAGCGGAACGGAGCCGAGCTGGTCGGCTTCTATCCCGACCCCGAGAACCTCCGAGTGACCGTCGAGGTGGAGCACGACGAGCTGATCCCGGGCACCGAGGTCCGCTCGACGGCGTCCGCCACCGCAAGCATCACGCTGCGCGGCGGGCTGTGCGTGGGCGAGGACGGCCTGGGGTGGCTGATCGACGGGCTGTGCGCCACCGAGCCCGAACCGGACGAGGAGGGCTCGGAGGACGGGTCCCAGGACGGCGGCCTGGACGAGGGTGACGGCGAGGGTGACGGCGAGGGTGGCGCCGAGGGTGATGACTCGGAGGATGGCGACCCGGAGGGCGGCGACCCGAAGGACGGCGACTCGGAAGGCGATCTCGAGCCGGAGCCGGAATGGACCCCGCCAGAGGTGGACCCCTACTCGAGCACGGTAGTCCTGACGGACTGACCTTGGTTGTGAGGACCTTGGTTGTGGGCGCGATCGTTGAGCCTGTACCGGGCGCATCGCCGCAACGGTCGCGCTCACGACCAACGCGTGGTGGCTCGGCGAGCGCGGCGGTGGAGGGCGACGCCGCTCAGCAGCGCTCCCGGCACGCCGGCGATGCCGGGTAGGGAGATCCAGGTCGTGTGCTGCTCGCCGCGGTTCGGCCCACGTTCGCCGTCGCTGCCGGGACCCTTCCCGTTGTTGTTGCCGGGACCTTGGCCGTTGTCCTTTGCCGGCCCGTTCCCGTTGGGGTTGCCCGGGTTGCCGGGCGGACCGCCGGAGCCGGCGGCGGGCGGTGGCCTGGTATCGGGCGGCTCCGGCTCCGGCTCGGGCTCGGGCTCGGGCTCCGGCTTGGGAGCAGGGGCGGCCGGGGGAGCGGGTTCCTGCGGGGCCGGGCGGTCAGCGACCGGTCGCGGGGCGGGTCGTGGCGCCGGTGCGGCGGGGACGACCTCCGGCTCGGGCACTGGCTCGGAGGCAGGTGCCTTGTGCTCGGGCGGAGCCGTGGTGTCCGGTGGGGGAACCGCGTCTTCCTTGGGTGTGGTCGCCGTGCGTGGACGCGGATCGGTCGGCGGGATCGACGGCGGCTTGTCCTGCGGTGCCGACTCCGGAGGGTCCGGCGCACTGGGAGCCTCGGCGACGGCTCGGGTGTCCTGGATGGCCAGGACGGGTGGTTCGGCGCTCTGGCTCGCGGTCAGTGCCAGCGCGCCTCCGCTGATGGCCAGGACGGCCAGGACTCCGGCCGCGACAGCGGTCTCCTTCCTGCCCAAGGAGCGTGGTCGCTTCCCGGTGCTCTTGGCCTTCGCCCCGGCTGCGCCGGTACCAGTGCCGCCGGCGACGGCGACGGCGCCGGCCGCGCTGGTGGCGAGCCCGCCGGCGACGACGTGCTGGCCCAGGTCACGCAGCATCCAGGACACCTCGCGCACGTTCATGAACGCGCGGGTGCACTGGGCGCAGCCGTCCATGTGGACCTCGAGGCGGCGTTGCCGGCGGGGTAGCAGGCGTCCCTTGAGGTAGTCGTGCATGGCGGCGCGGGTGGTGCGGCACTCGGGTTCGCGCACGGCTTGGGCGTGGGCGGCGGCGAACGCGCCGGCGAGGCGTTCCTCGGCGCGGCGTAGCCGCATGGTCACGGCGTGGGGTCGGACGCCGAGGTCGGTGGCGATGTCGGTGACGGCACGGTCGTGGACGTGGCGTTCCAGGAGGATCTGGCGGTCGTCGTCGGCGAGGTCGGCCAGGGCGTCGCGGAGCATGGTGACGTCGGCCTGGCGTTCGGCGTCGAGCTCGGCGCCGGCGACGGGGGGTGTCAGGCCGTCGAGGGTGTCGTCCTCGACGGGTCGGGTGCGTCCTGCTTCGCGGGTCATGCTGATGGCTTCGTTGACTGCTGCGCGTCGCCAGTAGGGGGCCGGGTCGTCGATGGTGGTGCCGGTGGACACGATCCGGACCATCTTCTCGAGGGCGCGGCTGGCGGCTTCCTCGGCATCGATGCCGGGCACGCGGGCAGCGACCGAACGCACGACGTCGGGACGATGCACGACCCAGGCGACCCGCACGTCACCGGTGGCGGTCACGCGGCCCTCCCGTCCTACGCATCGCTCGCTCGCGAAAATGCCGGAACGCGCAGCTCGAAGCGAGCTGTGCAGACGAGGGATGCGGGTGGAATAACGCCAGTGAGGACCTTCGCAAAAGATGCCCGGAATGGCTGAGGTGGTGCGGTGTTCCACCCGATCCCAACGCCCCTAGCATACGGAAAGAGCGCTCAGTACTCCCCGAAGTGGCGATTGGAGGCCGTCGGCAGCCCGTGGTATCTGCCGTTCACATTTCGGCCGGATGGACGTACGCCGATCTCACTCACCGAGAAAATGCAGCAGCTCAGCGGTGACGAGCTCGGGGTTCTCCTCGACGAGCCAGTGACCAGCGCCCGGCACGTCCACCGCCCGCACGATGTTGGCCAGTCGCGGTGCCGCTGTGGCCCGGATCGCGTCGAGCTGCCCCTGCGCGGTCATGAGCAGAGTCGGCGTATCCACCGGGGCCGCTGCTGTGGTGTCGCGGACGTCCTGGTCGAGGGACCGGTAGAGCTCGAAGCCGCCAGACAGCGCCTCGGGCCGGCTGTAGGTTCGCGCGTACTCGTCGATCTGGGCGTCGGTGAACGGGGACCGGTCCGAGGTGCCGCCGAACGCCGCGCCCTCGAACGAGACCTGCGGGTAGAACATCGCCAGGTACTCGCGGACGTCGTCGTCGACCAACGCCTCAGGGACCTCCGGCTGGGAGTGGAAGGCGATGTGCCAGCTCAGCGAGCGGTAGGCGGTTGCATCCAGGGCGGGTCCGGGCAGGGGCAGGTCGAGATAGCCGAGGCGTGCGGTGTCCGCGGGGAACTGCGCGGCGTACTGGAACGCCACCGCGGCGCCCAGGTCGTGCCCGACGATGCTGACGTCACGCACCCCTAGCTGGTCGACGACGAGGGCGTGCACGTATCGCGCCAGGGTGGCCTTGTCGTAGCCGGACGGGCGTCCGGTGCTGTCGCCCAGCCCTGGCAGGTCGATGGCGTAGACGGTGTGCCGCTCGGCGAGCTCCGGCATGATCGACCACCAGCTGAACCACGTCTGCGGCCAGCCGTGGAGCAGGACCACCGGGGTGCCGCTCCCGCCGGTCACGTAGTGCATCCGGACGCCGTCGACGGAGGCGAGCTCGTGCCGGAACGCGCCCTCGAACTCGGGGTCGTCCTGCGTGGCGGCGGCGTATCCCGAGGTGCTGGTGACGTGCGCGGTATCAGGTTGCGGGGCGTCGGCCGCCTGCGGGACGCAGGCGGCTAGCCCGGTGGTCAGGAGCAGAGCGAGCGTGGTGGTCACCACCGCCGTCGGACGTCGGCGACGGCGGCGTGAGGTGGGCACTGGTGCGGCGGTCATCGGGGATCCTGTCCGGTGAGATGTGCTGTCAGCACAAGGACTTGCGGGCAGCGCCCAGCCTGTGACTTCATGTCAACATGAAGTCAATCTCTGTTTCCGAAGATCAGTCGGTCTGGTCGGTAGGTGACCTCGCCGCGCGGTTCGGCCTGGAGACCCACGTGCTGCGCCACTGGGAGTCCATGGGCCTGCTCAGTCCTGCCCGGGACGGTGGCGGGCGCCGCCGGTACGGCACCGACGACGCCTTCCGCGTCGCCACGATCCTGCGGAGCAAGGCGGCCGGCATGAGTCTGGAGCAGATCCGCGTGCTGCTCGACGGCGGTGCCTACGACCGGCACGTGATCCTCGAGGCGCACATCGCGGACCTGGAGCAGCGCATGGCCGATATGGAGCTGTCTCGCGACATGGCGCGCCACGCCCTCGAGTGCCGCGCCCACGACATCACCGCGTGCCCGAACTTCCGGTCGCACGTCCAGGACATCGTCGACGGGAAGATCGGTCAGGGGCCGAGCCTGGTCGAGTCACTGCGCATCGGCTCGTCGGGATTCGGTCGGTAGTCCGGTCGGCGGCGCGCTCTGGGCAGCGGCGGATCCGCTCGAGCACGCGGTCCGGCGCCGGGGCAGGCCCTGGCGGTCCGGCGGTGTGACGTCGAGGGAAACCCCCGACCTCTCGGTGGCCGGGTTCAGGGGCTTACCTGGCTCGTCCCCGGAATTGCCCGAGAACCCTTGGCCTGCGCGTTCACGTCGTGAAACATCGCACGCATGAAGACGTCCAGACGCAGGCTTCCGTCCGTACTCGTCGCCACCGCACTCGTGGCCTGCGCGGCAGCTGCCGCGCCGAGCGCAGCAGCCGGCACGGCCCCCGCCGGCCCGACGTCGGCCGCCGCACCGTCGGCCGACGATGCTCAGGCACTCTCCCTGCCCGAGCCGGCCGGACCGTTCCCCGTCGGCATGACGCCGATCCACCTCGTCGACGAGGACCGCGCCGACCCGTGGCGGCCCGAGGAGCACCGCGAGCTCATGGTGTCCCTCTGGTACCCGGCGGTGCCGCACGGCGAACCCGCGCCGTATACGACCGAGGCGGTCTCCGCGGCGATCATCGAGGCTGTCGGCCTGCCCCTGGCGCCCGACCTCCTGACGACCGTCGAGACGCACTCCTTCGATCGGGCCCGCGCGCTGCCCGGGAAGCGGCCGCTCGTGGTGCTGTCACCCGGAGCGAGCCTCAGCCGCGAGTCGTTGACGGCACTGGCGGAGGAGCTCGCGTCCCGTGGCTACGTGGTGGCCGGAGTCGACCACACGTACGAGGCGCGGGGCGTGGAGTTCCCCGACGGCAGGGTCGCCGGCTGCCTGCTCTGCGAGCTGCCGTCGAGCCGGGAGCTCGGCGCGCAGGTCACCCGGGGGCGCGCCCTGGACATCAGCTTCGTGCTGGACGAGCTGACGCACGGCCGGGTCTGGCGGCACGGACCGAAGATCGACGCGCGCCACATCGCCGTCGCCGGGCACTCGCTCGGTGGCTCGACCGCCGCGGCCGTGATGGTCGACGATCACCGGGTGGACGCGGGGGTCAACCTGGACGGCACGTTCCAGGTGGACTTCCCCGAGTCGGGGGAGGACGACGCGTTCCTGATGATGGGCAAGGGCGACCACCACCTCGGCGGGGACGAGGGCGACGCGCCGAACTGGGCCGACAACCTCGCCCGGCTCGACGGCCCGAAGCTGTGGTTGCAGATGCAGTACGCGAACCACGGGTCGTTCACCGACCAGATGCTGTTCCTCGAACAGCTGGGCCTGCCGGTCAGCGGCACGGTCGGCGGCGCCCGCGGCGTCGAGATCACCAAGGCCTACGTGGGCGCGTTCCTGGACCGTCACCTGAAGGAGATGGACGCCCCGCTCCTGGACGGCCCGACGGACGAGTACCCGGAGATCGTGTTCCGCGCCGAGTGACGGGCGGTCGGTGGCGCCACCCGATCAGCGCTGGACCGGTCCGCTCCGCCCACCCGGCGCACCGACCGCGACGATCTGCGCCGGGCCGCGCCGGCGAACCCCCGACGATCACCCGGTGAGTCGCTCCAGCTCAGAAACGAGGAGCCCGCTCTCCGCGTCCCGTCGTGCTGCCGTGCCGAGCGCCTCTGCTGCCCGTGCATAGGCCGGATCCTCCACGACCTGTCGGACGGCACGCGCGACCGTTGCAGACGGCGCCGTACGGCGCACGGCGACGCCCGCGCCCCGGGCGGTCACGCGAGCGGCGTTGTCCGCCTGGTCGCGGCCGTGGTGCAGCACGACGGCAGGGAGCCCGGCCGCGAACGCCTTGATCAGGGTGCCGTGCCCGCCGTGGGTGACGACGAGAGCGGCCTGGCGCATCACGTCGCGGTGCGGCGCGGAGGCGACGACGGTCACGTTCGACGGTGCGCGCAGGTCGGCCGGCGA
Organism: Promicromonospora umidemergens; assembly: GCF_024171995.1. GTDB lineage: Bacteria > Actinomycetota > Actinomycetes > Actinomycetales > Cellulomonadaceae > Promicromonospora > Promicromonospora umidemergens. Next base: position 375,614 of record NZ_JAMTCT010000004.1, on the reverse strand, counting down.
GAGTGCCGGTCCGGTCGTGACCAGGCCCCGGACCGGGAGGCTGCCGAGGGCGTCGGTGATGCGCTGCAGGCACGCGGCCTGGTCCTGAAAGGTCGACGAGAGCGCGACGAGGACCAGCGGAGCGTCTCCGGGCGGTGCGGACCAGACGGTGTCGACGGCCCAGGCAGGGTCGTCGAGCACGGGGCCGACGTACCGCGCGTTCGAGGGGAGCTCGGCCGGGAAGTCGAACTCCGGGCTGGTCAGGAGCAGGAGACGCCGGGCTCGGTGCACCTGGTCCCAGGTGTGCTCGACCGGCGCCAGCCCGTACTCACCGCGCACGGCGTTGAGCCGGGGGAGCACGTACTTGTCGATGAGGCGCGTGCTGGCACCGTTCATCAGCTGGTCCCTGAGCCTGCCCAGGGGGCCGGCGGCCGGTCGCAGCCCCATGCCCATGGGCGGCATCCCGGGGGCGGGCATGGTGTAGATGTTGGGCAGCAGAACGTCGAACGGGATGCCCTCCGCCTCGGCTGCGATCATCGCGCCCAGTGCGACGAACGACGTGACGACGAGATCGGGCCGCACCCGCTCGACGGTCGCCGTGACGTCGAGCGCCTGGCCCGCCGCGGGGCCGACCAGCATGTGGTCGGCCATCCCGCGTGCCTGAGCGAGCGGGCTCCTGATCTCCCAGTCACGGTAGTGCGTACCCTCCGGGCTTCGGTCGGGCCGGTTGGGCGCGGACTGCCAGGGTGCGAACGCAGCGCCGGTGGCGGCGACCTCCGGGGCCATGGAGTTCTCGCCCAGGACCGTCACGTCGTGTCCCCGCTCGACGAGCCGTCGTGCCGCGCCGAGCTCGGGTGGGACCGTCCCGCCCCCGTCGGTCAGGGCGAAGAGATACGAGTGAGCCATCGGCCCAGGCTATGGGCATGAGCAGGGGTCGAACGAGCTCTTTTCCCCGATGGAGGTCGCTCAGGGATCCCACTGGAACCGCCGTCAGCACTCGGTCCGACAGCGCCACGACCTAGCGAATCCCCGTCACGCTGACCCGGATCGACAGCAGCATGTTCGTCGCCGTCACGTACAGGATGTTCCGCTTCGGCCCGCCGAAGGTGAGGTTCGAGCAGACCTCTGGCAGCAGCAGCTTGCCGAGCAGCGTGCCGTCCGGGTCGAGGCAGTGCAGGCCGTCGTGGGCCGCGGCCCAGAGACGGCCCGCGTCGTCGACCCGTACGCCGTCGAACCCGCCGGCGTCGCACGTGGCGAGCACCTCGCCGCCGGACAGGGTCAGGTCCGGCGCCACGTCGAGGCGGCGCACGTGCTTGCGGTCGGTGTCGGTGACGTAGAGGGTCCGCTCATCCGCGGAGAAGGTCAGGCCGTTGGGCCGGCCGAAGTCCGCGGCCACCCGGGTGACCGAGCCGTCCGCGTCCCAGCGGTAGACGTGGCACCCGTCGATCTCGGGGACGGCGTGGTGGCCCTCGTAGTCGCTGTCGATGCCGTAGGCCGGGTCGGTGAACCACACGCTGCCGTCGCTGTGCTCGACCAGGTCGTTGGGGCTGTTGAACCGCTTGTCCTGCCAGCGGTCGGCGAGGACGGTGACGGTCCCGTCGGGCTCGGTGCGCGTCACCGACCGGCTGCCGTGCTCGCACTGGAGCATCCGCCCCGCGCGGTCGACGGTGCGGCCGTTGGCGTAGCCGCCAGGGCTGCGCCAGACGCCGACGCCGCCCGTGGCCTCGTCCCAGGCGAGCACCCGGTCGTTCGGGATGTCGCTGAACAGCACGGTGCGCCACGCCGGCGAGTACGCAGGCCCCTCGAGCCAGCTGCCCTCGTCATAGAGCACCTCGGCGAACGTGTCCCCTCGAACAGGGGCGAACCGTTCGTCGAGACGCTCCCACTGGGCGCGGATCCTGTGCACTGTCACGTCGGGCTCCTTCGGTCCGGCTGGTCGCCTCCGCGACCGGGGCGAGAACACCATCGTGCCTGATGCCGATTCTGCGCTCTCTGTGCAACTTAGATGCTTGATATGCGCAGCAAGCCGGGGCATACTCGCGTTGTTCGATCACCTCGCGGCGTCAACGACGACGTCGTCCTCGGTCCAAGGAAGGACTGTCGTGGATCTCCAGCTCTTGCTCGCGCTCCTGCTCGGCATCGCCACGATCATCGTGGTGGTGCTGCGTACTCGCCTGGACGCGTTCGTCGCACTCATCCTCGCCTCCGTCGTCACGGGGGCCGTCGCCGGGCAGCCGCTGCTCGAGACGATCACCTCGATCACCACCGGATTCGGCAACACCCTCGCCTCGATCGGCCTCGTGATCGGCCTCGGCGTCGGGATCGGCAAGATCCTCGAGGTCTCCGGCGCCGCCGACAGCCTCGCCCGCGCGTTCCTCCGAGCCTTCGGCAAGGGGCGCGAGGAGTGGGCGATGGGCAGCGTCGGCGCGCTCGTGTCCATCCCCGTGTTCTGCGACTCCGGCTACGTCATCATGAACCCGCTCGCCCGCTCCATCGCCCGGGTCAAGCGCGGCGGCTACGTCGCCCTGGCGCTCGCGCTCGGCTGCGGCATGACGCTCACCCACCACATGGTCCCGCCGACGCCCGGGCCGCTCGCCGTCTCCGGCCTGCTCGGCGCCGACCTCGGCCTGGTGATCCTCACCGGGCTGGTCTTCACCGTGATCCTGCTGCCGGTCGTCATCCTGTACGCCCGGTGGGTGGGGCCGCAGCTCGAGGACCGGGTGGTCCCCGCCGTGCGCGAGGCCGTCTACGGCCGGGCAGCAGCGCTCACCGGCGGCCCTCGCGGTGCGGTCGGCTCCGCCGACGACCGGCCCGAGGACGACGACGTCCCGCCGCCGGCCGGCGTCGGCGAGCCGCCGGCCGGGCAGCCTGCCCACAAGGTCGGCGCGTTCCTCGGGTCGCTGCCGCTCCTCGTCCCGCTGCTGCTCATCGTCGCGAACACCGTCACGGCGGCCGTCGACCGCAACCAGCAGGGCGTGCTGAGCGGCGACTACGAGGTGTCGTCGTGGACCGTCCCGTTCGCGTTCGTCGGCAACCCCGTGATCGCCCTGGTCATCGGCATCCTGCTCGCGGTCTACGTGCTGCTGCCGCGCTGGACGCCGCGCAGCACCGTGCACACGTGGCTCTCGGAGGCGGCCGCCTCGGCGGGCCTCATCCTGCTCATCACGGGCGCGGGCGGCGGGTTCGGCCTGGTGCTGCGCGACTCGGGTGTCGGGGACGCACTGGCCGAGGCCATCGCTTCCCTGAGCCTGCCGGTCTTCCTGGTGCCGTTCTTCATCGCCTCGCTGGTGCGCATCGCGCAGGGCTCCGGCACCGTCGCGATGGTCACGGCGGCCTCGGTCACGGCGCCCCTGCTGGAGCCGCTCGGGATCGACCCGCTGCTCGCCGCGATGGCCTGCACCGCGGGGTCCATGGTGTTCAGCTACTTCAACGACTCCTACTTCTGGGTGGTCACGCGGTTCACCGGCCTGGAGGGCACCGCAGCCCTGAAGGGATGGTCGGGCATCACGACCGCCGTGTGGCTGGGCTCGATCCCGCTGCTGTTCGTCCTGAGCCTGGTCGTGGGCTGAGGATGGCGGACATCCTCGTCGTCGCCGACGACCTGACCGGCGCCAACGCCGCCGCAGCGGGGTTCGCCCGCGCCGGCCGGCGGGCGGTGACGGTCAGCCGGTCCGAGCACTGGGAGGCCGTCGCCGAGTTCCACAGCCGGTTCGACGTGCTCGTCGCGACCACGGACACCCGGCACGCACCCCCGCAGGAGGCGGCCGACGTCGCCGCCCGGGTGGTGCGGGCCGCCTGGCCGGTCAGCCTGGTCAGCTCGCGGATCGACACGACGCTGCGCGGCAACGTCGGGCCGGCCACAGACGCCGTGCTCGCCGCCACTCGCGAGCTGTCCGGCCGGCGGGTCGTCGGCCTCTGCCTGCCCGCGCACCCCGCGGCGGGCCGGCACACCGTCGAGGGCAACCAGCTCCTCGACGGCGTGCGCCTGGAGGAGACGGAGCTCGCGCGCGACGTCCGCTCGCCGGTGCGCTCGTCGTCCGTCGCCGACGCGCTGCGGCGGGGGACCGGCCTGACGACGTCGCTGGTCCCGCTGTCGGTGGTCACCGGCAGCGAGGAACGGCTCGAGGCGGCGGTACGCGACGCCGCGGGTGCCGACGTCGTCATCGGCGATGCCCTCACCACCGACCACCTGGACCGCGTGGCACGGGCCGCCGCCGCGGTGGCCGCCGCCGACCCGGACCTCCTGTGGGTCGGCGTCGACCCCGGCCCGGGATCACTCGCCCTCGCCGGAGCGCTGCTGCCCGTCGGTGCGGCCTCCGGAGCGCCGCTGCTCGCCGTCTCCGGTTCGGCCACCGAGCTCACGCGAGCGCAGCTGCAACGCCTGGTCGCCGAGCGGAACGTCGTCGTGGTGCGCCCGGCGGGCGGGCCGGTACCCGACGTCGACGCCACGGCACACCGCCTCGTCGACGCCCTGGAGGGCGCGGGCACCGGCACCACCGTGCTGCTCGCGACGGCGCTCGCCGACCACGACGTCGTGCGGCTCAGCCCCGCCGAGTCGGCCGCGCTGGCCACCGCGCTCGGGCGGATCGCCCGGCGCGCCCTCGAGTCGCGCGTCGTCAACGGGCTGTACACGACCGGTGGAGACATCACCGCGGCGGTCCTCGCCGCCCTCGGTGGCCGCGGCATCGCGGTCGAGGACGAGGTGGTGCCGCTGGCCGTCGCAGGTGAGGTGGTCGGGGGCCCGTGGGACGGTCTGCCGATCGCCACAAAGGGTGGGCTCGTCGGCGGCCCCGACGCCGCCGTGCGATGTCTCGACCACCTCGCTCGGGCCGCTGCCCAGCGAGCCCGCTGGGTACGGACCGCCGTGCCGCAGAGCAGGATCTGATGAACACGCTAGGAGAGAACGCCATGACACGACCCGTCCTCGCCCTCACCGTCGGCGACCCCGTCGGCATCGGCCCGGAGATCACGCTCGCGACCCTGGCGGAGCACGCCGGCGACCCCGCGCACCACGGCATCGCCGTCGGTGACCTCGGGGCGCTCGAACGGGCCAGGGCCGCGCTCGGGCTCGACGTCGAGCTGCGGTCCGTCAGCTCGTGGGACACCGAGCCGGCGGGGCCCGGCGTCGTCGACGTGTTCGACGTCGGGGTGCTCGGCGCCGACCTGCCCGCCTGGGGTCAGGTCGACGCACGAGCCGGCCGGGCCGCCGTCGTCGCCATCGAGACCGCCACCCGGGCCGCGCTGGACGGCGCGGTCGCCGGCGTGGTCACCGGACCCATCAACAAGGAGGCCATCTGGGCGGCCGGCAGCGAGCACCTCGGGCACACCGAGATGCTGGGCGCGCTCACCGGCGTCACCGAGCAGGACACCATGTTCGTGGTGCGCAACACCCACCAGCCCGGGCACCACCTGCGGATCTTCTTCGCGACCCGGCACCTGTCGCTGCGCAAGGCGCTCGACAAGATCACGCGCGAGACCCAGCTCGGCTCGATCCAGCGGGCCGCGCAGGCCCTGGAGATCTTCGGCGTCCCGTCGCCGCGGCTCGCCGTGGCCGCGATCAACCCGCACGGCGGGGAGAACGGGGCGTTCGGCGACGAGGAGATCGTCCACCTCGCGCCCGCCGTGGCGGACGCGCAAGGACTGGGGCTGGACGTGGCGGGCCCCATCCCCGCCGACTCCGTGTTCCACCACGGCCTCACCGGCCGGTACGACGGCGTGCTGTCGCAGTACCACGACCAGGGCCACATCGCGGCCAAGACGTTCGACTTCGACGGGACCATCTCCGTCACGGTCGGCCTGCCGATCCTGCGCACGTCGGTGGACCACGGCACCGCCTTCGACATCGCGGGCCAGGGCGTCGCCGACGCGGGCACCATGCGGTCCGCCTACCTCGCGGCGGTGGAGTACGCGCCGTTCGTCGACGGCATCCGCGCCGCGTACCGGCCGGGCGCCGCGTGAGCGTACCCGCGGGATCCGAGTCGATGCGGCAGAGCACCCGAGCGCGTCACGACGAGCTGCTCTCGCTCATCCGGAGCGGGACCACGCGGGTGGAGGACCTGGCGGAGGTGCTCGCGATCTCCGAGTCGACGGTGCGCCGCGACCTCGCCCGGCTGGGCGCCGAGGGGCTCGTCACCCGGACCTACGGCGGTGCCAGCCCGGAGTCGAGCTTCCACGAGCGGGCGCTGGCGGAGCGGATGCGGGTGCAGATGCCGGCCAAGGTCGCGATCGGCAGGCGCGCCGCCGAGCTCGTGCCCGACGACGGGACCGTGTTCGTGGACGCAGGCTCGACGACGGGGCAGCTCGCCGAGCACCTCCGCGGCCGGTCCGGGCTGACGGTCCTGACCCGAGGGCTCGAGGTCGCACTGCTGCTCGCCGGGTCGCCCGGCCTCGACGTCGTCGTGATCGGCGGCAGCGTGACGACCAAGAGCCACGGCCTGGTCGGGCCGTTGACCACGGTGGCCCTCGAACGGTTCATGGTCGATGTCGCGTTCCTCGGCGTCGATGCCGTCGACCCCCTGGACGGCGTGGGGGAGGCCACCGCGCTGGAGGCACAGGTCAAGGAGGTGGCCGCCCGGCGTGCCCGCCGGACGGTCGTGCTGGCCGACTCCACCAAGCTCGACCGCGGCGCGGTGCCCGCGTGGGCGCCGCTGCCGGCCGGCTGGACCCTCGTCACGGACGAGCGGGACGAGGAGGTGCTGCGGCGGTACCGGGACGCGGGGGTGGTGGTGGAGACGGTGGTGGCGCCGGACGAATGACCATGCAGCTGCTGCCAAGATGACGTCGATCTTGGCAGCAGCTGCATGGTCATCGCTGGTCGGTCGCGAGCACCTCGGCGACCGTCGTGACCTCGACGAGCGGCGCGTAGAGCCGCATGATCGCCAGCGCGCGCTCGTGGTTCTCCGCCGTCGAGCCCGCGCAGGCGTCCGCGACCACGAGGACCCGGCGGCCCGCGTCGGCCGCGGCCAGCGCCGTCGAGATGACGCAGCAGTCGGTGGCCACGCCGGCGAGCACGAGCTCGCCGGCGCCCCGGGTGGCGGCGTCCAGCTCGGGGCCCCACTTGCCGAACGTGGTGCGGGTGATGGCGGGCGCCCCGGAGGCGACGACGTCGGCCAGGTCGGTGATCTCGTAGAGCGGGTCGTCCTCGGGCACGAGCGCGAACGGCCATTGGTCGAAGTAGGCGCGCCAGGCGCCGTCGGGCACGGTGGGGGCGACGTACCGCGTCAGGACGGTGCGGCCGGCGAACGCGGGGAGGAGGCGGCGGGTCCCGGCGAGCGCGGTCGGGTAGTCGGGGGAGGCCCAGGGGCTGGGCGGGCGGGCGAAGACGTCCTGCATGTCGATCACGATCAGGGCGGCGTCCGGTCCGGGCGGCAGGACGGGGGCGGCCCCGCCGTCGGGCGCAGTCATCGCTCCTCCTGGCGGCGTACCGCGCGGGCGCTCAGCAGGAGCGTGCCCGCGAAGCCGATGGCCAGGGCGACCAGCACGCCGAGGTTGGCCCAGGCCCAGCTGCCCTCGACGCCGCCGAGCGGGCCCAGCAGGTAGCCCTGCCAGGCCAGCCACGGCGCATAGGTGTTGGTGACCAGGCCCCAGCCGATGGCGGTGCCCGCCAGCACCAGGAGCACGGCGGGCCAGTTCACGGACCCGTACCGGCCCGCGGCGTCGTACAGGTCGGCGTCGGTGTAGTCGCGGCGGCGCAGCAGGATGTCGGCGAGCAGCACGCCGCACCAGGCGGCGACCGGCACGCCGAGCGTGATGAGGAAGCCCTGGAAGGGGCCGATGAACGAGTCGGCGACGAACACGACGTAGACCGCGCCGACGATCATGAGTCCGCCGTCGATCGCGGCCGCCACCCAGCGCGGCGCGGGCAGGCCCAGGGAGAGCAGCGCGAGGCCCGAGGAGTAGATGTCGAGCGCCGCGCCGCCGATCAGGCCGGCCAGCGCCACCACGGCGAACGGGATGAGGAACCAGGTGGGCAGCAGCGTGGACAGGGCGCCGATCGGGTCGGCGCCGATCGCCTCGTTGAGGGCGGGGTCGGAGCCGGCGAGCAGCAGGCCGAAGACGAGCAGCACCACGGGGGCCAGCGACGCGCCGAGGGTGGTCCAGCCGACGATCCGCGGGCCGGAGGCGGAGCGGGGCAGGTAGCGCGAGTAGTCGGCCGCCATGTTGACCCAGCCCAGGCCGAACCCCGTCATCATGAACACGAGCCCGCCGATCACCTGCGGCGCGCCGCCCGCCGGGATCGCGGCGACCGCCGCCCAGTCGACGTGGTCGGCCACGAGGATGACGTACACGACGGTGAGCACCGCCGTGAGCACCGTGATGATCACCTGCAGGCGCATCACCAGGTCGAACCCGAAGACGCCCGCCGCCACCACGATGCTCGCCACGACCACGAGGGCCACGACCTTGGTGACGGTACCGCCGCCCCAGCCGAGCGCCCCGAGCACGGTGGAGGTCGCGAGGGTGGCCAGCGCCACCAGCACGGTCTCCCAGCCCACGGTGAGGATCCACGACAGCAGGGAGGGCAGCTTGTTGCCGCGCACGCCGAACGCCGCACGGGACAGCACCATGGTCGGTGCCGAACCGCGCTTGCCGGCCAGCGAGATGAACCCGCAGAACAGGAACGACGCCACGATGCCGACCGCGCCGATCACCGTCGCCTGCCAGAACGAGACCCCGAACCCGAGCAGGTAGGAGCCGTAGCCCAGTCCCAGCACCGAGACGTTGGCCCCGAACCACGGCCAGAAGAGGCTGCGCGGCGACCCGCGCCGCTCGGACTCGTCGATGGTGTTCAGGGCATTGGTCTCGACGCTCGTGGGGGAGCTGCTCATGGCGCTGATCCTGCCACCCGGTCCGACGTGGCGGCGAGGGGTCTCAGCTGTGACGCACGAAGGGCCCGCACCGTGTGGTGCGGGCCCTTCGTCGAGCTGGTCGAACTAATGCGTCAGCTGACGCGGATGAAGGTCGGGCTGGACTGCCAGATCTCCGACTCGTGCACCGTCTGGCCAGGGACCGGCGCCTCGATCTGCATCCCGTTGCCCGCGTAGATGGCGATGTGGCCGGGGCTCCAGATGAGGTCGCCCGGCTGCGCCTCGGCCGCGGACACCTCGGTGCCCGCGTAGCGCTGCTCGGAGGACGTGCGCGGCAGGTCGATGCCGATCTGCGCGAACACGTAGGAGGTGAAGCCTGAGCAGTCGAACCCTGCGGGCGTCGAACCTGCCCAGACGTACGGCACGCCGATGTACTGCCTGGCGATGGAGACGATGTCGTTCGCGGCGGCCGGGGCGGCCTCCTCGACGACCTCTTCGACAGGCTCCGCGACGGGAGCCTTCTTCTGGACGGTCTCCTCGACGACGGGCTCCGGCTCAGGCTCAGGCTCAGGCGCGGGTTCCGGCACTGGCACTGGCACGGGCTCCGGCTCCGGCGCGGGCGTCACCTTGATCGTCCCCGTCTCCAGGGCGTACTTGCTGTCAGCGGCGACCCGCACGGCCGGTGCTGTCGCTGCGGCGGACACGGTCACTGCCTCCGCGACCCCGGCCTGCAGGGTCTCGGACTGTGCGGCTCCGGCAGCGGCCAGGGTGTCGTGCTCGGCCGTGGACGTGCCGTGGTCGGCCACCGGTGCGGCGTCCGCCGGGACACTGAGCAGGGTCACGGCCAGGCCGGATCCGGCGGCGACGGCCACGCCGCGGCGGGCCACGGTGGAGATGCCCCGCGCAGCGGCGCGGGAGATCGGGGTCAGCGGGGTGATGGGTCTGCGGGCAGCACGATGGCGCCCTGGCATGCGAGAGGTCACGTTCGGTTCTCCGGACGCCTGCGAGGTGAGCTGTCGGATTCGGATCGGAGAATGACCCGGCCGCGTACTTCCTGTGCGGCTTCACCCCAAGGACACCGATGGTGTCCACCTGCGTGGTTCCCCCGTCCCTGTCATTCGGTCGGTGCAGTCTCGTGGCGGTGACAGGGCTCGGCGTCCGCCTCGAGTGCTCGTGGCGTTCCACGAACCGGGCGACGCTAACCCCCGACGGGCCGAAAGTCACAATCGAGTTACGGTCGCCGGGTACCCGGATGTCGCGCTTGACCCGATTATCCAACGTGGGATACGTCACGGCCCGCATCGGCGGGCGCCGTCCCACCAGGGACGACGCTCGCCGGACCGGGCCGGTCTACGCGGGCCGGACGTTGTGGTTGCGGGCGAACAGGTTGGTGGGGTCGTACCGGCGCTTGACCGCCGCCAGCCGCTGGTACGCCGCGGCCGGGTAGACGGCGGCCACGTCGTCGTCGGCCGTCGACCCGAGGAAGTTCGCGTACGCGCCGTCGAGGTGCGGTGCGAGCTTGTCCCAGATCGCGTCCAGGCCCGGACGCGCGGCCTCGACGACGGGCCTCGGGCCACCGGCGATGGTGGCGACCAGCAGCTCCGCCCGGCGGTGCGCGTAGGCGGTGGCGTCGTCGGCGACTCGTGAGACGGCGCCGCCCATGCTCCGGACGGCGATCGACGGCGACCCCGGTGACGTCCCGACCTCGGCAAGGATCTGCAGGACCTCGGGCACCGCCTCCCGGTCCACGAAGCCGTCGTGGCCGAGCAGCTGGAGGCCCGGCGGCAGCTCGGCGCCGTCGACCAGGATGTCGGCGTACGCGTGCGGCGTGACGTCGTCCTCCAGGACCGTCCCGAGCCGGCGGATCGGGTCGAGCGCCCGGGCCGCGAGCTCCGGGTCGTCCCCGTCGAACGCGACGTGGATCTCGACCGGCGCCTCGTGGCCGCCGGCGAACGGGTTGGCCAGGTTCGCGATGGAGGTCAGCTCCTCGGGCGCCGTGCGCACGTGCTCGGCCCAGCCCTGGAGCACGGTGGCCGCCTCTGCCGCCGGGAAGGTGATCTTGCCGAAGAAGACCTTTGTCGTCGGGTGGGCGACGAGCTCGAAGGCGGTCACGATCCCGAGGTTGCCGCCACCACCGCGGACCGCCCAGAACAGCTCCGGGTTCTCCTGTGCGCTCGCGGGCACCACCGCCCCTGCGGCGGTGACCAGCTCCACGGCCACCAGGTTGTCCAGCGTCAGTCCGTGCTTGCGCACCATCCAGCCGATGCCGCCGCTCAGCGTCAGGCCGCCGACCCCGACGCTCCTGGTGTCGCCGGAGGAGATCGCCAGGCCGTGCGGGCCCAGCACGTCGGCCACCTGGCCCCACGTCGCGCCGCCGCCGACCCGCACGAGGTGCCGGTCCTCGTCGAGGACCTCGACGTCCGCGAGCTCGCGCAGGTCGATCACGACGCCGCCGTCGTTGGTGCCGAAGCCCGGAAAGCTGTGCCCACCGCCCCGCACGGAGAGCACGAGCCCCGAGCCGGCCGCGAACCCGACGGCCGCCTGCACGTCGCCGACGTTCTTGGGGCGCAGGACGTACGCAGGGCTGCCGGCGGCGAGCTTGGTGCGGCTCGCCGCCTCGTACCCGGCGCCGCCCGGTTCGATGATGTCGCCGCCGAAGTCGCGGCGAAGGGTCTCGAGCTCTGCAGTCATGACGTTCCTTCCACGGGGTGCTGGTGCGCGCTGCACCGGACGCACAAGAGACTCCGGGGGCCGGGTGCGTGTGACAGCGGGACAGTGTGACCCGAGCCACACCCGCCGATGCTCGTTCGGTGTCACAGGGCGGCGGGGAACGGAGTCTTGTGGTGAGACCCTCCAGACCGAACAGGAGCCATCCCATGGCCGGCACGTCGCAGTCCGCACCGGATCCCGCCACCGAGGCGTTCGTCGCCCACCGCAACCTGCTGTTCACGATCGCCTACGAGATGCTCGGCTCCGCCGCCGATGCCGAGGACGTGCTGCAGGAGGTCTGGCTGCGCTGGGCCGGCGTCGACCTCGAGGCCGTGCGGGAACCGCGCGCGTACCTGATCCGGATCACCACCCGGCAGGCGCTGACCCGGCTGCGCACGCTCGGGCGGCGCAAGGAGTCGTACGTCGGCCCGTGGTTGCCGGAGCCGCTGCTCACCGCCCCGGACGTGGCAGAGGACGTCGAGCTGGCCGACAGCGTCTCGATGGCCATGCTGCTGGTGCTGGAGACCCTCGCGCCGACCGAGCGGGCGGTGTTCGTGCTGCGTGAGGTGTTCGCGCTGGACTACGACGAGATCGCGGAGGCCGTCGACAAGACCCCGGCGGCGACCCGCCAGATCGCTCACCGGGCGCGTGCGCACATCGCCGCGCGCCGGCCACGCGAGGTTCCCTCGGCAGCCGAGACCCGCAGCGCGCTCGAAGCGTTCCGGCGCGCGGTCGAGACGGGCGACCTGCAGAGCCTGCTCGACGTGCTCGCGCCGGACGTCGTGCTGCTGAGCGACGGCGGCGGGCTCGTGGCGGCCGCGACGGAACCCGTCGTCGGCGCGGGCAGCGTGGCCGGCGTGCTGGGCAAGATCCCGGCCGCGGCGGTGCTGCAGCCGGTCCAGGCGAACGGCTACCCGGCGCTGCTCGTCCGGGTCTACGGCGAGGTCACGACGGTCATGGCGGTGCGCGTAGCCGACGGCCGCATCGCGGGGCTCTACGCCGTGCGCAACCCCGAGAAGCTGTCGCACGTGGAGCGGGAGACCACACTGCGTCGTTGAGCGCGGACCCGGTTCGTGCGACGCCGTGGTTCGTCGGCCCGCACAACTGCTCCCTCGCCTCCTTGTCCGGCCGGACGAACACCACGCGCAGGGCTTTCCATAGCCTGGCGCCATGACATCTCCCGACTCGGTCTCGACCTGGCTTGACGAGCACTTTGCCGACCTGGTGGCCCGGCACCAGGTGCCGGGCGCGAGCGTCGCGGTGCTGGCCGACGGCGAGATCGTCGATGCAGCGGCAGGCGTGCTCAGCACGGCGACCGGGGTCGGGGCGACGACCGACTCCGTGTTCCAGATCGGCTCGATCACCAAGCTCTGGACCACGTCCCTGCTGATGCGGGCGGTGGACGACGGCACGCTCGACCTCGACGTCCCGCTGCGCACGTACCTCCCGGAGTTCCAGGTCGGGGACGACGCCGCGAGCGCCACCATCACCACCCGGCAGCTGCTGTGCCACACGGCCGGGTTCGAGGGCGACGTGTTCACGGACACGGGCCGCGGTGACGACGCGATCGGCAAGTTCCTGGCGGAGCTGCACGGCCTGCCGCAGCTCTTCGCGCCGGGCGCGATGTTCTCCTACAACAACGCGGGCTTCGCGCTGCTGGGGCGCCTGGTCGAGGTGCTGCACGGGATGCCGTACGACCGGGCTCTGACCGGGCTCCTGGCCGAGCCGCTGGGCCTGACGCACGTGGCGCCGAGCCCGTACGAGGCGATCCTGCACCGGGCGGCGGTGGGTCACGTCCAGGGCCCGGAGGGCGGCTGGGCGGCGGCGCCGGTCTGGGCGCTGGCGCGGTCCAACGCGGCGGCGGGGTCCATGCTCGCGATGCGCTCGCGCGACCTGGTCACCTTCGCGGGCATGCACCTGGCCGGGGGTCTGGCACCGGACGGTACGCGGGTGCTGAGCGAGCAGAGCGCGGCCGCCATGCAGACGCAGCAGGTGACGGTGCCGGTCGTCAGCCCGATGGGCGACGCGTGGGGCCTCGGCTGGACCATCTCCCGCACCGGTGGCGGCACCGTCGTCTCGCACGACGGCGGGACGATCGGCCAGGCGGCGTTCTTGCGGGTGGTGCCGGGCGCGAACGTCGCGGTGGCCCTGCTGACCAACGGCGGCGACGTCTTCGGGCTCTACCGGGACGTGGTGCAGCACCTCACGAGCGAGCTCGCGGGCGTCACCCTCGCGGACCGGCCGGTCCCGCCCGCCGAGCCGGGCGCCGTCGACCACGCCCGGTGTGCCGGCACGTACTCCGACACCATCTACGACCTGGTGGTCAGCCGGGACGACGCCGATCGCGTGTGGCTCGACCGTACCCCCAAGGACGTGCTCGCCGAGATCGGCGAGCAGCCGTTCCGCACGGAGCTGGTGCGGTACGCCGACGACGCCCTGATCGCCGTCGACGCCCCGAACGGCGTGCACACCGTCTATGCCTTCCTGGGGGACGACGGCGCCGGCCGGGCCGCGTACATCCACTACGGCCGCGCGGTCGCGCGGGCACTGAGCTGACCCACGGCGCAGGCTGACCCGACGCCGCAGAGCCGACCCGACGAGAGGGACTCCCGTGAACCCCCTGACCGCCCCGCCCGGACGGGCCGTGCGCCCCGCGGCGCTGCTGCTCGTGCTCGCCCTGACCTCGACCGCCCTCGCCGCCTGCTCCGGAGGTGGCGACGACGCCGCGTCCGGCGGCGGTCACGCCTCCGACGGGACGTTCACGCTCGCCCTGGCGACCGACCCGGGCAACCTGGACCCGCACGCGTCCGCCACCAGCTCGGTGCTGGGCATGAGCCGGCTCGCGTACGACACGATCGTCGCGGTGGATCCGGAGTCCACCGAGGTGGTCCCGTCGCTGGCCGCCGAGTGGTCCGTGGACGGCACGACCGCGACCTTCACCCTGCGCGACGACGTGACGTGTGCCGACGGTTCCGCGTTCACGGCCGAGACCGCGGCGGCGAACATCGAGCACGTGGCCGACCCGGCCAACGAGAGCCCGTACCTCGGCGCGTTCCTCCCGGCGGGGGTCACGGCGTCGGCCGACGGCGACACGCTCACCCTCGAGCTCGCGGGCCCCGCTCCGTTCCTGCTGGAGGGCCTGTCGAGCCTGGCCATGGTCTGCGACTCCGGCCTGGCGGACCGCGACACGCTCGCCGCGGGTACTGCGGGCACCGGGCCGTTCGTGCTCGACGAGGCCGTGCCGGACGACCACTACACCTACTCGGTCCGCGAGGGGTACACGTGGGGCCCGGACGGCGCCACCACGACGGAGCCGGGCACGCCGGCCACGGTGAACGTGCGGATCGTCGCCAACGAGACGACGTCGGCCAACCTGCTGCTCTCGGGCGAGGTCAACGCCGTGCAGGTGATCGGCCCGGACACGGAGCGGCTCGAGGCGGCCGGCCTCTACTCCGCCGAGTCCGCCGGGCTGCTCGGGGAGCAGTGGTACAACCACGCAGAGGGCCACGTCACGGCCGACCCGGCCGTCCGCGCTGCCCTGGCGCAGGCGCTCGACCTGACCGAGCTGCGGCAGGTGCTCACGTCCGGCAAGGGGAGCCCGCCGACCACGCTCGCCACGGTGAGCCCGGCCGCGTGCACCGGCGACTCGATCACCGCTGCCCTGCCCGAGCACGACCCGGCGGCAGCGGCCACCACCCTCGACGACGCCGGGTGGACCCTGGGCGACGACGGCGTGCGGGCCAAGGACGGCAAGCCGCTGACCATCGCGTTCCTGCACGACACCGCGCTCGGCACGGGTGGCGCGTCAGCCGCAGAGCTGGCGACGGCGGCGTGGACGGACCTGGGCGTCGACGTCGACGTGACGGGCAAGAACACGACCGAGCTGTCCGAGATCCTGTTCGGCACCGGCGCGTGGGACGTCGCCTGGGAGCCCATCAACGTCAGCAGCCCGGACCAGCTCGTCGGCTTCCTGTCCGGGCCGTCGGTCGCGGACGGCGGCACCAACTTCGCGGCCATCGACAACGCGGACTACGCGGCCGCCGTCGGCGAGGCGACGACCATGCAGGGAGCAGAGGGCTGCGACACCTGGCTGGCTGGGGAGACCGCGCTGGTCGAGGCCACCGACGTCACGCCGTTCGCCAACAGCCTCGTCAAGATCTACGGCAACGGCGCGGAGTTCCTCAGCACCGGGTCCATCGTGCCCACCAGCATCCGCGTGCTGAGCTGACGGCGAGCTGCCGATGCCGCTGACGACCCCGACGCCGACGGCCGCCCCGCCCGCCGGGCTCGCCCCCCACCGCTGGCTGCGCTTCGCCGTGCGCCGGTCGGGGCGGCTGCTGGTGTCCCTGTGGGTGCTCGTCACCGCCGCGTTCCTGATGATCCACCTGGTGCCCGGCGATCCCGTGCGCGCCTCCCTCGGCCCCACCGCGTCGGCGGAGCTGGTGGCGGCGCGGCGCGAGTCGCTCGGCCTGGACCAGCCGCTGTGGGTGCAGTACGCCACCTACCTGCGCGACCTCCTGACCGGTGACCTCGGCACCTCGTTCGGCTCCCAGCTGCCCGTCGCCGACACCATCGCGCAGCGCCTGCCCGCCACGGCCACCCTCGCCCTGCTCGCCTTCCTCGTCGCCGTGCTCGTCGCCGTCCCGGTCGGGGTGGCGGTTGCCGTCGCCACCCGGCGCGGCAGGGCGCCGCGCACCGAGCTCGGCTTCGCGAGCACCAGCGTGTTCCTCGCGACCATCCCCGACTTCCTGCTCGCCGTCGCGCTCGTGTGGGTCTTCGGCGTCACGCTGGGCTGGCTGCCCATCGCGGGGCAGGACGGCGCGGCCTCGTTCGTCCTGCCCGTCCTGGCCCTCGCCGTGGGACCCGCCGCCGTCCTGGCCCGCATCGTGCGCGTCGAGATGCTCGCGGTGCTCGAGACCGACTACGTCCGCACCGCACGCGCCAAGCGCCTGCCCCCTGCGGCGGTCCACCTGGGCCACGCGCTGCCGAACGCCGTCACCGCGAGCCTCACGCTGGGCGGTCTGCTCCTCGGCCAGCTCGTGGCGGGCACGGTCCTGGTCGAGAGCGTCTTCGCCTGGCCGGGCCTCGGCAGCACCGTCGTCGAGTCCATCCTCGCCAAGGACTACCCCCTGGTCCAGGGCACGGTGCTGGTCTACGGCGTCGGCGTGCTGGTCGTGAACACCATGGTCGACGTGGCGCTCGCCGTCCTCGACCCCCGCTCGACCATCGGGGAGAGCTGATGCCCGCCCGCCTGCCCGCGCCCACCCGGCGTCCGGCGTCCGCCCGCCTCCCGGCCATCCTGCGCACCCCGCTCGGCGTGACCGGCGCCGCCCTGCTCGCGCTCGTCCTGGTGACCGCCGTGCTGGCCCCGCTCCTGTGGGGCGACGCCGCCGAGGCAGTCGACACCGCCGCCATGCTCCAGGGACCGTCCGCCGACCACTGGGCCGGCACCGACAACCTGGGCCGCGACCTGCTGTTCCGCACCCTGGTGGCGACCCGCCTCTCGGTGGCGCTCGCGCTCGCCGCCACGGCGCTCGCCGTCACCGTCGGCCTGCTCCTCGGCACGGCCTCCCTGCTCCTCGGACCCCGGGCGGGCCGCCTCGTCACCGCAGGGGTGAACATCGCGGTCGCCTTCCCCGGCCTGCTGCTCGCGCTCTCCTTCGCCGTGATCTTCGGCGTGGGGCAGGTCGGGTCGGTGCTCGCCATCGGGCTCTCCGGCGCGCCGGCCTTCGCCCGCCTGTGCCAGACCCTCGTCGCAGGGGTCGCCACCCGGGACTACCTCGCCGCGGCCCGGCTCGCCGGCGTCGGGCGCCTGCGGATCCTGCTGCGGCACGTGCTGCCCGACGTCGGCGGGCCGCTCGTGGTGAACGTGACCATCGGGGCGGGCGGCGCCCTGCTCTCGTTCGCCGGGCTGTCCTTCCTCGGGCTCGGGGTCCAGGCCCCCGCCTACGACTGGGGCCGCCTCATGCAGGACGGCCTCGACCGCATCTACCTCGACCCGCTCGCCGCGCTCCTGCCCGGGTTCGCCGTCGTCGTCGCGGGTCTCGCCTTCAACCTCACCGGCGAGGCCGTGGCGCGCACGTTCAGCATCGACTCGATCAGCGGCGTCTCCCTCCTGGCCGGCGGCGCCCTGCGCACCCGGCGGCGGCCCGACGCCGGTGGCCTGCCCGGGCAGGACGCCACGCCGTCCGCCGACGTACCGCTCGACGCAGGGCCCGACCTCGTGCTCGACGTCGCCGACCTGGTCGTCACCGTGCCGACGCCGGCCGGCCGGGTGCGGCCGGTGCGCGGCGTGACGTTCCAGGTGGCGCGCGGCGAGGCGGTCGGCGTGGTGGGGGAGTCCGGGTCGGGCAAGACGCTCACCGCGCTCGCCGTCGCCCGGCTGCTCGAGCCGCCCACGACGGTGACGGCGCGGCGCCTGTCGTTCCAGGGCAGGGACCTGCTGACCGGCGACCACCGCACCCTGCTCGGCACCGAGCTGGCGATGGTCTTCCAGGACCCGGCGTCGTCGTTCAACCCGGTGCGCCGCATGGGCGGCCAGCTCGCCGAGGGCGCGCGACACCACCTGGGGCTGAGCCGCCGGCAGGCGCGGGACCGCGCCGTCGACCGCCTGCGCTCGGTGCGGATCGGTGACCCGGACCGGCGGGCCGGCCAGTACCCGCACGAGTTCTCCGGCGGCATGCGCCAGCGGGCCATGATCGGGCTGGGGCTGATGGGCAGCCCCGCCCTGATCGTCGCCGACGAGCCCACCACGGCCCTTGACGTCACCGTGCAGCGCCAGGTGCTCGACCTGCTGGCCGAGGTGCGTGAGCGCGACGCGGTCGCGCTGCTGCTGATCAGCCACGACGTGTCGGTGGTGGCCGACGTCTGCGACCGTGTCCTGGTGATGTACGCGGGACGCGTGGTCGAGGACCTGCCGGCCGCCGGGCTGGCGACGAGCGCCCGCCATCCCTACACGCGGGCGCTCGTCGCCGCCGTCCCCCACCTGGAGACGGACCTGGACCGTCCCCTCGCCGTGATCCCCGGGCGGCCCGTCGACCCCGCCGACCTGGCGGCCGGGTGCCCGTTCGCGCCCCGCTGCCCCCTGGCCGACGCCCGGTGCCGCGCGGAGGACCCCGAGCTGGTCGACGGCGTGGCCTGCTGGCGCCCCGGCGAGGACCTGCCGAGCGCTGTCCCCGAGGAGGCGACCGCATGAGCGAGCTGCGCTTCGACGACGTGACGGTCCGCTACGGCACCGGCCGCCGGGCCACGACGGCCGTGGACGGGGTCAGCCTCGTCGTACCGCCCGGCGAGATCGTCGGCCTGGTCGGCGAGTCCGGCTCGGGCAAGTCGACGCTCGCGCGCGCCGCCGTCGGCCTGGTCCCCGTGCACGGCGGCCGGGTCCTGCTCGACGGCGAGCCGGTGGCCGGACGCCGCCGGGCCGCCGGCCCGAGCCCGGTGCAGCTGGTCTTCCAGGACCCGGCCTCCTCGCTGGACCCGCGCATGACCGTGGGGGAGAGCGTCGCGGAGGCGGTCCCCCGCGAGCGCGGAACGTCCCGGCGGTCCGCGGCTGTCCGGGCCGAGGTGGAGCGGCTGCTCACGCTGGTGCACCTGGACCCCGACCGGGCCGGGGCCCGCCCCGGCCAGCTCTCCGGCGGTCAGCGGCAGCGGGTGGCGATCGCTCGCGCCCTGGCCGCCCGGCCGCGCGTCGTCGTCGCCGACGAGATCACGTCCGCCCTCGACGTCTCCATCCAGGGCGCGGTGCTCAACCTGGTCCGCGAGCTCCAGCGGGACCTCGGCCTGTCCATCCTCTTCATCTCCCACGACCTCGCCGTCGTGCGGTACGTCGCCGGCCAGGTGGCGGTGCTGCACCGCGGCCGGGTCGTCGAGCAGGGCGAGACCGCCCAGGTGCTCGGCGACCCGCGGCACGACTACACGCGCAGCCTGCTGGCGGCCGTACCCCGGCCGCCGGCCGGCAGCCTGACCACGAGCACCATCGATTCCACCCGGACCACAAGGAGAACGACGTGACCCGTCACCTCACCCTCGAGGACCTGCCCTCGATCGCAGTCCCGTCCCAGCCGGCGCTCGCTCCGGACGGTGCGCTCGCGTACGTGGTGCGCACCCTGGACGCGGAGGCGGACACCACCGTGCACAGCCTCTGGCTCGCGCGAGCGGGCGGCGCCGAGCCGCGCCGGCTCACGCACGGCCGCGCGGACACGTCGCCCGCCTGGTCGCCCGACGGCGGCACGCTCGCGTTCCTGCGTGCGAGCACCGACCCGGACGGCCCGGCGCAGCTGTGGACGCTGCCCGCGGCGGGCGGCGAGGCCACCGCCGTCACCGACCTGCCGCTCGGCGCGGGCGCGCCCGTGTGGAGCCCGGACGGCGCGCGGATCGCGTTCGTCGCGCCGGTCGACCCGGCGGGGTCGGACCCGGTCCGGCCCCTGGTCGCGGACGGGCTCGGGTACGCCGTCGACGGCGCCGGGCTGCTGCCGACCGCGCGGATGCAGGCGCACGTGGTGGAGGTCTCGACGGGCTCGGGCGGCTCGACGGGCTCGGCCGGCGGCGGGCTGGGCTCCGTCCGGCAGGTCACTCACGGCAACGCCCACGTGGGCGCCGTCGGCTGGCACCCGGACGGCGTGACCCTCGCGTTCACGGCGCGCCCCGCCGGTGCGTCCGACCTGGACCCGGTCGCCGCCGTGCACACGGTGGACGTCACCGACCCCAAGGCAGCGGCCGTCCTGGTCGCGCTCGCCGACGGCCTGGCAGGCAGCGTCTCGTTCACCCCGGACGGGAAGCACCTCCTGGTGGTGGGCTACCCGGGCGCGCCGCGTGGGCACGCGGGCCTGCTCCGGGTGCCGCTCGACGACGGCGGGCGGGCCGCCGGTGTGCCGGTCGACCTGGCCGCTCCGCTCGACCGCAACGTGATGGCGGGTGCGCCCGCCTACCCGGGCGCCGCGCCGGTGGTGGTGGGCGACGACGTGCTGTTCTGCGTGCGCGACCACGGCTGCACCCACCTCTACTCGGTGCCACTCGCTGGCGGCGGGGTCCCACGGCTCGTGCTGGGTGGCGCGGGCCGGGTGGTCTCCGGGCTCTCCGTCGCGGACGGCACTGCCGCCGTCGTGCTCACCACGCCCGACTCGTTCGGCGAGGTGGTGACCGTCACCCTCGGGGAGGGGGACCGCGAGACCACCGTGACGAGCCTCGGCACCTCGCTCGGTGACGCCGTCGGGTACGTGCGCGAGGAGCGCTGGTTCGAGATCTCTGACGGCACCCGGGTGCAGGCGTGGCTCTGCCACGCCCCGCAGGACGACGCCGGAACCGGACCCGGTCCCCGCCCGCTGTACGTGGACATCCACGGCGGCCCGCACAACGCCTGGAACGGCGCCGCCGACGAGATGCACCTGTACCACCACGACCTGGTGGCCCGCGGCTGGGGCGTGCTGCTCGTCAACCCGCGGGGGAGCGACGGCTACGGCGCCGGGTTCTACGACGCCGTGTTCGGCAGCTGGGGCACCGCGGACGCCAAGGACTTCCTGGAGCCGGTCGACGCCCTGGTGGCCGAGGGGTTCGCGGACCCGTACCGGCTCGCCGTCGGCGGCTACAGCTACGGCGGGTTCATGACCTGCTACCTCACCGCCCACGACGACCGGTTCGCCGCGGCGGTGGCGGGCGGGGTGGTGGCCGACCTGTCCAGCATGGCCGGCACGTCGGACGAGGCGCACTTCATGAGCGAGCACGAGCTCGGGGCGTTCCCCTGGGGCGCCGACGCCGCCCGCCTGGCCGAGATGTCGCCGTTCACGCGGGTGGACCAGGTCTCCACCCCGACCCTCGTGCTGCACGGCGGTGACGACCTGCGCTGCCCGGTGGGTCAGGCGCAGCAGTGGCACACCGCTCTGCGTGAGCGCGGGGTGCCCACGCGGCTCGTGCTCTACCCGGGCGGCAGCCACATCTTCCCGCTCGCGGGCCGCCCGTCGCACCGCCTGGACTTCGGCCGCCGGATCGTCGCGTGGCTCGACCAGCACGTGCTCGACGGCGACCGCGCGCGCCCGGCGATCGACGTCGCGCACTGGGAGCGGCGCCTGACCGCTCTCGCGGAGAAGCACGACGTGCCGGGTGCGCAGCTCGGCATCCTCCGGGTGGGCGGGGGCGGGCGTCCGGACGATCTGGTCCAGGCGGCGACCGGCGTGCTGAACCTGGCCACGGGTCAGCCTGCCGGCGTGGACTCGATCTTCCAGATCGGGTCCATCAGCAAGGTGTGGACCGCGACCGTGGTCATGATCCTGGTGGACGAGGGAGCGTTCACCCTGGACACGCCCGTGGCCACGATCCTGCCGGGCTTCGGGCTGTCGAGCCCTGAGGTGACGGCCCGCGTGACCGTGCGGCACCTGCTCACGCACACCAGCGGCATCGACGGCGACATCTTCACCGACACCGGCCGCGGCGACGACGCCATCGAGAAGTACGTGGCGCTGCTCGCCGACGCCCCGCAGAACCACCCGCTCGGCGTCACCTGGTCCTACTGCAACTCCGGGTTCTCGGTGCTCGGCCGGATCATCGAGCAGGTCACCGGCAAGACCTGGGACGCGGCGATGCGGGAGAAGCTGTTCGGCCCGCTCGGCCTGCCGCGCACCGTCACCTTGCCGGAGGAGGCGCTGCTGCACGGCGCCGCCGTCGGGCACGTGGAGGTGGGCGGTGAGCAGCACGTCGCACCCGTGTGGGGCCTGCCGCGACCGGTGGGACCGGCGGGGCTCATCACGGCGCCGGTCGCCGACGTCCTCGCGTTCGCGCGCCTGCACCTGACCGGCGGCACGACCGCGGACGGCACCCGCCTGCTGTCGGCGCAGAGCACGGCGGACATGGCGGAGCTGCACGCCGACCTGCCCGACAAGTACTCGCTCGGCGACTCCTGGGGCCTGGGCTGGATCCGGTTCGGGTGGGACGGTCGCCGGCTGATCGGGCACGACGGCAACACGATCGGGCAGGCGGCGTTCCTGCGGGTGCTGCCGGACGACGGGCTCGCCGTCACGCTGCTCGCCAACGGCGGCAACACGCGCGACCTGTACGAGGAGCTCTACCGGGAGATCTTCGCCGAGCTGGCGGACGTCGAGATGCCCAGGTCGCTCGCGCCGCCTGCGGTACCCGTCACCACGGACATCACGCCGTACCTCGGCACCTACCGGCGGGAGTCGGTGCGCATGGACGTGCTCGACGGCGACTCCGGTCCCCGGCTGCGCACCGAGCTGCTCGGTCCGCTGGCCGAGCTGCAGGAGGAGCCGGTCGAGGAGTACCCGCTGGTCGCGGTCTCGGAAGGCCTCTACCTCGTGCGCCCCGAGGGGATGCAGACCTGGGCGCCGGTCACGTTCTACTCCCTGGCGACCGGTGAGGAATACCTCCACTTCGGCGCCCGGGCCACGCCGAAGGCCGCCGTCGCGGAGCCGGTCCCCGAGGCGGCGGCGCGGGAGGCCGTGCCGGAGGCGGTGCCGGGAGCCGTTCCGGAGGTCGCGCGGTGAGCGACCCGTTCACCGTGCAGGCTGCCCGGGACGCCGAGGCGGCGGCCCGGGCAGCCGGGGTCACGGTCCGCGAGGTGTCGGGCCTGGCCGAGCTGGCCGCCGTCGGCGACCTGTTCACGACGATCTGGGGCAAGCCGTCGGTCTCCACGGAGCTGTTGCGAGCGTTCAGCAAGACGCAGAGCTATGTGGGCGGCGCGTTCCGCGACGGCGTGCTGGTCGGCGCGTGCGTGGCGTTCCACGCGGCGCCGGGGCAGCGCTCCCTGCACAGCCACATCGCCGGAGTGACGCCGGGAACCGGCGGCCAAGGCGTCGGCTTCGCGCTCAAGGTGCACCAGCGGGCCTGGGCGCTCGCCCTGGGCGTGGACGAGATCGCCTGGACGTACGACCCGCTGGTGGCGCGCAACGCGCACTTCAACATCAACAAGCTCGCTGGCCGGCCCGCCGAGTACCTGACGAACTTCTACGGGCCCATGTCCGACGCCATCAACGGCGGCGAGGACACCGACCGGGTGCTGGTCCGCTGGGACCTGCGGGCACCGGCGGTGGCCGCCGCGTGCGGTCCCGGCGGTGCCGGCGGTGCCGGCGGTGCCGGCGGTTCCAGCAAGGCCGGCGCGGCGGGCGGCGTCGTGCCGGTCGCCGTCGTGCCGGTGCCACCGGACATCGAGAGCCTGCGCGTGGCGGACCCGGCAGCCGCCCACGAGTGGCGGCTGCGCGTGCGAGAGAGCCTGGGGCCGTACCTGGCCGGTGGGTCCGCCGCTACGGCAGGCTCAGGACACGGCGTCGGCTACGACCGCGAGCGCGGCTACCTGATCCACACCCCGACCGAAGGAGAGCACCCGTGAAGCTGCAGGGAGTCGAGCTGCGCAGGATCACCATGCCGCTCGTAGCACCGTTCCGGACGTCGTTCGGCACGGAGCACGAGCGCGACATCCTCCTGCTGCGCGCCGTGACCGACGGCGCGGAGGGCTGGGGCGAGTGCGTCGCCATGGCCGAGCCCCTCTACTCCTCGGAGTACGTGGACGCCGCCGCCGACGTGCTGCGCCGGTTCCTCCTCCCGGCCCTGGCCCGACGTCAGGCTTCCGCTCGTCGGCCGGGCGGCGCGGGTGGCCTCGCCGCCACCGACGTCGGTCAGGCGCTCGCGCCGGTCAAGGGGCACCGCATGGCCAAGGCGGCCCTGGAGATGGCCGTGCTCGACGCCGAGCTGCGCACCCTGGGCCGGTCGTTCGCCGGCGAGCTCGGCGCTGTCGTCCACCGGGTGCCGAGCGGCGTGTCCGTCGGCATCCACGACACGGTCCCCGCGCTGCTCGACGCCGTCGACGGCTACCTCACCGAGGGGTACGTGCGGATCAAGCTGAAGATCGAGCCCGGCTGGGACCTCGAGCCCGTGCGGGCCGTGCGGGAGCGGTTCGGCGACGACGTGCTGCTGCAGGTCGACGCCAACACCGCCTACACCCTTGGCGACGCCCGCCACCTCGCCCGGCTCGACCCGTTCGACCTGCTGCTGATCGAGCAGCCGCTCGAGGAGGAGGACGTGCTGGGCCACGCCGAGCTCGCCCGACGCATCACGACACCGGTGTGCCTGGACGAGTCGATCGTCTCGGCGCAGACCGCCGCCGCCGCGATCACGCTGGGCGCCTGCTCGATCATCAACATCAAGCCCGGCCGCGTCGGCGGGTACCTGGAGGCGCGGCGCATCCACGACCTCGCCGTCGCGCACGGCGTGGCCGTCTGGTGCGGCGGCATGCTGGAGACCGGGCTCGGCCGTGCGGCCAACGCGGCGCTCGCGGCCCTGCCGGGGTTCACGCTGCCGGGCGACATCTCGGGGTCCGGCCGGTTCTACCGCACCGACATCACCGAGCCGTTCGTGCTCGACGACGGCCACATCGCCGTGCCGGCAGGCCCGGGCCTCGGCGTGACGCCGCTCCCGGACCTGCTCGACGAGTTCACCACCGCGACGGAATGGGTGCCGCTGGGTTAGCTTGCGATGTGCGGCGGACGGGTCCCCGACCTGTTCCTCTTGCTCGGGTGCCGAACCGCAACGTACGCGTCCGGTTGCTGTTGCTCTGACGCCGAACCGCAACCTGCGCGTCGAGTTGCCGTTGCTCGGGTGCCGAACCGCAACCTGATGGTCTAGGCGGTCGCCGAGCCGAAGGTTGCTGGTCCATGAGCGCCCCGGTCGACCAACAACCATCGGTTCGACGTTCCCGACGACGCGCACCTTGCGGTTCGGCGCCGCCGCCTGCGGTGATGGACACGTACCTTGCGGTTCGGCGGGGCCGTTGCCGCCGACGACGAGGAACTTGCGGTTCGGCGCACGAACTCCCAGTGCTGTCCCGGACCACCTCCAGCTGGCCGCCCAGTGCCATCGCCCAGCGCCATCATCCTGTGCCGTCACCCGGTGCCAGCACCCGGAGCTGGAGCATCACACCGAACCGCGCCTCCGGGTCGTCCAGGTCGATCCCGCCGACCTGGGCCACCCGGCGCAACCGGTAGCGGAACGTGTTGGGGTGGACGAACTCCGCCCCGGCCGCCGCCGTCACGTCCCCGAAGGCGTCCAGCCAGGCTCGCAAGGTCGCGACCAGGCCGGCGCCGTGCTCGGCGTCGTAGTCGACGAGCCTGGCCAGCGGCCCCGCGATCGTGTCCCCGCGGGCCGCGACCACATCGCGTAGCTCCAGGACCAGCGACGCCGCCTGGACGTCGGCGAACCGGGCCACCCTGGGCCCGCCGGTACCCCGCGGGTCGCCCACGCGCAGCACCCGCAGCACCCGGTCGACCACCTCTCGGGACCGAGCCACACCGCCGGCGCTCGGTGCGACGGGCCCAACGGCTGCCACGGCGGCGGTCCGCCGGCCCACCTTCTCGACGAACGCCCGCGCTATGCGCTCGGCCCGTTCCTCGCCGTCGGACCCGGACGGCAGCAGCCCGTACGCGACGTCGCCGATCAGCGCCACCGCGGACGCCGGGTGCGCGGACTGCAGGTGCAGCGCGAACGCGTCGGACAGCCGCTCGCGCTCGCTCGCCTCGACGACGTCGCCGGCGACGGACCGCTCGCCGTCGTCGGGCCGGGCCGTGACCCCGAGCACGACCACCGCCTGACTGCCCAGCCCGAGCCGTTCGAGCGCCTCGCGGGCACCGGGACCGCCCTCCAGCGCGGTGCTCAGCAGATCGGTGCGGATCCGCCGCCGCACGTCGGAACCCGCGCGCACCCGCAGCAGGTGCAGTGCCGTCAGCTTCGCGGCGTCGCGGAGCGAGGCGATGCGCCGGTCGTCGAGCGGAGCCTCCATGGCAGCCCAGATGGACCCGAGCACCTCGTCGCCCGCGCGCACCGCGATGGCTACGCGCGGCATCGTCAGGCCCGCGTACCCGATGGGCAGCGGATCCACCCGGACGGGGTCCGAGCTGCGGTACAGGTCGCGGAACACTCCCCGCTCGGTGAGCATCCGCGCGTAGCGCTCGGGCACCCGGCGGCCCAGGACGGTCTCGACGCGCGAGTCGTCGGCCTCGTCCTGCCGCACGGAGAACGCGAGCACGCGCGAGCTGCGGTCCTCGATGGTCACCGGCGCGTCCAGCAGCGCGGCGACGGCGTTCGCCACGGCGAACAGGTCGCCCGACGGCAGCCCGCCCAGGGACTCGGCGTCGTCCACGCCCACGTCGCCCTCGGCCAGGACGGTCCGCAGCAGCGCAGCGAGCTGGGCCCACGTCGCGCCGCGGCTCAGGCCCAGCAGCGCTACGCCGCTCGCGTCGGCGGCGTCCAGCACGGCGGCCGCTGCCGGAACCGGCTCCCGCACGACCAGCCCCGTCGCGCCGTGCTCGCCCAGGTGGCGCAGCAGCGCCACGAGGTCGTCCGGGGCGGCCAGGCCCACGCCCAGGACCAGCGCATGCGGCGGGTACACGGCCTCGTCGAGCGGGTCGTGGATCACCAGGCCGCCCACCTCGCGCTCGGCGTCGGGTCCTCCGCGCACGACGTCGAGCAGGGTGGCTCCGAGGTCGTCGAGCACCCTGCCGAGGCTCGCCCGTGGCCGCCGGCTCATGTCCGGAGGATAGGCGCTCAGACCGTCGGCCCACTGCTCCGCCGGGGAGAGCTGAGGAAGATCCCCACGCTCCAGGCCACCAGTAGCACCACGGTGAGCACGATCCCGAAGGGCTCGAGGCGAACGGAGGCTCCCGGGATCCAGCCGAGCCACGGGGCGTGCTCGACGGCGACCTGCACCAGCGTCACCGTGCCGATCCCCAGCGCGGCCAACGCGGACACACCCGTGACGACGACGTCGTAGCGCACCCGGGTGCGCCCCTGCCCGGTGGCTCCGGTGGCTCCGGTGGCCCTGCCGGTCTCGGCGTGCGTGTAGACGCGCAGGGCCACCGCCCCCTGAGCCGAGTCCAGCATCGACATCCCCGCGGCGAAGAGCACCGCGAGCGGCAGGGTCGAGTACCACGCGACCTGACCGAGGGCGGCCGACGCCGTGATCGCCAGCAGGCCGATCTCCGTGGCCGTGTCGAACCCGAGCCCGAACACCAGCCCCACGACGTACATCCGGGCCGGCTTCTCCGTGGACCACCCGAACCGGCGCAGCAACCAGGTGACCGGCCCACCGGCGTGCTGGTGCGGGTGCCTGCGCAGCGCGTGGCGCAGCATGACGATGTTGACCGCGGCGATGGCCAGGAGGAACGTCCCGGAGACGAGCGGCCCCCAGACGCCCGTGGCCCTGCGCAGCGGTGACGACTCGTCGCCGAGCATCGGCGCCAGGGCGTGCACACCGAGCGCGAGGAGCAGGGCGGCGGCGAGCACCACCGTCGAGTGTCCCAGCGAGAACCAGAGCCCGACGCCGCGTGCGTCCCGGTTCGCGCGAACCAGCCTGCGCGTCGTGTTGTCGATGGTCGCGATGTGGTCGGCGTCGAACGCGTGCCGGAGCCCGAGCGCATAGGCCGCCAGCCCCATGGCCACCGTGATCGCCCCGGTGCCGCCAGCCACAAGCAGGGCGGCGGCCAGGCCACCGATCCCGGCCACGTGGAGCGCGACGATGACGGGGACGGCCACGCTCCGGCCCTCGGGTCGGGGCGCAAGGTTCGGGTGCCGATCGCTCGGCGTGCCGTGGGCCATACGTCCTCCGGGAGCTCGTCAGGTCGACGCTACCGCCGGCGTCCCACCGGCGCTCTGCCGCGGCGCCAGGAGCGCCCGGCACGACGACGCCCGCAGGTGACCGAGCCCGTCGCGGGTTAGAACTGAGGGGACGGCGCGCGCCGTCGGACCAGAGCGCCGAGGAGTGAGCAGCATGACGACGGGAAACAGGTTCCAGGGCAAGGCAGCGATCGTCACGGGCGGCGGCAGCGGTATCGGTGCGGAGATCTCCCGGCAGCTCGCCGCCGATGGCGCCTCCGTCGTGGTCACCGACATCAAGCTCGACAGCGCGCAGCAGGTGGTCGACGAGATCACCGCCGCCGACGGCGCAGCGGTGGCCTTCGAGCAGGACACCACCGACCCCGACCAGTCGCGCGCCGCCGTCGACCTCGCCGTCGAGCAGTACGGGGCGCTGCACCTCGCCGTGAACAACGCGGGCATCGGCGCACCACCCGCCAAGATCGGTGACTACGACATCGAGGCATGGGACCGCGTGCGGGCGGTCGACCTCGACGGCGTCTTCTACGGCCTGCGCTACCAGCTCCCCGCCATGGTGGCGGCAGGCGGCGGCGCCATCGTGAACATGGCCTCGGTGCTCGGCTCCGTGGGCATCGCGGAGAACGCGGCGTACGTGACCAGCAAGCACGCGCTCGTCGGGCTGACCAAGGTGGCCGCGCTCGAGTACACGGAGCAGGGCGTTCGGACCAACGCCGTCGGCCCAGGGTTCATCGACACCCCGCTCGTACGGTCCTCGCTGAGCGCGGAGGCGCTCACCGCGCTCGAGAACGAGCACGCCGCCAAGCGGCTCGGGACGGACAAGGAGGTCGCGGCGCTGACGCTCTTCCTCCTCAGTGACGAGGCGTCCTTCGTCTCCGGCAGCTATCACCTGGTCGACGGCGGCTACGCGGCCCACTGACTCGTCGCGGTGGGCCCGCCTCCGCCAAAGGTCGTAGGTGAAGTGCGTGCTCGCGGCCGATGTGGCCCAGCGGGTATCTCGACAGGCTTGGGTCGTCCGGAAGAAAGCCTCCGGACCAGCCCGAACACCTGCCGAGCGCGAGGAGCGCGACGATGTACTCGTCCATTGACCACACACCCGCCGAGCGGTCGGAACACCGCCCGCAGAGCCGCCCGAGGCAGCCCGGCCGACGTGGTCTCGCGGCGCTCGCGACCCTCGGCATGCTCGCCGTGACCGTCGCGGCCGGCGCCCCGAGCGCGGCTGCCGCCGAGTCGAGCACCATCGAGCCGGCGCCGGCCCCGCCCATCTTCGCCCCGGCCGGCGAGCACACCCTGAACCGGACCGACGTCGACGCCTGGCTCGACGGCATGCTGCCCGCCGCGCTGGAGAGCGCAGGCATCGCCGGCGGCGTCGTCACCGTCGTCGACGACGGCAAGGTGGTCACCACCCGCGGCTACGGCCACTCCGACACCGGCACGACGGGCGGCGAGGCCGTCCTGATCGACCCGGAGAGCACGCTGTTCCGCCCCGGTTCGGTATCGAAGCTGTTCACCGCCACCGCCGCGATGCAGCTCGTCGAGAGCGGCGACGTCGACCTGGACACCGACATCGGCGAGTACCTCGACTTCGAGGTGCCGCGGAACTTCGACGAGCCGATGACGCTGCGGCACCTGCTCACCCATACCGCGGGCTTCGAGGAGCGGATCGGCGGCATCATCGGCTCGGGCGACGTCTCGCCGGTACTTCGTGACAGCCTCGTCGAGGAGCCGCCGGAGCAGATCTACGAGCCGGGTACCGTCCCCGCCTACTCCAACTACGGCAACGCGCTGGCCGGCTACATCGTCGAGCACGTCAGCGGCGTGCCGTTCGAGGAGTACGTCGAGCGCAACATCTTCGAGCCGACCGGGATGACGTCGTCGACCTTCGAGCAGCCGCTGCCCGACGCGCTGAGCGACCGGATCTCGCAGGGGTACGACACGTCGGCGGGGGGCCCCGGGCCGTTCGAGATCGTCGGGTCATCGCCTGCCGGGGCGCTGACCGCCTCGGCGCCCGACATGGCACGCTTCATGCTGGCCCAGCTGGGCGAGCCGGGCGCTGGATCGCTCCTCGAGCCCGCGACGCTCGAGCTCATGCACACTCCGGCGCTCGACGAGAGCTCCCTCGGCAACCTGGCGGCGGCCCCGCGGATGGCGCTCGGGTTCTTCGACGAGAGCCGCAACGGGCACCGGATCGTCGGCCACGGCGGCGACACCAACTACTTCCACTCGCACCTGCAGATCTACCCGGAGGAGCGCACAGGGATCTTCGTCTCGTTCAACAGCACCGGCGCCACCGGCTACGCCACGCTCGAGCTGCGCAGGGCCGTGCTGGAGGGCTTCACGGACCGCTACTTCCCCGCGGACACCGCTCCGGCGGCCGGCACCGTCGACGAGGCGACGACCAAGGAGCACGCGGCCATCGCCGAGGGCAGCTACGTCGCCTCCCGCAGCATGCACAGCACGTTCCTCGCGGCGCTCGACGCCTTCAGCGTTACTCAGGTCACCGCGCGGGACGACGGCCGTCTGCTGCTCACCCCCGGTCCCGCCAGCGCGTCACCCGCCCTGTACGAGGAGGTGGAGCCCTGGGTCTGGCGTGAGGTCGGCGGTCAGCGCACCATCGCCATGCGGGTCGCCGACGGCGAGGTCGAGGCCATCGGGTACGAGGGTGCCTTCGCCCTCCTCCCGTCCCAGCCCGAGCGGGTTCCCTCCGTGGTGCTCCCGGTGCTCGGGGTGTCTGCGCTGATCCTGCTCGTGACGGCCGTCGCATGGCCGGTCGGTGCGATCGTCCGGCGCGTACGGCACCGGTCCCTCCCCGAGGGCACCGGGCGCGTGACCCGGATCCTCGCGAAGGTCGGTGTGGTCTCCGCGGTGCTGGCCCTGGCAGGCTGGACCGTCACCGTCATGACCGTGATGAACCTGGTGGACGTCTCCGAGTTCTCGCTGCGCCAGAACCAGGTGCTGCAGGGGATCGGCGTGCTCGGGCTGGTCCCGGCCGTGCTGCAGCTCGTCGGCGCCGTCCGGCACCGGCACGGCTGGCGCCGCATCCTCGGCCTGGCGCTCGTGGTGCTGGCCCTGGCGGGGACCGCCTGGCTCGCCTTCGAGCTCCGGCTGCTCGCGCCGTCTGTATCGTACTGACGATGCTCACGACGGACGGCCCCGCGGTGTTCGACGACGTAACCGTCCCGCCGCGTACGAGCCGGCTCGGCTCGATGCTCGATCGGCTCGGCGTGACCGGGCGGCTCGCGCAGGACGGCCTGCTGGCCGCTCTGGTCATGCTCGTGACGGCCGGCATGATGGCAGTGCTCTTCGAGATCGTGCTCGCGATCGAGGGTGTCGAGATCGGCTCGGCGCAGGGCGTCGTGCTCGCGGTCGTCTCGTGCGCCCAGGCGCTGCCGCTCGTCGTGCGCCGGGTCCGGCCGCTCCTCTGCCTTGGCCTCGTCGTCGCGTGCCAGGTCGCCATCATCGCGGCGACTCCGCCCGAGATGTCGAACGGCGGCATACCGCAGTTCATCGCCGCCTACACCGTCGGAACGCTCCTGCCGCCCCGCCGCGCCGTCGCGATCACCAGCGCGGCGGTCGCGGTGGGAGTGTTCGCGGCACTCGTGGTCAGCGCGGCTGCGGGTGTCAGCCCTCTGCTGCCCGTCGCCGTCAACCTCTTCCAGGGCCTGGTCGCGTACGTCGTCGGGGCGCTGGTCGGTGGCGCGGTGGCGACCCGCCGCAGCTACGTCGACCTGCTCCGGCTGCGAGCGGCAGACCTGGTGCGGACGCAGCAGGCGACCACCCGGGCGGCCATCGTCGCCGAGCGGTCCCGGATGGCCCGGGAGCTGCACGACGTCGCCGCGCACCACCTGTCCGGCCTGGTCGTGCAGGCGGCCGCCGTCGAGCGGCAGATCGACAGCGACCCGGCGGCAGCGAAGAAGGGCACCGCGTGGATCCGGGGTCAGGGCAAGGAGACGCTCGACAGCCTCCGCCTGATCGTCGGGGTGCTCCGCGAGCGCCCGAGCGTGGAGGACGACGGGCACGACGCGCCGCCGCCCGGGCTCGCGGCGCTCGACGGCCTGCTGCGGACGGCCCGCACGCTGGGTACCACCGTGGACCTGGTCCGTGCGGGCAGGCCTCGCGAGCTCGCCCCTATCGCGGACGCCGCGTTCTACCGGGTGGCCCAGGAGTCGCTGTCGAACGCGCGTCAGCACGCCCCCGGCGCGGCGTTGCGGATGGCGGTGCGGTTCGGCGAGCGGGAGGTGTCGCTCGAGGTGGTCAACGAGCCGGTCGTCGACGGCACGCCGACGGACTCGACGCGCCGGGGTATGGGGCTGATCGGGATGGGGGAGCGGGCGCAGCTGGTCGGCGCCACGCTCACGACCGGCGTCACGCCGTCCGGCGGATGGCGGGTCCTGCTGACGCTGCCGCTCCACCACGAGCCCGGGAGTACGGTGTCGCAGGGTGCTGCGGACACGCCCGCGCTCACCGAAGGAGGACAGGGATGATCAGGGTCATGCTCGTCGACGACCAGGCGGTGGTCCGGGCGGGCTTCCGGTTCCTCCTGGAGCAGGCCGACGACATCGAGGTGGTCGCGGAGGCCTCGAACGGTCGGACGGCGGTCGAGCTCGCCCGCCGGCACAGCCCCGACGTCGTCTGCATGGACGTGCGCATGCCCGGCGGCGACGGCCTGGCCGCGACGCGCGAGATCGTGGCCGGCGGTCCTGGTGCGGCGGGCTCGACGACGCCCGTCGTGCTCGTCGTGACCACGTTCGACCTCGACGAGTACGTCTTCGGTGCGCTGGAGGCCGGGGCCGGCGGGTTCATCCTCAAGGACTGCGAGCCGGAGGAGCTGATCGACGCCGTCCGGCGGCTCGCCGACGGGCACGGCCTGATCGACCAGGCGGTGACGCACCGGGTGATCACCGAGTTCGCCCGCCGCAAGGCTCCGCCCGCCCCTGCCGTCGACGCGGCGGCGCAGCTCACGGCTCGGGAGGCCGAGATCGTGCGGCAGCTCGCCCGCGGGCTGTCGAACGCGGAGATCGCGAAGGAGCTCGTCGTGGAGACGAGCACCGTGAAGTCGCACCTCGGCCGGGCGATGGCCAAGGTGGGCACGCGGGACCGGGTGCAGACGGTGGTCTGGGCCTATCAGAACGGCCTTGCCTCGGGCTGACCCGCCGCGTGCCCCGCAGCGCGGGCGAACGGGGCCGGGTCGAACCGGGCGAACCGCCCGCGGTATTCCGCCGCCCGGCCCGGCCAGAGCAGCGTGAGCCGCCCCGAGCGCTCGTCCACGTACCAGCTGCGGCACCCGCCGCGCAGCCACACGGTGTCGGCGGCCCGCCGGTCGATCTCCCGCGTGTACGCGGCCTCGGCCGCAGCGGACACCTCCAGCGGGCCGCCGACCCGGTCCAGGTGGTCGAGCGCGCCGAGCACGTAGTCGATCTGCGCCTCGATCACCTCGAGGGCGGAGTGGTGGCCGAGCCCCGCGTTGGGGCCGTCCAGCACGAACAGGTTCGGGAACCCGTGCACGACCGTCGACGCGTGGCTGGTCATGCCGTCGGCCCAGTGGTCGGCGAGCAGCTGCCCGTCGCGGCCCGCCACCAGGTGCGCGAACGGCGGACGCGTGGTCTCGAACCCCGTGGCGAGCACCAGGACGTCCACCTCGTACCGCGCGCCGGACGCCGCGACCAGCACCGAGCCATCGACCGAGACCGGCGCGCTCGCCTCCAGCGTGACGTGCGGCTGCTGGAGCGCCGGGTACCAGTCGTCGCTGAACAGCGCACGCTTGCAGCCCACCGCGTAGTCAGGGGTGAGCAGCGCCCGCAGTGCCGGGTCCGGCACCTGGGCGCGCAGGTGCGCCTCCGCGCGCTCGCGCAGCTCGGCCTCCGCCGGGGAGCCCGCCAGGCGTGCGGCGAACAGCCGGTCGGCCTCCTCCGCGAGCGCCGCCCGGTCCGGCCGGGGCTCGCCGGGCGCGTACGCCCGGTCGCCGCGCGGCAGCACCCACGGCGGCGTGCGCTGCAGCACGACGACGGACGCCGCGCGGCGCGCCAGCTCGGGCACGAGCTGGACGGCGCTGGCACCCGTGCCGACCACGCCGACCCGCAGTCCTGCGGGCAGGTCCCGGTCCCACCGGGCGGAGTGGAACACGCGGCCAGGGAAGCCGCCGAGCCCCGGGAGGTCGGGTACGCGCGGCTCGCTGAGCCGGCCGACGGCCGTCACCAGCGCCCGGGCGGTCAGCGGGCCACGGGACGTCGTCAGGTGCCACGCCGCCTCGTCGTCGTGCCAGCGGGCGCCCGTGAGCGCGGTGCCGAGGCGCAGGTGCGGGGCCAGCCCCTCGGCCCGTGCGACGTCCTGGACGTACCGGTGGATCTCGGCGCCCGGCGCGAACACGCGCGACCAGGCCGGCTGGGGCAGGAAGGAGTAGGAGTACAGGGCGCTCGGGATGTCGCACGCGACGCCCGGGTACACGTTGTCGCGCCAGGTCCCGCCGACGTCGTCGGCCCGCTCCAGGACCGCGAAGCCGGTGCGCCCGGCGCGCCGGAGCCGTGCCCCGAGGCCGACCCCGGCGAGGCCTGCGCCCACGACGGCCACGTCCACGTCGGTTGGTGCGGCCGCGGCCGTCCGCTGGTCCGCCGTGCCCGTCACCCCACCTGCTCGTACGTGGTCGTGCGCTGCCGTACGGGCCGGCCCAGCTCGGCGGCGAGCCGCGTCACGTCCGCGACCGTCAGCTCGCGGCCCTGCTCGGGTCCGGCGTCCGGGTCCAGGGCGCCGTCGAGCAGCACTCCGCCCAGGTCGTCGGCGCCGCCCGCGAGAACGAGCTGCGCCCCGCGCATCCCGAGCTTGGTCCAGGCGGCCTGGACGTGGTCGATCCGCCCGGCGAGCAGCAGCCGGGTCACGGCGTGCAGGGCGCGGCTCTCGCGCAGGGTCGCGACGCGTGCGCCGGGGACCGGTACCGGCGACTCCGTCGGTAGCCACGGCATCGGGATCAGCTCGGTGAAACCGCCGGTCGCGTCCTGTACGCGGGCCAGCGTGCGGAGGTGCCGCACCTGGTCGCGCGCCGACTCGACGTGTCCGTACACGATCGTCGCGGTGGACCGCAGGCCTGCCGTGTGG
Source organism: Promicromonospora umidemergens (assembly GCF_024171995.1). Taxonomy (GTDB): domain Bacteria; phylum Actinomycetota; class Actinomycetes; order Actinomycetales; family Cellulomonadaceae; genus Promicromonospora; species Promicromonospora umidemergens. The sequence goes on along the minus strand of NZ_JAMTCT010000004.1, from coordinate 340,425 downwards.
GCGGCGGTCACGAGCCCGACCCAGTGTTCCGCCGGGATGTCGGTCCCGCCCGTGAGCAGGTCCCGGACCCGGTCGTCGAGGATGCGGGCGCCCGTGCCCGGCACGGTGTCGACGCCGGCCTCGCGCAGCGCCGTGAGCCAGTCGGCCAGGGACAGGCCGGCGCGGGCGGCGCCGTCGGCCAGCTCGGCCGGGCGGAAGGCGTGCAGGTGCAGGCCGGGGCCGCCCAGCTTCACGGCCCGGGCCAGGTCGAGGTAGCCGTCCGGTCCCGAGGCGGTCGGGGGCACGCCCTGCACGCACACCTCGGTGGCACCGAGGGCTACCGCCTCCGCCGCCAGCTCCGCGACCCGCTCGGGCGGGAGGCCCAGCGACGCGTCGATGTTCCGGTTGACCGCGTAGGTGACCGCGTCACCGACCCGCTCGTGGCGCACCTGGTCCGCGAGCGCCGAGAGCTGTTCGAGGTCGGAGCCGCGCGCACCGAGCAGCTCGACCCACGCGCCGTCGTCCAGGCCCGCCGGGTCGGTCTCGGCGTCGGCGAGCAGCCCGCCCAGCCTGCCCGACGGCGTCGTCCCGCCCGGGTGCACCGGGCCGGCCGGGTCGTGGTGCGCCCGCGTGCCCACGGCCGCCGTCGGCTCCGGGCCCGGGCGGGGGATCGAGGCCGGGAACTCGCCCAGCAGGGCGTCGTGGCGGGCCAGGCCGTAGTCGTCGGCAAGGGCCAGGACCCGGTCGCGGAGGCGGTCGTCGAGCCAGTCCGCGCCGTCGCGGGCTTCGCGCAGGTAGTGCGGGTGGGCGGTGAGGCGCTCGCGCAGCGTGTACCCGCCCTCGCCGGTCAGGCGCGTCAGGTCCTCGATCTGCGGCCAGGGCCGCTCGGGGTTCACGTGGTCCGGAGTCAGCGGGCTGACGCCGCCCCAGTCGTCGATGCCTGCGCGGACCAGGAGCTGGAGCTCGGCGGCGTCGGTCAGGTTGGGCGGTGCCTGCACACGCATCCCCGGGCCGAGCAGCACCCGCGTCACGGCGACGGCGGCCGCGTACTCCTGGGTGTCCAGGTCGACGGCGCCCATCATGGCCGTCGCCGACTTCGCGCGGAAGTTCTGGACGATCACCTCCTGCACGTGACCGTGCCGGGCGTGCGCGTCGCGCAGCGCCAGGACCGAGTCCACTCGCTCGGCGTAGTTCTCGCCGATGCCGAGCAGGATGCCCGTGGTGAACGGGATGCGGGAGCGGCCGGCGTCCTCGATCACGCGCAGCCGCAGGGCCGGGTCCTTGTCGGGGGAGCCGAAGTGCGCCTGCCCCTTCTCCGTCCACAGCCGGGACGACGTGGTCTCCAGCATCATCCCCATCGAGGGGCCGACCGGCTTGAGCCGCTGGAGCTCGGCCCACGACATGACGCCGGGGTTGAGGTGCGGCAGCAGGCCTGTCTCGTCCAGGATCAGGCGGGCCATGTGGCCCACGTAGTCGAGGGTCGAGTCGTAGCCGTGGTCGTCGAGCCACTGCCGGGCCACCGGCCAGCGGTTCTCCGGGCGGTCGCCGAGGGTGAGCAGGGCCTCCTTGCAGCCCAGCGCCGCACCCTGGGCGGCGACCTCCAGGACGGCGTCGGCCTCCATGTACGGCGAGATGCCCGCCTTGGCGAGCTTGCCGGGCGACTGGACGAAGATGCAGTAGTGGCACCGGTCCTGGCACAGGTGCGTCAGCGGCACGAACACCTTGCGCGAGTACGTGATGACGCCGGGCCGGCCGGCCTCCGTCAGGCCGGTGTCGCGCATCGCGCCGGCGACCGCGAGGAGCCGGTCCAGGTCCGCGCCGCGCGCGTGCAGCAGCACCTCGGCGTCGGCCCGGTCGGGTGTGCTGCCGCCGGCGACCTCCAGGCGGTCGATGGCCGCGTCCAGAACCGGACGGTCCGGGGCCTGCGGCTGGTCAGCGCCCTGCGAGGGCGTGCGAAGGGTCAGCGGAACGGTCATGGGCCCACCTCGATTGCAGGAACCGGATCGGGATGGTCCGGAGGGGACGGGCCGACACTATGTCATTCCGCGACAGCTTCCGCGGCGCTGATCAGCGCACGTGTGCGGTGTGGCCATCGACACGGTGTGGGAATCCCCGATGCCCCGCGACGACGCGTCTTGCTAGCGTCCGTGCGACCAGCAGGTGGGCGACGCCGCCACGACCTGCCACGGCTCCGTCCACGAACTGAGGTGGTCTCATCATGGTCCTCCGCCGCGCACCGATCATCGTTGCTCTCGTCACTGCCGCGATGCTGGCGATGGGAGCTGCCCTCGTCCCGGTCCTGCCGGCCACGGCCTTCGCCGCCGAGTGCTCCGCACCTGCCTGGGCAGAGGGCACGAGCTACCGAGCGGGCGAACAGGTCACCCACGAGGGGAGCGGCTACACCGCGACCATGGCGCACACCGCGCACCCGGGCGCCGGGTGGGACCCGGCCTCGACGCCCACGCTCTGGACGCACGACGGCACGTGCGACGGCGGGCCGGCTCCTGACCCGACACCTGAGCCAGAGCCAGAGCCTGAGCCGGGAGCGGGCACCCCGGTCGCGGCCAACGGTCAGCTCAGTGTCTGCGGCGTCAACCTGTGCAACGAGCACGGCAGCCAGATCCAGCTGCGCGGGATGAGCACGCACGGTACCCAGTGGTACTCGCAGTGCGTCACCGACGCCTCGCTCGACACCCTCGCGTACGACTGGAACGCGGACGTCATGCGCATCTCCACCTACGTGCAGGAGGGCGGCTACGAGACCGACCCGGCGCGGTTCACGGCCCTGGTGAACGAGTACATCGACATGCTCACGGCGCGCGGGATGTACGCCATCGTCGACTGGCACATGCTCGACCCGGGCGACCCCAGCTACAACCTGGAGCGCGCCAAGACGTTCTTCACCGCCATCGCCGAGCGGAACAGCGGCAAGAACAACATCATCTACGAGGTCGCGAACGAGCCCAACAGCGGCGAGATTCCCGGTTCGGTACCGTGGCCGGAGATCAAGAGCTACCACGAGCAGATCCTCCCGGTCGTCCGGGCGCAGGACCCGGACGCCGTCGTCCTGCTGGGTACGCCCGGATGGTCCTCGCTGGGTGTCTCGGACGGGTCGGACGAGTCCGAGGTCGTGAACAACCCGGTCGACGCATCGAACGTGATGTACACGTTCCACTTCTATGCCGCGTCGCACAGGGAGCTGTACCTGGACGCGCTCTCCCGCGCCGCGGACCGGATACCCATGTTCATCACGGAGTTCGGCACCCAGGACTACGCCGGTGAGGGTACGAACGACTTCGCCATGTCGCAGCGGTACCTCGACCTGGCGGAGTCGAAGAAGATCAGCTGGGTGAACTGGAACTTCTCGGACGACCACCGGTCCGGCGCGGTCTTCACGGAGGGGACCTGCAACAGCGGATCCTTCGGCACCGGGAACCTCAAGGAAGCCGGTACCTGGATCCGCGACCAGATCCGGACGCCGGACGACTTCTAGGTGTGGTCGCGTGCCGGCCGCGGTGCGCGCCGCCGAACCGCAAGATGCGTGTCCTGGTGGGCGGCTGGGGGGGTGCCGAACCGCAAGTTGTGTGTCTCGGAGCGACCCCGCGTGTGCCGAACCGCAACCAGTGTGTCCTCGCGGGGCGGCAGCCGAAGGTTACGAGCCGATTCAGGGGCCGTTGCACGTGTTGCTTGCGGCTCGGCACCGTCGGTGACTCGTAACGCGCGGTTCGGCGCCGCTGCGGGGTGTCGAACCGCAACTTGTGTGTCCGGGTGGGTGGCTGCGGGGTGCCGAACCGCAACTTGTCCGTCCTCGTGGGGCGCCAGCCGAAGGTTGCGAGTCCATTCAGGGGCCGGAGCACGTGTTGCCTGCGGTTCGGCGCCGCCGGTGGCTCGCAACGTGCGGTTCGGCACCGTCAGTGACTCGTAACGTGCGGTTCGGCAGCCACGGCGTCGACCTGGACTTCTGCCCCAGGTACTCGACGCCGAACGCACCATGGTGCACATCGCCCGGATCGTCGCGGGCGGTGTACCGGGAGAGCATCCGGCGACGGCGCTCCAGGTCCGCGCCGTCCTTGCCGGCCGGTACCGGTCGGGGCGGGGTGTTGCTGCTACCACAGGCCTCGCTGGGCGGCGACGGCAACCACGAACAAGGCGACCGGAACAACTCTGGAGACGACGGTCAGGCGAAACAGCACGCCGCAGAGAACCATTGCAGCTGCTGAGAGGAGCAGCGGCCAACAGTCGAGCAGCAATTCCTCGAAAACCATCCCGTTGGCCTGGCGATCGCTGTCGATCCCCGTCCCGGAGAACTCGGAGATGATCCACGACGTCGACACGGCTGAGATCATCAGCATCCAGCCGGCAAGCGGCTGTCGTGAGCGGTGCGCGCCCGGCGCAGACGCTGGGTCGAGTCGCAGTCCGGGAGCGATCAGCTGCGACGTGACAACGACAACAGAAGCGATGACCGGAAATCCGAGAGCACTCGTGTTTGCCAACAGAGGGGCGTATCCAGATGAATCGGGAGCCACGACGAGCATCGCCACCCCCATACCTCCGGCAAGCACAGTCAGCGGGAGCCCGGCGATCAGCAGGGAGAGGTGCACGACCTCCCTCCAGAACGAGGAGTGCGCAGAATCAGGCATCCGGTTCAGGCTGTCCCGAGGTACGCGCGCACCACGTCGTCGTCGGCCAGCAGCTCGGCCGCCGGACCCGAGCGGACCACCTCGCCCGTGCGCAGCACGTAGCCGTGATCGGCGGCGCGCAGGGCGCGACGCGCGTTCTGCTCGACGAGGACCACGGTGGTGCCGGTCGCACGGATCTGCTCCACGACGCTGAACACCTCGTTCACCACGAGCGGCGCGAGGCCCATGGAGGGCTCGTCCAGGAGCAGCAGTCGCGGTTCGGCCACGAGGGCGCGCGCGATGGCGAGCATCTGCTGCTCGCCGCCGGAGAGCGTCCCGGCGGGCAGGTCACGGCGCTCGGCCAGCACCCCGAACCGCTGGTACATCTCGTCGATCGTGCGGGCCGCGCCGCGTCCGCGGTGCCAACCGCCCATCGCGAGGTTCTCGGCGACGGTCAGGGAGGCGAGGATCTGGCGGCCCTCGGGAACCTGGACCAGGCCGCGTGCCACCAGCTTGTGGGCGGGTGCGCGCGTGATGTCGGCCCCGCGGAACCGGACGCGACCCTTGTGCGGTCGCACGATGCCGGACACCGCGTTGATGATCGTCGACTTCCCGGCGCCGTTCGCGCCCACGAGCGTCACCAGCGAGCCTTCCGCCACGCTGAACGACACGTCACGCACCGCCTCGACGCGGCCGTAGCGGACCGAGAGGTTCTCGACCTCGAGCACTGGTTCGGTCATGTCAGGCCTCCGTCCCGAGATATGCCTCGACCACCCGGGGGTCGGCGGCGACGTCCGACGGTGCGCCGGTGGCGATGACCTCGCCGAAGTTCAGCACCACTACCCGGTCGCAGACCTGCCGCACGAGCCCGACGTTGTGCTCGATGAGCAGCACGGCGAGGCCGTCGTCGGCCAGCGAGCGGATGAGGTGGGCGAGCTCGCCGGCCTCCACCTGGTTCATGCCGGCGGCGGGCTCGTCCAGGATGAGCAGGCTCGGGTCGGCGGCGAGCGCCCGGGCGATCTCGAGCCGCCGCTGGTCGCCGTACGAGAGGGCGCCGGCGCGGGTGGTGGCCGCCTCCAGCATGCCGACCCGGCGCAGGCACCGGGCGGCGTGGGTGAGCGCTGCCTGCTCGTCGCGTCGCGCCGACGGCAGCCAGAGCAGCCGCCGCAGCAGCGTCGGCCTCGTCACGAGGTGCCCGCCGACCAGCACGTTCTCCAGCGCGGAGAGCCGGTCGAAGAGCTTGGAGTGCTGGAACGTGCGGCTCACACCGGCGGCGGCCACGCGGTGCACCGGCGCGCGTCCGGCGGTCACGCCGAGCACGCTCGCCGTGCCCGACGACGGCGCGACGAGCCCGCTGAGCATGTTCACGAGCGTCGTCTTGCCCGCGCCGTTGGGCCCGATCAGCCCGAGCAGCTCGCCGCTGCGGACCTCGAGGTCGACGCCGCGCACCGCGTGCACGCCGCCGTAGTCCTTGCTCAGCCCGCTCAGCCGCGCCACGACGTCGCCGCGCGGGGCGTGCTCGCGCGTGCGCAGGTCGGCGCCGTCGTCGCTGCTGCCGCCGTCGTCGCTGCCGCTGCCGCTGCCGCGGCCGTCGAGGTCCGGAACCCGGATCCGCCGGGGGATCCGGCCGGCGAGCCCGCCGGGCAGGAACAGGATGACGACGAGCAGCAGCAGGCCGGCGACGAACGGCCGGATCCAGCCGGCCTCGACGCCCAGGGCGCGCTGGATCTCGGGGATGACCGTGAGGAACGCGCTGCCCACCACGGGCCCGACGAACATCGTCGTGCCGCCCACCATCGCGGTGACCAGCCCGTCGATGGCGGCGGTGAACCCGAAGTCGGCCGGCGCGACCAGGCGCACGGTGTACGCCCACAGCACGCCGTAGAGCCCGGCCACCGCACCGGCCGTCGCGAACGCCCCGAGGCGGTGCCTGCCGACGTCGATCCCCATGGCACCCGCCGCGAGCTCGTCCTCGCGGATGGCCTCCAGCGCCCGGCCGTACCGGGTGGGACCGGACCGCCAGAACCAGTAGGCGACGATCGCCAGCACGACCCAGGCGATCGCGGGCGTGACGATCTTGGGCACGGACAGGCCCTGCGCGCCGCCCGTCCACTCGGCGTTGAGCAGGAAGATGCGCACCGCCTCGGCGAACCCGAGGGTGGCGATGGCGAGGAACACGCCCCTCAGGTGCATGGTCGGCAGCCCCAGCACGACGGCGGCCACCGTCCCCGCCGTCATGCCGATGACCAGGGCGATCAGGAGGGCAGCAAGGTCGCCCACGACGTCGGGGTCCGGTGCCAGGAGCACCGAGGTGTACGCGGCGACCGACGCGAAGCCGGCCTGGCCCAGGCTGAGCTGCCCCGCGTTCAGGACGGCGTAGAACGAGAAGGCGAAGATCGCGCCGAGCGCGATGAAGGTGACCGTCGACTCGGTGAGCATCAGACCTGCCGCGCCCGACGTCCGCCGAACAGCCCTTGCGGCCGCAGCAGCAGGATCCCGAACAGCAGGGCGAAGGCGATCAGGTCACGCCACGCGGAGCCCAGGTACTGCACGGCGAACACCTCGGCCACCCCGAGCAGGATCCCGCCGACGAGCGCACCGGGCAGCGAGCCCATGCCGCCCACCACGATGACCGCGAGCCCCTTGAGCTCGATCGCCGACCCCATGCCGAGCTGCGCCGAGTTCACGTTCATCGCGAACAGCGCGCCCGCGACCGCCCCGAGCGCCGCCGAGATCGCGAACGTCGTCGCGGTGACCCGGTCCACGTTCACGCCCAGCACGCGCGCCGCCGTCGGGTTCTCGGCGACGGCGCGCATGCCCCGGCCGAGCCGGCTGCGAGCGACCAGCCAGGTCAGCCCCACCACCAGCGTGAGGCAGATGCCGACGATGACCACCTGCAGCAGCGTGACCTGGGCGCCGAGCACGTCGAACCGGACGGCCGGGAACGTGTCGGCTGGAAAGCGGCGGGTCTCGGCGCCGTACCGCCACTGGAGCAGCGCGATCAGCATTCCCGCCACCGCGATGGAGGAGATCAGGCCGGCGAAGTGGGCGTCGGCCCGGCCCTTGAGCGGTCGGAACGCCACCCGTTCGACGATCAGCCCCAGGAGCGCGCCCACCACGGCGACCGCAGGCAGGGCCGCCCAGAAGGGCAGCCCGCCCACGGTGACCAGCTCGATACCGATGAAGGCCGAGGCCGCGAACACCGCAGGGTGGGCCAGGTTGAGGCGGTCGAGGATGCCGAACACCAGCGCGAACCCGACGGCGAAGAGCGCGTAGATCGAGCCGATGAAGAGCCCGTTGAGCAGCTGTTGCATGGTGGTGGGGCGCTCAGTCGAGCACGGTGAACGTGCCGTCTTCGACGATCTGCACCACTGCCTCGTGCTCGGCGTCCCGTGCGTCGTTGATGGTCAGCTCGCCCAGCACCGACGGCACGCCGTCGATCGTGCCGAGGCCGTCCTTGATCGCGTCCCGCTCGCCCGAGCACGAGGCCCGCACGGCGGTGTCGATCAGCATGAGACCCGCGAAGGCCTGGGCCGCGAACTGGTCGGGCTGCGACCCGTGCTTCTCCTCGAAGTCGGCGAGGAACGCCGTGTTCTCCGGGTTGTCCGACGCCGAGTTCCACGCGGCGCCGACGACCACACCCTCGGCGGCGTCCCCGGCGTCGGCCATCAGCTGGGGGTTGTTGAAGCCGTTGCCGCCGACGATCGGCACGTCGATGCCGAGCTCGCGCGCCTGCGTGACCAGCGGGATCGCCGCCTCGATGAGGCCGGAGACCACCAGCAGGTCCGCGTCGGCGGCCTTCGCCTCGGTGAGCAGGGCACGGAAGTCGGTGTCGGCCGTGGAGAACTCGAGGGTCTCGGCGACCTCGATGCCCTCGGCGTCCAGCGCCTGCGCGAACACCTCGTAGCCGGCCTCCGTGAAGGCGTCGTCGTTGCTGTACATCACGACGGCGCTCTGGGCCCCGTAGACCTCCTTGGCCTTCGCGACAGTCTGGGGGATCACCTGGGCCTCGGTCAGCGAGTCACGGAAGATGTAGTCGCCCTGCTCGGTGATCCCGTCGGCGGTGTTCGAGATCGCGAGCACCGGAACACCCTCCTCCTGCGCGATCGGCTGCGCCTGGAAGCCGCCGTTGGAGAGAGTGGGACCGATGATCACGCTCACGCCGTCGTCCGCGGTGAGCTGCTCGAACACGGCGATGCCCTGCCGGGGGTCCGTCTGGTCGTCCTCGACCGTCAGCTCGTACTCGACACCGCCCCGCGCGTTCAGCTGCTCGGCGGCCAGCTCGAGGCCTTGTCGCTGCGACTCCCCGTAGCTCGCGGCCGCGCCCGTGAGGCTGAGCGCCGCGCCCACCGGCACGGGCGACCCGATCGTGCAGTCGGCGCCGGTGCCCTCGCCGACGAGGCTGCCGCCGCCGTCACCGGTGCCCCCCGACGAACAGGCGGCGAGCGTGACGGTCACGGCGGTGGCAGCGAGAAACACGCGAGCACGGTGCGACATACAGGTCTCCAGGGGTTTGACGTCGTCGTCAAGGCAGTGGAAGAGAAGGTCGAACAAGCCGGTAGCGGGGGAATTCTGGCACGGACTCAGCCACGATGGCACCAATTTCCGGTGCGGACACGACATGTCGATTCAGCGCAAATGCTTGACACCCTGACCGCGGAGAGGAAACGTCCGGCGCATGAACCGCCGAACCACCCTCGCAGCAGTCACCACAGCCCTCGTGACGCTGACGCTCGCGGCCTGCGCGCCGTCCTCGGGCAGCCCGGAGCCCGGCGCGGCAGCGAGGGAGGGGTGCGACGGCGAGGCGGTCGGTCTCGACGTGTGGTCCTGGCGCACCGAGGACGTCAAGACGTACGAGCAGATCTTCGACGTCTTCGAGGAGGCCAACCCGTGCACCACGGTGACCTTCCAGGCCCACCTCAACACCGAGTACGACCAGATCCTGCGCACCGGCCTGACCGGCTCCGACGGGCCCGACATCGCCCAGGTGCGGTCCTACGGCCTGCTCCAGCCGCTCGTCGAGGGCGGCAACCTGGAGCCGCTGGAGGACCTCGTCCCCGCGCTCGGTGACTTCGACGACGCGCTGCTCGACGGCGCTCGCGGCCGCGAGGACGGTGCGGTCTACGGCGTGCCGCTCGCGTCCCAGACGATCCAGGTCTACTACAACACGGCGATCTTCGAGGAGCACGGTCTGGAGGAGCCCGAGACCTGGGACGACTTCATTGCCCTCAACGACACCCTCCTGGAGACGGACGTGACGCCGCTGGCCGTCGGTGCGCGCGACGGGTGGTTCGTGCCCACCGTGCACGACGCCCTCACGGCCGCCCAGTACGGCGGCGCCGACTTCCAGCAGGCCCTGCGCGACGGCGAGACCGACTTCACCGACCCCGCGTACGTCGACTCCGTCCAGACGCTCAAGGACCTGCAGAAGTACATGCCAGAGGACGTGACCGGCGTGGCGTACACGGACGCGCAGGTGCTGTTCACCTCCGAGCAGGCGGCGATGTTCGCCGGCGGCTCGTACGAGCAGGCGTTCTTCCAGGAGGCCAACCCGGACCTCGACCTCGGCGTCTTCCAGGTGCCGCCGCCGCCCGGTTCGGCCCTCGACCATCCCGTCACCGCCGGGTATGCCGACGGCAGCTGGGGCCTCTCGGCCACCACCGAGCACCCCGAGGAGGCGGAGACGCTGCTGAACTGGCTGGCGACGCCGGAGTTCGGGCAGCTGGTCGCCGACGAGCTCAAGCAGTTCTCGCCGATCCCAGGCGTCGAGTTCTCCGACCCGCTCCAGCAGGAGATGTGGGACCTGTACCAGGAGAACCCCGCGCCCTACCTGCTGCTCGTGGACTACCGCTACGGCGACCCCGTCGGCACCGACCTCATGGGCGAGGCGGGGCAGAAGCTGTTCCTCGGCGACACCTCCGCCGAGGGCGCTGCGCAGATCATCCAGGACGGCCTGTCGGCCTGGTGGACGCCGGGCGAGTGACCCGCCGTCGTACGGCGGCGCTGCCCACGCCCGTCGCACTGCTCTTCCTGCTGCCCGCCGCCACGCTGTTCGCCGTCTTCGTGCTCTATCCGATGGCGACGGCGCTGACCTACTCGTTGTTCTCCTGGCGCGGGACCGCGCAGGACGCGTTCGTGGGGCTGGACAACTTCGTCACGCTGCTGACCACCGAGCCGTACCGCAGCCAGCTGCCGCGGGCGTTCGCGCACAACGCGCTCCTGTTCGCCGGCGCGATGGTCGTGCAGAACTCGGTGGGCCTGCTGCTGGCGTACGCGCTGCACAAGCGGGAGCGCCTGCGCCGCCTGTTCCAGGTGCTGTACACGATGCCGTACCTGGTCTCGCCGCTCGTCGTCGGCTACCTGTGGTCGCTGCTCCTGTCGCCGCTGTTCGGTCCGGTGAACGCGGTGCTGCGCGCCGTCGGCCTGGAGTCCGTGGCCCAGCCCTGGCTGGGCGACCCCGACACCGCCCTGTGGGTGGTGGTCCTGGTGACCGCCTGGCAGTGGGTCGGGTTCCCGCTCCTGGTCTACGGCGCCGCGCTCGGGTCGCTGGACCCCACGATGGAGGAGGCCGCGATGCTCGACGGCGCCACCTCTCGCCAGCGGTTCTGGCACGTCACCCTGCCCATGCTCCTGCCGGTGATCGGCACGGTGAGCGTGCTGACGTTCATCTTCTCCATGGAGGCGTTCCCCATCCCGTACGCCCTCGGCGGGTCCAACGGCAGCCCGGCCGGCGCGACCGACGTCATGTCGCTCCTCTTCTACCGCACGGCCTTCGGCTCGGGGGCCTCCAACGCGATAGGTGTCTCGTCCGCCGTGGCGATCGTGCTGTTCGTCGTGATCGTGGGCGTGTCGGTGCTGTTCACCCGGTGGTTCCGCCGCGTCGAGCGGAGGCTGACGTGAGACGGGTGGGCGTGAACGTCGTGCTGTCGGGCTACGCCGTGGTCGCGCTGGTGCCGCTGCTGATCATGGTCTGGAACTCGTTCCGGACCGATCAGGAGCTCGTGGCCGAGCCGCTCGGCCTGCCGGTCAGCCCGTCGTTCGACGCCTACCGCGAGGCGTGGGTCGAGGCGTCGTTCTCCACCTACTTCCTCAACTCGGTCCTGGTCACCACGGCGTCGGTCGCCCTGTCCACCGCGGTGTCGCTGCTGGCGGCGTACGCGCTCGCGCGGTCCCGGTCGCGGCTCATGGGCGTCATCGAGCAGGTCTTCGTGTCGGGCCTGATGATGCCCGTGTTCCTCATGATCGTGCCGATCTTCTACCTGCTCGACACAATCGGGCTGGCCTCGACCCGGACCGGTCTGATCCTGGTCTACTCGGCCGTGTCGATCCCGTTCTCCGTGTTCGTCCTGGCCACGTTCCTGCGTCAGCTCCCTGACGAGCTGGAGGACGCCGCCCGGATCGACGGTGCCGGACCGCTGCGCACCTTCTGGTCGGTCCTGCTGCCGCTCGTGCGGCCGGCGGTCGCCACGGTGGTGGTCTTCCGCTTCGTGCCCATCTGGAACGACTTCTTCTACCCGCTGATCCTCGTGCGGGACCGCGACCTGTACACGCTGCCGGTCGGCCTGACCACGTTCTTCGGGGAGTATCAGACGTCGTGGTCCACGCTGTTCGCCGGTCTGGTCATCGCCACGCTGCCGCTGGTGCTCCTGTTCCTGGTCGCGACACGCCAGATCGTCGCGGGACTCACTGCCGGGATGGGGCGGTGACGGACGCGGAACGCCCGCTGGCGTGCGAGGCTGGGTGTGCGGCACGCCACCGGCTTGCATTCGGCACCTGTGGTCGTGGGGCGTACCATTGACGGGTTGCCCGTGCGCCTGGCGCACATCGCCTCGCGCGAGCAGCTGCAGCAGAGTTGAGCATCCCCGCGCCACCCCGGGACGCAGTACGCCGGCGTGCGCGCACCCCCGACATTCTGGAGACCATCGAAGTGAAGAGCGCCGTCGAGACCCTGGAGCCCACCAAGGTCAAGCTGACCGTCGAGGTGGACTACGACGAGCTCAAGCCGAGCATCGATCACGCCTACGAGCACATCGCGGAGCAGGTGAACGTTCCCGGCTTCCGCAAGGGCAAGGTGCCCCCGCGCATCATCGAGCAGCGGGTCGGCTGGGGCGCCGTGATCGAGCACGCCGTGAACGACGGCCTCTCCGGTTTCTACCGTGACGCGCTCGGCGAGACCGACCTGCGTCCGCTCGCCCAGCCCGAGATCGACGTGACCGACGTCCCGGCCAAGGCCGGCGAGGGCCAGCTGAAGTTCACGGCCGAGGTCGAGGTGCGGCCGGAGATCGAGCTGCCCGAGCTGTCCGACGTCGACCTGACCGTCGAGTCGACCGAGGTCACCGCCGATGACATCACCGAGCGGATGGACGCTCTGCGGGAGCGTTTCGGCACCCTGGTGGGCGTGGACCGCCCGGCCGTCGAGGGCGACTACATCGTCATCGACCTCAAGGCCCTCATCGGCGACGAGGAGGTCGACTCCGTGTCCGGCGTCTCGTACCAGATCGGCTCCGGCAACATGCTCGAGGGCCTGGACGAGGCACTGACCGGCCTTTCCGCCGGCGAGACCACCACGTTCAAGGCGCCGCTGGCCGGCGGCGACCACGAGGGCAAGGAGGCGGACGTCACCGTCACCGCCACCTCGGTCAAGCAGCGTGACCTCCCCGAGGTGGACGACGACTTCGCCCAGCTCGCCTCGGAGTTCGACACGCTGGAGGAGCTCAAGGCCGACCTCACCACGCAGGTCGCCGGCATCAAGACCTCCAACCAGGCCGTCACCGCCCGTGACGCGCTCATGGAGAAGCTGCTCGAGACCGTCGAGGTCCCCGTGCCGACCGGCGTGGTCCAGGCCGAGGTGCACCGTCACCTCGAGTCCGAGAGCCGCCTGGAGGACGACGAGCACCGCGCAGAGGTCACGGTCGACGCCACCAAGGCGATCAAGAACCAGATCCTGCTCGACACCCTCGCCGAGAAGCTCAAGGTGCAGGTGAGCCAGGGCGAGCTCGTCGAGTACCTGGTGAGCGCGTCGCAGCAGTACGGCATGGAGCCGAGCGAGTTCATCCAGACCCTCGAGCAGGGAGGCCAGATCCCCGCGATGGTCGGTGAGGTCGCCCGCTCCAAGGCGCTGGCGGTCGCGCTGCGCCAGATCGAGGTCAAGGACTCCGACGGCAACGTCGTCGACCTGAGCGAGTTCATCGGCTCGGAGGAGACCGACGACGCCCAGGCTGCCCTGAACGACGCCATGGCGCAGGCCCAGGAGGCCGCTGACGCCGAGGTGACCGAGGACGCCGAGGTGACCGAGGACGCCGAGGGCTCCGCACCGGAGTCGCCGGAGCCCGCGAAGGCCTGACGCGCGCCCGGCCCGAGAGGGCTGAAGCACGACGCCGGACGGCGGTCCGTACCCTCGCGCAGAGGGTGCGGACCGCCGTCCGCGTTCCCCCCGACTTCGCTGTGGGCAGCACCGATGCGCTGTAGGCGAAACGGGCTCCGAATCAGGAGTTCCGGCGGGCGGGGGCACGTTAGGGTCGAGCGACACGACGTCGTAGGACGTGGTCCAAAGACGAGAGTCAGAACCGAGGAGATGGACGTGAACGATCTGCTGCGGATGGATGCTGGGCCGGTAGCACGGGCGGAGGGTGCTGGCTTCGGGCTCAACGACTCCATCTACAACCGGCTGCTCAAGGAGCGCATCATCTGGCTGGGGTCGGAGGTCCGCGACGAGAACGCGAACGCGATCAGCGCCCAGATGATGCTTCTCGCGGCCGAGGACCCCGACAAGGACATCTGGCTGTACATCAACTCGCCCGGCGGCTCCATCACGGCCGGCATGGCGATCTACGACACCATGCAGTTCATCAAGCCGGACGTGGCGACCGTCGCGATGGGCATGGCCGCCTCCATGGGGCAGTTCCTGCTGTCCTCCGGCACGAAGGGCAAGCGGTACATCACGCCGCACGCCCGCGTGCTGATGCACCAGCCGTCGGGCGGTGTCGGCGGGACCGCCACCGACGTGCGGATCGGCGCGCAGCTCATCATGCACATGAAGAAGGTGCTCGCCGAGCTGACGTCCGAGCAGACCGGGCAGCCGATCGAGAAGATCATCAAGGACAACGATCGCGACAACTGGTTCACGGCCTCCGAGGCGCTGGAGTACGGCTTCGTCGACCACGTCGTCGAGAGTGCCGCGCTGGCCGGCGGCGGCGGCATGGCCAGCTGACCGCCCGGAAACTCATCAAGACCTGATCGACGAGGAGACCATCGTGAGTCCTGAAGCCCAGTTCGTCGCAGCCGCAGAGCGCCTTGCCGGCGCACGCGCCCGTTCGGGCGCGGGGCTGCCTTTCGCTACCGCCGGCGCCATGCCGTCCGCCCGCTACGTGCTTCCCCAGTTCGAGGAGCGCACCCCGTACGGCTTCAAGCGCCAGGACCCGTACACCAAGCTGTTCGAGGACCGGATCATCTTCCTGGGTGTCCAGGTCGACGACGCGTCCGCCGACGACGTCATGGCGCAGCTGCTGGTCCTGGAGACCCAGGACCCGGACCGCGACGTGGTGCTGTACATCAACTCGCCCGGTGGCTCGTTCACGGCCATGACGGCGCTGTACGACACCATGCAGTTCATCAAGCCGCAGATCCAGACCGTCTGCCTGGGCCAGGCGGCCTCGGCCGCCGCGGTCCTGCTCGCCGCCGGCCAGCCGGGCAAGCGCCTCGCACTGCCGAACTCCCGCGTGCTGATCCACCAGCCCGCGATGGAGGGCGGCGGCTACGCGCAGGCCTCAGACATCGAGATCCACGCGAACGAGCTCATCCGCATGCGGGAGTGGCTCGAGCTGACGCTCGCGACGCACTCCGGCAAGTCGCCGGAGCAGGTGCGCGACGACATCGAGCGGGACAAGATCCTGACCGCGGCTCAGGCCAAGGACTACGGCCTGATCGACGAGGTGCTCCAGTCGCGCAAGCCCGTCACGGTCGTGACGCGCTGACCTCTCCGGTCGGTTCGGTCACGACCGCCTCCGACGCCGGGGCACGCCACCAATACCGGTGGACGACGGGCCCCGGCGTCGGGCATGGTGGGACACGCTGCGCAGAACATGGCAAAATTGTCATGAAGCGGTGAAAGTCGGTCGTGCGACCCGCCGGGCCGCCAGGCTGACAACAGGCCACCCGTGGTGTGGAATGGATCTTAAGACCGCTCGACGTTGCGGATCTGCTGGGTCAGCCGGCCTGTGCGGGACTCCGTGAGGGTGCACAAGGCGAGGAGACAGGTAGTGGTGCGAATCGGTGACGGCGCGGAACTGCTGAAGTGCAACTTCTGCGGTAAATCGCAGAAGCAGGTAAAGAAGCTGATCGCCGGGCCGGGCGTGTACATCTGTGACGAGTGCATCGAGCTGTGCAACGAGATCATCGAGGAAGAGCTCGGTGAGGCTGCGGAGCTCGGGCTGACCGAGCTGCCCAAGCCGCGCGAGATCTTCGACTTCCTCGAGCAGTACATCATCGGCCAGGACCCGGCCAAGCGCGCCCTGGCCGTTGCCGTCTACAACCACTACAAGCGCATCCAGGCGGGCGAGGCCGGCCGGTCGATCAGCCCGGACGACCAGGACCCGGTCGAGATCGCGAAGTCCAACATCCTGCTCATCGGCCCGACGGGCACGGGCAAGACCTACCTCGCACAGACGCTCGCGAAGATGCTCAACGTGCCCTTCGCCATCGCCGACGCGACAGCCCTCACCGAGGCAGGCTACGTGGGCGAGGACGTCGAGAACATCCTGCTCAAGCTCATCCAGGCCGCCGACTACGACGTCAAGAAGGCCGAGACGGGCATCATCTACATCGACGAGGTCGACAAGGTGGCCCGCAAGGCCGAGAACCCGTCGATCACGCGGGACGTGTCCGGCGAGGGCGTGCAGCAGGCGCTCCTGAAGATCATCGAGGGCACCACAGCCTCGGTGCCGCCGCAGGGCGGGCGCAAGCATCCGCATCAGGAGTTCATCCAGATCGACACCACGAACGTCCTGTTCATCGTGGCCGGTGCGTTCGCAGGGCTGGACGACATCGTCGCCGCCCGCTCCCGCAAGCGTGGCATCGGGTTCAGCGCCCCGATGGAGTCCATCGCGGTCGACGAGGACCTGTTCGCAGAGGTGCGGCCCGAGGACCTGCAGAAGTATGGCCTGATCCCCGAGTTCATCGGCCGCCTGCCCGTCATCGCCTCGGTCTCGCCGCTGGACCGCGACGCGCTGGTCCGGATCCTCACCGAGCCCAAGAACGCGCTCGTGAAGCAGTACAAGCGCATGTTCGAGATCGACGGGGTGGAGCTCGAGTTCGACGAGCCCGCCGTCGGCGCCATCGCTGAGCAGGCCCTGCTCCGCGGAACCGGCGCACGCGGGCTGCGGGCCATCCTCGAAGAGGTGCTCCAGCAGGTCATGTTCGACGTGCCGAGCCGTGACGACGTCGAGCGCGTGGTCATCACCCGCGACGTGGTCCTGGACAACGTGAACCCGACGGTCGTCCCGCGCAAGAACCCGGTGCGCGGCCGCCAGCCCCGCGAGAAGAGCGCGTAGCCGCCGCGGAGCGTGGGCTCGCGGAAGGTCGGTAGAAGGTCAGGTGGTCGGTACCCCGGGGTACCGACCACCTGACCTTCTACCGACCTTCCGAGGCCCTCCCGTCAGGGGGTCGTGGCCACGCGGGCGTTCGGCGTCCTGGTCGTGTACATGGCGTCGACGACGTCGGCGAAGTCGGCGATCACCTTCGAGCGCTTCACCTTGATCGACGGAGTGAGGTAGCCGTTCGCCTCGGTGAAGTCGATGTCGAGCACGACGATCTTCCGGATGGACTCCGCCTTGGAGACCGCCTCGTTCGCGTGGGCGACCGCCTTGTCGAGCTCGGCCAGGACCCGCTTGTGGACGCGCGCCTCGTCCACCGACAGCTTCGGCAGCCCGTTCGCCGCACACCAGCCGGGCAGCATCTCGGCGTCGAGGGTGACGATGGCGCCGATGAACGGTCGCTGGTCCCCGACGGCGACGACCTGGCTGACGATCGGGTGGGCACGCAGGCGGTCCTCGAGCACAGCCGGGGCGACGTTCTTGCCGCCGGCGGTCACGATGATCTCCTTCTTGCGGCCCGTGATGTGCAGGTGGCCGTGCTCGTCGACGCGGCCGAGGTCGCCGGTGCGGAACCAGCCGTTGGCGAAGGCCTCGGCGGTCAGCTCCGGCTGGTTGCGGTAGCCCCGGAAGATGTGCGGGCCGCGCAGCAGCACCTCGCCGTCGTCGGCGATCTGGATGTCCGTGCCGAAGAACGCCGGGCCCACGGAGCCGATCACGATCTGGCCCGGCAGGTTGACCGCGGTCGGGGCGGTGGTCTCCGTGAGGCCGTAGCCCTCGAGGATGGTGACGCACGCGCCGCGGAAGAAGTGGCCGAGGCGTTCACCGAGCGGCGCGCCGCCGGAGACCGCCCACCTCAGCTGGCCGCCCATGGTGGCCTTGAGCTTGCTGAAGACCAGCTTGTCGGCGATCGCGTGCTGGACCTTGAGCGCGCGCCCGGGGCCTGCCGGCACGTCCATGGCTCGCGAGTAGCTCTCCGCGACCAGGGCCGACCAGCTGAAGATCCTCGCCTTGAGGGGCGACGACGCCTTCTGCTCCGCGCTGTTGTAGACCTTCTCGAACACGCGCGGCACGGCCAGGAGGTACGTCGGCCGGAACGAGCCGAGGTCGCCGACGAGGTTCTTGATGTCGGGGGCGTGCCCCAGCACCGCGTCGCCGGCGATGGTCGCGACCTCGACGAAGCGTGCGAACACGTGCGCGAGCGGCAGGAACAGGAGCGTGCGGGCGTTCTCTGCCCGCAGCAGCTCCGGGATGCCGACGGCGGCGTTCATCGTCAGGTGCGCGAAGTTGCCGTGCGTGAGCTCGACGCCCTTGGGCCGGCCGGTGGAGCCGGAGGTGTAGATGATGGTCGCCAGGTCGTCGCGCCGGACGGCGTCACGACGTTCGGCCACGATGCCGGCGGAGAGGTTGGTGCCTGCCTTGCGCAGGTCGAGGATCGCCGCGTCGTCGATGAGGAGGATGTCCTCGAGCCGGGGCAGGCTGGGACGCACGCCGGCGACGGTGTCGGCGTGCGCGCGGGACTCGACGACGACGAGGCGGACGTCCGCGTCGGACAGGATCCACTGGACCTGCTCGGCCGACGAGGTCTCGTAGACCGGCACGGCCACGGCACCGGCGGCCCAGATGGCGAAGTCGAGCAGCGTCCACTCGTACCGGGTGCGTGACATGATCGCGACGCGGTCGCCTGCCTCGATGCCACGGGCCACGAGACCGCGAGCGACAGCGAGGACCTCGTCCTCGAACTGGCGCGCCGACACCGCTGTCCACGTGCTGTCGGGCGTGTCACGCCGCTCGATGAGTGCCTCGTCCCCGGAGCGGGCCACGCGGTCCGCGAGGATCGTGTTGATGCTGGTGCTCTCGGGCACCTCCACCAAGGCCGGCGACGTGGCGAGTGTCATCTTCTGCTCTCCGTTGAAGTCTTGAAGAGGTGAAGCCAGAGTTCTGGGCCTTCACCAAGTTGCGTGCCTGCTCGGGTGACTGTAGCCGATCTATGTCGCAGGCCGGAACTGCCTCTGTGGACAGTCTTCGTCGCTGGCGCCGGAGGCCGGTTAGCCTTTTCCTGTGTCTGACAACGAACCGACCAGCGCTCCGGTGCCGTCCGAGATCATCCGGCTCCGTGGGAGCATCGACAACATCGACGCGGCACTCGTGCATCTGCTCGCCGAGCGGTTCAAGATGACGCGGCGGGTCGGGGAGCTCAAGGCGGTCGGCGGTCTTCCCCCGGCGGACCCGTCCCGCGACCGGCAGCAGATCGCCCGGCTCACCTCCATCGCCGAGGAGTCGGGTCTTGACCCAGAGTTTGCCGTGCAGTTCCGCCAGTTCATCGTGAGCGAAGTGATCCGCCACCACGAGCTGATCGCCGCGCGGCACAAGGGCGAGAACCTCCCTGAGGTGGATACCTACGCTTGAAGGTGACCACCACATGACGCGGCTTTGCCTTGCTCGGGTATGAGGTCGACGTCAGGTGGCGCGTATTTGGTGTGGAGGTCACAGGTAATTCCGGCGTGGGGGTGGCGCGCGCCCGTGATCCGTCGTTTCCTGGAGGGAACGCCGGGGCGGGGTCGTGCGGTACGGCATCCCTTCGACCTCGGCGGGAGACGCGGAGGTTCGAATGAAGATCGACTGGCTCAAACCCCTCCTCGGCCATCAGGGCCCCTTTGCGACACTGCACCTGGACGCGACGCCGTCCGAGCAGGCCGCCGAACGTGACGTCGAAGGCCGCTGGAACGCGGCGCGCAAGGACCTGGCGCAGCAAGGTGCGCCGACCGGCGTGCTGGACGCCATCGAAGACGTGGTGCTGCGGCCCACCAGGGTCCCGGGACCGCACGGCCGGGTCGTCATCGCAGACGGCACGGGCGTGCTGGTCGACCGCGTGGTGAACAACCCGCCGACCGATACGGCGAGCTCGTGGGCCCCGGTGCCCGCACTGCTGCAGGCGGCGCTCGCCGCCGACGAGTCGGTGGAGCTGCTCAAGGTGGCCGTCGACCGTCAGGGTGCCGACTTTCTCCGGGCGGGGCAGAGCGGCAAGGTGCACAGCACGTTCCAGGCCCCGCACGACGAGATCGAGAAGTCCGGGTCGAACGAGGTCAAGCGTGCGCGCATCGAGTCCCGCGCGGAGGACTCGTGGGACCGCAACGCGGCCGCCGTCGCGGCCGAGATCGAGCGTCAGGTGGCCGACACGAGGCCGGAGCTGGTGCTGCTCACGGGTGACAAGCGCGCGGTGCCGCTCGCGCGTGCGGCGCTGACGTCGCCGACGACCGAGAAGGTGGTCGAGGTGTCGGGCGGCGGGCGCAGCGGCGGGGGCGTGCACGAGGGTGCGTTCGCAGAACGGGTCGGCGAGGCGCTCGACTCGTACCGGGAGCGGCGTCGCGAGCGCGTCCTGGCGGAGCTCCGGCAGGAGCTCGGCCGTGAGTCGAACGCCGTGACGTCGGTGGACGACGTCGTGGCGGTGCTCGCCCGCGGCCAGGTCAAGGAGCTGGTCCTCGCGGAGGAGTACGGAACCGGCAGCTCGCCCATGAACGGTCGCAAGCTCTGGATCGGGCCGGATCCGATGCACATCGCGGGGTCCCGGTCCGACCTCGAGGCGGTGGGCGTGACGGAGCGGATGGAGGAGCTGCCCGCGTCGGTGGCACTCGTGCGCGCGGCGGTGGGGCAGGACGCAGGCCTGACGTTCGCGCCCGAAGGCTCCGTCGAGCTCATGGACGGCGTCGCCGCGACGCTGCGCTGGCGCGACGACGGCACGCCGACCGAGGCACTCGCGAGCATGTCGGGAGACGATCGACGGCTGCACTGAATCTCGCACCGATTCCGCGCGTGAATTCGGTATGAACTCTCGGCCAGTTCCCGGGGACTAAAACCCCAGAACGGGCAGCCGTCCGGATGGAATTTCCGATTTACCGTGTATGGGAAAATGTTGCGCGAGAATGTGTCCGTTTTGCCCATACACACGGAAACGCATTATCGGTACGGTCACGGGCCATGGGGATGATTCATTGTGAGTACGCGCGGCTTGCCGCCGACGACTTCGACAAGGCACGGTCCGATCTGACCTGGGCACTCGAGCACATCGACGAGCTCGCCGGTGAATGGGTGCAGATGGACCTTCCGGCAAAGGAGGCGAGGTACTTCAGCATCGGGACCGTCTGGGGTCCGCTGCACACGGTGCTGCGGGTGCATGGTGAGATGCCCGTCGACCCGGTGCAGGGCGGTGCTGAGCTCGGCCCCGCCGACGGGATCACGCCGGTGCGCTACCTGAGCCCGGAGGACGTGGAGAAGGCCGCAGCGTTTCTGGTCGGCACCTCGTTCGACACCCTGGCGCCGCTCGCCGACGCCGCCCACGTCTGCGACGAGGAGGTGTGCCCGGACCCGGGCGAGCACGCCGTCGAGACCGACGCCGAGCGTCTGGCCCAGGCCTACGGCGAGCTGACCGCGTTCTACGGCGCGGCTGCCGAGGCGGGCGACGCAGTGGTACTGATGCTCAACTGAACAACGGTCGACCCCGGTGGTCGAGCCTGTCGGGACAGGTCCCGACAGGCTCGACCACCGGGGTCGACCTGTGCGGCGGCTGTTCGCCTCAGCCCTTGTTGCGGGGCGGGGCCTCGCCCAGCTCGCTCGAGGTCACGACCATCCCGCCCTGGACCGCCTGGTCGCCCTGACCGTCGGCGGCAGGAACCAGGTCGAGCACACCGGTGACGCGACCGGCGGCCTTGATGTCCTCGACCGCGGTCTCGACAGCGGTGAGCGAACCGGCGGGCACGGCGAGCGACGCCGCCACGATCGGCGTGCGCATCGACGCCTTGGCCTCGGACTTCACCTTGCGCAGCGCGGCCAGGGCATGGCCGGCCGCCGCGAGGTCGGCCGGATCGGCGTCGCCCGCTGCCGTGCGCAGCGGCTCCGCGACGGGCCACTCGGCGCGGTGCACCGAACCCTCGCGCCACCAGGACCAGACCTCTTCCGTGGCGAACGGGACGTAAGGCGCCAGGAGCCGCAGCATGGTGTCGAGCGCGATCGCCAGGGTGGTGCGGGCCGACGTCGTCCCGGCGGAGAGGTTCGCCGCGTCGTCACCGGCACCGTAGGCGCGGTCCTTGACGAGCTCGAGGTAGTCGTCGCAGAACGCCCAGAAGAACGTCTCGGTGAGCTCGAGCGCACGCGTGTGGTCATAGGCCTCGAGCGCGGCGGTGGCCTGCTCGACGACTCCCGCAAGGCCGGCCAGCATCGACCGGTCCAGGGCGACCGTCACGGCCGCCGGGTCGAGCGCGATCTCGCTGCCCGCGCCGCCGCCGAACGACAGCGCGAACTTCGAGGCGTTGAGGACCTTGATCGCCAGCCGGCGACCGATCTTCATCTGCCCCACCTCGAACGCCGCGTCCGTACCCAGGCGCGCCGAGGCCGCCCAGTACCGCACCGCGTCCGAGCCGTGCTCGACGAGCAGGTCCATGGGCGTGACGACGTTGCCCTTGGACTTCGACATCTTCTTGCGGTCCGGGTCGAGGATCCAGCCGCTGATCGTCGCGTTCTTCCACGGCAGCACCTTGTTCTCCAGGTGCGAGCGCACCACGGAGGAGAACAGCCACGTGCGGATGATGTCCTGGCCCTGGGGGCGCAGGTCCATCGGGTATACGCGGTCGAAGAGGTCCTGGTCCCGCTCCCAGCCGCCGACGATCTGCGGGGTCAGGGACGAGGTGGCCCAGGTGTCCATGACGTCGGCGTCGCCGATGAAGCCGCCGGCCTGGCCGCGCTGGTCCTCCGTGTAGCCGGCGGGCGCCTGCGAGGTCGGGTCGATCGGCAGCGACTCCTCGGCCGGCACGATCGGGTGGTCGTAGTCGACCTCGCCGTTCGCGTCGACCGGGTACCACAGCGGGATCGCGACGCCGAAGAAGCGCTGGCGGCTCACGAGCCAGTCGCCGTTGAGGCCGTTGACCCAGTTCTCGTACCGCACCCGCATGAAGTCCGGGTGGAAGTCGAGCTCCTTGCCGCGGGCCAGCAGCTCCTCGCGCAGGTCCTTGTCCCGGCCGCCGTTGCGGATGTACCACTGGCGCGAGGTCACGATCTCGAGGGGCTTGTCGCCCTTCTCGAAGAAGTTGGCCTTGCGCTGCGTGGCCACCGGCTCGGTCGGCATGTCGCCCGACGCGGTGAGCGCGTCGACGATCGCCTTGCGGGCGCTGAAGGTCGTCTTGCCGGCGACCTCGGCCTCGAAGAGCTCGGCACCCGGGCCGGCCGCCAGCCACTCCGGCACCTCGCGCGTGATGCGGCCGTCACGGCCCACGATCGAGCGGGTCGGCAGCTGCAGCTCGCGCCACCACTGCACGTCGGTGAGGTCACCGAAGGTGCAGCACATCGCGATGCCGGCGCCCTTGTCCGGCTCGGCCAGGTGGTGCGCGAGCACGGGGACCTCGACGCCGAACAGCGGCGACGTCACGGTGGTGCCGAACAGGTGCTGGTAGCGCTCGTCGTCGGGGTGCGCGATGAGCGCGACGACGGCGGGGATCAGCTCCGGCCGGGTGGTCTCGATGTAGACCGGCTCGCCGCCGGCCTGGTGGAAGGCGACCTTGTGGAAGTGGCCCGGGTAGTCCCGCGCCTCCAGCTCGGCCTGGGCCACGGCGGTCTGGAACGTGACGTCCCACAGCCCCGGTGCCTCGGCCTGGTACGCCTCGCCGCGCCGCAGGTTGCGCACGAACGCCCGCTGCGCCGTGGCGCGCGAGCTGTCACCGATGGTCTGGTACGTCTGCGCCCAGTCCACGGAGATGCCGAGGCGGCGCCACAGCTCCTCGAACTGCTTCTCGTCCTCGGCCGTCAGGCGCTCGCACAGCTCGACGAAGTTGCGGCGGCTGATCGGGACCTGGTCGGCGGCCTTGACGCTCTTGCCGGTGCCCTCGAACGGCGGCGTGAAGTCGGGGTCGTAGCGCAGCGACAGGTCGACGCGCACGCCGTAGTAGTTCTGGACGCGGCGCTCGGTCGGCAGGCCGTTGTCGTCCCAGCCCATGGGGTAGAAGACCTCGAGGCCGCGCATGCGCTTGAAGCGCGCCACGATGTCGGTGTGCGTGTAGCTGAACACGTGGCCCACGTGCAGCGAGCCCGACGCCGTGGGCGGTGGCGTGTCGATCGAGTAGACCTCGCCCCTGGCCTTGGTGCGGTCGAACGCGAAGGTCTTCTCCGCGGTCCAGCGCTCGTCGAACTTGGCCTCGAGCCCGTCCGCGCTGACCTTGTCCGGGACCTCCTTGACCACCGCGCGTACGACGTCGGCGCCGGGTACCGAGGCGGCCGAAGAGCCGTGGGCGGGTGTGGTCGTGGCCGGGTCCGTCGGCCCGGAGGAGGCAGGAGTGCTCATGCGCACCAGTGTCCCAGATTCGAGCAAGCCGAGATGCACGTTTCCACCGGTGTCAGCCGGCCAGGTGGGACCAGCGTGGCTCCAGGTCACGCCACGGACCGACGGCGGCAACGCGTCCGCCGTCGAGCACCACCACCCGGTCGGCGGTCGCGAGGGTCGCGGCGCGCGACGTCGTGCCCACCACCGTGGTGCCGGCGGCCCGTAGCCCTGACCACACCTCGGCCTCGGTGACGGCGTCGAGGGCCGAGGAGACGTCGTCCACGAGGAGCAGGTCGGAGCCGGTGGCCAGTGCACGGGCCAGGCCGAGCCGCTGGACCTGACCGCCCGAGAGGCGCAGGCCGCGGTGCCCCACCAGGGTGTCGGCGCCACCGGCCTCGGCGACGTCGCGACCGAGCCCCGCCGCACCCACCGGGCCGGTCACCGGGCGGTCGTGGTCGAGCCGCACGTTGTCCGCGAGGGTTCCCGACACGACGTGCGGCACCTGGGCGACGTGGGCGACGCGGGGCGGGCGCAGGAACGTCTCCGGATCGCTGACCTCGGCGCCGTTCCAGGTCAGCCGTCCGCCGGTGTCGACGAGCCCGGACAGGGCCCCGAGCAGGGACGACTTGCCGGATCCGACGCGCCCCACCACCAGCACGAGCTCGCCGCGCCGCACGGTGAGGTCCACGCCGGCCACGCCCACCGTGCCGTCGTCGTGCGTCGCGCTGAGGCCGTCGAGACGCAGCTCGCGCAGGCCGTCCGACGCCGGGGCGAGGCCGGCCGTCGGCGTGGTCCGGGTCTGCCCGTCCGTCGCGCTCCTCCCCGCCGGGACGGCCGCGCCGGTGAACAGGTCGACGTCGTCGGGCACGTCCGCGAGGCGCTCCGTACCGGCGTACCTGGACGTGACCTCGACCCAGCGGCGGGCGGAGGCGGCGCTGGTGACGAGCTGGCCCAGCCCGTACCCGATCCAGCTGAAGGTGCCGATCGAGGTGCTGACCAGGAGGGTCGTGGCAAGGGACCACGTGCCGTTCAGGTGCAGCGCCCACGCCAGGACCGCCGCGATGCGGCTGAGCACTGACGGCGCGAGCCCGACGAGGAAGTCGGTCCGCTCCTCGCGCAGCGACGCCAGCACGCGGCGGCCGTCCACCCGGGCGACCTGCGCAAGGACGCCGCTGGTCGAGGCGGAGAGCTTGACGGTGCGCACGGCGTCGAGGGCCGAGCCGAGCAGCCGGCCCAGCTCCGCCGCGGCGTCGCCCGCCTGCCGCGCGGCGGCCGCGACGGCTCGGCTGCCCAGCACCTGCGCCGCGCACATCATGGCCGCCATGGTGAGCCCGATCGCGCCGGCCAGCAGGCTGTCGCTCAGCACCACGAGCAGCCCGAGCGTGACCGGTGCCGTGACGAGCTCGCGCCAGGCCTGGGTGTGGCCGGTGAGCCGGTACTCCTCCTGTGCGCGCGCGGCGATCTCTCCGGGGGCGTCGCGGACGGTGCGCCGCTGCGCCGTCTGCCCGCGCAGGACGGCGAGGCGCAGCCGCAGCCGCGAGTCGGCCCACCAGCGTGCGCTCGTCAGGCGGACCGTGAACGGCAGCAGCGTGTTGGCCACCACGGCCGCCAGGATGGCGCACGCCAGCAGCCAGGGCGCGGAGCCTTGTTCCAGGTCCACGACGAGCGACGCCCACAGCCAGCCGACGACGAGGCCGGTCGAGGTGAGGTAGTCCGTGAGCTCCCACACGACGGCCGGGAGCAGCAGGCCGAGGGGCCGGGCGCGCAGCGTGCTCCACACGGCGCGCACCATCGACGTGCGGGCCGGTGGGTCGTCCCTGGCTCCTCGACCGGCCCGGGCGGAGCCGGCGGTGGTCGGGGTGGTCGGGGTGCGGGGGGCCACCACGGACGGTTCCGGTTGCGGTTCCGGTTGCGGTGCCGGTTGCGGTGCCGGTCGGCCCGGCTCGCCGTCGGCGGGTCGGGTGGCCGACCCGGTCGACCCGACGGCGTCCTCGTCCCCGAGCCCGGCCGCGGCGACCAGCCGCGAGAAGTACCCGTTCGCCGACGCCAGCCGGTCCCACGGCCCGTGCTCCACGAGACGCCCGCCGTCGAGCACCGCCACCGTGTCGGCATGCCGCGCCGTGGGCAGCCGGTGTGCGACGACCACCGCCGTCCGCCCGGCGAGAAGGGCCTGCGTGGCCAGGGTGACCCGCTCCGCCGTCGCAGGGTCCATCCGTGCGGTGGCCTCGTCGAGCACGACCACCTCGACGTCGCGCACCAGGAGCCGCGCGAAGGCGACCAGCTGCTCCTCCCCGGCCGACAGGGTCACGCCGTCGGACCCCAGGCGGGTGTCCAGGCCCTGCGGCAGCGACCGCACCCAGGCCCGCAGGCCGAGCGCGTCCACCGCCTGCTCGACCCGCTCCGCCGGCACCGGCGCCCAGAGCGTGATGTTGTCGGCGAGGGTCGCGGCCAGGATCTCGGTGCGCTGCCCGACGACGCCGACGTGGGTGCGCAGCTCGTGCACGTCCAGGCCGGTGATGTCCTGGCCGTCCAGGAAGACGCTCCCCGCGGGCGGGTCGACCGCCCGGGACAGCATCTTGGTCAGCGTCGTCTTGCCCGACCCGGTCCGGCCGACGAGCGCGCACGTGCTGCCCGCCGGGACGGTCAGCGAGAGCGGGCCCAGGGTGAACCCGCCGCCGTACGCGAAGGTGAGGTCGCGCAGCTCGACGTCCGCTCCGGTGGGTCGCCCAGGCGCATCCGGACCGGGTGCCGCCGTGCTGCCGGGGAAGGGTGCCCCGCCGACAGGCTCCTGGGCCCGGGCCAGCAGGTCCCGGACCCGCTGGAACGTGCCGATCGCCTCCTCGAGCCGGGGCAGCAGGCGGCCGAGGACGTCCACCCGTCCGACGAACCCCGTGACGAGCAGCCACAGCGCGACCAGCCGCGCGACGTCGAGCGTGCCGCCCGTGACGGCCCACACCCCGCCGACGAGGACGGCGCCGACCAGGGCGTCGAGCGGCAGCTCCGTCCGCAGCCGCACGCGGGAGAAGGCCACCGACCACTCCTCGCGGAGCCGGATCTGGCGTGCGGCCAGCTCGGCGTACCGACGCAGCACGTACCGCTGACCGTCGGCCGTGCGCAGGTCGTCCCGGGCGGCCACCGCCTCCTCGAGCTGGGCCATGTGGTCCGAGGCCGCCTCGGAGCTGAGCCGGCTCAGGTCGCGCAAGGGCCGCGCCGACCGGCGGGCGAACACCAGCACGACGGTCGCCACCAGCGGGAACGCCACCCAGGCCGGCCACCAGACGAGGCCTGCGGCCACCCACCCGACCACCAGGCTGATCGCTGCCTGTCCGAGGGTGATGCCGATACCGCTGATCGCGCGGGTGAGCCGTTCCGGATCACCGTTGACCCGGTCCAGCAGCTCGCCCACCGCCTGCTCCTCGAGCGCGGGCAGGGGCTGGCCGAGGGCAGCGGCGGCGAGGTCGGAGCGGAGCGTGGCCTCCGCTCGGGCCACGGCGCGCTGCACGACCAGCCAGGTCACGGCGTCCAGCACGATCACAGCCGCACTCACCGCCGCGAGCACGATCAGCGTGTCCCGGGCCGGCTCGGCGGCCATCCGGCCGGTCACGACGGCGGCGTACGACGACGCCCCGGCCGCGAGCAGCGCTGCCGGAACCGCGACGGCGGCGACCCGCAGCGCGCGGCGGCGCCACGGGGCGTGGCGCTGGTCGCGGACGGGGACGGTTCGGCGGCTCGGGCGAGCCGGTACGTGAGGCACGCCACGACTCTGCCACCGGTCACTGACACGCAACCTGACCTGCGGCCTCACCCCGACGGGCCAGAGGCTCAGGTCGGTCGGGCGGGCGTGAGCGGCTGACACCGGCGGGTGTCAGGGGGTCCGCGTAGCGTGGTTCCGGTGACCTACCGTGAGCTCGCTCCGCCGACCGGCCTGCTGCCGGTGGTCGCCTGCCTGTGGGAGCACGACGCGCCGCCCGGCCACGAGCAGCGGATCATCCCTGACGGCTGCGTCGACCTGGTCCGGCTCGACGGCGAGCTGGTGGTGGTCGGCGCCGACACCGGCCCGGTCGTGGCCGTGCCGGCCGCGACCCCGGCGTCGCGCACCAGCGGAATCCGGCTCCGGCCCGGCGCGGCGGGCGCCGTTCTCGGCCTCCCCGCGTCGGAGGTGCGCGACCAGCGCGTGCCGCTGGCCGACGTGTGGCCCGACGTCGGCCCGGCGCTCGCCGCGGCGCTCAGCACGGCGCACCCGGCGGGCCGGCTGGACCTGCTCGCGCGCACCGTGCTGCACCGCAGGGCGGAGCGGGACGGGCTCGTCGCGGCGGCCGCGCGGCAGCTCGGAACGCCCGGGTCGCGGATCGCCGTCGTCGCCGACGACCTGGGCGTGAGCGAGCGGCACCTGCACCGCCGTACCGTCGCCGCCGTCGGCTACGGGCCGAAGATGCTGGGGCGGGTGGCCCGGCTGCGGCGGCTCATCGGCCTGTCCGCCGGCCCGCCGTCGTCCCTCGCGGATCGCGCGGCACGGGCCGGGTACGCGAGCCAGGCCCACATGTCCGACGAGGTCCGCCGGCTGACCGGCCGCACACCCGTCCGATTCCTGGAAGACGCCGCCCTGACCGCCGCATAGCGTCGGAGCCATGAGCACAACGACGAGTATCGATGTCGGAGCCGCCGAGCGGTTCCTCTACGACGACGCCCGACTGCTGGAGCGGCACCGCCTCGGGGTGCTCCTCCACGACGCACCGGCCAGCCGTGTCCTGGACGCCCTGCGCCCCTACCGGAACGACGACGGCGGCTGGGGCCACGCTCTGGAGCCCGACCTGCGCGGGCCCGACAGCCAGGTCTCGGGCGCGCTGTCGGCGCTCGAGGTGCTCGCCGAGCTGGGGACGGCGGCCGACCCGGCAGTCGCACGGCTGGTCACGGAGACCGCCGACTGGCTGGCCTCGGTGGCCCTGCCGGACGGGCGGGTGCCGCACGTGCTGCCGACCGCGGCCGACTACCCGGCGGCGCCGTGGATGCAGCCGAACGAGAACGGGTTCCTCACGTTCGCGATCACCGCTCGGCTGTGGGAGCTCGGCCTGAACCACCCGTGGCTCGACGCCGCGACGACGTGGTGCTGGGGCCAGCTGGAGGGCGAGGCCCCCGTGGACGGGTACACCGTCCTGTTCGCGCTGAACTTTCTCGACGCGGTGCCCGAGCCGGACCGGGTAGCGGCCGCCGTCGAGCGCCTGCGGCCCGCCCTGCGCGACGACGGGTCCATCGCCGTCGACGGCGGCCAGGACGACGAGCAGCTCACGCCGCTGCAGCTGTCCGCGCGGCCAGGATCGCCGAGCCGGGCGCTCTTCTCCTCAGGGCAGATCTCGGCGGAGCTGGACCGGCTGGAGGGGGAGCAGCTCGAGGACGGCGGCTGGGACTTCGACTTCCTGCACTGGTCGCCGGGTCAGACCGTGGAATGGCGGGGCATCGTCACGCTGGGTGCCCTGCGGACGCTTCGGCAGCACGAGCGGCTTCCGCGGCTTCCGTAGCCTGCTCGGTGGCGTGCCGCACGAACCTCGCCACGTCGGGCGACGTAGCGGTGCAGGACCAGGCGATCCGTAGCTCGCTGCCCGAGAGGCCGACGACAGGCACGACCACCGTGCCGTCCGTCGGCCGCTCGGGTACGTGCGCGCTCGGCATGAAACCCACCGCCTGACCGAGCCGGATGCTGCCGGCGTACTGGGCGGCGTCACGCACCACCGGGCCGGGCCGCCAGTCGTGATCGTCGAGGTCCGTGCCGGTCCAGAACGCCATGGCGGCGGACGTGAGGTCGGGCCAGACCGGGAACGACTCACCGGCCAGCTCGCTGCGGTGGATCACGTCCCGCCCGGCCAGCGGATGGGACTCGGGCAGCAGGGCGACACGGGCGTCGGTCCGAAGGAGATCGCTGTCCATCCCGCGGTGGTCGAACGGGCTGCGCAGCAGCGTCACGTCCGCCTCGCCCGCGCGCACCTCCGGGGCCTGGGCAGACACGGCGGCGATCGCCGCGCGAGCGGGCAGGGCGTCCGGATGGTGCTCGTTGTAGGAATCCACGAGCCGGTGCAGCGCCCCCACGTCGCAGGCCCGCGCCGTCACGCGCAGGTGCGGCTCCTCGCGGCCGAAGCGCGCCGCCCGGTTCAGCGCGGCCTCGGCGGCCTCGACGAGGCAGCGCGCGTCCCGGAAGAACTGTTGACCGGCCTCGGTGAGCACGGCCCCCTGGGGCCGCCGCACGAAGAGGGCAGTCCCGATGGCATTCTCCAGCGTCCGGATCGCCCGCGACAAGGCCGGCTGAGTCATGCCGAGCCGCTCGGCGGCCCGGGTGAACGTACCCTCGTCCGCCACCGCGACGAAGTAGCGCATGTGCTTGAGATCGACTTCAGGCGTCACTCGACGAGGATGCCACTTCCCCCGGCCGCGTGCCATGCCCCCAGGGCATACCCCCATGCCAGGCCGGCCTTGGACCGGACATCGAGGATCCGCTGTGCTGGTCCTTGGCCGCATCCGCGGCTCGTACCGGCACAAGGAGAACACCATGTCGCAGAACAAGGCAGTCGTCACGGCAGGCACCCGGGGGATCGGCGCGGAGGTGGCGCAGGAGCTCGCCCGACGCGGTTACGCGGTGACGATCGTCGGCCGCGACCTTGAGCACGGCGAGCAGACGGCACGCCGGATCGGTGGCGCGCGATTCCTCCAGGCGGACCTGTCCGTGCTGGCCGAGGTCCGTGCGCTCGGCGAACGGCTCGGGGCAGAGGGGCCCCTCCAGCTGCTCGTGAACAACGTGGGTGGCATGTGGTCCGAGCGGTGGGAGACGGCCGACGGCATCGAGGCGAGCTTCGCGGTCAACCACCTGTCCCCGACGGTGTTGACCGAGGCGCTGCTCGACGCGCTGCGGGCGGGCGCTCCCAGCCGGGTCGTGAACGTCACCTCGTCGTCGATCAGCACCGTCCCTGGGATGCCCACCTACGACGACGTCGATCCGGACGAGTACTACGGCATGGCGGTGTCCGGCCGCGCCAAGCTCGCGCACCTCGCCTACAGTCTCGACCTGGCTGACCGGCTGCGCGGCACCAACGTCTCGGTGCTGGCAGCGGATCCCGGAGCGGCCGCAACGCCCAATGCCGCCGAGATGACTCCCGAGATCCTGCCGCCCGCACTCCGCCCGCACTGGCAGCAGATCCTGGAGATGCAGCGTCCGGCCGCGGAGGCGGCCCGATCGGTGGTGTTCGCCGCCACCGACCCGTCCCTCGCCGACCGGACGGGGGTCGTTCTCGACCCGGAGTGCCACCCGTCGGACGCCCTGACCAGCGCGATCACTCCAGACCTGCTGGCCGCGTCCCAGGCGCTCACCGAGCGGGTGCTCAAGGCGAGTCTCTGACCAGGGAGTCCGACGCCGTAGGCTGGCCCGCGTGGTGACGATCGGCTATGCCGCGATGCTCGAACAGTTCGCGCCCCGGGAGGCCGTCGAGCTGGCGGCGCTCGCAGAGGCGCACGGCTTCTCCGGCGTCATGGCGGCCGACCATTTCCAGCCCTGGACCCCCCACCAGGGGCAGGCGGCCTTCGTGTGGAACGTGCTCGCCGCGACAGCGGAGCACACGACCGGCGACCTGGGTCCGGTGACGGCGCCGACGTTCCGGTGGCACCCCGCTGTGGTCGCCCAGGCGTCGGCGACGCTCGCGGCGATGAACCCGGGCCGGCACTGGCTGGGTGTCGGCTCGGGCGAGGCGCTCAACGAGCACGTGGTGGGCGGGTACTGGCCCGAGGCCGCCGAGCGGATCAACCGCATGTTCGAGGCCGTCGAGATCATCAAGAAGCTGTTCGCCGGGTCGCTGGCCGGGCGGGACGTCAAGCACTCGGGAACGTACTTCAAGCTGGAGTCGACCCGCCTGTGGACGATGCCGGAGGTGGCCCCCGAGATCCTGGTCGCGACGGCGGGTCCGGTCACCGCCCGCCGCGCCGGGCGGACCGCCGACGGGCTCATCACGCAGGCCGCGCCCGTCGAGCGGATGGGGTCGCTCCTGACCAGGTTCGCCGACGGCGCTCGCGAGTCCGGCCGCGACCCGGGCCAGATGCCGAAGGCGCTGCAGCTGCACCTCTCCTGGGCGCCGACCCATGACGAAGCGGTCGCCAACGCCCTGACCGAGTGGCCGGTGGGCGGCATGCGGTTCCCCCGGTCGGACATCCGCTCGCCGCACGACTTCGCCCAGCTGGCGCGGATGGTGCGCCCGGAGGACTTCGAGGGGCGCCTGCTGATCTCCGCCGACCCGGACGAGCACCGGGCGTCGATCCAGCGGTACCTCGACCTCGGCTTCGACCGCATCTACCTGCACAACGTGGGCCGTAACCAGAGCGAGTGGATCGAGACGTTCGGCCGCGAGGTGCTGCCCAAGCTGGTGCGGTGACCGGCGACCGACCGGTGCGTCAGGGGGTAGCCGCCCAGTACCAGCCGACGCTGTCCGTGTTCTGCACGGCCACTGCGGCAAGGGGCCCGACGTCCGGCAGGGTCACGGTGGTGGTCACGGGCGCCCGGTCGGCGAGGTTGCCAAGGGCCCAGAACGTGTCCTGCGCGCCGGCGTCCGCCGGCTCGCTGCGCTCGACGGTCCCGTCCTGCCCGATCGCGTAGATCCGGAGCCACGCGCTCGGCGTCGGATTGCCGTACGTGCTGGTCCCCACCTGGTCGCACGACAGCGTCAGCGTGGCCAGCCGCCCCTGCACCTGGTCGACGCTGACGAGCCAGCACGAGCCGTCGGCCAGGCGCCGCTCCGTCCCCTGCGCCCACGGGCTGGCCTCGCTCCCGTCCCCGGCCGTGCCCGCATCGTCCGGCACGGGCCCAGCGCTCGGCTGCGCGGGCTCGCCCGACTCCTGCAGTGCGGGCGGCGCCGTGGTCTGCGTCTGCCCGGCGGGGTCGTGCTCCTGGTCGCCACCGGCGAGGCCGGTCCAGGCGCCGAACGCCGCAGCGCCCAGGACCGCCGTGGCGGCCGCCACCGAACCGAGGACGACCAGGGGTCGGCGCCGTCCTCGCCGTCGGGCGCCGCGTGCGACGCCCGGCGCCAGGCTCGGCGGTCCGGCACCGGCCGGGTCGGGCACACCGAGCGAACGCAGGATCGCATCGAGGGACGGGCGCCCGTCCGGATCCCTGACCAGGCAGGCGTCGAGGAACGGGCGCAGGTACGCGGGACAGTCGTCGTAGGTGGGCTCTTCCGCCGCGACCCGGTACAGCACCACCGCCGGATGGTCGCCGTCGAAGAGCCGGTTGCCCGTGGCGGCGTAGTAGGCCAGCGCACCCAGCGCCCAGACGTCGACGGCCGACGTCGCACGGCTGCCCGAGGCCTGCTCCGGAGCCATGTACACGGGGGTGCCGACCGGCTGCCCGGTGAGGGTCAGCCGCGTCGCGTCGACGGTGGCGACCACGCCCAGGTCGATCAGGCGCGGCCCGTCCGGCCCGAGGATCACGTTGGCAGGCTTGACGTCCCGGTGCACCAGCCCGACGCGGTGCATCTCGCGCAGCGCCTCCGCGACGCCCACGACCAGGCGCAGCACGTCCGACTCCGGCAGCGGGCCCTGCGCGGCCAGCGCCTGCGCCAGAGTGGGCCCCTGCACGTACTCGGTGGCGAGCCATGGGAGCTCCGCGTCGGGGTCGGCGTCGATCAGGTTCGCGATGAACCGGCTGCGTACCTTGGCGGCGGCGCGGACCTCGCGGCGGAAGCGTGCACGGAACTCGTCGTCGTCGAGCTGGGCGCCCCGGATCAGCTTGATGGCCACCTGCTGCCCGCGGCGCGTGGTCCCGAGGTAGACGTCCCCCATGCCGCCGCTGCCCAGCCGGCTCCGGACCCGGAACGGCCCGATGCTGCGGGGCTCGCCGGGCCGCAGGGCGGCCGGTGCTGGTACGAGAACCGTCCGCTGGGCGGGTGGGTCGTGCAACACCGGACGCTTCCCCCTGTTGATCCCGCACGATCCAGACATATGTGGCGTAGCCGCAGGGCAGATTACCGCACCCGGGTGAACCGTCGTGGTGTGAGGATGGTCCAGTGGAGAGACTCAGCATCTGGGCCCCCGGCGGGCTGCCCGAGATCAGCCCCGGCGACGACCTCGGCGAGCTCGTCGCCGACCTCCTGGCAGGTCAGGACGAGCAGGACCGGCCGCGCGACGGCGACGTCGTCGTCGTGACCTCGAAGATCGTGTCCAAGGCGGAGGGCCGGGTGGTAGCGGCTGCTGATCGGGAGCAGGCCATCACCGACGAGACCGTCCGCGTGGTCGCCCAGCGGGAACGTCCCGGTCTGCCGCCGTTGCGGATCGTCGAGAACAAGCTGGGCCTGGTGATGGCCGCAGCGGGCGTGGACGCGAGCAACACCCCGGAGGGCACGGTCCTGCTGCTGCCCGTGGACCCGGACGTCTCGGCCCGCACGATCCGCGTCGCGCTCACCCAGCGGTTGGGCCTGCGTCGGATCGGCGTGGTCGTCACCGACACCGCCGGCCGCCCCTGGCGCGACGCCCTGGTCGACATAGCGATCGGCTGCGCGGGGATCACGCCCACCGATGACCTGCGTGGCAGCGTCGACGCCCACGGTCGCGCGCTGAACGTGACGGTCACCGCCGTCGTCGACGAGATCGCCGCGGCGTCCGAGCTGGTCCGGGGCAAGTCGAGCGGCCGCGCGGTCGCCGTCGTGCGCGGCATGAGCCACCACGTCACCGCCGACGACGGCCCGGGCGCCCGCGTCCTGGTGCGCGGCAGCGCCGACGACCTGTTCCGCGAGGGCTCCGCGGAGGCCTACGCCCGCGGCCTCGCGGACGGCGCCGCGCAGTAGGCCGTGCGTCTCGGGCAGATCGGCCGGTACGCGTCAGCCGGTGAGGTGATGACGGAGCAGTACCGGGCCGAGCCGAGAATTGCGCGGCGGCCGTGTCGCGCCGAGCCGAAAGTTGCGCGTCCGTGTCGCTCGGGTACCCCGCCGAGCCGAAAGTTGCGCGTCCGTACCGCTCGGGTACCCCGCCGAGCCGAAATTTGCGCGTCCGTATCGCGCCGAAACGAATGTTACGTGTCAGGTTGGGCCGCTGCAGACGCGCAACCTTCGTCTCGACGAGCCGGTCGACACCTAACTTTCGGTTCGGCGGCGACGCGAGCCCCGTTGCACGAGCAACTTTCGGTTCGACGTGGGTGCGCGCTCCGTTCCACCCGCAACCTTCGGCTCGGCGGCACGGAAGTACCAGCCACACGATCGCACGACGGGGTGGCCGGTGACGGCACGCCTGCCAAGCACGCGTTACGCCGCTAAGACCGTCCGTCCGTGACATCTGGACACGCAGCGGAGCTCCACCTGGTTAAAGGGACGGGCGGCGCGTCGTCATTCGAGCCACCGGAGAGGTGCCGTCGTGCTCGGGGGTCACGGTCACCGACCAGTCCGGCTCCGGGTTGCTCCCCTCCGGGTTGCTCCCCTCCGGGTTGCTCTCCTCGGGGTCGTCCGCCGCCTGGGTCGGCGCGGGCGGTAGGGGGACAGACCTTGGTCCGGGCGCCGACCCCGGTGCTGCGACAGCGGCCGGCGTGTTCGTGGGTGCTGGAGCGGGTGCGGGTTCTGTCGCGGCCGGGGGCCCCGCCGACGCAGCTCCGGACGGAGCCGCATGTACAGGTGCGGGCGCGGCCGCCTGCGTGGACCCGGACGCACCGGGCACACCGGACACAGGCGTCGCTGCGGCCGGAGGCCCCGGTGGAGTCGCTGGCCCCGCCGCCGCCCCCGGTCCGGATCCAGCCCCCGGGGCACCCCCGCCCGTTCCGCCGCCCCGGGTCGCAGAGGGGACCGGGTCGACGCCGGGCAGCGGCGACTCCAGCAGGACCACGTCCACGCGCGACTCCCGCATCTCGCGACAGGTCGCCAGACCGATGCCGCCCACGTAGTCCTCGAGCGTCTGCAGCAGCTTGAGCGGCGTGGCCAGGATCATGTGGAAGCCGAACGCCGCGAACGTGTCCATGGCGGTCCGGGTGAACGTGGTGTCGGCCTTGTCGAAGGCCTCGTCCAGGAGGATCGAGCCGTAGGCGGGCGTGCCAGTGTCGGATGTCCCGGCCAGCTGGTAGCGCAGGGCCGCTGCCAGGCAGAACACGACGAGCTTCTGGCGCTGTCCGCCGGAGAGACCTGCGGACGAGTCGTGCACGGCCAGCGCGATACCGCCCGCCGTGACCTCTACGCCGGTGAAGTGCACGTGCCGCCGGGTATCCAGGCACAGGGACCGCCAGGCGCGGTCAGCCGGATCGCTCGACCCGAGCCGGCGGACCAGCCGCTCCAGCACCTCGTACTCCGGCTCGGTGTCGCCGGTGAGCGCGTCGAGGGTCGCGAGGAACTCCTCCACGGCCGCGGGGCGACGTTCCTTGACGCGGATCTCCAGGAACCGGTCGGTGTCGAAGGGCGAGCGGCGCAGGGAGGCGTTGACCCCGACGATCCGCTCGCGGATGGCGGCCGGCGCCTGCCGGATCTCGGCGGCGAGCTTGCGCAGGGCCCGGCGCGCCTGGTCGGTGAGAAGGTCGGAGAACCGTGCCTCCTGCTCCGGCAGCCGGGACGTACGGATGCGCTCCAGCACCTCGAGGTACCGCGACCGGTCGCCGACCTGCGCCGTCAGGTCGCGGGTGATGGCGGGCCAGCGCCGCCGGAACTCCGCCAGCAGCCCGACGATCTCCCGCTCGGCGGCACCGGAGGTGCGCAGCCCGGCCTCCCGCTCCGCGTCGAGCGTGCGCGACACGGTGAGCGAGACGTCGTCGATCACCTCGTGCGTCACCGTCTTGCGGACGGCGGCGTACCGCTTCTCCAGCTCCTCGCGGTGCGCGAGCGGGATCGCGTTGGTCGGGGCGTCGCCGAGCTCGGTGACCACGTGCTCCAGCGAGCGGCGGTGTGCGCGCGCCTCGGCGAGCGTGTCCGCTGCTATCGCAGCGGCCGCCCGGGCCTGGTCCAGCCGGCTCTCTGCCGCCGCGACGTCCTGCGACGCCTGCAGCAGGTCCATCGTGCCGTCGAGCAGGCGGTCGAACGACGCCTGCGCGTCGGTGAGGTCCGCCTCGGCGGTCTCGATGTCCACCTCGCGCCATTCCCGGCGGGCCACGTGCCGGAGCGTGAGCTGGCGACGCACGGCCTCGCGCTGCTCGGCCACGGCGTCGGCCACCGCGCTCTCGGCCTCCGCGAGGCGGGCCTGCGTCTCGCGCGCGAGCTCCAGGAGCTGGTCGAGGCGGTCGTCGGCGTCCCAGCCGAGCACCCAGTCCTCGACGCCGGGCAGCAGCGGCTGCTCGATCTCCTCCGGCCCGTGCTTGACCAGACCCTCGCGGGTCACCGCCCGCTCGTGCCGGTCCAGCCCCGACGGGTCGTCGACGCACAGGTAGTCGTACTGCTCGGACAGGCGCCGGTGCAGCCAGCCCGACATGGGGCCGTCCTTCACCTCGACCTTGTGCACCAGCGAAGCGGACTCGGTGGACCGTGGCGCGTCGTTGCGCACGCCGACCACGCGGTAGCGCAGGCCCGGCCCGGCCGCGACCGCCCCCGCGACGGCCGCGCGGTGCGCCGGGGCGACGAGCACGAGCGTGGCCAGCGGCCGCAGGACGCCCTCGAGCACGGGACGCCAGTCGGCGTCGTCCTCCCGGACACGCAGCAGCTCGGCCGCGAACGGCAGCACGGAGACGTCCAGCCCTGCGGCCTCCGCCACGGCGCGTCGCGCCGTCGCGAGCTCGGCGGGGACGTTCGTCTGGGTCTGCCGTACCGCCTGGATCCGTGCGGCGACAGCCTCGTGCCGGTGCCCGACGGCGGAGCGCGCCGCCAGCGTCTCCCGGATCGTCGCGTCGAGCGCCTCGGGCGCGCGCGACCGACCGACGGTGGCCACGGCCCCCGTGGCGACCGATGGCACGGCCCCCGTCGGCGCCCCTGCGCCGACCGACGGGACCGCACCCGTCCAGACCGCGGAGACCTGGCCCGTCGTGACGGCGGGCAGGGCACCCGTCAGGGTCGGGACGGCACCGGTGGTCAGCGGCTTCGCGCCGCCCAGCTCCCACCGTGCCTTCTCCTTGAGCGCCGCGAACTCCCCGAACGTCTCGGGCATGTTCATGCCCACCGACTGCAGGTCGGTGGCGAGCTCACCACGACGCGTCCGGACCAGCGCGGCGATCTCGCCGGCCCGCTGGAGGCGGTCTGCCTGCGTGGCGAGCGCCTGCCCGCCCCGGGCGCCGAGCACGTTCACCGCCTGCTGGTGCGTGTTCGCCGCGACGTCGACCTCGGTGTCGGCCGCCTGCCGGTGGTGCTGCGCGCGCTCCTCGGCCGCCCGCGACTCCGCCAGCGCGCCGTGGGCGAGCTCGAGCTTCCACGCGTCCTTGAACGTCTCGAGGGACCCTCGCAGGGTCGCCGCGCGGACCCCCGCCGTCGAGCCCTCGTCGTACGCCTTGGTCAGGGTCGCGAGTCGGTTCAGGTGCTCGATCTGCCGCCGCGAGGTCTCGATGTCGGCATAGGCACGTGCCACGTCCGCGAACTGGTCCACCGCCTGAGCGGCCAGCTCGAACGTGTTCGGCTCGTCCAGCATGTGCCCGCGGAACAGGTCGTCCAGGCTGCCCAGGTTCTTCGCGGACTGCGTGCGGTGCAGCAGCACCAGCGCCTGCTCCGAACCGATCCCCAGCGACTGCGTGAACGCGGCGGCGAACGGCCCGTGCCGCTCGCTCACCGTCGCAGCGGGCCAGGCGGCGGTCACCCCCGCGGCGTCGGGCCCGGAGCGGACGTACCGCTCGAAGTCCAGCAGCCCCACATCGGCGGGCACCACCACGTGCAGCGTCGCCGGGGTCGACGATCCTCGCGTGAGGTGGGACAGGCGCACCAGCGTCACCGTGTCGTCGGGCGCATCGGTGCCGTTCGAGTACCGCAACAGGACGCCCGACCAGGTAGCACCGGGCCGCAGATGGTCGGCCACCACCTCGCCAGTGCTCTCGTCCGTGCGGTGCCGCCACGCGCCCCGCACGTACGAGACGACGTCGCGGTCGCCCGCCTCGCGCTCGGTGGCGCCCGTGCCGGCGGCGGCCACGTTGAACCGCAGGTGCTCCGGCGGGGTCAGGACCGCGGCGACGGCGTCGACCAGCGACGACTTGCCCGAACCCGAGTGGCCGGTGAGCAGGAAGCCCTCACGGGGCACCGGCACCACGTGGTGCCCGGCGAACGTGCCCCAGTTGACCAGCTCGATGCGCGCGAGGCGCCACTGTCCGGGATGGGCCGTGTTCATGCGCTCTCCTTCGCCAGTCGTGCGTACTCGGCGCTCAGCGCCGCTACCTGGTCCGCGCCGAACACGGTGCGGAGCACCGGCGAGACCACGCACCGGTCCCCGCTGAGCGGCTCCAGCATGCCCGACTCGATCAGCCGGGCCCACGTCGCGTCCAGCTGCCGCGTGAAGTCCATGGGCGAACCACCACCGCGCCGCCGGTACATGCCGAGATGGTCCGCCGCCTCGTCACGGCTGATCGCCACCCGTGCGTCCGCAGAGTCAAGCAGCAGGGCACGCAGGTGCAGCAGCAGCGCGGTGTCCAGGAACGTGAGCGTCAGCTCGCGCACCACCTGGGGCGCGTCCTGGGCCGGTACGTCGCGCACGAACGCGACCTGCGCGTCGGCGTCGACCACCAGGTCGAGGTACTGGTCGGCGAGGCGCTCGCGGACGACGTCCTCGTTCGTCAGCAGCGCACGCCAGGTGTCCTGGTCGGACTCGGCGGCCAGGTAGGGACCGCGCACGAGCCGGGCCAGCGCGAGGCGGGCCGGCGCTGGCAGCGTGCCGTGGTCGCCCGGCCAGAGGCGCACACCCGCGCCGGCGTCGCCGTCCGCGCCGTTCTCGGCACCCGACGGCGCCGACGTCGTACCGCTGCCGGCCGGACGCCCGGGGCGCGCGCTGCGGAGGTCTGTCGGGCGGGGGCGGGCGGGGCCGGCCCCTGTCGCGCTGGGTTCGGTCACGGGACATGCTCCTCGAACTGGTTCTGGGGGAGTACGGCCCGCCGCGCGACGCCGCGCGAGGACCGCCAGTTCACGTCTTCGTTCTTACCGGTGGCCACGCCGTGCTGCTCGGCGAGCGTCAGGAGGCCGACCACGCTCGCGGCCCCCTGGGTGGCGGGGTGCGCGGCGAGCACGGACGCGACGGTGGCGCGGCCGACGGCCG
The DNA here is from genome assembly GCF_024171995.1 of Promicromonospora umidemergens. Lineage (GTDB taxonomy): Bacteria > Actinomycetota > Actinomycetes > Actinomycetales > Cellulomonadaceae > Promicromonospora > Promicromonospora umidemergens. The sequence goes on along the minus strand of NZ_JAMTCT010000004.1, from coordinate 299,791 downwards.
CTACGCGTTCGTTCACGTGCCCGCGCAGCTCGTCCACGTCGATCTCGGAGTCACGGGCCAGGGCGCGCAGCGCCGTGAGGGAGACGGTCCGCGGCGGCAGGGCGGGCGCGACGGGCGGTGCCTCGGCGTCCTCACCGCCCGGGTTGTACGGCTGGAAGCCGCCCACCGACCGGGGCGTGACGGCGCCGAGCGGCAGCGTGAGCCGCACCCCGGTGCCGGGAGCCAGGTCGGGGGCCGCGGCCAGGGCGGCGTCCTGCGCCTGGCCGAGCAGACGGCGCAGGGCGCGCTCGGCCGGGAGCTCTCCGGACCTGACCATGCGCTGCAGCGCGCGGCGCAGGACGGCCATGGTGTCGGTGAGCTCGTCGGCGGCGTCCTGCAGGGTCGGCAGCAGCCGGCGCAGCGCGGAGGCCTCCGCCGGGGCGAGGTGGACGGTGTCGAGCACGCGGCCGACGTCGTCCTGCGCCGCGTGCTCCGCCTGCCGCAGCAGGTCGCGGAACGCGACCAGGCCGCGCCCCGCCTCGGACTCGGCGAGGTGGTCCACGCCGCGGTAGATGTCGTCGAGGAACGTGTCGCGCGAGCCGTCGGACTCCAGGAGCCGTCGGCGCAGCTCGCGATCCGTGCGTTCCAGCTCGGTGCGCACCCTGGCCAGGTCGGCGGGGATGTCGCCGGCCAGAGCAAGGATCTCGCGGGCGCGCTCGGCGGCGGCGTCGGGTGGCAGGGCGTCGTCGTCGCCGCGGCGGGCGCGCTCGATCCTTGCGTCGAGGGCGGCACGCTGCTCCAGCAGGGCGGCCAGGCGGGCCTCCGGATCCGGGTCGGCGTCGGCGGCCAGCGTGTGCAGCCCGTCGAGCACCGCGCCGAGCCGGGACGGCGTCACGGCCGGGTGGGGCCTGCTCAGGCGGGAGACGAAGCGGATGGCGAGCAGCGCGCCGTCGGACAGCTCGAGGGTCTCGGTGCCGGGCTCGCCGGCGGTCTGCGCGGCGCGGCGCCGTACGAGCACGCCTTCGTCGATCCACTCCGAGACGTAGAAGTAGCCGGAGTACGGCAGCTCGAAGCCCGCGCGGCGCAGCTCCGGCAGGTCGTCGTCGATCCTCGTCGCCAGCTGCTCGACGGGCAGCCTGCGCCGGGACGCGCCGAGGTTGCGGTCCAGCAGCACGACAGCGGCCGCGGCGTTCCTCGATCGCAGCAGCACCCACGCGGGATGCTCCTGGAGAAGCGCGCGCACGCCGCGCGCCGCCTGGCCGCGACGAGCCGACCCGTGCCCGGCGGCCTGCCGGGGCACGGCGGCGTCACCCGGTGAGCTCGCAGTACCCATGAGGGCTGAGGGTAGTAGGCCAACGTGTCGGTATGGCACCCCCGGAGGAAACATGCGGCACATGCGCTGTCGATGAGCCGCGACGGGCATAGACGTATAGAGTCAGGTCTCACAGGGCTTGCCGGAAAATTGATCTCAACTTTCCGGCGAGCCCTGTCGTGCGTCATGGCACGTTTCGATGGCCGAGCGTCGACGGGAGGGCGCCTTGCTCACCACAGCAGCCCAGATCCTTGTCAGGATCCGAGCCGAGCGAGAGCTCAGCATGAGTTCACTGGCAGTGCTGGCGGGCGTACCCACGTCGACGATCAGCCGCATCGAGTCCGGGCAGATCGAGCCGACGTTCGGCATGATCCGCCGCATCGCGCTGGGCGCGGGCTACCACCTGCACCTCCAGTACTACGACCTGTTCTCGGGCAAGCTCGAGGACGACGTCGTCGGGGTCGGCGCCGCCGAGGGGACGGGCGAGGGGGACGGTGAGGACGATCCGTAACCCTCCTGGCAGGTCGCCGTCACCGGTTCGCCGCCACCGTGAACGGCGCGTATGAGAGCGTCACGTCCATGCCGGCTGTCGGAGCGTGAGCCCACGAACGTGCAGCACTAAGGGCGGCTCGTTACCGTCCGCTATCTTGTCTCCGTATGGGATGTCTGCGCGGGGGGCGCGAAAACGGAGGCGGACGGTGCTGGCCGCACGAACCCGCAGGTTGTGACATTGCACGCAAATACTGCCGAATTCGGGCGTCGACCCACACTCACGTTGTGCCCGTCATTCCTCCGAGCAATATGGTCGTCATATGCCGAACGTCATGATCCCCGCCGAAGTGCGGGAGGACGTAGAGACGCTGTGGGCGTTCCACGACCTGCAGCACGAGCCGCGACCGGTTGACGTCTGCATCGGCCTGGGTGGTCACGACCTGGGTGTGGCCGACTACACGGCGGACCTCTACCTCGAAGGGTTGTTCCGGCGGATCGTCTTCACGGGGGCCAACGCACCCACCACCGTCGACGCCTTCCCCGAGGGCGAGGCCTTCGGCTACCGCGACCACGCCATCGCTCGTGGTGTACCCGCCGACGCCGTGCTCGTCGAGCCGACCGCGACCAACACCAGCGAGAACCTGGAGTACAGCCGCAAGCTGCTCGCGGAGCTCCAGGTCGAGCCTTCCTCCGTGCTGCTCGTCTCCCACCCGTACCAGCAGCGACGCGCGTTCGCGACCTGCCGGGTCGTGTGGCCGGACGTCGACGTGCTGTGCGTGTCCCGGCCCCTGCAGCTCGATGCGTACCTCCGGACGATCGGCGACGCCGACCGCGTGGTCGACATGCTCGTCGGTGAGACGCAGCGCCTCACGCTGTACGCCGATCTCGGCTTCATCGCCCACGAGGAGGACGTGCCCGACGAGGTGATGGTCGCGTTCGACCGGCTCGTGGCGGCGGGGTACACGTCGAGGCTCGTGGAGGACCGGCGCCCGATCGACGTCTGACCGGCGTCGGATCCGCGTCCGATCGGTGCCCCGGCCCGAGACGGTCGTCCGGGCATACCGGGTCGAGTGAGGCCGAGCGACATGTTCGAATGAGGTAGACGTCACGAACCGGGCGACTCGTACATCCCTGGCGAGTCGCCCGGTTCTCCGTTACGTTCCGGGCATGGGCGAGGAAAGCAAGCGGGGCAAGGATCCCAGGAAGTTCACCTGGCAAGAGATCTTCACGTTCATCGCGGGCGCGGGATATGTGGCCAGCCCGATCGACCTCCTGTCGGAGGGCGTGCTGGGGCCGCTCGGCCTCGGGGATGACGCGATCGCGATCGTCATCGCCGGCGTCACCCTGTACAAGGCGGTGCAGCGGTTCCGGAAGCACCGGCCGGTGCCGGGCACGACGGGGGACACCGCACCGGGCACCACGGGTGCCGGCACCTCCGAGCCGGGCGGTTCGACCCCGAAGGCCGCGCCGTCGGACAGCCGGGCCCCGGGCTCGTACGCGACGGGCAAGACGATCCCTGGCACCGCCGAGGACGTGACGCCGGACCGCAGGTCCAAGCGCTGACGTCGTCGCCAGCCCTGGCTCGTCGGTCGACACCGGTCTAGGGTCGAGCACGTGGCCGGAATCGACGCACCGCGGATCCTCGTCGTGGGTGGCGGTCCCACCGGTGCCGCGACGGCGGTCGCGCTGCGGCGGGAGCTGCCCGGCGCGCACGTGACGCTGGTCGACAAGGCGACGTTCCCGCGCGACAAGACCTGCGGCGACGGCCTGGGACCCGGTGCAAGGAGGGTGCTCGACGGGCTCGGCCTGGCGGAGCGGCTCGAGCAGTTCCACATGCCGATGTCGGTGGCGATCAGCGGCCCGGGCGGGGTAGAGGCGGTGGCGCGCGGGCCGATCATGGAGGGCCGCGACCTGGCCGGGTACGTCACGCCCCGGCTCGCCCTGGACGACCTCCTCCTCTCCGCGGCGCGGGACAGCGGCGCGGAGGTCCACGAGGGAGTCGCGTTCGAGGGCATGACGCCCGCAGGTGACGGCGAGCTGGTCACCCTGTCCGGCCGCGAAGCCGCGTTCGACCTGGTCGTCGGGGCGGACGGCGCCTACTCCGGGGTCCGGCGGGCGATGGGCGTCCCCCGGCCCCCGATGCGGCACACCCACATCGCCATGCGCGCGTACGGGAAGGTGACCCACCCGGACAAGCCGGTGAGCGACACGCTCCGGTTCGACTTCCTGGAGACTCTCCTGCCGGTCTACGGCTGGGTCTTCCCGCTGCCCGACGACGGCGCGAACCTCGGCGTCGGTATCCCGGTGGACCATCTGAAGCGGCAGACCGCGCGGCACGGGCGCTCGCTCCGCGACCTCTTCGACCTGTACGTCGAGGACCTGGAACGGCGCGGGTTCGTCGTGTCCGGGGTGGAGCGGGTCGCCACGCACCAGCTCCCGCACGCCGCGGCGCGCACCCCGATGACGGCCCCGGGGCGCTCCGCCGTGCTGCTCGGCGATGCCGCAGCGACGATCAACCCGCTCAGCGGAGAGGGCATCTTCTACGGGATGGCGGCCGGGGTGCAGCTCGCGGAACATCTCGGGGCGCTGGAGCGGGCCGGCGGGTCCTGGCAGGGCGTGGACCTTGCCGGGGCGCTGACCGGGTTCGAACGGGCGCACAGGCGGCGGTTCGGGCGGCACTACCGGGAGTGCTACCTGGCGCAGCAGCTCATGCGCTCGCCGCTCTGGGCGGGTGTCGCCACGCGTGCGGTAGCGGCGTCCGACACGGCGATGGCGCACGTGGCGCTCATGCTGTTCGACGAGCAGTCCGCGGGGTCGCGCGGGCTGCTGCACCTGGCGCGCAGGAGCGTGCGGCCGCTGCTGCGCCTGCCGTGGGCCGCCCGGACGGGGCGTTGAGCCTCCGCAGGATCTGTCAGAATTGCGCCTCTGCGATTTTTCGCCCGAGGTTCACCCTGTCCGCCCTGACTCGAGGACGACGATGTCACGCACCATCCGCCGGGCCGTTGCACGACTGATCTGGGCCGGTACCGGCTACCGGATGCGCTCGGAGCCTGCCCCGACCAGGCCTACGGTGTTCATCGGTGCGCCGCACACGTCGAACACGGACTTCTTCCTGATGCTGGCCATCGCGTTCGACATGGACCTGAAGGTCCGGTTCCTGATCAAGGACTCCTGGTTCAAGGGCCCTCTGGCCGGACTCATGCGCGCTCTGGGCGGCATCCCCGTGGACCGGAAGGACCCGGCCAGCATCGTCGAGGAGATCCTCGGGGCCGTCGAACGGGGCGAGGAGTTCCACCTCGTCGTGACGCCGGAGGGCACCCGCGGCGCCGGCTCGGGCTACTGGAAGTCGGGGTTCTACCGGATCGCGCTCAAGTCCGGATTTCCGGTGACGCTCGGATACGTCGACGGCGTGGCAAAGGTCGCCGGTCTCGGGCCGAGCATCCAGCTCACCGGGGACGTGCGCGCCGACATGGACGGGATCAGGGCCTTCTACGCGGACAAGTCGGGAGTCAACCCTGCCAACCGGGTGGAGCCGCGCCTCCGCTCCGAGGACCAGGACGGCTGAGCTCGGAGATCTGTCGGGTCCGAGCCGAAGAGCCCGCAGCCATCCAGCACTCGACGCGTCAGCTCGGTTCCAGGGAGTCGAGCACGCGCGTCAGACCGAACTCCCAGGCGTGGGCAGGGCTCGAGGGCGCGTTCATCTCCTGGCCGGCGGCGCTGCCCACGCGCTGGGCGAGCGGGTAGCCGTCGCCGAGGTACTCCGCGAGCCGCCCGGCCCACCGGGCCCAGGTCTGCTGAATCTCGTCTGCCCGCGGGTCGCGGCGCCGGGCGCGGGCGGCAGCACGCACGAAGTCGAGCACGAAGGTGAGCGCGGCGTCGCGGGCGACGTCGTCAAGGGGCAGCGGGTCCAGGGCGTGCAGCTCATGGTCGTACTTGGCGATGGTGCCGGGACCGAATGCCGTGCGCTCGTCCTCGATCTCCAGCAGCCAGGGGTGATCCAGGTGGAGGGCCAGGTTCGCGTCGGCGACGCGCCGTACGCGCGTGCGCCAGGCCGCGGTCCCGTACGCAGGTAGCCGCATGCCCGCGTAGGCCGCGTCGACCATCAGCACGAGCAGGTCGTCGCGGCCGTTCACGTGCGTGTACACGGACATGGTCGAGATGCCCAGGGCATCGCCGAGGCGCCGGACCGTGACGGCGGCGAGGCCCTCTGCGTCGGCCAGTGCGACCGCCGCATCGACCACCGCTCCCGTCGTGACCCGCGACCGCGGACCGCGCGTGCCGCCCTGCGGTGCAGCCGGGTGGTCACGCCAGAGCAGGTCGATCAGCTCGCGGGGCATGGGTCTCCAGGATCGGGGTGACGGGCCGGGAACATTCTGCAACGATCCTACGTTGTACGCCGTACAAAGTTAGGATCTCGAAGCGAGGAGCCCGCTTGAACATCACCGGTACCGCACTGTCCCTCAACGTGTCCGACGTCGCTGCGTCGGCCGAGTTCGCCCAGAAGCACCTCGGCTTCACCGAGGCGATGTCCGACGACGGGTTCGTGTCGCTCAACCACCCCACGGCCGGCGTCAACATCGTGTTCCTGCGCGTCGGCCTCGGCACGTTCAAGCCCGAGCGCATCGCCGGGCCGGCCGGCCAGGGGATGCTGATCGCGTTCGTCGTGGACGACCTCGACGCCGAGTTCGCCCGCATCTCCGCCGCCGGCGCGGAGGTGGTCACGTCGCCCGAGACCGAGCCGTGGGGCGAGCGCTACTGCCAGTTCGCCGACCCCAACGGGATCGTGTGGCAGCTCGTCCAGTGGGTGTGACGGTTCGGGCTGCTCACTCTCCTTCGAGGTCAAAGTTGCTTCGCTTTGAGGCCGCTCAAAGCGAAGTAGCTTTGACCTCGAAGGGAAGCGGCAACGCCCGGACGACCGCGTGACCGGCTAACCGTGCGCCCAGCCGGACCACCTGGTCACCCGCACCCTGATCAGCGGGCCGTCCGGCCGGCGCTCGTGATACTGCGGGTACCGCGCGGCGAGCGCGTCCAGCGCCGCTGCGCGGGGCTCGCCCACGTGCTCGACCGTCGCGACGCCGTCGCCGCGTACCCACCAGAGGTGCGCCCAGTCGTCGTCGTACCGGTCCACGAGGAACGCGACCCGCGGGTTCTCCGCGAGGTTGCGCAGGCGCTTCAGGTCTCGCGTCGTCTTGGGCTTGTGGTCGATGGCGACCACCACCTCGTCACCTGGCGGCGGGCCGGTTCCGGCGTCGGCCGCGGCGCCGTCCGGGGTGCTGCCCGCAGCGCTGATCAGCGCGAACGTCACCGGCACGAGGTGCGGCACACTGTCGGCGTCGGCGGTGGCGAGGTAGGCGTGCCGGGCCGCGGCGAAGCGGGAGCGGCAGTCGTCGGCATCGAGGCGCACCCTGACATTGTGCGAGCGGTCATGTCGAACGGCTGACTCAGTGTGCGAATAGGTCGTTGCGTATCCGCAACAAACGACTGCAAGTGCTGCGAATCCGAATGATGTCTGAGAGGCTTGCTTCCGAGCTAATCAAGGATATTCTTAAGGGGGAGCCGGCTTGGCATGGGAGATCCTGATCCCTGGCGGTCGGCGATCCTGCTCGTCGCAGGTGACAAGGCGGGGCGATGGAACCGCTGGTACCAGGAAGCAGTTCCGAGGGCTGAGCGGCTCTATGCCGAATACCTGAGTGAGCGTGAAGAGGAGGCTGCACATGGACGGCGTTAAGCGCTGGCGGGACACCCGGCATCGCGCTCTGGCGGTCGAAGCCGCTGGGGGCGAACGAGCCTTCAGTGAGGGTGTGCGCAAACTTCTCGACGAGTCGCGTGGCTGGCGGCTCGCTGAGATGCGTCTGAAGCGAAGCATGACGCAGGCCGACGTGGCATCGCAGATGGGCATTTCGGTCGCACGTGTGTCGCAGATAGAGGCGGGCGATGTGTCGACGCAGGATGTGCTGCGGCGCTACATCGCAGCACTTGGCGGAACACTGCATCTCGTCGCTGACTTCGGCGACGAACAACTGAAGGTGAGTTGAGCCGAGAGCCTGTCCGATCGCCGATGCTGGAGGCATGAGCGACAACGAACAGCACCCCCGCAGGGCGCGCGATCTCGGGATCGTCGTGGGCGCGCTGCCCACCGGGCGGCACAACGCCTTCACCGACGTGCCCGGAGTACGGGTGGGGCACACCACCATCGTGGATGCACCTCGCCTCCACACCGGAGTGACGGCGATCGTCCCCGACGCCCTCGGCCCGGACCGACGCAGCCTGCCGTGCGGGCTGTTCGTCGGCAACGGGTTCGGCAAGCTGGTCGGGGCGACGCAGGTCGCCGAGCTCGGGGCGATCGAGACGCCGATCCTCCTGACCGCGACCCTCAGCGCGTTCCGAGCGGCGGACGCGCTGGTGACGCACGTGCTCGCGAGCCCGGGTCACGAGGAGACCCGCACCCTCAACCCGGTCGTCGGCGAGACGAACGACGGCCGGCTGAGCGACATCCGTGCCCGTCCTATCGCGGAGTCGCACGTGCTCGCCGCGCTCGACGGCGCGACCGCCGACCTCCCCGAGGAGGGCTGTGTCGGTGCCGGGACCGGGACCGTGGCCCTCGGGTTCAAGGGCGGGATCGGCACGTCGTCGCGCGTGGTCGGCGGCTGGACCGTGGGCACCCTGGTGCAGTCCAACTTCTCGGGCACGCTGATCGTGCGCGGCGTCCCGATCCCGGCCGACGCGGTGGACGAGCCGACGACGTCCGCGGGGGAGCCCGATGGCAACTCCTGCATGATCGTGGTCGCCACCGACGCGCCCCTGGACGCTCGGCAGCTCGGCCGGGTCGCGCGCCGGGCGGTGTTCGCGATGGCGCGCGTGGGCTCGGACTTCGCTGGCGGCAGCGGCGACTACGCCCTGGCGTTCAGCACGCCGGGCGCTCCGTCGTCGGGCACTACGCCGGGCACGCCCGCGCGCCGGGTGGACGACCACGATCTGGACCCGGTCTTCGCCGCGACCATGGATGCGGTCGAGGAAGCCCTGCTGAACTCGCTTCTGACGGCCACCACCACAGTGGGGCACCGCGGCACGGCGGCCGCCGTGCCCCACGACCTGGTGCTTCGGCGGCTGCGTGCCGCCGGCGTGCTGCCTCAGCCCTCGGCGGGCACGCCGGCCTCGTAGTCCGCGGAGAGCGTGATGTCGACGTCGATGTCCCGGGGCTGGAGCTCTACGTGCGCACTGCCGCCTGCGTCGCCCATGGCGCCGGCGCGCATCGCGTACATCGGGGCGTTGCCGCCACCGTTTCCGCCGCCACGCAGGCCCGCCTCGTAGATCGCCACGGGCACGACCGGTCCAAGACCTAGCGCGTCCGCGTACGACTGCGCGCGCACCACGGTCTCCTCGGCGGCCTCGATCCGGGCCTCGGCCTGGAGCGTCCTGCGGGTCTCGTCGGTCAGGGCCCAGGTGATCCGGTCGATCTCGACGCCGTCGACGTCCATGATGTCGGCCAGCCACGTCGAGAGGGTCTCGAAGTCGCGGAACGTGACCGACAGACGTGCCGAGGCCCGGAACCGCCGGACGCGCTGCTTGCCGCCCGCCTGGGAGCTCTTGACCCGGTCGTCGTAGACGTAGGAGTGCACGGAGGCCGAGTCCCACTTCTCCGCGGCACCCGCCGAGACGTGCGCCCTGGCCTGCTCCACGAGGATGGTGTGCGTGCGAGCCACCTGGTCGACGACGTCGTTGCGGAGGGTGCCCGAGAACGCGACGTGCAGGTTGACGGTGCCACGCTCCGCGGGGTGCGTGCGCGTGGCCTGGCCTTCGACGGCGATACGAGTCATACGCGGAGTCTGCCGACTGCGCGCCGACCTGCGCCACCCCCTGCTTGCATCAGCCGATCGTGCCCTTGCCCACCTGACCGCGCACCAGGATCGGTTCGAGACCGCAGAACTCTCCGTAGCGCGCGGCCTCCGCCTCGATCGCGGCCCAGACCTTGCGGGTCGGCTCCTCGGTGAGCTCGACGGTGATCTCCACGGTCTGCGCCCTGAGGATCCGGGACCAGCCTCCGGCGATCATCCCGTCCACAGTCACGAGCCCCATGTACAGCCAGCGGCTCGGCATCGGGTCCCGAGCCAGAGAGGGCCAACCCTTGAAGTCGTGACAGAAGAACTCGTCGAACACCGACAGCAGCCGCACGGTGCCGGCCGGTGCGGGATCGGGCAGGTCGCCGTCGGTCCAGAGCGTCAGGCCGGCCAGCTCGTGGCGGGTGAGCCCGGCGTCGGCGACCGCTGCCCGCGCCGCCGTCTTGGTCAAGGCGCCCCACCAGGCGACGTCCTCCGCGCGGCACGGGCCGTGCCCGCGGACGTACGTGCACGCCAGGTGGACACGGGCCTCGTCCTCGTCCCATACCTTCTGCTCCGGGAGCAGCCGGTAGGTGGCCTGCTTGCCCCGCATCGGACCGCTCGCGACGAGCAGGTCGAGCTCGGCGTGCATCATCACCTGGCCCACGTGCCAGGTGTCCAGCGGTGCGCCCTCGGACTCGGCGAGCACGGCGCCGAGCTCCTTGCGGGTCAGCGGGCCCTGTGCCAGCGCCCCCGCGACCACCGCGTGCCGGCGCGCCAGCAGCGAGTGGTCGAAGCCGCGGGGTCTCTCCGCCGAGAGCATCGCCCGGCGGACCCGCGGAGCGGTGGCGGTCATGAGCGGCGCCAGGTCGCCGGGTACCACGTAGTGCCACGTGGGACGCAGGACGTGCGTGCGCAGGATCGTGCCGTCGGCCAGAGCGGCCTGTACCTCGGCGAGCGTGGCCGGTCTCGCCAGACGCTGCGCCACGCCCCACGCGGACGAGTGCAGCTCCTGCGACTGGACGGCCCCCAGCCGGGCGACGACGCCGGGTACACCACCGCCGTCGGCCTCCCGCAGAGTGCCCAGGCCCACCGAGGTGAGCCGGGCGCGCTGGATCGTGCGCACGTCAGACGTAGTAGGCATCGCCTTCTCCGCCACCGTGTCCCGCCGCCCGCGCGCGGCGATGCTTCACCAGGCTTCGGATCAGCAGGATCACGCCGATCACGAACAGGATCATGACCGGGATGATCGCGAGCGGGGCGAGGACGGACAGGAACCCGAGACCGACGCTCGTGACGTCCTCCGCCACGCTGACCACGGGAGCCGCGGTGCCGCCCGAGACGGTGTTGGCGACGACGCGGCCACCGGCCTTGGCGGCATGGGTACCGAGGGCGAGGACGATGCCCGAGACGATGGGGATCCACTGGCCGGACTGCACGAACGTGCTCGGGTCGGTGACCGTCGTCGTCTCCGACATGGACCCGGCACCGAACGCGATGCCGCCCGCCGTGGGCCGGATGACGGTCTGCACCACGTCGTTGACGGAGTCGAGCACCGGGATCTTGTCCGCGACGAACTCGAGCACCAGGAGAACGGTCAGGATCACGAGGACCCAGGGGTTCTCCAGCCACGCCCAGGTGCCCGGCAGCTCCACGAGGTCCGTGAAGCGCGAGAGCACGCCGAGGAAGATGAGCGGGATCCAGGCGTTGAGGCCCGCCGACAAGGCGAGTCCGGTTCCGGTGGCAAGTTCGAGCATGACTCGAAGTGTTCCACGGCACACCGACACTCCGGGGGGCGAAAGTGTCCGGTGTGCCCGATCTGTTATCGGAGCGTGGCCAACCGTCTCACGAGCCGGCCCGAGCGCATCTGATGCTGCCCGTAACACCTGGAACATCCGGGTCCCGTCTGCAAGAGTTGCTGCAGTTCACCGCACCGGTGCGCTCACCGGGAGGCTCTGATGGTCTGGACGATCTTCGCTGTGGCATCAGTGGTGCTGCTCGGGCTGTCGGCGGGGGTGTTCTACGGGTTCTCGTCGTTCGTCATGAGCGGCCTCGCCCGCGCCTCCGACGAGGCTGCCGGGGCCGCGATGAGCGGCATCAACGAGACCGCGCCGCTGCCCGCTTTCATGTCCGTCTTCTTCGGCGCGCTCCTCGTCCCGGCGGGCACCGGCATCTGGGGCCTCGTCGAAGGGCGGGACGGCGGCGCGTGGGTCCTTGCGGCCGCAGCGGTCTACCTGATCGGCACGTTCGGTGTGACCGCGGCCCTGAACGTGCCGCTCAACAACCGCCTCCTCGCTTCCCACGACAAGGCTGCCGGATGGCGCGCCTACTGGCGGCCCTGGACGGCGTGGAACCACGTGCGCACGGCCGCCGGCGTCGTGGCGACGGTGCTCGCGGCGGTCGGCCTGCTCTGACCGGTCGGCCCTCGGCGGCGCTGTCGGGGACAATCGACCACATGCCCGCCATCGACTTCCACCGCACTCTGCCCGGATACCAGCGGACGCCGTTGCGGGACCTGCCCGGGCTCGCGGCAGAGCTCGGGGTCGGACGGGTGCTGGTCAAGGAGGAGTCGAGCCGGCTCGGGCTGCCCGCGTTCAAGGTGCTCGGCGCGTCGTACGCGACGGCGCGTGCGGTCGGGGAGCGGTTCGGGCTGACCTCGATCACCCTGGACGCGGTGCGCGGTGCGGTCCGGGACCGCGGCGTCCGGCTGTACGCGGCCACGGACGGGAACCACGGTCGCGCCGTCGCCCACATGGCCGCCCTGATCGGCGCTGCCGCGACGATCTACTACCCGCAAAGCATCACCGAGGCCGCGAAGCGGGCGATAGCCACCGAGGGCGCCCAGTCGGTGGAGGTCGACGGCGCCTACGACGACGTGGTGGCCCGTGCGGCGGCCGAGGCGACCGCCGACCCGGCGTCGATCCTGGTGCAGGACACGTCCTGGCCCGGGTACACGGACATCCCGCAGTGGATGGTCGACGGCTACTCGACGCTGTGCCTCGAGACGGACGTCCAGCTGTCCGCCCTGGGCCTTGCGGCGCCAGACCTGGTGGTCGTGCCGGTCGGGGTCGGCTCGTTGGCGCAGGCCGTGGTGAGCCACTACCGCGGTGCGGGGACCGATGGCGGCACCCTGCTCGCCGTCGAGCCCGACCGTGCCGCCGGCCTGGTCGCGTCGCTGCGCGCAGGCGAGCCGGTCACGACACCGACCGGTGACACGATCATGACGGGACTCAGCTGTGGCACCGTCTCCGCGCTCGCGTGGCCGGTGCTGCGGGACGGGCTGGACGGTGCGGTCACCGTCTCCGACGACCAGGCGGCCACCGCCGTCGACGACCTGGCGCGGCTCGGCGTCGACTCCGGGCCCTGCGGCGCGGCCACCCTCGCGGCGGCCCGCCTGGTGCTGGGACAGGCCGGCTGGCGGGAGGCGATCGGTCTGCGGCCCGACGCCGTCGTCCTGCTCCTGTCGACCGAGGGCCGGGCGGCGAACCCGGTCCCGGAGGACCGGGTCTGACCTTCGACCGACCATCGCTGCCTGGAGTGTGCTCGTGCCCGTTTCCCTGCCCGCCGCCCTCGACCCGATCCTGCCGCTGCTGCGCTGCCCTTCCTGCGGCGCGGACCTGTCGCCCGGCGACGGCGCGCTGCGCTGCCCGCGCCGCCACAGCTTCGACGTCGCCAGGCACGGGTACGTCGGGCTGCTGACCGGCGCCCGGGCGACGAGCGGGGACGACGGCCCGATGGCGCGGGCTCGCCGGGAGTTCCTGGCGGCGGGCCACTACGCGCCCCTGCGCGCCGCGGTCGCGGACCTAACAACCGAGGCCGATCTGTCCGGCAGGCATGGGCGGCCGGGCCGCTCCGGACGCCCTGCCAGGGTGGTCGACGTCGGCTGCGGCACCGGCTACTACCTCGCCGGTGTGCTCGACGCGCTGCCCGGCGCCGTCGGCCTGGGCCTGGACACCTCGGCGCACGCGCTGCGCGCGGCGGCCAAGGCGCACGAGCGGGCTGCTGCCGCGACGTGGGACGTGTTCCGGCCCTTCCCGATCGAGTCCGAGCAGGTGGACGTGGTGCTGGACGTGTTCGCCCCGCGCAACCCGGCGGAGTTCCACCGGGTGCTGCGCCCCGGCGGCATCCTGGTCGTGGTGCGGCCCTTCGGCGGGCACCTGGCCGAGCTGCGCCGCCGGGTCCCGCAGATGGTGACCGTGGACCCGGACAAGGAGCAGCGTCTGCACCAGGCCCTGGACCCGTACTTCGAGAGCGCGCGCACGGAGCGGGTCGAGTACACGACGCCGCTGACCCGGCAGGAGGCGGTCGATCTGGTGCTGATGACACCCAGCGCGCGCCACGTCACCGAGGCGGAGCTGTCCGACGACGGTGACCTGCCCGAAGAGGTGACGGTGGCGGTGCTGGCGACGGCCTACCGGAGGCGGTGATCGTTGGTGACGTTCTGTGGCGTGGTATTCCTACTTCAAGTAGGATTGAACTATGTCTGCTGCAGCCGGTATTGAGAAGCACTCCGTCTCCATGCCCGTGACCACCTCGGAGGGTGTTCGTGCTCGGGCTGGTTCACGTGGCTTTTCCGCTTACGTCGCTGGCGCTGTTGCCCGACAGCTCGAGCGGGACGCATTGGACGACGTGCTGCAGAGCATGGAGGCCAAGCATGGTGCGGTCGACGAGGACGAGGTCGCGGCGATCATGGCCAGGCTCGCCCGGTGATCGTCGGCCCGCACTCGATCCTCCTGGACTCCGAGGCGCTGTCCGCGCTGGCCGACGACGGACGGCAGATGCAAGCCTGGGCAACCGTCGCCCGTCGCACGGACTCGACCTTTCATGCCTCGGCCGTGACGCTCGCAGAGGTCACCGACGGCACCGCGCGCGATGCTCGGGTGCGGCGTGCCGCCAAGGCTCTACGACTGGAGGAAGTCACCGCGGAGATCGGCTACAGCGCCGGTCGACTACGTGCGGCTGCGGCATCTTCTCGTCGCAAGGCTCGTGACCTGACCGTTGACGCCGTGGTCGCGGCCACTGCGTTAGCCCTTCCTGGGCCGGTGGTCGTACTCACCACCGACGACGGTGATCTGGACCTTCTGCTCGCTGAAACCCGTGTGAAGGTCGAGAGGGTCGGCAAGCGGTAGCCGATTCGGGGCCCTCGTTCGGTCAGGTCCAGCCCTAGCGCGCCATTCGAGCCGGAGCCGTGCGGAGGTACTCCGTGAACAGCTCGGCCGCCCGGCCGATGCCGTCCTCCTGCCGCAGCCGGGCACCCAGGTCGGCGGATCGCTCGCGCAGCGCCTCGTCGGTTGTCGCCCGCGCGATCGCCGCCGTGAGCCGGTCGGCGTCCACCTTCTTGATCCTGATGGGTTCCGGCCCGACGCCGAGGTCGGCCACCCGGCGTCCCCAGGCGTGCTGGTCCGCCGCCACCGGCGTGATGACCGTGGGGATCCCGGCGCGCAGGCTCGCCGCCGTCGTGCCGGCGCCGCCGTGGTGGACCGCCGCCGCGAGCCGGGGGAACAGCCAGTCGTACGGGGCCGAGTCGATCTGCAGCACATGGTCCGGGAGGTCACGGTCCCGACCCAGGTTGGCCCAGCCTCCGATCAGGAGGCCGCGCCGCCCGGTGCGTTCGAGTGCCTCCAGGTATGCGTCGACGAGCCGGCTCGGGTTCGCGACCGGGACGCTGCCCAGGCCGAACGACACGGGCGGCTCGCCCGCGTCGAGGAACCGGGCGAGGTCCGCCGGTGGCTCCCAGCCGACCGGGGCGTGCGTGGGCAGATAGCCGGTGACCTGGATGCGCGGGTGCCAGTCGGCTGGGCGCGGCAGGACGAGCGGGCTGTACGCGTAGTACAGCGGCATGCCCTGCCGGTCCTGGAGCACTCGTGCGTTCGTCCGCAGCGGCGGGAGGCCGAGGATCTCCCGCCGCTGCCGGTTCACGCCGGGACGCTGCATCGAGCGCCAGATCATCTGGTCGGTGCTCCACCAGCCCGCACGATCCAGCAGTGCGCCGCGGGTGCTTCCGTCACCGAGGAGGAACGTCGGGAACTCCCGGGTGGGCGTGACGGGGAAGAACTGGAGGTCCGCGCACGGCACACCGAGCTTCTCGGCCACGTTGTAGCCGTACAGCGCCGTCGGCCCCTTGTAGAGGACTGCCTCGCTGTGCCTGGCCGCACGCCAGATGTCGCCGATGATCTGCGGCAGGATCCGCTTGCGCGACCTGGCGGCGTAGGCCATGAACCGGAGCATGTTCCCCGACTCGACCAGGTCGACCAGCTCGGGATTGTCCGCGTACGAGGGCAGGGGCGGGCCGAACGGCTCGAACTCCGTGCCGTACGACGCGGCGAGCTCGGCGAAGTCCGGCGACCCGACGACCGTCGGGTTGTGGCCCAGCTCGCGCAGCGCGCCGGCCAGGCCGAGCAGCGGCTCGACGTCGCCGCGTGAGCCCGCTGTGAGGATCGTGATCTGCATGGGTGTCCTTCCTCGGAGCTAGGGCGTCCGGCCGAGCCGCTCGTCGATGAGGGCCAGGACGGCCTCGGTGTCCGGGGCCTCCGGCGTCAGCATCCGGTCGATCATCTCGGTGACGGTGTCGATCAGGGCCTCGGGCGACGGGCCGTCCAGCCGGCCCTGGTGCTCCTGGATGGCGTGCAGCACCGCGGCGGTCAGCGCGTCGAGCACGACGGCGACGGACGCGAGGTCTACGCCCTGCCGAACGGCTCCCACCTGCTGCATGGCGCCGAGGAACTGCCCGAGAAGACCGAGCCCGGCCGGGCCGGGCATGGCCGCGTCAGGGTCTCGCAGGTACCTCCCGAACACGTCCCGGTCCCGGGTGGCGATCGCGGCGAGCAGCGGATCGTCGGACACCACCCGGAAAGCCGCTCCGAAGATGCTCGCGGCTGTCCCGGGTCTCGGCTCGGCACCCAGCTCCTTGCGCCAGCGGACCGTGTAGACACTCAGCGCGCGTGCCGCGACGGCGTCGACGAGCTCGCGCTTCGAGGCGAAGTGGCGGTAGACGACCGTCCGGCTCAGGTCGGCCGCCTCGGCGACGTCGACCATGGTGAGCTTGTCGTAGCCGCGGCTCATGAGCAGCCCGACGGCGGCGTCGAGCAGGGCGTCCCGGCGCGTCTCGCCGTCGACCATCGGCTTCTCCCCGGTGTGACACTGTGACGATATGTGTCACAGTGTTCCGCCCCGGTGCCGGGCAGTCAAGGGGCAGTGAGGCGAGTGGCCAGGACCGACCGCTACGGCTCGACGCCGTCCGTGCCGGCGGCCGGGTCGCCCGAGGGCGAGGGCGATGGCGACGGGTCGGCTCCGCAGCTCTGCTGTGACAGCGGTGCACTGCTCGGCTGCCCCTGGCCTCTCGGCGTCGGCACGGAGTCGGGCGACGGTGGTGTCGACGCGCACTCCCGCGGGCCGTCGGTCGGTCCGGTGTCGGGGGCGGTGGTCGACAGGTCCGGTCCGGGGAAGGGAGAAGCGGGCGCCGGCGCGCCCGGGACGGTCTCGCTGGGTCCCTGCCACAGCAGGGCGGTCCCTAGCCCGGCGCCCCCGAGCAGCGCCACCGTGGCGACCAGCGCCCACACCGCGGTATGGCGGCGAGGGAGCGCCGGCCGCTGTCCGTGCCGGAGAATCTCGACGCCGGACCCGGCCGCGTCGTCCGTGTCTGGATGTGTGTCCGGGCCGGAGCGGGCACGCGCCAGCGCGTCCGACCGGGCGCGGCCGAGGTCCAGCTCGGCATCGACCTGGCTCAGGGCCTGCCGGGCGCGGGTCAGGGCGTCGTTCTTCCTTCTCATGTCAGGTCTCCTGACCTTCGGTCACGGTGCGGTAGGCGGCACGCAGCCGACGTCGCGCGCGGTAGACGCGGGTGGCCGCCGACGCCGTGGTGCAGCCGAGCACACCGGCAACCTCCGCGGTGCTCAGCTCAGCCGCGGCCAGCAGCTCGACGACCTCGCGGTCAGCGGGGCGTAGGAACGCCAGCGCCCGGCGCAGCACGTCGAGCTCGTCCACGAGGCGAGCGTCGTCCGGACCCGGAGCCGCCGGGTGGCGCAACGTCCGTTCTGCCAGCGCGGTGCGTCGTCGCTCTGCCCGGACCTGGTTGGCCAGCACCCGGCGGGCGATGGCGAACAGCCAGGCCCGTGGGTCGTCGGGTATCTCGCCCTTGCGCCAGGCGATGGCGAACACCTCCGCCACGACGTCCTCCGCCTCGGCCGTGCCGAGCCGGGTGCGCGCGTACCGGTGCACCGCACGGGCGTGCTCGGTGAACAGCGACTCGGTCTGCGCCGGTGTGAGCGGGCCTGCCTCGAGGTCACGTGGCTCGGTGTGGGCGGACAGGGTGGTCTCCAGATGGCGGGGGACGGGCGTGGGCCTGCTCAACGGTCTGTGTCCGGCAGCGGGTCTCGCATGACACCTCGGGTGCGTCTGCCTCGTCACACCCGAGGACTGTCATGAGGCGCGTCCCGACGCACACTGACCGATGTGTGACTCTCTACCGATCGAATTCTCTCCCGTCCACGACCCGCAGCCCGGTCCGCCGTCGAAGCCCCTGGGGCGCCACCGTACGAGGCGCCGCCGCAGCGGGCAGCGCTCTCGCCGTCGCGCTGCTGGCCACCGCCTGTACGACGGCCAGTGCCGCGGAGCCAGAGGAGCCGGCGGTCGCGCCGTCGTCGGCAGTCTCCGAGGCGACGCCGGTGCCCAGCGTTCCCGCCGAGCAGTCCGCGGCGACCGGCACGGACGAGCCGTCGGCCGCTCCTGCCGAGCCGTCCACGTCGGGCGAGCCGTCGGGCGCCCCCGCCGAGCCGTCGCCGGTCCCCAGCGTTCCCTCTGAGTCCGCGCCTGCGCCTGCGGGGGCCGGTGAGCCGGCGCAGGAGCCGTCCTCTGCGCCGTCCTCTGCGCCGTCGGACGCTCTGTACACCACCGGCTAGTAGCGAGTAGCGGCCGCCCCACTGGCCCGTCGGTGGCATACCAGGCCAGTGGGGCGGCCGGGTCTCCCGAGGTCAGCCGGTGTTCTTTGCCGCTGCCTTCTGTGCCTTCTTGAACGCGCGGACCTCGAGCAGCGCGCCAGCGCTCGTCACGTCGGCGATGGCGTGCACGTCGAACGCCCATGCGGTTGCGGGCCCTTCACGTCACTATTCGAACGTTACGAAACCAGGTACGATACGTTCGTATGGCCACTGAGGAGGAGCTATGAGCGCAGAGCTGGCATCACAGACGTACGTCCCGGAGGAGTCCGCGTCCGGCGCGGCCGAGGTGCTCAGCTTCCTTGCCGCGCACGCCGACAGGCGTGGAACCGAGCCTGCTCGCCGGTTCCTGCTCGTAGGCGGTGGTGAGGGTGAGCAGATCGAGCTGCCCAGAACCGTGTACCGGGCGTTGGTGCAAGTGGTCGAGGCGCTTGCGGCGGGCAAGGCGGTCACAGTGTCTCCGCAGGAGCCGCAGCTGACCACGCAGCAGGCGGCTGACCTGCTCGGAGTGTCTCGCCCCACAGTGGTGCGGATGATTGAGTCGGGCGAGCTTGCAGCCGAGCGGAACGGGAACCGTCGTCGCCTTCTGCTGAGCGACGTGCTCGCCTACCGTGCGCGGCGCCGGGCGCGCCAGTACGCGATGCTGGCCGCCACGTCGGTGGACATCGATGACGAGGACGACCCTGCCGAGATGATCGAGCGATTGCGTGAGGCGCGAAAAGCCGCGGCGGCAGCACGGCGGGGGTGACTCGTGTTCACGGCTCTTCTGGACACCTCGGTGCTGTGGCCGAGCCTGCAGCGGGACTTCCTCCTGAGCATGGCCGCTGAGGGCCTGTACCGACCCATCTGGTCGCAGGCCATCCTCGACGAGCTCGTCCGCGTTGAGGCGGACAAGCGGGTGCGCCGCGGCGCTATGCCGGAGCAGGCAGAAGCGGCGGCCCGGCGGCTGATCGACCAGGTGGGGTGGGCCTTTGACGATTCGTGCATCTCTGGCTGGGAACCGCTGGAGGGCACCTACGGTCTGCCCGATCCGGACGACGAACACCTGGTCGCCGCCGCGGTTGTTGGCGGTGCGGGCGTTATCGTCAGTGACAATGTCAAGGACCTGCCGGCCAAGCTGCTGCCGGACGTTATCACCGTCGTGACCGCTGCCCGCTTCGCGGCTGACTCGGTTTCCATCGCACCTGGTACGGCCCTGCGCGCCCTGGAGCAGATCAGTACCCGCTACACCAACCCCGCCCGCAGCATCGACGAGCTACTCGACCTGCTGTCATCCCGATACGGGATGCAGCAGGCTGTGGCAATGGTCCGAGAGGTGGCCTGACCGCGCTGCGCGTGTCTGCGGCATGACGCGTCTGGGCGGATTCAGACGCCGGAATCCGG
Source organism: Promicromonospora umidemergens (assembly GCF_024171995.1). Classification (GTDB taxonomy): domain Bacteria; phylum Actinomycetota; class Actinomycetes; order Actinomycetales; family Cellulomonadaceae; genus Promicromonospora; species Promicromonospora umidemergens. Next base: position 279,875 of record NZ_JAMTCT010000004.1, on the reverse strand, counting down.
TGACATGTGGCCCTGCCCCTGGCAGGCTCGGCGTCCCACATGGTGCGGAGGTTCGTGTGCCCGAAGTGGATCGCCCGATTGGATCCTCCGTCGCGGTGTACCTGATGCCGGACGGCGACGAGGTTCATGTCAGCTCGACCGCGACGGTGTACGACGACCGCTCCACGAGCGGCCTCACATTCAAGGAATGCCACGAGCTGCCCTTCGACAGCGGCGAGACCGCACTCGAATGTGTCGCGGAGGGGCCCGGCTTCGTGGTCCGGCTCGTCAGCTTCGGTGCGGCTGACGAAGCCGACCTCGCCGAGGCGTTCGAACACCTGCATGCGATGTCGGACTCGGCCTCTTACCAGGAGGCAAGACGCTACGTCGAGGTCGTGCCCGATTGAGCTCGCCGGGTTGGGCGGTTCGGTGGCGTCTTCTCAGCCTGCGCCCTTTGCCGCTGCCTTCTGTGCCTTCTTGAACGCGCGGACCTCGAGCAGCGCGTCAGCGCTCGTCACGTCGGCGATCGAGCGGTGCGAGCCCTCCTCGCCGAACTCGCCGGCCGCCTCGCGCCAGCCCTCGGGCTGGATCTCGCGCTGCTTGCCGAGCAGCGCGAGGAAGATCTTGGCCTTGCGCTCCCCGTAACCGGGCAACGCGTTGAGCCGCCGCAGCACCTCACGGCCGGTCGGGGCGCCGCCGTCCGAGCCGGGCGCGGTCCAGATCCTCGCGGCGTCGCCGTCGTACTCGTCGACGACGGTGCGGGCGAGGTCCTGGACGCGTCCCGCCATGGACCGCCCGTAGCGGTGGATCGCCGGGGGAGTGGTCGCCATGGTCACGAACTCGTCCGGGTCGGCGTCGGCGATGGCGTGCACGTCGAACGAGCCCATGCGGTCGCGGATCTTGCGCGGGCCGGCGAACGCGTGCTCCATCGGGTACTGCTGGTCCAACAACATGCCAGTAAGGAGCGCGAAAGGGTCCTCGCTCAGGAGTCTGTCCGTGTCGGGGTCGCCGGTGATCCAGAGCTGGGTAGCCATAGCTCCATCTTGACGGCCATCAGTCACCCAGGCCAACTGCGAGAACCGCCTCCGGGATGTCGGCAACTCGCCCAGCAGTACATCGCGCGTTCTGGGTGAGCGGTCGTCCACTGATCTGCTCTCAGGATGCGATCCACTCCGGCGTCACATTGCCTTCCTCGTGGTACCACCGTCCGTCGGCTTCGCCGTCGATGCACAGCTGCTTCACGGCAGCCACGTCTGTGTCGGGGCCGATGTCGAGCGCGACTATGCGGAACTGATCGCTCAGGCCTTCGCCCGAGATGTTCAACGGAGCGAACGCATCGAGGACTGCTTGACGATCGCCGTTCAGGCGCCCGTCGTCACGCGGAATGATCCTGATCGTCTGATGCCCGCCGTGGACGAGCGTCTCCGAGAACCACAGCACACCGTCGTCATCAGCAAGGGCCCGGACGACGTCTTCGGCGGACGTTCCGCGGATGAACCACGGCGTGTTGACGATCTGGTAGCGGTCGTTTCCGAGGGGCTCGGCCCAGACTCCTTCCGACTCCGCCGGTGGCCAGCCGTCCTCATCGCGGTCCAATCGAAATCGGATCTTCGTTGTAGTCGAGCTGCCGGCAGGGTGCTTACTGGAAAACGCGGACAGGGCGCGGGCGGTATCGATGTATTCTCTTGCTCTGACGACCTTGCCGCCCTCGATTTCGAACGCGAAATGATATACCTGATTGAGCGTCTGTCCGTTAGCGAGGAGCGCGTTCGACGTTGCCTCAACGGACGCGTTGGCTTCATCTGCAATGACACTGGTCACTGACACGTGTATGCCGCTGGGGAGTGAGTCGCGGAACCTCCTCATATGTTCAATGAACGCGGGCTTTGGCATGTCGCCGGAGACGGGGAAGGTGTCGGCGTCCGCCATGACGGTCCATACTGCATCGTCGTGAAGAACGTCAAAGGCGTTGGGGCTGCCATTCGTTCCTAGCCCCTCGACCAGCTGCTTGACGGCAGCCTTGTTCTGATCCGATATCATTCTTCTAAACTCTATCTGTTAGGCCTGGCGCGAGAGTTCGTCCACTCGCCGCCATTCTACCGACAAGGGGCACACGCTGACCGGTTACGGCGTCGCGTGGCATCACTAACACCTCTGCCGCGATACAGATAATCCCAAGGCAAACGATGGCCAGGATCCTCCGTGCCGATGCGTGGACGACGACTTGAATGACCCGATCCCTCGCGATCTACGAGCCGTCACTGCTGGACGGATATCGGCGCGTGGAGGTGGCTTGTGTTACGTACGGCAGGCGCATGTCTGACATGGCCGAGGACTCGTCGTAGCGAGGCCTCCGGGAGCTCCTGGGCGGTGTCCAGGACCAGGTGGGGTTGGTGCCAGGCCTCCCAGCGCTCCGTCATCCGCTGCACGTGTGCCCAGGTGACGGTCGCCGGCCAGCCCGGGATCCCACGGTCACGACCCTCGACCCGACCTCGGTGGGCGGCTTCGTCCGAGCACACGCACTCCACGCCGATGAACCTCGCGTCGAGGGTCGCGGCAAGAGACTCCAGTCGTTCGCGGAACTCGTGGGTGTGGCCGGTGGCATCGATGACCGCACCAAGTCCCAGCTGGAGCTGGCGGGCCGCCGCCGCAACAAGCATCAGGTCCGCCAGCGGCCCCGTGTTGTCCGGGCGGAGCGTCCCGAACGGCACCAGGGCGCCGAGCTGCCAGTCCATCGAGAAGACCGGCGCCTGCAGTGCGGACGCCAACGACTCGGCCAGCGTGGACTTGCCCGTGCCGGGCATACCGGCCACGAGCACGAGGCACGGGCGTGCGGCACCCGCGGGCCGGGGACGTGGCACGAGCTTCAGGTATTCGGCGACCGCCCGGTCTCTCATCAGCACGTGAAAGTCCGCGCGGGCGCGCGCCGAGCGGTCGTCGTCGCCCAGCACGTCGAGCGCGCCCAGCAGCAGGTACTCGCAGCGCACATAGCTGTCGCCGAAGACTTCTGCCTCGTGCCTCGCCGCCAGCAGCAGCACCGCCCGATCGAGCCGAGCTGCGCTGTCGCTGACGTCGTTCTCGATCGTGGCCAAGAGGTCGCCGACCACCCACCCAGGCTCATCGGCAAGGGCTCTCGCCAGGTCGCGCAGGGTCGGATCGGCGTCGTCCAAGCGGGACAAGGCGGCCTCGGCCGTCGGGTGCAACGGAACCAAGTGCATGCGATCACCTTTCACGTCGAGCACTCAGGGAATCAGCCGGTCCACCAGCTCCAGCGTCTCCGAGACGAAGTGCCCGTCGTCGCGCACCACCAGCGTCCCGCCGAGGCGGTCGAACAGGGCCCGGCCCTGCTCCGCGTCGCAGCCGAACTCGTCGGTCACCGAGTTCAGGAACACCAGCTCGCGAGCGTGGGACCGGATCGCAGGCCAGTCGTAGGCGTCCTGCAGTACCGGCTCGGGGTTGTCGTTCGGCTGCGTCGAGTACCCGGCCACGAGCACGGCCTGCGCCACGGTGACGTCGAGGTGCTCCAGGAGCGCCAGCAGCAGCGCCGCCCCGCCCGAGTGCCCCACCAGCACGGTGTCCTCGTCGAAGGTGTGCGCGGCGAGCACCTTCGGCAGAAAGGTACCGATCGGCTCCGTGTTGGTCCCGGGGTGGTGCGGAATCTCGACGTCGTACCCCCGCCCGCGCAGCCGGTCCCCGAGCCACGGATACCAGATCCAGCCGGGCTCGGCGTGGGTCCCGTGAAAGATGATCGCCCTGCGTCCCATCAGCCTCTCCCCGTCGCTGCACTTGTCGCTGACCTTGTCGCACGTGCCGCCGACTGCTCCACCACAAGATTGACCTGGTCGAGCACCGGCTCGAACCCGATCGATTCATACACCCGGTTCGAGACCGGGTTGCCCCGGTCGGTGTACAGGCAGACCCGGTGGCCGACGTCGAGCACCTGCTGGGCCACCTCCGCCACGAGCGCGCGGGCGTACCCGCGTCCGCGGTGCTCGGCCGGCGTGTAGACGGGACCGACCCGGACCACGCCGAACGACGGCGGCCGTACACCGGTCAGGTGCACCACCTCGCCGTCGACGTCCCACAGCCAGACGCCGCCCTCGCCGATCCAGCGCCGGGCACCCTCGATGCGCAAGGGTTCGGCGTCCGGAGTCCGCCCCGCCTGGGCGTCCGCCTCCGCGTGGAACACCTCGAACCAGGCGGTGACCAGATCCAGGTCGTCGAGCGTGGCACGGCGTGCGCGGCCCGACGGCGCGGGTTCGGGCGCCGTGATGCGCGCCGCCTCCCACAGCCTGTCCGGTATGCCCTCACGGGTGGTCCCGCCCGTCGTTCGCAGCACCTCGTCGGTGAACGCCCTGACGGCGGGGACGGGGCCGTTCGCCGAGGTCAGCGGTGCGTCACCGGCGCGAGCTGTCCGGTCCAGGGCGGCCCGGGCCAGCAGCCGCGCGGCGTCGTCGGGCAGGGCGGGTACCCAGACCGTGTGCGGCGGGTGCGGCATCGTGCGCATCGACACCCCGACGACGGCGCCTGCCGGGCTCCGCACCACGGCCCACCACATCGGGTGCTCCGGCCGGGGCACGCCGGGGACGAACGACCGCGCCGCGTGATGCGTCACCGACGCGACGACGCTCCAGACCACCGGCTCCGCGGCCAGCAGATCGCCCGTCACGGCGAGCACGGCCGCAGGATCATCGAAGAGCTCGACGCTGTGTGCGCTGGTCATGCCCGCAATCCTGGCACGGGCCGTTCGCTCGATCGAGAGGTTTCCCGCCGAGCCGCATGTTGAGCGTGCATGGGCTCGGCGGAGCGTGCCGAGCCGCAACTTGCACGTCCATCGGCTGGGCGGAGCGTGCCGAGCCGCAAGTTGAGCGTGGTCTGCGGCGTCCAACCGAATGTTGCGCGTGCTTGAGCGCCTGGATAGACGACCTTCTTGCGGCTCGGCGACGGAGGTGCCGAGCAACTTGCGGTTCGCCGATCAGGATGACGACTAGTTTGCGGTTCGGCGTGCGCGTGACGATGAACTTGCGGTTCGGCAATCAGGATGACGAACAACCTGCGGACCGGCGAGCCGTGCACCGACAGCAACTTGCGGTTCGGCGCCTCGCGCTCCTGAGTCCCCGTACCGTCCACGCGCTGCCGTCGGCCACGCGCTGCCACCGACCACCCACCCCGCCGGCCGAACACCGTCAGCGCACCAGCCGGACCTCCAGCACGTGGGTGTCCGGGTCGGTCGCCGTGACGCCGTCGGGCAGGAAGCCGGCACGCTGGAAGAACTTGCGCCCGCGAGGGTTGGACGCGAACGTCCAGAGCTGGGCCGGCGTACCGGGTGGGAGGGCGTTCTCCAGCAGGGCATGGCCCACGTTGGTGCCGTGGAAGTTCGGGTCGACGTACAGCTCGTGCAGCTCCACCGCCCGTGCGGGTGCGTGGCCCAGGTGCGGGCCGGACGGGTTCTTCATCGCGAAGCCGACGATCTTGTCGCCCACCTCGGCGACGAGCGCCTTGTTGCCTGCGGCGAGGATGCGCATCCAGCCCTCCGTGCGGGTGCCGAGCGTCTCGGCTTCCCAGTGCTCGGGCGGCAGGAGCTCGCCGAAGGCCGCGCGCCGGGTGGTCCAGTGCACCGCGGCGACGCCCACGGCGTCGTCCGGTGTCGAGGCGCGGATGTGGAAGTCAGACATGGGTGGAACCGTAACCCGACTATCTGACCATGCGTACCTCGGCAAGGTCGGCGGTGCTCGCGTCGACGATCCGGGTGCCCTCCGTGACGAACCCGTTGCGCTCGTAGAAGCGGCGGGCACGCGGGTTGTCCTCGGCCACCCACAGCTGTGCGCCGGTACCGGGCGGCACGACGGCGTCCAGGAGCGCCTGTCCGATACCGCTCCCGTGGTGCGCCGCCAGGACGTACAGGAGGTACAGCTGCCGCCCGCGGATCGGGAGCACGTCGTCCTGCTCCACGGCGTCGCCGGACATCGCGATGCCGACCACCTCGCCGTCGACCTCGGCGACGAGGGGCGTAGCGCCGTTCGCCAGCCATCTCTCCCAGGTCGACGTGCGGCGCTCGAGCGTGGCCGTCGCCCAGAACTCGGGCGGGAGGATCTGCCCGTAGGTCGTCACCCAGGTCGTGTGGTGCACCCGGGCGACCGCGGCGGCATCAGACAGTGTGGCTGTGCGCAGGTTCACGACGCGAAACATACTCCCGCGCGAGGGTCGAGGATGACACGTGGCCGACCAGCTCCGCCGACCGGCCCGACCTGCGGGGTCAGGCCGGGCGCAGGGTCCCGACCAGGCACTCCTCGACGCCGGCCGCCGACAGGAGCTTCGACGGCACGGATGCCAGCCAACCTACGGCCTCGTAAGCGGGCACGAGCCGCACGTCGTTCACGACGAACTCCGCACCCGCACGCGTCAGCCGGACCGTCCCCGAGCTCATCGTGTTGCGGGCCCAGTCGGTACCCGCGCCCCACGGCAGCGGCAGCACGGCCAGGATCTCGTGCTCGGGCCGGGCCGCGAACGCGACCAGAGGAGTGGTGTACCTCTTGCCGGACTTCCGTCCGACGTGGTGCAGCACGACCCAGGGCGGGACGCGTCCGGCGATGCGGAGCACCCACGGGTTGAGAACCTTGCCTGCCTTGACGACGAGATCTGGAGCGGCCATGGCTCCCATCATGGTTCAGGTCGGCCGATCCGTCAGCCCGGGAGGCGGCACGAGCGCCGGCCGGCGGTCGGCTCGGACCTCATCCGCGCTCGAAGGAGAGCACCGGACGACCCGTGCGCGGGTGCGTCAGCACGTCGACCCGCACCCCGTACACCGGCTCCAGCACCGCCGGCACCAGCACCTCGCCGACCGGCCCGGCCGCGACGACCCGGCCACCGTCCAGGAGGACCAGGTGGTCGCAGGTCGACGCCGCGAGGTTCAGGTCGTGCAGGGCGGCGACGACGGTCACCCCGTCCGCCGCGAGCTCCCGCAGCACCCGCATGGCATGCAGCTGGGCCGCGATGTCCAGGTGGTTGGTCGGCTCGTCGAGCAGGATCAGCCGCGGTTGCTGCGCCAGGGCACGGGCCATGTGCACGCGCTGGCGCTCGCCGCCCGACAGGGTGCCGACCTCACGTTCCGCGAGCTCCCTGGCCCCGGCAGCGGTGAGGGCCGCGTGCGCGGCGGCCCGGTCGGCGTCCGAGTCGCCCGCCAGCAGGGAACGGTGCGGTATCCGGCCCAGCAGCACGGCGTCGAGCACGGACAGCGGGAGGTCGGTGCCTGCGTCCTGCTCCACGAGGGCGAGCACCCGGGCGCGCTCGCGGCGGGGCAGCGCACCCAGGTCGGCCCCGTCGAACGTCGTGGACGGCCCGGCGCCGGACGACGCCAGCTCGTCGGGCGCTCGCCCGATGGCGGGCGGCGCCGCACGGCCGGCCTGCTGCACACCCGCCAGGGTCCGCAGCAGCGTGGACTTGCCGGAGCCGTTCGGGCCGAGCAGCCCGGTGACGGCGCCGGCCGGGGCGAGCACCCCGACGTCGTCAAGGATCAGCCGACCGTCGATCTCCCAGGAGACCCGCTCGGCCGCCAGCCCCCGTCGTCGAGTGCTGGATATCTGTTCTGTCGCGGCCGTCGTGGACGGCGAGTATCCAGCACTCACCGGTGGTTTCCTCTCCAGAGGAGGACGGCGAAGACCGGGGCGCCGATCGCGGCCGTGACGATGCCGACCGGCAGCTCGCGCGGTTCGAACACGGTGCGGGCCAGGGTGTCGGCCCAGACCAGGAACGAGGCCCCGGCGAGCGCCGACAGCGGCAGGAGGAGGCGGTGCCGTGCGCCGGTGAACAGCCGCACGGCGTGCGGCAGGATCAGCCCGACGAACCCGATGGACCCGCTCTGCGACACGAGCGCCCCCGTCAGCAGCGCGACACCGATCAGCAGGATCCACCGTGCCCGGTTCACGGGCACCCCGAGCGCCGCTGCCGCGGTGTCCCCGAACGTGAACGCGTCCAGCACGGACCCGGTCAGCGCCAGCAGGGTCCCGAGCACGAGGACGGCGCCCCCCGCGATGGCCACCGACGTCCACGTCGCCGACGCGACCGAGCCCATGAGCCACGACAGGACCTCGCGGAACGCGTCGCCCTTGGCCGACCAGAAGATCACGAACGACACGGCTGCCGCGCAGAGCTGGCTGATCGCGAGGCCCGCCAGCACGGTGCGGGTGGGCGTGATCGTGCCGAGCGCACCGGCGAGCGAGAGCGCGAGGGCGAGCGCCCCGACCGCGCCGACGAACGCCGCGACCGGCAGCAGCAGCGGGACGCCGGCGAGGAGCACGAGCACCGCGCCGAGCGACGCGCCCGACGACAGCCCCAGCAGGTACGGGTCCGCGAGCGGGTTGCGTGTCAGCGACTGCATGACGGCGCCGCACAGCGCCAGGCCCGCGCCGACGGCGGCGGCCGTGAGGATGCGGGGCATCCGCAGCTGCCACACCATGCCGTCGCGCAGGGTCGGCAGCGGCTCCAGCCCGAGTGCTCCGCCGAGCCCGAGGTGCGTCGCCACCGACCGGCCGACCTCGGACAGGGCGAGGTCCGCCGGCCCGATGGTCACCGCGACGCCGATGCTGAGGATCAGCACCAGCGCGGCGACGGGCAGGGCGAGCCCGGGTCTCGCGGGACTCGACCAGCGGCGGCTCACCGGTCCAGGTCCGCCAGCTGGTCCACCACCGAGGCGACGGCGTCGACGTTCCGCACGCCGGCCTCGGTGGCCGGGAACGGCACCACGACGTAGCGCCCCTCCCTGACCGCCGTCATCTCGCGGGTGGCGGGGTTGGACTCCAGCGTCTCGATCTTCGCGTCGGCGGGGTTCCACGCGGCGTCGACCAGCACCAGGACGTCGGGGTCGGCCTCGACGACGTTCTCCCAACCGAGCGAGGTCCACGTGTCGTGGACGTCGGCCGAGACGTTGGTCAGCCCGGCCGCCGCCATGATCATCTGCGGTGCGCCGATGCCGGCGCCCACGTAAGGGGTGTCGTCGCCCGAGGACCACCACAGGGCCGTCAGACCGCGGTCGTCCGGCTCGATCGCGTCGAGCGCCGCCCGCTGCTCGGCCACGAGCCTCGTCGCGGCGTCCTCGGCGTCGAACAGGGCGCCCACCTCCTCGATCTCAGCGAACACGGTGTCGAAGGTGAGCGGGTCCGGCATGTACCCGTCCTCCTTGCAGGCCGCGGGGGAGACGTACGTGGCGACGCCGAGCTGGGCGAGGGTCCCGCGGTCGCCCGCGGTCTCCGCCGTCAGGTTCGACTCCCAGCCCGCATAGACCAGGTCGGGCTCCAGCGCGAGCGTGGCCTCCGAGCCGGGCGCATCGGAGGCGAACGGCTCCTCGACGGCGGGCACGGTCTCCAGCGAGTCCGGTACGGGCCCGTCGAGGAACGCCGAGCCGACGATCCGGTCGCCCAGGCCGAGCGCCAGCAGCATCTCCGTGGTCGACGACTTGACGGTCACCACACGCTCCGGCGGCGCCTCGACCTCCGTCTCGAACCCGCAGTTGTCCAGGGTGATGGGAAAGCCGTCCGACGACGACGGCGCGCCCTCGGCGCTGGTCTCGCCGGAGGCGCTGGCCGAGCAGGCGGCGAGGGAGAGCGCCGCGACGGCGGCGATGGCGGGCAGTGCGAACGCACCAGCAGGACGGACGCGGTGGGGGTGCACGCGATGGCTCCAAGGGTCGACGAACAGCCCACAGCCGCGAACGGCCATGGGGTGAGCAGCGACGCGCCATCTCGCGTCCAGGCGGGAAGCGGCTCACAGTGAGCGCCGCATCGGCGGGCCAAAGCAGGGCCCGCGACCCGGTCGTGACGATACACCGGCAGACCTGCGGACCCCCTGCGTCTTCGCTCTCGGCGTCGTACGGACGCCGGGCGGGCACGAGGCCGGCCGAACCTGGCCGGCCGAACCCGGCCGACCGAACCAGGCCTGCCGGACCAGGTCCGGCGCGCGACCGGGGACGACGATGCCTACGGTGGACCAGACCCCGACCGCAGGGAGCTCCACCATGACGAACGACCCGGAGAACCCGGCAGCACACAACCCCGACCCGGAGCCGGACGGCCGCACGATGCCCCCGAGCGGTAACCTCCAGCCGGGCGAGACCCCGCCCGCATCCGACCAGGTGAGCGCACCCCAGGGCCACGAGGAGCACGGTCCGCCGCGCTGGGTGCCGTGGGTGTGGATCGTGGCGACCCTGGTCGTGGCAGGGCTCGTCGCCGCCCTCTTCGGCGGCTATGCGGCCGGTCTGCTCCGCTGAGAGGCAAGCACTACAGTGCGGCCATGAGCGACAGCACCGCCCCCGAGACCGGCTCCGAGACCACGCCCAACCGCCGCGCCCTGGTGACCGGGGCGTCGTCAGGCATCGGAGCCGCCACCGTGCGACGGCTGCGTGCCGACGGCTGGGACGTCGTGGCCGCCGCCCGGCGCGCCGACCGCCTGGAGGCGCTCGCCGCCGAGACGGGCTGCGAGGTCTACGTCATCGACCTGACCGACGACGACGCGGTGACCGCCCTCGCGGCCCACCTCACCGCCAGCGGCGGGCTCGACGCCGTGGTGAACAACGCGGGCGGCGCGTTCGGCCTGGACCGCGTGGAGGACGCCGACCTGGACGGCTGGCGCCGCATGTACGAGATCAACGTGCTCGGCACGCTGCGGGTCACCAAGGCCGTGCTGCCCCTGCTGCGCGAGGCCGGTGCGGGCAAGGGCGTCGCCGACGTCGTGAACGTGACCTCGACCGCCGCCCAGGGCGCCTACGAGGGCGGCGCCGGCTACACCGGTGCCAAGCACGCCGAGCACATGCTGTCCCAGACGCTGCGCTGGGAGATCGCGGGCGAACCCGTGCGTGTCATCGAGGTCGCCCCGGGCGCCGTGGCCACCGAAGAGTTCTCGCTGGTCCGGTTCGGCGGCGACGCCGACAAGGCCGCCGCCGTCTACGAGGGCTACACGCCACTGGCTGCCGACGACGTCGCCGACACCATCGCCTGGACCCTGTCCCGCCCGGACCACGTCAACATCGACCTGGTGACAATCCGGCCGCGCGCGCAGGCGCACAACTCGAAGATCGTGCGCGGCACGGGGGCCTGAACCGGCGCGCTCGAAACAGACCGAAGCCACGTCCAGGGTGCCGGCGAGGTCCCTGCGCTGCCTTTCCTTACAGGCTCATGACGGTCCGCTCCGGGCCTCGGTGAACTCGCTTCCCGCGTGCCAGGCTGAGCGTATGACCCAGGCAACCGACAGTTCCGTGAGCGCGCGGGCCGACCGCTCCCCGCACGACACCTGGTGGGCCGCCCTGGCCGGTGTCCTCGCAGGCGCCGCGGGGCTGGCCGTCGCGGAGCTCGTCGCCGCCGTCGTCGCACCCGGCGCGAGCACCCTGTTCGCCGGCGGTGCCGCCGTGATCGACGTCGTGCCGCCGTGGCTCAAGGACTTCGCCGTGCAGACGTTCGGCACCAACGACAAGGCGGTGCTGCTCGGGTCGATGGGCGTGGTGCTGGCCCTCGGCGCGGCGCTCGCCGGTCTGCTGGAGCTGCGTCGCCCGCCGTCGGGGGCACTGCTGATCGCGGCCGTCGGTGTGGTCGGGGCGATCGTCGCGATGCTGCGCCCGGGCGCGACGCCGCTGTGGGCGCTGCCCAGCATCGTCGGGATCGGTGGCGCGATGATCCTGCTGCGGCAAGCCATGGCACGGCTGCGGCCGGTCGCTGACCTGCGCGCCGCGTCGGGCAGCACTGTCAACCGGCGCGGTTTCCTGGTCGTCACCGGGATCGCCGCTGGCGTGACGGTGCTGGCCCTGGTGGGCTCGCGCGTCGTGTCGGCGGGCACGACGGCGGTGAACGCGGTGCGCGAGAAGATCCGCCTGCCCGCCGCGCGCAGGACTGCGCCGGCGGTGCCTGCCGGCGCCGACCTGGAGGTCGACGGCCTGGTCCCCTACATCACCCCGAACCAGGAGTTCTACCGCATCGACACGGCCCTGCGGGTGCCGCAGCTCGACCCGGCGGAGTGGTCCCTCGAGGTGCACGGCATGGTGGACGAGCCGTTCACGATCACCTGGGACGAGCTGCTCGCGCTGCCGCTCGAGGAGCATTACGTGACCCTCTCGTGCGTGAGCAACCCCGTGGGCGGCGACCTCGTCGGCAACGCCCTGTGGCTCGGCTACCCCATCCGGGCTCTGCTCGAGCGCGCCAAGCCGCAGGGGGGCGCGGACATGGTGCTCTCCCGCAGCGACGACGGCTTCACCGCAGGGACGCCGCTGGACGTCCTGCAGGACCCGGACCGGGCCAACCTGCTCGCGATCGGCATGAACGGCGAGCCGCTCCCCGTGGACCACGGCTTCCCCGCCCGGCTCGTGGTGCCCGGCCTGTACGGGTACGTGTCGGCCACCAAGTGGGTCGTCTCGCTCGAGGTCACCACCTTCGCCGCCGACCAGGGCTACTGGACGCCGCGCGGCTGGTCGGCCCTCGGCCCGGTCAAGGTGCAGTCGCGTATCGAGGTGCCGCGCGGGTTCGCGTCGGTGGCACCCGGCGCGGTGACGGTGGCCGGCGTCGCGTGGGCGCCCCACACCGGTATCGGCGCGGTGGAGGTCCGGGCCGACGACGGCGACTGGGTCCCCGCAGAGCTCGCCGAGACGGTGGGCGCGGACACGTGGCGCCAGTGGCGGGCGTCGATCGACCTCGACGCCGGCGACCACACGCTAGAGGTCCGCGCCACGGACGCCGACGGGCTGGTCCAGACCGACGCAGAGGCCCCGCCCGCGCCGGACGGTGCCACGGGCTGGCACACCGTGAACGTCTCGGTGGGCTGACGCCCGTTCAGCACCAGGTGTCGGGCTCGCTGGGGGACGTGGCGGCCTTGAGCAGCTCGTGGAGCTGGTCGCGCTGGCTCGGGCCGAGGGCCTCGAAGACCTCGTCCTCGACGGCGGCGAGGGCGGTCTCGGCCTGACAGAGCAGGCTGACGCCGGCGTCAGTCAGGGAGACGACGTGCCGACGCCGGTCCTCCGTCGAGCGCCGCCGCTCGACCAGGCCCCGGCCCTCCAGCTCGTTGAGCAGTCCGACGATGTTGGTGCTGTCGAGCACGAGGTCCGTGGCGAGGTCGCGCTGGGTGATGTCGCCCCGGGCGCGGAGCACCGTCAGGGCGACCAGGTGCCGGGTGCGCAGGTCGAGGGGGATCAGCGCCGACTCGGACCGCCGACGAAGATGACGGGCGAGGTAGTCGATGAGCGCGCCCGACCGGCGCGCAGACTGGTCCAGGACCGGCAGCTCATCCACGGCATCTCCTTCGTCGTCGCGACCCCGCGCCACCACTCTACGGGGGCGCGGGGCCGTGACGTGCGGAGTTACGCGGTGAGCAGTCGCTCAGGTGTTCGCCACCGCGGGCGCCCAGAGCGCGTCGATCTCGATCTCCGCCTGGCGCCGGCTCTCCTCGGCCAGCGGCACGAGCCCGGCCATCGCGGGCGTGACGGGGGCGAGCGTCAGCTCGGTGGTGATGAAGCGTGGCTCGATCCCGACCAGCGAGAGGCCGTGGGGGAGCCAGGCCGACGCGTGGTCCCAGCCGTGCCGTGGCGTGCCTTCGGCGTAGCCGCCGCCCCTCGAGACGATGCCGATGAAGTCGCAGCCGCCCAGCAAGCCCTCGCGGGTCTCCGGATCGACCGCGAGACCCGGTGCGATCAGGTGGTCGAGCCATGCCTTCACGGTGCTCGGCGCTCCGAAGTTGTAGATCGGCAGACCGAGCAGAACGGTGTCCGCTGCGGCGATCTCCCCGACCAGCTCCTCGATCAGCGCCCATGACCTGGCCTGTTCAGGGGTGTGCTGCTCCCGCGGAAGGCCTCGACTGAGGTTGGCGGCGGCGTCGAAGTGCGGCACGGGGTTCGCGGCGAGGTCGCGGTAGGTCACGGTGCCGTCGGGGTGTGCGGTGCGCCAGGCGCTCACGGCGCGGGCGGTGAGCTGTCTGCTGACCGAGCTCTCGCCCTGGATGCTCGCGTCGATGTGCAGCAGTCTTGCCATGGTCGGGTCCTCCTGGAGGTCTCTTGGGTGCGGCCGAAACAGCCTCCAGCGTCAATCGTTCGTGAACCACATAGTATTTCCGAACCGCTTATGACCTGAGTCACACCATCCTCGGGTGCGGTCAGCTCACGGCCGATCGGCGGTGGCGTGACTCCGGGATCTGGTCGGGCGGCGGACGAGGAGCAGCGCGAGCCCGCCCACGACCAGGGTGACCGTCCAGGCCGCCAGGAGGACGGCGAGGTGCTCCGGCTGGGCCGGAACGAGGCCCTTCGCGAGGTGGAAACCGCCGTGCACGCCCACAGCGGCCCAGGTCGACCCGGTGCGCAGCCGCGCGGCGCCGCACGCGAACCCGAGCGCGGTCGCCATGATCACGTAGAGCACGTGCTCACCGACGCCGTCCTGAGAACCGTTGGACACCAGGTGCAGCATGCCGAAGGCCACAGAGGTGACGAGCAGGACCACGCCGGGGCCCCACCGCCGGCCGAGCAGGTCGGTCAGGTTGCCACGCCAGAGCAGCTCCTCGGGGAATCCCTGGACCAGGACGGCGCTGATGAACGTACTGACCAGGATGGTCGAGAGCGGAATGCCCGCACTGCTGAGGGGAACCCACGCGCAGGCATCGACCGCGACGCAGGCCGTCTGCGCGGCGAGAATCGCGGCCGCGGCGACCCCGATACCGAGCAGACTGTGGCCGAGGGCCCGCCAGGACCAGGACAGAGCGACGCCGGACCATGGCCGGCGGACGAGGTGACGTCGCCAGAGCACCACGAGGCCGACGGCGACGAGAGCGGTGGCGCACCCGGCGACGACTCTCTGCCACAGGGGCAGCGAGGCAGGCACGACGAGTGCCACGGCGGAGCTGAAGGCGGCGACGAACGTCGCGAGGACGGTGAGCAGGATGGCCCAGACAGGGCGTGCGGTCCACATGGCCGGGACGTTAGGTTCCGGGGCGGGCCCGGCACATCCACCCTGGGGCACATGACCGAGGTCATGGCCGGGGTCATGGCCCTGGAACGGCGGCACCGCACCTGGCAGAGTTGGCGGCATGCCCCCCTGGTCACGCCTGCTCCGCGCCCCGAACCGGCCGGTCGCCTTCACCGTGGTGTTCTGGGTGATCGTCGGTGCGCTGGTGATCGGCGCCATCGTCGGGGCACCCGCGGCGGGGACCGCGCGCCTGGTCGCTGTGGCCGTGCATATCGTCGCCGTGGTGGTCCTGTGGGCGTGGCTGCCCTGGGACGGCTCCGGTCAGGGTCGCTGGGTCGCGCCCGCGTTCCTCGTCGCCGTCGCCCTGCTGGGCTTCACGGCGACGGCGGGCTGGCACTTTCTCCTGCTCGTGGTTGCGGTCGCGGCGCTGGGCCGGGCCCATCGATTGTCCGTTGCGGTGTGGATCGTCGCGGGCTTCGTCGGCACGCTCGGCGCCGTGCAGATGGCGTTCACGCCCGACGAGCCGCAGCGTGCCCTGGTCGAGATGGCCGTCGTCGCCCTCGGAGCCACGATCGGGCTGGGGCTGACCGGGGCGCCCTACGCCGACGCCGTCGGGCCTGCCGATCCCGGACTCGACCTCGGTCCGCAGTCCGTCGCGGAGCCGCAGGTCGCGACGGAGCCCCAGGTCGCCGCAGAGCCGCAGGTCGTCGCGGGTGGTGAGCGGCAGGTCGGGCCTTCTGGGTTCCACGGGGTCGCGCTCCTGACAAGGCGTGAGCGGGACGTCGTCGCGCTGGTCGGGGAGGGCCGTACCAACCGGGAGATCGCCGGCATGCTCTACATCACGGAGGGCACGGTGAAGAACCACGTCTCGAGCGCCCTGCGCAAGCTCGAGCTGCGGGACCGCACCCAGCTCGCCCTGCGGGCCGTCTTCCTGACTGCCGAATGACCATGCGCTTGCTGCCAAGATCAGGCCATTCTTGGCAGCAAGCGCATGGTCATCTTCGCCGTCCGGCCTGACGGTGGTTCCGAACCCGCGGTGGCAGCTTTCGGCCCGGTTGCCAGGCCTCCCGGGTCAGGACCTGAGCGACTTCACCGACAAAATGGCCGCCGGTCACGTGCGACGGGAAGAACCGCATGATGATGTTCTGTCCTTCGCCGACCAGACCGTTCTGCCGGGTCGCGTCGTGCCGGATCTGGCGATCGGCGCCGTGGAACTCCTGGGAGTCGATCTCGACGATCAGCCACCGGCTGTCGCCCAGGTACCAGACCAGGTCGGCCCGGCCAAGGAACCGGCCCCGGGCATCGAAGAAGTCGCGCTGCAGGTCATCGGGAGCGATGCCGGCGTCGTGGCTGCGCAGGCGAGCGTGGCTCTCCGGCGGCGACTCGGCTCGGCCGTCTGTCAGCGGCAGGCACGGGATCGCCTTCAGTGCCCCCTTGCGGTTCGCGAGCCGACGTCGGATCACCGCGATGTCATCCGTCCGGATCAGGCCTTGGTTCAGGGCGCTGTCCAGGCAGGCGACCGCCTGGTCGCGGGAGAGAGCCGGCAGGGCCTGGACCAGCGCGCACCGCACCGTGGCCACTTCGCGGCCGGCGATCTCTACGGTCTCCAGATCCGTCACGTACTGCCGGAAGACGATGCCGTCCCGCGCCTTGCGCGCCGTACCGTGCGGAACGGTCACCTCTGGGACGACCCGGCGGGGGAGGCCCTTGACCCCGTGCAGCACCAGCGCACACGCCCCGACAGCGATCGCGCGCTGGTTGGTCAGCAATGCGGACCAGGCAGCCCTCAGGCGGCCCACGTCGAAGGGGTGCAGCCCGCTCGGGACGGCGCCCGTGTCGAAGACTCCGCGTGTCACGCGTTGCCAGGAACCTCCGGCCACCAGGTTGCGGCGCTGCGACGACCCGACGCCGACAGCGTCGCACTGCCAGGACGACACGAGGCCGCCCTGTATGCGCGCGCGGTTCAGGAGCGGCTGCGGGACGGGTTTTCTTGTCGGCATGTCATCAATTACATCTAAGCATGTCTGTTGATGCCGTTTGTTATCCACAGGGTGAAGATGACCATGCGCTTGCTGCCAAGATCGGGCCATTCCTGGCAGCAAGTGCATGGTCATCGGCGGCGGCGGCCGCGCAGGCCCGCCGGACGGCGTCAGCTCAGGCTCAGCGTGGCCCGGAACTCTTCCACGAACTCCTTGCTGCCCTCGGTGGGCAGGTTCAGGTTGATGACGTACGCACCCGGGCCGTCGGCGCGCTCGATGACCAGCATGGCGGGCCCCTTCCACGACTGGGGCACCTCCGTGCGCTCGGGCGCGCCCGCGGCCATGGCTGCGGCATCCGTCACGGTGGCGCGCTCTGCCCCCGACAGGTCGAACTCGTCGCCGTCGGGCTTCGACGCGACGTCCGGCCAGGCCGGCGAGTCGGAGCCCTCCGCGTAGTAGGCCATCCGGAGGAACGGCGGGGCGTCCGGGTCCTCGCTGCTGTGCCACATGTCGGACGTCACGCCGGGCTCGTCCTGGACCGGGCCGCTGGTGACGATCTCGGGCGGCAGGGCGTAGGTAAAGCCCTCCAGCTCGTGCACGTGCCAGCCGGCGGGCACCTCCGACGTCGTGCCGGACGCCGGGTCCGCCGAAGTGGTCGAGGCGGCCGGCGGCGACCCGCCGGGGAGGAGCACGCGCGGCACCGTCGGGCCGCCGAGGGCGAAGGCGGCGCCTGCGACGGCCGCGACCGTCAGCACGCCGCCGCCGGTCGCGATGGCCGCCCGGCGCGTGCGCGTGCGGCGGATCGCCACGCGGGACATGACGTGCGGGTTGGCGGAGGTGGGCGGCTCGACTGCGGAGCTGAGGTCGCGCAGGTGCGCCACCCAGCTCTCGTCGACGGGCTCGAGGGTGGAGCGACTGTCCCTGGTCATGCGTCCTGTCCTTCCGAAAGCAGGTCGCGCAGGCGGGCGAGGCCGCGTGCGCCTTGCGACTTCACGGTGCCGATGCTCACGCCGAGCTCCTCGGCGACATCGGCTTCCGACCGGTCGAGCAGATGGCGCAGCACCACCACACGGCGCTGGCCGGGCCCGAGGCGGCGTAGGGCACGCACCAGGCGTTCCCGCTCGGCGACCTGCGCCCCGCTGTCGACGGCGGGGGAGCGTCTTGCCTCCTGGGCGACCGCGACGTCCTCGGGTGACTGCAGGACCTCGCGGCGCGTGCGCCGCCAGCCGTCGATCCGAGCAGTGGCCAGCACCCGGCGGGCGTACGCGAACGGGTTGCCGTCCTTGAGCCGCGACCAGTGCCGGTAGGTCCGCTCCAGCGCGATCTGGGTGAGGTCATGGGCGCGGTGGTCGTCGCCGCACAGCAGGTAGGCGATGCGATGCAGAGCGGCGGTGCTGTCGACGGCGAAGCGCCGGAACTGCTCCTCGGTGGACAGGCCGGTGCGGACCACGGCGAACCCTGGCTCGGCGGCACGACCGCTGTCCGGGTCCGGGTCCGGTCCGGCCTGCCACGCCGTGTCGACCATGGTGGCGCCGAGGGCCGCGCCGGACGGCGGGCCGGTCGCTTGGCTGATTGCGTTCATGTCATCAGGACGCACACCGGGTGCGATCAGGTTGCACGGCGGACTTTTCCGGTTGCCGTCGCCCGGTACGATTGGTCCACAGGCATCGACCCGGCCATCACCGGTGAGCCTCCGGAAGAACAGGTCAACCCACCGCCGTCGGGCAGCGGGAACCTCAGTAGAACCGGACGGGTAGGCCCGTCACAGCCGTCAACGAGCGGCCGCGCGTGGAAGCGAGCGGCAAGCGGGGTGGTACCGCGGCGCACCCAGGTGCGGCGTCCTCGCAGCAGAGCAACACCGAAGTCCACCTGCTGCCGAACGCTGAACCGCCAGGAGCCAGAAGAACCATGGCCTATCCGCTGCACCGTCCCAGCGACGCCGAGGGCACCGTACCCGCGTCGCCCAGCCTGCCCGATCTCGAGCGCGACATCCTTGCGTACTGGGAGAAGGACGACACGTTCCGCGCGTCCGTCGAGGCCCGACCGGCCGGCGAGAACGGCAGCAACGAGTTCGTCTTCTACGACGGCCCGCCGTTCGCGAACGGCCTGCCGCACTACGGTCACCTGCTGACCGGGTACGCGAAGGACGTCGTGCCGCGCTACCGGACGATGCGCGGCCGGCGCGTCGAGCGCCGCTTCGGCTGGGACACGCACGGTCTGCCGGCCGAGCTGGAGGCCATGAGCCAGCTCGGGATCAAGACCAAGGACGAGATCGTCGAGCTCGGCATCGACAAGTTCAACGAGGCCTGCCGTTCCAGCGTGCTCAAGTACACCGACGAGTGGCGCACGTACGTGACGCGCCAGGCCCGCTGGGTGGACTTCGAGGGTGACTACAAGACCCTGGACCCCACGTTCATGGAGAGCGTGGCCTGGGCGTTCAAGTCACTGTTCGACAAGGGGCTCATCTACGAGGGCTTCCGCGTCCTGCCCTACTGCTGGAACGACCAGACGCCGCTGAGCAACCACGAGCTGCGCATGGACGACGACGTGTACCAGCAGCGGCAGGACCCGGCCGTGACCGTCGGGTTCCCGGTGACCACCGTCCCGGAGGGGGCCGACACGGTCCGCGTCGGCGACCACCTGCTGATCTGGACCACGACGCCGTGGACCCTGCCCTCCAACCTGCTCGTCATGGTGGGGCCCGACGTCGACTACGCGATCGTCGAGTCGTCGTTCACCGGCACCCCGCAGCGGTACGTGCTCGCCGAGGCGCGCGTGGAGGCCTACGCGCGCGAGCTTGGCGACGAGGGCCCTGACGGCGAGCGGCTGGCGCCGAACGTCGTCGGGCGGCTCAAGGGCAGCGACCTGCTGGGCGCCGCCTACGCCCCGCCCTTCTCGTATTTCGCGGGCCACGAGGGCGCGCACCGCGTGGTCGAGGCAGACTTCGTCACCACCACCGACGGTACGGGCCTCGTGCACAACGCCGGCGCCTTCGGTGAGGAGGACAAGCAGGTCAGCGACCGCGAGGGCGTGGAGCCCGTCATCCCCGTGGGGGCGGACGGCCGCTTCACGTTCCCCGTCGAGGAGTACGCCGGGCTGCAGGTCTTCGACGCGAACGCGCCGATCATCGACCACCTCAAGGCCCGCACGCGCGGGATGGCCGACGACGAGGCGGGGCGGACGACGTCGGGCACGGTGCTGCTGCGCCGCGAGCAGTACGCGCACTCCTACCCGCACTGCTGGCGCTGCCGCCAGCCGCTGATCTACATGGGCGTGTCCTCGTGGTTCGTCGAGGTCACCAAGATCAAGGACCGCATGGGCGAACTGAACCAGGAGATCACCTGGGTGCCCGAGCACATCAAGGACGGCCAGTTCGGCAAGTGGCTGGAGAACGCGCGCGACTGGTCCATCACGCGCAACCGCTTCTGGGGCTCGCCCGTCCCGGTCTGGAAGAGCGACGACCCGGAGTACCCGCGCATCGACGTGTACGGGTCGTTCGCGGAGCTGGAGCGCGACTTCGGGCGGCTGCCGCTCGACAAGGACGGGCAGCCGAACCTGCACCGTCCGTTCGTCGACGAGCTCACACGGCCCAACCCGGACGACCCGACCGGGCGGTCCACGATGCGCCGCGTCGAGGACGTGCTGGACGTCTGGTTCGACTCCGGTTCCATGCCGTACGGCCAGGTGCACTACCCGTTCGAGAACTCGGACTGGTTCGAGCACCACTTCCCCGGCGACTTCATCGTTGAGTACATCGGCCAGACGCGTGGCTGGTTCTACATGATGCACGTGCTGTCCACGGCGCTGTTCGACCGGCCGGCGTTCAAGACGGCCGTCTCGCACGGCATCGTGCTGGGTTCCGACGGCCGCAAGATGAGCAAGTCGCTGAAGAACTACCCGGACGTGAACGAGGTCTTCGACCGGGACGGGTCCGACGCGATGCGCTGGTTCCTCATGGCGTCGCCCATCCTGCGCGGCGGCAACCTCGTGGTCACCGAGGAGGGCATCCGCGACGCCGTTCGCCAGGTGTTGCTGCCGCTGTGGAGCACGTACTACTTCTTCACGCTGTACGCCAACGCGGCGTCCGCCGGTGGAGGGTACGACGCGCGGCCGCTCACGGCGGAGCGTGTCGCCGGGCTGCCCGTCATGGACCGCTACCTGCTGGCGCGCACGCGCGGGCTGGTCGCCGACGTGACCCAGCAGCTCGACACCTACGACATCGCGGGCGCGTGCGACACCGTGCGCCAGTACCTCGACGCCCTGACCAACTGGTACGTGCGCACGCAGCGGGACCGGTTCTGGGCCGAGGACGCCGACGCGTTCGACACCCTGTCGACGGCGCTCGAGGTGCTGTGCCGGGTCATGGCGCCGCTGGCGCCGCTGCTCACCGAGGAGGTCTGGCGCGGCCTGACCGGTGAGCGCTCGGTGCACCTCGCGGACTGGCCGTCGCTGGCCGGGTCGGCCGGGTCCCCGGGGTACGTGGGCGAGACCCTCGTGTCCGACGACGCGCTGGTCGCCGCCGTCGAGTCCGCGCGCGCGGTGGTGTCGCAGACGCTGGCGCTGCGCAAGGCGAACAAGCTGCGCGTGCGGCAGCCGCTGCGGTCGCTCGTCGTGGCAGTGGCGGACCCGGGCGGCGTCGCGCCGTTCACCGGGCTGCTGGAGACCGAGCTGAACGTCAAGGAGGTCCGTCTCGTGGCGTTCTCGCCCGAGGTGGCTGCCGAGTTCGGCATCATGGAGCGGCTCGCGGTCAACGCGCGGGCCGCTGGTCCGCGGCTCGGTCGCGGGGTGCAGGCAGTGATCAAGGCGGCGAAGTCGGGTGCCTGGTCCACGAGCCCCGCCGGCGTCGTCGTGGTCGCCACGGACGGCGGCCCCGTTGAGCTGCTCGAGACGGAGTACGAGCTGACGACGGTGGTGGGCGGCGAGTCGGCGGAGTCGGCCGAGGTCGCGGCCGCCGTGCTGTCGGGCGGCGGTTTCGTGGTGCTCGACCTCGCGCTCGACGACGCGCTGCGCGCCGAGGGCTACGCCCGCGACGTCGTCCGCGACGTGCAGGACGCGCGCAAGGCCGCCGGCCTGCAGGTCGCCGACCGGATCGCGCTCGACCTGACGGTGCCGGCCGAGTGGGTCGCCGCTGTCGAGGAGCACCGCGAGCTGGTGTCGCGCGAGACGCTGGCGACGTCGTTCACGGTGACGGCTGGAGCCGAGCGCAAGGTGTCGGTCACCAGGTCCTGATCGGGTCCGCTTCAAGAACGACCTCGGGTACCGATTCCGGCGCGAATCGGTACCCGAGGTCGTTCTCGAGCCGGACCACGGCCGTGGGCCGCCGACCGTCATCAGCTGTCGATGCGGGCGTCCCAGTAGTTCAGGATGTCGACCATCGGGATGCCGTAGACGTAGGAGAAGCACTGGGTCGACACGGACGTCTCGCCGCAGCTGCGGCGATTCGAGCCGCCGTCGATCATCCCGCGGGCGTGGGCCTTGCCGTCGATGACCGTGTACATCGGCCCGCCGCTGTCGCCTCCGCCCACCACGACGTCGGCGTCGTCGCGGCTCGCCCGGAACCCGTGGCACGTCTCCTTGCCGCAGGTCCACGCGATCTCCGTGGCGCGGATCGTCGAGCAGTGCTCTCCTGTGACCGCACCGGAGCTGCAGATGTGCTGCCCGACAGCCGGCCGTTGCACGGTGGCGACCGGAAACCGGTAGCGCTCATGGGCGGGGGTCGCGTTCCACGGACCGCCCAGGACGGCACCCGCCGTCTCGGGTTCGCCGACAGGGTCGATGAGCTGGGCGTCGACCTCGGGGGCCCGGTGGGTGATCGTGCCCAGCGGCTGTCCCACACCGTCGAGGACCTGGTCGCCCACCTGCTTGTTGCAGTGCGCCGCGGTGACGATCCGGTGGTCGCCCGCCCCGGTCACTATCGAGAAGCCGGTCGTGCAGTAGTCGGTACCGTCGGGGGCCGCGATCGCCCCGCCGGCGTGCCACGGCGCCCGGTCGTCGCGGCGGCTGCCCGCGGTGGACTCGACGACGTTATGGATCCTCTGGAGCTGCACCGGCACGCCCGCCACACGCTCGAGCCGCTGGTCCAGGGCGTCCGCGCCCGGGGCGGCCGGGCCACCGCTGATCTCGACGACCAGCCCCGCGTAGTCTTCGGCCGGCAAGACGGTGAGCACCGTAAGGGGTGCCGTTGCCGCGCGCTGGCTGTCCAGCAGCCGGGTGCTTGCGGCGTGCAGGTCGGCGGCGCTGAGCGCCGTCCGCCTGGTCTCGACCACCACGCCGTCGGGAACACGTTCCGCCAGGGCGTTGACCGCGGGCGGCGCGGTGCCCTTCCAGGAGACGGTCACCTTCGCGGCCTCGTAGTCGACGGCCACACCTGTATAGCCCGGGACCTCTGCGAGGGCCGTTGCGGCACCGGCGGCACGGTCGACGGCAGCCTGTCTGGCTGCGCGGACCTCCGCTCTGGGTGTGCGGACCTCTGCTCTGGCTGTGCGGATCTCCGCGGGGCTCTGCTCGGTCCTGTTCGTCTCCGGTTGCCCGACGGCGGTGGTGCCGGCCGCCGCTGGAACAGTGAGCGCCGCGATCAACGCCATGGTCCCCACGAGAACTGCGCGCCCGACCCTGCTGTTTCGCCTCATGCTGCCGCTTCCCCATGACGAACCCGGAGCACCGCCTGCTGGCGCCGCGAAGTCATCGTTCTTCAGGGGGTGAAATCCCGCAACACGATGTGTGATGTGCGGTGAGCAGGTGAACTGGTCCCGAGTCGACCGCGGCGAGGGCATCGGCCCCGGCCAGGTTCGGGGTCTGCTGCAGGTCATAGCGTCCAGCAGGCCAAGAATCCACCTCCTCAGGTGATGCCGCGGGCGTCTTGGCGGCTTTCCGGGTGATTTCCGGCGGTCCACGCTAGGATCCGGTGATTCTGCAAGGACTGGGCCCCGGGAATTGCGTGACGCTGGTTGGTGTCGGGGACGTTCCTGGTTCGGGTCTGGATCCGGAGGCAGTGTGAGGACGCGGCTCGCCTGGGAACGACTGAGCCGGACTTGTTCTCGCTGCGCGCCCCTGACCTTTACCGAGGAGACTTCCGCATGTTCCGTAGGTCCCGTCCCGCCGTGTTGGGCGCCGCCGTTGCCGTGGCGCTGACGCTCGGCCTGTCTGGCTGCCAGGTCGACACGGAGGCGGCCCCCGAGGCGTCGGTCTCGCAGTCGGCTTCACCGACCCCGACGACCCCGCCGTCGCCGTCCGTGTCGCCGACACCGGAGAACCCGGCCGAGGCTGCCAAGGCGAAGAACGTCGCTGAGGCCAAGCAGCGCTACGTCGAGTTCCAGAACATCTCCAGTAAATACGCAAAGAAGGGCGGGAACCCGTTCTGGGATCTCATCGAGGGTGGGTACCTCGGCACCACCGAACTTCGGAAGGAGCAGCAGTCGTTCTGGGAGCAGTACGCCGATCAGAAGCTCAAGGAGACCGGCGATGTAAGTTTCGAATTTGTCGAGGTGACCAGGTACGAGGGTGACCCGCGCAAAAAGGATGTCACCGGTCACCGTGTGCACATGAGGGTGTGCGCCGACAACAGCAACTACGACGTCGTCAACCCGGACGGAGATTCAGTTCTCCAAAAGGGCGGCCTGGATCGCGTGCTTATGAAGGTGGTGATGCAAGGCCAGAAGCAAGACGGCATCTGGTCTGTCAACGGGAACACGTCTACCGGAAAGAAGTGTTGACATGCGCCGAACCGTAACGGCTCTTACGGCGGCCATCTTGATCTTCTTCACCGGTGCCCCGGCCGCAAACGCCGTGTTCGGGACGGCCTCCACGCCGACGGCCGACCCTGGTCAGGGCAGCGGTGTCGGAGCCGATGGTCGAAGCGGCAACATCATCACCACGATCGAGACGGTTGGCAAGCCCGGCGGTGCCACCCCGGTGAGCAAACCCGACGGCGGTAGGAAGCCGGTCTGTACCTATCAAGGCGACAAGATCCCATGTACCTCGGACGACGGGGCGTGGGACGGCGGCTGCTACGTGAAAGCCCTCGACCCGGAGCCGCCGAAGGCCTCCGCGATCTGGCAGGGAAACGAGGACGGGCTGATCGTCACGTGTACCCCGCCATGCGAGCAGGACGCTGACCCCATGGGGAACTCGACGTGCGCTGTCGCGATCACGCAGTGGGTGCCGTCTCTACCTGGTGCGCCCGACCCTGCGGTCCTCGCACAGCGTGCGGTTGATCAGATGCAGCTGCAGCCGATCGAGATCGGCATAGTTCCCGAGGACGAGCCCGGCAGCGTCGGGATCGTGGGGATGCCGCAGTGGATGTGGGTGAACGAGCCCGGTCCGACCACGTTTGGTCCGATGACGGCGTCGGCGTCGGCCGGTGGACACACGGTGACGGCCACGGCGAACGTGGACAAGACGGTGTGGGACATGGGAGACGGGAACACGGTCACGTGCGTCGGTCCGGGTACCCCGTATGAGGACCGGTACGACATCGCTGATTCCCCTGACTGCGGCCACCGCTACACGAAGCAGGGCGAGTACGAGGTCACCGCGATGTCGTACTGGACCGTGGAGTGGGAGGGCATCGGCCAGTCCGGCACCATCCCGGTGAACCTGACCAACAGCACCAACATCGTCATGGGCGAGGCCCAGGTCATCACCCAGTGACCCGACCTGGATGCCGACGGTGCGGGGCCTGCCGTCGCTGCCCATTGCCGGCTGGAGGTCATGAACCGCAGAGCCGGCGGGAGACGGGGGGCCGGATGGGCCGGCATTGCTGTGCGAGCCTCGGCTCGGACGGCAGTCTGTCGGCTGACGGTCTTCAGGTGTAGAGGTCTCCGGCGCTGATTAGCCGGATGGCGGGATCCTTCGCGGCCCGCTCACGCAACTCGTCAGTGAACCCGGCGGCGCTGATGCAAAGCAGTCGCGCGTCCGCCGCGCCGGACCGACCTTGAACGGCGAGCAGCTCCCGGATTCGTGCGAGCCGGTCGACGTGCCCGTGCCCCATCACATCTCCCCACTTCACCTCACCGAGGGCGAGAAGTGGGCGAGACCCGTCGTCGTCGAGGCCGAAGGCGACCACGTCGACCTCGTGGCTCGTACGGTGAGCGGGATCGTTGACTGTCCCGGAGCTGACACTGCTGGGCAGGTCGGACAACAAGTCCTCCGGGGCCATGTGCCGTAGCCAGTGGCGGGCGACACGTTCCAGGTGCGGGCCGAGGACGTTGCCGGTGAAGCGGCGCTGCGCCCCCCTCCAGAGCCGGGTGGCATCGCGCGTGTGCTCCAGGTCCGACCAGATCGGCCGCATGACCGCGTGGTGGAACGTGATGAGGGGTTCCGAGATTCGAAAGTTGGTCCGGTTGTCGCGGAAGCTGTCCGGCTCGCGGAGTACCAGCCCGCAGTCCTCGAGCACGGTCAGCGGATGGGCGAGGTCGCCGGCCTTGCGGCCCATGTACGACGCGATGTGGCCTCGGGTCGTGTTGCCTGAGGCGATCGCCGCGAGCATCGAGTGGTAGAGCGCGGTATCGCGCAGGTCCGGCTCGTCCGCGAGCAGGTATCTGGCCTCGCGGAACAGCGGACTCGTCGGTGAAAGCACTGTGCGCAGGACCCAGGGGTCGAAGTCGTCGGGGCCCTGTGGTGTGTCGTCGCGGACGAACTCACGTCGATAGGCGGGCGTGCCGCCCACGATCGCGTTGACCTTGAGAGCGGTGACCGGGTCGTCGATGCCCCAGAACTGAGCGGCGAGCTGGTGGTCGAGAGTTGGAACCACGAGTTCCAGCGCCGCGCGACCACGTAGCGGCGCTCCTCCACCCAGCAGTCGCCCCATGAACGACATGGCCGACCCGCACAACAGCAAGCGGGTGCGGCTCTGATCGCGTTCCGGGCGCAGCGGCGCGAGAGCATTCTGGATGACCGACGGCAACCGTGGGCTGGCACGGGCCAGGTACGGGAACTCGTCGAGGACCACGGGGACAGCTCGCTCCCGACCGAGGGCGAGCAGCGCGTCGATCACGGCGCCCCAGTCCGTGAAGTGCAGCGGTGCCGGCGCATCGAGGTGGCGAGCGAGCGCGGCCCCCAAGGCATTCAGGGACTCGGTGTCGGTTGCCTCTTCCGCCGCGAAGTAGAAACCGCCCGCTGCCTCGCACAGGGCCCGGAGCAGAAAGGTCTTTCCCTGACGTCGACGGCCGCTGACGATCCCCAGGGCGGCGCCAGGGCTCGAGTCCTGGGCGAACGCCGAGAGGGCGGACCACTCGCGGTCCCGGTCGAACATCTCGGCTGGGCGGTTCAGCTGTGCCATCGTCCCTCTTTCATAAGCGTAGTTATCATAACTGTACTTATGAAAGATCGCTCGCGGGGTGTCATCAGCCCGAGGACAGGCCGAACGCCCTCTCGGTTTCCGCGCCCAGGACATCCAGCGCGATCCCCACGTACGACTGGGTCCCGATGATCAGGCACCCGCCGTCGTCGCTGCGTGCTGACCCGACACCCAGTGCGAGCGCAGTCCGCGCGTCCAGCGCCTCGCTCCAGAGGGCCGCCGCCTTGGTGAACCTCAGGTAGTCGTCCGCTCGCGCCGGGATCACTCGCTGGAAGCCGCGCAGTTCGGCGAAGCACGCTTCGACGTCCTTGGTGTCGGGGAAGCTGGCCACCACGGTGTCCAGGCGGCCGTGCCACCGGCGGTACTCCGCCACCGTGGCCGCTACGCCTTCGGGCGAGATCGCTCCATCGACCATCACCGGTACGTCGCCCACTCGATGCCGGCTCAATCGGCCGGGCACTTGCACGGTCGCCAGCGCGGCGCTGGCCCGGTCGTCGTCGACCTGCCATCCGAGAGCCGAAGCCAGCGCTCGGCCCGCAGATTCCCCGGTCGCGGCGTTCAGCCGGGTGATCGGTGCCAGGCCGGCCGGAGCCCTCGTCGGCCGATCTGCCGTCACGGTCACCAGCTCTGCCCCGAACGTCGCGGCGGTCTCCTCGATGATCGCGGTCACCTCGGCGTCCTGCGGCACCGTGACGATCGTCCGGGTGGACGGTCGGACGACGCCGAGCAGGTCCCGCGCCACGTCGTCCAGCGTGGGGCCAAGCAGCTCGCCATGCTCGTAGAACACCTTCGTCACGGCAACCACGCGCGGTTCGAACAGGCTCACCTCGTCAGACCGTCCGCCGAGCCCTTCCTCCAGCACGAGGACATCGGACCCCCGAGCCGCTGCCCAGGCAGCACCAGCGATCGTGAATGCACCGGTGGGCGACAGGTACCCGCCGTCTGTCGGCGCGACGGATGCTCGGGCGCCGGCGAGGCGCTGTGCGACCTGCTCGTATTCCTCCTCCGAGATGGCCAGGCCGTCGAACCGCATCCGTTCGCGGTTCGTCCGTAGGCCGGGCGAGGTGACGAGCCCGACGTGCGCCGGGTGGCCGCTCCTGATGAGGGCCGCGGACAACGTCGCGGCCGTGTGCACAGCCGTGGTCCCCTTGCCCTTGGAGCCGACGACGACGAGGACCGGCGGCGTGCGGTCCCAGGTGCCCATGACCTGGCCCACGGCACGGGCACGCTCCAGGGACCGGCGGGCGCCGGGCTGCTTGGTGCTCCACTCCTCGAAGAAGGGCGCGTCTCCGGGAAGGTGCTGGGCAGTCACCCGCCTACCTTCTCACCGCCTCGGGCGGTCTCGGGACCATCGGGAGCGGATCGCTCGGACATCTGCTCCACCCAGTTCTGGTCCACGCGCGCGCGGCTGCGCGGGCGCGGTATGCGCAGCCGGGCCAGTGCGAACACCGACATCAGCACGGTGCCGAGACCCAGTGCGGGCCAGTGCGGGTCGGGCAGCGCCGCGCCGGCGAGAACGAGGCTGGCGAGCGGCACGACCAGGGAGTTGAGGTTCCGGACCAGGACCGGCCGCAGCTGACGCCGCACGGTGACCACCGTGGCTACCGGTGCGCCCAGCTCGGCGCGGAGGTGTGCTGACATGCGGACCACCACGTGCGGCGACATCCCCTCAGGCAGGTGCGGCCAGAGCCGGTTGACGCGCTGCACCCTCTTGATCGAGACGGGCGGTAGTCCGGTCGCCGGCGGGTCGTGGTCGGCGACGGCGAGTGCGGCGACCTCGCGGCCTCCCCACCGGACCAGCACCTGCTGACCGGATCCGATACCGATGCGGTCGAACACCGCCGGGTGCAGGGTGACGACAGGCGCCCCGTCGTCTCCGGCATGCGCCTGGACCACGCGGGCCGAGAACTCCGGTGCGCGGAAGAGCGAGCGCCAGAGGTGTTCCATCGCGTGGTCGACGGCTCCGCCGGCACGTTGAAACCGCGTGGCCGGTGTTCCGTGCCGAATCAGCTGGGGAGGAGCTGCGACGAGTGCGACGAGCGTGGTGTCCGCAGCGCCGTCCGACGCGATGAGGAGACGAAGCTGGTAGGCGAGCCGGACGCTTCCTGGCCGAACGTGGGTGCGAGCCACGGCCCTTACCCAGGCGGTGACACCATCCAGGACCAGAAGATAGGTGCCCGATGCCAGGTCCGCGGCGTTGACCTGGACCTCGTCGGCACCAGGCATGTCGTGGGCCAGTGCGGCCATGGTTCGCAGCGGTACGACCGGCGGCACTCGCACCGAGAGCGACGGGGCGTTGCCGACGGCTTCGCTCAGCCGCCGACCCACACCGATCTCTTCGGGGGAGAGGCCACGGGCGTCCTCGGGTATCCCCTCGGCGGCCGCGCTCCACGCCCAGGCGACGGTGGTCCGGTCGTCCACGACGACGGTGACGGGCACCGGACCGTTGATGCCGGACAGCACGTCCGGATGCACGACGGCGGTCGGGAGCCCGGCGGGGATCTTGACGGGCACCACCGTGAAGCCGGACGTTTGGGGAGTGCTGGGGGCGGCCGCGTGCTCGACCGCGGTGACCAGGGCGGAGACGAGCTGGGCGAGCGCGCCGGGCGTGCCGGTCGGCAGCCGCAGGTGGGCGCCGATCTCCACCTGGACCGCCGCGACACCGAGCGTCTGTGCGAAGGACGTCACGGTCGTCGGCCGCATCGCGTCGAACACCTCGTTGGTGGTGACACGCAAGTCGCTGTTGTCCAGGGCGGCGACGACACCGGACGGGACCGGACCGGAGCCGGTTCCCAGGTCGACGTCGGACGCCGCGCGGGTCCGCATGCCGTGCAG
The DNA here is from genome assembly GCF_024171995.1 of Promicromonospora umidemergens. GTDB lineage: Bacteria > Actinomycetota > Actinomycetes > Actinomycetales > Cellulomonadaceae > Promicromonospora > Promicromonospora umidemergens. Next base: position 249,864 of record NZ_JAMTCT010000004.1, on the reverse strand, counting down.
GTCGATGACGACCGACGGTCGCAACGCGGCCAGGCGCTCCTTGAACGGATGCTCCTCGTCGTAGTTCGCGTCACCAGGTGTCGTCGACGCCACCAGCACCGTGCAGCCAGTGAGCTCACCGAGCAGGACAGCGAGTCCGCCGGTCCCTCGGTCGGCAACCTTTGTGGTCCCGACGCGCTCGTGGTTGGTCGCGTGCGGGGCGGTGACCACGACGTCCGGCCGCGTGGTCCCGGCGATCTCGAGCAGCCCGTGTGTCGGCTCCGACACACTCGCGGGGATGGATCCGGGTAGTGGCGCCCCGCCGTCGTACCCGTTCTGGCTGAAGACCTGCTCGAAACGCTGCCAGCGGGCCACGAGGTCACCGGTCACGTCCGCCGTCTGCTGCTCGTCCGACACCTGCTGAGCCCCCGCACGAGATCGGCAACGTTGATCCAGGAACCTTATCCTCGTCATGTGGACGAAGCCTTTGAAGCAGTACGCCGCGAGATCGCGGCACGAGCCCCCGAATTCGACATCGACCCCACCATGGCCCGCGTCGAGCGTGTCCTGGACCTGCTCGGCGACCCGCACCGCGCCTACCGGACCGTCCACGTCACGGGGACCAACGGCAAGTCCTCCACCGCCCGCATGGTCGAGCGGCTGGTCCGCGAGCACGGCCTGCGCACCGGCCGGTTCACGTCCCCGCACCTGACGAGCGTCACCGAGCGCATCGCCGTCGACGGCGAGCCGCTCAGCCAGGAACGGTTCGTCGAGGTGTTCGAGGACGTCGCGCCCTACATCGGCGTCGCGGACCGCGAGTCGCAGGAGCAGGGCGGGCCACCCCTGAGCTTCTTCGAGGTGCTCACCGTCATGGCGTTCGCCGCCTTCGCGGACGCGCCCGTCGACGTCGCGATCATCGAGGTCGGCATGGGCGGCAGGTGGGACTCCACGAACGTGGTCGACGGCGAGGTCGCCGTCATCACCCCCATCGCGATGGACCACGAGCGCTGGCTCGGTTCCACCCTCGACGAGATCGCAGAAGAGAAGTCGGGGATCATCAAGGACGGCGCCGTCGCCGTGATCGCGGAGCAGCCGGACGCCGCCTTCGAGCCCATCCTCGCGCGGACCCAGAGCGTGGGCGCCCACCTGATCCGGGAGGGCGTCGACCTCGAGGTCGTGGACCGGCGGGTCGCCGTCGGCGGGCAGCTCATCGACCTGCGCACGCCCGCCGGCGTCTACACCGAGATCTTCCTCCCGCTGCACGGCGCCCACCAGGCACACAACGCGCTGCTGGCGCTCGCGGCCACCGAGGCCCTGATCAGCGGCGGGCGCGCGCTGGGCGCCGAGATCGTGGAGGCGGCGTTCGGCGACGTCGACGCGCCGGGACGCCTGGAGGTGGTGCGGACGAGCCCCACGATGGTGGTCGACGTCGCGCACAACCCGGCCGGTGCGGAAGCCGTGGTGGACGCGCTGGAGGAGTCGTTCAACCTGGAGCACGTCGTGGCTGTCGTGGCCGTCATGGCGGACAAGGACGCCGAAGGGCTCCTGTCCGTGCTCGAGCCGACCGTCGCGGAGGTCGTGGTGACCAGGAACTCCTCGGAGCGGTCGACGGACCCGGAGACGCTCGCCGTCGTGGCCCGCGAGGTCTTCGGTGAGGAGCGCGTGCACGTGGCCGGCCGTCTCGACGAGGCGCTGCAGCTCGCGGCGGACCTGGTCGAGGCCAACGACAAGCACGGCGGCGGCGTCGGCACCGGCGTGCTCGTCACCGGTTCTGTCGTCACGGTCGCGGACACCCGCATCCTGGTCGGCCGCGGCTGATCGCCAGCCTGGTTGTGGGCGCGATGGTTGCGGCCATCTGTCCGTTCTAGGCGAACCATCGCGCCCACAACCAAAAAGGGTGGGTGCTGTACTCTCGGCGACCTTCTGGTGTTACATGAACCTCAGGGGACTCGTGTGCGGGCCTGGCTCCGTCGCCGGGTCGAACAGCCCCGCGAGGAGGCCGGAAGTGAAGAAGCTGCTGAACGATCCCGCCGATGCCGTGGCAGACTCCCTGGCCGGCTTCGCGCTCGCCCATCCCGACCTGGTCCGGCTCAGCTCGACGCCGGTGTTCGTCTGCCGTGCCGGGGGTGCGGTGACGGGCAAGGTGGGTCTCGTCAGCGGTGGCGGTTCGGGGCACGAGCCGTTGCACGCGGGCTTCGTAGGCGACGGCATGCTCGACGCCGCCGTCCCGGGCGCCGTGTTCACCTCCCCGACGCCGGACCAGATCCTGCCCGCGATCCAGGCGGCCGACGGCGGCGCCGGCGTGCTGACGATCGTCAAGAACTACACGGGCGACGTGCTCAACTTCGAGACCGCCGTCGAGCTCGCCGTGGAGGAGGGCATCGAGGTCGCCTCGGTGCTCGTGAACGATGACGTCGCCGTCGAGGACTCGCTCTACACCGCCGGCCGGCGCGGGGTGGCCGGCACGGTCGCCGTCGAGAAGATCGCGGGCGCGGCCGCCTACCGTGGCACCGACCTCGCCGGGGTGGCCGCCGTCGCGGAGCGCGTCATCGCGAACGTGCGGTCCATGGGCGTCGCGCTCGCGGCACCGGTCGTGCCGCACGTGGGTGGGCCCAGCTTCGACCTGGGAGACGACGAGATCGAGGTGGGGATCGGGATCCACGGTGAGCCGGGCCGCCGTCGGGTGCCCGCTGCCGCCGCCGACGCGGTCACGGAGATGCTCGTGACGCCGGTCGCGGACGACCTGGACCTGGGCGGCGGCGAGCGAGTGTTGCTGTTCGTCAACGGTATGGGCGGCACTCCGCTGTCCGAGCTCTACGTGGTCTATGGTCGAGCGCGGCGCCTTCTCGAGGAGCGTGGCGTGACGGTTTCCCGTTCGCTGGTGGGCAACTACGTGACGTCCCTCGAGATGCAAGGGGCATCGGTCACCGTCCTCCGACTGGACGACGAGCTGGAGGCCCTCTGGGACGCGCCGGTGAACACTGCAGCACTCCGGTGGTGAAACAGGAAGGGCTGAAGGACATGGCGCTGGACGCGGACTGGGCGGAGCGATGGGTCCGCCGCACTGCGGAGGTGATCGCGGACGCGAAAGGCGAGCTGACCGAGCTCGACCGGCAGATCGGCGACGGCGACCACGGCGAGAACCTGGACAGGGGCTTCAAGGCGGTGGTGGCGCGGCTCGACGACGTGGCGGCCGAACCGGCGCCCCCCGGCGAGCGGACGGTCGGTGACGTCCTGAAGCTCGTGGCGACCACGCTGATGTCGACGGTGGGCGGTGCGGCCGGGCCGCTCTACGGCACGGCGTACCTGCGGGCGGCCAAGGTGTCCGGGCGCCCGCAGATCGACCCGCCCGCCGTCGTCGCCGTGCTGGAGGCAGCCCTCGAAGGCGTGGCCTCGCGCGGCAAGGCGACGGTGGGGGAGAAGACGATGGTCGACGCGTGGCACGCGGCCGTCGAGGCGGGCGAGGCCGCGGCCGGCGACGGGGGCTCCGAGGTGGACGTCCTGCGGGCGGCCGCAGAGGCCGCCGACACGGCGGCGACGGGCACCATCCCGCTGATCGCGACCAAGGGCCGCGCCTCCTACCTCGGTGAACGCAGTGCGGGTCACGAGGACCCGGGCGCACGGTCCACCGCGCTCGTCCTTGGCGCGGCGCTGGCCGCGGCCCTTTCGGGCCCGACGCCGGCCGACCCCCGCAGCGCAGCATGACGGCGCGCGTGGCTCTCGTCCTCGTCTCCCACTCCGTCGAGCTGGCGCGAGGGGTCGCGGAGCTCGCGGAGCAGATGGCGCCCGACGTCCTGATCCGCGGCGTGGGCGGCAGGCCCGACGGCGGGCTGGGCACCTCGCTCGACGCGGTACAGAAGGCGCTCGAGGAGGTGCTGACGACGCTGGCCGACAACACACCGGGCGACAGCCCCGGCGGCGGCGCGGACGGCAGCGGCGTCGTGGTGCTGGGAGACCTCGGGTCGTCCGTGCTCACGGTCGAGGCGGTGCTGGAGCTGGACGAGTCCCTGACCGAGCGCGTGGTGCTGGCGCGCGCGCCGTTCGTCGAGGGAGCCGTCGCCGCGGCGGTGACGGCGCACGGCGGCGCGGACCTTGGCACGGTGCTGGAGTCGGCGGCCTCGTCGATCCGGATGTTCGCGGCGATCGAGGCGACGCAGGCGCCCGAGGCGGGCGAGGCGACGTCGGGCGGGGAGCCGGAGGGCTCGCGCACCGTGACCGTCCGCAACCCGCTCGGCCTGCATGCGCGGCCCGCGGCGCTGGTGTCGCGCAAGGTGGCCGAGCTGGGCGCCACCGTGACGATCGACGGCGTGGACGCGTCCAGCGTGCTGCAGCTCATGGCCCTCGGCGCTACGCAGGGGCGTGAGCTGCGTGTCGAGGCGACGGGGGAGCGGGCGGCGGAAGCGGTGGCGACGGTCGTGGAGATGATCGACGGCGGCTTCGGCGAGGTGTGATCGCCGTCTCATCTTTTTGCAGTTGATGAATTTTTGCGTGCAGTGCAAGAATTAGCGCATGGTCCCCACCTCCTCGCGCGAGACGGCCGCGCCTGCCGACGCCGAGCCGCGCCCGGACCTGCGTGAGCTTGCCGCCGCGCTCGAGGGGACACCCGCCGAGCAGGGTCTGCGCGAGCGCAAGAAGCGCGCCCGGCGCGCGGCGCTGATCGACGCGGCGCAGCAGCTGGTCACGGCGCACGGCCTGGACGCGGTGACGGTCGAGATGATCAGCGCCGAGGCAGGGGTCTCGGCCCGCACCTTCTTCAACTACTTCGAGACCAAGGACGACGCGGTGCTCGGCGCGGAGGACGTCGGGCTGTCGGAGGAAGACATCCGCACGTTCGTCCGCGGCGGGCCGACGGGCCGGCTGCTGTCCGACCTGCAGTCCTTGGTCGCCTCCCTGCTCACGCCGCACGCGGAGACCCATGGCCAGACGGTGCGGGCGATGGATCTCCTGCAGCGAGAGCCGCGCCTGCTGCAGCGCCACGTGGTCTGGATGGACCGGCACGAGACTCAGCTCGTCGAGCTCTTCGAGGCCCGCCGGGCAGTCAAGCCGTTCAGCGCCGGCAACGAGCTGCTCACGATGCTCGTCCTGCTCCTGATCCGCACGACGTTCGTCGCCTGGGAGAACGCCGGGTACACCGGTGGACCGGCTGACCACCTGCCCGCCGCCGTCGCGCAGCTCGTCGACCTCGTCGCGGTCGACCTCGGTTCCTGACTCCCGCACCGCCTGCTCACCGATCTCTCCAGCTCGCCCTGCCCCCAGAAAGGCACCCTTCATGAGCCATGCCGTCACCGAGGCGCCGGACAAGCCGCTGGTGGTCCTCAACCAGCGCACGATCTGGCTGATCTTCGGGGCCCTGATGGCCTCGATGTTCCTGTCCTCGCTCGACCAGACCATCGTCGGTACCGCCATGCCCACCATCGTGGGCGAGCTGAACGGCGTGGAGCACCAGGGCTGGGTCATCACCGCCTACATCCTGGCGATCGCCATCGCGATGCCGCTGTACGGCAAGTTCGGTGACCTGTACGGGCGCCGCTGGCCCTTCCTCGTGGCGGTCGCCCTGTTCGTCATCGCGTCCGTCGGGGGCGGCATGGCCCAGTCGTTCGAGTCGCTCGTGGCCTGGCGCGCCGTGCAGGGCCTCGGCGGCGGCGGCCTGATGATCCTGTCGCAGGCGATCATCGCCGACATCATCCCGGCGTCCGACCGCGGTAAGTACATGGGCCCCATGGGCGCCCTGTTCGGCATCTCCGCGGTCGCCGGCCCGCTGCTCGGCGGCTGGCTCACCGACGGCCCCGGCTGGCGCTGGACGTTCTGGATCAACGTGCCGATCGGCATCGCCGCGTGGTTCATCGCCTACTTCGCGCTCAAGCTGCCCTCGCACCGCACCACCCGGCCCACCGACTGGGGCGGCATCCTGACGATGGCGCTGGGCACCACCGGCATCGTGCTGCTGACGAGCTGGGAGTCGCTCGGCAACGACGGCTACGACTGGTCCGACCCGATGCTCCTCGGCCTGCTGGTCGGTACCGCCGTCGTGGTCGGTCTGTTCGTGTTCATCGAGAACCGGGTGTCCGAGCCGCTCATCCCGCTGCGGCTGTTCAAGAACCGCACGTTCACCATCACCACGCTCATCGGCCTCGTGCTCGGCATGGGCATGTTCTCCGCTATGGCGATGCTGCCGACGTTCCTGCAGATGTCGGCCGGCGCGGGGGTCACGGAGTCCGGCCTGCTGATGCTCCCGATGATGGCCGGCGTGATGCTGACCTCCATCGTCTCGGGCTTCGCGATCTCCAAGACCGGCCGCTACAAGATGTACCCCGTCGTGGGGCTGGTCATCACGATCGCGGGCATGATCTGGCTGACCCGCCTCGAGGGCGGCATGTCCCTGTGGCTGTTCGGCGCGATGATCTTCGTGCTCGGCGCCGGGATGGGCCTCATCATGCAGACGATCGTGCTCGCGGTGCAGAACTCGGTGGACCCGCGAGAGCTGGGCACGGCGACGTCGTCGAACAACTTCTTCCGTGAGATCGGCGCGGCCGTCGGCACCGCGGCCTTCACCACGGTGTTCACCTCGCGCCTCTCGGACAACCTGGAGGGCGTCTTCGGCGGCCTCCCGGAGGGCGCAGTGCCCGCTGGTGGCAGCTCCGGCCTGACGCCGGCGATCGTTGACCAGCTCCCGGAGCCGCTGCGCAGCGGAGTGGTCGACGCGTTCGCGGACTCCCTCGCGCCGGCGTTCTGGTACCTCGTGCCGCTGGTCGCCGTCGGCCTCGTGCTCGCACTCTTCCTCAAGGAGATCAAGCTCTCGGGCGAGGCCGGGATGGTGGCGCGCGGCGAGGCGGTCATGGAGGGCAAGGAGACGGATATCCTGGACCGGTGAGCAAGGACCAACCCGCCCCCGGCGACCGCATCAAGCCCAAGAAGTCCGCGCTGGTGCAGTTCACGGCCACCACGCTGCTGCTAGAGGTGTTCCTCGTGCTGTTCGCGACCATGGCGGTGTGGGCACTGCGCGACTCCGAGTTCGGGCGCGGGCCGCTCCGCATCGAGTCGAGCGCAGTGATCTGGGTGCTGGGCTGTGTCCTCGCCCTGGTGCTCGTGATCCTGTCGCGGGCCCAGGGCTCGGCCGCCGGCCGGGCCGCCGGGTCGGTGGCGCAGATCCCGGTGCTCGCCATGGGCCTGCTGGTGCCGATGATGTACCTCGTCGGCGGCATCTTCGTGGTGCTGTGGATCTACGCCCTGCGGCTCGGCGCCCGCGTGGACCGGGAACGTGCGGAGTACGACGCCGCCCATCCGGAGACCGCCCCCAACGCACCGTGATCGAACGTGTCAGGCCCCCAGGTCACTCCGGTGGCCTGGGGGTCCGACACGTCCAGGGCGGGCCGCGTCATCGCCTCGGTGCTCGCCCCGCTAGGGTTGCTCCATGACCGACGTCGCAGAGAAGACCCTGCCCACGGAGGCCTCGACGCAGCCCGTGGCCGAGCGCACCCTCGTCCTCGTCAAGCCGGACGGCGTCCGCCGCGGCCTGTCCGGCGAGATATTGCGCCGCATCGAGACCAAGGGCTACACGCTGCGGGCGGTGGAGCTGAAGAACGCCACCACCGAGCAGCTTGCCGCCCACTACGCCGAGCATGAGGGCAAGCCGTTCTACGGGCCCCTGGTCGAGTTCATGATGTCGGGCCCGGTGCTGGCCGTCGTGGCCGAGGGCGAGGGCGTCATCCCCGGCTTCCGCTCGCTGGCAGGTGCCACGAACCCGACCGACGCGGCCCCCGGCACCATCCGGGGCGACCTGGGCCGGGACTGGGGCACCAAGGTGCAGCAGAACCTCGTCCACGGCTCCGACTCGCCGGAGTCGGCGGCGCGCGAGATCGCGCTCTGGTTCCCGACCCTGGGCTGACGGACCGACCCGGCGCCTACCCAGCGATTCGGCCCAGAACCCGGGGAGGTTCTGGGCCGAATCGCTGGGTAGGCGACATCTGACGTCCCGCGTTCATGTCGTGTTCAACGTTAGGGTCAGGACCGTGCACCTCAAGACGCTCACGCTCCGGGGATTCAAGTCCTTCGCGTCGGCGACCACCCTCGAGCTGGAGCCGGGCATCACCTGCGTGGTGGGCCCCAACGGCTCCGGCAAGTCCAACGTGGTCGACGCGCTCTCCTGGGTCATGGGCGAGCAGGGTGCGAAGTCGCTGCGCGGCGGCAAGATGGACGACGTCATCTTCGCCGGTACGACCGGCCGTGCGCCGCTCGGCCGCGCCGAGGTGGCCCTGACCATCGACAACACCGACGGCGCGCTGCCGATCGACTACACAGAGGTCACGATCTCCCGCACGCTGTTCCGCAGCGGCGGTTCCGAGTACGCGATCAACGGCAACAGCTGCCGCCTGCTGGACATCCAGGAGCTCCTGAGCGACTCGGGCATCGGCCGCGAGATGCACGTCGTGGTCGGGCAGGGCCAGCTCGACGCCGTGCTGCGCGCGACGCCGGAGGAGCGGCGCGGCTTCATCGAGGAGGCGGCGGGCGTCCTCAAGCACCGCAAGCGCAAGGAGAAGGCGCTCCGTAAGCTCGACGCGATGCAGGGCAACCTCGCGCGCCTGGGCGACCTGACCGCTGAGCTGCGCCGCCAGCTCGGTCCGCTCGGCCGCCAGGCAGAGGCGGCCCGCAAGGCCCAGACGGTGCAGCGGGACCTGCGCGACGCGAAGTCGCGCCTGCTCGCCGACGACCTCGCGCAGCTCACCGCACAGCTCGAGCAGGAGCGCGCGGACGAACGCTCCCTCAAGGAGCGCCAGGCCGAGACCGAGGCTGCGCTGACGGAGGCGCGCGGCATGCTGGCCCGCCTCGAGGCGGCGATGTCGGCCGAGTCCCAGCAGGTCAGCCAGGCCGGCGACACGGTATTCGCGCTGTCCCAGACGCGGGAGCGCCTGCGCAGCCTCCAGTCCCTGGCCGGCGAGCGCGCTCGGCTGCTGGGCACCGCCGAACCCGCCCACCAGGGGCAGGACCCGGACGACCTGGAGGCGCAGGCGGCCCGCGCCCGGGTGAGCGAGGAAGAGCTGGTCACCGAGGTCGAGATGGCCCACGAGGTCGTCGAGACCGCCGTCGACGCACGCGCCGCCGCCGAGGCAGCCGCTCAGGCCGCCGAGCGTTCGCACGCCGGCCTGCTGCGTGCCGCCGCAGACCGCCGCGAGGGTCTCGCCCGCCTGGCCGGCCAGGTCGCCGCACGCCGCAGCCGGGTCGAGGCCGCGCAGTCAGAGCTGGACCGGTTGCGCGACGCCCTGCTCGAGGCGGAGGAGCGGGTGGCTGGTACCTCGCGCGAGCTCGGGGCGCTCGAGTCAGAAGTCGGCGGGGGAGAGGACGGCGAGGAAGGGCTCGACGTCGCGCACGAGGCGGCCTCCGAGGTGCTCGAGCTGGCGAAGGCCGAGGTGCGGCACCTCCAGGAGCAGGTGACGACAGCGCAGCGGGACCGCGGCGCCGCGGCCGCCAAGGTCGAGGCACTGGAGCTGAGCCTTGACCGCAAGGACGGCGCGGGCACGCTCCTGGCCGCCAACCAGGCCGGGGTCCTTGGCTCGGTGGCCGCGCTGCTGGGCATCGAGGCCGGTTTCGAGGACGCGGTGGCCGCCGCGCTCGGCCCGGTGGCGGACGCCGTCGCCGTCGCGGGCGTCGACGAGGCCGTGGACGCGCTGCGGCTGCTCCGGGACGAGGACGCCGGCCGCGCCAGCCTGGTCGTCGGCTCGGACCGGACAGGCGCACACGACGTCGACCGCCCGGCCGTCGAGCTCCCCGCGGGAGCCCGGTGGGCCACCGAGGTGGTGCAGGTGGCCGGCCCGGCGTCGGCCGCGCTGCTGGCGATCCTGCGCGACGTCGTCGTGGTGGACGACCTGGCGCGGGCCCGTGCCCTCGTGCGCGACCAGCCGGTGGTCGCGGTGACCCGGGCCGGTGACCTGCTGGGTACCGCGCGCGCCTGGGGTGGCTCGGCGGCCGCGCCCAGCGTGCTGCACCTGCAGTCGGCGCTCGACCAGGCGAAGGCGGACCGCGACGACGCGGCGGCCCGGGAGACCGACGGTTCGGCGCACCTGGAGCGTGCGCGGGTCGAGCGCACGACAGCGCAGGAGCGGTACGACGAGACGCTCGCCCGGCTGGGAGAGGCCGACGCCGCGCGTGCCGCGGCCGCTGAGCAGCTCGGATCGCTCGGTGCGGCCGCGCGCGCCGCCCAGGCGGAGGCCGACCGGCACCGCGCCGCGCTGGAGCAGGCACAGGCGCGCCGCGAGGAGGACGAGATCGAGCTCGAGGCGCTCGTCGAGCGCCTGACGATGGCCGAGGAGGAGCCCTCCGACGGGGAGGGCTCGGTCGATGCGGTGCAGGCCGAACGGGACACGGCCGCTGCCGCCGCCACCGCGGCCCGGGCGCGGGAGACCGAGGCCCGGCTGGCCCTGCGGACCGCCGAGGAGCGGGCGCGCGCGGTGTCGGGCCGAGCCCAGTCGCTGGCGGCGGCCGCCGAGCAGGAACGCGCGGCCCGCGCCCGCGCCGCCGAGCGCGAAGAGCTGCGGCGCCGTGACGCGTCCCGCGCGACGCTGGTGCAGCAGGCGGTCGCGGTGGCGCTCGAGGCGATCGCGCGGTCGCTGGACCGGGCGGTGGCCGACAAGGCGGCGGCCGAGGAGGCTCGGGCGGCGGGCTCGGAACAGCTGGTCGCGGTGCGGGGGAGCGTGGAGTCGCTGACGGGCCAGCTGCGGGAGCTCACCGACGTCGCACACCGGGACGAGGTCGCTCGCGCACAGCAGGTGCTGCGCCTGGAGCAGCTCCAGACGCGCGCGTCCGAGGAGCTGGGCATGGACCCGGACGTGCTCATGGAGGAGTTCGGCCCGCACCGGACGGTTCCGGTCTACGAGGGCGAAGCGGCTGTCCGTGGGCGCCGGCGCCGGGCCGTCGTGGAGCGCGACGACGAGGGCAACCCGATCCGGTACGAGGGTGATCCCCCACTGCCCCGCGGCGCGGCGGCGCGGGAGGACGCGCTCATCGCGCGCACGCGCGCCCTGCACGAGGCGGGCCTGCGGCCGGACGACCCCGCGGCCACCGCGGTCGTCGTAGCGGCCGCAGGGGCCGAGCCGGAGGAAGGCCCCGCCGATGGCGAGACCGTCGCGAGCGAGGAGAAGGCCCCCGGCGAGCCGAAGCCGGACCGGATGGTCCCGTACGTCCGTGAGGAGCAGGAGGCCAGGCTGGCGAAGGCCGAGCGAGCGCTGTCGCGGATCGGCGCCGTGAACCCGCTGGCCCTGGAGGAGTTCGCGGCCCTGGAGGAGCGGCACCAGTTCCTGGTGGACCAGCTCGCGGACCTGAAGAAGTCGCGCGAGGACCTGCTGCAGATCGTCGACGACATCGACGAGCGGGTGCAGCAGGTGTTCGCGGAAGCGTTCCAGGACACTGCCGCGAAGTTCCTGGAGATCTTCCCGCGGCTGTTCCCCGGCGGCGAGGGCAAGCTGACGCTCACCGAACCGGAGAACCTGCTCACGACCGGCATCGAGGTCGAGGCGCGTCCCGCAGGCAAGAAGGTCAAGCGGCTGTCGCTGCTCTCGGGTGGCGAGCGCTCGCTCGCCGCGGTGGCGTTCCTCGTCGCGATCTTCAAGGCCCGGCCCAGCCCGTTCTACATCATGGACGAGGTCGAGGCGGCGCTCGACGACGTCAACCTCGGTCGCCTCATCGAGATCTTCAAGGAGCTGCAGAAGGACAGCCAGCTCATCGTGATCACGCACCAGAAGCGCACGATGGAGGTCGCGGACGCCCTCTACGGCGTGACGATGCGGGGCGACGGGGTCACGACGCTGATCAGCCAGCGCATGGGGGACCGGGAGACGGTCACCGCCTGAGCCGGAGGTGCAGCGCAGGGTGCGGGCCGAGGGACGAGGCACGCGCCTGGAGCGGAACCGCAGGCTCGGGCGGTGACAACAGAGTTTGAGCCGGAGGTGCAGCGCAGGGTGCGGGCCGGGGGCGCGGAACAGCAATTTTCTGGGTGTGAGGAATTTCTCCCACCTCCCACGTGCGTGTTGCCCGGCGTGTCGCGGCCCCCTGCACGGCAGGAGCGGACAAGAGGCGACACAATAGATCCATGTGGTGGTCGGTCATCCTGCTCGTTGTGTGCCTGGTCCTGGCGGTCGGCGTCTTCCTCGTCGCCAGCCAGATGGACGCGCCTTCGAACAAGACCGAGCAGCTCTCGCTCCGCCAGCGCTTCTGGTTCGGTGTCGCACATCTTCGCGGTGACACCAAGCGGCGCAAGGACGGCCGCCGCCTCGGGGCCTCCGCCGTCGCGACGCACGCGGTAGGTGCTCCGTCCGTGTGGGTCGGCAAGCCGCCGGTGGTCAAGCCGGACACCTCGCCCGTGGACATGGGTATGTCCGAGTTCTTCGCGGCGACCATCGAGTCCAAGCCGGGCTATGTCGACGCCGAAGAGCTGACCGACGTGCTGAACCGAGCGCGGGACCAGGCACAGAAGACCCTGCACGTGCCGCTCGGTACGGTGCCGCTCAGGCCGGCCAACCTGGTGCCAGGGCAGCTCAGGGCCGTGCGGCCGGTGCAGAACGTCCCGCAGGATCCCACCGTCGGGGAAGGCACGGCCCAGGCCGCAGGCTAGGTGTCCTGACCGGGCCGGGCCGGCGCCGCGCCGGAGTGCCCGCACCGTCGTCCGCGGGATGAAAGAATCTGGGGCGTGAACGAGCTTCCCTGGATCGAGATCATCGCTGCCCTCATCGTCATCACGGGGGGAGGCGGTATCGCTGGCTGGGTTGCCACCAAGCGCCGGAAGCGCACCCACGACCAGGGTGGCGGTCAGGCGACCCTCGAGCGGGAGCGAGAGGCGACGGCCGAGCCAGACACCGCTGTCGAGCCCGACACGACCGTCGAACCTGACACGTCGGTCGAGCCCGTGGAGGCTCCGACGAAGCCCGCCCGCTCCGTCGTCGAGACGCCCGCACCCACCGCGGGCCGCCTGGTACGGCTCCGCGACCGCCTCGCGCGCTCGGGCTCGCCGCTCGGCGCCCGGCTGCTGTCCGTCCTGTCCCGCGACTCCCTCACGGAGGACGACTGGGACGAGATCGAGGAGGAGCTGCTCCTCGCGGACGTGGGCGCAGGCCCCACCACAGAGCTGCTGGAGGCGCTGCGCACCAAGGTTCGCGTGCTGGGCGTGCGCGAGCCCGCCGCGGTGCGCGACCTGCTGCGCTCCGAGCTCGTCGCGCTCCTCGACCCGGCGCTCGACCGCACGCTGCGGACCGAGCCGACCACCGCGGAGGACGGCACGCACCTGCCCGCCGTGACGCTCGTCGTGGGCGTGAACGGAACGGGCAAGACGACGACGGTCGGCAAGCTCGCCCGCGTGCTGGTGGCGGACGGCCGCAGCGTCGTGCTCGGCGCCGCCGACACGTTCCGGGCGGCCGCCGCCGACCAGCTCACCACGTGGGGCAACCGCGTGGGCGTGCCGACGGTGCGCTCCGACCGGGAGGGCGCCGACCCGGCGTCGGTCGCGTTCGAGGCGGTCGCGCGCGGGCGCGACGAGAAGATCGACGTCGTGCTGGTCGACACCGCTGGACGTCTGCAGAACAAGGCAGGCCTCATGGACGAGCTGGGCAAGATCGTGCGGGTCTCCAGCAAGGTCGCCGCGCCGAGCGAGGTGCTGCTCGTGCTGGACGCGACCACCGGCCAGAACGGCCTCTCGCAGGCCCGTGTCTTCGCGGAGGTCGCCGGCGTCACGGGCATCGTGCTCACCAAGCTGGACGGGACCGCCAAGGGCGGGATCGTCGTGCAGGTGCAGCGCGAGCTCGGCGTCCCGGTCAAGCTCATCGGCCTGGGTGAGGGCCCGGACGACCTGGCGCCGTTCGACGTCGACGAGTTCGTGGACGGCATCCTCGGCTGAGCCGGAGCGGAGTCGCAGGCTCAGCCGACACAGGTAGAGCGTGAGCCTGCCACCCCGGGTATGAAACGAGACGTTTACCCTCCTCCGGCCTGCTTCACGCGCCCGTAACTCCAAGGTGTGTCCGGTGAAACGGTCCTTCGCGACTGTGTTGCGAGCCCAGCCCTCCGAGCTGGCCAAGAGAGGATCGTCATATGGAACTGGACACCGGAGCCACAGCGTGGATGCTGATGTCAGCGTCCCTCGTGCTCCTGATGACTCCCGGCCTTGCCCTGTTCTACGGCGGGATGGTCCGGGGCAAGTCCGTGCTGAACATGATGATGATGTCGTTCGGGGCCATCGCCGTGACCGGTGTCGTCTACGTTCTGTGGGGCTGGTCGATGTCGTACGGGGCCGACGTTGCGGGCATCTTCGGCAACCCGTTCGACCAGTTCGGTCTCTCCGGTGCGATCTACGACGACGCCGGTGAGTTCATCATCGACGACTTCGGCGTACCCGCCATCGTCGGTATCGGGTTCCAGGCGACGTTCGCCATCATCACCGTCGCCCTCATCTCCGGCGCGATCGCGGACCGCGTGAAGTTCGGCTCGTGGCTCGTGTTCGTCGGGCTGTGGGTCACGGTCGCGTACTTCCCGATGGCGCACATGGTGTGGGGCGGCGGCCTGCTCTCGCCCGACGGACCGTTCGCGAGCATCGCGACGCCGATCGACTTCGCCGGCGGCACGGTCGTCCACATCAACGCGGGTGCGGCCGCCCTCGTGCTCGCACTCGTCATCGGCAAGCGGAAGGGCTTCGGGTCGGAGCCCATGCGCCCCCACAACCTGCCGCTCGTCATGCTGGGCGCCGCGCTCCTGTGGTTCGGCTGGTTCGGGTTCAACGGCGGTTCGGCCTTCACCGCTGACGGGACCGCCGGCCTCGCCTGGGTCAACACCACCGCTGCGACCTGTGCCGCCATCCTCGGCTGGCTGGTCGTCGAGAAGCTGCGTGACGGCTCCGCCACCTCGCTCGGTGCCGCGTCCGGCGTGGTCGCAGGCCTCGTCGCCATCACGCCTGCCGCCGGTGCGCTCAGCCCGGTCGGCTCCGTCGTCGTCGGCGCGATAGCCGGCGCCCTGTGCGCCTTCGCGGTCAGCCTCAAGTACCGGTTCGGGTTCGACGACTCGCTCGACGTCGTGGGCGTGCACCTCGTCGCTGGCCTCTGGGGCACGGTCGCCATCGGCTTCTTCGCCACGGAGAGCGGCCTGTTCTACGGTGGCGGTGCCAGCCAGCTCGCCGTCCAGGTGATCATCGCCGTGATCGCCGTCCTCTTCTCGGGTGTCGTCACGCTGGTCCTGGCCCTCGCGATCAGGCCGTTGGGCTGGCGTGTGTCGGAGGAGGCGGAGGTCAGCGGCATCGACCTCGCGGTCCACGGCGAGACGGCCTACGAGAACTCGGGTTCCACCATCACCGAGGCGCGCTGACCGTGATCACGGTGCAGCGTCCGACTGCTAGGGAGGTACGCGCATGAAGCTCGTCACGGGGATCGTCCAGCCCCATCGGCTCGACGACGTCAAGACGGCGCTGGAGAGTGCCGGTGTCCGCGGGATGACGGTGAGCGAGGCCAGCGGCTACGGCCGGCAGAAGGGGCACACGGAGGTCTACCGCGGTGCCGAGTACACCGTCGACCTCGTGCCGAAGGTCCGCGTGGAGGTGCTGGTGGCCGACGCGGACGTCACGGCCGTGACCGACGCGATGGTCGGCGCCGCGCAGACCGGCAAGATCGGCGACGGCAAGGTCTGGGTCGTGTCGGTCGACGACGTGGCCCGCGTGCGCACCGGCGAGCACGGCGACGCCGCCCTCTGACCGGGGAGCGGTCGACGACGCATGACACGTGACCCGGTGTCCGAGGAGGCCAGGGAGCAGGCGCAGGCTCCACCCCCCGCTGACGGGGTGCGGGGCCTGCGCGAACAGCTCCTCACCATCGCGGCAGACCTCACCGGACCGGGCCGATCAGGCCAGGCCCGGCGGTCCGCCGTCGGGCAGCGGGTCACGGACCGCCTCGGTGCGCTGTTCGCGGAGGCGACGAGGGACGTGGTGCCGACGGGCATCGCGCTCGCGGCGGTCGGGAGCCTCGGCCGTGACGAGCTCGGGCCCCTGAGCGACCTGGACCTCGTGCTCGTGCACGACGGCCGCTCGCACAGCTCCGAGGACCTGCAACGCGTGGCCGAGCGCCTCTGGTACCCGCTGTGGGACTCCGGCGTGGACCTCGACCACGCGGTGCGGTCCCTGAGCCAGTGTCGCCAGGTGGCGGCCAGCGACCTGCCCGCGGTGATCGGCTGGCTCAGCGTGCGCGCCGTCGCGGGCGACGCCGCCCTCGTGCACCGGGCGGCCTCGGTCGTGCTGAAGGACTGGCGCTCCGCGGCCCGACGCCGGCTGCCCGAGCTCATCACCTCCACGCGGGAGCGCGCGCAGCGCGCTGGCGAGCTCGCCTACCTCATCGAGCCGGACCTCAAGGAGGCGCGCGGCGGCATCAGGGACGCGGTCCTCCTGTCCGCGCTGGCCGCGACCTGGCTCACGGACCGGCCGCACGGTGCGGTGGACGCCGCGGCCACGCACCTGCTCGACGTGCGCGACGCCCTGCAGGTGGTCACCCGGCGGCGCACCAGCCGCCTGCTCCTCGCGGACCTCGAGGAGGTCGCCGAGCACACGGGCTACGACGACGGCGACGACCTCCTGGCCGGCCTCGCGGAGTCGGGCCGGAGCATCTCGTACGCGCTCGACCTGACGATCCGGCGGGCCCGGCAGGCCCTGACCCGCCCGGTCGGCGTCGGCAAGCCGCTGATGGTGCGTGGCCGTCGCACGCCGCCCCGGCTGCGGGTCGTTGGTGACGGCCTGGTGGAGCACGACGGCGAGCTGGTGCTCGCCGTCGGGGCACGGCCGGCGACGGACCCGCTCCTGCCCCTGCGGGCCGCCGCGACGGCGGCCCGGACCGGGCTCGTGCTGTCGCCCGTGACGATCGGGAGCCTCGAGCAGTGCCCGCCCCTGCCCGAGCCGTGGCCGCCGCCCGCGCGCAAGAGCCTGCTGTCGCTGCTCGCGGCGGGGCAGGCCCAGATTCCGGTGTGGGAGGTGCTCGACCTCGCGGGGGTCGTCACCACCTGGATCCCGGAGTGGGGCGACATCCGTAACCGGCCGCAGCGTGCAGCGATCCACCGGCACACCGTGGACCGGCACCTCGTGGAGACGGCGGCCGAGGCCGCCCGGCTGCGTCGAGGGCTGCCCGGCCCCGTGCCGGGATCGGGGCGCGCGGCCGCTGGCGACCTGCTGCTGCTGTCCGCGCTGCTGCACGACATCGGCAAGGTCCGCGACGCCCCCGACCACTCGGTGGAGGGAGCGCTCCGGGTACCGCGCATCCTGGGCCGCGCGGGCTTCGCACGCCCGGTGGTCGACGACGTCACGCGCCTCGTGCGGCACCACCTCACCCTGGCGGACCTGGCCGTCAGAGCCGATCCTGACGACCCTGCCACGGTCGCGGAGCTGCTGGACGCGGTGGACCACCGGAGCGACCTGCTCCAGGTGCTGCGGGCCCTGACGGAGGCGGACACCACGTCGCTCGGGCCGAAGTCGTGGACCGACTGGCGCGCGCAGCTCGTGAACGGGCTGACGGAGCGGGCGCTCGCGCAGCTCGTCGATGAACGAGACGGGAGCGGACTGGATTAGGCTGTGTCCGTGTTCAATTCCCTGTCCGACCGGCTTACCTCGACGTTCAAGAACCTGCGTACGCGGGGCCGTCTCTCCGAGGCGGACATCGACGCGACCGTGCGGGAGATCCGCCGCGCCCTCCTCGACGCCGACGTCGCGGTACCAGTGGTGCGCGAGTTCACCGGTGCGGTGCGCGAGCGCGCGCTGTCGTCCGAGGTGTCCGGTGCCCTGAACCCGGCCCAGCAGGTCGTCAAGATCGTCAACGAGGAGCTCGTCGACATCCTCGGCGGGGCGACACGCCCGCTGACGCTGGCCAAGACGCCGCCCACCGTCATCATGCTCGCGGGCCTGCAGGGTGCTGGTAAGACCACCCTCGCGGGCAAGCTCGCGCACGTGCTGAAGGGGCAGGGTCACACGCCGGTGCTGGTCGCCGCCGACCTGCAGCGCCCCAACGCGGTGACCCAGCTCTCCGTGGTCGCCGAGCGTGCCGGCGTCCCGGTGTTCGCGCCGCACCCTGGCAACACGAGCGAGGCCGACGACCCAGCGGCCGACGCACTCCTGATCGGCGACCCGGTCGCCGTCGCACGGGACGGCGTCGCCTACGCGAAGGAACGCCAGCACGACGTCGTGATCGTGGACACCGCCGGCCGCCTCGGCATCGACGAGGTGCTGATGCAGCAGGCCTCGGACATCCGCGCGGCGGTGAACCCGGACGAGGTCCTGTTCGTCATCGACGCGATGATCGGCCAGGACGCGGTGAACACCGCCAAGGCCTTCGCCGACGGCGTCGACTTCACCGGTGTGGTGCTCTCGAAGCTGGACGGTGACGCCCGCGGTGGCGCCGCGCTGTCGGTCGCCAAGGTGACCGGCCGGCCCATCATGTTCGCGTCCACGGGCGAGAAGCTGACCGACTTCGAGGTCTTCCACCCCGACCGCATGGCGAGCCGCATCCTCGACATGGGTGACGTCCTCACCCTGATCGAGCAGGCCGAGAAGGCGTTCGACGCCGGCGAGGCCGAGAAGATGGCGGCCAAGGTCGCCAGCGGCGAGGACTTCACGCTCGCGGACTTCCTGGTGCAGATGCAGCAGCTGAAGAACATGGGCTCGATGAAGAAGATGCTCGGCATGCTGCCGGGCATGGCCCAGATGCGCGACCAGCTGGACCAGTTCGACGAGCGCGAGGTGGGTCGCATCGAGGCGATCATCCACTCGATGACGCCGGCCGAGCGGGACAGCCCCAAGATCATCAACGGCTCGCGCCGCGCCCGGATCGCCAAGGGCTCCGGCACGACGACGACTGCCATCAACCAGCTCCTGGAGCGGTTCGACAACGCCCAGAAGATGATGCGGCAGATGTCCAAGGGCGGCGGCATGGGGCCCGGCGGGATGCCCGCGATGCCCGGCGGCCCCGGTATGGGCATGGGCAAGAAGTCCCGTGGCAAGACGGCGCCGCCGAAGAAGAGCAAGAAGGGCAAGTCCGGGAACCCGGCCAAGCGCGCACAGCAGGAGCAGGAGGCCATGCAGCGTGCGCTCGGCGGCGGTCCCGCCAGCACGCCGTCGGCGCCGTCGGGTTCGTCCTTCGGCATCGCCGCCAAGAAGGACGAGTCCCCCGACCTGAGCACCATCGAGCTGCCGCCGGGCCTGGAGAAGTTCCTGGGCAGGTGACGGCGGCCGGTGACGGCGGCCGGTGGTTCCGGCAGGTGGTTGCGGGCCCCGCGCGTGCGGTAGGCCGCCGGCCGTGCGGGAGCAGGGCGTGTCCACAGTGTGAATCGGGGAGAACGAAGGAGCCGGATGTCTGCGCTGGAAGGTCCTACCGCGGCGATCCGCGGACGCATCCTGCTGGGTGACGACCGCGAGGCCGAGGAGATCTGGGTCCGCGGGGGCCGGATCAGCCTGACCCGCCCGTCGGCGCAGGGCACGAACATGCGGGTGCTGGAGGGCTGGGCGGTGCCTGGCCTGGTCGACGTGCACTGCCACATCGGGCTCGCCGCCGACGGTGCCGTGCCCGTTGAAGAGGCCGAGAAGCAGGCGGTGGCCGACCGCGACTCCGGGGTGCTGCTGATCCGCGACGCGGGCTCGCCCCTGGACACCGCGTGGGTGCACGACCGTGGCGACCTGCCGCACCTGCTGCGGTCCGGGATGCACCTGGCGCTACCCAAGCGGTACCTGCGTAGCTACGGGCTCGAGCTCGAGTCTCCGGAGCTGCTCCCCGACGCCGTGCGGACGCAGGCCCGCCGTGGCGACGGCTGGGTCAAGCTCGTGGGCGACTGGATCGACCGCACGCTGGGGGCCGACGGCGACCTCCGCCCCCTGTGGCCCGAGGGCCTGCTCGCTGAGGCGGTCGCGGTGGCGCACGCCGAGGCGGCGCGGGTGACGGTGCACGCCTTCGCCACCGAGACCATCGACGGGCTGCTGGCCGCCGGTGTCGACTGCATCGAGCACGGCACCGGCATGACCGCCGAGCACATGGCGGTGGCAGCGGAGCGGGGGATCGCCGTCACCCCCACCCTGCTGCAGGTCGGGCAGTTCGAGAGCATCGCGGCGCAGGCCGACGGCAAGTACCCCGTGTACGCGGAGCGGATGCGCGCCATGTACGCGAACCGGTACCAGCAGGTGCGGGACCTGCACGCGGCAGGCGTGCAGCTCCTGGTCGGCACGGACGCCGGCGGGACCATCTCGCACGGCCGGATCGCCGACGAGTGCGCCGAGCTCGTCGCCGCGGGCCTCCCGGCGGCGGAGGTCGTGGCGATGGCGTCGTGGCGCGCCCGTGACTACCTGGGCTTCGGAGCTGTCGTCGAGGGGTCCAGCGCCGACCTCGTGGTGTACCCGGCCGACCCGCGCGAGGACATCGAGGTGCTGCGCCACCCCACGGCGGTGGTGCTGCGCGGCACGGTCTACCCGGTCAACCCCTGACGTGTCAGACGCGCAGGTCACTCGGATGACCTGTGGTTCTGACCTCTCGAAGGTGTGACGCACACGCGGTTGGTGGGCACTCCCGCCGTCTGGCACAATATGCAGGTACTCGGCGTGCCCGGGCCCCTCTCACCCGGCCAGGCTGCGTCTCGGTCCCACACACTGCTTCACCCCACGTCGCGGTGCTCGGACCATCCCATAGAAACCAGGAGAGACCACTTCGTGGCTGTCAAGATTCGTCTCAAGCGCCTCGGCAAGATCCGGGCCCCGTACTACCGTGTCGTCATCGCCGACTCGCGCACCAAGCGCGACGGTCGCGTGATCGAGGAGATCGGCAAGTACCACCCGACCGAGGAGCCGTCGCTCATCGACATCAAGTCGGAGCGCGCACAGTACTGGCTCGGCGTCGGCGCACAGCCGACCGAGCAGGTTGCCGCACTGCTCAAGGTGACCGGTGACTGGCAGAAGTTCAAGGGCCTCCCGGGTGCCGAGGGCACCCTGCGGGTCAAGGGCGAGAAGGGCGATGCCGCCGCCGCGATCGAGGCCGTCAACGCCGATGCCGAGAAGGCCAAGGCCAAGGCTGCCGAGAAGGCTGCTGCTGCCGCCGCCGAGGCTCCGGCTGCGCCGGCCGAGGGCGACGAGGCCTGATGCTCTCGGAGGCCCTCGAGCACCTGGTGCGCGGCATCGTGGACAACCCGGAAGACGTTCGCGTCTCCGCGAAGACGCTGCGCCGTGGTGACCTGCTCGAGGTCCGCGTGCACCCCGACGACCTCGGCCGAGTCATCGGCCGGGGCGGTCGCACGGCGCGCGCACTGCGCACCGTGATCGGTGCGCTTGCCGCAGAGGGTCCGGTGCGGGTCGACGTCGTGGACGTCGACCGGCGCTGACCGTTCGCCAGCTCTGCACGACGACGAGGCCCGGTCCGAACGCGGACCGGGCCTTGCTCGTTCCCGGCGGTCGCGCGTCGGCCGAGCCGGACCGGCGGGCCGTCGGAACCGTTGGCCGAGCTTGTCGAGACCCCAACCTTCATTCTTCGAGGAGACACATGCAGCTGACCGTCGCCCGCGTCAGCAAGGCGCACGGGCTCAAGGGCGAGGTCGCCCTCGACGTGCGAACGGACGACCCGGAGACCCGGCTCGCGGTCGGCGAGCGGCTCGAGACGGTGCCGGCCGACGTCGGCCCGCTGACCGTGACGCACGCGCGCGAGCACCAGGGCCGGTGGCTGGTCACGTTCGCCGAGATCACCGGCCGGACCGCTGCCGAGAACCTGCGCGGGACCGAGCTCGTCATCGAGGCGGACGTCTCCTCCGATGAAGACGCCTGGTACGCGCACGAGCTCGCGGGCCTGCGCGTCGAGCTCGAGGACGGCACGGTGGTCGGCAAGGTGATCTCCCTCGAGTACATGCCCGCGCACGAGTCGCTCCTGATCGAGGAGGCCCTGCCCGGCGGCGGTACCGTTCGCACGCTGGTCCCGTTCGTCCTGGCGATGGTGCCGGTGGTCGACGTCGCGGGCGGTCGCGTAGTGGTGACCCCGCCCGCCGGGCTGCTGGCGCGCGACGCCGACGCCGCGATCGTCGACCGTGCTGATGATGTCGACGCGGTCGACCGTGCTGATGATGTCGACGCCGTCGACCGTGCTGATGATGTCGACGCCGTCGACCGTGAAGACGACTGACGTGCGCGTCGACGTCATCTCGATCTTTCCCGACTACCTGGCGGCGCTCGACCTGTCGCTGGTGGGCAAGGCACGGCAGCGCGGTCTGCTGGACCTGCGGGTGCACGACCTGCGCGACTGGACGACCGACCGGCACCGCACCGTCGACGACACCCCGTTCGGCGGGGGAGCAGGCATGGTCATGCGGCCCGACGTCTGGGGCCTCGCGATCGACGAGGTCCTGGACGCCGGTGCGGTGGGCGCGCACCTGATCGTCCCGACGCCGTCGGGCGAGGTGTTCACGCAGCGGCACGCCGAGAGCCTGGCGTCGGCGGAGCAGCTCGTGTTCGCGTGCGGACGGTACGAGGGCATCGACGCGCGCGTGGCGCAGCACTACCGGGACGCCGGTGTCACCGTGCACGAGCTGTCGATCGGTGACTACGTGCTCAACGGCGGCGAGGTCGCCTCGCTGGTCATGATCGAGGCCGTGGCGCGGCTGATCCCCGGCATGGTCGGCAACCCGGACTCGCTGGTGGAGGAGTCGCACGGTGCGGCGGGGCTGCTGGAATACCCCGTGTACACGAAGCCGCCGTCGTGGGCGGACCTCGAGATTCCCGAGGTGCTGCTGTCGGGACACCACGCGAAGATCGAGCGCTGGCGCCGGGACCGCGCGCTGGAGCGGACGGCGCGGCTGCGGCCGGACATGATCGCCGCGCTCTCCGTGACGGGCCTGGACAAGCACGACCTGGCGCTCCTCGCGGGGCTCGGCTGGGTGCCGGACCCGCACGACGGCGGAAGGCTGGCGCGGGTCAGAGCCGGCGGGCCTGACGTCACACCTGCTCGGGGCGTCGATCCCGGCGCTCGTGTGGCAGAATGAGCCGTCGGTGCGTCGCCGGTCAGGTCTCTGCCACAGGGGACGGCCGGGGCGGGCAACCGCCCCTGACCGGGTAATGCCGCACCAGCATCCACACCCTTCCGGGACCCGACGGCCAGCAGGCCGCCGCGGGGCCCACGATATTCGCGCCTGACCTGTGGCAGGCCCGGAGAGAACAATGCAGAAGCTCGACATGATCGACGCAGCCTCGCTGCGGTCCGACATCCCGGAGTTCCGCGCCGGCGACACGGTCAAGGTGAACGTCAAGGTCGTCGAGGGCAACCGCTCTCGTGTCCAGGCGTTCCAGGGCGTCGTGATCTCCCGCCACGGCGGCGGGATCGGCGAGACGTTCGCCGTCCGCAAGGTCAGCTTCGGTGTGGGCGTGGAGCGCAAGTTCCCGCTGCACGCGCCGTCGATCGAGTCCATCGAGGTCGTCAGCCGCGGCATCGTCCGCCGTGCGAAGCTCTACTACCTGCGCGAGCTGCGCGGCAAGAAGGCGAAGATCCGCGAGAAGCGCGAGAGCTGACGCTCCAGCCTGTAACAGACGCCGGCCGCCACCCCACCTCGGGGATGGCGGCCGATGTCGTAACTGCCCCGGTCAGCGGGGATACCCGCCCGGGCGTGACGCGCCCGCGCGATCATTTCGCCGCGGACGCTTCGAGGTGACAGAGTTACCCTCGTGACGAGTTTCGACCGGGTGGCGCCGCCCACCCCTATCGATGGGACCCCCTTGAGCGCAGCAGATCCGTGGGAGAACAGCGGGGCGCATCGTCGGGGCGGGGCTGCGCACGGTCGTGAGCCGCGGAAGCAGCAGTCGAGCTTCGTCGCGATGCTCAAGGAGATCGGGATCATCGTGGTCAGCGCGCTGGTTCTGTCGTGGCTCATCAAGACCCTGCTGGTGCAGCCGTTCTACATCCCCAGCGCCTCCATGGAGGACACGCTGACCGAGGGCGACCGGGTGATGGCCTCGCGGCTGACTCCCGGTCCGTTCGACCTCAGGCACGGGGACATCGTCGTCTTCGTGGACCCGGGCGACTGGCTGCCGCCGTACCCGGCGCCCGACCGTGGACCGCTCGGCAACGCGGCGACCTCCTTCCTGACCACCGTCGGCCTGCTGCCGCAGGACAGCGGCGACCACCTCATCAAGCGCCTGATCGGGCTGCCCGGTGACAAGGTCGTGTGCTGCGACGCCGACGGGCGCGTGTCGGTGAACGGCACGCCCATCGACGAGACGTACATCAAGCCGGGTTCGATCCCGAGCCAGGACCCGTTCGAGGTCACGGTGCCCGCGGACATGCTGTGGGTCATGGGCGACAACCGCCAGGACTCCCAGGACTCGCGCTACAACCGGGGCAAGCCGGGTGGCGGGTTCGTGCCTGTCGACAACGTCGTGGGCACTGCGTTCGCCACCGTCTGGCCGCTGGACCGGCTGAACTGGCACAACCATCCGAGCGACGTCTTCGCCGGCGTCCCGGATGCACCTCCCGCGGAGAAGTAGGTGGTCCGCACGGTCCCCACGCTGCGACAGGAAAGGGCGCTGCTCGCCTCGGGAGCCCGCCTCGTCGCGGGCATGGACGAGGTGGGGCGTGGTGCTCTCGCGGGCCCTGTCAGCGTGGGCGTCGTGGTGGTCGACGCCGCCACCCGCACCGGGCCGAAGGGCGTCGCCGACTCGAAGCTGCTGACGCCGGCCGCGCGCGAGGCCATCGCGCCTGCCGTGCGGAGCTGGGCGGTGGCCTGGGGCGTCGGTCACGCCGGGCCGGCCGAGATCGACGAGATCGGCATCATCGCGGCGCTCCGGACGGCCGGCCGACGCGCGCTCGCGCAGGTGCGGCTGCTGTGCGGCGACGTCGACGTCGTCGTGCTGGACGGCAAGCACGACTGGCTCACCACCCCGTCGCTCGACCTGTTCGCCGCGGCGGACGCCCCCGACGACGGAGTCCCTGACCCCGCGGTGCGGACGCTGATCAAGGCGGACATGACCTGCACCTCCGTGGCGGCCGCCAGCGTGCTGGCCAAGGTGGAGCGCGACGGGATGCTGGTCGAGCTGGCACAGCGGCACCCGGAGTACGCGTGGGACCAGAACAAGGGCTACAGCGCGAGGGCCCACATGGACGCCCTCGGGCTGTACGGGCCGACGCCGCAGCACCGCAGGTCCTGGAACCTGCCCGGAACCGCTGCGTCGGTGGGATGATGTCGTCGTGAGCGCCGAAGACCTCGAGAACTACGAGACGGAGATGGAGCTCGCGCTCTATCGCGAGTACCGCGATGTGGTGGGCCTGTTCGCCTATGTGGTGGAGACCGAACGCCGGTTCTACCTGGCCAACCAGGTGGACCTCCAGGTGCGGTCCGCCGCGGGAGAGGTGTACTTCGAGCTGCGGCTCGGCGATGCCTGGGTGTGGGACGTCTACCGCTCGGCGCGCTTCGTGAAGTCGGTGCGTGTCGTGACGTTCAAGGACGTGAACGTCGAGGAGCTCGCGAAGGCGGAGCTGTCCCTCTGAAGCCACCTGGCTGAAGCTCCTCACGGGCCGGTACAGACCCTCGTGACGGGACGCCAGCGGTTCGACCACGACCTCGGACCTGTGGATCGTCGACCTGTGCACAGGTGAGCCCCGCGGCGCCGTCGGACGGCCCTGCCGTGACCAAGGCTGGTCACGGAGGTGGACGCGATGGCGAAGAAGGACGGCGTGGGCCGGTACGGCGAGCGCGTAGCGCTGCGGCATGTCGAGGCACGCGGCTGGCAGGTGCTCGACACGAACTGGCGCGGCAAGGACGGGGAGCTCGACATCGTCGCGCTCGACGACGACGTGCTCGTGGTGATCGAGGTCAAGACCCGGTCGGGCCACGGGTTCGGGCATCCCGCTGAGGCGGTGACTCCCCGCAAGCTCGCCCGCATCAAACGGCTGACAGGGCAGTGGCTCACCGGGTTCAGGGAGCGTCTCGCCGCGGCGCGGCTGCTGGAGGAGGCAGGTCCGGGCAGCGCAGTGCCGGTGCAGCCGGACGTGCGCACGCGGTTCGGGGCCGTCCGGATCGACGTGGTGGCGGTGACGCTGCAGGCCAAGGGGCGTCCCGTCGTCGAGCATCTCGAGTCGGTGGCCTGATGGGGACGGCGACCACGCGGGCCGTCTCGCTCGTCGGCATGCAGGGGTACGTGGTGGAGGTGCAGGCGCACCTCGCGGCGTCGGTCCCTGGGTTCACCCTGGTGGGCCTGCCGGACGCCGCCCTGAGCGAGTCACGAGACCGGGTACGGGCAGCGGTGACCAGCACGGGACTGTCGTGGCCCGTCAAGAAGATCACGGTCAACCTGTCGCCCGCTTCGCTGCGCAAGCAGGGCAGCGCGTACGACCTGGCGATCGCCGTGGCGGTCCTGGCCGGCGCCGAAGGGCCCTCGTCGGCAGGGCTGCGCCGGACGGGCCTCGACCGGGTGGTGCACCTGGGCGAGCTCGGCCTCGACGGGCGTCTCCAGCCGGTGCGCGGGGTGCTGCCCGCCGTGGCGGCGGCCGTGGACGCGGGATATCCGGACGTCGTGGTCGCGGCAGGGGACCTCGACGAGGCGCGGCTGGTGCCGGGGGCGCGGGTCGCGGGTGCCGCCAGCCTGGCCGAGGTGGTCGCTCTGCACGGGGGGCCGCCCGAGCTGGTGCGGGACGTGGTGACCGTGCGGCCGACCCGCTCGGCGCTGTCCGCGCGGCTGCCCGGCGACCTGGCCGACGTCATGGGGCAGGAGCGTCCGCGCGCCGCCCTCGAGGTGGCGGCCGCAGGGGGTCACCACCTGCTGCTCGTCGGGCCGCCGGGAGCCGGCAAGACGATGCTGGCGTCTCGCCTTCCGGGGATCCTGCCGGACCTCACGGACCGGGAGGCCGTCGAGGTCACCGCCGTGCACTCCGTGGCGGGCACGTTCGACCCGGGTGGCGGCCTGATCCGCCGGCCCCCGTTCGAGGACCCGCATCACACGGCCAGCCAGGCGGCGGTGGTGGGCGGCGGGTCCGGCATCCCGCGCCCCGGGGCGGTGTCCCGGGCGCATCGCGGAGTGCTCTTCCTGGACGAGGCGCCCGAATTCGGCAGCAAGGTGCTGGAGACCCTGCGCCAGCCGCTGGAACAGGGTGAGCTCGTGATCCACCGGTCGGGCGGCGCTGCGCGCTACCCGGCACGGTTTCAGCTCGTGCTGGCGGCCAACCCCTGCCCCTGCGGGCTGGCAGTGGGCAAGGGCCTGGAGTGCACGTGCTCGCCCACGGTGCGGCGCCGGTACTTCGCGCGGCTGTCCGGGCCGCTGCTGGACCGGGTGGACGTGCAGGTCGAGGTGCAACCCGTCGACCGGGTCGAGCGGCTGGAGGGCAGGTCCGAGGCGACGTCGTCGGTGGCCGCTAGGGTGCTCGCCGCGCGGGAGGCCGCACGGGCTCGGCTGGCGGACACGCCCTGGTCGACGAACGCCGAGATGCCGGGGCGGTTCCTGCGCGACCTGCTCAAGCCGCACCCGGGTCTGCTCGGTCCCATCGAACGGGCGATGACCGACGGGCGGCTCAGCCTGCGGGGCGTCGACCGGGTGCTGCGGATGGCGTGGACCATCGCCGACCTCGCGGGGCGCGGCGCGCCCTCGGTGTCCGACGTCGGCAACGCGCTGCTGCTGCGCACGGGAGGCGACCATGGGTGAAGCGCTCTTCGAGCTGCCCCGCACCGGTCTCCGGTTCGACACCGGCGACCCCGTGCTGGCGCGGGCAGCGTGGAGCAGGATCGCGGAACCAGGGGACCCGGTGGCCGGAGCCCTGGTGGGCAACCTCGGGCCGGTCGGCGCGCTCGACTGGCTGGTCGACGCTGCCGGGGCACCGGGTCAGGCCGGCGCAGCGCTCCGCCGGCTCGGGGGTGGAACGTTGGGCGCGGCGCCAGGGCTCGGTTCGGGTGCGGTCCCGCCCGGCCCGGCCGACGCTCCCGGGCGGCTGCCCGGACCGGCCGTCGAGGGCCTGGCTGCTGAGGGGCAGGCTGCTGAGGGGCAGGCCGCCGGGACGCCGACGTCCGGGGCGCGGGCGGCCGGTCTGGTGGTGGCTGCCGTCCGGCGCTGGGCGCCCCGGCTCGAGCGGCTCGACCCCGCGGGCGAGCTCACGGTGCTCGGCCGGTACGGGGGCACGTTCCTGGCACCGGACGACCCCCGCTGGCCTGTCGGGTTCGCCCGTCTGGGCGTCGGCGCGCCGCTGGCCCTGTGGGTACGTGGCGACCCTGACCTGGCGCGGCTGGGAGAGCGCTCGGTGTCGCTGGTCGGCTCCCGGGCCTGCACCGACTACGGCATCCGCGTGACGCGCGCCCTGGCGTGCGGCCTGGCCGACCGCGGGTTCACGGTGGTCTCCGGCGGTGCCAACGGCATCGACGCGGAGGCGCACCGGGGCGCACTGGTCTCTGGGGCGCCGACCGTGGCCTTCCTGGCGGGTGGCGTCGACCGGCTCTACCCCGCGAGCAACACCGATTTGTTGCGGCGGACCATCGAGCAGGGCGCGGTGGTGAGCGAGGTCCCGCCCGGGTCCGTGCCCGCCAAGCAGCGCTTCCTCAAGCGCAACCGGCTGATCGCGTCTCTTACGTCGGGCACGGTGGTGGTCGAGGCGTCGGTCCGGTCCGGCGCGCTGTCAACGGCCAACCACGCGGTAGCGCTGCTACGGCCGCTGGGTGCGGTCCCGGGGCCGGTCACGTCCATGGCCTCCGCCGGCTGCCACGAGCTGCTGCGTCGCGGCGCCGCCGTGTGCGTGACGGACGCGGCGGAGGCCGCAGAGCTGGTCGGGGTCCTGGGCGAGAGCGCCCCCGAGCGCCGGGGCGAGACACGGCCCGGCGACGATCTGGACGCTGCGGGCAAGGCGGTCCTGGACGCGCTGCCCGTGCGAAAGGCGGCGCACGAGCGCTCGATCGCCCGTACGGCCGGACTCGCGCTCGGCGACACGACGGGCGCGCTCGGGCTGCTGGAGCTCATGGGGTTGGCCGAGCAGAAGGACGGGGGCTGGCGCAGGCGGTGAGCGGGACCGGCCGGAGGCCAGGCGCCGCAGATACGGGCGAAAACGGCGGCGCGCCTTCTTCGTCGCGCGGCCTGCGAGCTGCACACTGGCAAACGTGGACCTTACCGACCTGTCCGGCTTGCCGCGGCTGCCCGAGCAGCTGTCCGACGCCGTGTCGCGGTTCGCCCGGTACCTCGACGCGCAGCGTGGGCACTCCGCCCACACGCGGCGTGCCTACGTGGCGGACGTGACCGACCTGCTCCGGTACGCGATGCGGCACGGCACCACGCGGCTCGATGCCATCGACCTCGCACTGCTGCGCGGCTGGCTCGCGTCCCAGTCCGACAGAGGGCTCGCCCGCTCCACGCTCGCCCGCCGAGGCGCCTCCGCCCGCGCGTTCCTGCGCTGGGCGCACCGCTCGGAGCTCGTGCCGGTGGACCCCTCTGCGCGCCTGGCGAGCCCCAAGGTGCCACGCACTCTGCCTACGGTGCTCGACGTGGACGCGGCCAGCCGCCTCCTCGACGGCGCGAGGGCAGCAGCGGACGACGCCGACGAGGCGACCCGCCCGCTGGCCCTCCGCTCGTGGGTCGCCGCCGAGCTGTTGTACGGCGCGGGGATCCGCGTGGGTGAGCTGGTGTCCGTCGACGTCGGGCACGTGGACTCCCGGGACCGGCTCGTGCGCGTGCTCGGCAAGGGTGGCAAGGAGCGGGTGGTGCCGTTCGGCATCCCTGCGGCGCGCGCGGTGGAGGCCTGGCTCACCGACGGGCGGCCCGCGCTGGCGACCGCCGCGACAGGCGACGCCCTGCTGGTGGGGGAGCGCGGCGGGCGCTGGGGCCAGCGCCAGGTGCGCGAGTCGGTGCACCGGCTCGCGGCCCAGGCCGGGGTCGAGGACGTCGCGCCGCACGCGCTCCGGCACTCCGCCGCCACGCACCTGCTGCAGGGCGGCTCGGACCTGCGCGCCGTGCAGGAGGTGCTGGGCCACGCGAACCTCGCGACCACGCAGCGCTACACCCACGTGGACGCCGAGCGGCTGCGCAGCGTCTACGCCCAGGCGTTCCCCCGCGCCTGAGGGGCACCGGTCTTGCCGACGCTGCTGGTCGGCCGGCGTCAGCGGTCCGGGAGGAGCACGATCGGCGGGCGGTACAGCAGGGACAACGGATCGAGGTAGCGCTCGCCCCGCCGCACGCCCCAGTGCAGGCAGGACCGGGGTGCGCAGTGGCTCGACGTCGTGCCGCCTCCCGCGTGCCCGCCCTCCACGGTGCCGATCCGCTCGCCGGCCGTGACCGTGGTCCCTACCGCGACCGAGGCGGTGACCGGCTCAAGACTGCTGCGCAGCCCGTCCGGGTGGGTGACGACCATGACCCCGCGCCGCGCCACCTGCCCGGCGAACGTCACCACCCCGGGGCCGGGGGACAGGACGCTCGAACCGTGCGGGGCGGTCAGGTCGACGCCGCGGTGGCCGGCTCCCCATCTCTCCGCGGGTGCGTCGAACCTGCGCTCCACGCCGGACGGCGGATCCACGCCGGCGACGGGCGGTACGTACCCCGTGGGCACGGCAGCGCCGGTGCCGGCGCCCACCTGGAGGGCGATGTCGGGCCCGGTGCGCAGCGCGGCGGCGGCGGGCGCCGTGGTGATGAGAGCGACGAGAGCGATGGTGAGCAGCACGGTCAGCACGGTTGCCGGGAACCGGTCGATGACCCGGTGGGGAGGGAGGGTGAGGAGACGCGTCATGTCAGGAGCATCACCCGGTGCGGCACGTCCCGGACGGTGTCGCACAGCCGGCTGTGCACAACCTGGCGCACGTGCCCCCTGTGGTCGCGCTCGCCGCCCGCTACCGCCGTGACGAGGGTCGCCACGGGGCTGCCATGACTTCTCGAACCCCTCCCGGACAGGTCCGTCGGCGGCAGCGCGCGACGTCACATTCGCGGTGCGGCGGCAAGGTCCTCGTTGCAAGGGCAGGTCGGGTAGACTTCCACCCGCGACCGGCATGAACTCCCGTCGGGCACACGGACAGCATCGCTGACAGTCTGCCCAGCCGGGAGAACACCCGATCGACAACGCGCGTCACAGCAAGTCGCGTCCGGCAGCGGTCCGGCCCTCAGGGTCGGCGTCGGGCACGGTGCGGCGCCAGGGGCACCGACGTATCTATGGTGCCGATTCAACCCAACCGCGGCCCGGGCTGTCAGCCCTGGTCCGCCTGAAATGTGTGCGGAGGACCCGAGTTGATCTCGGGCCGCACCGAAAGGACGTGTCATGGCCGTCGTGTCCATGCGCCAGCTCCTCGAGAGCGGTGTCCACTTCGGACACCAGACCCGCCGTTGGAACCCGAAGATGAAGCGCTTCATCTTCACGGAGCGCAACGGCATCTACATCGTCGACCTCCGGCAGTCGCTGGGCTTCATCGACACCGCCTACGACTTCGTCAAGGAGACGGTCGCCCACGGCGGTTCTATCCTCTTCGTCGGCACCAAGAAGCAGGCACAGGAGCCGGTGGCCGAGCAGGCCGCCCGCGTCGGGATGCCGTACGTGAACCACCGCTGGCTCGGTGGCATGCTCACGAACTTCACCACCGTGCACAAGCGCCTTCAGCGGATGAAGGAGCTCGAGGAGATCGACTTCGACGACGTGGCGGCCTCGGGCCTCACGAAGAAGGAGCTCCTGGTCCTGCGTCGCGAGAAGGACAAGCTCGCGCGCACGCTCGGCGGTATCCGTGAGATGGCCAAGGTTCCCTCGGCCGTGTGGATCGTCGACACGAACAAGGAGCACCTCGCGGTGAACGAGGCCCGCAAGCTGGGCATCCCGGTCGTCGCGATCCTCGACACCAACTGCGACCCCGACATGGTCGACTACGCGATCCCGGGCAACGACGACGCGATCCGCTCCGTCACGCTGCTCACCCGCGTGATCGCGGACGCCGCCGCCGAGGGCCTCATGCAGCGCCACTCCGGCGGCAGCAAGACCGGTGCAGAGGCAGAGGCCGTCGCCGAGCCGCTGGCCGAGTGGGAGCGCGAGCTCCTGGCCGGCACCGAGGGCACCGTCGAGTCCCCGGCCGCGACCGACGAGGGCACCGTTGCCGCGGCGTCCGCCGAGGCCGCTGAGGCCGCCACGCCGGCTGCTCCCGCCGAGGTCGTCGAAGCCGCTGAGGCCGTCGAGGCCGCTCCGGCTGCGGCACCCGAGGTCACCGCGCCCGTCGAGGACGCTCCGGCCGCCGCCCCCGAGGCGACCGAGGCTGTCGCCGAGGTCGCTCCGGAGTCCGCTCCCGAGGCAGCCGAGACCGCTGAGGCTGCTGAGACCGAGAAGTGAGGTGCTGCGCTGACCGGGTCCGATTCGTTCGGGCCCGGTCAGCGCACCGCTCCCCGGGTCGCTAGACCTCCCCGAACAACACGACTGCACGGAGGACCAGAACAATGGCGAACTACACCGCCGCTGACATCAAGGCGCTGCGTGAGCGGACCGGCGCAGGCATGCTCGACGTCAAGAAGGCCCTGGACACTGCCGACGGCGACGCCGAGAAGGCCATCGAGATCATCCGCACCAAGGGTCTCGCCCGCGCCGCCAAGCGTGAGGGCAACACCGCGTCCGAGGGCCTCGTCGCCGTCAAGGTCGAGGACGCCGCGGCCGGCCAGGTCGCCACGATGATCGAGCTGAACGCCGAGACGGACTTCGTCGTCAAGAACGAGAAGTTCATCGCCCTGGCCGAGGCCGTCCTCGAGGCCGCTGCCGCCGCCGGTGCCACCGACGAGGTCGCGGCGTCCGCCGCCCCGTCCGCGGAGGGCACCGTCGCGGAGCTCATCGCCGCCCAGGGCGCCACGCTGGGCGAGAAGATCGTCCTGCGCCGTGTCGCGCGCGTCGAGGGCCCCAAGGTCACGACGTACCTGCACAAGACGGCCAAGGACCTGCCGCCGTCGATCGGTGTCCTCGTCGTCACCGACGAGGCGGGCGAGGCCGTCGGCAAGGACATCGCGCAGCACGTCGCTGCGATGGCCCCGAAGTACCTCACCCGTGAGGACGTCCCGGCGGACGTCGTCGAGAAGGAGCGGGCGATCGCTCTGGAGACCTCGAAGAACGAGGGCAAGCCGGAGGCCGCGCTGCCCAAGATCGTCGAGGGTCGCCTGAACGGCTTCTTCAAGGAGGTCGCGCTGATCGACCAGCCGCTGGCCAAGGACCCGAAGACCACGGTCGGCAAGCACGTCGCCGCCGTGAACGGCTCCCTGACCGCGTTCGTGCGTTTCCGCGTCGGTTCCTGACGCAGCTTGGTCGGCCCGGTCCGCGCTTCGGCGCGGGCCGGGCCGACGCATACGTGGGCCGGTCCCTCCAAGGGGCCGGTTCGGACGCCGGGCTCCCTGGAGCGCGGTGCGGCTTCGATACTTTTGGTGCGGTGTAGAGCCGGTTCGGCTCCACTTCGCACCAGGGGGCTCGAGGCCGGTCCGGACGCTTCTGCCCCGCGCAGAGGTGTTCAGCCCGCAAGTCGGGCAGTATTCCGGAAGAGCCAGTGTCCCGGCAGTGACGAGAAGAAGGGTGACGGACCATTGAGTGACGAGGCGACCCAGGACTTCGCGGTGGACATGGAGGGCCGGCCCGCCCGGCGTGTGCTCCTGAAGCTGTCGGGCGAGGCGTTCGGCGGCGGCAGCGTAGGGCTCGATGCCGACGTCGTCCGGCGCATGGCCAAGGAGATCGGCGTGGCCGTTCGCGACGGCATCCAGGTCGCCATCGTCGTAGGCGGCGGGAACTTCTTCCGCGGCGCCGAGCTGAGCGTGGCAGGCATGGACCGCGCCCGCGCCGACTACATGGGCATGCTCGGCACGGTCATGAACTGCCTGGCCCTCCAGGACTTCCTGGAGCAGGCCGGCGTCAAGACGCGTGTGCAGACCGCCATCACCATGGGCCAGGTCGCCGAGCCGTACATCCCGCTGCGCGCGATCCGGCACCTGGAGAAGGGCCGCGTGGTCATCTTCGGCGCCGGTGCGGGCATGCCGTACTTCTCCACCGACACCGTGGCGGTGCAGCGTGCCCTGGAGACGGGTTGCGAGCAGGTGGTCATGGGCAAGAACGGCGTCGACGGCGTCTACGACTCCGACCCGCGCCGCAACCCCGACGCGAAGAAGCTCGACCACCTCACGTACACCGACGCCCTCGTCAACCGGCTCGGCGTCATGGACGACACGGCGCTGGCCATGTGCCGCGACAACAACGTCCAGATGCGGGTGTTCGGCATGGAGGGCGAGGGCAACGTCACCCGTGCGCTGGCCGGCGAGCCCATCGGCACGCTGATCACCTCACGCTGAGTCACCCGCGCGACTCGGCAAGGCCCGGGAAGCGCGCGATCCTTTCGGTAGCCGGGCAAAGTGTCCGTAGAGTGGCCCCGGCACCACCCGTAGACGAACGACAGGAGCAGTGGTGATCGACGAGACCCTCCTCGAAGCCGAGGAAAAGATGGAGAAGGCGATCGAGGTCGCCAAGGAAGACTTCGCGGGTATCCGCACCGGTCGCGCCAACGCGGGGATGTTCAGCAAGATCGTCGTCGACTACTACGGCGCGCCGACGCCGCTGCAGCAGCTGGCGTCGTTCAACATCCCCGACGCGCGCACCGTGCTGGTCGCGCCGTTCGACAAGAGCTCGGTGCCCGCCGTCGAGAAGGCGCTGCGGGACTCCGACCTGGGCGTGAACCCGGCGACCGACGGCAACGCCATCCGCATCGTGCTGCCCTCCCTGACGGAGGAGCGCCGCCGCGACTACGTGAAGCTCGCCAAGGCGAAGGCCGAGGAGTCGCGCGTATCGGTACGCAACATCCGGCGCAAGGCCAAGGAGACGCTGGACCGCATCGTCAAGGACGGCGAGGCCGGCGAGGACGAGGTCACGCGCGCAGAGAAGGAGCTGGACAAGCTCACCAAGAGCCACGTCGACATCATCGACCAGCTGCTCTCCAGCAAGGAGAGCGAGCTGCTCGAGGTCTGATGTCCGCACCGCCTCGAGACAGAACAGAGCGAGACATTGCGCACATCGCTGTGAGCCCCGAGCCCGAACCGGCGCCGGCACCGAAGCAGTCGCGCGCCGGTCGTAACCTGCCGGCGGCGATCCTCGTCGGCGTCGGCCTGCTCGGAGTCGTCGGTGCGTCGCTGTACTGGCGGCCAGAGCCGTTCGTGCTCCTCGTGGTCCTCCTGATGTGGGCAGGGCTGTGGGAGCTGCGTCAGGCGTTCGCGCGCCGGGAGCTACGCCTGCCGATGGTGCCCCTGTTCGTGGGGGCCGCCGGCATGATCGTCTCGGCGTACCGGGGCGGTGCCGAGGCACTGTTCGTCGCCTTCGTGCTGACGGTGGCCGCGACGGTGGTCTGGCGGGCGCTCGACGGCTCCGGCCTCAGCGCGGTCCGGGACTCCGCCGCCTCCGTCTTCGCCGCCGCCTACCTGCCGTTCCTCGCGGGCTTCGTGGTCCTGATGCTGGCGCAGCCTGACGGCGAGATCCGGGTGGTGCTGTTCGTCCTCCTGGCGGTCGCCAACGACACGGGCGGCTACATCGCCGGCGTCATGCTGGGCAGGCATCCGCTGGCGCCGACCGTGAGTCCCAAGAAGTCCTGGGAGGGCCTGGCCGGTTCCATAGTGCTGGCCACGGCGGTGGGTGTGCTCGGAGCGGTGTACGGGCTGGGCGAGAGCCCGGTGCTCGGCATCGCGCTCGGCGTCATGACCGCCATCACGGCGACTGTGGGCGATCTCGCGGAATCGCTGCTCAAGCGTGACCTAGAATTGAAGGACATGGGCTCATTGCTCCCGGGGCACGGGGGCGTGCTGGATCGCCTCGATTCGATGATTATCACAGCGCCCTTCGTCTATCTCGTGCTCTCGGTGGTTGCCTGATGAAAACTCCCCTTGCCCAGCCTGTCGTCCGGCCCTCGGACGAGACCCCTGCCATCCCGTTGCAGATGGCACCGAAGCGCCGCGGCAAGCCGCCGAAGCACTTCGCCGACCTGACTCCCGAGGAGCGGGTGGCCTCCGTCGTCGAGGCGGGAGAGCCCGCGTTCCGGGCCAAGCAGCTCGCCACGCACTACTTCACGCACTACACGAGCGACGCGGCGAAGATGACGGACCTCCCGGCGAAGTCCCGGGAAGCGCTCGCGACCACGATGTTCCCCGAGCTGATGCGGCCCACCCGCAAGCTCGAGGCCGACGGCGGCACCACGGTCAAGACGCTGTGGCACCTGTTCGACGAGGCCAAGGTCGAGTCGGTCCTCATGCGCTACCCGCAGCGCACCACGCTGTGCGTCTCCAGCCAGGCGGGCTGCGGCATGGCCTGCCCGTTCTGCGCGACGGGTCAGCTCGGCCTGACCCGGAACCTCTCGACGGCGGAGATCCTCGAGCAGGTCCGCGCGGCGTTCCGCTCGCTGGCCGATGGCGAGATCCCCGGCGGCGTCACCCGGCTGAACAACCTGGTGTTCATGGGCATGGGCGAGCCGCTGGCCAACTACAAGGCAGTGATCGAGACGGTGCGGGCCCTGGTGGCGCCGCAGCCGGAGGGCTTCGGCATGTCGGCCCGCAACATCACGGTCTCCACGGTCGGCCTCGTCCCGGCCATGCAGAAGCTCACCAAGGAGGGCATCCCGGTGACGCTCGCGCTGTCGCTGCACGCGCCCGACGACGACCTGCGCTCCGAGCTGGTGCCGATCAACACGCGCTGGAGCGTCGACGAGACGCTCGACACCGCACGGAACTACTTCGAGGTGACCGGGCGTCGCGTGTCGATCGAGTACGCGCTGATCAAGGACATGAACGACCACGGCTGGCGGGCGGACCTGCTCGGCGAGAAGCTCAACGCGCGCGGTCGCGGCTGGGTGCACGTGAACCCGATCCCGCTCAACCCCACGCCGGGTTCGATCTGGACGGCAAGCGACCGTGAGGTCGAGGACGAGTTTGTGGCACGATTGCGCGGTCACGGGATCCCGACCACGATCCGTGATACCCGCGGGAGCGATATCGACGGGGCCTGCGGGCAGCTTGCGGCTGAGGAGGACGACGAGTGAGTGGGATGTTCAACAGCGTTCCCGCGATGCGCACCGGGTACGACAAGGACGAGGTCGACGAGTTCTTCGAGCACGCCCGACAGGCGTACGAAGGACGAACCATGGAGCGGCTGACCAGCGCCGACATCCAGGCGTCCACGTTCGATCTGACCCGTGGTGGGTACAACACCCACGAGGTCGACGCGGCGCTCGACCGGCTGGAGGCGGCGTTCATCGCCCGGCAGCGTGCGGAGTACGCGGCGGCGCACGGTCAGCAGGCCTGGATGAACGCGCTCGCCGAGCGCGCGCGTTCGCTGTACGGGCGGCTGGGCCGGCCCGACGGTGAGAAGTTCGCGCCGGCGGACCGGGGTTCGCAGGGGTACGACAAGGACGACGTCGACGACCTGTGTGACCGGCTCATCGGGTACTTCGACCGGCAGGAGCCGCTGACGGCGGGCGACATCCGGTCGGCCACGTTCGGGCGGTCGCGCGGTGCGGACGCCTACGACGAGGCCTCGGTGGACGCGTTCCTGAGCCGTGCGGTGGAGGTGCTGCTCGGGGTCGAGTGACCCTGGCGCCGAGAAGCCCGCGATCGTCGGTCTGCCTGCCTACAGGTCAGACGGCGGCCGCGGGCTCTTGCATGCCTGGCTGAGGAGCCGGGTCTCGCCGAGCACGGGGTTGTGTTCGCTGAGGTGGCCCGGCCGAGACACGACCCCGTTCTCGAAACGGCCTCGGATGGTCGGCGGCTAGCAGCGCGTGAAATTCGGATGAACGGTTGGTGCCGAGCGCCCATCCAGAGTGCACCTTCCACCCCATATGCCACGATCATGCAGTCAGGGCGTCGTCGGAACGGACCTCCGACGAGCTGGTCGAGCTGGTCGGAGAGGGCGCGACGTGGAGACGGACCCGAAGAGGGGCGCGCGCGAGGATCGCCGTCGGATCACACCGGTCGTCGCAGGCTTCGCCGTGCTGCTGGTCGTGGTGGTGGCGGGCGTGGTGTTCTGGGCCAACCAGCAGCCACGGAACCCGGTGACGCTCAAGGTGCTCGCCGGGTCCGAGCTCGCGGACGTCATGGGCGACGACGATCTCATGCGCGACCTCGAGGCAGCGACCGGAATCACTCTCGAGCCCACCTACGTCGGCACGCTGCAGGGCGCCGACGACATCGTCAACGGGGGCGGAAGGTGCGAGACGGGCAGCGACGCGCACTGTGACCTGGCGTGGTTCTCCTCGAACGACTACATGGAGCTCCTCTGGGACGAGAAGCAGGCGCTGGCGGAGGCGGCCGACGAGCCGTGGGTTACCCAGAGCGGGGAGACGATGCGCTCCCCGGTGGTGCTCGGTGTGAAGACCTCCGCCGCGCAGCGGCTCGGCTGGACCCAGGACCGAGCGGTGTCCTGGAACGAGATCGCGGACCGCGCCGCCGAGGGCTCGCTCTCCTTCTTCATGACCGATCCGGCGACGTCGAACTCGGGATTCTCGGCGCTCGTGGGTGTGGCGTCGGGGTTCGACCGGAACGGCGACGACCTGAACCTCGAGGACGTCGATCCCGCCCGGGCCGGCGACCTGTTCTCCGGCCTCGTCCGTACCGCCGGCAGCTCCCAGTGGCTCACCGAGCAGTTCGTCGCCGACCAGGACGAGGCGGACGCGATAGTCAACTATGAGTCCGAGCTGATCGTCCTGGCCGACTCCGGTGCGATCGCCGAGGACCTGGTGATCGTCTACCCGGAGCGCACGGTGTACGCGGACTACCCGGTCCAGCTGCTGGCCGCGGACCAGCAGGACGCCTACGACGACCTGGTCGAGTGGCTCAGGGACGCGGGTACCCAGGAGGACATCTCCGAGGTCACCCACCGCCGTCCCGCGACGGACAGCGGGGTGCCCGACGACGACTCGGTCCCGTCGATGGACCCCGTCCCTGTGCCGCTGCCGGAGGAGCTGAACACCGCCAACGGGCTGATCGACGACTACCTGCGCGACTATCGCGACCCGGCGCACACCATCTACCTGCTGGACACGTCGCGGTCCATGTCGGGCGCGCCCATGAACCAGCTCCGGCAGGCGTTCGGCGACCTCACGGGCAACGACACGTCGATCACGGGGGAGTTCGCCCGGTTCCGCCAGGGGGAGCGGGTGACGATCCTGCCGTACGACACGGCACCAGGGCGTCCGGCGCAGTTCACTCTTGCCGACCCGGAGCAGGATCTCGAGGAGCTGAGCCCGCTCCGTGACCACGTGTCCGGCCTGGTGCCCGACGGCGGCAGGACGGCCATCTACGCCGCACTGGAGGAGGCGTACGCGCTGGTCGAGCGCTCGCAGGCCGAGGGGGAGGGGTACTACACGTCGATCGTGCTGATCACGGACGGCGAGAACAACGACCCGAGCCTCGGCCTCGACGCGTTCGGCGCGGACTTCAGCGCGGCGAGCAGCGGGTCCCTCGGCACGCCCACGTTCATCGTCATGCTCGGGGACGACGACCGGTACGTGCAAGAGATGGAGTCGGTGGCTGACCTGACGGGCGGCCGGGTCTTCGACGCCGCGCAGACGTCGATCCGCGCGGCGTTCAAGGAGATCCGCGGCTACCAGTGACCGGTCGGAGCTCCGTTCAGCGGTAGCTCAGCTGCGCCGACCGCCGTCGGACCGTAGCGCGATGATCCAGGCACCGAGCAGCCCGATCGCGAGCACCGCGGCCGTGCCGACCAGCCAGACGTTGTCGTGCAGGGCGAAGGAGACGATCGCCAGCACGAGGCCGAGGACCGCGCTGGCCACGATCACCACGGCAGGGCTGGGTCCACGGCCCGGCCTGCCCCAGATCACTGCACAGAGGGTGACGATCATGACCACGAGCAGGCCTGAGATCGTGGCTACCGCGAACTCTCTGATCGCGTCCACAGGGCAGCACGTCCTCCGTCGATTCTCGCGGCCCCCGGGTCCTTGGCGGCACGCACCGGCGGCAGTCTTGCACGCTCCGACCTGCGCGCGGAAGGAAAACACCCCGGGCACCGCCCCGCGTGGTGCATGATCGGGGGAGCATTCAGAGCAGCACTTCCGAGCAAGGAGAACCACGTGTCCGAGTTCCTGGCCGACAAGCCCGGCAAGCACGACCTCGACGGCGACGGCATCACGGACGTCGAGACCGCAGACACCGACGGTGACGGGGTGGTGGACGCCCAGTTCGAGGACTACGACGCCGACGGGGTACCCGACGTCGAGCTGCACGACACCGATGGTGACGGGCGGCCCGACGTCGTCGTGGAGACCGCCGGCGGAACGCGGACGATCTCCGTGGACACCGACGGCGACGGCGAGGACGACGCCGTGGACTCCTTCCGCGCATAGGCCTCCGGTCCGGCCAGGTTCAGACCCCTGGCCGGACCTGTGCGGGCGTCTGCGCCGGCCGACCGTAGGTCAGCCGGCGCAGCGCCACCTCTGCCGGGCCGCGCCGGCCCGTGCGCTCCTGCCAGACGGCGAACGCGACGGTGAGCGCCCAGACGCCCACGGCGTAGAGCAGCATGGTCCACGAGGTCAGGTGCTGGCCGAGCCCGAGACCCCACGCTGCCAGGACCGGCGCGCACAGCACGGACTGCAGCAGGTACGAGGTCAGGGAGCGCTTGCCGACCGCCTGGACGGCACCGGCGAACGGACCGTCCGTGGTGAACAGGTCGTTCGACGGCTTGCCGCTGCGGCGCAGCGCGATCCGGTGGCCGATGAGGCCGAACAGCGCCACGTAGCCCAGGCCGCCGAAGAAGCCCGTCAGCATCTGCACGGGGAGGAACACCCAGCCCGCGTGGTCGGGCACGGTGATGGCGCCGACATGGTCCAGCGCGGACGGCAGCGGGCCGAGCCAGCCGACGGCGATCCCGACGACGGCCACGCGGCGCAGCAGGGGCAGGTGCTCGCCCGGGTTCTCCAGGATGCGCCGCCGCCCCGCCCAGAACGCGAGCAGCAGCATCATCGGCACCACGAGCATGAGCACGCCCTGGCCGATCGACCCGAGCGCCCACCAGCCCAGGCGGTCGCCGATCGAGGCGAGGTACGACGTCGCGGCCACCGAGTCGGTCGTCGGGCCGAAGTCGGCGACGATCGACTGTGCGATGGGGTCGTCCGCCGGGATCTGCGCGGTGAACCAGGCGCCGACCACGGCGAACATCGTGCCGATCGTCAGCAGGCCGCCGAACACCCACGTCCACACGACGAGCGTGACGTCCTTGGCCTGGAAGAACAGCCACACCATGAGCAGGCCGGCGATGCCGTAGGCACCCAGCACGTCGCCCATCCAGAGCAGCGCCGCGTGCACGAACCCGAACGCGAGCAGGAGCCAGTTGCGCTTCTGCAGCAGCCTGCGGGCGGCGTCCTCAGGGGTCCCCGAGGACACCTGGCGGTTGTAGAGCTGCATCATCCCGTAGCCGAACAGGAACGCGAACATGGGGTAGGTCCGCAGGTCCACGAGCACGATGACGAGGAAGTCGGTGACCTTGTCGAGGGCCGAGCCGTCGACGGGGTGCGACACCCAGGGGTTCGTCTCGCGGCCCCAGAGGTAGTAGGGCGTGTTCGCGACGGCGATCAGCAGGAGCATGAAGCCCCGCGCGAGGTCGGGCGCGGGTGACCGCTCGGAGGCCTGGACGGGGCCTCGAGCGAGAGCTGTGGTGGGCATGGGTCCATCCCAACAGGTCGAGGCCCCGGCCGCGACAAAACTTTCTGGTCCGGGGTCAGGCGGCCTGCTCGGCCAGCCGGGCGCGCTCCTCCTCGACGATGCGCCGCGCGAGCTCCGCGTCGGCGACGTCCGTTGCGCCGGGTGCTACGGCCACGGTGGACCGACCGGCATACTCCGCGAACAGCTCCGCCTTGGTGCCGAGGATCTCCAGGAGCCGCTCGTCCACGCTGTTCTCGACGAGCAGCCGGTGCACCTGCACGGTGCGGACCTGGCCCATCCGGTGCGCCCGCGCGATCGCCTGCGCCTCGACGGTCGGCTTGACCTGCGGCTCGCACAGGATCACCACGGAGGCCGCCTGGATGTTGAGCCCGACACCGCCGGCCTCGATCTGGCTCACCAGCACCTTCGGCTCCGGCGCGCGGGTGAACTCGTCGACCAGCTCCTGCCGCCGTCGGGCGGGCACCGAACCGGTGATGGGCCCGATCGCGAGGTGGCCCAGCTCGGCCAGGACCGTCTCGATCACGTCGCGGAAGAACGAGAAGACGACCACCTTGCGGTTGTTGTCCATCGCCTCGGCGACGATCTCGCGCAGCCGCACCAGCTTTGCCGTCGGTTCGGGGGCCTGGACGAACGCCGCCCGGCGCATGTCCGCGAACGACCGCTTCAGCACCGCCCGCCGGTAGGCGGCGCCGTCGTGCTTGCCGAACCGCTCCCACTCGTCGACCTGGACCAGCTCGGGCAGCTCGGTGAGCACGTCCTCCTGGTTGCGCCGCAGGTACACGGAGGCCACCGACCGGCGGAACGCCGCGGCGCCCGCCAGGCCCGCCGCGGGGTCGATCGAGGCGGCGACGTCTGGCTTGAGGTAGTGCACGAGGTTGCGGAACTCGTCCACGGTGTTCTCCATGGGCGTGCCCGACATGAACAGCACCCGCTCGGCCGCGCGGGCCCAGCCGGCGGTCCGCTCCGAACGCTGCGCCCGCGGATTCTTCACGTAGTGCGCCTCGTCCACCACGAGGAGGGCGGGCCGGGGCAGCCCTTCAGCGCGCAGGTGCCCGAGCTGCGGGAACGTGACGATGCCGACTCCGCCGTCGGCCACCCAGGTCCGGATGCCTGCGTCACGGTCGTCGCTGTGCAGCACCCGGACCGGCAGGCGGGAGTGCGCGGCCACCTCACGGGCCCAGTTCGTGGCGACACTCGCGGGGCAGACGACCAGGAAGTGCCGACGGCCGCGCGCTGCGAGGTGCGCCATCGCCGCGATGGCCTGGACGGTCTTGCCGAGGCCCATCTCGTCGCCGAGGATCGTGCGCCGCTGTACGAGCGCGTACCGGGCGCCGAACGCCTGGTACCCCCGCAGGGAGACGGTCAGGAGCGAGGTGTCCAGGTCCTGGGCCGTGACCTGGTCCACCACCTCCTCTGGCAGGTAGCCCTCGGCCGCCTCCACGTCGACACCGAGGTCGACGAGCTCGCCCAGCGCGGTGTAGTAGGCGGCGGCACGGGCCTCGTAGTCCCGCCAGACCTCGGCGTCCGACGTGCCGGTCAGCGTGCGGTCCAGGCGCCGCAGGGCATCGGTCACCCCAGAGGCGTCGAGGCCGGCCACGGTCTCGCGGAGCCCGGTCAGGGCCGTGTCCGCCGCCGCGGTGCGCTCGCGGCCGGCGAAGAGGCGTCTGACCAGGGTGGTGCGCAGCGCCCCCACCTCGGCCAGGCGGGCGAGCTCCGGGACGTCGACGTCGGCCCGCTCGCCCCACGCGTCGAAGAACCGGGCGACCTGCTCGTGGGTGTGCAGCGCGCGCACCAGGTCACCGGCGAGCGGGTCGTCCGGGTCGGCTTCGATCCGGAAGGTGAGGGCCTCGTCGACGGCGTCGAAGATCTGCCGGGCGGCCTCGCGCAGCAGGCGGGCGGTCTTCGGCCCGACGCCGCTGATCGCGTCGAGCTCCTGGGTGGTCGCGCCCAGCACCTGGGCGACGGTGCGGAACCCGGCGGCCTCGACCGGTCCGACCCGCACCCGCCCGGTGCTCACCTCGCGGATCCGGTCGACGGGAACCTCGGCGAGCTGCGCCAGCACCCGGGCGTCGCGGACGGCGCGGTACGCGGCCCGCACGCGTTCCGGAGCCGCGCCGCGCTCGGTCAGTGCGGCCGTGCCAAGGGCATGCCGCGTACGGGCCTGCTCGAGGAGCTCGCGGGCAGCGGCGCGGGACCAGGTCTCCATGGCGGCTGACGGTACTGCGTGCGAGCCACCAGCAGGTAGTCGGCACCCGCTGTCGCCCGGGCCGTGGTGCATACCGGGACTGAACGCCCGTTCTGGTAGTTTCGTCGCACCGTGGACAGGAGGAACGAGTGAGCACGGACGCACTGCCTCAGCAGGCACTGGCGGCGCAGGTCACCGCAGCAGGGGAGACGACGACGCCCGGGACGACGTCGCACGCCGGGCTGGACGTCGCCGAGCGCGACGCGGGCCCGGAGCAGGTAGGGGGTCCCGAGCAGACGACGAGCCCGGA
Source organism: Promicromonospora umidemergens (assembly GCF_024171995.1). Taxonomy (GTDB): domain Bacteria; phylum Actinomycetota; class Actinomycetes; order Actinomycetales; family Cellulomonadaceae; genus Promicromonospora; species Promicromonospora umidemergens. The sequence goes on along the minus strand of NZ_JAMTCT010000004.1, from coordinate 205,794 downwards.
GCAGACGACGAGCCCGGAGCAGACGACGAGCCCGGAGCCGGCAGCGGCCCCGGAGCAGGTCGCGGGTCTCGAGCAGGACAAGGCCCCGGAGCCGGACGAGTCGCCGGAGCGCGAGGAGAACCTCGAGACGCGCACGGCCGCCCGGCTGCATCAGCTCGTGGCCTCGGGCGCGGAGAAGCTGCCCGGCGAGGCCGGGAGCACCGTGTCGAAGCTCGCCGTGGCGCTGCTGTCGTTCGGCAGCCAGGCCGCGACGAAGGAGCAGGACAAGCCGACGACGAAGCTCTTCGGCGAAGCCGTCCAGCTGTACAAGAGCCTGGACGACGACGACCCGACCAAGCAGCGCGACGTGCTCGAGCACGCGCTGGAGACGTTCACGACGTCTGTGGTCGGTGGCAAGGAGCGCTCGCAGGTGCTCGAGGTCGCCGAGGAGGCGATGGGCCTGTGGGCCAAGCTGCGCGGGACGACGTCGGACCTCGCGAAGTCGGACGCCGCCGTGTCGATGCGCTCGCTCTCCAGCGTGCTGCGCAAGGAGGGCCGCGACGAGGAGGCGGACGAGACGGAGAACGAGGCCAAGCGCCTCGAGTCCTGACCGCACACCTTGTCGAGTGCTGGATATTCGCCCCTTGCGCGTCATCGAGGGGGCGGATGTCCAGCACTCAACGATGTGGTGAGGTGGCGCAGGCCGGGTCGTCGTCGAGGGTGACGCCGTCCGGCATGTCGGCGGCCGTCGCCTCCCGCCCCGCCATCGCGCACGCCCGCGCGATCATCTGGTCGTCCGAGAACGTCCAGCCGGTGGTGACGCCGTGGTCCTGGACCACGAGGAGCTGGCCGTCGGCTGCGTGCACGTCGCTCGGCGCGACCTCACCGCCGGGCGAGTACAACCTGGTGGCGAGCTCGCCGACCTTCTGACCGGTCTCGATGTCGAAGAACGCCAGCGCCGGGCCGTGGTTGCGCGCCACGAGGTCCGGCCCTGGCAGCACCGCCATCACGTCGCCGTAGGTGCCGGTGAGGTCGAGCACCTCGGGATCGCCCGAGCCGGTCACCGGCCGCAGGCGCACCGTCGAGTCCACACCCAGCGTGACCAGCCGGTCCGGCACCGCCGCATCCTCGGTGCCGCCGATCATGTGCACCTGGGCCACGCTGCTGCCGCGCACCGTCCACACGTCCGTCTCGCCCTGAGCGGCGGCGTCGAGGTCGGCCACGCGGAGCGAGAAGTCGCGCGGTGCGACGGCGGCCTTGCTCCCGTCGTCGGCGATCGCGACGCGGCCCGGCGCCGCCCACTCGGGTTCGAGCCGCGGCGTGGTGCCAAGGGGACCTGGCACGTGCACGGCGCGCTCCTGGAGCCCGGCGTCGAGCAGGTGGAGCCCTGAGCACGCGTCGACCAGGAGGATGTCCTGGCGCGCCCGCTCGGCGCTGACGATGGTGGCGCAGGCCGGATCGCCTCCGTCGAGGCCCGGCGCGACCAGGTCACGGAACCCTGCCTCGTACCCGGCGGTGGTGCCCCCGTCGGTCCGGTAGGCGTCGCCGTCGGGAGTGACGAGGAGGAGCCGGTCCCGGTCGAGCCAGACGGGCAGCAGGGGCCGGCCGGCGTCCTCGCTGCCCGCCGGCAGCGTCACCGTGCCGCGGCCGTGGATGGTGACGGTGCCGTCCGACCAGGACGCCGCGGTGCTCGCGGGCCCGGTCGGCCCGTCCCGGTAGGTGGCAAGGACCGCCGTCGGGTCGGCCGCGCCGGCTTCCCCCGCGGGTGTCCCGGAGGTCTCCGCGCCCGCGGCCGCGGCGGCCGCCGCAGCGCCCGCCGCGCTCGGCAACGGCACGTCACCGTGCGTGTCGGCGGTGGACCACAGCGCGATCCGGCCGTCCGACGCCGCCGCGACGCGGTCGGCCCCGATCAGGACCGGCGGGCCGGTCCGCCGGATGCCGGACAGGTGCCAGCTCCGCCGCAGGTCGGTGTCCCCAGAGATCTCGCACGCCACCAGCCCGCTGTCCGTGGCGACCAGGGCCCGCGTGGTGCCGTCGTCGATCGCGACCACCTCGGGGTTCGACCAGACGCGCGGCACCGGGCAGTCGGCTGTACGCACCGAGCCGTCGGCCCAGCGGTGCACGGTCACCGTGGTGCCGTCCGCGTCCGAGCGGAGCGTCGCCCAGTCCTGCAGCGACGGTGACGGGACGGCGCCGTCGGGCAGGTCGACGGTCCTCTCGTCGGTCGGCTCCAGGGTGTCGAGGCTGCGCACCTCGAGGATGCCCGCCGCGGTGTCCGCCACGGCAAGGGTGCGGCTGGAGCCGACGGCGAGGGACGTGACCGCCAGGTCCGTCTCCGCCTTGCTGTGGAACGCCAGGCGCTGCTCATGAGGTCGCCGGGACCCGGCGTCGGACTCCAGCACCGCCAGGTCGCGCCCGGCGAGCTTGATGCTGCCGATCCGGTTCCTGCCGGTCGTGACGTCGTGCCACGCGATGAGGAGCAGGTCGCCGTCCGGCGTGACCGCCACCGCCGTCGCGCCCGGCAGGTCGAGGTGCGTCTGGCGGCTGGTGCTGCCATCGGGCAGCGGCCCGAACCGGCCGACGGTCACACCCAGGTCGTCGACCGCGGCGACCACCCTGCCGTCCGCGCTCCCCGCGACGAAGGGCCCCGGATGCCCCGAACCGGTCACCGTGCCGAACGGGGTGCGGTCACCGCGCAGGACGGCGGGGTCGCCCTCGTCGGGGCTCCACCGCACGAGGTCGCCCGTGTCCGTACGCCCGACGACGCCGGTGCTGGTCGGGGCGACGTCGGCGAGCTCGGTCTCCTCCGGCACGTCCACGGTGCGCAGGAGGTACGGGTCGGCGGGCTCGTTCGCCGTCACCGCGTTGAACAGCGCGGTGCGGGTCTGCCCGTCCCGGAGCCGCGCGACCGCCTCGACCGCGAGCAGCTGCGCCGTCGCGGGATCGTCCTGGTGCACGACGTGCGACGTGGCGCCGAGCAGGTGGGCCGCGTTGGCGTTCACCGCGTCGTTCGCCCGGCTCGCCTCACGTTCCGCGAACGCGAACGCGCCGATGGACAGGGCGAGCATCACCCCGAGCGCCGTGTTCACGAGCCGGCCCCGCACGCTCGCAGAGCTCTGGCGGGCGATGTGCGCGCTCAGGACCTCCTCGGTGCTCACGTCGGGACCACGGAGCGGGGCGACGAGCTCCGCGAGCGCCGTCGGCCGGTCGGGGTGGTGCCGCCAGAACCTGCGCTGGCGCAGCCGTGTCAGGTCGGTCCACTTCGGTTCGTGGTCGATCTGCTGGGCGAGCGGCGCGGGCAGCGCGGTGGTGCTGATCGTGTCGATCTCATTCGCCGTCTGGTCCCAGACGATCTTGCCGCTCGTCAGGGCGACCAGCAGGGTGTCGGGTCCGCGGTGCTCGAGCCACCAGGCCACCTCCTTGGCCACGTACTTGGAGCTGGCCGCGCCCTCGGAGGCGAACAGGATGAGGTAGCTGGAGCGTTCGAGCTTGCGCTCGATGGCGTCCCAGAGGCTGGGGTTGTTCGCCAGGCCGGTCCGGTCGAGAAAGATGTTCAGGTCGGGGACGTCGTCGCGCTTGTCGAACTCGAGGAGCTGCGCGTGGAAGGCGGGCGCGAACTCGCCGTCGGAGTCCCGGCTGTAGGACAGGAAGGCGTCGTACCGTGCGGCGCGCGGCGCTGCGTGCGCGCGGGAGGCGGGTAGCAGGGAGCGGACTGTCCGGTCGGTCATCTCGCTCCGCAGCCCTTTCCTCGGCGAATGTCACGGACCGGGACGAAGATGTCCCCCGTAGGTGGTGTCGCCGCTGGTCATGACGCCGGCGACCGCCAGTATTGAGATGCACCGTACAGGTAGGCTCGCGGGTCGACAGGGAGGCAGGCGATGGTGGCACCGGAGCTGGTGGTCCCCAGCGATGGACCTCGAAGGCCGCGGGTGCGCCGGTCCTGGGTGCGCGCGGGCTTCGCCGCGCTGTTCGGGGTGGCCTTCGGGCTGGGCCTGTGGGGTTTCTGGATCTACCGCACCTCCCCGGACTTCGCCTGGGGCACGACCGCGTGGGACGTCGTCTACTACTCCGTCCAGCTCTTCGTGCTCGGCGCCGAGGCCACGAACGAGGGCGGCGACCTGCCCTGGCAGCTCCAGACGGCGCGGTTCCTCGCGCCTGTCGCCACCGGCTACGCCGTGTTCGAGGCCGTGCGCTCCCTCTTCGCCGACCAGTTCGTGCTGATGCGCACCCGCCGGATGCGCGGGCACGCGATAGTCGTCGGGCGCACGCCCGCCGCCGGTGTCATCGCGGAGGCGCTCGCGGCGCGGGGCGCGCTCGTCGCGCGCACCGCGGCCGGGGACGCCGAGTCGCTGCGCGATGCCGGAGTGTCCGGTGCCGCAGTGCTGTACGCCTGCGAGGGCGAGGACGATGAGCCCGGCGTCAACGTGCTCACGGTGGCGGTGGCCAACCGCGCGGACCGGGACCCCGACCTGCCGGGGCTGCGCCTGAACGCACACGTCAGCGACCCGGAGCTGGCGCTCGCCCTGCAGGCCCGCCACCTGAGCCACCCCCAGCCGGGGGTGGACTTCTTCACGCTGGGCGAGCTGGTCGCCCGTTCCCTGGCCCGGCGGGACCAGATCGTCGCCCGCGGAGCCGCACCGCACATCTCGGTGGTCGGGCACGGGACGTTCGGCCGGGCGCTCGTCGTCGCGTTCGCGCGCCTGCGGAGCGTCGAGATCGCCTCCGGCGGAGAGCCTCTCACGGTGACCCTGGTCGGGCCGGGCGCGCAGGAGGCCGCCCGTGCGCTGCGGGCGCGCTGGCCCGGTGTGCGCGCGGCGTGCCGCCTCGTCCCGGTGGAGACGTTCGCCGACGTGCGGGCCGTCGGCGCGCCCCAGCGGGTCTACGTGTGCCACGACGACGACGGCGACGCGCTTCGGCACGCACTGCGGGACAGCGACCTCTGGCGCGCCGGCGAGGGCGCGGTCGTGCTCCGGCTCAACCGGCTCGCCGGGCTCGGCGGGCTGTTCGGCACCCACGACGGGGCGATCCTCGACGATCTCGGCGGGCGGCTCGACGTCGTCGAACCGGGCACGCTGCTGCGCAGGGCGACCGCGCCCGGCGCGCTGGTGCACGACGACGTCTACGACCTGATGGCGGTCTCCGCCCACCTCACTTACCTGCGTAACCAGCGCGCTCGCGGCGTGGCGTGGGAGAGCACCCCCGCCATGGTCTCGTGGGCCGACCTCTCCGACGACCTCCGTGCCGCGAACCGCGCGCAGGTGCGCGCCATCCCTGACCGGCTGCGCCAGATGGGGTGCACCGTCGCGCCCGCCGGCGACGCCGAGCACGGCCGGATCCCCGAGCCCGTGGTGGACGCGCGGGCCGTCGACGAGCACGAACGGTGGATGGCGGACAAGCTCGCCGCCGGCTGGGCGTACGGGCCCGACCGGGACGACGTCCGCCGTCTGCACCCGGACCTGCGCCCCTGGGACGACCTGTCGGAGCGCGACCGGGAGAAGGACCGCGCGGCGATCCGCGCGATCCCGGTGATCCTGGCGGACTTCGGCCTGCACGTCGTCCCGCTCGACGACCACGCGGGCTTCGAGGCCGCCGACGCGGCCGTCCCCGACCCGCGCGGCGTGGTCCGCGGCTGGCGGATGTTCGGCCGGGGCCGTACCGAGCAGCCGAGCGAAGGCTGACAGGATGAGGCCCATGCGAAGCGTCACCCTCCTCGGTTCCACGGGCTCCATCGGTACACAGGCCATCGACGTCATCGGGCGCAACCCCGACCGGTTCCGCGTGGACGCCCTGTCCGCAGGGGGATCGGACCTGCCGGCGCTCGCCCGGCAGGCGGCCCTCCTCGGCGTCCGCGCCGTCGCCGTGGCCGACGCCGCGGCGCGCCCCGCGCTGACCACCCTCCTGCGCGAGGCGGGGGCCGACGGCGTCGAGGTGCTCGCCGGGCCCGGCGCCGCGACCGAGCTGGCCGGCCGGGGGAGCGACGTGGTGCTCAACGGCATCACCGGGTCGGTCGGCCTGCGCCCCACCCTCGCCGCCCTGGCCGCCGGCTCGACGCTGGCGCTCGCGAACAAGGAGTCGCTGGTGGTCGGCGGCACCCTGGTCAAGGCGGCGGTGCGGCGCGAGGGTCAGATCGTCCCCGTCGACTCGGAGCACTCCGCCATCGCGCAGTCGCTGCGTTCGGGCGCCGCGTCCGAGGTCCGCAAGCTCGTCGTGACCGCCAGCGGCGGGCCGTTCCGGGGCATGTCGCGGGCCGAGCTGCGCGACGTCACGCCCGCCCAGGCCCTGCGGCACCCCAACTTCTCGATGGGGCGCGTGGTCACCACCAACTCCGCGACCCTGGTGAACAAGGGGCTCGAGGTGATCGAGGCGCACCTGCTGTTCGACCTGCCGTTCAGCGCGATCGACGTCGTGGTGCACCCGCAGCAGATGATCCACTCGATGGTCGAGTTCGCCGACGGCTCCACCATCGCCCAGGCCGGGCCGCCGCGGATGCTCGTGCCGATCGCGCTCGGCCTGTCCTGGCCGGAGCGCCTGGCCGACGTCGATGCAGCCATCGACTGGACCAAGGCCGCCACGTGGGAGTTCGCGCCGCTGGACGACGACGCCTTCCCCGCCGTGCGCCTGGCCCGGCAGGTCGGCGAGGCGGGCGGGACCCACCCGGCGGTCTACAACGCGGCGAACGAGGTGTGCGTGGACGCGTTCCACGACGGCGGCATCGGGTTCCTCGACATCGTCGACACGGTGGCGGCCGTCGTGGAGGCGCACGCGACGACGGCCGCCGGCGACGCGGGCTCGGTCGAGGGAGTCCTTGAGGCGGACGCCTGGGCCCGCACCCGGGCTCAGGAGATCCTGAAGTCCGCCTGACGCCGTCGCCATCCCCTTCGAAACCTAAGTTTCTTCGCTTTGAGCCGCCGCAAAGCGAAGAAACTTAGGTCTCGAAGGGATCTGGACCCAGCCACGGGCGGTCAGCCGAGGGTGCGGGCGAAGCCGTGATCGACCGGGCCGTGCCCGCTCCACGGTCCGAGTGCCGTGCCGGTGCCGCCGATGACCAGGTCGTCCGCCGCCCGGAGCGTCTCGGTCAGGTAGTCCTTCGCGGCCCGTACCGCCGGTTCCCACCCGTCGTGCAGCGGCCGCACGACGGCGCACGCCGAGCTGAGCGTGCAGCCGGTGCCGTGGGTGTTCCGGGTGGCGATCCGCGGTGCTGCCAGGGCGACGACGCCGTCCGGTCCCGCGAGGTGGTCCACCGACTCTGCGGAGTCGAGGTGCCCGCCCTTCACGAGGGCGAGCCGGGCGCCGAGCTTCAGCAGCGCACGCGCCTGGTCGGCCGCCTCGGTCGCGTCGCGAGCCGGTTCCACGCCGAGGAGCACGGCGGCCTCGGGCAGGTTCGGCGTGACCAGGTCGGCGAGGGGGAGCAGCTCGTCGCGCAGCACCGCCTCGGCGTCGGCCTCCAGCAGGCGGTGGCCCGACGTCGAGACCATCACCGGGTCGAGCACCACGTACGGCGCGGGTCCGGCGGACCGCAGGTCGCGCAGGACAGCGGCGATCGCCCGGGCGACGACGGCGTCCGTCGTCATGCCGATCTTCACCGCGTCCACCGCCACGTCGGCGAACAGCGTCTCGAGCTGTGCGGTCACCACGTCGCCGGGCACGGGCAGCACCCGGGTCACTCCGGTCGTGGACTGCGCCGTCAGCCCCGTGAGCACCGCGCAGCCGTAGCCGCCGAGTGCCGCGAAGGTCTTCAGGTCGGCTTGTATCCCGGCACCGCCGGAGGGGTCGGAGCCGGCGATCGTCAGCGCCACGACCGGATGGCCGGGCGGACGGGTGCGCGCGACGGCGTCGGGCAGAGCAGGACCAGAACCCATGAGGCGTTCCTTCGCTAGAATTACCTAGAGCAGGTTCACGGGTGCATCTCAGCCGGGCTCTCGCCCTGGCGCCCCGCGCCATCTCGGCCCACCTTAGACGGGTTCGGCCCCGGGTCAGCGACCCCTGGTCCAGTTGAACACCGCGACCCCCGTCACCAGGGCGCCCGCGGTGACCAGGGACGTCGCGGTGACCGCCTGCGGGCCGTCGATCATCTCGGCCTGCAGGGCGACCTCGACCGTGCCGATCAGGGCGTAGACGCCCGCGAACACGGTGATGGCCGAGAGCGTGCCGTCCATCAGCCGACGGCGCCCGCGCTCGCGCTTCACCTCGGCGGCCCGCTCCCGGTCACCGTGCAGACGCTCCAAGGCTGCGAGGCGCGCGGCGATGGGCTCCTGCAGCAGCTCGCGCAGCCGTTCGGTGACCACGGCGGCCTGCTGCTCGAAGTGCGACGCCTGCAGCAGCTGGTTCAGCATCCTGGACTCCGATGCGGAGGCGAGGAACGTGGGCGAGGTGATGGTGGTCAGGGTGGTCCGGACCTCCGAAGCGAACTCGTGCAGGCGCAGCTGCTCGCGCGTGAGCCGCTCCTTGCGCTCCGCGAGGTCGGCGCCGTTGTTCACGTCGTGGTCCGCGAGCATGGCCGCGACGAGTCGCAGGTGGTCCGCGAGCGTGGCGTTCCACGCGCTGAACAGCCCGTTGAGGCTGACGACGAACTCGGCGAGCGAGCCGTACTGGGAGATCTTGAAGTGTGCGGTGCCGATCAGCGCGACGGTGGTCGAGTTGGTGGTCACCGCCACGACGTCGCCCAGGTGGCGCACTCCCTCCAGCAGCACAGGGTTGCGCTGGCGCAGCGTCCAGTCGCACAGCGTGGCGGTGCCGTAGGGGACGGGCTGGAGCAGCACCTGGGAGCCGAACGCGGCCAGCAGCTCGTCGCCCATGTTGACCGGGGTGCGCTCCGTCGGGGGCGCGGCCGGCCCGACTCCCCGGCTCGCCTCGTAGACGGTGGTGACCACGTGGGCGCGTCCCTGGGCGAGCTCCGTGCCCTCCCGAACCAGGTCGGCGGTGGCGCGCTGGAGGAGGTCGGCGAGGTCGAACAGCCGCTCCGGGGGCGGCCCGTCGCCGTGTTCGACGTCGACGGGCGCCCCGTCCGGCGTCATCCAGCGCACCCGGATGTCTGCGTGCAGGTTGGACAGCCGGAACCGGGCGTCCCGGACCTGCTGCGGCGACTGGTCGCGGGCCGAGTAGCGGAACCGGACGTAGTGGTTGCCGAACTCGGTGAACCGCACGTCGCAGGACAGCTCGGCGATGAATGACCCGTCCGGCTGCTCCAGCCGCACGTTCGGCATCGACAGCGACACCCCGCCGTACGGGCGCGCTGCCCGGTCGACGCTCGCCCACACGTCGTCCATCTTGAGCCGGCCGCGCACGGCGAGTGCCTGGACGCCGAGCAGCCGGGGCCGCTCGTCGCGCTCGGCGAGGGCGCGGATCGCCGCGACGGCCGCGGCGGGCCGGATGTCCCGCAGCCCGAACGGGTAGATGTAGACGGTCCGTAGGCGGTCGAGGGTGAGCCAGGGCGCACCGAGGTTGCGGTGCAGCTCTACCAGGTGCATCCGGTAGGAGCGGAGCTCGCTGGCCAGGATGTAGTTGAGGTGCCGGTCGGTCTCGGCGGCGCGCAGGCCGTCGAGCGCGGGGGCGAGCCGGGCCGGTTCTCCGGCCAGCGTGTCGGAGGCCGCCCGGGCGGCATCGGCCAGCGCGCGGAAGTACCGGATGCGGGTCACGGCCTGCGGCACGAGAGCGAGGCGGAAAGGGGAGGCGGGGTCGGGGATGGCGCGGGCGGCCCGGAGCAGGTCGGTGCATCGTTGGCCGGCCTGGGTCGCGGCGTCGGCCACCCGCCCGAGGTCGCCCGCGCTGCGGGCGGCCGACGTGTGCATCTGGGTGATCAGGGTGCGGAGCAGCACGGCGACGGCGTCGCCCTCTGCTCGGCAGACGTCGTCGGGCGCGCGGTCGCGGCACGCCGCCCAGGCCTCGACGAAGGCGCGGAGCGGGACGATGATCCGGCCGTGCCGGAAGGTGTACTGCAGGGCGTCGCTCGCCTGCGACCACAGGTAGACACCGAGCAGGGCGGCGGCGCGGGGCCGGGCCACGACGGCGGCCAGCGTGGCGGCGGTCTGCGGTCCGCGGGGGTCGCCGGGCAGCGGATGGCGGCGGTTCGGCGCCTCGCCGTCCTCGCCCATGTTCCAGCGGGAGGCCGCCCAGATCGCACTGACGTCGACGCCGATCTCACGGAGCTGTCTCGCTACCCGGGAGTCGCCGTCGGCGGCCGGCCATGCGTCGGTCTGGAACATCGACGTGAGGCTCTCCGTGAGCGAGGCCGGGCCGTGGGGGTGCGGGTCCCGGGACACAGGGATGGACGAAACCGACATGAGCGTCAGGTTAATGATCAGTAACCAATGTTTCAACGAAACACCATGAACTCGAAAGGACGTGAACGTCGGGTGGCCGTCGCGGGGGAGGCGTGCGCTGCCTTCCGAGTGTCCGGAAAGGTGCCGTATTCTCGGTCCGGTGAGCATCGTTCCGCACATCGTTGGTGTGCTCGTCCTCTTGCTGGGCGTCATCGTCTCCGTCGGCCTGCACGAGCTGGGCCACATGATCCCGGCCAAGAAGTTCGGCGTCCGCGTGAGCCAGTACTTCGTCGGCTTCGGGCCCACCCTCTGGTCGCGGACCAAGGGGGAGACGGAGTACGGCATCAAGGCGATCCCGCTGGGCGGGTTCGTGCGGCTGGTGGGCATGATGCCCCCGGCGCCGGCCGGCGCACGGCGCGGCACCGGCTTCTGGGGCGAGCTCGTCGCCGACGCCCGCGACGCCTCGGTCGCCGAGGTGCGTCCCGGCGAGGAGCACCGAGCCTTCTACAACCTCTCGACGCCCAAGAAGCTGATCGTGATGTTCGGCGGGCCGTTCATGAACCTCGTGATCGCCACCGTCCTCCTGGCCGTGATCCTGATGGGCTACGGCATGATGGTCACGTCCACGACCGTGGCCCAGCTCTCGGAGTGCGTGCCGGCGTCGGTCACGTCCACCGCCTCGGGCGACGACTGCGAGGGCCAGCCGGCCGCGCCCGCCGTCGCTGCCGGGCTGGAGCCGGGCGACGAGATCGTGACCTTCGGCGGTACCGAGGTGACCGGCTGGCAGCAGCTCGTCGGCCTCATCAACGAGTCCGCCGGGAGCGAGTCCGAGGTGGTGGTGCTGCGGGACGGCGAGCGCACGACCCTCGAGGTCACCCCAGCACCGGCCGATCGTCCCGTCGTGGACGAGCGGGGCGCACCGGTCCTCGACGCCGACGGCGAGCCGAAGGTCGCGCAGGGCGGGTTCGTGGGCTTCTCCCCGCTCCAGGAGCGGGAGCCGCAGCCGCTGTCCAGCGTCCTGCCCGCCGTGGGCGACCAGACCTGGCAGACCCTGACCATGGTGGCGACGCTCCCTGTCCGCGTGGCCGAGGCCGCCACCCAGGCCTTCACCTCGGAGGAGCGCTCGCAGGACTCCGTGCAGTCCATGGTGGGCGTGGCACGGATCAGCGGCGAGATCATGGCCCTGGACGAGGCGATCCTCGACCGTGTCATGTTCTTCCTGAGCCTGCTCGCGAGCCTCAACATCGCGCTGTTCGCCTTCAACATGATCCCGCTCCTGCCGCTCGACGGCGGGCACCTGGTCAACGCCCTCTACGAGGGCGGAAAGCGCACGCTCGCCCGGGTGCGCGGGTCGGCAGCCCTGCCCGGACCGGCCGACGTCGCCCGCATGACACCCGTGGCCTACGTGGTCTTCCTCATCCTGCTCGGGGTGGGTGGCGTCCTCATCGTGGCGGACCTGGTGGATCCGGTGCGGATCACGTGATGCCCGACACGATGTACATCTGGCACCTCCTGAAGCAGGGATACTGAACTCGTGAGCGCAATCAGCCTCGGCATGCCGGCAGCACCTCCGCCGGTCCTCGCCCCCCGCCGCAAGACTCGGAAGATCAAGGTCGGCAAGGTAGAGGTAGGTGGTGACGCACCCGTGAGCGTGCAGTCCATGACCACCACGCCCACCACCGACATCAACGCCACCCTCCAGCAGATAGCGGAGCTCACGACGGCAGGCTGCGACATCGTGCGCGTCGCCGTCCCGACCTCCGACGACGCCGAGGCGCTGCCGATCATCGCGAAGAAGTCCCAGATCCCCGTGATCGCGGACATCCACTTCCAGCCGAAGTACGTCTTCCAGGCGATCGACGCCGGCTGCGCCGCCGTCCGCGTGAACCCCGGCAACATCCGCAAGTTCGACGACCAGGTGGGCGCGATCGCCCAGGCTGCCAAGGACGCCGGCGTCTCGCTGCGCATCGGCGTCAACGCCGGGTCGCTCGACAAGCGCATCCTCGAGAAGTACGGCAAGGCGACGCCCGAGGCGCTCGTGGAGTCCGCGGTGTGGGAGGCGAGCCTCTTCGAGGAGCACGACTTCCACGACTTCAAGATCTCGGTCAAGCACAACGACCCGGTCATCATGGTCCGCGCCTACGAGCTGCTCTCCGAACGTGGCGACTGGCCCCTGCACCTCGGCGTCACCGAGGCGGGCCCGGCGTTCCAGGGCACGATCAAGTCGGCCACCGCGTTCGGCTCGCTGCTGAGCAAGGGCATCGGCGACACGATCCGCGTCTCCCTCTCGGCCCCGCCGGTGGAGGAGGTCAAGGTCGGCAACCAGATCCTGCAGGCCCTCAACCTGCGCCCCCGCAAGCTCGAGATCGTGTCCTGCCCGTCCTGCGGCCGTGCCCAGGTGGACGTGTACACGCTCGCCGAGAAGGTGACCGCAGGCCTCGAAGGCATGACCGTCCCGCTGCGCGTCGCCGTCATGGGCTGCGTCGTGAACGGTCCGGGCGAGGCCCGCGAGGCAGACCTGGGTGTGGCCTCCGGCAACGGCAAGGGCCAGATCTTCGTGCGCGGTGAGGTCATCAAGACCGTCCCCGAGTCGATGATCGTCGAGACCCTCATCGAAGAGGCGATGCGGATCGCGGATGAGATGCCTTCGCCGGAGAATGATGTACAGGCCGGTCCGCCGGTCGTCTCGGTGAGCTGAGCCGGAGCGGAACAGCAGGCTCAGGAACTTCCGAAGAGTCTGATTCGAACGGAGCAGAGCATGGCCCGCTGGCGCACCCCGGTACCTGCCGGAGCGCGCCCCGACGGGTCGCCGCAACCGGGCGAACGGGACATTCGGGTGCAGGGTGACGGACGGGCCGACGTCGCACGGGCGCTGACCCGCGCGGACCTCGCACAGGCGCTCGCGGTCTGCGCCGTCGACCCGGTCTCGTCCGTGCTCGCCACCGCTCGGCTGGAGATCGCGGCGCGCGCCGGCTTCGGCGCCGCCGCGGGCCAGGCCTGGGGCTTTCCCGAGGTCGGACGGCTCGAGGCGGTGTGCTGGGCCGGCGCCAACCTGGTGCCGGTGATCCCGCTGGCCGACCCGGGGCGCCGAGCCCAGGCCGTCGCGGCGTTCGCCGAGATGGCCCGCGTCCACGGCCGGCGGTCGTCGTCGATCGTGGGCGAGCAGTGGGCCGCGCTGGCACTCTGGGAGCGACTGTCGCCGCACTGGCCCCCGGCCCGCGACGTGCGAGCCGACCAGCCCTCCATGGCCATCGGGACGGCGCCCTCGCTGCCGCCCGAGCCCACCGTCCGCCGCTCGATGCCCGCCGAGCTGAGTCTTGTGCTGCCCGCCTGCGTGCGCATGTTCACCGAGGAGGTCGGCTACTCGCCGGTCGCCACGGGCGGTTCGGCCTACGCGGAACGCGTGCGGTCCCTCATCACCGAAGGCCGCTCGTTCGTCCGCGTGGTGCCCGACGTCGGCGGGCAGCCCGCCGTCGCGTTCAAGGCCGAGCTCGGGGCGGTGGCCGGCGGCGTCGCCCAGGTCCAGGGTGTCTGGGTGGAGCCGGCGTTCCGCGGCCGCGGCTGGTCGGAGTCGGGCATGGCGGCAGTGGTCGCCGCGACGCGCGCGTCCATCGCGCCCGTGGTGTCGCTGTACGTGAACGCGTACAACGAGCGGGCCGTCGCCGCCTACCGGCGCGTGGGGTTCGAGCAGGTCGGCACGTTCGCGACGGTGCTGTTCTGATATGTAGGGCGGTTTTGTCAAGTGGCAGGGGTCGGTCGTCGGCCCGGCCCGGGCTGGGCGCTCGGGTCGGCGGCCTTCCCTTTTGTTCCTGGCCTGGTGCCCGTTGGTGGGTGCGTGTGTGTTCGACGCGATGTCGAGTCTGATATGCGCGGGTTGGTTACCGCATGACGGTGGTTTCGGCTGGGACGGCTGGCACTTGTCTGAGGTCGGGCGTGGCTGGCCTGGTCGGGGCCTGGTGCTCACAGAACAGTCGTGGGTCGTCCCGTCACGCTGCTCCCACGGGCGGGGGCGCCGGGTCAGGGTTTTTGTTACCGGGTGGTGGCCAGGGACCAGCACCATCCGGCGAGCTCTCGGGCGATCGCGACGTTCGCGACCGTGGTGCGTTTGTGTTCACGTGTGAAGTGGGCCCATCGGCGGTGCAGGCGCAGGTTTCCTTCGTGGCCGCGTGCGGCCTGAGCGGTCGTGGCGGCGTTGAGGCGGGCCTGGAGGGTGGCCCCGACTCGGTAGGAGGGGCGGTGGTGCCAGGCGGCCTCGACGAGCAGGAGACGGGCGTGGGGGTTGCCAGCCTTCGTGATCGGTCCGAGGTGGCGCGAACTGCCCGAAGAGTGCTCGGTGGGGGTCAGGCCGAGGTAGGCGCCGATCGAGGAGCCGGTGAACCGGTCCCAGTCACCCATCTCGACCGCGAGAGACATCGCGGTCACGGTCGCGATCCCGCGTAGGCAGCCCAGCGCGGCCACGACACCGGTGAACTCGCTGTTGGCCGCGAGCAGGTTGATCTTGTCCACGAGGTTCTTCTTGCGGGCTTCCAGCAGCAGGACCTCTTGGTGGGCGTCGTCGAACGCGTCCTGGGCGGCGCTCTGGTCCAGGTGGATGTGGGCGAGCCAGGCGTGGTGCTCCCTGCCCCAGGCGCTCCCGCCGGACCAGAGGATCCCGTGACGCAGCAGTAGTTTGGAGGCCCTGTGGCGGGCGGTCATCAGGTCCGTGCGGGCGTCTTCGTGGGCGCGGGTCAGGTCCCGGGCGGCTTCCTCGGTGGGGGTCGGTACCCGGACGGCGACCAGGTCCCCGGCTGCCAGCCGCCGGGCGAGGAGCGTCGCGTCACGCTTGTCGGTCTTGACGCGGTCCCCAGCCGGTCGGGCGATCTTGGACGGCGCGGCGACCACGCACCGGATCTGGGCGGAATCCAGGTCGCGAGCCAGGCCGTAGCCGGTGGGTCCAGCCTCGTAGGCCACCGCCGTCGTTCCGGGAAGCTCCCGGACGAACTGCAGGGCACCGCTCGTGTCACCGGCAAGACGAGCGGTGATCAACTCACCGGTGGTCAGGTCCAGCGCGCACGCGCTGATCGAACGAGCGTGGACATCCAAGCCCACGGACCACCGCTCACGCGCGGCGGGGATATTGTTGGTAGACACAGGAGCCTCCCGACGACTGTGACGTCCGTCGGCGCCCCGGATGGTGTCGGCGGTATCTCACGACCATGCGCCGCGGAGGCTCCTGCTGACCAGGCACCTGGCCGGCCGGGACACTCCGCACAGGCCCGGGATCCCGCCGCCTCTAGGCCGACCCGCGGTGATGGACAGGGTGTCAAGGCTGGCCGCAGGCCATCCCGTAGGGGCCGCAGGGCCTTGACGCTCTCGCCGTCACCGCCACCATCAACACCCAGCGGCGGGATCCCGACCCAACCAACGCCGAGCCGCTCCTCATACCGTCTGAGCGAACGCTCGCCGGCTCAGCCGGCGATTATCGCGGGGCCCTGCTCCCCGTCGCTGACCGCGATCTGGAGATGCATTCCCAGCGCGCGTGCCAGCCTGTCGAGCGTGGGGATCGACGGAACGCCGCCACCGTTCTCGAGGCGAGCGATCACACTCTGGTGGGTGCCCATGCGCCGAGCGAGCTCGGTCTGCGTTACCCCGGCCGCCACGCGCGCGTCATAGACGAGTGCCGCCAGATCGTGAGCCAGCCCCGCCTCGTCGTGCGCCTCGCGATAGGCGCGCTTCTCGGCCTGAGTCATCTGAGCCATGCGATCGGCTCGCAGCTGGTTCCACGTACGGTTCGTCATCGTGCTCACCCCTTGATCCTCGGGTCCGGCAGTCTGTCTCGTCGCTCGCGCAGTGATCTTCTCGCCCGGTCGACCTCGCGCTGCTCGTTCTGGCGCTGTTTGCGGAAGGTCGTCAGCGTGAAGACCTTCCGATCCGGTTCGAAGGTGTAGGTGATTCTCCGAGCCACGTCTTCACAGGTGAACCGAAGCTCGAAGAGCCCGTCCCCGAGCGCTCGGGACTGGGGCATGCGCAGCAGATTTCCGCGCTGCGCAAGCATGCCGATGACGCGGTCTGCCTGTGCCATGCCCCGCACCGTCAACTCCCCATACCAGTCCGCCACCTCGTCGGAGAACTCGATCTGCCATGTCATCTAGGCAACATAGCGTTGATGCTATGTTATCGCGCGCGCAGGGCACTTGGCGAGTGAGGCGCGTGCATCACCGCAGGAGCTTGGACATCCGGCGGTCCGCCAGAGGCTTGCCGCCCGTCTGGCACGTGGGGCAGTACTGCATGCTCCGGTCGGCGAACGACACCTCGTGCACGACGTCGCCGCACGGCGTCCCGTCCCAGCCCGGGCACGGCAGGCCCGCCCGGCCGTGCACACGCATGCCGCCACGCTTGGCGTCCTTGAGCTCCTTGGCCGGCTTGCCCGACGCCGCCGCGATCGCCTCCGCGAGCACGTCGCCGATCGCCGTGTGCAGCCTGGCCGTCTCCTCCGGCGTGAACGAGCCCGTCAGCTTGTACGGGCTGAACCGGCCGACGAGCAGGATCTCGTCGCTGTACGCGTTGCCGATGCCTGCGATGGCGCGCTGCTCCCGCAGCAGACCTTTGACCTGCTGGTTCTTCGCGGACAGCAGGTCGGCCAGCGCCTGCGTGGTGAACTCGGGGGACAGCGGGTCGATGCCGAGGGACGCGATCATGTCGATCTCGGTAGGGTCGCGGACCACGTGCACCGCCAGCCGCTTGCGGGTTCCCGCCTCGGTCAGGTCGAACCCGGAGCCGTCGTCGAGCCGCATGCGCAGCGCGAGGACCGCGCCCCGGCCGGAGCCGCCGAGAGACGGCCGTACCGGCTTGGTGGACAGCGCGTCCGACCAGCGCACCCACCCACCCCGCGAGAGATGGAAGACCAGGTGGAGGGGGGCGGCGCCGGGCACCTTGCCGCTGGGTGCGGTGCCGCTGGGTGCCGGCGAGACCGCCACGTCCAGCCACTTGCCGTGCCGGGCGACGCCGGTCACCTCGCCCCCGGCGAGAGCGTCGGTCGGTGGGTCGAATGTCTTGAGCGCGGCGATCGAACCGACCTCGACGGCGGCGATGGTGCGCCCCGAGGTCCGTGCGCGCAGGAAGTCGGCGAGCGCGGCGACCTCGGGCAGCTCCGGCATGGGATCATCCTGCGAGTCTTTCGCGAGCGGGGCAAGACCTGGGAAGCTGGGCCGAACCGCAACCTGCGCGTGTTCCTGCTCCCTCCGAGCGGGATCGAACCGCAACTTTTGAGTCGTTCTGGTCTTCTGGACGGGTCGAACCGCAACTTGTGTGTCCTCCTGGTCCTCTGGACGGGCCGAGCCGAAGGTTAGACGTCAATCAGATCGACGAACCGCGGGTTGTAGGTCCATCGCCGTCCTCGGAGACGCGGAGCTTGCGGTTGGGCGCCTCGGTGGACGTGGAAGGTGCGGTTGGGCACCTTCGGAGACGTGGAACGTGCGGTTCGGCACCTCGGTGGACGTGGAACGTGGGGTTCGGCAACCTCGGAGACGCGAATCTTGCGGATCGGCGCCCCCGACAGGTGGGTACGTTGCGGTTCGGCAATTCCGGCGAGCCGCGACGGCCCTCGCGGATAGGCTGTGCCCCATGTCTTCCGCACGCCTCATCCAGGGCGACGTGCTCCGCATGTCGTCCCTCTTCGTCCGTACCCTGCGCGAGGACCCGGCCGAGGCCGAGGTCGCCAGCCACAAGCTCCTCGTGCGGGCCGGGTACATCCGCCGTGCCGCCCCGGGGATCTACTCGTGGCTGCCGCTCGGCCTGCGCGTGCTGGCCAAGATCGAGGCGATCGTCCGCGAGGAGATGGTTGCCATCGGTGGCCAGGAGGTGCACTTTCCGGCACTGCTGCCGCGGGAGCCCTACGAGGCCACCGGCCGCTGGGAGGAGTACGGCGCCGGCCTGTTCCGCCTGAAGGACCGCAAGGGCGGCGACTACCTCCTCGCACCCACGCACGAGGAGATGTTCGCGCTCCTGGTCAAGGACCTGTACTCCTCGTACAAGGACCTGCCGGTCATCCTGTTCCAGATCCAGACCAAGTACCGCGACGAGGCACGCCCCCGCGCGGGCCTGATCCGCGGTCGCGAGTTCATCATGAAGGACTCGTACTCGTTCGACGTCAAGGACGAGGGCCTCGAGGTCAGCTACCAGAAGCACCGTGAGGCGTACGAGAAGATCTTCCAGCGCCTCGGCCTGGACTACGTGATCGTGTCAGCCATGTCCGGCGCCATGGGCGGGTCCCGCTCCGAGGAGTTCCTGAGCCCCTCCGCGATCGGCGAGGACACGTTCGTGCGTTCGCCCGGCGGCTACGCCGCCAACGTCGAGGCAGTGGTCACGCCCGTCCCCGAGGCGATCCCGTACGACGACGCCCCCGCCGCGCACGTCGAGGACACCCCCGACACGCCCACCATCGCCACCCTCGTCGCGGTAGCGAACGAGAAGTTCCCGCGCCCCGACCGGCCCTGGACCGCCGCCGACACCCTGAAGAACGTGGTGCTCGCCCTGGTCCAGCCCGACGGCACCCGCGAGCTCGTGGTGGTCGGCCTGCCGGGTGACCGCGAGGTCGACCTCAAGCGCATCGAGGCCGCGCTCAGCCCGGCCGAGCCGGAGGCCGCGACCGAGGAGGACTTCAAGAAGTTCCCCGCGTTGGTCAAGGGCTACATCGGCCCGCAGGCGCTCGGCCCCCAGGGCGAGCAGGTCGAGGGGCCCGACGGCGAGAAGGTCCCAGCGGTCCGCTATCTCCTCGACCCCCGCGTGGTGCCCGGCACCCGTTGGATCACCGGCGCCAACGAGCCCGGCAAGCACGTCTTCGACCTCGTCGCCGGCCGGGACTTCACCGCGGACGGCACCGTCGAGGCCGCCGAGGTGCGCGCCGGTGACCCGGCTCCCGACGGCTCCGGCCCCCTGGAGCTCGCTCGGGGCATCGAGATGGGCCACATCTTCCAGCTCGGCCGTAAGTATGCCGAGGCTCTGGGCCTGGTCGTGCTCGACGAGAACGGCAAGCAGGCAGTCGTCACCATGGGCTCCTACGGCGTCGGCGTCACCCGGGCGCTCGCGGCGCTCGCCGAGGCCAACCACGACGAGCGGGGCCTGGCCTGGCCCGCGCAGATCGCCCCGGTGCACGTGTACCTGATCGCCACCGGCAAGGGCACCGAGGTGTACGAGGCCGCCGAGTCCATCGCCACGGACCTCGCGGGCCGTGGCGTCGAGGTGCTCTACGACGACCGGCCCACCAAGGTCTCGATGGGCGTGAAGTCCAAGGACGCCGAGCTGCTCGGCGCACCGCTGGTCGTCGTGGTGGGCAAGGGCCTGGCCGACGGCGTGGTCGAGGTCCGGCCGCGCGCCGGCGAGGCGGAGCAGCTCCCGCTGGCCGACGTCGTGGACGCGGTCGCCGAGAAGGTGGCGGCCCTCCTCGCCTGACCACGGCCCTGGCGGGCGTGGCCGTGGGCGTGATCATCGAGCCAAGGACGGACACCTAGGCGCAAGGATCACGCCCACGACCAACGGGCGACCAACGGGTGGTCAGGCGCGTTCCGGCAGGCCGGGGAACGGGACCGCAGGGGCGCCCCACTGGGTGGCGGCCAGGGTGGTGTCGGTCAGGAGCGCGACCAGGACGGCGCGCGTACCCGGTTCCGCGATGCCGATCAGGGTCGCGTAGTTCTGCGCGAGGTCTTCCTCGAGCCCGCGGGCCAGGTCCGGCGTCGCCGTGTCCGGGTCGCGGAGCGCGTAGGCGACGCGACGTGGGTCCTGGTCGGTCCCGTCGGTACCAGCCAGGACCGCCCAGGCCTGGGCTCGGGCGCGGTGCAGCCTGGCACGGTCGTGGGCCCGGGTGCGGACCTCGCCGTCAGCCTGTGCCGCCCGCACCTCAAGGGCGTACGCCGCCGAGTCCTCGGCCAGGACCAGGACGTCGAGCTCCTCCGCCGACAGACCCGTGGGTGCGGCTGCCGGACCCGTCTCGGCGGACGCCGGGGTCGCCGAGGCGTCGCTCGGTTCAGCACCGGACTCGGCGGGCTCGGGAATCTCGGTCGGGGGGAGCGCTGGGCCGCGTCCGCCTGCCAGGCGCGCGAGGTCCCCTGCGTACAGCGTCTGCGCGGCGGAGATGGAGCCGAGCAGGCGGCCGAGCGGGCCGGCGTGCGCCTGGTCGGCGGCGGCCCGGGTGCGGGTGGCTGCGTCGCGCAACGACCTGACGACCGCCCGGGGCGTCTCCTCCGGCGTGGTCGCAGAGGGGGAGGCCCGGGCGTCCTCGGCGACGAGGTCGCCGAGTCCGGAGTCGTACTCGCCACCGAGCTGCTGTGCCTGCAAGGTCGTGGCCTCGGCGATGAGCTCGAGCTCGGCCGCGACGTCGGGCCTGACCCCGTCGGCCGCGGCGGCACCGTCGGCCTGGTCGGCGACCAGCAGGGCGTCGGCGACGGCGGTGCGCCGTACGACCTCCGCGGCGTCGGGTACCGGCTCGGTGGGTGGCGGCGTCTCGAGCCGCACGCCGCAACCTGAGAGAATGATCGCGCAGGTCAAGGCCAGCGCAGTCAGGGCCGACCGGCTTCTGGTGCTGGCCCTCGGGCCGTTGGGGTTCATCGTGGCCGATGATGCCATGTTCCAGCGGCCGATTCGTGCCCCGACAGACAGAGGTCTGGTCACGGACGTCACGTTCTACGCGAAGTGCTGAGGCCCGGCGCTTCGTTACGCTAGCCGTGGACAACAACAGCACATCGGTCGAACCGTTCCGGCTCGAACCGTGCCCCCGCACGTGGGGGAGCCGACGGGAGGCAATCGATGACACAGCAGGCGGATGCGGTCCGCGAGGTGGTAGGACCGGTGGTCGAGGCCGCGGGGCTGCACCTCGAGGAGGTGACCGTCGTCCAGGCGGGCGGCAAGTCGGTGGTGCGGATCACCGTCGACCTGCCGGCCGACGCCGTGGGTAGCCTGGACTCCGACGCGCTCGGCGAGGTCGCGCGTGCCATCTCGGCGGCTCTGGACGAGGACGACGTCGTCGCCGGCGCCTACACGCTGGAGACCTCGACGCCGGGGACCTCCCGGCCGCTGACCGAGCTGCGGCACTTCAAGCGCGCCCGGACCCGGCTGGTGACGCTGAAGATGATGGACGGCAGCCGCGTCGAGGGCCGGTTGACCGACGTGCTCTCGGACGGCGACGGCGACGCCCTGGTGCTCGACGGCGACAGGCGGATCCCGGTGGGCGACGTCCGCCGGGGCAAGGTCGAGGTAGAGCTCAAACGGCTCGACGACGCCCAGGATGCCGAGGCGGGTGAACTGGGCGAGAGTGCAGATGGAGACACCGACGACGACTCGGACGGTGCTGGTTCGGACAACGCGACCGAGGGTTCCCCCGGCCGCAACGAGGAAGGCTGACATGGACATCGACATGACCACCCTGCGGATGCTGGAGCGGGAGAGGGACCTCAGCCTGGACGTCCTCGTCGCGGCCATCGAGCAGGCGCTCCTCTCGGCCTACCACCGCACCCCGGACGCCTACAACCGGGCCCGCGTCGAGGTGGACCGCTCGTCGGGCCACGTGACGGTGTGGGCGCGCGAGGAGCTGCCCGTCGCCACGGACCCCGACGACCCCGAGGCGCGCCCCGCCGTGGAGTTCGGGCCCGAGTTCGACGACACGCCGCAGGACTTCGGCCGCATCGCCACGGCCACCGCCCGCCAGGTGATCGTGCAGCGGCTGCGTGACGCCGAGGACGACCAGGTGCTCGGCACGTTCCGCGGCAAGGAGGGCGAGGTGCTCGCCGGCGTCGTCCAGCAGGGCCGGGACCCGCGCATGGTCCTCGTGGACGTGGGTGGCACCGAGGCGGTGCTGCCGCCGCACGAGCAGGTGCCGACCGAGGAGTACGTGCACGGCGAGCGGCTGCGTGCCTACGTGGTCGAGGTCAGCCGCGGGATGAAGGGCCCCCAGATCACGCTGAGCCGTACGCACCCGAACCTGGTGCGCAAGCTCTTCGAGCTCGAGGTCCCGGAGATCGCCGACGGGTCGGTGGAGATCACCGCCATCGCCCGCGAGGCGGGGCACCGCACCAAGATGGCGGTCCGCACCCGGGTGGCCGGGCTGAACGCCAAGGGCGCCTGCATCGGCCCGATGGGCGCCCGCGTGCGGGCGGTGATGGCCGAGCTGGCCGGCGAGAAGATCGACATCGTCGACCACAGCGACGATCCCGCCGCGTTCGTGTCGAGCGCTCTGTCGCCCGCACGTGTGTCATCTGTCACAGTGGTTGACGCCGACATGCGTGCCGCGCGCGCCATCGTGCCCGACTACCAGCTGTCCCTCGCGATCGGAAAAGAGGGGCAGAACGCCCGTCTCGCCGCGAAGCTGACAGGTTGGCGCATCGACATCCGTTCCGACGAGGCTGCCGACTCCGACACAGGTGGCACGGCTGCCGGCGCACAGGGCGGTCGGTAACGCCCGGTGGGTCGGCGCGGTAGACTGTCTGAGTCTGGGCCACGTGCCCGTCCTTCGACATACCCCGTTCCGCCCGTCAAGGGTCCGGTGCGCACGTGCGTCGGATGTCGGGGGCGCGACCAGCGGTCTGCACTCCTGCGTCTGGTGCTGGACGACTCGATGCATGGTGACGCCGTGGCAGGTGCACGGCGCATCGTCGTCGACGTCCGTGCCTGCTTGCCGGGTCGCGGTGCCTGGGTTCACCCGGAGCCGCGGTGCCTGGAGCTCGCCGAGCGTCGCAGGGCCGTACCACGCGCACTGCGCGTCGACGGGCCCCTCGACCTCGGTGAGGTACGAGCACATCTTGGCCAGTGAGTGCGAGGGCCGCAGGACTGTCCCGACCGGGCGCAACCGTGCGTCCGGCCGAACCAAGCGATTCGTCGACAAGGAAGCGGGTCAGAAGCCGATGGGCACCCGATGAGTCCCCAGCGATGAGTACTCAGTACTAACGGTGGTCCTCCCTGTCTTGGGACGGACCGAGACAGGAGAGTTGTGGCAAAGGTCCGCGTCTACGAGCTCGCTAAGGAGCTCGGAGTGGAAAGCAAGGCCCTGCTGGCCGAGTTGAAGTCGGCAGGCGAATACGTTCGCTCGGCGTCGTCGACGCTCGAGCCGCCCGTCGTGCGGCGCATGCGCGACAAGTTCCCCGCCGGTGGCGGCGGCTCGTCCGACAAGGGTGCAGCGGCCAGGCCCGCGAACAGCGCGCCCAAGCCGGCCGCGAAGCCCGCGGCCCAGAAGCCGGTCGAGCCGACCCCGGCACCGGCCCCCGCGCCGGCACCGAGGAAGCCCGAGGCCGAGGCCGCGCCCACTCCGGCGCCCGCCCCGGCTCCGAGCCCGGCCCCGGCACCGAGCCCCGCGCCGGCGGCACCCGCCCCGGCTCCGGCTCCGGCAGCCGACGAGTCCCCGGCGGCGCCTGCGGCGTCCGCCAGGCCTGCCGCAGGCCCCAAGCCCGGTGCGCCGAAGCCTGCCGCGGCACCCAAGCCCGGTGCGCCCAAACCGCCCGCAGCGCCCTCCGGCGCGCGTCCGGGCCGGGACGGCGGCCGTGGTGGCCGCCCCGGTGGCGGCAACCCGCGTCCGGGCAACAACCCGTTCGCGACCAGCCAGGGCATGCCCCGGCCCGGTAGCCGCGGTGGCCGCCCGGGTGCAGGTGCCGGTGCCGGCGCCGGTGCGGGTGCAGGCACCAGCGATCGTCCCGCCGGTGGTAACCCGCGTCCGGGCAACAACCCGTTCGCGACCAGCCAGGGCATGCCCCGTCCGGGGCAGCGTCCCGAGCGCACCGAGGCTCCCAGCGGCGAGCGCTCGGGCGGTCCCCGCCCGGGTGGTCCCCGTCCTTCGGCTCCCCGTCCCGGTGGCACCGGTGGCGGCGGTCCGCGCCCGAACCCCGGCATGATGCCGGGCAAGACCTCCATGCCGCGTCCGGGCGACCGCCCGGCTCCGGGTGGCGGTCGTGGTCGTCCGGGTGGCGGCGGTGGCGGTCGTCCCGGCGCCGGTGGCGCCGGTGCAGGCGCTCCGGGTCGTCCCGGTGGCGGTGGCGGCTTCAGCGGCCCGCGTCGCGGTGCCGGCGGTCGTGGTGCGACGCAGGGTGCCTTCGGGCGCGCCGGCGGCAAGCCGGTCCGTGGGCGTAAGTCGAGGCGGGCGAAGCGCCAGGAGTTCGAGGCCATGCAGGCCCCGTCGCTCGGTGGCGTGCAGGTTCCCCGCGGCAACGGCACCACCACTGTCCGGCTGCGTCACGGCGCCTCGCTGAACGACTTCGCGGACAAGATCGACGCGAACCCCGCGGCGCTCGTGACCGTGCTGTTCCACCTGGGCGAGATGGCCACGGCCACGCAGTCGCTCGACGAGGACACGTTCACCACGCTGGCCACCGAGCTCGGCTACCAGATCGAGATGGTCTCGGCCGAGGAGGAGGACCGCGAGCTGCTCGGGGCCTTCGACATCGACCTGCGTGCCGAGGAGGCCGACGAGTCCGACGAGGACCTGGCCGCACGTCCGCCGGTCGTGACCGTCATGGGTCACGTCGACCACGGTAAGACCAAGCTGCTGGACGCGATCCGCAAGTCGGACGTGGTGGCAGGCGAGCACGGCGGGATCACGCAGCACATCGGTGCGTACCAGATCACGCACGAGCACGAGGGCACCGAGCGTGCGATCACGTTCATCGACACCCCGGGTCACGAGGCCTTCACCGCTATGCGTGCCCGTGGTGCGCAGGTGACCGACATCGCGATCCTCGTGGTCGCGGCCGACGACGGTGTGATGCCCCAGACGGTCGAGGCGGTGAACCACGCGCAGGCTGCAGGTGTGCCGATCGTGGTCGCGGTCAACAAGATCGACGTCGAGGGTGCGAACCCGGCGAAGGTGCGTCAGCAGCTCACCGAGTACAACCTGGTGGCTGAGGAGTACGGCGGCGACACGATGTTCGTCGACGTCGCCGCGAAGCCGGGCATCGGCATCGACGGCCTGGTCGAGGCAGTCCTGCTGACCGCAGACGCTGCCCTGGACCTGCGCGCCAACCCGTCGAAGGACGCGCGCGGCGTGGCCATCGAGGCGAACCTCGACAAGGGCCGTGGCCCGGTCGCGACCGTGCTGGTCCAGTCGGGCACGTTGCACGTGGGTGACGCGATCGTCGCCGGAACGGCCTACGGCCGCGTCCGTGCGATGTTCGACGAGCACGGCAACTCGGTCGAGGCGGCCACCCCGGCCCGCCCCGTCCAGGTGCTGGGTCTGACCAGCGTCCCGGGTGCCGGCGACACGTTCCTCGTGGCGCCGGACGACCGGACCGCCCGTCAGATCGCCGAGAAGCGCCAGGCGGCAGAGCGTGCAGCGACGCTGGCCAAGCGTCGCAAGCGGATCAGCCTCGAGGACTTCGACGTCGAGCTCAAGAAGGGCAAGGTCGAGAGCCTCAACCTCATCCTCAAGGGCGACGTGTCCGGTGCCGTCGAGGCACTGGAGGACGCGCTGCTCAAGATCGATGTGGGCGAGGAGGTCGAGCTGCGTGTCATCCACCGCGGTGTGGGTGCCATCACGCAGAACGACGTCAACCTTGCCACGGTCGACAGCGCCGTGATCATCGGCTTCAACGTGAAGTACGGCGAGCGCGTCGAGGAGCTGGCGGAGCGCGAAGGCGTCGACGTCAAGTTCTACTCGGTCATCTACCAGGCGATCGAGGACGTCGAAGCAGCCCTCAAGGGCATGCTCAAGCCGGAGTACGAGGAGGTCCAGCTCGGATCCGCGGAGATCCGTCAGGTCTTCCGTTCCTCGAAGTTCGGGAACATCGCCGGTTCGATGGTTCGTTCGGGCAGCATCCGCCGCAACTCGAAGGCGCGTGTGCTCCGCAACGGGACGGTCGTGGGGGACAACCTCACCATCGAGTCGCTGCGTCGCGAGAAGGACGACGTCACCGAGGTCCGCGAGGGCTTCGAGTGCGGTATCGGTCTCGGGTCGTTCAACGACGTCAACGAGGGCGACACCATCGAGACGTTCGAGATGCGCGAGAAGCCGCGCGTCTGACGCTGATGGCTCATTGAGTGCGGGGTGTCCGCCCGGCCGGCTCGTCCGGACCGGGCGGATGCCCCGCACTCACGCTGAAAGGATTGGTTCATGGTCGATAATCCACGGTCTCGCAAGCTCGCCGACCGCATCAAGGTGATCGTCGCGCAGATGATCGACACGAAGATCAAGGACCCGCGGCTCGGCTTCGTGACGATCACGGACGTCCGGGTGACGGGAGACCTGCAGAACGCCTCGGTGTTCTACACGGTCTACGGCTCGGACGAGGACCGCGAGGGAACGGCTGCGGCGCTGAAGAGCGCCACGGGCCTGATCCGCTCGGAGGTGGGCAAGCAGACGGGCATCCGCCTGACGCCCACCGTCGAGTTCCACCTCGACTCCGTGCCCGACACCGCCGCCAACCTCGACGCCGCCCTGATCGAGGCTCGCAAGCGCGACGCCGAGCTCGAGGCGCTGCGTGCCGGTGCCCGGTACGCGGGCGACGAGGACCCCTACAAGAAGCCGCGCGAGGACGACGAGGTCGAGTGACCTCCGACCTCACGCTCGCGCGTGACATCGCCGCCGCCTGCTGCCTCACCGGGACGTTCACGCTCCGGTCGGGCCAGGCGGCGTCGTCGTCCCCGGACACCGCGCGGCACCCCTGAGTCACGAGATACTGGTACCCATGATTTCCCCCACTCCGCAGGCGCCGGTGCGCCGCCCCACGGCCGCCGACGGGTTCGTCGTCGTCGACAAGCCGCAGGGCTGGACCAGCCACGACGTCGTCGGGCGGATGCGACGGCTCGCCGGGACACGGAAGGTCGGCCACGCCGGGACGCTGGACCCCATGGCGACGGGCGTGCTCGTGCTGGGCATCGGCAAGGCGACCCGGCTGCTCACCTACGTGGTGGGCGCCGACAAGGACTATGACGCCACGATCCGGCTGGGGGTGGCGACCACCACGGACGACGCGGAGGGCGCCGTCGCCGCGCTGGGGGACCCGGGCGCCGTCGAACGGGTGGACCGCGCGGCGCTGGACGCCGCGATCGCCGATCTCACGGGCGACATCCAGCAGGTCCCGACGAAGGTGTCCGCGATCAAGGTGGACGGCAGGCGCGCGTACGCGCTGGTCCGGGCGGGTCAGGAGGTCGTGCTCCAGGCGCGGCCCGTCACCGTGTCCCGGTTCGGCGTCCTGGACGTCCGCACGGCCACGGCGGCCGTTCCCGACGGCGACCCGGGTGACGTCTACGTGGACGACCCCGCCGACCGGGATCCCGACGCGCGGCCGGGCGTGGCGCCGACCGCCGGGGAACCGGGCGACGGCCCGACGCGCGACGTGCCGGTGGTCGACGTCGACGTGCGCGTGACCGTCTCCTCCGGCACCTACGTGCGCGCCCTGGCGCGTGACCTGGGTGCCGCGCTCGGCACCGGTGGCCACCTGACGATGCTGCGCCGGACCCGCGTGGGCGGCTACGAGCTGGCCGGCGCCAGGACGCTGGAACAGCTGGAGGAACAGGCCGACGCCGACGGCACGCTGGCCACGCTCCCGCTGGCCGAGGCCGCCCGGGCCACGTTCCCGGTGCGCGAGCTCGACGACGACGAGGTGCGCGCTCTCGGCTACGGCCAGTGGGTGCAGCCGTCCGGCCGCCCCGAGGTGCTGGCGGCGCTGTCGCCGTCGGGCGTGCTGGTGGCGCTGCTGGAGGACACCCGCCGGCGGGGCGAGAACGTCGCCAAGCCGGTGCTGGTGCTCGCTCCGGCGAGCTGAGCCACCGGCCGGCGATCCGCTTGCGACCGGTGCGGTGTTTCACCGGGCACACGACTGCTGAAACACGCCGTAGGCTTTTGGGGATCGGTGCGGGAGGTCGTGTGAGCGGCCCCGCACCAGCGCCACCCGATTCATGAGGAGCAACCCGCGTGCAGCTGTGGACGGACCTGGAACAGGTTCCCCCGGGATTCGGGCCGTCAGTGGTGACGATCGGCAACTTCGACGGCGTCCACCGCGGCCATCAGGCGGTGCTCGACCGAATCCTCCGGCTCGCCCGCGGGGAGTCGGCCAGGGCCGTCGCCGTGACGTTCCACCCGCACCCGGCGGCGGTGCACCGGCCGGATTCGGCCCCTGAGCTGATCACCGGGCTCGAGGACCGGCTGGCGCTCATGGAGCGCACGGGTCTCGACGCGACGTTGCTGGTCGGGTACACCCTCGACTTCGCCGCCCAGACGCCGGAGGAGTTCGTCGCCCGGTACCTCGTGGACGGCCTGGGCGCCCGCACGGTGGTCGTGGGGCACGACGTGCGCTTCGGCAAGCAGAACGCCGGCACGCTGGACACGATGGTGGAGCTCGGTGGTCAGCACGGGTTCGAGGTGGTCGCCATCGACGACGTCGGCGACTTCCCGCAGCCCGAGGGCGACGGGCACCATCGGTGGTCGTCGACGGCGGTGCGCGCGCTGCTCGCGGAGGGCGACGTCGACCAGGCCGCCGACGTGCTCGGCCGCCCGCACCTCGTGCGCGGCACCGTGGTGCACGGCGACGCAAGGGGTCGCGAGCTGGGCTTCCCGACCGCCAACCTCGGCGACATCACCGGGCTCGTCCCTGCCGACGGCGTCTACGCGGGCTGGCTGCGCCGGGGCGTGGCAGCGACCTGCGCGAGCCTCGCCGGGCCCGAGGGGGACCGGGCCGCGGTGTCGGGTGCCGGGATGGGACAGGAGGAGATCCTGCCCGCCGCGATCTCCGTCGGCACCAACCCGACGTTCAACGGCGTCGAGCGACGCGTCGAGGCGTACGTGCTGGACCGCACCGACCTCGACCTGTACGACCAGACGGTCGCGCTCGAGTTCGTGGCCCACCTGCGACCCACGCTCCGGTTCGACGGCATCGAGCCGCTCGTCGTCCAGATGAACGACGACGTCGCGCGCGCCCGGAAGATCCTGCGGGCGTAGTGCTCGGCGAGGACGGTGGGCGGTCGGACGACCGCCGATCTTCGTCCTGTGCACGGTGGTGCACGCATGCTTGACTATGGATCGCCCAGATACGGGCATACAGGACGGGCGGGCGTGGGGTGGTCCGCGCCGTCAAACAGGGGACAGGGACGCGTGTGGTGACGTGGCTGAGTGTGACAGCCAGCGGGAGGCCGGGTGCAGCACGGGTGGTTGCGGCGGTCGGTGCCGCCGTGATCGTGCTCGCCGGCTGCGGGCCGGGCGAGCCAGTGGTGCACAGGGACGACCGAGAGCACCCGCTGCGGGTGCTGGTGGGGGGGGCGGGGGTAACAACCTTGCGGTCCCGGACGGTGTCCGCACCGGTGACCCATGGACGGCGTCGTTCGGGCAGTTCACACCGTGCGTCATGACCGGTGAAGAACCACTGACGGTCACGGACGTGACGTGGAGGGCCGACTCCGGGCTCGAACCGACGTCGGTCGAGACCTACGTCGTGACCTTCGACGGGGCGACGTTCGCCCCGTCCCCGGGCATCATCGGGACGCCTGCGGAGCCGGTGTCTCCTGAGTCGTGGGGGGACATCGGGATGCTCGAGGTCCGCGAGGACATCGTGGGATACGAGGCGACCATCCCGTGCGCCCGGTTCGGCCATCGCACAGACCCGGTCGACGAGTTTTACGTCACTCTCAGCACGGACGGTGGTGGAGTGCTGGTGCGTGACCTCCGCTTCCACTACCGGACGCCGGACGGGGAGGAGCTCATCCTGCAGTCCGAGTGGGACATGGGCATGTGCGGTCCCGAGATGCCCGAGGAGGAGTGCCCTCCGTGAACTTTCAAGCCACGCACGGAGCCACGCGGCGGGGATGGCAGGGGGTGAGCGCTTGGTCGGGGCTGCAGCCGGTCTGAGGGCTGAACCAGCGCCATGCTCCGCTGCTACAGCGGATCGGACGACATCGCGGCCGTGAGCGTTCCATCAAACTAAGATCTGATCTCAGTAAGATCCGATCTTAGTTAAACGCTCTAGTCCGAGTGCGGGGAGACGTTTCCGGGTCTCGCGCGTTGAGGTGGGCATGACGTCCCTCGAACTGTCCGACCTGCTCGTCGGGTACGGCGGCCACGCCGTCTGCCCGCCGGTCTCGCTCACTCTGGCCCCTGGCGACGTCGTCGCCGTGATCGGCACCAACGGCACCGGCAAGTCCACCCTGCTGCGCACCGTGCTCGGCCTGCAGGAGCCGCTGTCCGGGACGGTCAGCGCCTTCGGCCGCGTCGTGGACGAGCGCGAGCGGCACTTCCGCGCCCGCGTCGCCGGCGTGCTGGACGACGACGCGTTCTTCCCCGGCGTGACCGTCCGGGAGCACCTCGTGCTCACCGCGCGCGGCCACGGCGTTCCCGACGCCGGCGTCGTCACCGACCAGGTGCTCGACCACGTGGGCATCACCGGGCACGGCGGCGCCATGCCGCACACCCTCTCGTCCGGGCAGCGCCGCCGGTTCCTGCTGGCCAGCGCCCTGGTGCGGCCCCGGGACCTGCTCGTGCTCGACGAGCCGGAGCAGCGCCTCGACACCGCCATGCGCGCCCGCCTCGCCGGCCTGCTGCGGGCCGAGGCCGACGCAGGCACGGCGGTCCTGTTCGCCACGCACGACGACCGGCTCCTGGCCGGGACCGGCGCGAGCGCCCTGCTCCTGTCCGACGACGGCGCCGTCATGCTGCCCCCGGACGAGGCGCCGGGCGTGCTGGCGGGTTTCCGGTGACGGGCGAGCAGCCGGGCACCGCCGCGGACCATCCGGTGCTCCCACGGCCCGTCGGAGACGAGGACGAGCGCCTCACCGGCGCCGAGCTGCGCCGCCTGACCGCGCGCGTGCGCGCCCACAACCTGCCCGCCGAGGCGGGCCGGGTCGCCATGGACGTCGGCGAGGTGGTGGTCTCGCTCGCGCTCGCCGCGCTGTACGTGTGGGGGTTCGGCGCCCCCGTGCGGGAGCTGCTCGAGTCCGACGCCACCCGGTTCGGCCTCGGGCCCGGCCTGGTCCAGGCGCTGGTCCTCGCGCTGGCGGCCATCGCGGGCACCGTGCTCGCCCTACGGCTCGGGCCGGCCGGCCTGCCCGCCGCCGGGGTGCGCTGGTGGGTGCCCACCCCGGCCGACCGGGCCGGGCTGACCTCGCCGTCGGTGGTACGCACGGTGCTCATCGGGATCGGCGCGGGCCTCGTCGTCGGCGGCCTGCCCGCGGCGTTCGTGGGCGTCGGCCTCGCCGGGATCCTCGTCGACGCGGCACTCGGCGGGGCCCTCGGGCTCCTTGTCGTCGCAGGGACCGGCGTGCTGCAGGTGACCGGTGCGGCGTCGGGCAGCATGCCGGGGCGGGTGCTCAACCTCCTGCTCGCCGCGGTGCCGCTGGCCGGGCTCGGGGTGGCCCTCTGGGCGCCGGAATGGACCGCCTGGGCCGTGCCGTGGCCCGTGCCCGCCGGGCTGGTCGTGGTCGGGGGCGCTGCGCTCGCCTTCTGGGCGACCCGCCTGGACCGCCTCCGGGCCGGTGAGCTGAGGGCCCGCGCGTCCGCGGCGATGCAGGTCTCGGCAGCCCTGCTCTCGCTCGACAGCGGCGGCATGAGCCGGGCACTCGGTGCGGGCCAGACGGCGTCCCGCGTGCTGCCCTGGATCCCCGGCACGGCGCGGGGCCCGGCCGGCGCGCTGCTCGCAGCGGACGCCACGCTCCTGGCTCGCTCGCCCTCCGCGCTCGCCGGGCTGGTCGCTCTCGCCGCGACCGGGGCATTCGTCGTGCAGGTGCCCGCGCTGGCCGACGGGATCGGGCTGTGGGCGGTGCTCGCCCTCGCCGGGTACGCGGGTGCGATCGCCGGTGCGGTGGGCCCCCGGTCGGCGGGGGAGAACCCTCGCCTGGACTCCCTTGTGCCGCTGGGGGCACGTGCCACCAGGGCCGTTCGTACGGCGTGGCCGGTGCTGACCTCCGCGGTCGTCCTGCTGGCCGTCGCAGCGGGGGTCGGGGGCGGGCAGTGGCTCGTGCTGGGTGGCCTCGCCGCCGTCGTGCTCGGGGCCGCCGCTGTGCGGACCGCCTACCGCGGGCCGGTGCCGTGGGACGTCCCGATGATCGCGACGCCGGCGGGTGGTGTGCCGACGGGACTTGTGCTGCACCAGCTCAAGGGCCTGGACCTGGCGGTGCTCGGCACGCTCCCGCTGGCGTGGGTGGTGGTCTCCGGGACGGTGCCGCCGTCGATGGTCGCGCTGCAGGCGGCGTTCGCGGTCGGGGCGGTGCTGTGGGCGGTGCACGTCAAGCGCACCGACTGACTCGTCAGAGCCACAGGTCGCCCGGGTGGCCTGTGGCTCCGACAAGCCGGGCGGGATGATTCGGCCCTGGCCGAATCGGTCACCGGCGCCGGTCCCGCGGCTCTCTCAGTGGTGAAAGACCTTCACCCCAGCGAAGGAGAGACCATGGTCCAGACCACGCAGGCGCCGCCCCAGGGCGACCCGAACCGCGCGCCGCACGAGGAGGTCGACCTGGCGCAGACGCCGGCCGGCCGCACGGTGTGGCGCATCGGGCACGGCGGGGTGTTCGTGCCCTCGATCGGCGCCGACCCGGCCGCGCCGCAGCGCAGCACGGCGACGCTCCTGCCCCGCACCGAGGCGGCGGTGCGCCGCGACCTGCGTGAGCACCGGTTCGACGCGACGACGGCGTTCGACTACCTGCTCAGTGGTTCGGCCGGGCGCTTTCCGCACGCGCACCTGCCCGGCGGCCACCGTCTCGACGAGACCAAGGATGCCCTCACCCGGCTCGGCTCCGCCCTGATCGAGCCTGCGGCCGCGCCGGCCGGACGTGACTCGACCATCCCGTCGGTCTACACGTACTGGGGCCAGTTCATCGACCACGACATCACGCTCAACACGAACGGCCCCGACGACGGTGCCGGCCCGGGCGGCGACCGGGCGCTCGGGGACATCGTCAGCAACCCGTTCCGCACGTTCGGCCCGCGCACCGTCGTGCGCAGCCTGCACAACGGGCGCAACCCGCTGCTCGACCTCGACAGCCTGTACGGCTCCGGGCCGCGGTTCGAGGGCGAGCCGGACCGCGGTGCCACCCGGAGCGAGGCGGCGTACGTGCCGGGCTCGGCCAAGCTGCGGCTCGGCAGGATCTCCACCGATGCCATACCCGGGTTCGAGGTCGTGGCGCCCGGCGACGACCCGCAGCGCGACCTGCCGCGCAGCACCGAGCCGGGCAGCGAGCGCATGCCGCTGATCCCGGACGGCCGCAACGACGAGAACCTGGTCCTCGCGCAGTTCCACGTGGCGCTGATCCGGTTCCACAACGCGACCGTCGACTGGGTCGCGCGGCACGAGCCGTGGGCGGCGATCACCCAGCGCGACCTGTTCGACAGGGCGCAGCAGCTCGTCCGGTTCCACTACCAGTGGCTGGTGGTCCACGACTACCTGCGCACCCTCACCAAGCCCGGTGTGCTGGACGCGGTGCTGGCCACCGGGCCGACGCTGTTCCGGCCCACCCGGCGCGTGGCGATGCCGCTGGAGTTCGCGGTGGCGGCGTTCCGGTTCGGGCACTCGATGGTGCGGGGTACGTACGACTTTAACGTGAACTTCACGCGGAACGGTCCCGGCGGCGTCGCATCGCTCGACCAGCTGTTCCGGTTCACGGGCAGCGGCGGGCTGTCACCGGACCCCGCGAGCCCGCTGCCCGCGCTGCCGTCGAACTGGCCGGTCGACTGGACACGACTGACGGACAAGGGCGACCCGGCGGCGTTCCGCATGGCTCGCAAGATCGACCCGTTCCTTGCCGACGGCCTCGGGGACATGCTGAACGAGGGCACCGGCGCTTCGGGGCCGGTGAAGGCGCTGCTGAAGCAGCTGGCGCAACGCAACCTGCTGCGTGGGTACATGCTGGCGATCCCGACGGGCGAGGCGGCCGCGGCCGAGCTCGGGGTGCGTCCGCTCAGCCCGGAGCAGCTGCGGCGGAACGCGTCACCCGAGCTGGTCGCCGCGCTCGACGGCCTCGACGGCACGCCGCTGTGGTACTACGTGCTCAAGGAGGCAGAGGTCCAGGGCAACGGCAACTTCCTGGGTGAGGTCGGCAGCCGCATCCTCGTGGAGACGTTCGTCTACCTGCTGGAGCTGGACGACGAGTCGTACCTGCGTCGCCCTCGTCCCGGCTGGACCCCGGCGTACGGCGTCCGGTTCGACGACCGGCGCCTCGTCACGACGGTCTCCGACCTGCTGGCGTTCGCGGGTGTCCTCCCCGTCGCGCACGACGACGCAGGGGCGCCGGTCTTCCGGCGCGACGGCGGGAGCTACGCGGGCCACGACGGGGCGTGAGGGGCGGGTGGCGGAGAGCTGGACTCCGGTCTGGCCGGACCGGAGACCAGGGCCATAGGTGACCGGCCCCTTTCGTCGTCGGGCAGAGCGCCTCAACACTGGTAATGTGGTATTGCCGTCTGAACGGCCGCGGATCGAGAGCGCCCGGTGAACAAGTCCCGGAGCACCGCGCAACGACACTGAAGGAGAGCCATGCCGCTCGACACTGCCACGAAGCAGCAGATCATTTCCGAGTACGGGACCAAGCCGGGCGACTCGGGCTCACCGGAGGTGCAGATCGCGCTCCTCACGCAGCGCATCAAGGACCTCACCGAGCACCTCAAGGAGCACAAGCACGACCACCACAGCCGTCGTGGTCTGCTGCTCCTCGTGGGCCAGCGCCGTCGTCTCCAGGGTTACCTCAAGGGGATCGACATCGCGCGCTACCGCGCCCTCGTCGACAAGCTCGGCCTGCGCCGCTGACATGACGCCCACCAGCCCGGCCCCCGCTGCGGGGGCCGGGCTGGTCTGGTGAGATAGATGCTGTAGTACGACAACAACGCGCCGCCCGTGACCTCGTCCGGTCTTCGGTAGTGGCTTCCCGAACCCCTCGCCTCCGGCGAGCGGTGGTTCGGTAGGCCTCGATCGATGACCGTCGGGCACGGGGCGTTCCAACAGAACACCCCAACAGAAGGAGGGCACCCGTGGAGGGTCCCGAGATCCAGTTCGCCGAGGCCGTCATCGACAACGGTCGCTTCGGCACCCGTACCGTCCGGTTCGAGACCGGACGCCTCGCCAAGCAGGCCGGTGGCGCTGTCGCCGCGTACCTCGACGGCGAGACCATGCTGCTGTCGACCACGACGGCCGGCAAGCACCCCAAGGACCAGTTCGACTTCTTCCCCCTGACGGTGGACGTCGAGGAGCGGATGTACGCCGCCGGTCGTATCCCCGGCTCGTTCTTCCGTCGCGAGGGCCGCCCGTCGACCGACGCGATCCTGACCTGCCGCCTGACCGACCGCCCGCTGCGCCCCCTGTTCGTCAAGGGCCTGCGCAACGAGGTCCAGGTCGTCCTGACCGTCATGGCGCTGCACCCCGACGACGCGTACGACACGCTGGCGATCAACGCCGCGTCGGCGTCGACCCAGATCTCCGGCCTGCCGTTCGACGGCCCGATCGGTGCGGTCCGCATCGCACTGGTCGACGGCCAGTGGGTCGCGTTCCCCAAGTA
This sequence comes from Promicromonospora umidemergens, assembly GCF_024171995.1. GTDB lineage: Bacteria > Actinomycetota > Actinomycetes > Actinomycetales > Cellulomonadaceae > Promicromonospora > Promicromonospora umidemergens. The sequence goes on along the minus strand of NZ_JAMTCT010000004.1, from coordinate 170,143 downwards.
CTCCGACAAGGAGCGCGCGGTCTTCGACATGGTCGTCGCCGGGCGCACCGTGACGGCTGCCGACGGCTCGACCGATGTGGCTATCGCCATGATCGAGGCCGAGGCCACCGACAACGCGTGGACGCTCATCAAGAACGACGGCGTCGCACCGCCGACCGAAGAGGTCGTCGCAGAGGGCATCGAGGCGGCCAAGCCGTTCATCAAGGCCCTGTGCGAGGCGCAGGCGCAGCTCGCCGCGCAGTCCGCCAAGGAGACGCAGGAGTTCAAGCTCTTCCCGGACTACCAGGACGACAGCTACGCCGCCGTCGAGGCCGCGGTCTCCGCGCCGACGCGCGAGGCGCTGACCATCGCGGACAAGCAGGACCGCGAGAACAAGCTCGACGAGATCAAGGCTGCCGTGCACGAGCAGCTCGACGCCCAGTTCGAGGGCCGCGAGAAGGAGCTGTCGGCGGCGTTCCGCTCGCTGCAGAAGCAGCTCGTGCGCCAGCGCGTCCTGACCGACGGTGTCCGCATCGACGGTCGTGGCCTCGCGGACATCCGCACCCTCTCGGCCGAGGTCGAGGTGCTGCCCCGCGTGCACGGTTCGGCGATCTTCGAGCGCGGCGAGACCCAGATCATGGGTGTCACCACGCTGAACATGCTCCGGCTGGAGCAGACGATCGACTCGCTCGGTCCGGTGACGCGCAAGCGCTACATGCACAACTACAACTTCCCGCCGTACTCGACCGGTGAGACCGGTCGCGTGGGCAGCCCGAAGCGCCGCGAGATCGGCCACGGTGCGCTCGCCGAGCGTGCCCTGGTGCCGGTCCTGCCGAGCCGCGAGGAGTTCCCGTACGCGATCCGTCAGGTGTCCGAGGCTCTCGGCTCCAACGGTTCGACGTCGATGGGCTCCGTCTGCGCGAGCACGCTGTCGCTGCTGAACGCCGGTGTGCCGCTGCGCGCCCCGGTCGCGGGCATCGCGATGGGCCTCGTGTCCGACAGCGTGGACGGCGAGACCCGCTACGCCGCGATGACCGACATCCTGGGCGCCGAGGACGCGTTCGGCGACATGGACTTCAAGGTCGCCGGTACCAAGGAGTTCATCACCGCCATCCAGCTCGACACCAAGCTCGACGGCATCCCCGCCTCGGTGCTCGGTGCTGCGCTCGGCCAGGCCCGTGACGCCCGCCTGACGATCCTCGAGGTGCTCGACGAGGCGATCGACACGCCCGACGAGATGTCCCCGAACGCCCCGCGCGTCATCACGGTGAAGGTCCCCGTCGACAAGATCGGCGAGGTCATCGGCCCGAAGGGCAAGATGATCAACCAGATCCAGGAGGAGACGGGCGCGGACATCTCCATCGAGGACGACGGCACCGTCTACATCGGTGCCACCGACGGCCCGTCGGCCGAGGCCGCCCGCGCGGCGATCAACGCGATCGCCAACCCGCACGTGCCCGAGGTGGGCGAGCGGTTCGTCGGAACGGTCGTCAAGACGACGTCGTTCGGCGCCTTCATCTCGCTGTCGCCCGGCAAGGACGGCCTGCTGCACATCAGCCAGATCCGCAAGCTCGTCGGCGGCAAGCGTGTCGAGAACGTGGACGACGTGCTGTCCATCGGCCAGAAGGTCCAGGTCGAGATCGGTGAGATCGACCCGCGCGGCAAGCTGTCGCTGGTCGCCGTCACCGACGAGGACGAGTCGGCTGCGGCCGACTCCGCGAAGGTGGACGACACCGCACCCGTGTCGGCTGACCTGGACGTCTGACATGACCTGGCACCTGCCGCTCGTCCCTGCGGGCGAGCCCGGTGCCGAGCTGACCGTCGGGCAGGACGGGGCGACCATTCGTCGCTCCGTCCTGCCCGGCGGTGTCCGTGTACTCAGCGAGCACATGCCGGGCCAGCGCTCGGCGACGATGGGTGCATGGATCGGCGTCGGCTCACGGGACGAGACCGACGGCCACTTCGGCTCGACGCACTTCTTGGAGCACCTGCTCTTCAAGGGGACCGCCCGGCGGTCCGCGATGGACATCGCCGAGGCGTTCGACGCCGTCGGCGGTGAGGCGAACGCGGCCACCGGCAAGGAGCACACCTGCTACTACGCGCGGGTGCTGGACTCCGACCTGCCGATGGCGGTCGACGTCATCTCCGACATGCTCACCTCCGCGCGGCTCGACGCCGACGAGCTCGAGACCGAGCGCGGCGTGATCCTCGAAGAGCTCGCGATGGACGACGACGACCCGACCGACGTCGCGCACGAGCAGTTCTCCGCCGTCGTCCTGGGCGACCATGCGCTGGGCCGCCCGATCGGCGGCACGCCCGAGACGATCAACGCCGTCCCGAGGGACGCCGTCTGGGACCACTACCGCTGGAACTACCGGCCGGAGACCCTCGTGGTCACGGCTGCGGGCGGGATCGACCACGACAAGCTCGTGCAGCAGGTCACGCAGGTGCTGACCGACGGAGGGTGGGACCTCGACGCCGCCGCCGTACCGTGCGACCGCCGGGTCTCCACGGAGGACCGGGCCGGTGTGCCGGAGGCCGGTGCGGAGCTGACCATCACACGCCAGGTCGAGCAGGCCAACATCATCGTGGGCTCGACGGGCATCGCGGCGACGGACGACCGGCGCTTCGCGCTGTCCGTGCTGAACGCGGTGCTGGGCGGCGGCATGTCGTCCCGGCTCTTCCAGGAGATCCGCGAGAAGCGGGGCCTGGCGTACTCGACGTACTCGTTCGCCTCCGCGCACGGCGGGCTGGGGACGTTCGGGCTGTACGCGGGCTGCGCGGCCGCCAAGGTGGACCAGGTCACCGCCCTGCTCGTCGAGGAGCTCGAGAAGCTCGCGCACGACGGGATCACCGAGGCCGAGCTGAAGCGGTCGATGGGGCAGCTCTCCGGCGGTACGGTGCTCGGGCTGGAGGACTCCGGCGCGCGGATGAGCCGCCTGGGCAAGGCCGAGCTCGTGTACGGCGACCTGCTCTCGCTCGAGGAGTCGCTGGAGCGCATCCAGTCGGTGACGGCGAAGGATGTCCAGGCCCTTGCGGAAGACCTGGCCTCGCGCCCGAGGTCGATAGTCCGCGTAGGCCCCTTCGGCCCCTGACCGTTGGTTGCCCACAACGAAAGGTGGAATCGTGAGTGACATCAAGGTTGCCGTGCTCGGTGCGGCAGGGCGCATGGGAACGCAGGCCTGTGCGGCGGTCGAGGCCGCGGACGGCCTCGACCTGGTGGCGAGACTGGACCACGGAGACACCGTCTCCCGCGACACGCTCGCCGGGGCCGACGTCGCCGTGGACTTCACCGTTCCCGCCGTCACCGAGGCCAACGTGCACGCGGTGCTCGACGCGGGCGTGCACGCCGTGGTGGGCACCACCGGCTGGGACGACGACTCGCGTGCCCGGGTCGCCGCGCACCTCGCGGAGCTGTCCCCGAGGGGGACGGGCGGCCGGGGCTCGCTCGGCGTGCTCATCGCCCCGAACTTCGGGCTGTCGGCGGTGCTGGCGATGACTTTCGCCGCGAAGGCCGCGCGTTACTTCGAGTCCGCAGAGGTCATCGAGCTGCACCACCCGAACAAGGTGGACGCGCCGTCGGGGACCGCGCGGCACACTGCCGCCGCCATCGCCACGGCCCGCGCCGAAGCAGGTCTCGGGCCGTCGCCGGACGCGACCGAGGCGGGCTGGGAGGCACGCGGGGCCGACGTCGACGGGGTGCGCGTGCACGCCGTGCGGCTGCGTGGGCTCGTGGCGCACGAGGAGATCCTCTTCGGCAACGAGGGCGAGCAGCTGATCATCCGGCAGGACTCGTTCGACCGGGCCTCGTTCATGCCCGGCGTGCTGCTCGCGGTCCGGTCGGTGGTGTCGCGACCGGGGCTGACCGTCGGGCTCGAGCACGTGCTGGACCTGTCGTGAGCGGTTCCCCGACCGGCGACCAGACCGACCGCCCGAGCCAGAGTCCCCGCAAGCCGCCGGCGTCGGGCCGAAAGGTGCCAAAGGGCCTGCTGGGCACGCTGGCCGTGACGGCGCTGCTCGTGCTGTACGTGTGGCAGATCGCCGGACGCGGCATCGCGATGATCCGCACGGGCGAGCCGGTGCTGATCGGCATCGGCCTGGGCGTGCTGATCATCCCGCTCCTGGTCATCGGGCTGATCGTGCGCGAGTACCGGCTCGCGGCGACGGTGCAGACCATGGCCGACACGCTGTTCGCCGAGGGGAACCTTCCCGTGGACGACCTGCCGCGCTCGCCCGGCGGGCGCATCGACCGGTCAGCCGCGGACGAGGCGTTCGAGCCGCGCCGGGCCGCCGTCGAGGCCGCGCCGGAGGACTGGCGAGCCTGGTACCACCTGGCGTTCGCGTACGACGGGTCGGGCGACCGCCGTCGGGCCCGTGAGTCGCTGCGCAAGGCGGCGGGACTCTACCGGGCGCCGTAGCGCGCGACCATCGTGGCGACCGCGTCGTCGACGGCGCGGGCCGTCTCGGCGTCGGTGGGGTTCCAGCCGACGACGGTCAGGCGGGGCCAGAACGTGAAGTTCGAGATCATCCCCATGAACTGGGTGGTGGCGGCCACGGGGTCCTCGATGCGCGCGGCCCCTGCGTCGTGCTCGGTGGCGAGATACCGCCGCACCGAGTCGAAGAACGGCATCTTGCCGACGTCGAAGTGGGTCTCGGCGAGCCCCGGGAAGCGCGGCATCTCGGCGATGACGATGCGGTACAGGCCGACCATCTCGGGCCGGGACATCAGGGCGGCGTACCTGCGCCCGTACTCGGCCAGCCCGCTGCCGAGGTCGCCGGACGCCGGCTCGGGGCGCTCGTCGCCGTCCGGGTTCCAGTGCTCCTTGACCATCGACTCGAACAGCTGGGCCTTGGTGGGGAACTGCTTGAACAGCGTGGCCTTGGACACCTCCGCGGCCTCGGCCACCCGGGCCAGCGACGTGCCTGCGTAGCCGTTGTCCAGGAACAGGCTGGTGGCGGCGGCGATGATCGCCGCGCGCTTCTGCTCCGCGAGCTGCTGGTGGTACGTCCCGGTGCCGGTCGCCATGGGCCCATCATGCCTCAGGCTATGAGGTGAGTCGCTTGACTCACCTCTACGGCCGCGCCTACTCTGACCAAGAGGTAAGCCACTCGACTCATAACTAGCTAAGGACCGGCTCGTGCAGCGATTCGAGAACAAGACAGTCATCGTCACCGGCGCCGGGGGCGGCATGGGCGTCAGCCACGTGCGCGCCTACCACGCGGAGGGCGCCAACGTGGTGATCGCCGACCGCGATACCGAACGGGGCGCGGCCCTCGCCGCCGAGCTGGGGGACCGGGCCGTGCACGTGGCGCTGGACATCACCAGCGAGGCGCAGTGGGCGGCTGCCGTCGCGACCACCGAGGAGCGGTTCGGTCCCGTCTCCGTGCTGGTGAACAACGCGGGGATGCAGCAGCCGGCGGCGCCGATCGAGCACCTGGACGCCGAGGCGTTCCGGCGCACGCTGGACGTCAACGTGACCGGCCAGTTCCTGGGCATCCGCGCGGTGACGCCGTCCATGCGGCGCGGCGGCGGGGGCGCCGTCGTCAACATCTCCTCGACCATGGGCAACGTCGGCACGGCGTACTACGCGGCCTACACGGCCAGCAAGTGGGCGGTGCGCGGCCTGACCCGGTCGGCCGCGCTGGAGCTGGGCCGCGACGGGATCCGGGTCAACTCGGTGCACCCCGGCGTCGTCTCCACGCCGCTGATCAACTCGCCGACCGCCGAGGGCGAGCGTCCCATCGCGGACCTCTACTCGCCCGAGCCGTTCGCCGTGCCGCGGCTGGGGGAGCCGGCCGAGCTCTCGCGGCTCGTGCTCTTCCTGACCTCGGCGGATGCCGCATTCGCCACGGGCTCGGAGTTCGTGCTCGACGGCGGCCTGCTGCTCGGGCCGGCCCTGCGCTACGAGACCGCGAACGAGGCCGCGACCGAGGCCGCGTGATGGACGACGCCGCGCGACGAGCCGTCGAGATCACCCCGGCCGCCTCGACCCGGCAGCGGATCATCGACATCACCACGACGGGCCGGCGCACCGGCCTGCCCCGCCGGATCGAGATCTTCTTCTACCACGTGGCCGGACGCACCTACCTGTGCAGCGGCACGGTCGACCGGCCGAGCTGGTACGTCAACCTGGTGGCCGAGCCCGCCTTCACCTTCCACCTCAAGCACGGCGTGCGGGTGGACCTGCATGCCACGGCGCGGCCGGTCACCGACGAGCCGGAGCGGCGCGCGGTGCTGTCCGAGATCGTCGCCGACCTGAACCAGCCCGCCAACCCGGGGCACCTGGCCCAGCCGGTGGACCTGGAGGACTGGGTGGGCCGGAGCCGGCTGGTCGAGGTGACGTTCCTGGACTGACCGGCACCCGCACCGCCGGGCGGACCCGCTCGCGTGCGATCGGCAGCTACCGTGGTCGCCGGCGGGTGCCCTAGAGCGCCCGCAGCCGCTCGAGCAGCGGTTCCGCCGCCTCGGCGAGGAAGCGGTCCTGGTTGTGGTCGCCCACCTGCACGACCGAGAGGTCGGTGAAGCCGGCGTCCAGGAACGGCCGGGCGCTCTCGGCCAGCTTGTCCAGGTCCGGTCCGCAGGCGATCGACGACGCCACGTCCTCCGGTCGCACGAACTGCGTGGCTCCCGTGAACCCGGCGGGCGTCGGCAGGTCGGCGTTCACGGACCACCCGCCGCCGAACCAGCGAAACTCGGCGTGGGCGCGCTCGATCGCCTTCTGCTCGTCCGGGTCCCAGCACACCGGCAGCTGCCCGATCGCGCGCGAGCCGCCCGGATGCTTGTCGTTCCAGTCCTTGACGACCTCCGCGTCGGGCGTGGCCTGGACCAGGTGGTCGCCGAGCGGCGCGAACCGCTTGACCCCGTGCTCGCCGGAGACGGCGATGCCGAGCTGGACCCCGGCGTCCGGCACGTCCCAGAGCCGTGCCGAGTCGACGCGGAAGTGCTGACCCTCCCACGTGACGAGCTCGCCCGTGAGGAGCTCCCGGATGATGTGGGTGGCCTCCTCGAGCAGGTCGTGCCGCACGGCGATGCTGGGCCAGCCGTCGCCGATCACGTGCTCGTTGAGATTCTCGCCGGCGCCGAGCCCGAGGATGAAGCGGCCGCCGGCCAGCAGCTGGAGGGTCGCCGCCTGCTGGGCCACCACTGCCGGGTGGTACCGCATCGTCGGACAGGTCACGAAGGTCATCAGCTCGACCCGCTCCGTCGCCTGGGCGACCGCTCCAAGGAGCACCCACGCGTTCGGCGCGTGCCCCTGCTCGGCCAGCCAGGGGGAGTAGTGGTCGCTCGACACCTCGAAGTCGAAGCCGGCCGCCTCGGCGGCCACGGCGTACTGCAGCAGCTCGCGCGGCCCGCTCTGCTCGGTCATGAGGGTGTACCCGATACGCATGAGGGCTCCTTCCTGCGTCTTCCTCACGACGATAGGCAGGGTGGTCGCCGCTCGCCCCTCGGTTCCCCGCGATCCTGGCGGTGGAGAGACCCGGCGTGCGAGAGCCGTCGATCCACGCGAGTATTTCGAGCGTGACCAACCGCCCTGACCTCCCGCCGGCTCGCCGGTGGGGCGCGACGGCGCTGGTCCTGGCGCTGGTCGGCGTGCTGGCCGGGTGCGGGCCCGCAGCCACCCGGACCGACGACGCGAACGTGCTCGGCAGCGTCTCCGACCACCTCGACGACTCGAGCTCGGCGGTCGCGTCGGCAGAGCTCGCCGTGCGGGGCAGTGCCGCCGGACGGCTCCCCGACGTGACCGCTGACGTGGTGGTGGGGGACGCCGCCGAGACCGCGACAGGGGCGGTGCACGGGATCGGGACGGTCGTGCTCTCCACCGCCGACGCCGAGCAGGTGCGGGACGACGCGCTCGACGCCGCCTCGGGGGCCGTCGGTCCGGTCACGGCGGCCCGCACCTGGCTGGGCCGGCCGTCGTCCTCGTCGGCCGACGAGGTGCTGCGCGCCCTCGACGACGCCGCCACCGCGCTCGACGACGCGAGCGGTGCGGTGCGGCACGTCCAGTGGGCGCGGACGGCGCCATGAAGAGCCGCCTGCTGACCGTGGCTCTCGGCGTGCTCACCGCGATCGGTGGATTCCTCGACGCCGGGGACCTGGTCACCAATGCCGTCGTGGGCTCGCGGTTCGGGCTGTCGCTGGCGTGGGTCGTGCTGGTGGGCGTCGTGGGCATCTGCGTCTTCGCGCACATGTCCGGCAAGGTCGCCGCCGTGTCCGGCCGGGCGACGTTCGAGATCATCCGGGAACGGCTCGGGCCGACGACCGCAGGGCTGAACCTGGTGGCCAGCCTCGCCGTCACGGTGCTGACCCTCATCGCCGAGGTGGGCGGCATCGCCCTCGCGCTGCAGCTCGCGAGCAGCGTCGACCACCGGCTCTGGGTCCCGGTGGCGGTGCTGGCGGTGTGGCTCGTCCTGTGGCGCGTGAAGTTCAACCTCATGGAGAACGTCACGGGCCTGATGGGCCTGGCGCTGGTCGGGTTCGCGGTAGCGGTGTTCCTGCTCGGCCCCGACTGGGGCGAGCTCGGCTCGCAGCTGGTCCCGAACGTTCCCGTACAGGAGAGCGCGGCCGTGTACTGGTACTTCGCGGTCGCCCTGTTCGGCGCGGCCATGACGCCGTACGAGGTCTTCTTCTTCTCGTCCGGCGGCGTCGAGGACTCGTGGACCGTGAAGGACCTCGCGACGTCCCGCCTGAACGTGCTGGTGGGCTTCCCGCTCGGCGGGCTCCTGTCGATCTCCATCGCGGCGTGCGCTGCCATCGTCCTGCTGCCAGCGGGCATCCAGGTCGACTCGATGTCCCAGCTCACCCTGCCGGCCGCCGAAGCAGGCGGCACGCTGCTCGTCGCCGTGGTGATCGTCGGGATGGTGGCGGCGACGTTCGGTGCCGCGCTGGAGACCGCGCTGTCGACCGGGTACACGATCTCGCAGTACCTCGGCTGGTCGTGGGGCAAGTTCCGCCGCCCCGCGCGGGCCCCCCGGTTCCACCTGGCGATGATCCTGGCGCTCGTCGTCGCGGTCGGCGTCCTGATGACCAACGTGGACCCGGTCGCCGTCACCGAGTACTCGGTGGTCTTCTCGGCCGTCGCGCTGCCACTGACCTACCTGCCGATCCTCGTCGTCGCCAACGATCCCGAGTACATGGGCGAGCACGTCAACGGGCGGTTCATGAACGTGCTCGGCACGGTGTACCTGGTCATCCTCGTGGTGGCAGCGGTCTCGGCGATCCCCCTGATGATCGTGACGGAGGCGGGCGGATGAGGCGCTCCCGGACCGGCCCGCGCGACGCGGCCTGCATCCCTGAGCCGCCGCAGCCCGGGCGGGTCCTGGACGCGCGGCTGCACCTCCTGGACCGCCAGGTGCTCGACGTCGAGGGCGTGCCGGTGTGCACGCTCGACGACCTCGAGCTTGACGTGGTCGCCGGTCCCCGCCCGGACCAGGAACCCGCCCGGAACCCTGGACCCGCCCGGAACCCTGGACCTGCCCGGAACCCTGGAGCGGCCCAGGGCCCCGGCTCCGGCGAGAACCTGCCGGTCGACGGCAGCGTCCCCGTCGTCATCACCGCGCTGCTCACCGGGCCCGTCCTCGGCACACGGGTGTTCGGCGGCCGCCCGCCCGTGTCCCGGTGGCACCGGCTGCCGTGGTCGCACGTGACGGACATCAGCTCGGCGGTGCACCTGGGCGTCAGCGGGTCGCGCTTCGACGCGACCTGGCTCGAGCGCTGGGTGCGCAACCACATCATCGGCCGCATCCCCGGCGGCAACCACGATCCGGAGGACTCAGGATGAGAGGACTCAGGATGAGGAGACCACGGTGATCGCCTCGGACCTGCTCGACGTCCCTGTGCACGACGCCGCGGGGGCGCACCTCGGCTGGGTGGTCGACCTGCGGTTCGTGCTGGACGGGACCCCCGACACGCACCTCGCCCGCGCGCGCCTGCACGGGCTGGTGGTGTCCCCGCGCACCCGGACGTCGTTCATGGGCTTCGAGCGGTCGAGCGTGCGGCACCCGTGGCCGATCGCCCCGCTCCTGCGGTGGCGGCACCGTGGAACGTTCCTCGTGCACTGGCCGGACGTCGCCCGGGTGCAGGCACCGCAGGACGGCACCATGCCGGAGCGGGACGCCGTCGTCGTGCTCCGTAGCGGATACACCTGCTACGAGCCTGCGCTCTGACCAGGCCAGACCGGACCAGGCCAGGGCCGGTGCCCTGCGCCGCCTTCGCCGAGCGCGGTCCCCTGCGAGTCGGTGCGTGAGGTGCCAGCCTCGAACCATGACAGCGAGCCCTGGTGACCCGGAGACCCGACTCTCCCGCTCCGTGAGCGGGCGGCTGCTGTACCTGTTCATCCTCGGTGACGTGCTGGGCGCCGGCGTCTACGCCCTGGTGGGGGTGATGGCAGGGGAGGTGGGCGGCCCGGTCTGGCTGCCCCTCCTCGTCGCACTGGGTCTCGCCCTGCTCACCGCGGGCTCCTACGCAGAGCTCGTCACCAAGTACCCGCGGGCGGGCGGCGCCGCCGTGTTCGCCGAGCGTGCGTTCCGGCGTCCCCTGATCTCCTTCCTCGTCGGGTTCTCCATGCTCGCCGCCGGCGTGACCAGTGCGGCGGGCCTCTCCCTCGCGTTCGCCGGCGACTACTTCGGCGTCTTCGTCGACGCGCCGGAGCGTCTCGTCGCGGTCCTGTTCCTCCTCGCCGTCGCCCTGCTCAACGCCCGGGGCATCCGCGAGTCGCTCGGCGCGAACGTCGCCATGACGATCATCGAGGTGAGCGGCCTGGTCGTCGTCGTAGTGCTCGCCGTCGTCGTGCTGGGCCGCGGTGACGGCGACCTCGGCCGCGTGACGCGGTTCGCCGACGGCACCACGCCGGCGCTCGCGGTCCTCTCCGCCGCGATCCTGGCGTACTACTCGTTCGTCGGGTTCGAGACGTCGGCGAACCTGGCCGAGGAGGTCCGAGACATACGGCGCGTCTACCCGCGAGCACTGTTCGGTGCGCTCCTGACGGCCGGCGTCGTCTACGTCGCCGTGGGCGTCGCCGCCGTCGCGGTCGTAGAGCCGCGGACGTTGGCCGGTTCCAGCGGCCCGCTCCTCGAGGTGGTCGGTGCTGCCGGGATCGTGCCGGAGCGGCTGTTCTCCCTCGTCGCCCTGGTGGCGGTGGCGAACGGCGCGCTCCTGACCATGATCATGTCGAGCCGCCTCGCCTACGGGATGGCCGAGCAGCGGCTCCTGCCCGCGGTGCTCGGCCGCGTGCTGCCCCGTCGCCGGACGCCCTGGGCAGCGATCCTTGCCACCACGCTCGTCGCCGTCGCGCTCGTCTTCACCGGTGACCTCGCGGCGCTCGCGGAGACGGTGGTGCTGCTGCTCCTGCTGGTGTTCATCAGCACCAACGTGGCCGTGCTCGTGCTGCGGCGGGACCACGTGGAGCACGTGCACTTCCGGGTCGCGACCGTGGTGCCGTGGCTCGGTGCCGCGAGCTGTGTGCTGCTGCTGAGCCAGCAGTCGGGCCAGACGTGGCTGCGTGCCGGTGTGCTCCTGCTGCTCGGCCTGCTGCTCTACCTCGCGATGGGCCTCGCACGGCGCTCCCGGACGGGGCGTGCGGCAACCCGCACGCCGACGCCGGGCGACTGACGCCGACGCCCCGAGAGGGCCGTCACCTGCGACCTTGGTCACGATCAGCCGCTGGGGGTAGAGCGCACCCGGAGCCGGTTGTTTGAATTGTCGCCGCTGCGATCGGCGGTACTTGCCCGCGGCGTCCCCCTGACGTGAAAGTTCCTGTGCTCCTCCCTGCCTTTTTCGGCGCGCGGCTCCGCGCGCTGCGTGTGAAGCCCGTACAAACCGACCCTGCCTCCCGCCGTTCGCCGTGGCGTGCGCTGCGCCATCCGGCGATGCGGCTCTGGACCGGTGCCAACCTCGTCTCGAGCGCCGGCACGTGGATGCAGATGACCGTCCAGAATCTTCTCGTCCTGCAGATCACGGGCTCGCCTGCCGCGACAGGGCTCTCGCTGGCCGTCCAGGCGGCGCCGGGCCTGCTCTTCGGCGTCGCCGGTGGCGCGGTCGTGGACCGGTGGCCCCGCAAGGTGGTGGTCGCCGTGAGCCAGGCGGCGCTCGGCGTCGTCGCCCTCACGACGGCCCTGCTCGTCGGCCTCGACGTGCTCAACCTGCCGCTGCTCCTGGCTCTCTCGGCAGTCACCGGCCTGGTGGCCGCTGTGGACGGCCCAGCGACCTCGCTCCTCGGCAACGACCTGGTCACGCCCGACGACGTGCCCTCCGCCATCGGGCTGGGCTCCGTGACGAACAGCGTGGGCCGGCTGGCCGGCGTCGGCGTCGCCGGTGGCCTGCTCGCGTTCACCGGACCGGCCGCCGCGTACCTCATCAACGGTGTCTCGTTCCTGGCGGTCGCCGCGCTGGTGCCGTTCCTGCGGCTGCACTCACGGCGCCTCGGGGAAACGCTGCCGGTGGAGCCGGTGCCACCGGCCGGCTCGGTGGTGCCCATCCCCGCGGCAGCCCCGGCCGATCCCGCCCCGGCCGATCGCGCACCGGCCGAACCTCGATCGAGCCCGCTCGACGGCATCAGGTACTTCCTGAGCCGTCCGCGCCTGGTCGCCCTGCTGGCGGTCACGGCCGTGAGCGCGATCTTCGGACGCAACTACTCGCTCACGCTCGCCGTGCTCGTCACGGGCGCGCTCGCCGGGACCACGCAGGACTTCGCGACCGTCGCCGCCGTGCTGGCCGTCGGCGGCATCGTCGGGGCGTTCTTCGCGGGCCGGCTGCGCAAGCCGTCGGTGCGGATCGTGGCGGTCCTCGCCGCGAGCGGGGCCCTGCTGCAGGTGCTCGCCGGGTTGTCGCCGACGTTCGCCCTGCTGCTGGTGGTCGTGGCGCCCATGGCCGTGGTGGAGTCCCTCTCGGACACCGCCGGGGCGACGGTGCTGCAGACCGACCCGCCGGCCGCCATGCGTGGCCGGGTGCTGGGCGTATGGCGGACCGCGAGCACCGCGTGGGGGCTGGCCGGCCCGCCGCTCCTTGGTCTGCTCATGGAGCTGATCGGCGTGCGGGCCGCCCTCGTCGCCGGCGGGCTGGTCGTGCTCGCCACGATCGTGGCGGGCGCGGTCCGCACCAAGGTCCGCACCAAGGTCCGCACCAAGGTCCGCACAGCGCGCTCCGTGCGCACGAGCCCGTCTCGCTCGTCCCAGGGGCCGACGACGGTGGAGCCGAGCTTCTCGTACAGCCCGGTCCCGTCCGCGCGCCACTTCCAGACCGTGAGCGCTGTCGTGCTGGCGCCGCCCTCGGCGGCCTGGGTCAGCTTCGTGTCGATCAGTGCCGAGGCGATGCCGTGGCCGGGCGGCTCCGGGACGGTCCTGAGCCGTTCGGTCTCCGACCGGCCCACCGCGGGCGCGGTCACGACCAGGGAGCTCGTCGGCACGTCGCCGCTGTGAGCCGAGGGCGGGCCCCCGCGTCAGGCGGGTTCGGACGTCAGGACGGCCTCCGCGTCCGGGTGCGTCGGCACCCAGCGCGCCGTCACCAGCACGAGCCCGACGACGAGCAGCGCCGCCGTGAGCATGAACGGATAGGTGCGGTCGATCCCGGACAGCCAGCCGGAGATCCAGCCGAACGGCGCCGCGGCCAGCATGATGCACGTGCGCTGGAGCGCCATCACGCGCGAGCGTTCGGCCTGGTCCACGTGCAGCGCGACGAGCGACTCCGAGAGCATGAACAGCATGCCCGCACCGAAGCTGTCCAGCAGCAGGCACAGGCCGAGGAACGCGTACGTGGACACCGTCGCTGCGCCGTCGGACGCAGGGATGGCGACCAGCACGACCTGCCCGGCGAGGTGGACCCCGAACCCTTACAAGGTGGCGCGCCTGAGGTCGACGGCGGTGGTCAGGAGCGGGATGAGCGTGAAGAAGAAGATCACCGACAGCACCGAGCGGACCATCGGGAAGAAGGGCAGCAGCGCGTCCGGCACGTGCAGGTGCTGGCTGGCCACCACCTGCCAGAACGTGGCGTTGACGAGCGTGACCGCTGCGGTCAGCGCGGCGACGGCCAGTGCGAGGAGCGAACCGCGCGAGCGCAGCAGCAGCCCGAGCGCGCCGCGGTAACCGGCCAGCAGGCGCCACACGCTCTGCCCGCGGGTGGCGGCCATGCGGACGCGGCCCTGCCGGGTCTCTCTCGACCACAGGTAGAGCCAGACGATCTTCGCGGTCATCACGACCGCCGCGTTGATGTACAGGATGCGGACAGCGGGCTCCAGCCCGAGCTGGGCGACCAGGACGGCGGCCAGCGGCGCGAACAGGGCTGAGCAGTCGGCCGCGACCTTGACCAGCGAGTAGATCCGGGTGAGCTGGCCCCGCTCGGCGTCCTCGACCATGAGGCAGTCCCACGAGTTCTGCGTGACCTGCAGGGCGCCGTTCACGAGCGACGCCGCGAGGAAGAACCAGAAGTTCTCCGCGAACGCCCACAGCAAGCACGGGATCACCCAGGCGATCACGTCGAACCACGCCGTCGTGGCGCGCCGGCCGAGCCGGTCGGTGATGATGCCGCCGGCCAGCCCGAAGACGACCTGGGAGAGCATCGCGACGGTCGCCAGGAACCCGATCTGCTGGTCGTGCAGGCCCAGCGCCAGCATGAAGACCGACGCGTAGGGCAGCACCAGGGCCATGGACAGCCCCCACAGGGGCTCGGTCCGCACGCAGGCGCGAGGGTTACCGCGGAGCTCGACGAAGGTCCGCCAGAGCGGGTTGCGGGTGCGGTTCACCGGGCAAGTGAAGCACCTCCGTGACCCCCGGCCGTGCTACCTCGGCCGGTGCTTGTCGGCCGCACGGCGAGCCATCAGTCGGTGAGGCTCGTCCAGCAGTACAGCCCGTGCCCCAGGTCGGCCGCACGCGCGGCGAGCGCCGCGAGCGGCAGCAGCGCGGCGAGGCGCTGCCGTGGGACTGGCGGCGTCGCGGTGGTGGACCACACCCGTGCGGCCTCGGCCAGGCGGGCAGGGCCTGCGGAGGCGAGGTCGTCAGTGAGGGTCTGCGAGACGGTCACTATCCACGGGCCCTCGTCGCCCCCGTTGCCGACGAGCGCCCCGTGCCGTGGGTGGGCCGTGACCTCGCCGTACGGTCGCCCGGACAGCACGCCCGCGAGCCCGCCGAGCGTGACGAACGGGTCCATCCACGGCACCGCCACGGCGTCGAAGGGCGGTAGTCCCGTGCTCTGGTCGGGCTCGGCCGGCCCACCGGACGTGTGGAGCGCCGTCGCCGCCACCTCATCGGTAGGTGCGGCGAAGTACTCCGTGCGTATTCCCATGGTGCTGATGGTCGCAAGGCCGTGTCACGGGACTGTCACGCGGACGTGAAACCTTCGGTTCGCTGTGCGCACGTGGCGGCAGGGCCGTGCCGTGCCGACGTCAGACCTGGGCGGACCAGCGGTGTTCGACGACCTCGCGGACGCCCGTCGCGAGCGTACGGCTCCGGCCGTCCTCGCCGAGGCCGCTCGCTTCGAGGAAGGCGGCACGCGCTGCGTCGTCAACGAGCGACCACGTGGTCACGGTCTCGGAGCCGTCCGCGCGGAGGCGGTCGACGGCGGCCGCCAGGAGGCGGGAGCCGTGCCCGGCGCGCTGCGACCCGGGCAGCACCTCGAGCGACAGCACCTGGCCGGGGGAGACGGCGGCGAACCCCACGACGTCCGGGCCGTCGAGCGCCACGAGGACCGCGAAGCCGGGACCGGGCGGCGAGCTGATCGCCGACGACCAGCGCGCACGCATGGCCGGGACGTCGAGCGCGGCGATCACCCCCTCGCCCAGTACCCCGGTGGCACGCCAGGCGGCCACCTGTACCTCGGTCACGGCGTTCTCGTCACCGGCGACGGCGGGGCGGACGGATACGTCGGCAGTCTCACGAAACAGGGCCACCCGGTCACCCTACTGCTGGTGCCGCCGTCCGGTCGGTCAGCCCCAGCCGAGCGCGCGCAGGCCGGCCGCCGTGGCGGCGGCGAGCACCACCACGAGGATGAACGGTGCGCGCAGGGCGAGTGCCAGCGCGGCCACCACGAGCGCGGGGACGCGCGCGTCCACGGTCAGGGCGCTCCCGTCGGCGAAGCCCTGGACCACCACGAGGGAGACGAGGAGCGCCACGGTCACGAGGGTGGTGGCCCGCGAGACGCGTTCGGAGGCGAGCCAGGTGCGGGGGATCAGGTGCCCGCCGAGCTTGAGGGCGTAGCAGGCCAGTGACGCGACGAGCACGGTGGCCCAGAGTGCTGTGGTGGTCATGGGACGGACTCCTTCTCGGGCTCCACGACGGTGCCAGGGGCGGTCGGCGTGACCAGCCCGACGACGACGGCGACAGCGGCCGCGGCGAGCACCGGGATGCCCGGCGGTACGAAGGGGATCAGCGCGGTCGTGGCCACGACGGCGAGCCCGGCCACGAGCTGGGCGCTGCGCGGCGCGAGCCGTGGCCACACGAGGGCGAGGAACGCGGCGGCCGCGGCGGCGTCGAGCCCCCACGCGCGCGGGTCGCCGAGCGCGTCACCGGCGAGCGCACCGAGGAGCACGAACGCGTTCCAGAGCACGAAGACGCCGATGCCCGTGACCCAGAAACCGATCCGGGACGCGGCCGGTCCGGGCTGGGCGACGGCGACCGCCGTCGACTCGTCGATGGTGAGGTGGGCGGCGGCGAGGCGGCGCCAGCCGCGTACCTGGAGCAGCGGCGAGACCACTGCGCCGTACAGGGTGTTGCGCAGGCCGAGCAGGGCGGCGGTGGCGACAGCGGCGACGGGAGTGCCCGCCGCGCCGATGACGCCGACGAGCGCGAACTGCGACCCGCCGGAGAACATGAGCAGGCTCAGGGCCATGGTCGGGCCAAGGCCGACACCTGCGGCCACCGACAGCGCGCCGAAGGAGATGCCGTACAGGCCCGTCGCCACCGAGACGCTCACACCCTGGCGGACGGCGGCGCGCGCGGCCGGGTTGCTGGACAGGACGTTCACGTCGTGAGGCTACGTCGTCGCGGGGCGGGTCCGGTGCGGCGGCCGCCGTCCGGACGGGGCTCACAACGCGACGTACACCGTCTCCTGGTACTCCTCCATGCCTGCCTCCCCGCCCTCGCGGCCCAGGCCGGACGCCTTGACGCCGCCGAACGGCGCGCTCGCGTCGGACACCAGCCCGCGGTTGATGCCGATCATCCCGGCCTCGATGTCGTCCATGGCGCGGCGGGCACGGTCCAGCGACGTCGTGTACGCGTACGCCGCCAGACCGAACGGGGTGCCGTTGGCCATCTCGTAGGCCTCGTCGTCGGACCCGAAGGCGACGATCGGGGCGACCGGCCCGAAGATCTCCTCCGTCACGATCCGCGCGTCGGGGCTGATGCCGGTGAGCACGGTCGGCTCGAAGAAGTGGCCCGGGCGGTCGAGCCGACCGCCGCCGGTGAGGACCTGGGCGCCGTGGGCGACGGCGTCGTCCACCAGCCCCGTCACCTTCTCCACCGCCGACTCGTTGATGAGGGGTCCGACCTCGGCACCCGGCTGGGTGCCCGGTCCGGTCACCTTGGCGCCGACGGCCGCGGCCAGCTTCTCCGCGAAGGTGTGCGCGACGGCGTCGTGCACCAGGAAGCGGTTGGCGGCCACGCACGACTGGCCGGAGTTGCGCAGCTTCGCGATCAGAGCGCCTTGGACGGCGGCGTCGAGGTCGGCGTCCTCGAAGACGACGAACGGTGCGTTGCCGCCCAGCTCCATCGAGCTGCGCAGCACGTTCTTCGCGGCCTGTTCGAGCAGCAGGGAGCCCACCCGCGTGGAGCCGGTGAACGAGACCTTGCGCAGCCGGGGGTCCTCGAACAGCGGCTCGGTGACGGGGCCCGCCTGCGTGGTCGGGACCACGTTGACGATGCCCGTCGGCAGGCCGCGCGCCTCCGCCTCGGAGCGGATGATCTCCGCGACCAGGAGGGTGGTCATCGGGGTGAGCTCGGCCGGCTTGATCACCACCGTGCACCCGGCGGCGAGCGCAGGGGCGATCTTGCGGGTCGCCATGGCGATCGGGAAGTTCCAGGGGGTGATCAGCAGGGTCGGTCCGACCGGCCGGCGGCTCACGTACTGCTTGTTGGTGCCCGACGGCGCCGTGCGCACCAGGCCGTCCGCGCGCACCGCCTGCTCGGCGAACCAGCGCAGGAACTCGGCACCGTAGACGACCTCTGCGCGCGCCTCGGCCAGCGGCTTGCCCGCCTCGGCGGTGATGAGCGCCGCGATGTCGTCGGCGCGCGCGACGAGCCGGTCGAAGACGGCACGCAGCAGGTCGGAACGTTCGCGGGGCGGCACGGCGCGCCAGGCGGGGGCGGCGGCGTGCGCGGCGTCGAGGGCCCGGAGGGCGTCGGCAGGGGTGGCGTCGGAGACGTCGAAGATGGGCTCGGCGGTCGCCGGGTCGGTGACCTCGAACGTCGCGCCGCCCGCGGCGGGGCCCCAGTGCCCGCCGACGAGGAGGCCGGTGGGCAGGTGCGCCACGAGCGCGGGGGAGAGCGTCTTCGCCGTCATGTTCCGAGTATCCATGCCCGCGCAAGCCGTGCCCCGGGCACCGGCGAGCCGCCGGGTATCGTGCTGGCGCACGCCCACCCACGAGAGGATCACGATGACCGCGACGGCCGACCTGTACGACGAGCACGGTGAGGCGCTGGCCTCGCTCGCCGTGCAGCTGCGCGACTTCGGTGGGGTCCGTGCGTTCTCCGGCCCGGTGCGCACGGTGCGGTGCCACGAGGACAACGGCCTGGTCAAGGCGCTGACCCGGACCCCGGGCGCTGGAGCGGTCCTGGTGGTCGACGGCGGCGGCTCGCTCCGTACCGCGCTGATGGGCGACCTCATCGCGGCCGCGGCGGCCGAGAACGGCTGGGCCGGCGCGATCATCCACGGCGCGATCCGCGACTCGGCGGCGATCGGCGGGCTGCGGCTCGGCGTGAAGGCGCTCGGCACCAACCCGCGCAAGTCGTCGAAGACGGGCGCAGGTGTCGTGGACGAGGCCGTGGAGATCGGCGGCGTCGTGTTCCGGCCAGGCGCCATGGTGTACGCGGACGAGGACGGCGTGCTGGTCGAACGGTGACGCGGGGGCGTGCCACGCCCGGGGGCGCCGAGCGGCCGCCCGAGCCGCGGCTGGTCCTGCTCAACGGGCTGCCGGGGGCGGGAAAGTCCACGATCGCCGCGGCCTGGTCGGCCCGGCTCCCCGGCACGCTGAACCTCGACATCGACGTGGTCCGATCGCTGATCAGCGGCGCCGCGCCGGACACGGCGGAGCCGGCGCGGGCGCTCGGGCTCGCCATGGCGGTCGAGCACCTGCGGGGTGGGCGCGACGTCGTCGTGCCGCAGCTCGTGGCGCGGGCCGACCAGGTGCCGCGCTTCGCGGACGCCGCCGCGACGGCGGGCGCACGGTTCGTCCACGTCGTGGTGCAGACGCCGGAGGACCTGGTGGCGGGCCGGCTGGCCGCGGACGACGCACCCCACCGCCGCGGCCTCGGACCGGCGGCGCTCGCCGACTACGCGGCAGGCCTGCGCGAGGTGGCCTCGCGGTCGGGCGTGCTCCGGCTGACCAACGACAGCCTCGGCTCCGCCGTCGGGCGCCTGGAAGGCCTCCTCCGAGCGGCACGAGAGCAGGGCGCGGGGCCCGGTGGGTCGGCGCGCACAAACCCGGTGACGGGGCGGTAAACGGTACGGTATGCCTATGGTTCTTCCCGCTACCTCCGTGCGCCCGTTCGGCGCGGTCCTGACCGCGATGGTCACCCCGATGACGCCGGACGGCGCCATCGACCTGAAAGCGGCGGCCAAGCTGGCGAAGAAGCTGATCGACGACGGCAACGACGGCCTCGTCCTGTCCGGCACGACCGGTGAGTCCCCGGTGACGCACACTCCCGAGAAGGTGGACCTCGTCGCCGCCGTCGTCGAGGCGGTGGGCGACCGCGCCGTGGTCCTGGCCGGTGCCGGGTCCAACGACACCGCGCACGCCATCCGCATGGCCACGCAGGCCGCGGACGCGGGCGCCGACGGCCTGCTCGTCGTGTCGCCGTACTACTCGCGGCCCACGCAGGAAGGGCTGTACCAGCACTTCGCCGCCGTGGCCGACTCCACCGACCTGCCCGTCATGCTGTACGACATCCCCGGCCGGACCGGTGTGCGCATCGCACCCGAGACCTTCGCCCGCATCGCCGAGCACCCGCGAGTCGTGGCCAACAAGGACGCCACCGGCGACGTGTGGTCGGCGGAACAGCTCATCGAGGCCACCGGCCTCGCCTGGTACTCGGGCGACGACGGACTGCTGCTCCCCTCGCTGAGCGTGGGCGGCGCCGGGATCGTGTCGGTGGCCGCGCACGTGGTCGGGCAGAAGTTCGCCGAGGTCGTGCGGCTGTGGGACGCCGGGGACCACACCGCCGCGCTCCAGGTGTTCCGGACGACGGTGCCGGTCATCAACGCGCTCAATGGAGCCGGCGCGCAGGCCGTGATGGCCAAGGCCGCTCTGCAGGCGCAGGGCGTGCTGGAGCACCGGACGCTGCGGCTGCCGAACGTCGCCGCGAGCGATCACGAGGTGGCCCACCTGCGCGCCGTCCTCATCGCCAGCGGTGTGATCCCCGCGAGCGCGACTCCCATGTCGCCGCCGGAGCTCCCCGAGGACGCCTCGGCGATCATCGGACACCCGGCGATCGCCACCCCCCGTTAAGAACTTTCTCTGTACGTAACGAGGCCTTGGAGGCCAAGTGAGCCACCCTCACCCTGAACTGTCCCTGCCCCCAGCACTGCCTGACGGCGGCCTGCGCGTGGTCGCCCTCGGTGGCCTGGGCGAGGTGGGACGCAACATGGCGGTCCTCGAGCATGCCGGCAAGCTGCTCGTCATCGACTGCGGTGTCCTCTTCCCCGAGGACAACCAGCCCGGCGTGGACCTGATCCTGCCGGACTTCGACTACATCAAGGACCGCCTCGACGACATCGAGGCGATCGTGCTCACGCACGGCCACGAGGACCACATCGGCGCCGTGCCGTACCTGCTGCGGCTCCGCAAGGACATCCCGCTGGTCGGCTCGCGCCTGACGCTCGCGTTCATCGAGGCGAAGCTCAAGGAGCACCGCATCAAGCCCTACACCCTCGAGGTGAAGGAAGGGCAGCGCGAGAAGCTCGGCGTCTTCGACTGCGAGTTCGTCGCGGTCAACCACTCCATCCCGGACGCGCTCGCCGTGGCGGTCACCACCGCCGCAGGCACCGTGCTGCACACCGGCGACTTCAAGATGGACCAGCTGCCGCTCGACGGCCGCATCACCGACCTGCGCGCCTTCGCCCGCCTCGGCGAGAAGGGCGTCGACCTCTTCATGGTCGACTCCACCAACGCGGAGGTGCCCGGCTTCGTCACGCCCGAGGCCGAGATCGGGCCGGTGCTGGACGACGTGTTCGCCCACGCGGACAAGCGGATCATCGTCGCGTCGTTCTCGTCGCACGTGCACCGTGTGCAGCAGGTGCTGCGCGCCGCGCAGGCCCACGGCCGCCGCGTCGCCCTCGTCGGCCGCTCCATGGTGCGCAACATGGGCATCGCCGCCGACCTCGGCTACCTCGACGTACCGCCCGGCGTGCTGATCGACCTGAAGAAGGCCGACTCGCTGCCGGACAACCAGATCGTCTACATGTCGACGGGCTCCCAGGGCGAGCCGATGGCGGCGCTCTCCCGCATGGCGAACGGCGACCACAAGGTGCAGGTCGAGTTCGGCGACACCGTGATCCTCGCCTCGTCGCTCATCCCGGGCAACGAGAACGCCGTGTTCCGCATCATCAACGGGCTCACCCGCCTCGGCGCACGTGTCGTGCACGGTGGCAACGCGAAGGTCCACGTCTCCGGGCACGCCTCGGCCGGAGAGCTCATGTACTGCTACAACATCCTCAAGCCCAAGAACGTCATGCCGGTGCACGGCGAGGTGCGCCACCTCGTGGCCAACGCGGCGCTCGCGGTCAAGACCGGCGTGCCCGCCGACCGTGTGGTGCTCGCCGAGGACGGCGTGGTCGTGGACCTCGTGGACGGCAAGGCCTCGGTCGTCGGTGCCGTGCCCTGCGGGTACGTCTACGTCGACGGGTCGTCGGTCGGCGAGATCACCGAGGCGGAGCTCAAGGACCGCGTGGTCCTGGGCCAGGAGGGCTTCGTGTCCGTCTTCGCGGTCATCGACACGGCCACGGGCAAGGTGCTCGCGCCGCCGCAGGTGCTGGCCCGTGGCATGGCCGAGGACGCGTCGGTGTTCGACAAGGTCATGCCCGAGGTCACCGCCGCGCTCGAGAACGCGATCGCCGGCGGTGCCACCGACACGCACCAGCTGCAGCAGATCATGCGCCGCACCATCGGTCGCTACGTGGCGACGCGGCTGCGCCGCAAGCCGATGATCGTCCCGGTGGTCGTCGAGGCGTAGCCGGGGCGGCTGAGAACGGGGTTGTGTTCGTGACCGGGCCTGTCACGAACACAACCCCGTTCTCGTGAGGCCGGGACGTCGCCCACGCGGGCAGCTTCAAGCGAGCTTCGGTAAGTTCACCCACCGGCAATGGCGGTATATCGGGCATCGGTCGCTAGCGTTGGCGGCTGCTCGATACCCTCCCGAGAAGGTTCATATGTCGCAGCAAGCCGCTGACTCTCGGCTGCCACAGCTCGGCTCCCCGTCACTGGGCTCCGACGGTGCCACGCCGGCTCCCGCCGGACCCTACGGCCTGGCGCACGCCGTGCGAGCCGTCGCAGTGGCGTGGTGCCTGCTGCTGGTCGTCGACTGCGTGGCGGTCTTCCAGGCGGCCGGCGTCTGGCGGGCCGCGGCCGCGAACGGCCTCGGCTGGTGGCAGGTCGAGGGCACGCCGTACGACTCGATCGGGTACTTCTATCTGCCCGTCCAGGTCGTCGCCTTCCTGATCGGCTCCCAGTGGCTGTACCGGAGCCGTCGGGTGGCCGACGCGCTGTCGCCGTCGTTCCGCCACACGCACCGGCCGTCGCGGGTGTGGCTCGCGTGGGCGTTCCCCGTCCTCAACCTCTGGTTCCCGTACCAGGTGGTGCGCGACATCCGCCGGGCGACGATCGGCATGGCCACGACGGCTGCGCCCGTCCGGCGCTGGTGGCTGCTCTGGCTCGTGTGGTTGGCGGTGGACGCGGCGGCGTACGTGGTGCTGAACGCCGTCGCCCCCGCGGTCGGACCGGATGCCACGCTGGTCGCCGCCGTGCAGTGGTTCGCGGTCGGGAGCACGGTGCTCGGCATCGCTTGCGGTGCCCTGTGGCTGTGGCTGGTCGATGAGATCACGTCGGCACAGCGTGCGGGGCTCGCTACTACGTCTGGAGAGGTGTCTTGATGTCGCACGACCCGTTCGCCCCGCCCGCGGGGCCGGTGGTTCCCGCCCCGCCCGCACCCGTGCACCACACCTACGGCGCGCCGTTGTACTCCCTGCCACCGTTACGCAGCACGGCGGGGCTGGGGACCGCCGCGATCGTGCTGGCATGCGTGTGGTCGGCGGTCCAGGTGCTGAAGCTCGCGCTGGCCCCTGCGGCGGCCGACGCGCTGCGCGAGGCGGCGGCCGCGGGCTACGGTGCTTACGACAGCGCGTTCACCGGCTACGACCTCGCCGCCATCCTGTCCTTCGCGGTGCAGCTCGCGACCTACATCGTCACCTGTCTCTGGCTGTACACCAGCCGCTCGACCGCCGTGGCGGCGACCCCGGGGCTCGTGCACCAGCGCAGCAAGGTCTGGGCCTGGCTCGGCTGGTGGGTGCCGATCGTCTCGCTCTGGTTCCCGTACCAGGTGGTCCGCGACATCCGCCGGGCGACCGCGACCGGCCCGGTCTCGGGGATCGGTGGCTGGTGGGCCGCATGGCTCGTCTTCGTCACCCTGTCGAACACCGCCGGCCGGATGACCAGCCGCACGACGGCGGAGGCGACGGCGACCGCCGCGGAGGCGCTGGTCTTCGTCGAGCTCGCCGCGACGGTCGGCATGGTCGTCGCGCTCGTGCTGTGGATCCGCATGGTCCGCGACGTCTCGCGCTCCCAGGCGGAGCGCATCGCGGCCGCGCGGCAGGAGCACCGGTCATGAGGTCGCGTCGACGACCTCGTCCAGGCGTAGCCGGCGGTTGAGCGCGCCGGTGATCCGCACGACGGCGGTGCGCGGGAGGAGCCTCGTCGGCCAGGTCATCGCACGGTTCACCGCCCGGCCCGGGTAGGACACGGCGCGCCGCCGGGCGTAGTCGTCCAGGGTGCGGGCCGCGACGCTCTCCGGCGTGTCGGCCACCCGGGGGTCGATCGTGGCCGTGGTGCCGTCGAAGAAGCCGGTGGCGATCGCACCGGGGTGCGCGGCCATGACGTGGACCCCGGTTCCTCGCAGCTCCTCGGCCAGCGACTCCGTGAAGGAGAGCACGAACGCCTTCGTCGCGGCATAGCTGGCCTGGTAGGGCATGGGCTGGAAGGCTGCGGTGGACGAGACGTTGATGATGCCGCCGGAGCCGCGAGCGACCATCTCGGCTCCGATCGCGTGGGTCAGTGCGAGCAGGCCGCTGATGTTGAGCCCGACGGTGCTCAGCTGCGCTCCGAGCGGGCGGCCGAGGAACGGGCCCACGCTGCCCGCGCCCGCGTTGTTGAGCAGCAGGTCGACGGTGAGGCCGCGGTCGCGCAGCTCGCGCAGGATCCGCTCGGGGCCGTCGTGAGCCGCGAGGTCACCGACCACGACCTCGGCGTCCGGGCCGCCGTGCCGTTCCTGGATCTGCGCGACGAGGTCCCGTAGCGGCCCCTCCGAACGAGCCAGCAGGATCGGCCGGGCTCCCCGGCGGGCCAGCTCCAGCGCGTAGGCGCGGCCCAGCCCCTTGGACGCGCCGGTGACCAGCACGGTGACGTCGGTGAAGTCGTGGATCACAGAATCTCCCAATGATTCGAGTCTCGAAGTATTACGAGCAGAACGTAGCACGGTCCTTCGAGGCTCGAACTATCAGTAGGATGGCGTGATGACGACGCCAGAGCTCACCGCGGTGGTCGCGGCGACCCACGACATCTGGATGCGGACGAACGACCTGCTCGGCCAGTCGCTGGCGGAGCACCAGATGACGCCGGCGACGTTCCAGGCGCTGTGGGTCATCGACCCCGAAGAGAAGCCACCGTCGATGAAGGCGATGGCCGAACGCCTGTACTGCAACGCCCCCAACCTGACGTTCATCAGCAACCAGCTCGTCGACCGCGGCCTGGTGGAACGTGCGGTGGACCCGGACGACCGGCGCTCCCGCGTCCTCGTGCTGACCACCAAGGGCCGCCAGGTCCGTGAGGAGCTGGTCCGGACGGCGCTGGAGAAGACCCCGCTGGCGGTGCTGTCGGCCGTCGAGCTGCGGCAGCTCAGCGCCCTGCTGGGGCGCGTCGCCCGACCGGCCGGATGACCCGCGACCGGTGCGCCGTCCGACCGGGCTCCGGTCAGACGGCGACCTGGTCGCGGATCCAGTCGGCGTGGTCGCCGAAGCTGCTGAGCTCCTCGTCGCCCTGGATCCTCGCCTCTACTGCCGCGACCAGCTCCAGCGCGCGGGCCGTGCCGCCCGCCTCGACCGACAGCTCGGCGGCGAGCAGGGCACAACGGCACCAGCGCCCGACGTCGTCGCAGTCGCGCAGCAGGGACTCGGCGCGGCTCGCCAGCTCGACGGCCTCGTCAAGGGCGCCGTCGTAGAGGCCGCAGAGGCGGCCCGTGTCCAGGTCCTCCTCGGCGATCGCCCGGGCGTGCTGCTCGAGCGTCTCGGGCAGCTCCAGCCGCAGCCTCGCCTGCTCGTCCGGATCCGTCGCGTCGGCCAGCGCGGCTTCGCACACGCGGGTGGCGCCGGTCATGATGCGGCTGGCCTCGGCGACGTCGCGGTTCCGGACCGCCCACGCCCACGCCCGGGTGGCACGGAGCTGGCGCATCGCGTCGCCGACCTCGGCCCACAGGTCCGCAGCCCGCTCGTAGGCCAGCTGTGCCGACCTCGACTCGCCGGCCTTGCCCAGGGCCTCCGCCGCGAGGTTGGCCAGCACCGCGTGGTCGGTCTGCTCTGGCCAGTGCTGCGCGACCTGCGCCGCGGCGAGCCAGTGCGCGGCCGCCTCCGCCGGCGCGTCCCTGGTCATGGCACAGTCGCCGAGCCACCAGCGGACCTGCACCAGCATCCCGTCGCCGTGCACCTCGGGGGAGGGGTCCAGGTCGGGCAGCGCCTGCTCCAGCACGGGCGCCGCCTCGTCGAACCGGCCCGCGGCCATGAGATGCCCGGCCAGCCGCGCCCTGGCCACGACGGCGGAGCTCCGGTCGACCAGGTCGGCCCAGGCCACCGCCTCCAGCCCGTGGTGCACGGCAGCGGACAGGTCGTCGTCAGCGGCGAGCACCTCCGAGAGCTGCAGGTGCGCCATCAGACGCCACTCGGGTGCCGCCGCGTCGCCGGCACGGTCGATGGCGTCCGCCATCCCCGACCGCATGCCCGCCAGGTCCCCGGCCTCCTGAGCCAGGTTGTACCGACCGAGGGCCTCGCTGACATCGGCGGACACGGGCTCCTCGCCGGCGCCTGCGCGGTTGCCGCCGACGGCCTCCGGCGCGGTGGCTGCCGGCTCAGCCTCCTGCTGGTCCCGCGGCGCGCCGGGTGCAGAGCCTGCGGCAGGCTGCCCGACGGTGGGCTCCGCGCCGGCCGGCCCGGCGTCCGACGGCAGCACCGCTCGCACCCCGAGCGGTAACCGGCTGAGCAGCGGCTCGGCGTCCAGGCGCGCCTGGATCCGCTCGCTCACCGCCGTCGTGCCGTTGCGCTCGTCGAACCGGGCGGCCAGCGCGAGCGCCTCCGTCCGCGCGTCGTGCGCCAGCTCAGCGGTGGTCCAGGTGCGGCCGGCCGGGCCGGAGACCTCGAGACCGCCACGGCCTAGCGCGACCAGCCGGTCCATGAGCAGCGCCGTCACCGCGAGATGCCCCATCCGGGGCGCGGGCTCGAGGCCGGTGTCGAAGTACGCGGGCGTGTCGGCCAGAAGCTCGAGCCCGCGCGCCTCGTTCCCGGTGAGCGCGCAGAACTCGATGTGCCTGCCCACCGACGGCATCATGCTCTCCGAGCCCTTGACCATCGGGTAGCCCCGCAGGTGGTTCGCCCGGGCCTCGTCGATCCGGCCCAGCCGCACCAGTGGGAGCAGCGAGCGGGCCAGCGTGCGGTGCGGCTCCTCGGCGCACGTCTGCTGACCGGACAGGACGCGCTCCCAGTGCTGCACCGCTCTACCGTCCGCTCCGGCAGCGACGTAGAACTCGCCCTGGTGCGCCGTCTCGCAGGCGCGGCAGTCGGCCATCTCGCCACGCTCGGCGGCGAGCCAGCCGTCGAAGGCCCGCTGCGCCCGCTCGGTGTCGCCCAGGTGGTCGGCGACGTTGAACTCGGACATCCGCACGGCTCGCTCGGTGTGCCCGGCCAGCCGGTACCGGTGGTCCATCTCTGCGAGCCAGCTCTCGATGGCGGCCAGCGGCACCTGCGGCAGGTCGAGCATGCCGGTGGTCATCCACTTGAAGTCCCAGAACAGCGAGTGCGTGCTGAAGTGGTCGAAGAGGCTCGGGTCCTGGTCCCAGAGCCGCAGGGCGCGGGCGAAGGGGACGAGCGCCTTGGGCCGGTCCGCGCTGAACTGGTAGGCGCTGACCAGATGGAACAGGGCGCTGACCTCGGCCTGCGGTCCGATCTGCGTCGCCTGGTCGAGGATCTGCTCGGCCGCCGCCGCCTGGGACGTCCCGTGGGGGCGCTGCCGGTTCTCCCAGATGGCGGCCTGCAGCGTCGCCAGGTCGGTGATCTCGGTCATCGGTTCGTCGCCTGGGAGCCGCCGTGCTGGTCACCGCGTGCCGCCGGGGCCGCCCACTCCAGCAGCTCGCCGAACGCACGGTTCACGAGCGCCTGGTCGACAGGCCGCAGGGGGCGCCGGGCCTGGAGCAGCGACTGCCCGTACAGGGCATCGGTCGCGACGCCGGTCAGGTCGGCGTCGGGCAGCGCGGCGATACGGCGCACCAGCGGGTTGAGGTGGTTGAGCACGAGCCGGGCCCGCGGGGCCTCGTCGCGCAGGGCACCGAGGATGCCGGCCCAGAGGTCGTCCGCGTGTCCCTCGGCATCCGCGCGGGCGCGTTCGTGGCGTGCGGACCGGTCGTCCAGGTGGACGGCGGCCAGGGTCGCAGGATGGAACGCGCGCACCACGACGTCGCAGTCCAGCGGGTCGAGCCGCGCCCGGGCGGTGGCAAGGAACGGTGCGAGCGCGAGCTCGGACGCCGGGTCGAGGTGGTCCAGGTGTGCCGTCACCACGGAGGCGTCCAGCTCCTCGACGACCGTGGCGGGCCGGACGAGCGGCAGCGCCTCGACGAGCGCCGCGTCGTACGTGTAGCCGCCGTTGACCACGGCCATGCCCTGCGCCGCAGCGATGGCGGAGACCTGGCGGAACTCGTCGACGGTGCGCGTGAAGTGCACCGTCCGGTGCCGGCGGGCGAGGTCGTCGAGCGTCAGCTCGCCCTCCGACGTCTCGAAGGGCAGCCACGGGAGCATGGTGCGCAGCACGTCGTCGTCATGGAGCGCGAGCGCCTTGACCCCCAGGTGGTGCACGGCGAGGAAGCGCCGCAGGCGCTCTGGCGAGGTGGTCGCGAGCTGCGCGAGCCAGCCGCGGACCCGGTCGCCGAGCGCTTCCCGCACCGCGGCGAGGGTCTCGTCCTCGTAGAGCTGCTCGCGGCTGGCCGTCGGTCGCAGCGAGTCGGTGTCGAGGACGCACCGCACGAAGAACGCCCAGTCGGGCAGCAGGGTCTCCGCGCGGTCGGTGAGCAGCATCCCCTTGAGGTGCACCCGGTGACCGCCGCGCTGTGCGGGGCTCACCACGCCGGGCAGGACGTACGCGACGCCACGGATGCCGACCAGCGGCAGGTCGAGCTCGATCGAGTCCAGCGGCGCGAAGCCGAACGTGTCCTGGCAGTACGCCGACAGCGCCGCGGCCCGCGCCGTCGGGCTCGTGTGCTCGGCCTCCCACGGCGGGCGTCGGCCGGTGACGGGCTCGTCACCCACCCGGACGTCATAGGGCAGCAGTGCCCCGAAGTCCGCCGCGAGGTCGGCCACGGTCGCCGCCTCGAACCACTGCTCGCTCCCGCGGCGGGCCACCAGGTGCACCGTCGTGCCCGGCTCGGGGTGCTCGGTGGCCGGCAGGGTGCGGACGGTGTACGAGCCGTCGTCGTGGGCGACCCACTCCACCGGCAGCGCGTCGGGCGTGCGTGCCGAGCGGCTCACGACCCGGATGGTCTCGGCAACGACGAAGCAGGCCAGCAGGCCGATGCCGAACTGGCCGAGGAACTCCTTGCGCGCCTCGTCGAGGTTGTCCCGCTTGGAGCTGCGCCCGATCGTGGCCAGGAGCTGGTGCACCTCGGGCTCGCTGAGACCGACGCCGGAGTCGGTGATCCGCAGCGCGGACCCGGTCGCCTCGATCCGCACGGTGCTGGGCGCGCCGGGGTCGAGCTCACGCCGCGCCGTGATGGCGTCGACGCCGTTCTGCAGCAGCTCGCGCACGTAGACGCGCGGGCTGGCGTACAGGTGCTGGGACAACAGGTCGACCAGCCCACGGAGGTCGACCTGAAAGGTGTGCGGTGATCCCGCCGAGGTCTCTTGCGTCGTCATGGTGCGCGAAATGCTACTGGCGCACACTGACAGGCCCCAGGAAAGTGCCGCCCGGACACCGGATCTCGACAGGGGTGTTGCGGGTTCACCCACATTTGGTGGCTACCGGACATAGCGGTGTGAGTACGGTGTCGGGAACACACCGGAGGCCATTGATGTCCGATCCGCGTATCTCCCACCAGAACGGTGCCACGCCCTGGCCCGGTCAGCAGGGCCGACCGCCCTACCCGGAGCAGCTGGGCAGCCCAGCGCACCCGCAGTCCCCGTACGCCGAACCGCAGTACCCCGAGCAGCGCGCCGGCCAGTACGCGCTGGCCACCGGCCAGCGCCCGGTCGCCACCGGGCAGCAGCACCAGGTGCCTCTCGACGAAGCCTACCCGCCCGCACGGCGGCGGCTGCCGAGCAAGCCCCTGCCCGAGCCCCCTGCCGGACTGGCCGTCGGGGCGATCGTCGCCGCGTGCTGCCTGCTCTTCGTCGAGCTCGCCGAGCTGGCGATCCTGCTCGTCACCGGTGGCAGGGGCGGGGCCGTCGCAGGCATCGAGATCGGCCTGGGCGTGCGGATCGACCCCAACGGCGACACCGTGACGTTCCTGTTCGGGCTGGCTGCCTTCGTGGCAGCCTGCGTCTGGCTGCAGGCCAGCCGTAGGTTCGCCGAGGCCGCGAACCCCGCGGCGCGGTTCGCGCACGGTCGGGCCTGGACGTGGTTCGGCTGGTGGGTGCCGGTCGCGTTCCTGTGGATCCCCTACGGGGTGGTCCGCGACGTCCGCAGTGCCGTGGTCCCGGACGGCGGACGCCGCGTCGCGCTCGGCCTGTGGTGGTCCTTCTGGCTGCTGTCGGGCCTGCGGGTGCTGGCCTCGTCCTCTGCCGACGCGGAGATCCTGGTCCGGTCCGTCGCGGTGGCCGCGCTGACCGTCGCGTTCGCCTGGTGGGTCCGGATCATCCGTGAGATCACGAGAGCCCAGGAGAAGATGGCTGGATTCGCCTGACACCGGGGGCGTGGCAGGACGTTAACCTGCCCGTATGGCCACTCTCCCTCCGTCGTCACGCCCTCCTCGAGCAGAGCTGCACGTGCACCTCGAGGGGACGCTCGAGCCGGACCTGGCGTTCGAGCTGGCGGTCCGCAACGGCGTCGGCCTGCCGTATCCCGACCCGGAGAGCCTGCGTGCCGCCTACGAGTTCCAGGACCTGCAGTCGTTCCTGGACCTGTACACGGCGGGCATGTCGGTGCTGTGCACCGAGGCCGATTTCGCCGACCTGACCCGTGCCTACCTGGTGCGGGTGGCACGGGCGGGCGTGCGGCACGCCGAGATCAGCTTCGACCCGCAGGCGCACCTCGTGCGGGGGTTGCCGCTGGAGGTGGTCGTCGGCGGCATCGCGGGCGTCCTGGAGCGCAGCGAGGCCGAGCTCGGTATCTCGACCCTGCTCATCGCCTCGTTCCACCGCGACCGGGACAGCGCGGACGCGCTCGACGTCCTGGAGCGGCTCCTCGCGATGGGCGCGCCGATCGTGGGTGTCGGGCTGGACAGTGCGGAGGTCGGGTACCCGCCGAGCTTGTTCGAGGGTGTCTACGCGCGGGCGGCGCAGGCCGGTCTGCGGCTGACCGCCCACGCGGGGGAGGAGGGACCAGCCGCGAACATCCGGGACGCCCTCGACGTCCTGCACGCCGAGCGGATCGACCACGGCATCGCCGTGGTCCAGGACCCGGACCTGGTCGCACGCGTCGTGGCGCAGCAGGTCCCGTTCACCGTGTGTCCTGTGTCCAACGTGCGGCTGCGTGCCGTCCCGAGCCTGGCCGAGCACCCGCTGCCCGCGATGATCGAGGCAGGCATGCTCGTCAGCATCAGCTCCGACGACCCGCCGTACTTCGACGCGTACGTCGACGACGTCGACGACGCCGTCACAGCGGCCTACGGCCTCACCAGGGACCAGCGGGCGGCGCTCGCCGCCGCGTCGTTCCGCGGGTCCTTCCTCGCACCGGACCGCGTGGCCGAGCGACTGGCCGAGGTGGAGGCGTGGCGCACGGCCCGCGCCTGACCACCAGAGGACCGCGCGCAGAGATCACCCGCTGTGCCCCCGGGTCGCCTGGCTCGGTGGCCGATAGTGTGCCCAGCACACCGCGCGAGGAGGCGACGTTGTCCCAGCTGAACCCGTACGAGCCCCGGCCGCCGGCCCTGATACCTCCGGTCCCCGCCCGTGCCGCCCAGGTGGCGGTCGTGGTCGCGATCTGCCTGGCACTGACGCAGGTCCTGGTGTTCGTGGCGTCGATCCCGGCGAGGCCGGTGGCGGACAGGATCCTCCAGGAGGGAGTGTCTGCGGCCGTCGGGCCGCCGTTCTACCTGATCTTCAGCCAGATCAGCGGCCTCGCCCAGGTCCTGGCGCTCGGCGGGTTCGTGGCCGGCTGCCTGTGGCTCCACGGGTCACGCGCCTTCGCGGTCGCCGCGCGTCCGGAGATCCTCCAGGAGCGCGGCCCGGTCTGGGTGTGGCTCGGCTGGGTGGTCCCGGTCGTGAGCCTGTGGTTCCCGCTCCAGGTCGTAGCCGACATCCGGCGTGGTTGCGTGCGAGGACAGCAGCGCTCGCTCGGCGCCTGGTGGGCCGCCTGGCTGGTCTTCGTGTTCAGCCTCTTCTTCAGGTTCTCCAGCTCGTCGGGCGACGGCTCGTTCCGGCTGACGGTCGATATGCCGCTGCCTGTCGTCGAAGGCATCGGGGCCGCGGCCGGGGTCGTCGCCCTGGTCCTCTGGATCCGGACCATCCGGGAGATCACTGCCGGCCAGCGGGAGCTCGCGGAGCGGGCGGCCGCCGCGGCCTGACGAAACCGCGTCAGCCGCCGAGAAGCGCGGGCCCGACCCTTCCCGCTGCGTGCTCGAAGGCGGCCGCGCGCTCGTGCTCGTCGCCGGGCAGCAGGCCCGCCAGCTCGAGCGACACCAGGCCGTGCACCAGGCCCCAGAGTCCGACGGCGGCGCTCAGCACGTGCTCGGGCGGCGCGCCGTGGACCGCTCGGGCGACGGCGTCGTGCAGCACCCGGAAGGTCGGGCGCTCGATCGCTGACGTCGGACCGCCGGGTGCCGGCGACACGGCGCGGTAGAACATGACGCGGTAGAAGTGCGGGTCGGCCAGGGCGAACCGCCGATAGGCGCCGCCGAGGGCGCGGAGGTCCGCTGCGGGATCGTCGCTCTGCCCGACGGCGGCCAGGTGCTCGGCGAAGCGCCGGAACCCCTCGTCGCTGACGGCCTCGACCAGCGCCTCGCGGGAACCGAGCAGCGCGTAGACGGCTGATGCGCTGGTCCCCGCCGCTGCGGCCACCTTCCGCACGGTGACGGCGCTCTCGCCGTCGGACGAGATCACCTGCGAGGTGACTTCGAGGAGCCGGGTGCGCAGAGCGTCGTCGTGCAGTCGTGGTCGAGCCATGGTGTGAGTGTAGAAGGCTTGACGTGGGTTTGCGAACGTTGTTTGATAACAGTGTTACGAACCATCGGTCGACCCACTGCCCCAGGAGGAAGTCGTGCTCGAGCTCTCGGATCCGGCCCGCATCACAGCGGGCGTCGTGCTGCTGACCGTCGTAGGGATCGAGTCCGGCGGGTTCTTCCTGCTCAAGGTGTTCGGCGGCAGGCTGGTCACCACCGACCTGCAGAAGAGCTTCTACCGGGCCGGCCACGCGCACGCGGGCGTGCTGGTGATCCTCGGTCTGCTCTGCGTTCTCCTGGCGGAGGGGACGAGCCTGACGGGCTTCGCGCGCTGGCTGGCCGCCACGGGTGTGCTGTGCGCGGCGATCCTGATGCCGGCGGGATTCTTCTTCTCCGCGATGGGTAAGGGGCGGACGGCGCCCAACCGCGCCGTCGTGCTGCTCCCGGCCGGGGCGGTGTTCCTGGCCGCGGGTGTGGTGACGCTGGCGGCCGGCCTGCTCCTGGCCTGAACCGGGCAGGCTCGGGCCAGGCCCGTGCGGCGTGCACGGACGGATGGCGTGCGACAAGACGGATGACGGCCCGGTCCGGGACACACCGCGAGGGTTCTTGGGCCGGGCCGTCGTCCCCGGTTACGGTGGCGACATCATGGCGACCCGCACGTCGGCCCGGCGAAGCTCCGGGAAGGGATCCGGGCAGGGCGCGAAGCGCCCAAGGCCCAAGGCCGCAGCGTCGAGACCGACTCAGCGCCGGGGGGCTGCCCGCCCGGCACCCAAGGCTGCGTCCGTGCCGTCCCGCCCGCCGTGGCCGGTCCGCGCGCTACGGGGGCTGTGGATGGGTATGGCGCACGCCGTCGGCGGTGCCACCCGTGCCGCGGGGCCGCGGACGGCGCAGGACACGTCCGACGGGGACGGGGGCGCGCAGAAGGCAGAGCAGCAGGGAGGGCAGGAACTGGAAACGGACCACCGGCGCGACGGCGTCGGCTTCGCGCTGCTCGCAGTGGCGGTGATCGTCGCCGCGCGTGAGTGGTGGGGCATCGACGGGGCATTCGGCGACGGCGTGCACGCGGTGGTCGCCGGCACGTTCGGTGTGGCAGGCATCGCCCTGCCCGTGCTGCTCGTGTGGCTCGCCTTCCGGGTCATGCGCCATCCCGAGCGCGCCCAGCAGAACGGGCGGGTGGCGATCGGGCTCAGCTTCCTCGTGGTCGCCACGTGCTCTCTCGTGCACATCAGTGCGGACCTGCCGTCGCCTGCCGAGGGCTTCGCCCCGGTGCAGGACGCCGGCGGCGTCATCGGGTTCCTGTTCGCGACCCCGGTGGCCACCGGCCTGACGCAGTGGTTCGCGATCCCCCTGTACGTCCTGGCCGGGTTCTTCGGGGTCCTCATCGTGACGGCGACGCCGGTGCACCGGATCCCGGCACGCCTGCGCGGCCTGTACGACCGGCTCACCGGTAACCACACCGAGCCGGTGGCGACGGACAAGGACGCGATCGCGCTTGCCGAAGGCGTCTCGGCGCACGACGGCGCCGCTGCAGGCACGAAGCGCCGCAAGCGCCGCACCAAGCAGGAGATCGCCGCGGAGAAGGAGCGGCTGGCCGGGTTCGTCGGCGACGAGGCCTTCGAGAAGGCCGCCGAGGTGGAGGCCGCGGAACGCGCCGCGAAGGCGAGCAAGCTCTCCACGCAGCGCATCCCGACCAGCGAGCCCGCCGGCAAGGTGACCGGCGCACCCGCCGGCCCGGACGGCGAGCGCGGCAAGGGCGACGGGCCCAGGCCGCCGCAGGGCAGCGAGCCGATGCCGCGCGGCGTGCAGCCCATGCTCGACGGCGACACGGTCTACCTGCTGCCGAACGAGGACGTGCTGGTGCAGGGACCGCCGCACAAGGCCCGTTCGGCCGCCAACGACCGGGTGGTCGAGTCGCTCACCGGCGTCTTCGAGCAGTTCGGCGTCGACGCGAAGGTCACCGGCTTCAGCCGCGGCCCGACGGTCACCCGGTACGAGGTCGAGGTGGGGGCCAAGACCAAGGTCGAGCGCATCACGTCGCTGTCCAACAACATCGCGTACGCGGTGGCGAGCGCCGACGTGCGCATCCTGTCGCCGATCCCGGGCAAGTCCGCCATCGGCATCGAGATCCCGAACACGGACCGCGAGACCGTCGTGCTGGGCGACGTGCTCCGCTCGGGCGCCGCGCGACGCACCGAGCACTCCATGGTGATGGGCGTCGGCAAGGACGTCGAGGGCGGCTACGTCGTCGCGAACCTCGCGAAGATGCCGCACATCCTCGTGGCGGGCGCCACCGGCGCGGGCAAGTCGAGCTTCATCAACTCGATGATCACGTCGATCCTTATGCGTGCGACGCCCGAGCAGGTGCGCCTCATCCTGGTGGACCCCAAGCGCGTGGAGCTCACCATCTACGAGGGCATCCCGCACCTGATCACGCCGATCATCACCAGCCCGAAGAAGGCCGCTGAGGCCCTCGACTGGGTGGTGCGCGAGATGGACTCGCGGTACGACGACCTGGCGATGTTCGGCTTCAAGCACATCGACGACTTCAACACGGCGGTCCGGGCCGGCAAGGTCAAGCCGCCGGCGGGCTCCGAGCGCAAGATCGCGCCCTACCCGTACCTCCTCGTGGTCGTCGACGAGCTCGCGGACCTCATGATGGTCGCCCCGCGCGACGTCGAGGCCTCGATCCAGCGCATCACGCAGCTCGCGCGCGCGGCGGGCATCCACCTCGTGCTGGCGACGCAGCGCCCGTCCGTCGACGTCGTCACGGGGCTCATCAAGGCGAACGTGCCGTCGCGGCTCGCCTTCGCGACGTCGTCGGTCACCGACTCCCGCGTGGTGCTCGACCAGCCCGGTGCCGAGAAGCTCATCGGCCAGGGCGACGCGCTCTTCCTGCCCATGGGCGCCGCCAAGCCGATGCGCGTCCAGGGCGCGTGGGTCACCGAGTCAGAGGTGCACCAGGTCGTCGAGCACGTCAAGAGCCAGCTCAAGCCGGTGTACCGCGAGGACGTCGCCGCGCCGACCGCCCCGAAGAAGCAGGTCGACGAGGACATCGGCGACGACCTCGACCTGCTGCTGCAGGCGACGGAACTGGTGGTCACCACCCAGTTCGGCTCGACGTCCATGCTGCAGCGCAAGCTCCGCGTGGGGTTCGCCAAGGCGGGGCGCCTCATGGACCTGCTGGAGTCGCGCGAGATCGTGGGGCCCTCCGAGGGTTCCAAGGCACGCGACGTGCTCGTCCTGGCGGACGAGCTGCCGTCGGCGCTCGCGCTCATCCGCGGCGAGCAGCCGCCGCAGGTCTTCGACCAGGCAGAGCCCGAGCGTCGCGCGGACGGCGCGAGCCGCGCCACCGACGACCAGTACGCCGACGGGACGGACGGTCACCTGCCACCCGTCGCCACGGACTACCACGACGACGCCGACGCGCTGCGCTGACGACGGTTCGCCGCCGCGCCGTCGTGCCGTCCGAGGTGCCGTGCGCGCGACACGAGGGTGGTGCTCAGCGGTTCCGCGGGAGCACGCGTGGCGGTGGCTCGTCCGTCGCCCGGGGCGGCTCGCGCCGCTCGGCCGCGGTGCCGCCGACGCTGTCCTGAGCGATCCGGAGGCGCTCGCGGAGGTCGGTGTCGGTCAGCCGCCCGCCGTCCGCGTGGGCCAGCGCGTCGCGTGTGCCGCGCAGCCTGTGCTTGGCCGCGAGGTCCACGGTGGTCGCCGCCCAGCGCACGTCCGTGACCCGTGCGTGCCCGTGCGGCGGACCCACGACGTCCGCGAGCAGCAGCAGCCCGACGGCCGAGGCCCACGTCCCGCAGCAGTCCAGGCTCTGGTTGGAGAGAAGGTTGCCGAGGCCGTAGGCCACCCACATCCCGTCGCGCCCCGGGCCGCCAGGCAGGTGCTCCACCGGCTGCGGGACGTGGGCGTGGTGCCCGATCACCAGGTCCACCTGGCCCGAGCGGGCCAGAGCCCGCGTCGTCTTCCGCTGGTGCGGGGTGGGCTCGGTGACGTACTCGTGACCGTCGTGCAGGCTCACCACCACGAGGTCCGCGCCCGCAGCTCGTGCCTCCTCGGCCTGCCGGACGATGCGTCGGGTGTCGATCAGGTCGACGGACCAGGAGCCGCGGGGCGCCGTGGACCCGTTCAGCCCGTACGTCGCCGCCAGGTGGGCGACGGTGACGGTGCGGCCGTCCCGGTGCAGCTCGTAGTGCTGGGCGCTGCGCGACTCGCGGCGGTCCCGTGCCGTCCCTGCGTGCCCCATCCCGGCACGGTCGAGCGCCTGGAGCGTCGCGGCGATGCCGTCGTACCCGGCGTCGGCCGCGTGGTTCGACGCGGTGGAGCAGCCGTCCCAGCCCTGCTCGTCCAGGTCCCGGACCAGCTCACGCGGCGCGGCGAACACGGGATAGCCCGACGGCGGCGTACCCAGCGGCGCGACCGGCGCCTCGAGGTGGCACAGGGCCAGGTCCGCGCCGACCACCCAGGCGTCGATGCCGGCCAGCAGAGGTGAGTAGTCGATGCCGGTCGGACCGGTCGCGGAATCGTTCACGGGGCCGTGCGGCAGCACGTCGCCCGCGGCGAGGAGGGTGAGCTCGATGTCCCGCGGTTCCGGGGCTGCGGACATCGGGACCGGAGCCGCCGCCGGGGGAGCCGCGGTCGTGTCGCCAGAGCTGCTCGGGGCCGTCTCGGAGCCCGGCCCGGGGACGGAGGTGCAGCTTGCCGGTGCGACGACCAGGGCGCTGGTCAGTGCAGCGGACGTGAAGAGCCGCGGAACGCGAGCTGTGCTCACCTTCTGATGTTATGGCAGGTCGGCCGCCGCCGCGGGCCGGTCCGGCCGGCCGGTTCGGGCGGGGGTGAACCGCCGTTAGGCTGGAGCAATGGTCAACGACGCTCCGTCGCCCTGGAATATTGCGAACATCGTCACGATGATTCGCATCGCCATGGTCCCGTTCTTCGCCTGGGCACTCCTCGTCGAAGGCGGGGACGACACCACCTGGCGGCTCGTGGCCACGGCGATCTTCGTGGTCGCGGCGGTATCGGACAAGGTGGACGGCTACCTCGCCCGGTCGCGCGGGCTCATCACGGACCTGGGCAAGCTGCTCGACCCGATCGCCGACAAGCTGCTCATCGGCGCCGCCCTGATCCTGCTCTGGATCCCGCTCGGCGAGCTGCCCTGGTGGATCCCCGTGGTGATCCTGGTGCGCGAGCTGGGCATCACCTTCATGCGGATGGGCATGCTCAAGTACGAGGTGATGCCGGCGTCGCGCGGCGGGAAGCTCAAGACGGTGCTGCAGGCCGTGGCGATCTCGATGTTCCTGCTGCCGCGTGACGGCTTCGAGTGGTTCACGGTGATCGCCTGGATCGTGCTGCTGGCCGCCTTCGTCCTGACGGTCGTGACGGGCGTCGAGTACGCGTACCAGGGCTGGAAGATCCGCCGTGATGCGCGGGCCGGGGCGCGGCGCGCATGACGGCAGCACGCCTGCTGGAGGCTGCGGCCGCCCGGGGATGGACCATCGGGGTGGCCGAGTCGCTCACCGGAGGGCTTGTCACCGCGGCGCTCGTGGCGGTACCGGGCGCGTCGCGGGTGCTGCGCGGCGGAGTCGTCGCCTATGCGACGGACCTGAAGACCGAGCTGCTCGGTGTCGGCGTGGACCTGCTCGCCGACCGGGGTGCCGTGGACGAGGCGGTCGCCGCTGAGATGGCGGCGGGGGCACGTACGGCGACGGGCGCCGACGTCGGGCTCGCCACGACCGGCGTCGCAGGCCCGGACCCGCAGGACGGCCACGCCCCCGGTGTGGTGTTCGTCGCGGTGAGCACCCCGGTGGTCTCTGAGGTGCACCGGCTGGACCTCGACGGTGACCGGGCCCGGATCATCGGAGACGCCGCTCGGGGTGTCCTGGAGCTGGCGTTGGTGCTCCTTAGCGAGTCGCCGGGTGAAAAAAGCGACACAAACCCTACAAAGCCCCCTGAAGTTACAGACAAGTGAAACTTCTTGGCTTAATCTTGCACAGGGCTTGACGACAGCGCAGTTCGGGAACAAGGCTCATATCAACAGCGTTGGGGCAGGTGTGATCACGAACAGGCCGACCACCCGGAGCCGGCGCAAGAGCTCTTCGAGCGCGGGGTACGGTAGAACGACCTCCACGCGTGGAGGGCGCACCACACGCACGACACGTCCGGCCCAGGCGGGGCAGGGCGTGAGTTCAGGGACAGGCACTGAAAGGGGGCGCGAGATGGTCGTACTACGGCGAGAAATCGGAGACGTGCTGCGTGACACGCGGCAGCGTCAGGGGCGCACCCTGCGCGAGGTTTCGTCGGCGGCGCGAGTGTCGCTGGGGTACCTCAGTGAGGTGGAGCGAGGGCAGAAGGAGGCGTCGTCCGAGCTTCTTGGCTCCATCTGCGAGGCGCTCGACGTGCCGTTGTCCTTGGTCCTGCGTGAGGTGAGCGACCGCGTGGCGGTGGCCGAAGGATTCCAGATCCCGGACACGATCCCGGCGGACTTCGTCGCTGGTCTCCTGGCCAGGGGAGGCGACCGGACCGCAGCGCGGCGCGACGTCGCTCAGCCGGACCTGGCACCGGTCGGCTAACAGCCGCCGGGACAGAACGAGACCGCTTCAGGGCGGGACGCGACCGAGACCTCGGTTCGGGTCCCGCCCTGATGCTGTTCCCTGCGCTATCTCGGCGCCGGCGCCTGGCAGGTCGGGCACCAGAACACGGGACGCTCGTAGGGCTTCTCGTTCGCAGAGCCGACACTGATCGGCGTGCCGCACCGGTGGCACGGCCGGCCTGACCTGCCGTGCGCGTGCATCTCGACGGCGCCCAGGCCGCGGGCCCGTCCGACGGCCACGCTGCGCTCCATCAGCCGGCGGGCCGTGCGGAGCAGGTCGTGGCACTCCTCGTCGGTCAGCGCCCCGGTCGGCGTCCAGGGGAACAGGCGTCGTGCGAACAACGACTCGGCCATCCAGATGGTCCCGATGCCCGCGATGGTGCGCTGATCCAGCAGGGCTGCGCACAGCGGTCGGTCCGGCTCGCGGACGAGCCGCGCGGCGGCGTCGGGCAGCCCGGTGGTGGGAAAGTCGGCACCCAGCACATCGGGACCCAGCCCGCTCAGGATCCTGGGCTCGTCATGGGTGCGGAGCAGGTCGAGCATCCCGAGGTGCCATCCGGTGGCGGTCCAGGCTTCCGTGGCGAGGACGGCGCGGATCGCTGGGTTCCGGGCAGAAGCATCGCGTGATCCGGTGCGGTGGACCTTCCAGAGCCCTTCCATGCGCAGGTGCGTGTGGAGCGTGCGTCCGTCGTCCAGCCGGGTCAGCAGGTGCTTGCCGTACACGCCGGTCTCCAGTGCGGTGGCGCCGGTCAGGTTCGCAGCCCCGGCACTCGGCCAGCGCAGCTCCGCACGAACGAGCGGCAGGCCGCGCAGCGCCGCGGTGAGGCGTTCGGCGGTGAGGCGCAGAACATCGCCCTCTGGCACGTATGCTCCCCTCGTCGTGGGGTTTCAGCGTAGTGTGCGCCGGGCCGAGCGACGCCGCACAACCGGCATATCACCCGTGCGACTGGACCTGATCCGGGTTCCGCCGCTCGGGCGGCACTGGGGGACAGCCCCCAGAGATGTCCGTGCGTAACCGGGGGAATACCGGATGGCTTCCGAGCGCTCGGTCCAGGACCCTTATCTCATGACCGTCGCACACGCTGACCTGGGGAGACATTCCGAATTGCCGCCCGTACCCGTAGACCCCCGCAGCGCGCGCACGGTTGGCTGGCTCAGCGCGACGGCATTGCTCCCGATGGTCGCGGCGCACGTGGTGGGCGCGTCAGTCGTCGACCCGGTGCTCGACCCGATCAGCTGGTACGCCTTCGTGCCCGGTGGCGGCGAGCTCATCCTGGCCGGCGGCCTGATCATGGCGTTGCTCGGGCTGATCCTCACGGTCCGGATGTATCGCGCGGGGCTGGCGGTCGGCCCTGTCCCCGCCGCCGCGATGATCCTCTTCGCCGTGGCGATGATTCTTGTCGGCGCATTCCCGACCGACCCGCCCGGGACAGCAGCGACGCTGTCCGCGACGATCCACCGGGTCAGCGCGGCAGCGGCGTTCTGCGTGCTCCCGGCGGTCGGCCTGAGCCTGGAGCGGTCGATCCAGCGGCCCCGGTCGGGACTCCCCCGAGGTCTACGGACGGCGGCCAGCGCGCTGGGCGTGCTGGTCTCGTTGTTCCTCGTGGTGCACCTGTCGCTGGTCTTCTTCGCCGACTCCGGGATCGTGGCCTTCGGCCTCATCGAACGCGTGGGCTTCATGATCATGATCGGCTACCTGTTCCTCCTCGCGGCCACCATCGACCGCGAGGACCTGAGCTCGGGGCCCGCCACGGCAGGGATCGCGGGGCACGAGGTCGTCGAGACCGAGGTGGCAGGGTCGGCTCTGGCGCTCAGCGGACCGAGATCCGCAGACCTCGTGGGGTGACCGCGAAGCCGGCCTCCACGAGCGCGCGCGCCACCGGGTCGTGCCGCGCGGCCTCCAGGGCGGACACACCGTCGACCCGCTGGACCACCAGGCGCCCCAGCCGGCCCTCGCGGACGGTCCGGGCCAGCGCCGCGGCGGCGACCGCGAGCCGGGCGGGGCTCCGGGTGAACGACAGCACCGTGCGCCCACCTCGCTCCACGAACAGCGCGAGGTCGCCGTGGGTGAGCACCACGATGGCCCCGGCCTTGCGGCCGGGCCGGTGCGCGGCGGCGGGCCTGCTCTCGAAGCTCCTGCCCGACGTCGGCTCCGCGTCCCGCGCCGGGCCGACCACGCCGGACCCGGTCCCGTCGTTCCCAGGGGCGTGGCTGGACGTGCTGCTGCCACCGGCCGAGCGGTCCGGGCCAGCAGGCCAGGCGAGCGCCGCGCCGTACGGGTTGGCCGGGTCCATCGCGGCGAGCACGACGGCGCCGCTGGTGCTGCTCGCGCCCGTGCCGGTCGCCACGGCTGTCGTCCGCTCGGCGGCCTCCAGCTCGGCCTCGACGATCCTGGCGCGGTCCTGCGCGTCGACCCGCAGGCGGTCGACGGCTCCCGGCAGCGCGAACTGCGAGCCGCCCAGGTGCTCGACGAAGTATCCGCGGCGCACCGCACCGCGTTCCTCCAGACCGGACAGCACGCGATACACGTCGCGATAGCCGGCCCCGACGCCCTCGGCCGCCGCGCCGGACCGGGTGAGCACGCCGTGCCGTTCGAGCAGCACCTGGGTCAGGGCGTGGGCCCGCAAGGTGGGATCGGCCTCGCGCGTCGGCAGCGCGGCCCAGCGGCCCCCGCCTCCGGGGACCGACGCACTGGCGCGCAGCGCCGACGTCGGGCGCCCCGGCGACACGGCGAACCGTGAGCGCCGCACCGGCCGGGCGCGCGCGGTCGTCCGAGGCGCCCGATGGGCACCGGCGCCGCTGACCCGTTCCCGCAGGGCGCCCAGCCCGTCGTTGGTGACCTGCCCGGCCCAGACGAGGTCCCACAGCACCTCGAGCACGGCGTCCGGTGCGGTGCCGGTGAGCTCGGCGACCCGCGGCAGGAAGAAGCCACCGGAACCGGTCAGCAGGTCCAGCACCGCCCGGTGCAGGTCGGAGTCGAGCGGGCTCTCCTCCTGGATCGCTTCCAGCGCGGGAAGCGTCAGCGGGGCGCCGTCGGCCAGGTGGAGCGAGACGAGGCCGTCACCGCCCCCCGAGCCGGGCAGACGGGAGTGACCCGCCCACAGGACCTCACCTGCGACCGTCAGCTCGTCGAGCAGGGCGGGGGAGTAGTCGGTCACTCGCGCGGGCAGCACCAGGGTCTCAAGGGCCGACGCCGGGACCGCCGCGCCCGCGAGCTGCTCGATCGCCTGCACGAGCCCGTCCGCGGCGCGCAGCAGTCCGGTGGAGACGTTCTGCCAGCGGGGCAGGAAGGCGCCGAGGGCCTCCTGCTCCACGGGTTCCACCTCGGCGCGCAGGACCGCCAGCGAGCGCCGCCGCAGCAGGCGCAGCACACCGGGGTCGCACCACTCGTCGCCCGTGCCGCCGAGCGAGCCGGGCCGCAGGCTGCCGCGCGCGAGCACACCGCCGGCCTCGAGGCGGGCCAGCCCGTGCGCGACGACCGCCACGCCCAGGCCGAACCGCTGGGCCGCCGCGCCGGCGCCGAACGGCCCGTGCGTGCGGGCGTGTCGGCGCAGCAGGTCACCGAGGGGGTCGGGCACTGGTTCGGTGAATGTCTCCGGGACGCCCACCGGGAGCGCCACGCCCAGCGCGTCGCGCAGGCGGCCGGCGTCCTCTGCGACCGCCCACTGCTCCACGCCGGCGAACCGGACA
The DNA here is from genome assembly GCF_024171995.1 of Promicromonospora umidemergens. GTDB lineage: Bacteria > Actinomycetota > Actinomycetes > Actinomycetales > Cellulomonadaceae > Promicromonospora > Promicromonospora umidemergens. Next base: position 126,912 of record NZ_JAMTCT010000004.1, on the reverse strand, counting down.
CGGATGACGCGGCGGGTGGCCTCCAGCTCGTCGAGCCAGCGGGCCACGGCGTGGCGGGCCTCTTCCCGGGTGCGGGCCTCCAGGGCGGTAAGCGGGTGCGGTCCGGTGCGGCGGAGCAGGTCCCACAGGCCCTCGGCGTCCCGGGCCTGGCGGTCCGGTGCGAGCCCGGCCAGCTCCGCCTCGGTGCGCTCGACGGCACCCGGGTCCAGGAGTTCTGCCAGGTCGGCGGCCCCCTGGTCACCGAGCAGCTCGGCCAGGAGGTCCGGGTCCAGCGACAGGGCGGCCGCACGACGCTCGGCCAGCGGTGCGTCGCCGTCGTACAGGAACTGGGCGGTGTAGCCGAACAGGAGCGACTGTGCGAACGGCGACGGGGTCTGCGTCGTGACCTCGACGACCCGGACGCCGCCGGCCGCGATCTCGCGCATGAGGTCGGCCAGGGCTGCGACGTCGAAGTCGTCCTGCAGGCACTCCCTGGCGGCCTCCAGCACTATGGGGAAGTCCGGGAACTGGCTGGCCACCTCCAGCAGCTGGGCGGACCGCTGCCGCTGCTGCCAGAGGGGCTGGCGTTTGTCGGGGCGGCGCCGGGGGAGCAGGAGCGCCCGTGCCGCAGCCTCACGGAACCGCGCGGCGAACATCACCGACGAGCCCAGCTCGTCACGGACCGCGCCGAGCACCTCGTCCGGGTCAAGGAGCAGGTCGTCGAGCGCGACCTGCCCGGGGGTGTGCTGTGCTCGCGGGCCGGTGTCGTCGTCCTCGGCAGCTGCGGTGCCGGCGTCCCACGGGTCGCCCTCCCAGCCGCCGCCCGCGTCGGGCAGGCGCAGCACTATCCCGTCGTCGGAGTGCATGGCCGCCACGTCGAGGCCGAAGCGGGCGCGCAACCGGGCGGAGATCACCAGCGCCCACGGCGCGTGCACCCGTGCGCCGAGCGGCGAGTGGATCACCACGCGCCAGTCGCCGAGCTCGTCGCGGAACCGCTCCACGACCACCGTCCGGTCGTCGGGCACGCGCCCGGTGCCCAGCCGCTGCTCGGTCAGATAGGCGGCAAGGTTGTCCGCGGCCCAGGCGTCGAGCCCGGCGTCGCGCAGGTGCTTGCGCCCGGCGTCGAGGTCGGCCGCGAGGGCGGCGTCGGCCTCCCGGACGAACGTGCCGACCGCGCGGCCCAGCTCGGCGGGGCGGCCCTGGGCGTCACCCTTCCAGAAGGGCAGGCGTCCGGGCAGGCCGGGTGCCGGGGTGACCAGCACCCGGTCGGTGGTGATCTCCTGGATGCGCCACGTGCTCGACCCGAGCGTGAACGTGTCGCCGACCCGGGACTCGTAGACCATCTCCTCGTCCAGCTCGCCGACGCGCTTGCCACCGCGCGTGCGGGCGGCTCCGCCGGCCACGGTGTCGGTGAGGGCGTCGCCCGGCGCGCCGCCGTCGGGCCCGTCGGTGGCGAGGAAGACGCCGTAGGCGCCCTTGTCCGGGATGGTGCCACCGCTCGTGGCGGCCAGGCGCAGCGCTCCCGGCCGACCGCGCAGCATGCCCGTCGCGCGGTCCCAGGTGATGCGGGCGCGCAGCTCGGCGAAGTCCTCGCTGGGATACCGGCCGGCGAGCATGTCGAGCACCGCGCGCCAGGTCGCGTCGCCGAGCCGGGCGAACGGCGCGGCGCGGCGGACGAGGGCGAGCAGCTCCTCCTCGGCCCAGTCGTCGACCGCGAGGGCCGCCACCACCTGCTGTGCCAGGACGTCGAGCGGGTTGGCAGGGACGTGCATGTGCTCGATCTCGCCGGCGCGCATGCGCTGCGCGATGACGGTGGCCGGCACGAGGTCGCCGCGGAACAGCGGGAAGACCACACCCTTGGACACCGCACCCACCTGGTGGCCGGCCCTGCCGATGCGCTGCAGCCCGCTCGCCACGGACGGCGGCGCCCCGACCTGCACCACGAGGTCCACCGCCCCCATGTCGATGCCGAGCTCCAGGGACGACGTGGCGACCACGGCGGGCAGCCGGCCCTCCTTGAGCTCCGTCTCGGTGCGGGTGCGCTCCGCGCGGCTCATCGACCCGTGGTGGGCCCGCGCCAGAAGGGTCTCGCCCTGGGCGGGTACGGCTTCGGGCAGGCCGCGCTGGCCGGGCGTCGGCGGGGGGATGCCGACGCTCGTGCCCGACTGGCCCGGCACGAGCGCGGCCCAGGTGCTGGCCGGGTCGGCGACGTCCAGGCCCTGGCGCTGCGCCCACACCTCGTTCATCCGGGCGGTCAGCCGCTCGGCGCCCCGCCGGTTGTTGGTGAAGACGATGGTGGAGGTGTGGTCGGTCACGAGGTCGACCACGCGCTCCTCGACGTGCGGCCAGACCGACGCCCGGCGCAGGGGCCGTGTGGCCTCGCCCGAGAGGTCGATCTCGTCGTCGCCGGTGCCCGGACCGTTCGTCCCGGCACCGTTCGTCCTGGCACCGTTCGTCCCGGCACCGCCCGGCCCTGGGGCCGCGCCGTCCGCCGGCAGCGCGCCATCGGACGGACCGGTTGCCGGCGCGCTGTCGAGGTCCGCGAGGTCAGGGACGGGCACGACGACGTCGATGGCCCACTCCTTGTGCGACGGCGGCTGCACGACCGCGACCTCCCGCGCGGAGCTGTCGTCGCGGCCGCCGCCGAGGAACCGGGCGACGGCGTCCACAGGGCGCACCGTCGCCGACAGGCCGATGCGTTGCGCCGGACGGTCGAGCAGCGCGTCGAGCCGTTCAAGGCTCAGGGCCAGATGAGCGCCGCGCTTGCTGCCGGCGACAGCATGGATCTCGTCGAGCACCACGGTCTCGACGCCCGCCAGACCGGCCCGCGCCGACGAGGTGAGGATGAGGAACAGCGACTCCGGCGTCGTGACGAGGATGTCCGGGGGGCGGGGGGCGAACGAGCGCCGCTCGCTCGCAGGCGTGTCCCCCGTGCGCATGCCGACGGTGACGTCCGGGACCTCGACGCCGTCCCGGGCCGCGGCCTGCCGGATGCCGGTGAGCGGGGAGCGCAGGTTGCGCTGCACGTCCGCGGCGAGAGCCTTGAGCGGCGACACGTACAGCACTCGGCAGCGGCGGGCGCGCTCCTCGGGCGGTGGAGCGGACATGATCCGGTCGATCGACCAGAGGAACGCCGCGAGCGTCTTGCCCGACCCGGTCGGCGCGACCACCAGCGCGTGCTGGTCACGCGCGACGGCGTCCCACGCGCCGGCCTGCGCGGCGGTGGGCTGCGCGAACGCCCCGGCGAACCACGCGCGGGTGGCGGGTTCGAACCGGGCGAGCGGGTCGTCGGGCGTTGGCATGGACCCATTCTGTCCCTGACCACTGACAGCGGCCGGTTCTCGGCGCCCGCTCGAGGAGACGTAGGGTTGCGGGGTGCGCGAACGGGATTTCTGGCAGCTGATCGACGAGGTCTTCGGTCCCGCCTACGGGCGCGCCCTCGCACGCGAGCAGGTGCTGCCTGCGCTGGACGGCCGAACCCCGGCTGTCGCACTGGACGACGGCGACGAGCCGCGTGACGTGTGGCACGCGCTGTGCGACGCGCTGGACGTGCCCGACGCCGACCGGTGGGGCAAGGACGAGCACCGGCAGGCACCGCCGCCTCGCCGCTGAGCCGATGAGTCGGTGAGATGTCCACGACACCCCGGTGTGTCGTGCGTTGCCTCGAACACGCGTTCGGTTAGACTTTGACCACAGGCACGGATTTCGGAACGTCGTCCACAGGCGGCGGCCGGAGAAGGCGTTCGTGTCAGTGGCTCCGCGTACGGTCGGCAACGACGTACAGAGCCATCCACGCCGGCGCACAGAGCGCCCCGAAACCGAAGGTGTTGCACATGCCCGCACCAGCAGATCGCGACAAGGCCCTCGAAGCGGCCCTCGCTCAGATCGACCGCAGCTTTGGCAAGGGCTCGGTCATGCGCCTCGGCGACGAGATCCGCGCGCCTATCGAGGTGATTCCGACCGGCTCGATCGCGCTCGACGTGGCGCTCGGTATCGGCGGTCTGCCCCGAGGCCGTGTCGTCGAGGTATATGGGCCCGAGTCCTCGGGCAAGACGACCATCGCGCTGCACGCGGTGGCCAGTGCGCAGCGCCAGGGCGGCATCGCGGCATTCATCGACGCCGAGCACGCGCTGGACCCGGACTACGCCAAGAAGCTCGGTGTCGACACCGACGCCCTCCTGGTCTCGCAGCCGGACACCGGCGAGCAGGCGCTCGAGATCACCGACATGCTGATCCGCTCCGGTGCGCTCGACATAATCGTCATCGACTCCGTCGCCGCGCTGACGCCCAAGGCCGAGATCGAGGGCGAGATGGGCGACAGCCACGTGGGTCTGCAGGCTCGCCTCATGTCGCAGGCCCTGCGCAAGATCACGGGCGCCCTCAGCCAGTCCGGCACCACCGCGATCTTCATCAACCAGCTGCGCGAGAAGATCGGTGTGTTCTTCGGCTCGCCCGAGACCACCACCGGTGGCAAGGCGCTGAAGTTCTACGCGTCGATCCGCCTCGACATCCGGCGTATCGAGACCCTCAAGGAGGGTACGGACGCGGTCGGTAACCGCACCCGGGTGAAGGTCGTCAAGAACAAGATGGCGCCGCCGTTCAAGCAGGCCGAGTTCGACATCCTGTACGGCCACGGCATCTCCCGCGAGGGTGGCCTGATCGACATGGGCGTGGAGCACGGCTTCGTGCGCAAGTCGGGCTCGTGGTTCACCTACGAGGGTGACCAGCTCGGGCAGGGCAAGGAGAACGCGCGAGCGTTCCTGCGGGACAACCCCGACCTCGCCAACGACATCGAGAAGCGCGTCAAGGAGAAGCTGGGCGTGGGCCCGAAGGTCGACGCGCCGGCAGACGGGGGTGCGGCTGCGGCGGCCCCTGCCGGCACGGACACCGCACCGGCTGCGGGCACCGTCGCGGCGGCGAGCTCGTCCTCCCGGACGACGGCAACGGCGAAGGCCACCAAGGCACCCAGCGCGCGCTCGAAGGCTGCGAAGCCCGCGGCGTCGAAGACTGCCGAGAAGGCGGAAGCGGCCGCCGAGAAGGCGCCGTTCTGACGTGCAGTACGGTGATCCAGCGGATGGTCCCGGCGTGGGGAAGCGTCGGGGCCGTCCGGCTGCTCGGGAGGGTGGCTGGACGAGCAGCCGCGGAGGGCGCAACAGCGCCGACCGAGCACCACGCAAAACCGTCGCCGAGCGTCTCGAGGCCGGCGAGATCACCCGGGACGAGGCCGTCGAGAAGGCCCGCGAGGCAGTCCTGAAGACCCTGACGGCGGCGCAGCGGTCCCGGCGTGAGCTGGAGCAGTCGCTGGCCCGAAAGAGCTACCCGGAGGACGTCGTCGTGCAGGTGCTCGACCGGTTCGACGAGGTGGGCCTGGTGGACGACGCGACCTACGCGGAGACCATCGTCCGGACCCGGCACGCCGAACGGGGCCTTGCCCGGCGAGGCATCGCGGCGGAGCTGCGTCGGCGCGGCATCGACGAGGACACGGCCACCGAGGCCCTGGACCAGCTCGACCCGGACGACGAGCGGGTCGCGGGCGCGAAGCTGGCCACGAAGCTCATCACCCGCACGCGCAGCCTCGACCGCCAGGTGCGGGTCCGTCGCGCCGTCGGTTCGCTCGCGCGCAAGGGCTACGCGCCCGGCCTGGCCTTCGAGCTGGTCCGCGACGCGCTCGCCGCGGAGGGCGAGGACACAGACGACCTCGGCTACTCCGAGGACTGAGCCCAGCCCGGGAAAGGTCGGTAAAAGGCCAGGTGATCGGCAACCCGAGCTGCCGATCACCTGACCTTTTACCGATCACCCGGTTACGGGCAGCCCGTCAGACGGCGCCCGCGCCGCCTCCGGCACCACCGGCCACGACGGTCGGGTTGCCGATGCCGGGGCCTTCGTCGGTGAGACCCGACGTGCGGCTGGACAGCAGCTTGGACAGCCGGTGCGCCACCACGGTGAGCACCATGTTCAGCAGGATGAACACCACGGCCACGAGAGCAAGCACCTGCAGAGGGTTGCCGTCGCCGGACGAGACGATCTGGCCGCTTCGGAGCAGCTCGCTGAAGCCGATGATCGATCCGAGTGCTGAGTCCTTCAGCACCACGACGACCTGCGACACCATGGCAGGCAGCATGGCGACCAGCGCCTGTGGCAGCTGGATCGAGCGGAGGGTCTGGCCGTCCGTCAGGCCGATCGCGAGGCCTGCCTCGCCCTGCCCGCTCGGCAGGCTACCCACGCCGGACCGCACGAGCTCGGCGATGACGGATCCGTTGTACAGGATGAGCGCGACCACGACGGCGAGGAACGCCTTGTCTGCCACGCCCGGCAGCACGACCCCGAAGAGTCCGTAGAAGAACACCATCATGAGCAGCACGGGCACGGCGCGCAGGAACTCGACCACGACACCGCTCACCCAGCGCACCGGCGCGATCTTCGAGAGACGGCCCATGCCGAAGATCATGCCGAAGGCGAGGGCCCCGACGATCGCGTACGCAGCCGCCTGCAGCGTGTTCTGCAGCCCGGGCAGCAGGTAGAACTCCCAGGTGCGGGCCGAGAACGCGGGCCCCCAGAGGTCCCAGGACAGCTGGCCCTTTGCGTCGAGCTGGACCAGCAACCAGGCGAGCACACCGAGCGCGATGAGGGCACCCAGTACGTTCCCGCCGCGGATCAGGGCCCGGGTGCGCGGACCGGGGGCGTCGAAGAGGACGGAGGAGCTCATCGCTTCACCGCCAGACGCTGGGACAGCCAGGTGGTCAGCAAGCCGATGGGGATCACCAGGATGACGTAGCCGATGGCGAACAACGCGAAGATCTCCCAGCGGTAGTCGGCGTTGAACTCGAGCATCGTCTTCATCGTGGAGGCGGTCTCCCAGGAGACGCTTGCCGCGGCCGCGACGGTGGAGTTCTTCAGCAGCGCGATGAGCGTGTTGCCCAGCGGCGCGATGGCGCCGCGGAACGCCTGCGGCAGGATCACCAGCTGCGCGGCGGGCAGGAACGACAGCCCGATCGCGCGTGCGGCCTCAGCCTGTCCCAGCGGCACGGTGTTCACGCCGGACCGGATGGACTCGCACACGAACGCCGCGTGGTAGACCGCCAGGCCGATGACGGCGAGCCGGAAGAAGTTGCTGTTGAAGTCAGCGGCCAGGCTGACCTGTAGCTGCGTCCATACCGCCAGGACCAGGAAGGTCATGATGATCGTCAACGGGGTGTTGCGGAAGACGTTCACGTACGTGGCACCGGCCCACCGCAGCGACGCGATGGGGGAGATGCGCATCAGCGCGAGCATGGTGCCGATCACCAGGGCGAACAGTGCGCCCCAGAACGTCAGCTGGATGTTGGTCCAGAACGCCCCGAGCACGTCGTACTGCTCCAGGAGCGCGCCGAGCCCGGACAGATAGTCGTTCACGGGTCACCTTTCGGGTGAGGCGCTGCCCTGACGGGCGCGCCCCGGTCGGTCAGATCACGGACGGCGGGAACGCCGCCCTCGCAGCGAACGGGATCGCGCCTCGCACGGCAGGCGCGATCCCGGTCACTGCGAAGGAGACGTCAGGCGCAGTCGGCCGGCTTCGGCGGGTTCAGGTCCGCGTTCGGGGTGTAGTCGGCACCCTCCGTGTTCGTGGCCACGGCCTCTTCCCACGCTCCGTCGTCGATCATCTTGGTGATCGCCTCGTTGATGGCCTCGCACTGGTCCGAGTCCTTGGGCAGACCGACGCCGTACTGCTCCTCCGAGAACGGCGCGCCGACGACCTTGAGGTTGCCGTCGCCGTTGGCCGCCGCGAGCCCGGCGAGGATGATGTCGTCAGTGGTGACGGCGTCGACCTGGCCGGCGGACAGGGCGGTGACGCACTCGGCGTAGCCGGGGCGCTCGAGGAGCTGGACGCCCTCCGCGTAGTCGGTCTTGATCTTCTCGGCCGACGTCGAGCCGGTGACCGAGCAGAGGTTCTTGCCCTCGAGGTCTTCCGGACCGGTGATGTCGGTGTTGTCGGCCGCGACCAGCAGGTCCTGGCCGGCGATGAAGTACGGGCCGGCGAAGTCGATGACCTCCTTGCGGTCATCGGTGATCGAGTAGGTGGCGAAGATCATGTCGACGTCGCCGTTCTGCAGCATCGCCTCGCGGTTGGCCGAAGGCGTCTCCTTGAAGGTGATCTGGTCCTCGCTGTAGCCCAGCTCGTTGGCGACATAGCGGGCCACGTCGACGTCGAACCCGGTGTACTCGGCGCCGTCCTGCAGGCCGAGGCCCGGCTGGTCGTACTTGATGCCGATGGTGATGCCGTCGCCGCCGCCGTCGCCGCCGGCGGTCGCGGTGCCGCCGCCGTCCGGCTCGCCGCCGACCTCGGCGCTGCCGCAGGCTGAGAGTACGAGAGTGGACGCTGCCGCCATCGCCAGCAGCCCCATGGTGTGCTTACGCATGATTCCCCTTCGGGTAAGTGCGGGATCCGGTACGGAACCCTTTGGCTGAGATCAGTCAGTGAAAGGTCAGTGGGTCAGGATCTTGGAGAGGAAGTCACGGGCTCGATCGCTCTTGGGGGCCGTGAAGAACTCCTCGGGGGGAGCCTCTTCGACGATCTGGCCGTCCGCCATGAAGACGACGCGGTGCGCGGCCTTGCGGGCGAAGCCCATCTCGTGCGTGACGACGATCATCGTCATGCCTTCCTCGGCGAGCGCCACCATGGCGTCGAGCACCTCGTTGACCATCTCGGGGTCGAGCGCGGAGGTCGGCTCGTCGAAGAGCATCACCTTCGGCTGCATCGCCAGCGCGCGGGCGATCGCCACCCGCTGCTGCTGGCCGCCGGAGAGCTGCGCGGGCATCTTGCCCGCCTGGTTGCCGACGCCTACGCGGTCGAGGAGGCTGCGGGCCAGCTCCTCGGCGTCCTTCTTGTTCATGCCGCGGACCTTGCGCGGCCCGAGCGTCACGTTGTCGAGCACGGTCTTGTGCGCGAACAGGTTGAACGACTGGAAGACCATGCCGACCTCGGCCCGCAGCTGTGCGAGGGCCTTGCCCTCCTCGGGCAGGGTCTTGCCGTCGACGGCGATGCTGCCGTCGTCGATGGTCTCCAGACGGTTGATCGCCCGGCACAGCGTGGACTTGCCGGAGCCGGACGGGCCGATCACGACCAGCACCTCGCCCTTGTGGATGGTGAGGTCGATGTCCTGCAAGACGTGCAGTGCGCCAAAGTGCTTGTTGACGTGCTTCAGCTCTACGAGGGGCGCCCCGAGGACGCGGTCCGACGTCGGAGCGTCCACGGTCTCGTCGGCCGCCGGTTGGCCGGTGGTCGGGGTGCTCTGGTCCATCCCTTGAACCTAACGATCCGATGTTTCAAGGACCAAGTCGACGGGTCATCGCGACACAACGGTTCGGTAACAGATGTCCGCAATCCGGGCGAGACCGCCGTCCGGTGCGACTCGACAGGGGCCGTAAAATCGACTCGATGTCCACGACCGCCCTCACCCCAGCCATGCCCTCCGCCGCCTCGACCGACCACTCGACCGACCACTCGACCGGTCCAGCCGTCCGTGACGAGGCGCCGCAGCAGCCGCCGCGCACCTACCTGGTGCGCACCCTGGGCTGCCAGATGAACGTGCACGACTCCGAGCACATGGCGGGCATGCTCGAGGAAGCCGGGTACCAGCGGGCGTCCACCCAGGACGAGGCGGCCAGCGCTGCCGACGTCGTGGTGATCAACACGTGCGCCGTCCGCGAGAACGCCGCCAACAAGCTCTACGGGAACCTCGGCCAGCTCGCCAGCATCAAGGCGGCACGGCCGGGCATGCAGATCGCCGTCGGCGGTTGCCTGGCCCAGAAGGACCGCGGTGACATCGTGGCCAAGGCGCCGTGGGTCGACGTCGTGTTCGGCACGCACAACCTCGACGCCCTGCCGGTGCTCCTGGAGCGCGCCCGGCACAACGAGGCGGCGCAGGTGGAGATCGCGGAGTCCCTGCAGGTCTTCCCGTCCACGCTGCCGACCAAGCGCGAGTCCGTCTACGCCGGCTGGGTCAGCATCTCCGTCGGCTGCAACAACACCTGCACCTTCTGCATCGTGCCGCACCTGCGCGGCAAGGAGCGCGACCGCCGTCCGGGCGAGATCCTCGCCGAGGTGGAGGCGCTCGTCGCCGCCGGTGCGATCGAGGTGACGCTGCTGGGGCAGAACGTGAACAGCTACGGCGTCGAGTTCGGCGACCGGGGCGCGTTCGCCAAGCTCCTGCGCGCGTGCGGCCGCATCGAGGGCCTGGAGCGGGTGCGGTTCACGTCTCCGCACCCCGCCGCGTTCACCGACGACGTCATCGCCGCCATGGCCGAGACGCCGAACGTGATGCCGCAGCTCCACATGCCGCTGCAGTCCGGATCCGACCGGGTCCTGCGCGCGATGCGCCGTTCCTACCGCTCCGAGAAGTTTCTCGGGATCCTCGACCGCGTGCGTGCCGCGATGCCGGACGCCTCGATCACCACCGACATCATCGTCGGCTTCCCGGGCGAGACCGAGGAGGACTTCGCCGAGACGCTGCGCGTCGTCGAGGCCTCCCGGTTCAGCTCGGCGTTCAGCTTCCAGTACTCGCCGCGCCCTGGCACGCCCGCCGCGACGATGCCCGACCAGCTGCCCAAGGCCGTGGTGCAGGAGCGCTTCGAACGCCTGCTGGCGCTGCAGGAGCGCATCAGCGGCGAGGAGGCCGACAAGCAGGTGGGGCGCACGCTCGAGGTTCTCGTGGGCGAGGGTTCCGGCAGGAAGGACGGCGCGATGCATCGCCTGTCGGGTCGCGCCGAGGACAACCGTCTCGTGCACGTCGGTCTGCCCCGCACTTCCGTCGGCTCAGGCCTGAACGACGAACCGCGCGACGTCACGGGTGCCCCGGTGAGCCTCGACGACCCGCGCCTGTCCGCCGTCGTGCCCGACGGGCTGCCGCGCCCCGGCGACGTGGTGACCGCCACCGTGACGAAGGCCGCCCCGCACCACCTGATCGCGGACCCCGTCTCCGCCGGCCCGCTCGTGGTGCGGCGCACCCGTTCGGGCGACGCCTGGGCGGAGCGCGAGAGGGTACGCCTCGGCGGCGGGGAGGACACGCACTCGCACGGCACCCCTGCGCCGTCGGGCCCGGTAGTCCTCGGACTGCCCACCCTCCGCCACGGCTAGCCCTCCACGCCCACGACCAAGGTTGGCTGCTACTCCGCGTCCGACGGCGGGGCCAGGGACGCGACGGTCGAGAAGAACTGGCTCGCCGTGACCAGACCGCACGACACGGTCTGGGCCAGCTGGTCCTCGGTGGCTCCGTGCTCGAAGTCCACCGAAACCTCGGCGTACAGGGCGAGCCCCGCCGCCTCCTCGCGCGTGTAGACCTTCGGCCAGATGCGCTCGCGGTTCCAGTCGTTGGCGGCCTGCAGCACGGCGAGCCGAGCGCCGGCAGGCAGCGTGCCCGCCCAGCGGCCCCGCACCTGCAGGATCTCGTCGTGCTCGCCGAGCAGCAGGAACCAGAACCGGTTGCCGTCCCAGGTGCCGGTGACGTCGCCGTCGTCGTCGATGCGGAACCGGTAGCCGCGGCGCGAGAGGTCGTCCCCGACGCGCTGCGTGCTCAGCGGGCGCGGCTTCTCGATCTCGACCTTGGCCATCGTGCGGGTCTGCGTGCCGGAGGAGCGGCGCGCTGCCGGCGGCCGCGGGTTGAGCAGCCGCGCGAGCCAGCGACCGGCGCCACCGTTGCGTGCCGGGCTCATGGCGCGGACCGCAGAGGATCGGGGAACGTCTCGTCGAGGTGCTCGAAGAACATGGAGCCGGTGGTCAGCCCGCACTGCAGGAGCTGGTCCAGCTGGTCCTCCGTGACGCCGTGCTCCAGGTCGACGGTGACCTCGGTGTAGACCAGCACGGCCCCGTTGTCGCGGACCCGGACGTACGTCTTGGGCCAGATGCGCTCGGCGTTCCACTCGTTGCAGAGCTCGAGGATCTCCTCGAGCCGCTCGATGGTGAGATCGCGGTGCCACTGCCCGCGGACCTGGAGCACCTCTGAGCTCTCGCCGACCATCAGGAAGTAGAACAGCCAGCCGTGCCACAGCCCGCCGACGTCGCCCTCCGAGTCCACGAAGTAGCTGAACCCGTTCTCGCCCAGCCACTCGACCACGCGGTCGCGCGTCAGCGGCTCAGGGAGGAACGAGGGATCGTCGAGGCCGCCGGTCAGCTCTCGAAGCAGAACGCCTTCGACCTGTGCCCGCAGCTCCTCGTCGTCGAGTTCCTTGGGCTCGGGCTGCTGCGGGCCGGTGGCCGCACGGTCGCCGTCGCCCGCCGTGTTACGGCGTCGTGACCCGAAGAACCTCACCTGCCCACAGTACCCGCCAGACACCTCCCACCGCTGCGTCGAACGTGTGAGAAACGGGTGGAATCTGCCCGGAACGGCCAAGGGCCGGGCCTGGTGCTATTTTCAGGGATCGTGCGCGCCGTGATCCTGCCTGCGACCCCCCTCCTCGTCCCCGGGGTCACCCCTGGCCTGCGGACCGACCCGCTCGCGGACCTCCGCGGCGCGGTGGCCAGCGCCCTGGCCGCCCTCACCGCAGGCGGCGCGCTGCCCCTGGTCCTGGCCCACGGCGCGGTGCTCCGGCACGGGCACCTGCGCCCGACGCTCGCGGGTTCCGGCATCGGTGACCACTGGCTGCCCGACCCCTCGACAGGACCGGGACGGCGCCCTCGGACGGGCCCTGAACAGTGGGCCGGCCGCGCGCGCCCGCCCGCCGGCACCGGCGCCTCGGTGGCGCTGCTGGCGCTCGCGGACGTGCTGGGCGTACGCGCCGCCGACGTCGAGACGCTGGAGGTGCCGCCGAGCACTGTCGCGCTGGACGGCGGTCCGCTGGAGCTGCTGCGCCGCGCGGACGGCCTGGTCGTCGCCGGTGGGGGAGCGCCGGGCGGGCTGGACAGCAGCCCCGACGCCCTCACCGACGGGATCCGGGCGGCGCTGCGGGCCGCGGGAGCCGACGGATGGACCGCGGAGGTCCAGGTCTTCGAGCAGAGACACGACCACCTGCCGCCGGAATACCGGGTCACCACGCTGTCGGACCGTAAGATCGCCGCGTGCTAGTCGTCGCCGTCGTCGGGCCCACCGCCACGGGTAAGTCGGACCTCGCGCTCGACCTGGCGCAGGCGCTGGGCGACGCCGAGATCGTCAACGCCGACGCGTTCCAGCTCTACCGTGGCATGGACGTCGGCACGGCCAAGGTGCCGCCGGCCGAGCGGCGCGGGATCCCGCACCACCAGCTCGACGTGCTGGACCCCGTGCAGGACTCCTCCGTGGCGCGCTACCAGGAGTCGGGGCGCGCCGACCTGGACGCGATCACCGGGCGGGGGGCACGCGCCGTCGTCGTCGGCGGCTCGGGGCTCTATGTGCGGGCGCTGCTCGACGCCATGGACTTCCCTGGCACCGATCCGGAGATCCGGGCGCGATTCGAGGCTCGTGCCGAGGCAGAGGGGCGCCGCGCCCTGCACGCCGAGCTGGAGCAGCTCGACCCGCAGGCCGCGACGAGCATCGGGCCGCACAACACCCGCCGCATCGTGCGCGCCCTGGAGGTCATCGAGCTCACCGGCCGGCCGTACACGGCCAACCTGCCCCGGCAGGAGTACGTGCGGCCCGCCGTGCAGATCGGGCTGAACTGCTCGAGGGAGGTGCTGGACACGCGCGTGGCCGCGCGCGTCGACCGCATGTGGGAGTCGGGCCTCGTGGACGAGGTGCGCGCCCTCGCGAGCCCGGAGCAGGGCGGCACCGGGTCCGGCCTCGGCGTTACCGCCGCCCGCGCCGTCGGCTACGCGGAGGTGCTCGCCTGGTGGCGCGGGGAGTCCACCGAGGCGGAGGCACGGAAGGCCGTCACCGCGAACACCCGCCGCCTCGCGCGCAAGCAGATGGGCTGGTTCGGGCGCGACCCGCGCGTGCACTGGCTGGACGCCGCCTCGGCCGACCTGCTCTCCGACGCCCGGGCGATCGTGGCCGCCGCCGACGCCGGGACGTTGCCCGTTGCCGGGACCGAACCCGTGCGCCGTAGCCTGGGACCATGACGCAGCCCGCGACGAGCCCAGCGCCCTCCGCCCCGACGCCCGGCACCCTCGCCTTCACGAAGGGGCACGGCACGCAGAACGACTTCGTGCTGATCGCGGACCCCGAGGGCGTCCTCGAGCTCGGAGCCGACGACGTGCGCAGGCTGGCCGACCGTCGCGGCGGCATCGGCGGCGACGGCGTGATCCGGCTCGCCCCCACCGCGGCCCTCGCCCGCGCCGGCGAGCAGGCCGCCCAGGACGCCCTCGCCACGGACCCGACCGCCGAATGGTTCATGGACTACCGCAACGCCGACGGCTCGGTCGCGGAGATGTGCGGCAACGGCGTCCGCGTCTTCGCCGCCTTCGCCGAGCAGGAAGGGCTCGCCGACCTGTCCGCCGGGCGGCTCAGCCTCGCAACGCGCGCCGGCGTCAAGCACGTGACCAAGGAGCCGAGCGGCTGGTACGCCGTCGACATGGGGCCGTGGTTCCTGCCCGGCGGCGAGGCCGCGGTGACCGACGGGTACGACGCGGCGGTCGCGGTCCACGGCTGGACCGCACCCCGTCCGGCCCTGAGCGTGGACCTCGGCAACCCGCACACCGTCGTCGCCCTCGCGAGCCTCGACGAGCTCGAGTCCCTCGAGCTCCACCACGCCCCCGAGGTCTCGCCGGTGCCCACGCACGGCACCAACGTCGAGCTCGTGGTGCCCCTCGGTGAGGAGGACGGGCCCGACGGCCTCGTCGGCCGCCTCCGCATGCGCGTGCACGAGCGCGGCGTCGGCGAGACACCGTCGTGCGGCACCGGCGCCTGCGCAGCGGCGCTCGCGGTCCGCACCTGGCAGGTCGGGGCGTCCGGCGCCGGCGCCCCCGACACGTGGATCGTGGAGGTACCTGGCGGCGAGGTGCGCGTGCGGATGCTCCCGGGGGGCACGGTCGAGCTCGCGGGCCCCGCGGAGCTGGTCTACTCCGGTCGGGTCGTCCGCTAGGTCTCGCCGGACGGGTCGGACGCGCGGATCACCCGAGTGACCTGCGCTTCTGACACGTCAGGCCGCGACCCGCAGGATCCGGAACCCCTTGGACGAGGCCTCCCGGGCAACCGGCAGGGCGAGCGTGTCGGTGATCCAGCGTGCGAGCGAGTCCGACCCCAGGTTCTTCTGCACCACCAGCCACGCCTCCGCACCGCCCGCGAGGCGGGGCAGCCAGCGGGTCAGGAGGTCGTGCAGCGCCTGCTTGCCGACGCGGATCGGCGGGTTGGACCAGCACAGGTCGAACTCCAGGTCGTCAGGCACGTCGTCCGGCAGGACCGCGCGGACGTTGCCCAGCCCGAGGCGCTCGGCGTTGCGGCGCACCAGGTCGAGGGCCCGCTCGTTGACGTCGACCGCCCACACCGTGGCGTGCGGCGCCTCCAGCGCGAGGGAGATCGTGATGGGCCCCCAGCCGCAGCCCAGGTCGAGCAGGTTGCCCGACGGCGGAGGCGCCGGCACCCCGTTCAGCAGCACCACCGTGCCCTTGTCGACGCCGCCGGGCGAGAAGACACCCGGTGCTACCTCGACCTCCAGCTCACGACCGGCGAGGTGGACGGTGCGGGTACGGCGCTCGTCGTCCGAGGCCGGCTGGGCGGTGAAGTAGTGGTCGGTGGACACCGCGCCATCGTATTGCTTGCCGGCCGTCATGGCGGGTGCCAATCTGCGGCGATGGAGACGGTGTCGTCGTCAGCGCACGATCGCCGGCCGGAGAAGCAGCCAGCTGCCCACGGAGGAGGCCAGGATCACCACACCGGCAGCCACCGCGAGCCACCAGGGCTGGAACGCGGCGACCAGCGTGCCCACGGCCGGCAGGACGATGATCAGCGCGGCCACGATCACCACCACCGCACCGGCCGCGATGAGCTGCGGTCCGCGGGCGGCGAAGCGCACCCAGGACGCGGCGAAGACGCCGCCGACGGTGAGCGCGGTGAGCACCCCGAGGAACACGATCGGGACCAGCCGGAGCAGGTCTCCGGCGCCGAGGACGTAGACGTCGAAGATGTAGAAGCCGGCGAACCAGTGGTCGGTCGCCAGCTCGATCGCCGTGAGGACGGCGAGAACCACGGTGATGTAGGCGGCGGTGATGGCGTACCACAGGAGAGTGCCCGCGACGAAGGACCGTCGCGTCGCGCCGAGGGTCAGCGCGAAGGGGAACGTCGCGGCGACCGAGGCGACCCCGAAGTAGACCAGGAACCCGACGAGCCCGTAAGCGATCCCGGGGTTGCTCTGCGACCCCTGGATCCAGCCCGCCGTGCCGGGCAGGCTCCCCGAGCGCCAGAACAGCAACGAGAGCAGGACCGAGAACGCGGCCACGGTCGCCGTGATGTACAGCGGGACCGCGAACGTGCCGACCCTCTGGTTGAGATGCAGCCTGACGGTGGAGACGACGGCGCTCATGCTCGCGCACCTTCCTCGATGGATTCGGAGCTCTCTTCGCCGAACGCGGCGACGAGGTCTTGCAGGGACGCCGGCGCGATTCGCGCGCCGAGGCCGTCGGCGTCCGCACGGACGGCGTCGTCCATCGCGCCCAGGACCGTGACCGACTTGAGCCCCGAGACCGTGTGCGAGCGCAGGACCGTGTGACGCCGGGCCAGCTCGTCGACCGCCGCCGTCGTCCCGCTCAGGGTGAAGGCCAGGTCCCGGGCGTCGTCGACGTCGCTGTCGACGCGCACCCGGCCGCGGTCGACGACCACGACGCGGTCGAACAGCTTCTCCGACTCCTCGATGAGGTGGGTGGACAGGAGCACGGTGCGCGGGTGCGCGGTGTAGTCGCGCAGCAGCATGTCGTGGAACAGCGCGCGTGCGGTGACGTCAAGACCCAGGTAGGGCTCGTCGAGAAGGGTCACAGCGGCGCGGGAGGCCAGGCCAAGGATGATCGCGACGGACGACAGCTGGCCCCTGGAGAACTTCTTGATGTCGGTCTTCGTGGGGATGCGGAATCCCTCCGCGAGCTCGGCCGCGACGTCCGCGTTCCAGTTCGGCGCGAACTCGGGGGCGATCCGGAGCACGTGCCCGAGCCGGTAGTTGTCGGGGTACCGCTGGTTGTCGCGGACGAAGCTGATCCGGGAGAGCACCGACTCGTTCTCGAACGGCCCGTGCCCGAGCACCTCTACCCGCCCGGAGGTCGGCCTGTCCTGTCCGGCGATGATCGACATGATCGTCGTCTTGCCCGCTCCGTTGCGTCCGAGGAGCCCGCAGATCGAGCCCTCCGGAACGGCGAAGCTCACTCCGTCGAGCGCGGTCGTGCGCCCGAACGTCCGGGTCGCCGACCGGATGTCGATGGCGTTCGTCATGTCTCGTCCTCCTCGTGCTCGTCGATCATGTGGTGGAGCTCCGTGTCGTCGATCTCGAGCACCCGCGCCTCTCGGAGGAGCGGCTCGATGTACTGCTTCCGGAACTCCTCGCGCCGCTGGGAGCGGAGCAGGTCACGCGCGCCGTCGGCGACGAACATCCCGATCCCGCGCTTCTTGTACAGCGCACCCAGCTCGACGAGCAGGTTGACGCCCTTGCTAGCCGTCGCCGGGTTCATCTGGTGGAAGACGGCGAAATCGGTCGCGGACGGCACCGCCGTCCCTTCCGGGTACGTCCCGGCAACGATCTCGTCCGCGATCTTGGCGGCGAGCTGCTGGAAGGCCGGGCCCTTGTCTGCGAACACACCGCCACACTAGTCCATTACCCGACTAATGGACCAGGGTGGCGGGGTGATCTTCTCGGGGAGGCCCGCGATCTCTGGTGCAGGAAAGACATAGCCCTGGGACTTTCGGCCGTGGGATCCTTGTTGTACGACACGTAAGAACAACCGAGAGTTAGGTAGTACATGACCCACACCCCGACAGAGCCCGAGCTCCCCGCAGAGGAGACGCCCGAACTCCGCGCAGTCCAGGCAGATGCCCAGGCGATCGCGAACGATGTCGTGGCACGGGTTCTCGCTCGGGCGGGGACCGCACGTGCTGACGGCGGCACGGTGCACACCGAGGCCGACGGCGACCAGCTCGAGCTCGAGGAGCGCACGGCGCTACGCCGCGTCGCAGGTCTGTCGACAGAGCTCGAGGACGTCACCGAGGTCGAGTACCGGCAGCTGCGCCTGGAGAAGGTGGTGCTCGTCGGCCTGTTCACGGGCGGTGAGCGCGCCGCCCGCGACGCGGAGATCTCGCTGCGCGAGCTCTCCGCACTTGCCGAGACCGCGGGTTCCCAGGTGCTGGACGGCCTGCTGCAGCGCCGGCAGAAGCCCGACCCTGGCACGTACCTGGGCTCCGGCAAGGCCCTCGAGCTGGCACAGGTCGTCCTGGCGACGGGTGCCGACACCGTGATCGTCGACGGCGAGCTCGCTCCGTCCCAGCGCCGCTCGTTGGAGGACGTCGTGAAGGTCAAGGTCGTGGACCGCACGGCCCTGATCCTGGACATCTTCGCGCAGCACGCGAAGTCCCGTGAGGGCAAGGCTCAGGTCGAGCTCGCGCAGCTCGAGTACCTCCTGCCGCGCCTGCGCGGCTGGGGTGACTCGATGTCCCGCCAGGCCGGTGGCCAGGTGGGTGGCGCGGGTGCGGGCATGGGCTCGCGTGGCCCCGGTGAGACGAAGATCGAGCTGGACCGGCGGCGTATCCGTAACCGGATGGCCAAGCTGCGGCGCGAGATCACCGCGATGAAGCCGGCCCGGGAGACCAAGCGGCTGAGCCGCAAGCGCAACGCCATCCCCGCGGTCGCGATCGCCGGGTACACCAACGCCGGCAAGTCCTCGCTGCTGAACGCGCTGACCGGCGCGGGCGTGCTCGTCGAGAACGCGCTCTTCGCGACGCTGGACCCGACGGTGCGGCGCACCAAGACCGAGGACGGTCGCGTGTACACGCTGACGGACACGGTCGGCTTCGTGCGCCACCTGCCGCACCAGCTCGTCGAGGCGTTCCGGTCCACGCTGGAGGAGGTCGGCGACGCCGACATCCTGCTGCACGTGGTCGACGCGTCCCACCCGGATCCCGAGGGACAGATCGCCGCGGTCCGCGAGGTGCTGTCCGAGGTCCCGGCCTTCGAGGACGTCCACGAGATCGTGGTGCTGAACAAGGCCGACATCGCCGACCCGACGGTGGTGGGCCGGATCCAGCGGCGGGAGCGGCACACCGCCGTCGTCTCGGCGCACTCCGGTGAGGGAATCGCCGAGCTGCGTGCCCGGGTCGCGGCCGAGCTGCCGCGGCCCGGCATCCAGATCGACCTCGTGGTCCCGTACGAGCGGGGCGACCTGGTGCACCGGGTGCACGAGCACGGCGACATCGAGCTCACCGAGCACGTCGCGGCGGGCACGCACCTGCGTGGCCGCGTCGACGAGCAGCTGGCGACGGAGCTGCAGCGGGTCGCCTCGACGTCCTGACCCGGTCCCACCAGACGCAAGCCGCTTGCAGGAGCCCGCAATCCCTGCAAGCGGTTTGCGTTATCCGTGACTAGGATCGACGTCATGTCGAGACGGTTAGCGGATGTGGCGAAGAAGGTAGGGGTCAGCGAGGCGACGGTCAGCCGTGTCCTCAACGGGAAGCCGGGCGTGTCCCAGGGCACCCGGGACGCGGTGCTCACGGCCCTCGACGTGCTGGGCTACGAGCGGCCCACCAAGCTGCGGGGCAGCCGCGGCAAGCTCGTCGGGCTGGTCCTGCCGGAGCTGGTGAACCCGATCTTTCCCGCGTTCGCGGAGGTGATCGGCGGCGCGCTGGCGCAGCAGGGGTACACGCCGGTGCTCTGCACGCGCACCGCCGGCGGTGTCACCGAGGCCGAGTACATCGATCTCCTGCTGCAGCAGCAGGTCTCCGGCGTCATCTTCGCGGGCGGCTTCTACGCCGAGCGGGAGGCCGACCACTCCCACTACCGGCGGCTGGAGGAGCTCGGCCTGCCCGTCGTGCTCATGAACGCGTCGATCGAGGACCTCGGCTTCCCCCGGGTCGCCACCGACGACCTCGTGGCGGTCGAGCAGGCGCTCGGCCACGTCGCGTCGTTGGGCCACCAGCGGATCGGCCTGCTGCTCGGCCCTGCCGACCACGTGCCGTCGGAGCGCAAGCTCGCCGCCGCCCGCCGGTTCGCGAAGCGGCACGGACTGACGCTCGACGCGGACCTGGTGGTGCACTCGCAGTACTCCCTGGAGAGCGGCCAGGCGGCGGCGAACCGGCTGATCGAGCGGGGAGCCACCGCGATCGTCTGCGCCAGCGACCCGCTGGCCCTCGGCGCGATCCGGGCCGTGCGACGGGCCGGGCTCGCGTGCCCGGCGGACGTCTCGGTGGTCGGCTTCGACGACTCCGCGCTGATGAACTCCACCGACCCCGCCCTGACGACCGTGCGCCAGCCGATCGAGCCGATGGGGCGGGCCGCCGTCGACCTGCTCGCCGCGCTCATCGACGGCAACGACGTACCGCGTGACGAGTTGCTCTTCGAGCCGGAGCTGGTGGTGCGGGCGTCGACCGCTGCCGTGAAGGTTGTCGCGAATCGATAAACTTTCTGTCGAGTTCTTGCGCACTCGTTGTCATGTGACTTACCGTTCACGACATGACGACGATGTCCGAGCCTGCAGTGGAGCCGCACCCCGCCGCGCCCGAGTGGTGGCGCAGCGCCGTGATCTACCAGATCTACCCGCGCAGCTTCGCGGACGGGAACGGCGACGGTACCGGTGACCTCGCCGGGGTCCGCTCCCGGCTCGGCTACCTCCGCGACCTGGGCGTCGACGCCATCTGGTACACGCCCTGGTACGCGTCGCCCTTGGCGGACGGCGGCTACGACGTGCGGGACTACCGCCGGATCGACCCGGCGTTCGGCACGCTCCAGGACGCGGAGGCGCTGATCGCCGAGGCCCGCGAGCTGGGCATCCGGACCGTCGTCGACGTGGTGCCGAACCACATCTCCGCGGAGCACGAGTGGTTCCGCGCCGCGCTGGCGGCAGGCCCGGGCTCCCCGGAGCGCGAGCGGTTCTGGTTCCACGACGGCCGCGGCCCGGACGGCGCGCAGATCCCCACCGGCTGGGTGTCGAGCTTCCAGGGGCAGACCTGGACCCGGACCACGAACCCCGACGGCACGCCCGGCCAGTGGTACCTGCACCTGTTCACCCCCGAGCAGCCCGACCTCAACTGGAACCATCCCGACGTCCGGCAGGAGCACGAGGACGTCCTGCGGTTCTGGTTCGACCGGGGCGCTGCCGGGATCCGGATCGACTCGGCGGCCCTCATCGTCAAGGACCCCGCGCTGCCGGAGGTCCCCGAGGCGGCGGGCCCGGGGGAGCACCCCCACCTGGACCGCGACGAGATCCACGACATCTACCGCGGCTGGCGGCGCGTCGCCGACACGTACGACGAGCCGCGCGTGCTCGTCGGCGAGGTGTGGCTCGCCGACCACGAGCGCTTCGCCCAGTACCTGCGCCCCGACGAGATGCACACGGCGTTCAACTTCGACTTCATGGCCCGCCCGTGGGACGCGAAGGAGCTGCGCGAGTCGATCCGGATGACGCTGGAGGCCCACGCCCCGGTGGGCGCGCCCGCCACGTGGGTCCTGTCCAACCACGACGTCACGCGGCCCGTCACCCGGTACGGCCGCGAGGACTCGTCCTTCGACTTCGCCGCCAAGCGCTTCGGCACGTCGTCGGACCTGGAGCTGGGCACGCGCCGGGCACGGGCCGCCGCGCTGCTGGTCGCCGCGCTGCCCGGCGCCTTGTACGTCTACCAGGGCGACGAGCTCGGCCTGCCCGAGGCGGACGTCCCCCGGGAGCTGATCCAGGACCCCATGCACTTCCGGTCGGACGGCGTCGACCCCGGCCGGGACGGCTGCCGCGTCCCGCTCCCGTGGACGCGCACCGGCACGAGCCTCGGTTTCGGGCCCGACGACGGCGCGGCGCCCTGGCTGCCCCAGCCCGCCGACTGGCGCGACCGCTCGGTCCAGGCGCAGGACGGCGACCCGGGCTCGATGCTGAGCCTCTACCGCCGGGTGCTGCACCTGCGGCGCGACCTCTCGCCGCTGCACACCGCGGAGCTCGCGTGGCTCGAGCTCGACCTCGATCCGGACGACGGGGGCGACAGCGTCCTCGCGTTCACCCGTGGCGCG
Organism: Promicromonospora umidemergens; assembly: GCF_024171995.1. GTDB lineage: Bacteria > Actinomycetota > Actinomycetes > Actinomycetales > Cellulomonadaceae > Promicromonospora > Promicromonospora umidemergens. Next base: position 104,868 of record NZ_JAMTCT010000004.1, on the reverse strand, counting down.
GGCTTCGCCTGCGTCGTCAATCTCGGGACGGTCCCCGTCCCGCTGCCCGCCGGGGCCACGGTGCTCCTGGCGAGCGGTCCCGTCGACGGCGCCGTCGGGCCGGACACCGCCGTCTGGCTCGACCTGCCGTCCTGAACCTCAGCCCTACCAAACCCGCTCTGCCAACCCCGGCTCTGCCAACCCCAGAAGTGCATCCCCAGACGTGCCGCCCCAGTGGCACAAGACCCAAGGAGTGACAATGAAGTCAGCACCGAAGCGATCGGCGTTCGCCCTCGTGGGCGTCCTGTCCGTCGCGGGAACCCTCACGGCCTGCGGCGCATCGGAGGACCCGGCCGCAGAGCCCACCGGCCCGGTGACCATCGAGGTCGCCATCGACGCAGGCCTCGAGCAGCCGGCCATCGACGCGTTCGACGAGCGCATCGCGCAGTTCGAGGAGGCAAACCCGGACATCCAGGTGGAGACCAAGGAGTTCACCTGGTCCGGCACCACCTTCGCGGCCGAGCTCGCGGGCGGTACGCTCCCCGCCGTCTTCCCCATCCCGTTCACCGACGGCCGCGCCCTTATCGAGCGCAAGCAGATCGCCGACGTCAGCGACCTCGTGGCCGAGCTTCCCTACGCCGACCAGTTCAACCCGACCATCGCCGCGGCGGGTCAGGACGCCGACGGCGCCATGTGGGCCGTCCCGATCGCCGCCTACAACCAGGGCCTGCACTACAACCGCGCGCTGTTCGAGGAGGCCGGGCTCGACCCGGACGACCCGCCCGCGACGTGGGACGAGGTGCGCGAGGCCGCCAAGGCCATCGCGGACGAGACCGGCCAGGCCGGCTACGCCCACATGACGCAGAGCAACACGGGCGGCTGGATCCTCACCACCGAGACCTACGCGCTCGGCGGCCGCGTCGTCGAGGGTGAGGGCGAGGAGGTGACCGCCACCGTGGACAACGACGCCACGGTCGCGGCCCTCGAGATGCTGCGGGAGATGCGCTGGGAGGACGACTCCATGGGCGCCAGCTTCCTGTACGACTGGGGCACCATCAACCAGGACTTCGCCGCCGGGAAGATCGGCATGTACGTCTCGGGCGGCGCCAACTACCCCAACCTGTTCACCCAGAACAAGATGGACCCGGACGAGTACGGGGTGACGGTGCTGCCGCTGGAGGGCGACGACGCCGGGACGCTCGGTGGCGGCACGCTCGCCGCGGTGAGCTCAGCGGCGTCCGACGCGGAGCAGGCGGCCGCGGTGAAGTGGATCGACTTCTACTACATCTCCAAGCTGACCGACCAGGAGGCCGCGGTCGCCGAGGCCGAGGTCGCCGCCGAGACCGACCAGCCCGTCGGCGCACCGGCCCTGCCGATCTTCGACCGGGCGACCTACGAGGAGCAGCAGAGCTGGATCAAGGACCTCGTCAACGTCCCGCTGGAGAACTTCGCGCCCATGACGGACCAGATGTTCGACCAGCCGGTCATCGCAGAGCCCGCCATCGCGACCCAGGACGTGTACGCGGCGCTCGACCCCGTGGTCCAGGCGGTGCTGACCGACGAGAACGCGGACATCGACGCGCTCCTCGCCGACGCGCAGACCCAGGTCCAGGGCCTGCTCGACCGCAGCTGACGATGACCACTCTGTCCAGCCCGCTCCGGACGACGACGGCGGCCACGCCGCCGTCGTCGTCCGGGCCTCGCAGGCGCGGCCGCCGCGCGCCCCGGGAATGGCTGCGCGACGGCGGCCTGAGCACCCTGGTCATCGCGTGTCCGATGATCCTCGTGTTCGGCGTGTTCTCCTGGTTCCCGATCGGCCGCGCGCTCGTCATGAGCCTCCAGGAGACCAACCTGGTCACCGCGCCCGTGTTCGTGGGGCTCGACAACTTCGCGTACGTGCTGCAGGACCCGCTCCTCGGCAAGGCCGTCGCGAACACGCTGTGGTTCGCCGTGCTCGCGCTCGTCTTCGGCTATCCGCTGCCGCTGGCCGCCGCGGTGCTGATGAGCGAGGTGCGGCGGATGCGGGGCCTGTTCTCCGCGCTGGCGTACCTGCCCGTCGTCGTGCCGCCGGTCGTGGCCGTGCTGCTGTGGAAGTTCTTCTACGACGCCTCCGAGACCGGCGTGTTCAACACGATCGCCGGCTGGGTGGGCCTCGGCCCGTATCCCTGGCTGCAGGACGCCACCAGCGCCATGCCGTCCCTCGTCCTCGAGGCGACCTGGGCCGCGGCCGGCGGCACCGTCATCATCTACCTCGCCGCGCTCGTCGGGGTGCGGACCGAGCTCTACGAGGCCGCGGAGGTCGACGGCGCGGGTGTCTGGCGCAAGATCTGGCACGTCACGCTGCCCCAGCTGCGCGGCGTCCTCTTCATCACCCTGATCCTGCAGATCATCGGCACCTCACAGGTGTTCCTCGAGCCGTTCCTCTTCACCGGGGGCGGGCCGAACAACGCGACCCTCACGGTCCTCATGCTGATCTACGACTACGCGTTCGGGAGCAGCCTCGGCGGCAACTACGGGGCCGCGACCGCCCTCAGCCTGATGCTCGCGGGCGTCCTGGCAGTCCTCTCCGCGGTGTACTTCCGCGTGACCCGACCCTGGAGCAGCTGACATGGCAGCGAACACGCGGACGCCGTCCACCGCCCGGCGGCGCGCTCCCGAGGCCGTCGAACGGGGCATCGTCTCCGCCCACGACCGGCGTCGGCCGAGCGTGCGGGGCTCCCTCTGGGTGCTGCAGGGCGGCCTGCTGACCGCCCTGGTCGTCGTCGGGCTGGGGCCGATCCTCTGGCTCGCCAAGGCCGCCGTCACCCCCACCCAGGAGACGCTGCGCGACCCTCTCGGACTGTTTCCCACCGGGATCGACTGGGCCAACCTCGCCACCGCGTGGAACCGCGCCGAGATCGACCACTACTTCGTCAACACGCTGATCGTCGCGGCGGGCGCCTGGTTCTTCCAGATCCTGGTCGCCACCACCGGCGGCTACGTGCTGTCGGTGCTGCGACCGCGGTACGGCAGAGTGATCTTCGGGCTCGTCCTGGCGACGCTCTTCGTGCCCTCCGTCGTGCTCCTCGTGCCGCTCTACCTGACCATCCTCGACGTGCCGATCCTCGACGTGAGCCTGCTCAACACGTTCTGGGCGGTCTGGCTGCCCATGGGCGCCAGCGCGTTCAACGTCCTGCTCGTCAAGCGGTTCTTCGACGGCCTCCCGCGCGAGATCTTCGAGGCCGCCCGGGTCGACGGCGCCGGACCCTTCCGGCTGCTGTGGAGCATCGTGCTGCCGATGTCGAAGCCCATCCTCGGCGTCGTCTCGGTGTTCGCCGTCATCGCCGCCTGGAAGGACTACCTCTGGCCGATGCTGGTGCTGCCCGACCCGGCCAACCAGCCGCTGTCCGTCCGGCTGCCCGCCATCGCCCCCTACCTGGAGCTCGACGTGTTCCTCGCGGCGCTCGCTATCTCGACGGTCCTGCCGATCGCCCTGTTCCTGGCGTTCCAGCGTCTGTTCCTCAGCGGGGCGGGCCTGGGCGGGGCGGTCAAGGGGTAGCCGGGGCGGCCGCCCGTTGCTGTGGACGAGGTGGGGTGGATGTCAGCGGTCCGGCCTAAGATCGAACGTGTGACCAGCCTTCCCGACGCACCTACCGCCCCCACCGCCGACGAGCGGATTCCCGACGTCGAGGAGCTTCTCGACCTCGCCGTCGGCGAGCTCGGCGGAGGGCGCAGGGACGGCCAGCACCGGATGGCGGTAGCGGTCGGCGAGGCCATCGAGAAGGGCGAGCACCTGCTCGTCCAGGCGGGCACCGGCACCGGTAAGTCGCTCGGCTACCTGGTGCCCGCCGTCCGGCACGCGGTGGCCGCCAACAGCAAGGTGATCATCTCGACCGCCACCCTCGCACTGCAGCGGCAGGTCATCACACGCGACCTCCCGCTGGTGGCGAAGGCCGTGGCGCCGCAGCTCCCGCGGGAGCCACGCATCGCGCTGCTCAAGGGCTGGCACAACTACCTGTGCGTGCACAAGGTCGGGGGCGGGTACCCCGCCGACGAGCCGACGCTCTTCGACCTGCCCGGCGGCGAGGACCACCCGCGCACCGAGGACACGCCGGGGTCCGGCGGTGCGCGCGGCCGTCGCAAGGACGACGGCGCCACGCTCGCCGACCATGTCCGCCGGCTGCACGAGTGGGCGGGGGAGACCGAGTCAGGTGACCGTGACGACCTGGTGCCCGGCGTGCCGGACCGGGCCTGGCGCCAGGTGTCCGTGACCGCCATGGAGTGCCTGGGCGGCAAGTGCCCCATGCTCGCCGAGTGCTTCCCGGACAAGGCGCGCACCATCTCCCGCGACGCGGACGTGGTGGTCACCAACCATGCGATGCTCGGCATCGCGGCCACGGGCAGTCCGGGCATCCTCCCGGAGCACGACGTCGTGGTGGTCGACGAGGCGCACGAGCTCACGGACCGGGTCACGTCGTCGGCCACGGTGGACCTGTCCATGGCCTCGGTGGAGAACGCCGCGCGGTTGGCCCGCCGGCACGCCGGCACGAACACCGACGCCCTCGACCAGGCTGCGCAGGCCCTCGGGACCCTGCTCGTCACGGCTCCGGCCGAACGGTTCCCCGACGGTCTGCCGGGCGAGCTGCGCACCGCGGTCGGCGCGGTGCGGGACGCGGCCCGTGAGGTGCTGAGCACGCTGAAGCCGGACACGTCCGGTGGCAAGGGGCAGGCTCAGGGCCAGCCCGAGCCGGGGCTGAAGATGGCGCAGGGCGCCATGCTGCAGCTGTTCGAGACGGCCGAACGCATGGCGTTCGAGGACACGACCGCCGACGTGCTCTGGTGCTCGCGCCCGGACAACGGGTGGGGCGGGTTCGGTGACAACGTGACCCGCCTGCACGCGGCGCCGCTGCACGTCGCCGGCCTGATCCGCATGCACCTGCTGGGGGAGGCGACCGGCGTGTTCACGTCGGCGACGCTGGCGCTGGGCGGCACGTTCGAGCCGGTGGCCGGCACGCTGGGCCTCAAGGGCGAGGATGCCCCGCCGTGGCACGGCCTGGACGCCGGCAGCCCGTTCGACTACCCGCGCCAGGGCATCCTGTACGTGGCGCGGCACCTGCCGGCGCCCGGTCGCGAGCCGACGACGGAGGCGCAGCTCGACGAGATCGCCGAGCTCATCACGGCCGCCGGCGGTCGCACGCTCGGCCTGTTCTCGTCCCGGCGTGCGGCGAACGCGGCGGCGGAGGCCATGCGGGAGCGGCTGGACTTCCCGATCCTTGCGCAGGGCGACGACCAGCTGCCCACGCTGGTGCGCCAGTTCGCCGAGGACCCGGCTGCCTGCCTGTTCGGCACGCTGTCCCTGTGGCAGGGCGTCGACGTTCCGGGACCGTCGTGCCAGCTCGTCCTCATCGACCGCATCCCGTTCCCGCGACCGGACGACCCGGTCAAGGCGGCACGTGCCCGCGCCGTCGAGCAGGCGGGCGGCAACGGGTTCATGGCCGTGTCCGCGCAGCACGCGGCGCTGCTGCTCGCGCAGGGCGCCGGGCGCCTCGTGCGGAGCATGGACGACCGGGGAGTCGTGGCGGTCCTTGACCCGCGCCTCGCGACCGCGCGGTACGCGTCGTTCCTCACTCGCTCGATGCCCGGCTTCTGGCCCACCACGGACTCCGCGCTGGTCCGCTCCGCGCTGGCGCGGCTCGACACCTAGCCTGAAGGCATGGCAGCCCTCTCGGACGTCCAGGCCGCGCAGCCGGCTGGCTCACGCACCACCAAGCTGGCGGTCGTGGGTGCTGGGGCGGTCGGTTCGACCCTCGCCTTCGCCGCCCTCACCCGGGGCTCGGCCCGCACGATCGCCCTGCACGACGTGAACCGGTCGAAGGTCGAGGCGGAGGTGCTCGACCTGCAGCACGGCCTGATGTTCACGTCCCAGGCGCAGGTGATCGGCTCGGACGACGTGGCGGTCTGCGCGGGGGCGGACGTCGTCGTCGTCACGGCCGGGGCGAAGCAGAAGCCCGGGCAGAGCCGCACCGATCTCGCCGAGGCGACCATCGGGCTGATGCGCCAGATCCTGCCCGGGCTGGTGGACGTCGCACCGGACGCGACCTACCTGATGGTGACCAACCCCGTGGACGTGGTGACCTACGCGGCGCTCAAGATCTCCGGCCTGCCGCGGGAGCAGCTCTTCGGCAGCGGCACCGTCCTGGACTCGTCGCGGCTGCGGGTCGTGCTCGCCGAGCGCTGCGGTGTGGCCGTCGGGAACGTGCACGCGTACATCGCCGGAGAGCACGGTGACTCGGAGATCGCGCTGTGGAGCTCCGCCACGATCGGCGGTGTCCCGCTGCTGGACTGGGCCCCGCTGGGTGGCAGACCGCCGATCGACGCTGCGGTGCGCGCCGAGGTGCACCACGAGGTGGTCGACTCCGCGTACCGGATCATCGCGGGCAAGGGGGCGACCAACTACGCCGTCGGCCTGGCCGGTACCCGCATCGTCGAGGCGGTCCTCAACGACGAGCGTCGGATCATGCCGGTGTCCTCGCTGCTGGACGACTACCACGGCATCAGCGACGTCTGCCTGTCCGTGCCGTCGCTCGTGGACCGCCGCGGTGTCACCGACACGGTGCGGGTCCCGATGTCCGACGACGAGCTGGCCGGCCTGCGTGCCTCGGCGGACAGCGTGCGGGCGGTCCAGAGGTGCTTCGGCTTCTAAGGATCCCCGGGCAACGAGAACGGGGTTGTGTTTCGCTGCAGACCTAGCAGGAACACAACCCCGTTCTCATCGCTCGCGCGCTTACAGGCTGCGCAGGACCGCTACCACGCGGCCCAGGATCTGCGCCTCGTCGCCCGGGATGGGCTCGTAGGCAGGGTTCTGCGGCAGCAGCAGGACGTGTCCGTCCGCCTGCTTGAACGTCTTGACCGTGGCTTCGCCGTCGATCATGGCGGCGACGATCTCGCCCTGCTCGGCGACGTTCTGCCGCCGGACCACCACCCAGTCCCCGTCGCAGATCGCGGCGTCGACCATCGAGTCACCGGCGACCTTGAGCAGGAACAGCTCGCCGTCCCCGACCAGCTGGCGGGGGAGCGGGAAGACGTCCTCGACGACCTGCTCGGCCAGGATGGGGCCACCGGCGGCGATCCGGCCGACGAGCGGTACGTATGACGGCGGCGGGGTGCTGGCGTCGTCGGGCACCGAGCCACCCCAGTGGACCTGGCCGCTGCGGCGCGGCTCGGGCCAGTGGATCTCGCCGCGTGTCGGCTTGTCGACCTGGTCGGCCAAGGGCTCGACGAGCTCCATCGCGCGCGGCCGGTTCGGGTCGCGGCGCAGGAAGCCCTTCTTCTCGAGCATCTGGAGCTGGTGCTTGACGCTCGACGGGCTCGCCAGCCCGACCGCCTCGCCGATCTCACGCATCGACGGCGGGTAGCCCCGCGTCTCGAACGACTGCCGGATCGTGTCCAGCACGAGGCGCTGCCGTTCGGTGAGGCGGTCTGTCGGCGAGATCGCGTGCACGTCAGCGACCGCCTTGTCGCTTGGCCCGTCCAGCGTGGCGACGCTCGAGAGTGCCGTGTCGACGGCTCTCGTGTCGCTGGTCCCGTCCCGTCCCGTCATGCCCGTGCCCCTCCCGTTCCGACAAATGTTCTCCCGTGCGCGACCCACTCTAGATCACAAACTCACATCCCTCAAACGAATGTTCGAGCGTGTCTCGACATCGACGGTGTCTCGTGCTACACAATGGTACGTGCGTTCGACGAACGCCTGTATGAACGACAAGAGCTCAGTCACACTTCGAGGAGGGGCCATGGGGGACGTGATCCCGCTGCGGCAGTACACCCCGACGTATGGACAGCCGTACGTGCCGTCGTACGGCCGGGCGTACGTACCGGCGTCTCGGCCGACCGTGGTGCCGGCGTACCGGCCGGCCCGGGAACGCACGATCGCCGACCGGCTCGGCCTGGCCGGCCTGCGGCCCACCCGGCGCGGCCGGGTGACGCTCGTGCTGCTGGCCGTGCTGCTGCTGGCGCCGACGATCACCTGGGGTGCGACGGCGGTGGCCGGCTCCCCGGGCGAGCCGACGGAGGTCCGGGTGCACGCGGTGCAGCCGGGGGAGACGCTCTGGGGCTTCGCCCAGGAGGTCGCGGAGCCCGGCGAGGACGTCCGGCACGCCGTCGGGCGGCTCCAGGAGCTGAACCAGATGTCGTCGGGCGCTCTCCGGGTCGGGGAGCTGTTGCTCCTTCCCAAGGAGTGACGAGAGAGCACAATTCGCCGTCAAGTGGTGCGGCGATGTTGCATGGGTGTGGTTTGCCCGCTTACGGTCGGGGCGCGGCCGGAGGTCTCCGGTCGGTGGTCGACCACGCAGGAGTGAGCATGCACTGCCCGTTCTGTCGCCATGCTGACTCGCGCGTCGTGGACTCGCGGACCGCCGACGACGGCCTGTCGATCCGGCGCCGGCGCCAGTGCCCCAACTGCAACCGGCGGTTCACCACCGTCGAGACCGCGAGCCTGTCCGTGGTCAAGCGTTCTGGCGCCACCGAGCCGTTCAGTCGCGACAAGGTCGCCGCGGGTGTGCGCAAGGCGTGCCAGGGGCGTCCGGTGAGCGACGACGACCTCGCGATCCTGGCCCAGCGCGTCGAGGAGACCCTGCGGAGCAACGGCAGCGCGGAGATCGACGCGTACGAGGTGGGTCTCGCGATCCTCGGCCCCCTGCGGGAGCTCGACGAGGTGGCCTACCTCCGGTTCGCGAGCGTCTACCAGTCGTTCGACTCCCTCGAGGACTTCGAGAGTGCCATCACCTCGCTGCGCGCGGAACGCGCCGAACGGGCAGCCGCGCAGTCCTGAGGGGCCTGCGTGGGTCTGCGCGGGCCTGTCGCGCGGCCACGTGCCGGGCCGGGTCCGGTCCGGTGGCTGACGAAAGATGTTGGCACCTGGTTGTGCCGTAGTGCAGGCTGGGCGACGACGGACCCGATCGAGGGACCCCCGGAACAAGAGGAGGTGATCGGTGTGACGGACGAGAAGCCCAATGCCGAGGCGGCAGAGGTCGAGGCCGAGGGCGTAGAGGAGCCCAAGGCGGCGACAGCGCCGAGCATGGACGCGAAGGCACGGTTCAAGGAGGCGCTGGACCGCAAGAACGCGGCCCGGCACCGGACCGCTGCCGGCGACGTGAACACCGGTGCGGTGCACGGTTCGGAGACGACCGGCCCCGTGCAGAAGATGTTCCGCCGCAAGTCCGGCTGAGACTGCTCGACCGAGGCCGTCGACCAGGTATTTGACCTGGTCGGCGGCCTTTGTTGTCTCGCGAGAGCGCCTAGTGAAGGGATAGGTGACCTGCGATGACACGGTTCGTGACACGGTTTGAGCGCCTGGAAGTGACCGGCAGTGCCTACGGATGCTCGACGTTGTCGGCGCCGTTGGCGCACCTCAGATACATGAGCACCTCGCACGACAAGCCAATGGACCGCACCCCGATGTGGACCCTCGACGAGTTGTGCACGGTCCTGCGTACCACGCCCGGAACCGTCTACACCTGGCGGAAGCACGGGCAGGGGCCGCGCGCCTACAAGATCGGTCGGCACCTGCTGTTCGCCGACGCTGACGTGCGCGCGTGGCTCGAGTCGCGCGTCGCGGACACCGAGAGCGGTGACGACGAGGCTACCCCCGAGCGCCGCATCACCGGATCGGGGTGGTGAGCGATGGGCAGAACGGAGCTCCAGCCGGGCGAACACGGCAACATCTCCATCAAGCAGACCGGGCCGAAGACATGGCGGGCACGGACCCGGCTCAAGCTCATGACCGGAGAGATTGTGCCGGTCTCTCGAAACGGATCCCACGAGGACAAGGCACGCCTCAAGGTGCAAGCCGCCGTGGCCGAACTGCTCAAGGCCGCACGCGGCTCGGATGAACTCAAACCAGAATCGAAGGTGGGACTCGCGTGCCGCCAATGGATAACTGAGATGCGAGTTCGCTCGACTTGGCCCCGCCCACCGATGAGGCCGCAGACGATCGACAAGTACGAGTACCAACTCGACCGGTATGCGGTTCCGGTGCTGGGAAAGAAGCGCCTGAACGAATTGACCCCAGCTTTGTGCCAGCGTCTCATCGACTCGATCGTTGCTCGCGGCAAGCCTGGCGAAAGAGACATGACGACGACCGCCGTCCGGATTCGAAGCGTCCTCAACATGGTGCTGGACCGGGCGGTCATCCATGACGCTATCCGTGACAATCCGATGCGCAAGACAATCACGCCGGACCTGAAGAAGCCCGTACCGCGCGCGATCACGGCGACAGACGTGTACCGCCTGCGTAAGGCGGTCCGCGAGTGGGTCGAGTGTGGCAGGGACCGTCCTGGACCCGACCCAAGCAGGAACCTGGCAGTCGTGATCGATGTCCTGCTGGGCACCGGCGCGCGCATCGGTGAGGCGCTCGCACTGCGGTGGGGCGAAGTCGATCTCGATTCCGCGGACGGAGTATCCAGGGTCACAATTGCAGCCACGATGGTTCCCATCCGGGGACAGGGTTGCGTGCGTCAGGACATCCCTAAGACCGATGCGGGCGAACGCGTGATCACCCTTCCCCCATTTGTCGTCGAATCCCTTCGAACGATCCAGCCGGCAACGGTCACAGCGGCGATGCCAGTGTTCCCTTCTCGCCGCTACCGCGATGACGGCACTGTCTTGAGATGCCAGGCCCCGTCGAACCTTCGACGGCAGCTCCGTGCGGCACTCGCAGCAGCCGACATGACGGGAGAGGTGTATCCCCACCTTCTGCGATCGACCGTCGCTACGTTCGTCGCTCGTAAGCGCGGTGTGGCTGAAGCCGCAGCTCTGCTTGGCCACAAGATCCAGGCTGGTGTCACCGGCAGGAACTACATCGAACGGCTCCGCCATGCACCCGATGTGTCGGCCGTTCTGCAGGCGATGGTCGAGATCGGAGAACAGGAAGCGCGATTGCGAAAGGTGGGCCAAGGTACCAAGAGCGGCGCCGCCAACGGCAATGACAGCTCGGAGGCCCGCACCGAGGTACGGGCGGCTTGACCAGTTGTCCGCGGTGCCATTCGCTCGGCGGCTCACGGCTGCGCCGATTGGGCGCAGCTGCGAACCGCTGAGGGTCGGGCACATCATCAGGCCGGCGCCACCCTGGCTCAGGGAGATCGGCGGGCTGATGTCCGGGGCAAGCTGGTGGGTGACCGGCGCGGCAGACTGCGAACTGGCATCGCGAGAGATCGGAGGGCGCTGTACTACAGGTCCGGTGTATAGGCCGGAGCGATGCATTCTGGTGTCCGATGCGGGCCGGGCCTTGGTGTGGGATGACCGGACGTATTGGGTTGGAGCCTGTTGATCGTGACGGTGGCGATCTGGTCGAACGCGACCTGCAGCGATCGGCCCAGCGGCTCAGACCGAGGATCGACCGTGAAGGTCGCTGACTCAGGATCGCTCCTGAACTGGCCGAGCACGTGCTCAGCGTTGTTGAACCAGTACTCGTTGAGGTGACCACGGCCTGACTCGGTGATCACGTCGCGCGCTGCTGGGATGCCGGGGCCCGCCTGGCCGGGCTGACGGTGGCAGAGGAACAGGACGTCTGTCGGTCCCTTGGCGTGGCTGTCGGGTCGCATCGCTCCACCCGGGAGACGAACCGCGCCGACCAGATCGGCCTTCGCGTCGACGACCTGGCGCAGCGCCGCGTCGGGGTGATCCAGGAACACCGGAGACGCGATCGCGACGGCTAACCCGCCTGGCGTTTGGTCCAGCGCGCTGGCCACCAAGTCCCCGTGGTAGGCGCCCAGGCGAGCACGCCGGCCGGGATCGAACAGCGCCACGTCGTGGAAGGGCAGGTTCGCCAGTACGAGGTCGTAGCGTCCCGGGTCGTTCTGCGCGCCTAGTTTGTGTAACGGCAGGTCGTTGTGTGGCCACTGGCTGGTGGGTGGGATCGGGGTGTGGAAGACGAGGTGACGTTGTGGGTCGCGCAGGTAGTGCGGGTGCGGGCCGAGGCCGGCGAGCATGTCGGCGTCGACACCTGCGGCCAGCAGATGACCGGAGATCTGTTCGGTGTGGTGTGCGACGGACTTCAGGGCTGGCCACAGGTGGATCGCGATCTGCCAGTGCCGGTCGACGCCCGAGATCTGCTGGTGTGCCTCCAGGGCGCGGCGGTCCATCAGCGCGGTCGCTCGCACCACGAGGTCGGTGCCGGCGTGCAGCTGCCCCATGATCAGGTCTGCGGCGAGATGCGCATCGCCCTCAACGTTCTCGTCCTTCGCGTTCATGGCGTCTTCCTTCGGTTGCCTCTGTCGTAGGTATCGCCGCCGTCGGCGGCTGCTGGGTCGCAGCCGGAGTCTTGGGGCGCGCGGTCTACAGATCGCGTGTGTTCGCTCCTGAATCGAAGGGGGCGGCGTTCACGTGGCGCGTAGATGGCCACGGCTGTGTTCTTGGCGGGATCGACGCCCTGCCGCTGGCAGGCGCTCCCGTGGAGCGCTGAGCGGCCCAGGCCGTCTCGGCTTCGGCGAGAAGTTCATTGGTGGCTTGCGTCAGGGTCGGGCGCATGGGCCGGGGGTCGATTCCGAGCCGGATGGCTTGGGAGACGAGGGCGGTGAGTTCCGCGTCCTTGTCTGCGTGGCGCAGCAGGCCCTGGACGATCGGTGGGTGCCATGCGGCGAGGAAGGTGGCTGCTGCTGTGGTGCTCGCGAGCTGAGGCCGTTGATCGAGTGGTGCCGCGCGAAAGGTACGCACCAGGGCATCGGTCCGGGCATCCATCAGCTCGTCGCCGTCCCTGATCGCATGGACGAGCACGCTGTCGCGGGTGAGGGGGGTGGTGGTGATCAGGTGGGACAGGACCGTCATCTGTTGGAGGTCGTCGACCCTGCCCGCGGCCAGGGTGTCCAGGGCGCGTTGCGCGATCTCAGCTTGCAGCAGGGGCGAGCTGCCAAGGAGTTTGGTGGCCAGGCCGGGGTCGAGCGGCCCGAACAGTGGGGCCGGCAACGGCGCCACGGACTCCAGGAGCTCGGTGCGTGAGGCGGCAGGGGTATGACCGCTTAGCGCGGCCCGGGGCACGAAGCCGGCGACGGCAACTGCGCGTCCCCATTCGCCAGTCGTGTTACTACGGATCCGTCCGTGGCCGTCGTGGACGTGGATCTGGAGGGAGCGCACGCCGAAAGCGCCCTCGAGGGCGTCGGCCATGACACGTGAACGTGCCGGTCCGTCAGGGCCGTAGGCGATCACGACCAGTCGTGCTACGTGATGCTGCCGAAGCGCCCTGTCCAGGTGCGCGGTGGTCTGCTCGGCGGTCTCGTTGTCACCGCCAAGGCCGTCGTTCCAGTCGATCGCGGCATGCACGACGGTCTTCATGTCGGAGTCATATGCTCCGACGACGACGTGCTGGTCGCCGAGGTGGTGGCCGATCGTGTAGGGCAGCTGGGCGAGGTAGTCGGCGAGGTTGCTCTGCTTCATGATGACGGCGTCCTTTCTAATCGGGGATGCGGCTGGTGCGGTGCACGGGCGGATCCGTACGCCCGCGCGATGGCGTGGCGGGTTGTGTCGGAGCAGGCCTGGCCACGCCGACTCACAGCCCCGGTGGCTCTGGCTCCGGACCCGGACTCCTCGGCGGCGCGGGGCGATCAGGCGTGGTCGGGAAGGCGTCGCGGCGCTGGGCGCGCAGCCGTGCGACCACAGCACGTGCCTCACCCAGATCCTGGGCTCGGATCGCGGAAGGGCGCCGTGAGGCCCGGTCACCGGATTCGCCCGTCGTGGAGTCGATGGACACGTCCAGATCAGCCGCGTCGGCCGGCAGTGGCAGGCCACGGGCGCGGGCGGAGCGGGCGATGGCATTCAGGCCTGCTCGTAGTTCCGTAGCTAGGCCCACACCGCCGGGGACGACAGTTGTGTCCGCTGGTCCCCAGGGGTTGTCACGGCTGGCCAGGGTGCCCAGGACGTGGTCGGGGCGGGTGTCGTAGTACTCGTTGACGTGCACGTCGCGGCCGTCGAGCGTGACCGGTATCGACTCGGTGAACGGGGTCGTGCCGGGTGACCCACGGTGGTGGAGCAGGATCAGGTCGACGGTTCCGTCATTGCCCGGGGCGCGGCGCAGTGCGCCCGCAGGCAGACGGAGCGCGCCGAGCAGCTCGACCGCGCGGCTCATCTCACGCCGCACGTACGACTCGGTGTCGTCCAGAAGCCGACTGGAAGCCAGGAGGATGGTCAGCCCGCCCGGGCCGGTGAGCCCGATCGAGCCGAGGGTGTTGATCGCGTGCTGCTGCCACTGTCGAGCGGAGCCCACGGTCGAATGGGCCACCAGGTCGTTGGCCGGGATGTTGTTGATCACCAGGTCGAACGGGTCCGGTTGCGTACCAGGGTGCTGGTGCAGCTGCAGCCCGGTGTGTGGCCAGGATGCTCCCGGTACCTGGCCGACGAGTTCGGCCGTGGCACCTGGTGAGATACGGCGTTCGGTCTGGGGAAGGCCGGCGTAGACCTCTGCGTCCTCGCCCAGGACGAGCATCTGTCCCCTGACGCCGAGCCGACGCAGGGCGGTCCAGAGTTCCTTGGCGATCTGTTCGTGGGACACGGTCGCGTCGGTGGTCTCACGGTCGGTGAGCGCGGCCAGATCGGCCAGTTCCGCGAGGCCGGGCGAGAATTCGAAGCTACCGAGCGGGTCCATGCTCAGCTCGCCGCCCCAGCCCGGTCGTCGACCGCTGAAGTGCTTGGCTGCTCGTGGCGGGGCCTGCCGGTCCTCTCAGGGGACACGTTCTGGGTAATCGTCTTGCTCCTCCCGCGTGGGTGTGTCGGGAAGGTGTGCCGTGGACGCCGCCGCTCGCGACACCGCATGGAAGATTCGCAGGAGGCCAGAGCGGAGGCAGATCAGAACGGGGGCTCGATGCCCGAGGCGGTGGGCGGCTCGTAGCGAGGAGGCAGGAACCCGAAGGTCACCGCCTGCCCGCGCGGTCGGGGCGGGATGAGGCCGCGTAATTGCAGCTGCGCGCGGATGTGCGCGGTCTCTCGTGCTGCAGCGCGGTAGCCGTTGATCGTTGGGCTGAAGCGTTCCCACCGGGTTCCGTCCTCGTCGGACACGATCTCTTCCCGGTACCCCCGGCCCATGTCCCGCAGGACTTCACCGGCGAAGTCGGGGGCATCGACGACGCGTTGGATGTTGCCGCTGGCCTCGATGATCCGGTACAGGCAGAACGAGGGCCGTGGGTCGGGGTCGTACGTCCAGATCTGGGAGTCGTAGACCCGCTGGCTGTAGGCCACGTATTCCTGCCAGACACGTCGCGCGGTGCGCAGCCGGGACGCGTCCGCTCCGGGACCCATGCCGGGGATGCCGAGGGTGAGCGCGTGCCAGCGCTCGGCGCGCATCGCTTGGTCGAAGTTCATCGCGGGCATGACGCTTCTCGCCTCCGGTCAGGGTGTGCGATTTCAGCGGCGCGGGCGGCGGATCCTCCTGGCCATCAGCGCAAGGACGGTTCAGGCCCCACCCGCGGGGTCCGGGCTTGGCGCTACAGGGCGTGCGGTTCGGGACCGGTACTCGGATTGTGCGGCGTGTTCTGCGGGGGCGCGGGGCGCGCTCGGCGCGCGGGGCGTTGCTTCGCGTAGAGCCCGTCGTCGATGGCGATGTCCGTGTGCGTCGCGAGGGCCTCGGACAACGTCCGGCCGAAGTCGCCACCCATCGGGGCGACGGTCGTCATGTCGGGGTCGATCGGGTCGGGCACGATATTGCCCGCGGCTGCCCAGGGTGCGATGGCGTAGCAGTCGTTGATGAGCATGTCTGGGGCGTCGTGGATGTGTACTGGGCTGCGTTCGATGAAGTTCAGACCGGCGGGCGGGTGACCGGGTTCGCGACGGCGCAGCATCAGCAGGTCCACGGGGCTGTCGAGCAACAGTGCTCGGCGCAGTGCGGATGCGGGCAGGCGGACGGCCGCGATCAGGTCCGCGTGCTTGGCGATCGAACGGCGCGGTTGTGCGTCTGTTCCTTCGAGGAGCTGGCGGTGGGCGGTGGTGACCAGGAGTCCGCCGGGCCTCAGCCAGGTCAGGGCGTCGCGGATGACACCGTGGTGCATCATCGCCATGTCGGTCTTGGTGGACCGGGTCAGAGCCCGTGTGTCGGCAAGAGGGAGGTTGGCCAGGACGAGGTCGGCGGCGCCGACCTCGTGGTTGCGTGCTGACCGTAGTCGCAGCCCATGGTGCGGCGGCTGGTCGGTGTGGGGCATGTGCGCGGCCAGGAGCTCGCCTTCCTCGTAGTCGTCGATGCTGTCGGCGAGCCTCGGGCTGTCGGGCGATGCGCCGGCGAGAAGGTCGACGTCTTCTCCGACCGCGAGAAGCTGCCCGGTCGCGTACTCGAGCGCACGCAGGTGCGGCCACAGCTGTGCCGCGATGTTCTGGTGCGCCACGGCGGCCGAGGTGTCGTGGTGGTTCTTCTCGGCGAGCAACTCCAAGACCATCTCCGGCCCGGCCTGGACGAACTCGATATTGGATTCGTCGAACTCCATGACTAGTGCCCTTCTTTCGTCGTTGCGCGGGCTGGTTGATGAGCTGCGCTATGGGCGTTCACAGGTGCAGGCCGGGCGGTTCCTCACGCGGGTGGGTGGCATCGTGCCGTGGCGCAGGCCTGCCGTGTTCCTGCGCCAGGCCCGGCGTCGTGCTGTCGGAACCGTGCTGGCGGGCGATCTCGCCGAATTCGGCATCGAGGCGGCCGGGCCAGGTGTGGTCGGGGTCGTGGACGGCCAGCTGCTTCATGCCCCAGTAGTCGGTGCCCACGTCGCGAGTGCCCAGCACCCGGTCGGGGTGGGTGCTGAAGTAGGTGCTCTCGTGCAGCTCGTTCGTGGGTGACCATTGCACGGCCGGGAACCGCAGACCCGGGGCGGGGTGCGGGGTCTCGCGGCGCCGTAGGACCAGGATGTCGACCGGTGCGTCGCACGCCGGTGCCGTGCGTAGTGCATGGGAGGGGAGCCGGACCGCGCCGAGAAAGTCGGCCATCTGGGCCAGG
The DNA here is from genome assembly GCF_024171995.1 of Promicromonospora umidemergens. GTDB lineage: Bacteria > Actinomycetota > Actinomycetes > Actinomycetales > Cellulomonadaceae > Promicromonospora > Promicromonospora umidemergens. The sequence goes on along the minus strand of NZ_JAMTCT010000004.1, from coordinate 87,959 downwards.
CGCGCCCAGCGCGACGGGTCGGGAAAGTCCAGGACCGAGTGGTTGGCCAGGAACACGGCGTGCCCGCCGGGTGCCAGCCCCTCCAAGGCTTCGGTGGCCTGGATATGGAAGCTGTGCAGCCGCATCGCCCGGGCCTCGCGGCCGCGCAGGTGGATGTCGCTGTACGGCATCGACGCCACCGCGACGTCGAACGGTCGCGCCATGGCCAGGCGCAGCGGATACCGAGTGACCGGGACCGCGTCACGGTAAGTGTCCGGCCTGGCCCCCGGCACGAGGCCCTGCCACCGGTCGTGCACAGGGAACCCGTCGGCGTCACGCGGTTCGCGGTGGTTCGGGTCCCCGGTCAGCAGGACCCGCGGGTCCACGCCGAAGGCCAGTGCCCGTCCGCCGACCGGGGCGCCCAAACTTCGCAGCAGGTCCCAGACCATGGGCGCGAGCTGAGCGTGCGTACCGGTGGCGTCCGCATGGGCTTGTGCGGTCAGGGCCGCGATGTCTGCCCGCTCCCGAGCAACCTGGGTGTGCGACTGGGGGGTCATGACTTGTCCTCCTCGTCCGTGACGTCGGGTGCCACCGCGCCCGGTGCGGGGCCTTCGGCGCCGGTCGTGGGCAGGACCCAGGACCGGCGCAGCCGGCTCATCCGCTCGGCGCGGGCCTGCTCGATCTCGGCCTGGGCGTCGGCCTCGATGCGGCGTCGCCGGGCGACGTCGTCGGCGACGAAGATGGCGAAGTCCGTGGCCCGGTCGGTGACGGTGACCGCAACCGGGCTGGGGGCGGGCTGTTCGCCGGGCCAGGTCGTGCGGCGGGTGGGACGGTCCTCGGTCAAGGTGGTGCCGCAGCGCTGGACCCAGTCCCGCAGCCGGCGCCGGGAGTCGCCCAGGTCGCGCAGCCACATCAGGGGTGAGCCGGGGTGGGCGTCCTCGGCGTGGGCGGCCAGCCAGGAGGTGCGCAGCGCGGACAGCTCCCACACCAGCTCGGGGTGCCGGTGCCACAACGGTGGCAGCTCCTGGGGCGTGAGCCCGAAGTCGTCGCGCAGCCAGTACACGAACGCGTCCAGCTGCCACCACTCCTGCTCGGCCCGTTCCGCGTCCAGGGTGTTCCAGTTGATCGGCACCACTGGCTCCGGCTCTGCCGGAAGCAACAGGTCGGGGGTCGAGGCCAGCGCAGCATTGCCCAGGCCCTGGGCATGATCCGAGTCCGGGGCGGACAGATCTGTGTCGTCGCCGGCTTCGTCCAACGCGTCGGCCAGGCCGTCGACGTCGGGCAGAGGGTCTCCGGGGCGCCAGCCCAGCATCCGCAGGAGCGAGGCCTGGGACGGATCGTCCGGCGCGCCGTCCTGCGTGGCCGGCGGCTCAGCCTGGGGGGCCGAGCCGGGCAGATCAGATTCGGTCGGGCCGGAGCCGGATACGTCGTTCGGGCCGCTCATGATGCGCTCCCGGAGGCGGGCCGCAACCCGGTGAGGAAGACGCCCTCCAGGCTCTGCCGAATGGGGATCGTCATGATGGCTCCCTGCTCGGGTCACGGGCGCCGGGGTAGCGTCCGTATCCCTTGGCAGGTGCGCGCCCACCACCAGACCCACCGCAACTGCCCGTGGAGGCGAGCCGCCTGGGGCGACGTGCCCATGGCCCTGAAATATCCGCGGCGGCCGCGCGGGCGGCTGGGCAGGCTGATCCGCGAAGAGGGGTGTACGTCAGAGGATGTGTCCCGCTCGGTCAGGCCGACTGACCCGAGCCCCGGATCTGTGCCTCCGTGCGCGCTCTGGAGCTCGGCACGTCGGGAGGCTTCGGCGCCCTGGACGCCTCAGCAGGCACTGCCCGGGCGACGTCGGTCCAGTGCAGCCAGAGCCCCGTCTCGCTCCGGCGATCGTTCTCGTTCGGGGTCACCAGGACCAGCACGAAGTTCTTGTTCCACCGGTTGGCATGCCCGGGAACCCAGATCGCGTGGTCCGGCCAGCACAGGCGTGCCAGCACGGCGACGGGGTCCCAGGAGTAGGAGGGCTTCACGGGAACGCCGCCGACGGCGGCCGCAGGCCAGTCGTTGATCAGGCCCGTGAGGTCGTACATCACGCTCACCCCGCCCGGCGGCGGGCCGCGGCTCGCGTGGCGAGCGCGGTCGGTGCGGTGGTGCCTTGCCGGGCGACCTCGAAGTGAGTGCCAGCGCCGTCGGCGCGCGAATGGCGGACCACCGACAGGCGGGACTCGCGCAGCCAGTGGTCCCCGCGGTCGGGACCGCTCCACTGGGCCTGCCCGACGTCGAGCACCAGTGCTGCCCCCTCCCACACCGACGGCGACACCAGCGTGACGTCGCGCTGCCGGGCCCGAGCCAGGAGCCGGCGCCGTTCGCTCGCCGTCAGCGCGACACGTGGGCCCGCGACGACGATCTCCACGCCGTCCAGCAGCGCGGCGAGGACCGCGGCGCCGCGGCCGCCGACGTCTGGCACGACCACGACGCGCTCCAGGTCGACACCGGCCTCGACCAGTGCTACAGGGCTGAGCTCGGGCCAGCCAACCAAAGCCACCCAACGATCACGCTGTGTGGCGCCAAGGAGCCAGCACATCAGGCTCGCCGAAGCCTGGACCGTGACAGCGACACCCGAGGGCAGGTCACCGCCAGGCAGCAACTCGGTCAGCGGCGCAGGCCCCGGCGCAGGCCCCGGCGCAGCGAGCGCGACGACCTGGTCACGGTGCTCGATCCCGACGCGGCGCTCCACCGACTGGAGCGCAGCACGAGCACGCTCCAATGCCGTCGGAGCCGACACGGAATCGAACATACGTTCCATTGTATGCGCGCACACTAGTGGTTTGTGCCTGGCACCGGCCGGGAGCCGTGGCCCTGAGGGTCAGTGCCGGCGAGGCCGGTAGGTGTCGGCCCGGTCAGGCACACCGATGCCGCCGACGATCATCCAGCCGTCAGGGATCTGTCCGAACAACTCGTCGCGGGCCTCCTCGTAGCTCGCCGCCTCGACTTCCAGCTCGCGGGCCTGGGACTTCTCTTCGCCGCGTGCGGCGGCACGGGTGTTGATCGTGGCCGTGACTCTCATCGGGTGCCTTCCTGGTGGTCTCGCTCAGCTCCATGATGCAGCCTGCCGCTGACACAGTGGGGGCGGTAACGCCAGAAAGGGTGGTGATCCCTGGCGCAGAGAGCCGGCCACGACGAGATCACCACCTCTTAGCGCTGTTGCTAGGCGGCCTGGGCCTCCTCGACCTCGGGCAGCAGCGGGGCACGGTCGTTGACTGCGGACTGCGGACTGCGGACTGCGGACGCGTGCCGTGATGCCCGTGCTGACCCGACTCCGTGCAGGGCTTGGTGTTGCTGACCAGCTGGCTACTCGACGCGATTAACCAGGGTGTGTCGCCCCCAGGTAGACCGCGACCTGGTTGCCCCGTTCGCGACGGAGCAATCTAGACGGAGCAATCTAATGGTGTGTCGGGAAGAAGGACCGGCGGGCAGCAGTGAACGACTGACAGGAGACGGGCATGAACAGCACGCACATCCACCCCGGGTTCGACGCCGCCGCGCTCGAGCAGTTCACCACGGCCGTGGCGGCGGGCAGCCCGCCGCTCTTCGCCGGCGCGACGATCCACACCGCGGACCCTCTCGTCGGGACGATCGAGAACGGTGACCTCCTGCTCGGGATCGGCGTCGCCGCCGGCACCGTGGTCGGCGTCGGGACCGGGCTGGTCACCGCCACCGACGACGACGGGATGGTCGTGCTCCACTGCGGCGGCCTCGTGATCGTCCCCGCCGTCATCGACGTCCCCGGCATCCTCGGCGCCCGCAAGCTCAGGACCGCGAACCGGGGCACGCTCGCGGCGGGCGCCGCGGCGACGTTCGCGGTGCTGCGCCCCGAGGACGCCCCCGACCTCGAGACTGCGCGGGACACGCTGCTGCGTCGCCCCGAGGCGGTCCTCGCTCTGGTGGTCGACGGCGAGGTGGCCCGGTGGGGCTTCACCCGTGTCATCGAGGCGCCGCAGGAGCAGGGCCCCGCGGAGGGCGGGGCGACGGACAGCCCGTACCTGGGCACGTGGATCGACGAGACTGGGTTCCTGCACCAGATGTTGACCGTCGACGGCCGCTACGACGAGACCCGTGACGGGCGCGAGCACGCGTTCCAGGGGCGGTTCTGGATCACCGGCGACCGCATCGAGTACCTCGACGACCTCGGGTTCTGGGCCTACGGCGACTTCATCGACGGAACGCTCCACCACGGCGGCTACGTACTGCACCGCTGAGCGCACCGGGCGAGGGCCACTTCCCGCAGAGATGAGCAAGGGTCGGCGTCGAGGACGCCGGCCCTTGCTCGTGCTGTTCCGCCGCGCGACGTGCGGCCAGCCCGGCTCAACTGGCTGACGCGCACTTCGGGAACGTGCCGATATCCGCGCTGAGCCACACCGCTGGTCCTAGCGGCAGGCGGTCAGAGGTGCAGGTCGTCGCTCGCGCCCGGACGCACGCCCTGGTCGATGGGCCGTGGCGTGTCCGAGGTCTGAGGATGGTCAGGTGTCGGCGGTCGCAGGAATCCGGGGGCGGTCAGTCCTCGCTGGGTAGCGGCGCCCCCGATCCGCATGAACGCCTCCTGCATTCGCTGACCCAGGCGGGTTCGGTCGGTGACCGGGACCAGCCGGGTCGAGCTGTCAGGTCCGGGCAGGACCCGGCTGAGAACATGTTCGGGGTGGGTGGCGAAGTACTCGTTGATCGTTGCGTGACGTTCGCCGAGCTGGATCGTCGAGACGTCGGTGAACGGGTGGCCGGTGCCGCGTGCCCCGGTGGGGCGGCGGCGCAGCAGGACGACGTCGAACGGCATGCCCGGCCCATCGGGTGAGGGGCGTGGTGGCAGCCGCAGGGCGCCGACCAGGTCAGCGTGGCGGGCGAGGGCCTTGCGTCCGCGGGGATCAGGACTGTCCAGGACCTGGGGATGCACGAGGGAGACGCTGATACCACCCCGGGCCGACAGGATGACCCCCTCGGTGAGGACCTTGGTCCCGTAGTCGGCGAGGGCCTGCGCCTTGTGCGGGGTGGAGCGCGACTGTCTGAACGGGACATCTTGCAGCACGACGCCGAGCTGGCCGCGGTGCTCGGGGAGCCGAGGAAGGTCAGCGCCCTGGTGATGCAGTCGGATCCGGTCGTGCCCGGACACCTGAGGGATTACTGCGACGAACGCGAGGTACCCGGGAGGTGCGCCGGCGCGTCGCAGGTGGGGTGCCCTGCCGGCCAGGGCGTCGCTGTTGGCTCCCCGCCCGCCCAGGTACCCGCTGTCGTAGCCCAGTGCGCGCAGCACCGGCCACAGGTGCCGGCCCACTTGCCAGGCATCGGCGAGGGCGGCCGGGTCGCCCGCGCCCATGGCGCGGCGCAGCTCGGCTGCTGTCGGGGTGTGGGTGGAAGTCGTGGGCTTCATCGGGCTGTTCCTGTCGCTAGACGGTCTTGACGTCGTGGCCTCGACCAGCACGTTCCTCAAGGGATGGGTCGGTGAAGGGGCAGTTCGGTCTGCCGGTCTCGGAGCGGTGGTGGGCTCACAGGTGCGGCACGGAGTCCGAGGCCTGTGGTGATCGGTCGGCCTCGACGCCAGGCCGCAGCGTCGGACGGGAGGCAGCCCGTGGCGTGGCCTGGGCGTCGATGCCTGCTGCCGTGCGCGGCTGGGTCACTGGCGTATGGGCGCGGGTGATCTGGTCCAGTACCTGGGGAAGTCGGGTCCGCCAGGTCTGGGCGGTGTCCAGGACGGTGAGGTGGTCCATGTCCCACCGGTCGGTCCGGACCATCGGCAGACCGAGCACGTGACCTCGGTGATGCCGGTAGTAGCCGCTGACCGGCAGATTGCCGCCCTGCATCAAGACCGTGCCCGGCACCACCAGCCCTGCGTCATGGCCGGGGGCGCAGGCGACGGCGTGGTGCGTATGCCGGCGGAAGATCAACAGGTCGACCGGGGCGTCGCAGCGGGCGTCGGTGCGCAGCGCGTGAGAGGGCAGGCGTGCCGCACCGAGGAAGTCGGCGACCTGACCGGCCTGCTCCCACGGGTCACGGCGCGGCGTGTCCAGGATCGTGTGGTTGGCCAGTGCGACCACGAGCCCGCCCGGTGCCGCACCAGCCAACGCACTGGCCAGATGCTCGTGGAACCGGCGCTGCTGGTAGTTCCATGCGGTCATGCTGCGCGCCCGAACGTCCAGACCGACCTGGGAGACGAGCTGCACGGCGAAGAGACCACGGTCCCGGGCTCCGGCGGGTTCGGGCGCTGGGTCGACGGTGAAAGCGGGGTAGGGCCACCTCGGCGGAGTCATCGCCCGCCACGGGAGCGGTGCGTCCCACATGCTCGTGGCCCGCCCGTGTCCGGCCGGCGCGGTGGTGCCGACCAGGACCGCGGCGTCCAGTCCGGTGGCCAGCACGTGCCCGCCCGGTGGTATCCCCAGGGCCTGGGCGGTGTGCCAGATCTGCTGCGCCAGGAACCGGTGGCCGGAACTGGCGTCGGCGTCCAGGTGAGCGATGATCGCGAGCTGGTCGTCCATGACCAGCTGCTCCTCGTGCCGTTCCAGCCAGCCGCTCATCGCGCACCACCGTCGGTGGTGGACCGGGCGCGGGCGCGTCTGGCGCACTGGTTGGGAGCGACGATCCGGTACTGGTCCGTCGCCAACGGATAGCTCCTGGTCATGATGGCCCCTCCTGCTCTGATCCCTGCTTGTGTGTTCTGGCCAGCTCGGCGGTTCCGGGGCCTGGGCTGCGACCGTGGTCGAGACGAAGCCGAAGTGAATGGTCGGCGGGGGTCCTCGTGGTTCACAGCAGCGGGCCCGGATGGTCAGGCCCGGTCGCCTCCCGTGGAGATGGCGGCCTGGCGGGCGGGCGGCCCCGGCTACCGCCTGACAGGCCCGCCGGCGGGCCGCCTGATGCACCGCCGGGCTGTCTTCTTCGAGGTTCAGGCTGTGTTGCAGCGTCTGGCTCGTCGCCCGGAGTGCTGGTCATGGTCCTGCGGGCGGTCAGGCCCCAGTCGATGGCGTTGCGCACGACCTGGGCGAGCGTGGTGCGCAGGTCCTGGGCCAGCGGGACCACGTCGGGCCGTACCGTCAGGCGCGCAGGGCCCCAGGGCATGGGCTTGATGACCGGGCGGCCGAGCATGTCGGCGGGCCGGTCGTGGAAGTACTCGTTCTGGCGGACCGGCACCGAATCGAACAGGAACTGGAGGCTGGCCTCGAAGCGTGCCCCGCCCTGGGGCTGGCCGTCGGGGCGGCGGCGCAGCAGCAGGAGGTCGACCGGGCTGTCGCATCCGGCCACGCTCCGCAGCGTCCCGGCGGGCAGGCGTGCGGCACCGAGCAGGTCCGCGAGGTGGGCCATCGCCCGTCGAGGCCCGGGATCGGCGGCGTCCAGCACGTCAGCGCTGACCAGCGCGGCGACCAGCCCGGCGGGGGCGGTGTAGGACAGGGAGCTGAGCACGGCCTGGTTGTGCTCCTGCCACCTGCTGTGACGCAGATCGCCGTCGTGGTGGACGACGTCCGCGTACGACGCGTTGAGGATCACGACGTCGAACTGCCCGGGCTTGTAGTCGGGAACGAACACGGTCAGCTCCAGGCCGGGGTGTGGCCGCCCGGGGTGGGGGATGCTGGCCTGCAGCTGGTCTCCCTGGCCCGGCCGAGCGGTTCGTAGGGCTCCTGGCATCCCGGCCAGGGCCTCGGGGTCTGTCCCGCGCAGCAGCATCCGCCCGCCGGTCACGCCCAGGGCACGGAGCGCGGTCCAGAGGTGCTCGGCCACCAGGCTGTGCGCCGTGGTCGCGCTGGTGTGCCGGTGGTCGTGCATGGCCCACATGTCGGCCTCGATCGCCGGATGGTTCATCGGGAACGACCTGTCGTCAGGGAATGCGGCGCTGGTCACCAGGGGGGCTCCTTCCGCGGGTAGCTGCGGTAGGTAGGTGCACGCCCCGCGTCGAGCAGCCCGTGGTGAGCGCGTCACTCAGGTCGAAGGGGGCCGCGGCGATGACGCGGACTGGCCTGTACGACCACCGGCCGCGGTTCACGCACAGTGCGCCGGGACGGTGTGGGCGGCTTGGCCGATCCGGCGAACGCTGTCCACGTGGCCACGAAACCCGCGGGGTCCGGGCCTGGTGCGGTGGTGCAGATCGAGCAGGTAACGCGTGTCGCACGCGGGTTACAGGTCGATCCCGGGCTCTTCGACGCGAGGACGCTCGGGTCGCTGGGGGCGTCGCGGTGGTTCTCGGTCGACCGTCGTGCGGGGCCCGGGACCGGCGAGCAGGCCCTGGGCTCGTGCGGAACGCACTATCTGGTCCAGGGCGTCCTGCAGCTCGTTGCGCAGAGACCGGCCGCTGGGCCGAACCGAGAGGCGCGGCGGCCCCCAGGGCATGTGACAGGCCTCGAAGGTGCCGAGGACCCGCTGGGGATTCTCGACGAAGTGCTTGTTGAGGTGTTCGTGGTCGTGACTGTCACCGACGTCAGGCAGATGGACGACGTGGACGAACGCGTCCTGGTTGGTGGGTGTCTCGTCGTCCAGGCGGCGTCGGACCAGGATCAGGTCGGTGCCGTTGTCGCAGCCGGCGATGTTGCGCAGCGCGCCGTCCGGGAGCCGGACGGCACCCAGCACGTCACCCAGGGCGGTGATCGCTTCACGCACCACGGGCCGGGGGTCGTCCAGGACGTCTCGGGGCATCAGCGCGGCCAGAAACCCGCCAGGGATGGTGCGGGCGAGGCCTGCCAGCAGGTTCAGGTTGTGGGACTGCAGCAGGTGCTCGCGCAGTCCGGGATCGTGGAACGCGACGTCGGCCAGGTGCGCGTTGTGGATCACGACGTCGTAGACGCTGCCCACCCCCTCGACCAGAGACGCCTCTACTGGGCCGTCGTCGTCGATCGGACCGATTCCTTCCGGCGGGATGTCGGCCACCAAGATCCCGAGCCCGTCGGAGTTCCATGCTTGGACGCGCTCCCGTGGCAGCCGGGCGAGCTCGTGAGCATCGACGCCGGTGACGAGCATCCGTCCGTGGACTGCGCCCAGAGCGCGCAGGGCCCGCCAGATCCGGAAGGCCACCATGGCATGGGCCTCGGAGGCATCGGTCCGGTTGTGGTCGTCCACCGCGGCGGCGTCGGCCCGGTCCCGCGCCGATCCGATCGTGTCGTCGTCCATCACGAGTGCTCCTTCCCCTCAGGCTGGTCCAGGGCGAACTGCGGTGTGCCGGACGCCGCCACGTCCTGCGGGGAGGCCGGGCGCTGGACGGTGAGTTCGCCGTCGGACAGGGAGCTCTGATCGGCCTCGGCAGAACCGCGCCGAGCCCGGCGGGCGGTGGTCTGCAGGAGGGTCTCGACCTCCGTGCGGTCCGTCGCGAGCTGGGTGGCGTCCGGGCGGGCGGTCCAGGTGCGTAGGTCGGCGATGATCGGTGGTGCGGCGCGCAGCAGGATCAGACTGATCCCGAACGGGAGCATGCGAATGGCCTGGGGCGGCATGATCGCCACCCGGCGTACCGACCGCTGCACCGATCGGGAGCCTTGGTCACCGCGGGTATGGGTGTCGGTGAACTCGTCCCGCTCACCGATCAACGTGGAGAAGTCCGCCAGGTCTTTGGGTGAGGATGACCCGCCCAGGAGGACCTTGACGATCGCGGCGTCCCAGATCGCGTTCGCCGCGTTCTCGCCCCACTTGTCCCGGGCCTGGGACAACGACTGCAATACCGGCATCGTGGTCAGCCCGGTGCCGCCGCCTTCTGCCATCAGGGTCGGTAGTGACGGTAGGGGTGCGAGGTTGCCGATCTCGTCCAGTGCCAGCAGGAGTGGTGGGTCAAGGCGGGCACCGGGGGAGGCGGCGGCGAGGTGGCGGGCGGTCTCGACCAGGTCTTCGATGAACGCGGCGACCAGCGGTCCGGAGGTGACCGATCCAGAGCCGGTTGCCAGCAGGTACAGGGTCCCGTTGTCCCGCAGGAACGCTTCGGGGTCGAACGACTCCTCCGCGGCGGGGGAGACGGTGTCCAGAACGCGGGGGTCGGCCAGGCAGGACAGGGCCTGCTTCACACCCATCCACGCGGAGTCCCGGGTGCGGGGGTCGGCCTGGATGATCGACTCCAGCGACTGCCCCCATCCCGGCGCCGCTCCCGGGTGTGACGCCAGGATCGCCGCGGCGTCCTCCGCCGCGGACGGCGAGTTGGACCAGGCAAACAGGTCCCGCGCTGTCCTCCCGTCGAGGGCGGCGGCGTGCAGCATGGCTTGCAGCGCGGATCGGGTCATCCCTTCCCAGAACCCGCCGTTCTCCGTCCCGCCCCCACCCAGGCCGGTCGCGGAGGCGAGGCCGGTGGCGCGGATCATCGCGGTGAGCGGGTCCTCGCAGCCGCGCACGATCGACCACCGCAGACCGGCCGGCAGTCCCTTGGCCAGGTGCTGCGGGTCGAACACCGCCACCGGCCCTACCCGCTCGCGCTGCTTGATCGTGACGGTCAGGGCGTCGGGGCGGGTCGAGGTGGTCACCACGGGCCCGGGGGCGTCGAGGATCGCGTTGACGACCAGGTGCAGTCCCTTGCCGGAGCGGGGTGGGCCCAGGACGAGCAGGGAGTCCTCGACCGAGGCCCATACGCCGTGCCCGTGCGCGGCCCCGAGCTGGTATCCGACCTGCGGTGCGGTCGGCTTGCGCAGGGACGGGCGCAGGGTCTTCGACCGCTTGAGCAGGGTGCGGGCGGAGGCGGCGTGGGCGACGTCGCGCGCCGTCGCGGTCCCGGGGGTGTGGTGCGGGGTGCGGGCCTGCCGGTGGTTCATCCCGGCCACCGCCCGGGCCGTCAGCCACGCCACCACAGCCAGGACACCCACGAGCAAGGCGGTGGTGGTCCAATAGGCGACTGGGTGCAGGTCGGGGCAGCCGAGCGCGGCGCCGGGGTCGGCTGGGTCGGCCAGTGCACCCAGCCCCGCCAGCGCGCCCCCGGTCGGCGAGCTCGCCCGGGTGATCCAGGCCGCGAGGCTGCCCGCTGCCCGCAGCACGGTGGACAGGCCGAGCAGGGCACCCAGGCCGATCAGGGCGAGATCGGTCAGGTCGTCACCCATCGCTCGCGCTGGCGCTCTCACAACGCCCCCAGCCCGGTATCCGGAACATCTGGAGCCGTGGGCGTGGGACGCGCGGCCGGTGCTGGAGCGGGTCGTCGGACAGGCTCACGGCGCACGTCGTGGTCACCGGATTGGGGGGACGGGCGTGCGAGGTCGGGCACTCCGCTGCTGCCTGGTGCGGGTGCGGCGCCGGAGGGAACGGCGTGTCCGGACGGCTGGGGCAGGTCGTCGTAGGGGAGGGTCGTGCCGGAGACCTGTCCCTGGATCAGCAGGGAACGTGTCCGATCGCCCAGCGCGGCAGGCAGGCGGAAGCGCACCGCGCCGTGCTCGTCGGCGACGGCGCGGCCCACGACCTGCACGAGCGCCACCGGCTCGCCCGGCGTGAATCCACCCCTGCCGCCAGGAATGCTCCCGAGCCCAGACTCCGCGACAGGCCCTGCCTCGCCGACGGCGGTGCCACTCAGGCTGTTCGGCTCGAGGGGTCGGTAGCTGTCGGGGACGACGAAGTAGGGCTCGTAGGCCTGCCCGCCGTCGACCAGGTGGACCACCACCGGCGTGTCCAGCTCCTCGGCGATCTGCTCCTGAGCCCACTCGAGGTCGCTACGCCCCAGAGACAGCCCGCCCGTGTGGGCGCGAGCGGAACCGTCGGTCGGGGCTGGGGGCTGCCAAGGCTGACCGTCGACTGTGACGGCCAGGTGCCCGTCCTGATCGACCACGACGTGGGTGCGCGGCAGTGTGACCGGCACGGGCCGGGGCCTCACAGTCCCAGCTCCTGGGCCGGGGGCGTGCTCGGCCTGGCTCCGGCCTGCGGTGTGGACCGGTCGCGGCCCGAGCGCGTCGCTGTTCGCCGCGACGTCGCCGCACGGCTCGAAGCACGGAGCGCCTCACGATCCAGGCCGGGCGGGTCACCGTCGGGGACCTGCACGGTCTCCAGCCGGTCCAGGACCGACCGGGCAGCCTGCCGCACCCGCTCGCCGGTGGCCCGCATGACCTCGGCCGGGGTGGACCCGGGCACCGTGCTGGCCCACCCGGACACGTACGGCACGGAGTACTTGGTGGTGTCCACGCCGTGCGCGGCAGCGACCATCAGCGAGAACGACTCGGCCTCGACCTCACCGATCCCGACGTGCCCGACCGCGTCTGCACCGTCCTTGGGCAGCAGCACAAGATGCCCCAGCTCGTGCGCGAGCGTGGCGCACCGGTCCATCTCGTCCAGGTCCAGGCGCACCTGTACGGTCTTGGCCCGCAGGTCCGTCGCACCGTCGGCGCCGCCGATCGAGGCGGCGTCCGGAGCGTCCAGCAGGCGGTAGCCCTCCTGCTCGACGATCCTGGCCAGACCGTCCCACAGGCCGTCCGGTGCCTGCCCGTGCAGCAGCTGTGGCCGGGGCCGCTCCGGTAGTGGGTCGCCGGTGGTCTGGCTGACATCCCAGACCGAGGCGATCCTGTTCCCGGTCTTCTTGGTGGTGACCGACTCGCCTGGCCGGGCCTTCTCTCCCGTTGCGAGCTTGCGCCACGAGTCCGGGTCCCGCGGTGTCGCCGACGCGAACCGGCTCGTGACCGGGGCATAGATCTTGTACGCGCCCTTCTGCGGCGACCGGCCCAGCTGCTTCCACTGCGTGAACCCGGCCACGTACGTCGGCTCGGGCCCGGGAACCCGGCCTTCCTGGTAGGCCTGCAAGTGCTGGGAGCGGATCAGCAGGACGTTGTTGAACGACCGCTTCCTGAACCTCGCGGCGAACTCCACGGCCTTGCGCCAGTCCTGCCCGGTGACCAGGCCTTCTACGGCCTCGGTCAGCTGGACATGCATCGATTCCAGCTGCGCCTTCTGGTCGGCGCGCTTCTGCTCGGGTGTGCGGGTGTCCTTGCCCATCGGTGCCTCCCACGGGATGTCTGGGAGGCAGGTGAGATCCGGGCCCCGTGGCAGGGCACTGCGCGGGTCCCGGCGCGAAGGAGACGCGTGTAGGCGGTGCGGGGCCGGTCGCCGACTGGAGACGGGGCCGGCCAACACTTCGTGGCGTGAGGCGGCCGAGGAGCGGTGTCGTCCGGACGGTGAGGCCGGGTACTTGGTGGGCACGCCGAAGCCAGGGCTCGGCGTGCTTGTGGTGCTACCCCGTCCGTGCCCGTGCCCGTGCCCGTGCGATGAGGGTGCGGACGCGTCTTACACGGTCCCGGGGAGACTCCTGCTGCTCTGTGGTTCCCGGGGACGGCGATCGGGTTGTGCAAAGCCCGGCTGACTGCGGCGCGGGCAGGTTCGACCGGGACGGGAATCACGATGGTGGTGAGATCGTCGAGGCCGGCACCGCGGAACATCGCCGCGTGCGGCTGACGGGGGTGTGGCGCCGTGGTCGGGAAGTCGCCGAGGCCGCCCCGGCCTCGGGCTGCGACACGGTTGGGGGCGGAGCATCGCGTTGTTCGCAGCCGAGAGCGTCGTCGCCCTGGCCAGCCCACGGTCACAGTCCCTGGCAGGAGGCCGTTGCGTCGTTGCGTCCGGTCGCCCGGCGGGATTCGCGGGTCGTGTGTGTCTCGGTCGGTGACCACATGGCGCAGGCCGTCGTCAGGTCCGTGGCGGAACGCTCGGCTGGTACTCCTTGAGGTGCTGCGATCTACCTGCTCGAAGAAGGGCTCGACCGCCTGACCGTGCACGCTTGCGCGCTGCGCGTTCTACGCGACTGGCGGTCTACGCGCCGAGCGCCTTGAACCCTTCGTACACCATGAAGGCCGGCCAGAAGAGGCCCTGGACGACGGACCACGCGTGTTCCCAGAACCCGTCGGCCTGCTGCCAGAAGTACACCAGAGCTCCGAGGATGCCGAGCCCGTAGATCGCACCGCCAGCGGCGCCGGAATTGGAGCTGCTCATGACACATCACGTCACCCGTCGCCAGTCCTGGTAGTCGTGGTCTTCAGCGCGCCGAACCACAAGCCGGCTCCGCTCAGAAGCCTCGAGATGGTCAGCCACGTCGAGGTTTCCGTCACGAGCAGGGCCACGGTCATAGGCCCAGGTCGTGTCCTGGTTCGTTGCTGCGTCGGATGGGACGGCGTGCCTCGCGTGCGAGCCGTGTCTCGATCGGTGACCACGTGGCGGAGACAGCTGTCAGGTTCCTGGCGCGAGCTTTGGCGACGATGTTGGACAGCGTGTGGTCCAGGGCCACGTCGAGGGCAACGTCGCCGTCGCCGACGGTGTAGCGCAGTCCGCTGGGCTTATCGGGATCGGCGATGACGCCGGTGGTCCCGGCCACGTGCTCGGGGTAGAACATCGAGAAGTACTCGTTCACGAACGCCACGCGGCCGGGGACGGCGACGGGCGCGACGTCGAGGAAGAACGCGGAGTGGACCGCGTCGCCGGGGATGCGGCGGCGCAGGAGCAGCAGGTCGATGGGCGCGGCATCGTCGTCGGACAGCTGCGGCCGCAGCGCGGTAGCGGGCAGACGGACAGCGCCCAGGAGGTCGGCGTTGTCCAGGAGCAGCTCGCGGACGGCCGGGTCGGGGTTGTCCAGGACACGGTGGGTGGTGACGGCGGCGAGAATCCCGCCGGGGAACGTGCTCGCGACGGCGTTAGTGAGGAACTTCTGGTGTATTTCGAGGGACCGGTCCCGGCCGTACTGGCTGCGGAAGTGCAGGTCGCTGTACGGAAGGGACGCGAACACAAGGTCGTGCACCACGGGTTCGGTCTCGGATCGGGCACGCAGTGACAGGCCATCGTGCGGCCATGCCGGGTGGGCGGCGCGGCTGGCCGGCGGGATGTCGGCTACCCACTCCTGGTAGTTGGTGCGGGTGTCGGGGTCGGGAGCGCCGGCGAGGGTGGCGGCGTGGTCGCCGAACGCGGACATCCGCCCGCGCTCCACGCCGAGGCCGCGCAGAGCGGTCCAGATCCTCTGTGCCAACAGGGCATACCCGGCATCGGCGTCAAGCGTGATGTGCCGTTCTGCTACTGCTGTATCGGCGTGGTCCAGCTCTTCTTCGGTCGCCATGACTGATCCTCCTGGTCCAAGGACCCCGGCTGGGGTCGTCTGCGCGGACAGGTGCGCCCGTCCTACCGGGCGGGCTTGGCGCAGGGCTGAGGCGGAGGGCGGCCGGTCGGGGGGACTGGCGGCCCTGTTCGTGGGCTGTCGGCCAGAGCCGCCAGGGGAGGTGGGCGGGTCGTTCATGCGCTTCAGGTGCACGGCGAGTGCCGGTGGCTGGTGGCTGCGGTGTGGGTACTGGTGATCACAGGTGGGGGCCGGGCGCCAGGTCGGTGCCCGCTCGGGGGGAGAACGGCCAGGGCTGCGAGGCCGCGGCCGTCGGGGTGGGGCGTCCGGCGCCGTTCTGTGCGGGGGTGTTGGCCTGGTTGTAGATCCGCAGTGACTCCGTCAGCGCCCGCCCGAGCAGGGTGACAGCTCGGTCGGCACTGGCCAGCGGGACGTGGAGCAGATCGGCCACACCGCTGGCCGTCAGCGGATGCTGGCCGCGTCCTCGCACGGTGTAGGTGGCGCCCTGGACCGCGAACCGCACGGTGTAGGGGACGCTGGTCACGGGCTGGTAAGCGTGGATCACGGCCGCGTGCATCGGGCCGCTCCATCCCTCGCCGTGGAATCGGAACTCGTCGAACTCGACATGATCGGGTTCCAGGCCGGGCAAGAACTCGATCGCGTCCAACGCCCGCACCACCGGCAGGTCCCACAGCTCGGGCGGCTTGTCGTGGTCGTTCATCACCTGCTCCAGGGTCTCGGCGTGCCGGTCGTTCGGGTTCGTCCTTGGTCGCAGGTCAGAGCGGGATCATGGCCGGTGGGATGGGCGGGCCTGGCTTTGGTGACCGGGGCGTCGACGGGTCGTGCCGGGAGGAGCGGCCTCCCGCTACGGCCGCTGGTGTGGCCGGGCGTGGGGCGGTGATCAGGTTCATGACATCAGTGCCGTGGGTGATCATCCGTGCCGTGTGCTGGCGCAGCAGTTCGTTGGTCCCGCCGCTGCCCGGGCTGGTGATCTCCCCGGGAACCGCGCCAACGGGGACACCCAGACGTAGCGCCGCTGCTGCGATCTTCAGGGCGGGGGAGCGGTGCCCTGACTCGGTCACGACGACGGCATCAGACAGCGCGGCAACGAGCCGGTTGCGCAGCTGAAGCCGGTCGAGACTGGCCTGCTGACCCGGAGGGGCAGCGCTGACCAGTACCCCGCCGTCGGTCGTGATCCAGTGGAACAGACCCGCGTTGCTGCTGGGGTAGGGGCGGTCCAGCCCGCCGGGCAGTACCGCGACGCACCGTCCCTCACCAGCCGCGGTCCCCATGGCGGCGGCAGTGTCGATGCCCTGACCGCCCGCGGTGACGACCGTGATGCCGCGCATCGCGAGATCGGCCGCCAGATCGCGAGTGACTCGCTGGCCGTAGTCGGTCGGCACCCGGTGTCCGACCACGGCGACCCGCGGCTGCCGGTCGACCAGCACCGAGGGGTTCCCGAGTGTCCACAGGACCAGAGGATGCGCCGTGACGTCCCCGGCCAGGGCGGGCCAGCCGGGGTCCGACGGGATCAGGGTGCCGAGCCCGAGATCCCGCGTCTGCGACTGGACATCGTTGACACCGGCCAGGTCTAGACGTTGGGCGACGCCCTCACCCCACTGAGCAATGCGCTCGTTGAAGCCGCCCGAGCCGGCGATCTGGTGCACCGTGCTGAGCGCGCCCTGTTCGGCGACCAGCCGGGCGGCGAGCTCGTCGCCCGGCTCGCAGCCGAGCGTCAGGATGATCCGCGCCGTGCGCTCATCGACGGCCCTCTCCACGATCTCGTCCATGCTATGCCTCCCTGGGTGTGGTGCCGCCTGTAGGAACCAGGTGCACCCGCACCACCACGCGGTCAGCAGAGGCTCAGCGGGGAGCGCGGGCGGCTAGCGGTGGAGGCGGCTCGCGGTGCGATCCGAGCTCGCGTCCTTGCCCGCGCGGTTCTGTCTCCATCCGGCTCGCCACGCGCCGTCCGAGCAGTGCGCCTGGACCAAACAGGAGAGGATCAGCTCATGAGTGAGCAGAAGCCTCAGACGTTCAGGCAGTGGTTGAAAGAGCAGATGCACCGCAGGGACCCGATAGGTGATCTCGCCCGCGACGTACAAGCGGACCGCCCGGGCGCACGCTCAGTTGACGACCTGCGTCTGGTTCTGCAGGAGCACGATGCTTCGGCCAATGCGCTGGACGCGCTGGAGCGAGCAGCCCAGGAATATGGACAGCCATGACAGGTCCGATGCTTGCACTGGCAGTCGCAGCCCTCGGCTTGCTCGCCTTTACCGGCGGCTACCTGATCGGACACTGGCGAGGTGAGCGGGACAGGTAGCGCACGTTGCCTGCACGAGCTCGACGTGATCTGCGCGTTCCTCGGCTTGCGCTGACAGGCAGCGGGTGAATTCCATCCAAAGGGCGAGGCCTGCTGGGCTGCAAAAACCAACCCTCCGGGCCTGCTACCACGTGAGAACGAACCGTCACTGCGTTTCTCCGCTGGCTCGGGTGCCGGTCTCGAAGAGCCGTGCCTCGTCCGGGTGGAGCTGGGCCTGGACCAGGAACGACCTGTTGCGGATACGCCACAGGCCTTGGCCGAGGCCGAGGGTGGGCAGGAGCGTGGTCTCGGTACCGGTCAGCCCGAGGGTCTGGGCGGTGGCCCCGAGCTGGTCGGCTTCCTGCCGGTAGATGACCCGGGTCTCCGCGTTAGCCAGGAGCGAGGCGGCCAGGGAGCGTTGCGCGGAGCCGGCGTCGCCGACGTTGTCCAGGTCGGACATGCGGTGGAAGACCAGCATGTTCGCGATGCCGTAGTGCCGGGCCAGGCGCCAGTGCGCGTCCATCCGGCGCAGCAGCGCCGGGTGGGCCATCAGGCGCCAGGCTTCGTCGTAGATGACCCAGCGCTGCCCGCCGTCGGGGTCAGCAAGCGCGGCCTCGAGCCATGCGGACGCACAGGTCATCAGCACGCTCAGCGCGTTGTTGTTCTCGGCTACTCGAGACAGGTCCAGGGACAGCATCGGCAGCGATGGATCGAAACGGACGGTGGACGGCCCGTCGAACAGGCCCGCGAGGTCACCGCGTACCAGGCGCCGCAGCGCGTGCGCGACGTGTCGCCCGTCCTCGGCCAGTCGCCCGTCGACGTCGTCGGCGCGTTCGGGGGCAAGGAGGTGGTGCACGACGCGGGGCAGGATCGGGACGTCGCTGGTGCGGACGGTGGTGTCCAGGGCGACGTCGAGCGCGGTGTGCTCCACGGGGTGCAGGGGCCGGTCGAGCATGGTCTCGGTCAGGGCGCCGACCAGGGTGCGACGTCGTGCGGTGACCTGGGCGTGCCAGGTGGCGTCGTCCGTCCCTGAGGGGCGGTGGCCCTCGTCGAGCGGGTTGAGCCGGGCCGGCATCCCGGGCCCCAGGGCGATCGCCTTGCCGCCCACGGCTTCGGCGATCGGGGTGTGCTCGCCCTTGGGGTCGCACGCGATGTACACCCGCCGCCCGAACGCCAGGGACCGTGTGTAGAGGGCCTTGGCTAGGGCGCTCTTGCCGGCCCCGACGATCCCGGCGACGACCATGTTGGGTGCGGTGACCAGTCCCCGCTGGTACAGCACCCATGGGTCGTACACGAAGCTGCTGCCTGAGTGCAGGTCTCGGCCGACGAACACGCCGTCGGCCCCGAGCCCGCCCTCGGCGAGGAACGGGTAGGCCGCGCCCCAGATCGCGGAGGTGTCCTGGTGCTTCGGGACGCGGAACCGGATCGGTGTGCGCAGCGCGGCAGGGCCGTGGTCGCCGCTGCGCGGCAGGAACTGCAGGTCGCGGGACTCGGCACGGTCGGCGGCCAGGCGCTCTTGGGCAGCTTGCAGGCCGTCCTGTCGTGCCCGGGCCAGGACGGTCGCGGCCGCGCGGCGCCGCGCGCGGCGCACGCTTCCCGGTTCGTGGCCGGTCGTCAGGGTGGCGGTGTGCACCCGCTGCTCGCGGCTCACAAGCCGACCTCCAGCTCGGTCGACGTCTGCGTGCCCGGTCCCGCCACGGAACGTGGCTCCGAGTGGTGTTCGGGCCCGGGACGGCGCGGGTCTAGTTCGGCCGTGGTGCTCCCCCGGTATTGCTCGGTTGACTGCGCGGACGGTGCGGGATGTTGGGAGGAGAGCGGGTCACCTGCGAGGTCACGCATGCGCGTCGTCGCCTGCAGCGCATCAGTCAGCGCTGCATTGACGTCGTCAAGGTGCTCAACTGCTGCGGTGAGCGCCCGGGCTGCATCCCGCCCCGCCACGCGGGCTAGCCTGGCCCGCTCGGGCTGGTCGGGTTTGTTCCCGCCGTCCTGATGCTGGTAGCGGCGGCTGACGTCCGCCAGGGCCTGCGTGATGTCGCTGAGCGTCACCGTGATCGCCTGTGCATGGACGGTCAGATCCGGCAGCGGTCCGGCCTCGGTCACGACGTCGGCGACGAAAGCCATGTTGTGCACTCCGGTCAGCGCGGCCCGTGCGACCACCTCGGGCATGCTCAGCCTCGGTGAGGCCGCGCGCGATGGCGGCTGCGGCGTGGATGTCGAGCCGGGGGAGTGCTGAGGCCGGGTGGGCGCCCCGGCCGGGTCTTGGTCGGTGGTCATGACCGCGGATCCCCGTCGGTCATCCGAGCGCTGGGCTCTTGCTGCAACGGGACGTCGTCGGTGCCTGGGACGGTCACGTCGTCGGTATTCGTCGTGGGCGAGGCCGAGTCGTACCAGGCGATGGCATCCGAGCACGTCATGGCCAGGTCCAGGCGGGTGCGTGCCCAGCCCAGCAGGTCCGCGGCTCGGCGTAGGTGCGAGGAGACAGTGAGCGACTGGATCCGGCCACCGGCGGCGTCACCGGTCTCGCTGTGCGCTAGGTGGGTCTGACCCTGGTGCGCGACGGCGACCTGGATCGCGATGTGCTGCAGGCGCATGAGCGACAGGGCCATGTCGCTCATCAGCCAGTGCATCTCGGACGGGTCGGTGACGCTGGGAGCTGAGGCGATCAGGCGGCGCAGCGCCTCGGCTGCGTCTTCGGCGTCGTACTGCGGGTTGGTCTGGGTCGACATGTCAGGCTCCAGGGGCGTCGGCGAACCGGGACGCCAGCCAGGTGCACGCCCGGCACCGTCACAGCGCCATCCCGTCGTCGAACCGGGGTGGCTCCGGACGCGCAGGCAGGTCGGGTCGTCTCGAGACTGGAGCCGGCTCAGTGGGCGTCGCGGGCCGGGCGCTGCCGGCGGGGTCGGTGATGCCGGTGTACCGGTCGGGCCACCAGGCCGGGCACTCTATGTCGGCGGGGAACTCGCGCAGCAGGTGCACATCACCCAGGCCGGGGTTGTACGTCATGACGTACGGGCCGTTCTCGGCCACGCGGGTGCCCTGGTACACCGGCACCTCGGAGTAGACCTCCGTGTTGAACAACGCCGCATCCAGGGTCCTGGACCCGAAGTCCCACTGGGACAGGTGCTCGAAGACGGCGTCGGCGCCCTTCTCCTCGAGCAGATCCACGACAGCGTGACCCTCCTCGTCCTGGAGGAACACCACCGTGTAGTACCGGCCCGGCGGCCACGCCGGCCCGTCCCCGGCGAGGGCCGGTGTCTCGGACACGGCGGTCTGGTCCGCCGTGTCGGGCGTCGCCGCGGGCCCTTCGAGCTCCATGGCGAGCATCGTCAGCTCGTCGGAGTTCAGGTAGGCGGCCTCGGGCACCCAGTCGGGGAAGAGGTCCAGGTTCTCCGAGCCGCCCGGGTGGTCCATGTCGTACCGGTACGCCTCGCCCGCAGCGGACAGGAGGTTGACCAGGGTTCCCATCGATCTGGTGGTGTCGATGTCGTCGCCGACACCGGAATGGATGTCCCGCCCGTCGACCGGCGGGATCCCGGGTCCCGCGGTGCTGGCGATCCGATACGCGTAGCGCTGGCGGTACCCACCGAGCTCGTCGGGTTCGCTGCCGTCGTGCCACACGGCCAGGCTCAGCGAACCGGCCTGCCGCGTGACCATCGATCGTGTGCTGGGGGAGGTGTCGTTGTCCATGCCCGCTAGGTGTGATCCGCGTTCGGCCATGCGTCGTGCTGGGAGCTCGCGCAGACGTCGGCCCTGCGGGGCTGTCGCTCCGCAGGGCCGATCTGGTTCCCGTGCTATCCGGCTGCCGTGGCGCCGCGCGATTCTGCGTTCATCGTGCAGGAGCTACAGCGCGGGCGTGTGCGCGGGCTCTGATGGGTGTGAGTGGCCCGTGTGGAACGGGCCCGCACTGTCAGGCAGACCCGGTCTGCTGCTCGCAGGGATCGAGACGCCGTCTGCCGCTGCCACGGTGATGTCGGCGGATGACTGGTCGAGCAGGCGGATTATCGCGTTCTTCGCGGTGCCCAGGGACTGGCAGGCGAGGTAGATCCGGTGAGTGGTGTCGTTGAAGCCGTCGACCGCTCGTGGCTTGACCGACCGGTCACGAAACACGTCAGGGTTGCTGTCGGCCGGTGGTGCGGGCGTGGGGTGCTCGAACGTCAGGTGGGACAGGCGAGTGCTGACCTCCGCGACCTGACGGAGCACGTCCAGGAGCTCCTTGGTGATCTGGGGTGCCTGGTCCAGGTCGGTCAGCTGGCTGGTCTCGGCGACGAGGCGTCGCATCGTTGTCGCGACGGCTGCCGCGGTCTCGACGGGGTCCGCGTCAGGGATCGTGGGTGAGGGCGGGGAGATCTTCATCGTCGCTCCATCTCGCGTGCAGGGTCGGTTCGGTGGGTCGCGGGTGTTATCCAGCGCTCGGTCAGGTCTCGGGGTCGTCGAAGTCGAACGTGAGATCGGTCGGTCCGGTGAGCAACTCTTCGTGCGTCTGCCAGCGCAGGTGAAGGTCGTCGACGTGCGCCGCGGCCGCCTGCTGGAGCCATGGGGGGAGGTGGTCCATCGAGTCGTCGTCCGGGTCTGGCGTATAGTTCTGGACGGTCCTGCCGATGGCGTAGAGGTGCCCGATCAGGTAGCACAGGGCGGCGTCGGGATCGACGACGCCCCGGTTGTGCAGGTCGGCCGCTTCGTACCGCTGCCCGGTGGACCGCTCGTTCGTCACGAGGTACTGGTACTGGTGGAGGATGTTGCCGTCCGCGTCCTGGTCATCGCCAACGTGCTGCAGGGACAGGTAGAACGGGCCGGCCTGGCAGCTGACAGACCCGGTGTTGAGCTGTGGTGTGCGGGATGCGTTCATGCCCAGCAGGTGCACCGCCGCGCCCGTGCCGCCGCCGACGACGGTCACCGAGCTCGTTGACGACTCGCCGGGGACTGCCAGCAGGAGGACGGGACCGGCTCAGGTGGGCAGGATCGAGCGCGCGAACGCCTGGGCCTGCTGCCCCCACAACCGGCGTGTCTCCACGGAGGCCTGGATCGCGGCTTGCTCGACGGCGGCGACGTCGTGCTCGAGGTGCTCGGCGTCGGGGGCGCTGATGGTGATCAGTCCGCTGGTGGTCAGGAGGCTGTGCCCGGCGGCGAGGTCGGCCTCTTGCTGCAGGACGTCGGATAGCTCGGCCCGGTCGGTGGCGTCGGTGGTCTGCCCCATGCGCGCGCGTTGGGTGGCGTCCGAGAGGTGCCCGGTCCGGCGGCGCCGCAGCTCGCGCAGGGCGACGTCGGCGCGCACCGGCCGGTACGTCAATGAAACGGTGCGCTGTATGCCGGAGGACAGCAGCAGCGGGGCGAGGAACCCCGGGTAGGTCTGCGACTGCGGCCACTGGGAGATCCACAGCACACAGTGGTGGGCGCCGTCGGCGCGCAGGTTCCCCCAGGTCTCGGTGACCGCGATCGGCCCGGCGGCGGCCAGCTCCCGCCCGAGCGTCGGGTGGCGCTCCAGCGCGGGACCGATCGCGGGGTCGTACGCGGTGCGCAGGTGCACCGCGAGCCGACCTGCGTCGTACGGGTCGCCCGGGATGAGGTCAGCGGCGCGCAACGCGATCCTCAGTGTCTCGACCTCCTGCCGCAGCACCGCCGCGGCGCCGCGCAGCCCACCACCAGCCGCGCGGACGGCCCGTGCGGCGGCATTCATGTCCAGGGACAGCGCGATGGTGGTGGCGTGCTGCTCCCCGGCGGGCCCGGCCCGATCGATCAGGTCGGCATAGGTCCGGCTCGCGAAGGACCCGTCGTCGATCCCGTGCGCTCGCCACCAGTCCACGAGGGAGGCGCCGGAGCCGGGCAGGGTGCGTTCGGTGACCTGCAGGGCAGCGATGTGCCCCGACCGGGACACGGTCGCCAGCACCCGGCCCCACGCGGACACCCGCCGTTGCTGCTCGCCCGGGTCCAGAAGCACGAACGCCGGGTGGGTCACCGACAGGAGGGCGGTCAGAATGTTGGCGTGCGGGTCGTGCACGAGGACGGCACCGGTGATCGGGTCGGTGTACTGGCGTAGCGCGGCGGTGTCGCCGGGCAGGGCCAGGGTCCCGGCCGGCCGCGGCCGGACCGGTCGGATGAGGCGGGCGCGGTAGTGGAGCTGGCCGGTTGTCGTGCGCCAGGCCCACGAGGCGGCGATCGGGACCCAGTCGATGACGTGCCGCCCGCCCAGCGGGACGAGCGCGGCTGCCGCGGTCAGGATCAGGACCGGGATCGCGTAGAGGGCCCCGGAGCCCGAGTACAGCGCGATCACCAGCGGCAGGGCACCGAGGCCGATGGTGACCAGCTGGGGCGCGGTCAGGCCCAGGATCAGCGCACGCTTGGACAGGCGGGAGAACTTCACCGCGCCGAGGCGTCCGGTGCTCGGGGCGCTCATGACTGGTCTCCGTCGCGGAACAGGATCCCGGGCTGCTCGTGCGCCGCCGTCGACGGCGCGCCCGGTTCGGCGCTAGGCGAGTTCGCCGGACGCGCACCCGCACCGTCCTGGGCACCCTGGGCGTCCTGGGTCGTGCTGGGCTGGGTCGCGCCGCCGCCGGCCTGGGTGGCGTCGCCGCCGATGGTTTGGCCGGTGTGGTGACCGGCGTCGAAAGCGCCCTTGGCCAGGGCCGCCCCGGCAAGGGCTGGTGCCGCCGCACCGGCCACCGCACCCCCGCCCGCGGTACCGACTCCCGCAGCACCTGGCCCAGCCGCTGCCGTGCCGGTGCCGGTTCCTGTGCTGCTCGCGGCACCAACCTTCGCCGGTGCGCCACCGAAGCTCGTGCCGCCCACCGGGGCGCCACCAACGCTCGGGCTACCCGAGGTGGTCACCGTGCTGGAGGTGCTCGATCCACCGCCCCCAGAACTCGCGCCGTCGCCCGAATCGTTGGTGCTGTCCTGAGTGCCGTCGGAGTCCACGACCTTGGGAAGGTTGGGACGAGGCCACCCGCCGGGCAGGTACGGCATGGGCCGGTTGAGGGACTCCTTGGCGTCGGACTCGGTAGTCATCGTCGCCCAGAGATCGAGCCCGATGAAGTTGATGAACTTATACGTCAGGTACGGCGCGAAGGCCCCGACCATGAGGAGCACGATCCCGGTCAGAGGTTCGGCCACCGACGCGATGTCGGCCTCGATGGGTGCGGACATCTGCTCGGTCGCGACCAGGAAGATCACGACCATGACCAGCTTCGACAGGATCAGCGCGACGACGAAGGTGGCCCACTTGGTCACCCACCCGCGGGTGGCGTCCCACGTCGCGCCGGCCAGCGCGAGCGGCCCGAGGGCGATCGCGACCAGGACCAGAGCGGAGCGCACCAGCAGGGCGATCCAGACCGAGAACGCAGCGGAGAACGCCATCCCGGCCAGGAACAACGCGAGCAGCGGGCCGACGCCGATCACGGTGGTGGAGATCGCGATCCCGGTGACCATGACGATCAGGCGGTGCCCGACCTGTTCCATGGTGGTCCCGGCGGCCTGCACGAGTCCGAGGCAGAGCTGGTCGGTGACTTCCAGCAGCGCCGCGGTCAACGTGACCACGAGGAAGCTGCCCAGGACGGACTTGCCGAGCCCGAGCACGCCCCGACCGAGCGCTCCGGGGTCGCGGCGGGTCATGCCGGTGATGACCTGCAGCAGGAAGAAGATCAGCATCACGGCGACCGCGATCCCGAACACCAGGGCGTAGACGCGACGGTAGTGAGCGCTGGTGACGTCGATCATGGTGGTGGTCACCATCAGGGCCCACATGCCCTTCAGTACCCAGGTGGCCATCCCGCCGACCATGTCGGCGAGGCCCTGGATCGGGGACGCCGCCGCACCGGCGGCGACGTCACCGGACCCGGCGCAGATCTGCGCGACGACGGGCAGGGAGCAGACGTCCATCAGATCTCCTGGCCCAGGTTCCACCCGAAGTTGACTAGAGCGACGGAGGCTCCGCACACGACGCCGGCCACGGCGGCAACCAGGATCCCCGTCTTCCCCCGCCCTGCGAGGCTCGGGTTGGAGGAGTTGGCACCGAACGCCCACACGATCGCCGCGATGATCAGAGCGACCACGGCCAGGATCAGGCCGATGCTCATGATCGCGCCGACGATCTCCTTCAGCTGGGCGATGCCAGGCAGACCGTCGTCGTTCGGAGTGATGCTGATCTCACCGGCGCGCGCGGTGACTAGCCCGGTAGCGACCATGGTGGCACGTTGGGCAACGTGAGCGGCGGCCGTCCACGCCGGCTGGGTGATGGTCTGGAGGATGGGCAGCATGGCGGTTCTCCCTCGGCGCGGTGATGTCTTCGCTGGGAAGGTGCGCCGCCCCCACCAGCGGCGAGCCCGCGGGCATGCGGCCGGATCTAGAGGGTGTTGCCGAGGTCGATGAGCCAGTTGATCCAGGTCAGGGCCCCACCGCTCAGCACGGAGCCAGCCGCGGCCAGGAGTACTCCGGTGCGGGACTTGCTGGTGACCTGCCAGCTCCCGACGGCGGACGCGACGGCCCAGATCGCGGCGCAGACCACGAGCATCGCTACGGCCGTGACCAGGGTGATCGTCAGGAGCGCGCCGATGATTGGGTACAGGCCGCTGCCGGTCACCGCACCGAAGTCCGGTCCCACCCCGGTGGCCAGGCCTGTGCCGGTGGCGAAGGCTGTGCTGGGGGTCATGGTGTTGCCTCCGTCGAGCACGCGCTGCCGGCGGCGGGCAGGACGTCCTGGCCGTCCAGCATGCCGGGAGAGTGCGCCGCCAGCCACGGCTCGGGGTCGACGGCAGCAGCGTCCGGGCCGCCGGGCCTGACTTCCAGGTGAAGGTGCGGGCCGGTCGAGCGCCCGGTCGATCCAACCTGCGCGATCTGAGCCCCGGCCGTGACGGTGTCGCCTTCGGCTACGGTGGTGGAGCCGTCGAGCAGGTGCAGGTACGCCGAGCCCACACGCCGGGCACCGTCGGGGCCGGCGATAGTGTGGTCCAGGACGATCATGTTGCCGCCGGTCGGGCTGGTCTCGATCGAGGTGACCACGCCGTCGGCCAGCGCGAGGACCGGGGTGCCGGCCGGCGCGGCATAGTCGACCCCGGCGTGTAGCCGATAGATCCCAGTACCTTCGAGGTCGCGCGGGCCGAAGCCCGAGAAGCGGGTCCAAGTTCCGGCTGGCAGCGGGAACACCACGCGTGACGTCGTGACCGGCCTGCTGTCCCTGCCAGGAACTGTCGTGCCGGGCGTGGACGTGAGCTTGTCGAGGATGGCCTGGGCGACGGGTTCGTACTGGGCGTACCGGTCGGGGTACGCGGAGACCTCGACCGCCTGCGCCGCGGCGCCCTTGGGCAGCTGCTGCCAGTCAGGGATGTCGAGCAGACCACGGGGCGAACCGTTGTTGGGCCCGGTGGAGCCACCGAAGAACGCTCGGGCTTGATAGGTCGGGTCCATGAGCTGGGCGACGGTTCCCCACCCGGCCGCCGGGCGCATCTGGAACAGCCCGAGCGAGTCGTGGTCGCGGCCGACGCCGTCGTGCGGGTGGGTGGTCGAGTCGGGGTAGGCGCCGGGGTTGGCCAGCATCCGCAGGTGCGACTCGGTCAGCGCCGCCATGAGCGCGACCAGGACCCCGTCGCGCCCGACGCCCTGCGTACGGGAGCCGGTGGTGATGATGGTGGCAGCGTGGCGAAGCTGGGTCCGGTCCAGGACCACCAGAGCCCCATCGGTGGTGGTCGCAGTCAGCTCTGCCGGCACCGCACCGACCGGCCCGACGCCTACCCCACCGGGCACGCACCCGGCAGTGTAGGCGGGGGCCAGGAGTGCGTAGGTGGTCAGGGCGGTGGCCGGACCGAACAGCACCACCAGGACGACGGCGATCATCAGGATCCGCATCAGGGACACCGGGCCTCTCAGTGCAGGGCCAGGCCGGGCGTGGACAGCCGCAGCACATGACACTGGTCGTCGCTCGGTGAGCACACCAGGAACACCGTGAACTGCACCGGCGAACTCGCTGACGCCGGTTCGTCCTCCCAGAGACCTGCCCGGTGCCGCACCCCGGTCACGGTCCGCGCCGTCGTCCCCGCCGTGAGGGCGCCTTCAGGGGCCTGGGCGACCGCGCGGTCCCATGCAACGGGCTCGACGACGCCGGTGATCTCGATCCACTGCCGCGTGCGGTACTGGACCAGGTGCGTCCAGGCCTGGTCGTTGGGCAGGTAGGTCCGCAGATCGACCAGCAGCCCCGGCGTCTCCTCACCGGTCGGGTCCGCTACCACCAGGAACTGCTCGGTCACGTCGGGCAGGGTGGTGCTGCTGGTGTCCCAGGTGAACACCGTCTCGGCCACGGCCCGGGCGAACGCGTCTGGGTTCGAGGCCTGCGCGAGGGGTACATCGGGCGGCAGGGTCGGGGCGTTTGTCACGTCCAGGTGCGTGTCTGCGGAGGGCGCTGCAGTCGGCGAGGGCACCACTACCGGCTGGTGGTCGGCGGGGTCCGGCGTCAGGAAGCGCAGGGCCGCGACGAGCGCAATGGCGCCCAGGAGCACGATGGCCAGGCTCAGTACCCGGTGCCGGGCGACCCAGTACCGCGCAAGCGTCAGCGCGCCCCGCGGGCCTGGACCCACCAGGTCCGGGTCCATCTGGTTCGAGGTGTTGGTGGTGGGCATCTCAGGCCTCCGTCCGGTCGCGGCGCGCTGCCTGGGCTTGGTCGCGCGCAGCGCGCGCCGCGGCTGCGAACTTCGAGGTGTGTTCCAGGACGTTCTCGAACACCGCCCAGTCCGTGTCGTCCGCGCCGGCGCCGACGTCGGCCGGGTCATAGCGCTCCCACCACCCGTCCATGCCCTGCCACAGCAGAGCCCACGCCCGCAGCGAATGCCGCTGCTTCACCGGCCTACGACTGTCCCCGGCGTCGGCCTTACCGTTGCCGACGGGGTCGGTCTCGTGCGCGGGCTGGGCCAGGCGCTCGACGGCGGCAGCGACGACCTCGTCGACGTCGTCCTGGCCGACCGGTTCCACGGCCTGCGCGCTCGGGTCGATTGCCGCGAGCTCCGCCCGGACACGGTCGTACAAGGGGAACACCGACGCTCCAGCACGCACCTGCTCCAGCGCGTCCGTGGCCATGATCCGAATCCGGTCGGGACGCGTCGTGTCGTCGGCGATGTCCGACAGAGCAGCGATCCGGTCCAGGCGGGAGTACGACGCCTTCCCGGTGACGATCTGCGCGGCCTGCCGTCGGGAATTGCGCAGGTCAGACGGTCCCGCCAAATCGGCGGGACCATAATTGTCCGTTTCGTCCTCCGCCGTTGCGGAGCCTGTGACCGCCCCACCGGACAGGTCGGTTTCCGGACCGTCGGTGGGCGTGCCGAGGCCGCGGAACTGGGTGACCTGCTTACGGCGTGCGGCGTCCTCGGCCAGGAGCTGCTTGATCTCCCGATACAGCTGCCCCGCCTCCACATCATCGAGGGGTTTGCGCAGCCGCTCCTCGTCGCGTTCAGCCAGCACCTCGTGCAGCCGGTCAGAGATCCCGCGGCGCACCCAGGGACGGGTGGTGGTCCAACCCAGGCGCTGGATCGCGATCAGGCGTCGGTACCCGCACACGAGCAGCATGTCAGGGGTCACGGTGATCGGCTGCAGCAGCCCGAACCGTTCGATCGAGGTGGCCAGGGCGTCAATGTCGCCCAGGTCCTGGCGGTGGCGGTCCCCGACGATGATCGAGTCGACCGCGACGTCCAGACGCAATAGCCCCTCCGCAGAGTCCTGCTTCTGGTTACGGGGTTCAGGCATCGCACACCACCTGCAGTTCGGGCCGCACCGAACCTGCCGGGCTCGGCTGGGCGGGGCTGGCGGCCAGGAGGGCGCGGGCCAGGCGGTCGTCGGCTAGAAGCTCGGTGGTGCGCTGGCCTCGCATGAGTCGGGCCAGTAGTCCGTCGCGGACCGCGAGGGCAGGGTGGTGGGGGTGGCCGAGGACGACGGCGCACAGCGCGGTCCACTGCCGCAGCTCCAGATCGAACCTGCCCAGCGCGTTCTTGTCCCGCCGGAGGTACTCGAACGCGCGACCGGGGTCCCCGGTGATCGTGAGGCGCTCGGTGATGTAGGCCAGGCATGCGCGCGCGTCGGTGGGGTCCCAGCCGAAGCCGGCCAGGACCTTGGCCGCGATGTCCAGCGCGGTGCGGGCCTCGACCGGCGCGATCTGCGACGGCCGCGACGAGGTGACGTCGACGGCATCGAGATGGTCCAGCACGGCGGGGTCGAGCGAGATAGTGTCCACCGCGTCCGCGGCGGTCGGGAGGGTGTCGAGGCTGCGGGCGCCATCCAGCTCGTAGTCCGTGAACCGGGTGGCGTCGTGCTGGTCGGACGTCAGCAGCCGCCGGGCGCGGGACTGGTCGCACAGCAGCCCGTTGGCGCGGTCCTCGGCCATCAGCGAGAGCTGTACCGCGCGGGTCACCACACCCCACGGGTCCTGAGCCTCCAGGGTGGCCGGTGCCCGCAGGACCTCGAACGCCGCGACGGCGGCGTCCTGCTGGCTCTGCCGGTACCGGTGCGCCAGCGCCGCGTACTTGAGCATGCAGAACTCGAGGAGCTCCGTCGCGTCCGGGTCTTCGGCCCAGGCGTTCGGGCCGTCGATGTGCAGACGGATCAGCAGGACCCGCAGCCCTTCACCGGTCGCGAACAACGGGCGCCCGACGTCGGGAGTACTCGTCCCGGGTGCGGTGGAGGTGGAGGTCGTGGAGAGCGTGGTCGTGGTCATCAGATGCCCATCCCTTCGGTGCCTTGTTGCGGTCTCGACTCCCGGACACGCGAAGTGCGTGCCGCGGTGGAGGTCTCGGGGGACTGCGGAGTCCGGCTCGGGATGACCAGACGTTTCGCGGCGCCTGCGGCCTTCTTGGCCGCGGCGGTGGGGCGACGCAGGGCACGGCGGACCAGAGCAGCGTGCAGGTCCACGCCTCGCGCCAGAACCCGCCCGGTCAGCACGGTCGGGAGGTCCCCGGCTCGGATCCACGTCACCTGCGGGTCCTTCGTCGACCGGCCCGGCGTCTTGCGCTGTGCGGTCTTGCGGCGGGCCGCGTCGTCGTACGCGGCGGGATTCGCGTCCGGCGACGACGCCGGGGCCGTGGGCTGGGCCGGTCCGGAGCGCGGGCCACGACCATGCTGCGGGAAGGAGCCATGGGGATTCACAGGCTCACCACCTCGGGAGGCCGACGACCTGGGTCACCGGGGTCGGGACGAGACAGGTACCGCACACCATCTGTGACGGCGGCAGCGGAGTTCGGGACAGGGGTGTGCGGGGTTCGCGCCGCACTGCCGGGGGCCGTGCGTCGTCGCGTCGCCGATGGGTGTGCCGGCAGCTGGGTCCGGAGCCAGGTCGGATCCACGAAGCGGCGAAGAGCGAGGCCGTCGACCGAGCCCGTCGGGCCCTGGACAGCCCCGACCAGCCGGTACCGCGCTACCGCCCCGTCGGATCGTTGGACCAGCGACGGCGGCAGCAGGACATACCCGCCCTCGCCGTGGAACCCGAGTCTGGGCTCAGGCGCGGTCCACGACTGCTGGGCGGTGGCGAGGAAACGAGGGAAGTACAACTGGAGCCCGCCCGACGGCGTGGCGACCATCAGACCGGGCCGAGGCACCAGGCCCGCACGCACAGCTCGCCGGATCTGGTCGAAGCCCGACCGGGCACCGCGAGCGGGGTGGACCTCCACAACGTCCAGCCCGGATAGGGCTCCGGTCGGTATCGCGAGGTTGGTGGTGGGGTACCGCGACCACCACCACGCCACCCGGTCCGGGTCGGTGGACGCGCCTCGAGGACCTCTGCCAGTCAGCGGGCGGGAGCTGCCCTGGATGCATGGGAAGACCGGCACGCCCGCGGCCACAAGCACCCGCGCCGCGTCCACGGCTCCGGTGGCGTCGGTGCTGTCGCGTACCGCCGCCAGCCGCGTCTGGCCGGCTGCGTGCGTGGTGTCCATGGGCTCGACCTTGACGATCCAACGCACGCTTTCCGCTCACCGGTCGGCCTGCACACCTCGGGTGTGCGGGCCGTTCTTGCAGGTCAGGCAACGCACACCAACTCATCATTCGCGCGGCCCAAGATAATCTCGCGTCCTCGCTGGCCAGGTCATGCTGCTGCCCCGAAGACGACACCCGACTTGTGGTGCTAGCAACTGCTGCCGGAACGATGTTCGGCGTGCCAGACCCGTCAAAGCAGACTGGCGACGACCTCATGACCGTCGCCCGGCGTGGCTCGTCGGCATCCTTGCCGAGAAATGGTGGTGGTGGCACCTCGTTCCTGACCTTGCCGGGGACGAGAACCAGCCATTAGGTAAGAAATCACCCGCTGGCGATGCTTTATCTGGTCAAGACTGCGCCTGTATGTCGGCTATGTTCTCCCCGGTCCTGTCAGATGCTGGTGAGGGTGAGGGTGAAAGTGCGACGGTTCGCGGGCGCGAGGGTGCGTCGGATCATACGAGGGCTGGTTGGCGCGCTAGGCGTTTGCGCTCTCGTGCTGAGCGGCTCGAGTGTCGCGCTCGCCGAGGAGGCCATGGACCCGGGGCCGGAGGAACCCTCGCTCGCTCTCGAGGGGACAGAGCTTGACCCGGAGCGTTCCTCGCTCCAGCGGGCGCTGGACGAGGCAGCCGATACCGGCGAACCGGTGGAGCTGTTGTCGAAGCGCGGCGAGAGCCGCGAGGTCTTCGCGATGCCGGACCGGACGGTGCAGGAGAAGTCGTACGCCGTTCCACGCTGGGCCCGCACGGACGAGGGATGGGCGCGAGTAGATACCGACCTGGCCCTGGAGGGCGGTGCGGTGCGCCCGATCGCGTCGACGGTCGGGCTGGAGTTCTCCGCGGGCGGCGATGGTGCGCTGGTGCGGATGGCGCGGCACGGGCGCGCGGTCGAGCTGTCGTGGCCGGGCGGAGATCTGCCGACGCCGGTCCTGGAGGGGGCGAGCGCGCTGTACCCGGAGGTGATCGACGGGGTCGACCTGCGGATGCTGGCCACGGAGGACGGTTTCGCGTCGCACCTGGTCGTCAAGACACCGGAGGCGGCTGCGTCCGCAGCCCTGGACGAGATCACGTTCGGCCTCGCCGGGGAGGGCCTGGAGGTGGTTGTCGCGCCGGAGGGTGGTCTGGAGGCGGTGGACGCGAGCACCGGATCCCCTGTGTTCGTGACGCCTCCGGCCTCGATGTGGGAAGCAGGCTCGACCGAGGTGGGATCGGAGCTTGCCGCCGCCGATTCCGACGGCGCACAGCGGGCTGCTGCTGGCGCCGTGACAGCAGACAGCTCGGCTGGTGACGGCGCGGGTGAGGATGGGTCCGGTCAGGGGCGGGTTGCTCCGGTCGAGGTGGAGGTCTCGGCGGACGGCGACGAGCTGAGCCTGGTACCGGACCAGGGGCTTCTGGAGGATCCTGACGCGGCTTTCCCGATCGTGGTGGATCCTCAGTGGTTGACGAAGAAGCCGACGGCGTGGACGGGCCCGAACAAGGCGTACCCGTCGCAGTCGTACTGGCAGTTCAAGGGGGACTCCACCGCAGGCCTGGGCACCTGCCAGGGCTGGATGGGCTGCTACGACGGGTCGACGTACCGCTTGTTCTGGCAGTTCGACACCTCGGCCTATCGCGGCAAGACCATCTTGAACGCGTCGTTCAATGTGCCCAATACTCATTCGGCCCAGTGCTCGGACCGCGCCGTGCATCTGTATTACACGAGGGCGATCAACCAGAACACCACCTGGAACACGGTCACGGCGTCGGGTTTCTACCTCTCGAAGGTCCGCAGCGAGAGCTTCGCCTATGGCGGCAGCCAGGCAGGGTGCGCGCCGGCGGCTACGGCGGAGTTCCCGATCAGGGGCTTGATCCAGGACCGCGCGGACGCGAACGGCAACCAGGTGACTCTTGGCCTGCGTGCCGACAGCGAGTCCGACAGGAATCATTGGAAGAAGTTCTCGAAGAACGCGTATCTGCGCGTTCAGTACAACGTGCCGCCGGACAAGGTCTCGACCAGGGCGATGAGTCTGGAATACGGCGGCTTGTGTGCGTCGCATTCGGATCCGGCGATCTTCCGCACCAAGGGCAAGATGACCGTCGCGCGCGCGAGCGATGATGACGGGGACAGGATCAAGGTCCAGTTCCGGTTGCAGGACTGGATCGGTGGGACGTGGACTCAGTACTGGTCCTCGGGCCTGGTGCCGTCGACGGGTAAGAGGTCGGGGTCGGCGTTCTCGGTGCCGATGCCGTCCAGCGTGCCCGAGGGCGGTGGTACGTCACGCTGGACGGTGCGCGTTTATGACGGCAGGTCCTATCCTCGATGCTTCACGGCTGACTGGGTCATGAGAAGGGAAAAGGCGCTCTGACCTGCAAGGATGTGACTGTCTAGGAACACATCTGAACAGCAGGACGGAGCACCTTTTCGGTGTCAGAGACTACCGCGTGGGACGCGCGTTTCGAAGTGACCGCTGATGGTCGGGGGCTGGTCAAGGATGCCGGTGTGGTGCTGCTGCGCAAGACGGCCGACGCCGTCGGCCTGACCGGCCGGATCGGTGAGGTGTTCGGGCCGGGCAGGGTCGAGCGAATCTGCCGCGGAGCGGTGCTCGTGGGTGCCGCGTCCGCGATCGCTGCCGGCGCCAGGAACCTGTCCCAGGTCGAGCGGATACTCGCCGGGCATGCCGGCACGTTCGGCTCGTGCGGGTCCGACTCGACGTTGTGGCGGACCCTGGACTCCATCGACGAGCGGGCGTTGAAGCGTTTGTCGCGCGCTCGCGCCAGAAGCCGCAGGACGCTGTGGCGGATGCTGGCCGCGCGCCCGGGCGGCTTCCCGTGGCTGCAGGTCGGCGGCAAACGCCTTCACGGGTGGATCGTCGTGGACCTGGACGCCACGATCGTGGGCTGCCACTCCCGTAAGCAGAACGCGACGGGGACCTACAAGGGCGGGTTCGGGCACCACCACCTCGGCGGGTGGATCGCGAACACCGGCGAGTCCCTGAACATCTTGCCGCGGCCCGGGAACGCGGGCTCGAACACGGCCACCGACCACGTCACCGTGCTGGACGAGGTCCTTGCGCAGATTTCTGACGAGGGCCGGCACTCCAAGCTGCTGGTCCGGATCGACGGCGCCGGCGCGTCCCACGACACGATCGGTCACCTGGAAAAGCTGGGCACGACCCGGCGCCGGGTGGCGTGGACGATCGGCTGGAGCATCACCACGCTCGAGGAGACGGCGATCAAGGCCTTGCCCGAGCGGGCGTGGGCGCCCTACCTCGACCAGGACGGCACGATCGCCCCACCCGTCCACTATGACGACGGGACCAGCGGCACGACCCGGTCGGAGTACGGGCATGTCGCCGAGCTGACCGGGCTGGCGAAGCGGCCCGGCTGGCCCGCGACCATGCGCCTGATCGTGCGCCGGGTCCCGATCGCGCCACGGGACCAGGCCGCGGGGAAGGTCACCGCCCTGGAGAAGGCCACCGGGTGGAAGTATGCGATCACCGCGACGAACATCAACCGGATGCGGGGTATCCCGGGCAGCTCTCATCCGCAGTGGCTCGATGTCCTGCACCGCCATCACGCGGTCGTCGAGGACCACGTCCGGGCCGCGAAGAGCACCGGCCTGGGTCTGCTGCCCTCAGCGTCCTGGCGGATCAACACCGCCTGGGTCCTGCTAACCGGCATCGCTCGTGACCTCGACGTCTGGACCCGGCTGCTCGCCTTCGCCGACCACCCACTCCTGGCGAAAGCCGAACCAGCAACGATGCGTGAGCTCGTCTACCGGCTGCCCGCCCGCCTGGCCAACCACGCCCACAAAAGGTGGCTGCGCTTCGACCGCAACCATCCCCACACCGACGCGATCACCACCGCCTGGCACCGCCTCGCGGCCCTGCCCGCCGTGACCTGACCAGCCCGACGACTGTTCCCACGAGCTGGAACGGAGCGACCGCAAGACCCCGGCCGGAACCGGCGCACGCAGCGACACGCGATAGCGAAACACTGCCAAACACGGCCAAGCCACACATCGGACGAAACCGTCAGGCCGGGCTACCCACCATGTGAATGATCGAGGCTATGGCCCGTGGTCGGACGCATGCTTCTTTACCTATGATCCGAACCGGCCTGTGGCGCCGAAGATCTCCTCGACCACTTATCCGGAGTCGAACACGGAAGACCCGGAGGACCCGTGGCATCGCGGTGTGGGGCACAGCGGGCGTTTCGGCTTCACGACGACGAGTCCTGATGTGGTCAAGTTCCGGTACGGGATCAATCAGAACCCGCAGTCGGATCAGGAGCGTTCGGTCTCCTCGCCGTGGGTGTGGGTGAACCCGCAGAACACGGGTGTGCACCGGGTGACGGTGCAGGCGTTCGACGCCGCCGGCAACCCGTCCGATATTCGGACGTACTTGTTCCGTGTGGGTGCTGGCGCGCCGCCGGGCGGTCAGTGGACGTTCGATGAGGGCGGTTCGGGGTACGCCCCGGCGGGCAATGCGCACGTCACCGACGAGGACTCGTTCTCGGGTGCCGGCCTGGCGCTGGACGGGTCGGGCGACTATGTGACCTCGTCCGTGGGCCGGTTGAGCACGCAGCACACGTTCTCGGTCGAGGCATGGGTGAAGCTGGACGCGCTGCCTGCCAGGTCGGGTTCGGTCGTGGTGTCGCAGGCCTCGACGCACAAGCAGGGGTTCAAACTGTATTACCAGGCGGCGAACGAGCGCTGGCAGTTCGGTGTGTACAGCGCGGACGACCCGGATGCCCGTGCTGTCGTCGCGGTGTCGGACGCGCCGGTCGAGGTCGGAGAGTGGACCCACCTGGTGGGCGTGCACAACAACATCGGGAGCACGTTGCGCCTGTACGTCAACGGTGTCGGCGGGGCCACCAAGTCGGCGAACGGGTTGGCGTCGGACGGGCCGATCATGATCGGGGCGGCGAAGTACGGAAGCAGCTCACCGCAGTACTCCGTCGACGGTGTGGTCGATCATGTGCGCACTTATGAGCGGGCGGTGACCGCGTACGAGGCGGCGAAGCTCGCCTCGGCGGCGGCGCCGGAGGTCACGTCGCGGTGGACGTTCTCGCAGGTCGACGACTCGGGCTCCCCGTCGCGGGTCCTGAACGAGGTGCCCGGCGCACCGGACCTGCATCTGAAGAATGCCGCACGGGTGGAGGGAGACTTCGGGGTTGTCGGTGAGCACAACCTCGTCCTGGCCGCCGGCGGGACGCAGCTGGGGGCGGCGTCCACACCGGGGGGCGGTCTGCCGCTGGACTGGGGCAAGTCGTTCACTGTCACCGGCTATGGCGGATTGCCTGCCGCGCCGGCGCCGGACGGGCCGCCGATGACGTTCTTGTCGCTGTCCGGTGCCACCGAGGACCTGATCCAGGTACAGGCGGTCCCCTATCCGGATCAGGAGACTGGTCTCGGCGTGGTGCGTTGGGAGCTGGAGGCCAGGGCAAAGGACGCCACGAGCGCGCCGGTGCGGACGGTGGTGGACGCGGCGAACCCGTTCGCGTACAGCCTGTTCCACATCGCAGTGACGTGGGATGCCCCGTCCAAGCGTCTACGCCTGTACGTCAACGGCGACAGCATCGACGACGCGGGCGAGACCGGCACGGGCCCGGCCGATGGGGTGGTGCTCACTGACCCGCCGGACCGGTTGCACCTGGGCCGGAGGGTCGATGCCGGGAGCCCGGCCGGCGCGTGGCCGGGGGCGATCGATGATGTGTGGCTGTTCACCGGTGCCCTGCAGGAGCGGCAGATCGACCAGCTCGCTGACACGAATGAACGCGACACAGTGGTTCCCGGGGAGGAGCAGTGATGAACAACCAGACCAAGAGCCTGAACGCGACGTCCCGTTCGGTACGTGGCATCTTGCAGGGTGTCGCCTTCACCACCGTCGGTGCACTGGTCGCGACCTTGTTCATCGCGGTCCCTCAGGTCGCTGCGCAGCCCACCGACGACGGTGTCGGGCCGGGCTCGCCCGGCCTCGACGTGGCCGGCGCGGACTTCACGAAGCCATCGACGAAGACGCTGCCCGACCCAGCCCAGCCAAAGGAACGCGAGGCAGACCTGCCCGCTGGTGGCCACGCCACGCTCGATCTGCGGCCCGCGGACGCCAAGGCGCCGGCAGAAGGCATGACCACGGTCGGCGGACTCCCGCTCGACGTCACCGCCGCGGATCAGCCTGGTGACGTGGCACCTGACCAGGTCGATGTCGACGTGATCTCCGCCAGCAGCGACAAGAAGCGTCCCGGCCAGGTGCTGGTCGCGTTGTCCGTGCCGCAGGTGAAGGCCGCCGGTACGTCGGCGAGGTCGGGGGCCGGGGTGTGGGCATTGAGCGCTGTCGACGTCACCGTGGACTATTCCGGGTTCGCCGGCCTGCACGGCGGGTCGTGGGAGGACCGTCTCACCCTGGTTCAGCTTCCCGAGTGCGCCGTGGACACGCCGCAGAAAGCGCAGTGCGCCACCGGGCAGCCCGTCGGGGCGACCAACCGCACCGATGACGACACGCTCGTCGCCGAGAAGATGGCGCTGCCGGCCGACGGTTCACCGGTGGTGCTGGCAGTGGCTGCGAGCGTGTCGGGGGATTCCGGGTCGTTCGGCGCGACACCGTTGTCGCCGTCGAACACGTGGTCGACGGATCTGCGGTCGGGGTCGTTCTCGTGGAACTACCCGATCACCGTCCCCGACGTGCCCGGCTCCTTCGTCCCCACCCTGGGACTGTCGTACTCCTCCGGTGGTGTGGACGGGCGCACCTCCTCGACGAACAACCAGGCCTCCCTGGTCGGCGACGGGTTCAACCTCTGGCCCGGCTACATCGAGCGCAAGTACAAGTCGTGCGCGCTGGACGAGGAGAAGAACGCCGACGGCGGCGCGATCGGTGACCTGTGCTGGGACTACGACAACGCCTTCATCTCGTTTAACGGCGCCGCCGGCGAGCTTGTCCCCGCGGGTTCGAACAGCTGGCGGTTGCAGAACGATGACGGCACGAAGATCGAACGGTTGACCGACACCGCGCGGAGCAACGGCGACAACGACGGCGAGTATTGGAAAGTCACCACACCGGACGGCACCCAGTACTTCTTCGGGTACCACCGGTTGCCCGGATGGGCGGCGGGCGACTCCGTCACGAACTCGGCCTGGACCGTCCCGGTCGTCGGTAACAACACCGGGGAGCCGTGCAGCACCAGTCCGGGGAAGATCTGTACGCAGGCGTGGCGGTGGAACCTGGACTACGCGATTGACGCGGCCGGGAACAAGATCACCTACCACTACCAGCGGCACAGCAACCGGTACGGCAAGCTCGGTGACCCCGCAGCGGACACCGTGTACCACCGGTCTGGCAGCCTGACGAAGATCGAGTACGGGCTGCGGGGCAACGACCTGGTAGGCACCGGTGCGGCGCAACCGTTGGGCCGGGTGTCGTTCACCTACGCGCAGCGGTGCTTGAACGATGGATCGGGACAGTGCTCCAACATCAACACCCAGCCCAACGGGTGGCACGACGTCCCGTGGGACCTGAACTGCAACGCCGGCGCCACGTGCGATCAGGGGCGCACCTCCCCGTCGTTCTGGACGCGTAACCGGATGACCGGGATCAAGGCCCAGGTGTATGTCTCGTCGGCGTGGAAGAACGTGGACTCCTGGGCCCTGGATCATGAGTGGGGAATGGCGGACGCGGACTACCAGCTGCTGCTGTCGTCCATCCGCCGCACGGGGCATACCGGTCCCGAGGGCGCTGCCACGACGTCGCTGGATCCGGTCCGGTTCGGGTACACGCAGCTGGCCAACCGGCTCGACCGCTCTGGAGACGGACGCGACCCGTTCATCAAGGCACGTCTGTCCACCATCCAGGACGAGGTCGGCGGACAGGTGGACGTCGGCTACTCGAACCCGGGCTGCGACCCGGACAACCTGCCGACACCGCACAACAACACCTCACGGTGCTTCCCGCAGATCCGTTCCCAGGGCGAAGTGCGGCCGGCGATCACGGACTGGTTCAACAAGTACGTCGTGACCGGCGTGACGACCACCGACCGCACCGGCGGCGGTGACGACATGTTGACCACGTACGAGTACCTCGGTGGTGGCGCGTGGCACTGGGACGAGTCGACCGGCCTGATCCCGGCCGAGGAGAAGACCTGGTCCGACTGGCGCGGGTACGGGCACGTGCGCGTCAAGACCGGGAGTGTGACCCAGCGGCTGTCCCAGACCGAGCACTGGTTCCTGCGTGGCATGCACGGCGACCGCGCTACCCGCGACGGGGGCACCAAGACCGAAGAGGTCACCCTGGGTTCCGGGGAAGGGGACCCGATCACTGACCGCCCGTACTGGGCAGGGTTCACCTACAAGACCGCGTCCTTCACCGGACCCGGCGGAGCAGTGGTCTCCAAGTCGGTCAACCGGCCGTGGTGGCACCAGACCGGCATCAAAGAGCGGGACTGGGGCACGATCCGCTCCGGGTTCTCCCGTACTGCGCAGGCCGAGAAGTTCACCAGCCTCGGGAGCGGCGGGGCCCCGTGGCGCACCACGCAGACACAGACGAGTTACGACGAGGTCGCCGGGCGAGTGACGCAGGTCGCCGACAAGGGCGACACCAGCACCTCCAGTGACGACCGGTGCTCGACGATCAGCTACGCGACCAACACGAGCAAGAACATCCTGGGCCTGCACGAACGCAAGCAGACCTGGGCAGCCGGATGTGGTGCGAGCCCGACCGCGGCGCAGGTCGTCAACGACACCCGGTACGCCTACGACGGACAGGGCTACGGCACAGCACCGGTACGCGGGCGGATCACCCGCACCGCGGACCTGGCCCGTGTCGAGGGTACGACGCGCCACTATGTCGAGGCGTCAGCAGGTTTCGACACCTATGGTCGCCCCACCTCGCTCACGGACGTGTCGGCCGATCTGAGCGCAGGCTCGAACGGCAACGGGACGCTCACCCGTACGGCACGGTCGGACGGGCATACCTCCACCACCGCCTACACCCCGAGTTCGGGGTTCGCGACGCAGATGGTCGAGACGACCCCGCCGGCAACCCCGGGCGATGAGGCTTCGGCCTTGACCACGACGACGCGTCTGGATCCGGTGCGCGGCGGCCCGACCTTGGTGACCGACACGAACACCAAGTCCACCGTGGTGGCCTATGACGCCTTGGGTCGCACGAGCAAGATCTGGCTTGCTGACCGGACCTCGAACCTGACCCCGTCGGTGGAGTTCACCTATCAGGTCCAGGCCTCGCGGCCGGTAGCGGTCGGGACCACGACGTTGGACGACGACGGGGATCGCCGCGCCACCTCGTGGGCCGTGTACGACGGGCTGCTGCGCCCCCGCCAGACCCAGGATCCGGGCTTGGAGGGCGGGATGATCCTGTCCGACACCAAGTACGACGCCCGCGGGCTGGTCAAGCTCACCTACTCCGGCTACTACACCACCAGTGCGACCGGGGGCCGGTTGTTCGACCCGTACGAGCAGTCGCTGGTCGAGACCCAGACCCGGCACAGCTACGACGGGCTGGGCCGCGCCATTCGGACCAGGGTCATGTCGACCGACAGCGACGGCGGTGACGTGCTGGCCACCACTCGCAGCATCTACCGCGGCGACCGCACCACGGTGATTCCGCCGACCGGGGCCACTGCTACCACCACGCTCGCCGACGCGCGGGGCCGAGTGGTCCAGCTGCGCCAGCACCACGACCCGGCCGCGGCGACTCCGGAGGCCACCAGCGGGTTCGACACCACCCGGTACACCTACACCGGCCGTGACCAGCTAGCGACGGTGACCGACCCGGCGGACAACGTCTGGGAGTACACCTACGACCAGCGCGGCCGTGAGATCCGGACCGTCGATCCCGACGCCGGGGAGACGAGCACGACCTACGACGACTTCGGTCGGATGGTCTCCACGACCAATGCCGAGGGCGAGAAGCTCGTCAATGCTTATGACGGGCTCGGCCGCCAGACCGAGCTGCGCGAGAACACAGCGTCGGGGCCGCTGAGGGCCTCGTGGATCTACGACACGGTGTCCGGGGCCAAGGGCTACCTCGCCCAGTCGATCCGGCACGAGAACGAGGCCGAGTACGTCACCCGCACCGTCGGGTATGACCGGTTGTACCGGCCGACCCGCACCGTGACGCAGATCCCGTCGGTCGAAGGGGAGCTGTCCGGG
Source organism: Promicromonospora umidemergens (assembly GCF_024171995.1). Lineage (GTDB taxonomy): Bacteria > Actinomycetota > Actinomycetes > Actinomycetales > Cellulomonadaceae > Promicromonospora > Promicromonospora umidemergens. The sequence continues at coordinate 46,626 of NZ_JAMTCT010000004.1, read as the reverse complement.
AACTACATCACCAACACCAGCTACACCGCGGCCGGCAACGTCGAGTCGATGGGGCTGCCCGCCGCCGGAGACCGGCCGGGGGAGTCGGTCTCGTTCTCCTACGACGAGGCGACGAGCTGGGTCACCGGCGTGCACGGCCAGTGGGGGCTGACCGCCACCACCGCCTACGACTGGGTCGGCAAGCCGCTGCAGCACACCCTGTCCGCGAACGCAGGCGGCCAGGTCCAGGCCACCAACACCTACGAGTACGGCACCCAGCGGCTCTCCAACTACCGGGTCGATCGGGTCGGTCAGCTCGGCGTGGACCGGTCGGAGACCTACACCTACGACGATGCGGGCAACATCACCGCTCTCGCGGACGTGTCGAGGACCGGCACGGATGTGCAGTGCTTCGACCTGGACCACCTGAACCGGATCACCGAAGCCTGGACGCAGAACACCACTGACGTCGACTGCGCAGCCACCGGACGGGATGCCGCGAGCGACGGCCTGATCGGCGGATCGGTAGCGCAGTACTGGCACGAGTACACCTATGACGCCGCCGGATCGCGTCAGAGGGAGGCCCTGCACTCGGGCGGAGGGCAGCGGCTGACCTCCCGGAACTACAACTACGACCCTGCACAGCCGCACACCGTGACCTCGGTGGACCAGGTTCAGCCGGCCTCGGGCAATCGACCGCGGGTGGAGTCGGTCGAGCAGTACACCTACGACGCCGTCGGACGCACGACCAGCCGGCAGATCGGTGGCGACACCCAGACGCTGTCCTGGACGCCGGAGTCGCGGGTGTCCGAACTGGCCAACGCGGACGACAGCGGGGCGCAGTACACCTACGACGCCGACGGCAACCGCCTGATCGCTCGGAACACGAACGCGGACGGCTCGAGCGAGTCGACGCTGTACCTCGGGCACACCGAGATCACCGTGACCAGCAGCGAACCCACGGTCGCGAAGGCGACCCGGTACATCGATGTCGGTGGCGGGCACACCGCCGTGGTCGACGACGCCGGGGCGGTCACGTTTGTCATGGCCGACCACCACGGCACCGGGCAGCTCGCGATCACCGCCGCGAACCAGGCGGTCACCCAGCGACGGACCACACCGTTCGGGCAAGACCGCGGGACTCCGATCGCACCAGGCGACTGGGCATCATCGCGTGGGTTCGTCGGCGGGTACGACGACCGAGAAACCACCGGCCTGGTCTCTCTCGGAGCCCGCGAGTACGACCCTGCGCTGGGCAGGTTCATCTCGCTGGACCCGATCATGGACCTGTCTGACCCGCAGCAAATCCACGGGTACTCCTACGCGAACAACAACCCCGTGACTCTGTCGGACCCGACCGGGCTGTGCCCCGGCGGCGGGGTCATGCTCGACGGTGCGTTCTGCGACTTCGGTGACGGGTGGCAGCAGGTCAAGGCGATCGACACCGGTGGTGCCACCACCGAGACGGTCTTCACGCAGGGGCAGTCACCTACCCAGGCGGCGATGCAGGCGACTGCTGCCATGGTGCGCAGCCCCGGTCCGGGCATCACCGGTGGGTCGGCCAGCAATGCTGGCAACCCCGGAGCGGCTACGGCGGGTCCGACTGAGGCCGAAATCGCGGCCAAGGCTCGTGAGGTGCTGAACAAGTCCATCACCGACGTCGCGATCGAGCTCGGCTGGGAGGCCCTGAAGGACTTCATCGGCTGGAACGACCTCATGGGCTGCCTCGACAAGGACATCGCCTCCTGCGCCATGCTCGCCGTCGGCATCCTCCCTGTCGGCAAGGGCCTCAAGGCCATCAAGGCCTTCGGCAAGATCATCGACGGTGCCATCAGTTTCTACAAACAACAAAAATCAGCCCGAAAGATTCTGGACCAAGTCGGTGCAACGCGCAAAGCACCTAGCTGCAACAGTTTCGTGCCGGGCACCATGGTGTTGCTTGCGGATGGCACCAAGAAGCCCATCGAGGACATCGAACTCGGCGACAAGGTCCTCGCCGCCGACGAGGACACTGGTGAGAAGACTGAGGGACGCGAGGTCACCGCGCTGATCACGGGCGAAGGTAATAAAGCCCTGGTCACGATCACCGTCACTGACACTGAAGGCGATAAGCAGAAGATCGTCGCGACCGACGAGCACCCGGTCTGGGTACCGGGACTCCAGGTGTGGGTGGACGCGATCGATCTGAATGTTGGAGACTGGCTGCAGACCTCGGCCGGCACCTGGGCGCAGGTCTCCGCGATAGACGTCGAGCAGGCGCACGCGGTCGTCCACAACCTCACTGTCGCGACCGACCACACTTACTATGTCGCTGGGAGCGGGGCCGCTGTGGCGGTCCTTGTCCACAACGAAGAGTGTCCGTATTTTTTCCCCGATGAGTTAGTAGATACTCAGCACGCTGTTGATCGACACACGGTCGGTGGCCCTGAGCATGACGCGAGATCAGGTACGTGGAAAAAAGGGACAAGTGCGCAGGACCTGTTGGATCTGGCAGCGGATGCTCGTGGAGAAGCACCCATTGGGCTCCGTGGAAATTTCGAGTTCCACATGGACGCGGGGCGGATCATCGGGGTGAACGGATCTGGTCAGTCGGTAACCACATACCTGGTTGTGCGAGGTAGGTATGACGGATCGTTGATGTCGATGTATCCGAAGTGAGTTCTATGGAGATAACTTTGCGGATGGATCTATTGGACGATTCTCTGAATCGGGTGCCGCAGGCTGATCACAAAATTATGGTTGTGCCGAATGATTTCGATGATGCGCGCGCCCCGCTGCTCGGGACATTACCTACTGAGGGGTCCACGGTTTTAAATGGACGGCAGATGGCGATGCTTGCGGATGAGATAAGTGCGTTTGAGCCCGCGTTGGAGCAGGGAAGTGTCGAGGTGGCCGTTTGGGCGCTTGAGAGCATCCAGCGAGGTTCGGCTGGATACGTTCTGGTTAGCGGGAGGTGAGAGGCGGTGCGAGTTGGGGTTGGCCGGTTTCGAGGATCATTTCGGTTCGAAAGGTTGCCGCTCGCACTGCCCTCAGCGGATCAATCAGTGTTCCCGTTCTACGGGTCGATTGATCCGGCGGGCTATACATTCTTCAATGTCGATCAGTCGCTACACCTGCTCGGCGAGGTGGTCTCGATGCTCAGGATTCGGACGCTCAAGCTTGAGGAGTATTATGCGCTTCGCATCGTCACTCATCTCTGCTCGGTTCACGTTCGTCCGGGGTTAAGTATCGTCTTTGACGGAACAAGCACCGCGATCGTGGCGGAGCGTGATCTGTTGAGTGATTATGCCAAGTATTTTGCCCGTCCAGAGCTTTTTCTTATCGCGCCGCGCGACGTCGAGCGTCTACCTGGTTGACCCACGCCTTAAAGACGCTTCCCAGGGCTGGGTCGGTTCTCGGTGGGCGAGACGCGGGCTTGACCGTGGCGTGTGATGGTCGGTAATGGGGTCGGGCATCGTCCTGACCAAAGAGGATGGGAGTTCTCTACGCTGCCGTCTTCCCTGAAGGACCATGCCCGATGTTGCTATCTTCGCTGAGCCCTGCCGTCGACCGCTACCTGTCGCCGGTTGGCCTGGACGGGATGCTGGAAGCGAGGGCCGCGCTCGGCTCTCTGGTAACGGTGCTCGAGTTGGTCGCTTACCCCGCGTCGGCGCGAGGCACGGCAGTACTCGCTGGCGTCGATGCTCGCGCTGCTGGTCCTGGCCACGCTCACGGTAGTCGACGTCGGTCGGAACATCGTAGAGATGGTCCTGATCTCCAGAGTGGTTCTGAGCACGTTGAGACTGGTGGGAAAAGGTGATCAACGCTATCTCGCTCAGCGCGCGTGGTCGGGTCGGTCAGTTCTTACCGCGGAGTTCGGCGAGTGCTTTGTCGAGCCGGCGGGCGCGGGTCTCCTCGGTCTTGGCGCCGTCGATCAACTGCGCGTGGGCTTTCTGCTTGCTGTAGGAGAGCCGCGCCCATGCTTCTGCGGCTGCCGTGTCGGTTGCGAACACCTGCGAGAGCACACCGGGAATCTCGACCGTGCGCGGCGCGTCGTCGAGTTCCAGGGTCACCTCGACTTCGTCGCCTGCACCTCTCCCGGTCGCTGCTCTGGTCTCGGAGTTGAACGAGATCAGGTACTGGCCGGCCATGGAGGTGATCGTGTTGCGGTAGGTATATCCGCCGTCAATCGTCACGGTCACGGGCACACGCTTTCCGTGCCCGAACGAGCGAACGACCTCCTCCGGCACGACGATGCCGACGTTGTTGCCGCCGCTGGGCCAGAGAGTGGTACGGAACGTAGGCACGGTGGTCTCCTTCTCGATCGGTTCGCTGACAAACACCAGTTTGCCGGACATGCCAGCCATGCTGGCCATCTTGCACTGCTTGCCGTTGCAGTTCGTCGTGTCTGTCCCGGCCCGGTTCCCGGTCGGGGTCGGAGTGCCGTCGACCAGCACGATCCCGACCTGAGGGCCCCCGGCGGGGAGGTCGGCCCGGGGTGGGTGGTCGACGAGGTGCAGGACGAGGGCGCCGGCGCGGCGGGCCAGGATGGTCGGGATGGTGAACTGGCGTAGCCGCAAGCGTTTCGGTTCCCACCGGAGGGTCGTCTGGCCGGTCAGCGCGAGTAGTTGCACCCAGGCGGTGATCTCGCCGGCCAGTGCGACGATGGTGCACCAGATGCAGTTGACGTCCCGCTACGGGCGCAACCGATGCCGTCCCGAGCCGACCACGTGGGTCGCTCCGCCCGGTAGGGCCACCTCCGCGGTCGCGTTGACCGGAGCCGTGACGGTGACCTCTCGACCGCTCCGGCGCCGTCGCCAGGCGACCTCGATCCGTCTGGTCGGGCATCCGACGCCAGAACCGGGGGCCACGCGACCCACGCAGCCCCGCCGATCTCCCTGGTGGCAGGCCGTGGCATGCGCGAAATCAGCCCCGTGGTCGCTTTGGTTGCGGCTCTATGCCGCGCCGGGCGGCGATCTCCCGGGTCCGCTCGGGTGGGTCGGGTGGCGGCCATTCGTCGTCGGTGCGGTCGTAGATTTCCTCGGCCAGGCGTTTGCGGGCGAGTTCGGCGTGCCCGGTGATGTATTGGATGGTGATGTCGTCCAGGCGTGCGGTCTCGTCGTCGGGGTTGGCCTGCCTGCCGACCTGTGCGGCCCACCGTGCCTGGTCGATGTCGTCCTCGGCCATCGCCCGGGTGCACAGAAGGTGGGCGACGTCGCCGATCATGGCGGCCATGGTGTGGTCCAGGCGTTCACCCTCGAACAGCCAGGTCCACCCGCGGGTACGGGTCTTGTCGAACGGCCGCCCGCGCACGAGTTTGAGCGCGGTGATCAGGTCATCGATGCCGTCGGCGCCGCGGGCCCGTGCCCGGGTGTGCAGGCGCTGGAACAGGTCGACATCGACCAGCAGCCCGTCGACCTGGTAGGCAGGCGTGCCCGACGTCGCGAAGGCGGCGGTCTGCTTCGCATCGGGGACGCAGGGCCGGCCGGTGACCGGGTCGGTGCCGAGCCAGGCCCGTACCCCGGTGACCAGTGAGCGGGCACGGCCAGGCTTGATCGCGAAGTCCTCGGCCAGCTGGGCACCAGTGACACCGACCGGGTGCAGGGCAAGGTAGGCGAGCGTCTCGACGTGGAGGGCTTTGAGCCGGGCCGCCTGTTCGGTGATCGTGCCGTAGGCGGTCGCCGTCACCGGCCCCAGCAGCATCAGTCGAGGGCGACGGTACCGGTCGGGGTCGAACCACGCGGCGACGTCCTGGTCCAGATCCGGGTCTGCGTCGTGCAGCGCTCCGGCCACCTCCGGCGTCGCCACCGGTGCCAAGGCCGCGACGTCCTGGGCTGTGGTGGCGGCAGCCTCGACGTAGTCCGTGGTCGGTGCGGGCAGGAGCGACCACGGCCCGGCCGGTTCCCGCGGGTCAGCGGGACGCGACTCAGCCTGCTGCGCTCCCAGACGTGCATCGGCGGGAGCAGGCCCGCCCGGGGCCGGCTCCGCAGGTACGAGCTCGGCCGACCCTGGACCGGTGTGGTCGGCAGCAGGTGAGGCGTGCTCTTCATGGATCGGCGATGCCGGGCGGCTGGGAGCGGATGCCGCCTGGTCGATCGGGCTGGCGGTGGGCGAGGAAGGAGGATCGGTCGCGGTGCGAGCCACGTCGACGATGGCAACCGAGGCGGCCAGCTCTTCGTCGGTGAGTCCGACCGCGGCCAGGTCCCAGCCCAGCCCAGGCACTCGCAGCCGCCCGTCGGTCACATCGAGCACCAGCCCGCCGCGGGCGGACCGTGCGGCCGGCTCGCCCTGCGCGGGCAGGGCATCGGTGGTGGGGTCGAGGACGACGGCTACGGCGCCGACACGCTCGGCTGTAGCGACCAGCTCAGTGACGAGTTCGCCTAGTGCAGATCGGGTGGTCGGGCCGATGTTCGGGGCGGCGATGAGGGCGTGGGACCAGTCCCGGTCCTGAGCGCCCTTGCCCTGGGCCTTCTGCCGGGCATCGGTGACGGTGTCGTCGACCTCGCTCACGCACGCGAGCGTGTCGTAGTCGTCCGCCCTGTCGTGGTGGTGGCCCAGGGCGGACAGTCCGGTGACCTGCCAGCCGGTGGCCAGTGCGTGGACGGTGGTGTTCTCCGCCCAGGGGTGCAGCAGGAGCTCGGCGGTGACGTACCTCCCGAAAGCGGCCACGGATTCGGGGTCGCCGGTCACGGTCACGGCCCGGGCTTGCTCGAGGTCGAGCAGCCAGGTGTGACCGGCGGGGTCCATGCCGACGGTCACCAGCAGCGGGTAGGGCGCCAGCAGGTCGTCGGTGTCGGCCGGTGCCGCCGACAGCGGCGCGGACCATCGGGTGCCGGACCCGACCCAGGGCAGCGGCAGGTCCATCGGCTCGGCCAGGTGTGCGACGGCGTCCGTGCCGGTGAGTTCCACAGCGACCAGAGCGGGCCTGGTGACCGGCGAGTCGTCCAGGCGCGGTCCGGCCAGGGCGCGCAGGAGCCGGTCCAGTGCGTCGATGTCGCCGACCCAGGCCTGCCCGGTGATCTGGATCGTCCGTTCGATCGGCACGGTGCGTGCGGGTGCGGGCGTGATGCGGTGGCCGGGTCGCCGGTAGCGCCACTGGGCGGCGCGGTGGCGACGTACCGCGACCAGGAGCCCGGCCGCGAGCATCGCCCCAGCCCCAGACAGCCCCGGCAGCAGCCATGCCGGCCCCACGACCTCGGCCTCGTCCGTGTGGCCGTTCTCGACCGGCGCGGGATCGGAAGCCTGCGTCTCCTCGGTGCGCTCCGGTGTGCGCTTCGGATCGGATGTGGCCGTCGGTTCGGGCGCCCAGGGGTTGGTGTGCGGCGTGGCCGGCTCGGTGTGCGGTGCAGGCCCGGTCGGGCTCGGGGTACGCACACCGTCGCGCACACCCTGGTGTGCGGCGGCCCTGTCGGGAGTCGGGTCGCCGGCGTCCGGGGAGCGCTCGGGGTTGGCGCTGCCTGACCGTTGCTTGTCCTCGTCCTGGTCGGAGCCAGCGTCCTCACCGTCGTTGGTCCCGGGTGTGCCGGGGCGGGCGGCATCGTCCGGGTAGCCGGTATCGGAAGCACCTGGCGTGTCGGGCTCCGCCGCCGCGTCTGCTCGCGCCTTGGCGGTGTCGGTCTTGGGGGAGGCGGGGGTGATGGCGGGGATGGTGAGGCGCCAGCCGGGCTTGATGCGGTCAGGGTCCGTCAGCCGGTTCCCGTCGGGCTGCACGGTGTTGCTCGAGGCGCGCGCGATGTCGGTGTACCGGTCAGCATTGCCGAGCTCGTTGAGCGCGACCTGCGACAAGGTGTCGCCCCCGCGGACCACATAGGTAGCCGATCCGGAGTCCTCGTGCGAGGGGCCCTGGTGCGCCGCGGGCTCGGTCTCGCTCGCGGGCTCCACGTCGCGATCAGCGTCGGTGGTCTCGGCCGCTGCGGGCAGCTGCAGGACGGTTCCGGGCAGGAGGAAGCCCGGTTTGCCGGCGAGGACGGCCTCGTTGAGGTCCTGGAGCTCGGTGAACCGTAGAGGGTCCCCGAGGTGCTCCTGGGCGATGGACCAAAGACTGTCGTCCTCGACCACTGTGTACGACACCGTCCGGGCAGGCCCGGGCTTCGACGGGCCCTCGTCCGAGGAGTGCTCGGCGTACGCGGGGGATCGCGGCGTGCTCGCCCGGTCTGGGCTCGCCGGCGTCGTGGTGTGCGGTGCGGTGGCCGTGGTGTGCGACGTCGCCGCATCGGCGGGCACGTTCGCCAGGGCCGGCGGGACGGACACGACGAACAGCAGCGAAGCCGTGGTCACCAGGCGCCGCGCCAGACCGCGCGGCAGCCCGGACAGGCGCACCGGACGGAGGTGACCGGTGAGAACGACGAGCTCGAGGACGACGGTCAGGGCGAGGTAGGCCCACGCGGCCCAGGTCACGGCACCGACCACGATCAGCGTCAGGGTCGTGCTGGTGGGGCTGGTCAGCACCAGTCCCAGGTCGTCCCACCCGAAGCCCGGCGGCAGCAGGCGATGGCGCGCCATTTCCAGGACGACCGGGATCCCGACCACGAGGAGCAGCAGCCCGACCGTGGCCGCCAGGCCGCGCAACCGGTCACCGGCCGTGGGCCGCACACCGGGGTGCGCGGTGCCCGGCCGGGCTGGTGGACTGGTGGACGGGGTTGTCATGGGCGTGCTCCCTGCTGGTTCGGGTGCTCGGTTCCGGCCAGGGTGCGCACCAGGCGTGCGGTGGCGTCGCCGGACACCTGCCTCGGCCCGGTGATCGATCCGAGGATCGGGGACTGGTAGGTGTCTGTGACGGTCACGTTGATCTGGGCGTCGGCCACGGTGACGGTTCCCGAGACTCCGGCGGTGGTCAGGTAGGCCTGGGCGGCGGCGCGCGCGGCATAGGGATCGACGGTCAGGGTCTGGGAACCGGACGCCGTACCGGTCGAGCTGAGGGAGATCTGCTGTCCTCCGGTGCGGGCGGCCTGGGCGGCCAGGTCGTTGGCTCGCTGCTGCGCGTGCAGGGTCCCGCCGAACTCGACGACGAACGCTGCGCACACCAGCAGCGTGCCCACCAGGACGACCAGGAACGGCAACATCGACCCCGCCTCGCCTCCTGGCCGGGTCTCGGTCGTGGGGGTGCGCGGGGTCATCGGGACCTCCAGGTGTCGACGGGCGACGACACGGACGCCTGGATCGTCATCGGGCGTCCGGCGGGTATGCCGAGCCGGGCGGGGTCCAGGTGGCAGGTGACGGTGGCACTGACCGTGGCCGCCTGTCCGGGCGCGGCCTGGAGACCGCCGGTGTCCACGGTGACGTCGGTGCTCGCGCAGCTCACGTCCTGGTTTGCGAGCGTCATAGACGCCGCGGTATGCGCGTCGGCCTGCGCTACGGGGGCGGTGCGGGCCAGAGAAGCGGTCCGTGCGGCGTCGGCCGCAGCGGACTGCACGGACAGCTGGGCCAGTGTGAACAGGGCGCCCACGACGATTGCCCAGCCGAACAGTGCAATGACCGGGATGGTGACGACGAGCTCGATCGCCGCGATCCCTGCCTCCCGCTGATCCGGCACCCGCCGGATGGCTGGACGGCGAGATCGGGCAGGCAACGAGCCCGCTCGACGTGGCGCGCTCGTGAGCGGGGTCGCTCGGGTGGTGGGTCGTGTCATGGTGCTCCCGTGTCGACGGGAGCCGTCAGCCGTTCGACGGGCATGGTCGCGGTCTGGGCGATGCTCAGGCCGGCGCCGCCCACCAAGGACTGGGTGGTCCCGGTCACGGTGACTGTGGCGGTGGTCTCGGTCCGGGAGACGCTCACGTGCGGGACGAGCAGGAAGCCGCGCCCGGTGGTGCCGGCGAATTGGGCTGCGGCGGCCTGCCCGGTCTGGGTGGTGCCGCCTTCGGCTGCGGTGACGCGTGCTCCTTCGCTGGCGGCCGCGATCGCGACCTGGCGCCCGGCGAACCACAAGGTCGCCTGGATGCAGGCGATGATCAGCAGCAGCACCAGCGGCAGCAGGATCGCGGTCTGGATCGTCGCCTGCCCGTCCTGCCCGCGCCCGGCCGCTCGACGCCCAGCCGGCCACCGCTCTGCTCGGTTGCGTCCCGCCGTCGCGCTACGGCTGCTCGCGGTGTCGCCTGCGGCGGCGGCGCGTGCGGGCCGGGCCAGGGCGCGGCACTGGTCCGGGGCACGCGGTGTAGCGGTCGCAGCGGGCACGCAGTGGCCTTTCTCGGTCAGGAGTCTGGTGGTGAGGTGTCACACGGGTGTCAGCAGCCGCATGACCGAGGGCGCCAGGAGCAGGGCGATAAAAGTTAGGGCCATGACGGCGCCCGACGCGCTCATGCGCACGGCGATGGCGTTGGCGGCGGCGAGGTCCTGGTTGCGCAAGGCGTTGCGTTGCGCCTTGGCGCTCTTGCGGAGGTTGTCGTAGATGGCGGTGTTCTCTGTGCCGGACTGCTCGAGGGTCTCGGCCAGGTCGTGCAGCTCGGTGACACCGATCTGGTCGGCCAGGTCCTTGAGGACCTCCCAGGGCCGTACCCCGGACAGCCGGGACTGGGCCAGGGTCGCGGCGATCCGGTTCAGGGCCCAGGAGCTGGTGCCCTCGGCGGCGTTCTCGATGGCATCAGGGACACCGGAGCCGCTCTTGCGGCGCTGGGCGAGCTGGCTGGTGTACAGGGACAGGGCGCGGCGGAACTCGGTGCGGGCCTTGGTGGCCTTGTCGGCCACGGTGTAGTGCGGAATGTGGAACATCGCTACGGCCAGCAGCACGGCGCCGAGGGCGGGGACCATGAACGGCACCTGGATCCCCAGGACACCCAGGCCCGCTGTCAGCAGGGGTGCGGTGACCACGCCCATCGCTGCGCACACGAGCTGTTCGCCGTAGAACCGGGTGGGCGGAATCCCCAGCAGGGCCAGGTCCCGGGTGGGTGTGCGCAGCCACAGCTGTGCGGGCAGGGCGTTGCGGGCCCAGCGGCCCAGCCGGTCGGTGCTGCCCGACGAGGGCACATCGGCCGGGCGCGTGCGCGAGGGGTGAGTGGCGGGTGCCAGGCGGGTCAGCGCGTCGGCCAGGTCGACCTGCCGGGGCCAGAGCCACATCGCCAGCAGGGCCAGGGCCAGGGCGAGCGATCCGCCGGTCACGCCGGCCCAGACCATCGCGCTCATGACGGGCCGCCCGGACCGGCTGCCGTGCCCCCGAAGAGTGCGGGGCTGCTGGGTGTGAAGAGGCGGGTAGGGCCGGTGCCGTTGGACATCCGGTTGAACCAGAACAGGGTCAGGGCGAACAGGCTCGCCAGGGTGAGGAACACCAGCTGGCCCAAGGGGGTGCGGTAGGGCTCGATGTAGGTCCCGTTCAGGAGCATCACGACCACGGTTCCGACGCTGATCACGGTCAGCCAGGTCGCTGTGGCGCGGTAGGTCGCGCGATTGGCCTCGACCTCGCGGCGAGCGCGGACCTGGTCGGCGACGTCGTCGGCCAGATCGTCCAGCACGGTCGCTACCGGCCCGCGCAGCTCCACCGCGGTGGCCAGGGACTGCGCCACCATGTCCGCGGTGGGGTCGGCCAGTTCGTCGGCGAACGTCAGCAGGGCCGCCCTGGGTTCCCAGCGGGACTCCAGGCGCGCGGCCAGCGTCTTGACCTGGGGTGCGATCGGGCCCGGGGCGGTCCAGGCGCTCAGGATCAGGGCGTCCTCCAGGCCCTTGCCGGTCGCCAAGGAGCCGGCCAGCGACCGGGTCCAGTCCTGAAGCGCACCCAGGCGAGCGATCCGCTCGGTCTGGGGTCTGTTGGACAGCATGGCCGGGACGCCGACCGTGGTGACCGGTCCCACGATCATCAGCAGGGGCCACCCGGTGATCAGCCAGGCGATCAGCCCGGCCCCGATCCCGACCGCCAGCAGGATCCGGGTGCGGCGCGGCATCCGCGCGAATGCGGCCCGGCCTCGCCGGACCAGGTCGGCGTGCGGTGGCCGGGCGGTGTCGGGCAGCTTCTGAGGTGCGGGGGTCAGGGCGTAGACCAGGCCGACCAGGCCGCCGGCGATCAGAGCGCCCGAGACGGCGGCGATGATCATGACCGCACCCCAGCACTCGTCCCGGTACGACCCGCCGCCAACTCCTGGGTGAAGCCGTGCCGGTCGAAGCCGTAGGCCTCCAGCTCCTGGTACTCGCCGGGCATGAACGCCGGGACCGCGTCGCCGTCGGGCCCGCGGGCGAAGATCGGCGTGGCCGCATATCCCGTCTCTCGCTCACCCGGTGCCACGGCGATGATTTCAGCGACCTGGCGGCGGGCTGCCTCCCTGGTGGGGTCGTAGGACAGGTCGATGTGCACGATCAGGTCGATCGCGTAGGCAAGCTTGGAGGTCGCCAGCTCATGGGTGACCTGCTCCTCGCCCTCCATCGCGCAGGTCACCAGCTTCCGTATCGCCGCGCTCGCACTGGTGGCGTGGGTCGTGGACACGGACCCGGTGCCGGATTCCATCGCCTTGATCATGGGCCAGACCTCGCTACCGCGGACCTCGCCGACGATCAGCCGCGACCGGTTGTACCGGAAGGAGCGCCGCAGCGCCTCGCTGATCGTCGACTCCCCGGCCTGCCGCCCGTCCAGCCCGACCTCGCCGGACCCCGGCCGGGCCTCCCACGCGATCACGTTCGGTCGCAGGTCCTGCAGCCCGAGCTCGTACTCGGTCTCGAACGTCGCGATCCGCTCACCGGCAGGGATCTGGTCGCACAACGCCCGGGTCAGGGTCGTCTTGCCCGCACTGGCTGCTCCGGAGACCACGATCGACTTGCGGGCCCTCACCGCCGCGGCCAGGAACGAGGCCGCTACCGGTGACAGCATGCCCAGCTCCACCAGGTGGTCCAGGGTGACCTGGACTAGGCGGTGGCGGCGGATCACGACCACTGGCCGGTCAGTCACCCACGCGCTGGCAGCCAGGCGGGCACCGCTGTTGGGCAGGCGCATGTCGACGTACGGGTTGTGCTCGGAGAACGGGCGGGAACCAGAGGTGGTGCGTGAGGCGATGTCCTGCACGAGTCGGATCAGCTCGTCGTCGGAGTCGGCGACCGGTTCGCCGGTCAGCCAGGTGCCGTCGGCGAGCTGCAGCTGGACGTTGCGGTGGCCGTAGATCTCGATGTTCTCGACCTGGTCGTTGTCCAGCAACGGCTGTAGCCGGCCCATCCGGAACAAGCGGTTGAACACCGCCTCCTTCAACGCCTCACGCTGCGCGGTAGTGAACCCGGCCTTGCCGTCGTTACGCCGGTCAGTAGAGGCCTGCTTCACCAGCCGGTTGATGGCCTCCTTGCCGGCCTCTTCCCGCACCAGGTCGTCGGTGCCAGGGGCGAACCGCTCGCCCTGCTCGTCAGAGACCAGCTTGCGCAGCTTCGCCACCATCGACCAGTCCACCGGCACCGACCGGTCCAGCACGCCCCTGGCCGTGCCGTCGCGGACGGCGCCAGGCCGGTGGCCGGCGACTGGTCCGGACCACGTGCCATGGACGTCAGCGCGGGTCGCGTCGTCGGTCTCGGGCTGCCCGGCGCCGACCCAGGGGTTGGTCGGGCGACGCCGGTTGGGCGGCAAGTCGTGCGGCACCGGGGCGGTGAAATAGGGCAGCGCGGCAGGGTCAGTCTCCGGTGCCGGGCGCGTGCGAGGGTCCGCGGTCACGACAGTTCCTGGCGCTGATCAGCCGCAGCAGCCCAGACCGACCGCGGGCTGGTGACTGCGACCTGTCCACGGCCGGTTGCCGGACCCGGCTCGGTGGCGACCTGGGCGTGCAGGTCCCGCGCGATGGTGTGCAGGGATCGGGCGAAGGCTCCCTTGTGGAACCGGGGCCGCGGTGGGGCGCCCTGGTGATACACGGCCGCGTCCCTTGGCTCGAACGGGACCGACCCGGCCAGCGGCAGCCCGAGATACTTCGCAGCCCCGCCCGCGGAGTAGGGGCGGCCCGGTCCCACCACGAGGAGGCCGGGACGTCGCCACAGGCGGGTGCGCACGACCAGGTCGGCATGTGACCGGGTAGCGGCCACCGCCGGAAGATCGGTCCGGGTCACCAGCAGGGTCAGGTCCGCCCGCTCTAAGAGCACCTGCGGGGACTCGGCCATCCCGAGGCGCCCGGCGTCCACGATCACGTCCTGCCCCACGGCGTCCAGGTCCGCCAGCGCGTCGGCCAACGGTCGCCACAGGCCACGCAGCTCCTGGGCCTGCAGGTGTGACCGGGCGCCGGGCACGAACCGGACCGGGTCGCTGATCTCGAGCGCGACGCGGCCTAGCACCTCGTCGACGGGTTCGGCGGCGAACGCGACGTCCAGCAGACCCGCGTCGTGGTCTCGGGCGCCCTGGAACCACCCGGCCAGGATTGCCGAACCGCCCACCGGGTCCGCTTCGACCAGCAGCACCGGACGAGGCCAAGCCAGGGCCAGCCCGAGCGCCGTCGTAGTCACTCCCGGTGACCCGGACGCGGAGCACAACGCGATGACCGCCATCAGTTCTTCCCACCGGTGGGTGAGCCGCTGGGCTCAACAGGACTCTCGGGCGACTCGCCCGGTGCTTCGCCAGTTTCCTGGGCGGTGTCGTCCGTCGCGCCGGTCTCCTCGTTCAGCTCGCGGGAGTCCAGCACGAGCGTGACCTTCCCGGCAGCCGCCTCAGCGGCCAGCGTGATCGCCTCCTCGTGCGAGACCAGGACGTCGACGACGGTCTGCCCGTCCGGGGCCGGCGGGTTGACCGCGACCACCTCGGCCGCGTGGAACGTCGGAGCCTGCTCACTGGCAGGATCGGCCGCAGTGACCACCGCGCGCACCCGGTCCCCAGGCAACAGGGCGAGACCCGGTGAGGCCGGCGGCGGGAGCACGATCCCGAGCACGGACATGCCCGACGGCGGAACCAGTTCCTCGGTCGCGACACCAGTGGTGAGTGCGGCACCGGCCGCGACATCCCAGGCGGCACGCTGCCCGACCACCTCGCCCCGCGCCCCAGCACCCAGGAGATCCAGCGAGACGTCGGCCCCGACCTGCGCCTCGGTCAGGTCCTCGGCCTGGATCACCGTTCCGCGCACGATCGTGTCGCGGGCCACCAGCACCGTGCGGGTATCGGTCAACGTCGCCCACAGCAGCACCGCGCCCAGGACGCCGATACCGACAGCTGCGATCATCACCACCGCGAGCACGGGCTGCCGCTTCAGCTTCGGCGGCGCGAGCCGGGCTTCCACCGGCGGCGCCCCGGGCGCGGTCGGTCCTTGCGTGGTCGTGCTCGTCATCTCCACTACCCCCTTGATCGCCCGATCTACCTGCCTGCCAGCCGGTCAGTTCACGAGCACCTGTGCTTCGCCTACTGAGACCTGAACGTTGCGCGCGAGCCCATCCAGGTCCAGGGACCCGGTCTGTCCAGCGCCTCTCCACTCCACGACCCACTCGCTGGTCGCGGTGACCGTGTAGCGCTGCCCGGGCTCGTACCCGGACTCACGGGTATAGGTGTGCCCGCAGTCCGGGGACGCCGACCGGCCACGATCTGCTGTGTACGGCGTGCCTGTGCCCGTGCACACCACCTGGGCACCGTCGCCCATGTCCCACACGATCCGCTCCAACCGCGCCGTCGCGGTCACCGTCACCGACCCCGCCGACGCCGTCCGCGTGATCGGCCCGGTCGTTCGCTCACCGGGATCCTGGACCCACAACCAAGTCGGCTGACCCACGACTCCCGCGCCGTTCGGCGACGGAGACATCCCGATCTCGATGGCGCGCAGGCCCATCCGCTCCACAGCGATCTGCGCCACCTCACCCGGCGCAGGGCCGGCATCGGCTGCGTTCGGTGGATCGGCTAACCAGATCGCGCCGCGCAAGCCGCCTGCGACGTTGTAGCAGCCATAGATTGCACCCTCACCCGAAGGATGGCCTTGCCACTCTGGTGCAGTGGCTGGTGGCTGAGGATCTACGGGCGTGGTACCGATGTAGCAGTTCGACTGGTTGCTCCAGATCCCGTGCTCCGAGGTGCATGGAACGGGAGAGGAGTTGCTGGCGGAGTACGACGCTTCGGCCTTCCAGATGCAAGGTGAGCCTGGCCCCGAATCATCGGCGGGTTTCGTATCGGAGGCTGGTCGCGTGGCATCGTGCGGGAAGCGGTCAGGTAGCGCAGGCGTACCCGGATCGATCGCAGTGATCAGACACTTGCCCGTATCGCGACTGATCTGGCAATGCGGTTCGGTTCCGGATGCGGGACCCGCCCAGGGCAGCATCAGAGCAGCGGCGAGTGCGGCGATCATGAGCTGGCGCACGGCGCCTTCTCCAGCGTTTCTAGCGCGGCGACCCGCCATCCGCCGGACGGGTTAGCGTCATAGTCGTAGTTGGCAACTTGGAGGCGCTCCCATGCCCTGTCATCCCGGTCGGGGCTGACCACAGATGTCCCAGAAGCGTCGAGGATGTCGACGTCGCTGACGTCGTAGCAAACGTCCACCTGGACAGTGGGAACCAGGCCCGCCTTCGGGTCGGAGTTGTCCAGGGTCACGGACTGCACCACCAGATCGGCGATCCGGGTCTGCCCAGTCTTACGCCATTCTGCCTTGCGCCATTGTTCGAGGTCCGCTCGTCGCACCTCGAGCTCGACGCTCACGGCGACGCGCTCAAGTTTGGTCAGCGGTGCTGTCGGGTCGGAGCCGAGCTGGTCGGCCAGAGCGTAGTACTCGCGTGTGACTTCCTCGGCGTGCCTTCGTGCGAGCGCTCTCGGATCGGTCGGGGTGGGGGAGGGCGACGCCGAGACCGACTGCGACGGCGTCGTCGCGGAGGTGGTTGTTGGCGGCGAGTTGGGGTCGGTGCTCGTTGTGCATCCGGCGGTTAGTGCGAGCAGAAGTGCCGCCGCGAGAACGGGGTGTGCGGTGCGCATGCTGGGGAGCCTGCCTCCCTCTGCGTACCGCTGGGACGGTGCGCGGTGGTGTTCGACGAGGTCGTGAATGTCGCACGGGTAAGGACCGGGGGAAACCATTACCGCCGATCGGGCGCGGTTCTGCAAGGTAAACCGCGCGTCCGTTACGCGCGTGAAACACGAGGATGAGGACTCGGGTGTGGATTTCGTCGTGGTTGTCACGCTCGAAAGGTGGCAGGTGGGCGCACCTTCTGCGCACACCAATCGGTTCGCACACCATGGTGTGCGGCAGTGTCGCCGCAGGTCAGCATGCGCACACCAACTCGTGCTCAGCGATGATAGGTGTGGGGTTGCGGATGCCCGGCGCCTATTTGGACAATTGTCCAAATGCCCGCACATCAAAGGTGTGCGGGCATGATTCATGGCGGTGTGCGGTGAATTCAGCATGCGAAATCATGGGGCGGTGTTGTCAAGCGGTCAGTGCACGCTTGGTGCCAGGACGGGTGCTCGTTCGGGATCCCGCCGCCACGAGACGAGGGTTCGAACTAACATCGACACCTCCCGCTTGGCGGCCCTCAGCGGTGATGTGTTCGGCGGCGGACAGTCGTGAGCGACGGATTCGGAAGGGGAGTGACGTGGGCAACGAGCCGATGCAGAGGATGACCGGTAGCGAGGTGCAGTGCGCGCGAGAGGCACTGGGCCTGGAACGGGTCGACCTTGCGCGTCTGATCGGGAACGACGCCGCTACCGTGCGCGACTGGGAACGCGGTAAGACGTTCGTCCCGTTCAGGGTCCGAGAGGAGATCGGTGAGCTGGAAGCACTCACGGGTCGGACGGTGGAGCAGCTAGTGGCCGACCTCCGCGAGATGTCGCAGTCGCAGGCCATGGTCTACCGGGAGGATGAGCAGGCCCGGGCTGACGACGTTGCACGGCTCGGTCGCCGGTGGTGGCGTGTCGTTGCGACGCGAGCGGCAGCCCAGGTTCCTGGAACGCGGATCGGCACCCGTGCCGAGCTCGATGCCATGAACCATGAACCATGAACAAGAAAACCATACAGGGAAAGTAATGCACGGAAAGGGGCCGTTTCGAGTGGATGAAGCGTCTTTGATCACATAGAATTGTGGTACCGGCCCGGGGAATAGCCCCAGGTCAGGACGGCAGAAGGAGCCGACCATGTCTGTAACGCTAGAGAACAAGAACGTCGAAAAGCGGGCTGGAAACACCCCTGACGCCAAGGTCGAATTTGGCCTCCTCGACCCCCGCACGCTGTTGGTCGAGACCAACGTGCGCGCCGAGGCGAACCTCACGCCCCGGTTCCTCAAGAGCATCCGGGACAACGGGGTGCTGTCACCGATCTTGGTCCAGCGCACCGAGCAGGGCCTGCGGGTCCGTGCCGGGCAGCGCCGCACGCTGGCTGCCGTGGAGGTCGGTCTGGAGGCGATCCCGGCGATGATCGTCCAGGGCGACGAGGACCAGATCCGTCGCCTGCGCGAGCAGGTGGCGGAGAACGACGACCGGCAGGGTCTGCGGCACGCCGACTACGTGGCGGCGTTCGAGCAGATGTCCCTGCTCGGCGTTTCTGTCGTGGAGATCGCCAACACGACCGGGCACAGCACGAGCGACGTGAAGGCCGCGCTCACGGTCGCCAAGACGAAGAAGGCCAAGGCGGTGCAGGCCAAGTACGACCTCACCCTGGACCAGGCGGCGGTCCTGGCCGAGTTCGAGAACGACACCGAGGCTGTCGAGGCGCTGACCGAGATCGCGATGAAGAGCCCTGACCGGTTCGCGCACGCCGCCCAGCAGCGGCGCGACGGCCGCGACGCCGCCGCCCGGCTGGCCGAGGCGACCAAGGCCCTGGCCGACGCCGGGATCAAGCAGGTCACCAACTGGAACGCCGAGGTGAAGGACAACAAGGCAGCCCAGGAACTGCAGCAGCTGCAGTCCGGCGAGGGCAAGACCGTGACCCCCGAGGCACACGCGATCTGCCCGCAGCGCGCCGCCTACATCGGCACGTCCCACAACGGTGACATCTACACCCGGCACGTGTGCTTGAACTACAAGGCCGCTGGGCACAAGCTGAACCACGCCAAGGCCAACGACACCCGCACCGAGCAGGAAAAGGAGACCGCCCGCGCCGAACGGGCCGAGGTGATCACGAACAACAAGGCCTGGAAGTCCGCCGAGACCGTCCGTCGCGAGTGGCTGGCGCAGTTCGCCAAGCGCAAGACCGCCCCGAAGGATGCGGCCAACTTCCTCGCCGGGTCGCTGACGGCTGACACGCACAGCATCGAAAAGGCCAGCCTGGGCGCTCACGGTCTGGCGTGCGAGTGGCTCGGTCTGAGGACGACCGGCGGCTGGGGCAGCAGGCAGGCGCTGAGCGACCTGATCGCCAAGGCGACCTCGGCACGCGCCTTGCACATCGCGCTCGTCCTGGCACTGGCAGCGATCGAGGAACGCACCGGCCTGCACACCTGGCGCCGGTCCGGCAGCGAGTCTCGCTACCTGCGCGCTCTGGAGGCGTGGGGGTACAACCTGTCGGACGTCGAGCAGATCGCACGCGGCCCCCAGGAGAACTCGACGGCGTGCACCGAGAAGAAGGCGGATGCCTTGACGTCGACGGCCTCCCCGCAGCAGCCGGAGGCCAAGGTCGCCAACACGGTCAAGACCACCAGCCCGGCAACCGACCGGGACGAGCAGCCCGCCAAGACCGGAGTCGACAGCACCAACGCCGCTCCGGCCAAGGGACAGCCCGCGCCCAACCCGACCAAGGGCAAGCCACAGACTGCAGGCAACACCACGGGAGCCAAGCCGGAGCCCGGGAAGCGGCAGCCGGTGAAGCCGCAGGCCGAGAAGGCAGCCAGCGCGCCGCAGCCCGTCAAGGCCTGAGCCCGGTAGCGCTCGCCGCGTAGTACCAGCGCCGAGAGGTCGCCATCCCCGTTCCGGGGGTGGCGACCTCTTTGTATGCCCAGGGGGAGGGCGGTCGCGGCTCGCTGGGGGGACCAAACCCCGCGTCTCTTCCCGCCCCCGGCTCACCCAGTCAGTTCCCCGTCGCCTGCTCGCGTTACGTCCGACGCCGCCGCACCAGCACGACCGACCTACCCGCCGCGCACCGCCCGTGCTCGCCGCGTCTCGCCGACGCGACCGACCCGGACCCGGCGCCGCGCAGCCGGCCCCCGGTCCTCCCTTGGCGAAGGAGACACACCTCTTGCACAAGCTGTGAGCGGTACCGCGAATCAACTCTAAGTTGACACGCTCCGGAGACCTGGAGGGGGTGGGGGACTTGATGACGGTCCACGTGCTGAGCGCTGGAAGTGGCTACACGTACCTGACCCAGCAGGTCGCTTCGGGGGATGTCCCGCGTGAGCGGGGGATGTCGTTGACGGACTACTACATGCAGCACGGCAACCCGCCCGGCCGGTGGGTCGGGACCGGTCTGGACCAGCTCGGGGTCTCCGGTCAGGTGATGGAGAAGCAGATGAAGTCCCTCTACGGGCTCGGCCGCCATCCTGACGCTGACCGGCTGGAGGTGGAGGCCCTGGCCCGCGGCGCGACGAAGCACGACGCGGAGCGTGCGGGCTGGATCGGGCGCGCGTTCCCGACCTACGAGCCCCGACCCGACGACGGGTTCAGGACCGCGCTGGAGGCAGCGTTCGCACAGTTCGCGCAGGAGAACGACCGGCCGCCGGAGGCGGGGATCGAGCGGGACCTGATCCGGTGGAACGTCGCGCGCACCCTCGCGCAGCAGGAGCGGAACGGGAAGAGCAACGGCTCCGGCGGGCCGGTCACGGAGGCGGACGTAACGCTGTGGCTGGCCAAGCGCGGGCAGCAGCCGCGGCGTGCCGTGGCGGGGTATGACCTGGTCTTCACACCATCGAAGTCGATCAGCGTCCTGTGGGGGCTGGGGGATCCGGACACGCGGGATGCGATCACGAAGGCGCACACCGACGCGTGGCAGGACACGCTGGCGTGGATCGAGGTCGAGGGTGCGTTGACTCGGGAGGGTGCGGGTGGTGTGCGGCAGATCGACACCCACGGCCTCACGGCCGTCGCGTTCGACCACCTGGACTCCCGCGCCGGGGACCCGAACCTGCACACCCATGTCGCGGTCTCTGCCAAGGTCCGCGGGGTCGACGGGACGTGGCGTGCGCTGGACGGGCGCGTCCTGCTCAACTTGGGCGTCGCCGCGTCCGAGCGGTACAACACCAGAATCGAGCAGCTCCTGGTCGAGCGTCTTGGCGTCGCGTTCCACACCGAGGCCCGCGGGCGGGGCAAGCAGGGTGTGCGGGAGATCGTCGGCGTCCCGAAGAAGCTCCGCGACGCGTTCTCGCGGCGGCGTGCGGCGATCCAGGAGTCCTACGAGAACCTGCGGGCCGAGTACCGGGCGAAGTACGGGCACGAGCCCGCGTCGAAGGTCGCGTACGCGTTGGCGCAGCAGGCCAACCTCGACACCCGCCAGGCCAAGGGCATCCCGGTCGGTCTGCGTGACCGTCTCCCGCAGTGGCACCAGGTCGCCACCACGATCCTGGGCAGCAGCAGCGCCGTCGCGCGGATGCTCGCCGGCACGTTGCACCCCCGGCCTGGCGCGGGCCGGGTGGTGGTCGACGAGCTAGAGGACCTGTGGCCCGCCGTCGCCCAAGACCTCGCCGGCCGCGGCGTCATGCGGTGGACGGCCCAAGACGTCACCGCAGCGGTGGAGCGTCTCGCGCACACCTGGCCGAGGGCACAGGTGTTCCGCTCCCTGCGCTGGCGCACGGCTGCTGGGCGGCAGGCGGTGTTCGCGGACCTGGCCACACAGGTGCTGGCCGACGGTGACCTGGTTGACGCCTGCCTGTCTGGTGTCGCGGACAAGCGCGCGACCTGGTCGACGTATCACCTGCAGGCCGAAGCCACCCGCCTGGCCCGCGAGTACGCCCCCTCGGGAACTGACTTGCTCGCGCTGTCCGCGACGATCGCGGGGCATGCGGTGGCTGGGAGCCTGGTGATCACCCCGCCAGATCTGAACGAGCCCCCGGACGTGATGCGCCGCAAGGACGGCGAGAGCGTCTACTTCGTGCACGGCTCCACCCGGTACACCTCCCTGGCGGTGCTCGAAGCCGAGGACCATCTCCTGGCCGGTGCCCGAGCCGGCGGGGGTCTGATCACGGACCGGGGCACGGTGGGGCGGGCGGTGGCGAGGGTGGAGGCGGAGGTCGGGTACGGGTTGAACGCGGGTCAGCGGGAGCTGGTGGCGCACTTCGCGACCAGCGGGTCCCGGTTAGCGGCGGGGATCGGCCCGGCCGGGACCGGGAAGACCACCGCCATGCGCGCCTTCGCCGCGGCCGTGGACGACGCTGGCGGCCGGCTGATCGCATTGGCGCCGTCCGCCGCCGCCGCCGAGGTCCTGAGCGCGGACCTCGGCGACTCGGACATCACGGCGGAGACGCTGGACATGTTCCTCCTGGCCAACGCCGGCCACGGCGGCGAACGGCTCCGCGAACGCCTCACGGTCGAGCCTGGCACTGTGGTGCTGATCGACGAGGCCAGCCTGGCCGGCACCCTCGCCCTATCCCAGGTCCTGACCATCGCCCAGGCCGCAGGGGGCAGCGTCCGGTTGCTCGGGGACCCGGCCCAGCTCGGCGCCGTCGCCGCCGGTGGCGCCCTGCGGTTGATCGCAGACCAGGCCGGCGCGGTCGAGCTGACCCAGATCCACCGGTTCAACACAGACGGCGAGGCCGAGGCATCCCTCCTGATCCGGGAGGGAAACCACGCCGGGCTGGATTTCTATGTCACGCGGAACCGCACGCAGGGTGGGTCGGCGGCGGCGATGGCGGAGCAGATGTTCGCCAACTGGCAGGTCGACTCCGACCAGGGGTTCTCCACGCTGATGATGGCGGCGACCAACACCCTGGTCACTGAGCTGTCCGTGCGTGCACGGCTACACCGTGTGACCCGTGGCGAGGTCGAGGAAGACGGCGTGGTCCTGCACGACGACACCCGCGCCGGAGTCGGCGACATCATCGTGACCCGCCTCAACAACCGGTACCTGCGCACCGAGGAAGCCGACGACGTCGACGCCGATGGGGGTGACGGGGGCTGGGTGAAGAACGGTCACCTGTGGCGCGTTCACGCCCGGGGCAAGAACGGGGACCTGCAGGTCCGGCACCTGGAAACCGGTGCCACCGTGGTGCTCCCGGCCGACTACGTCGCAGCGCATGTCGAGCTGGGGTACGCGACCACGATCCATCGTGAGCAGGGCACCACCGTGGACACCGCGCACGCGATGGTCGGGGTCGGCATGACTCGCAACGAGCTCTACACCGCGATCACCCGCGGGCGGTATTCGAACCGGGTGTACGTGGAGACCGACGACGTCCTCGACCTCGATCCCCACCGCCAGCCCAACCTGGAACGCGCCGTCCTGAACGCCCTGAAGGCAGTTCTGGACCGCGACGGCGAAGAGCAGTCCGCGTCTGCGGTGATCGAGGCGGAGTGGGGCTACGCGCACTCCCTGGCCCGCCTGGTCCCGGAGTACGAGGACGCCTACTTCGCCTACCTCGAGCCCGACCGCACCGGACGGCTCGCCGACGCCCTGCGTGCTGTCCTGCCCGAGCGCATGGCGGATCGGGTGCTGGCCGACGATGCGTGGCCCGCGCTGGCCAAGCGCCTGTCCCAGCACGAGGCTGCGGGCGCCGACGTTCAGGCCGTGGTGCACCGCGCGGCACAGCAGGGGTTCCAGGGTGCGCGGTCGATCGCGAAGGTCCTGCACCACCGCGTCGACCTGCCCCGACCCTGCGACCTGGACCAGCGGGGGCTGCCAGCCTGGATCACGACGTCACCAGGCACGACCGAGAACCTGGCCTGGAACGACGTTCGGCCGTTCATACCCGCTGAGACCGACCAGACCCGCGACACTCACCCCGATGACGCCCCGGAGCGACCGGAGTCCGCGGCCGATACTGTGGCCGACGACGTGGCTCGCATGGCGCCTGCGGACCCGACGGGGCAAGCAGCGCGGCCGGTCGATGCGGGGGAGCGGGCACTGGTCGTGGAGATCACCGGCCATGCCTGGACCTGGTGGACCGCGCAGAGCGCCCACCAGTCCTGGGCCACCCGGTACATGACCGGGCGAGGCCTGGCCGGCGCGGAATGGGGCACCGCACCCCCGTCCTGGACCGGACTGTCCGACCACCTGCAGACCCTCGGGTACACCCCCGAACAGCTCGTCACCGCCGGGGTAGCGACCCGGACCCGGGGCGGGCGCCTGATCGACAAGTTCCGCAACCGGATCATCTTCCCCTACCGCGACCAGACCGGGACCGTCGTCGGCGTCACCGCCCGCATCAACCCCACCGCCGCCGACGAGCGGACACCGAAGTACCTCAACACCCCCGAGACGGTCGCGTACCGCAAGGGTGAGCTCCTGCTCGGCCTGGACCCGACCGCGATCGCCCGCCTGGCCGCGGGAGCACGCCCGGTCCTGGTCGAGGGGCCCACCGACCACGCGGCGCTACACCTGGCCGCATCCGACCTCGCCGAGAGGACGGGCATCGAGATCGTGCCGATAGCAGCGGGCGGCACTGGCGTCACCGAGGCGCACCTCCAGGCACTGCGCGAGGCCACCGGCCGTGACCTAAGTGACCTGATCGTGGCCCTGGACCCGGACAACGCCGGCCGCACCGCCGCCGCTCGCGTCTGGGACCTGCTCACCGCGCACGAGGCCGCCCACGTGCAGGCGCTGGACCTGCCAGGCGGGACCGACCCCGCCCAAGCGGCCCTCGAAGCCCCCGAGGTGTTGGCCGCCGCGCTGGGTGAGACGGTGCCGTTGGTGTGGTTCGCGATGGAACCCAACCTGGCGCACCTCCGATCCCTGGACCACTTCGACCGGCAGATCCCCCTGCTGCGTGCCCTCGTCGATTACCTGTACGGCCGGGTCGAGCTGACCCAGTGGTGGGACCTGGTCGCTCACGTCGCGAAGATCGTCGGCGACTCCCCGGGCGCGGCCACCCACGCCCAGCTCGACGTCGGGTCCGTGCGGAGGGTCATGGTCGATCACCTCACCGACCGCATCACCGCCGGCGTGTCCGCGGACACGGGCCCAGACATCGACCCCGTCGCGGCGGTGGACAACGCTGCCGTGCCCGGGCGGGAGCACGTGGTGACGGACCCGTTGGTGCAAACATGGCTGGTCCGGCACGCCGACCTGATCGCCACCCGACTGGATGCCCTGGTCGAGGACGCCGTGACGAACCCGCAGCTGTGGATGGAGATCATCACCCCACCACCCACGGCTGGCCCGACTCGCGGGACGTGGGCCGCGGCGATGCGACAGGTGCTCGCCTACCGCGACCGCTACCAGGTCACCGACCGCACCAACGCCCTGGGGCGGGGCGGGCTCGAGGGCGAGCGCGGCGACGCCTACGCCATCGCCGCCCGTGCTCTGGCGAGCATCACCGCCGCCGAGGACACCGCTCCCCGACCGGTGGCCCGATCGGGGCCTCGACCGATGGAACGCGTCCCGGTGGTCCTGGCCGACGCACGAGCCCACCGCGACTACGAGCGCCGACGCCAGCAAGCCGACGAACAAGCCCGGCGGGACCACACTGAGCGAGATCGTGACCGCGCGAGCGGCCGGGGCCGGTAACCCAGCAACTTCGCTGTGAGGTCGAGTACGGGAGCCTGGCGTCGTCGCCAGAGGTCTGGGAGCCTGTGGCAGCACCCTTTCCAGGTGAGGAGCCTAAATGATCTCTGAGTCCGTTGTTCGGTTCCGGTCCCTCGATGGGACCGAGCTCGTCGGCGATCTGGCTGTTCCTGAAGAAGTGCCTAGCGTAGGCGTCGTTCAGGTCCATGGTGGCGGGGTCACTCGCCACGAGGCGGGGTTCTTCGACCGCATGGCGGCCGGTCTGGCAGCTTCAGGGGTCGCCGCACTGCGATTCGACATCCGAGGGCACGGGGAGTCCGGCGGACGGCAGGAAGAGCTGACGCTCGGCGGTGTCCTCAACGACATTCGCTGCGCGTTGGATCTCTTGCGTGAGCGGACTGGGGTCGAGCGCACAAGCCTGGTCGGACAGAGCTTTGGCGGCGGGATCTGCGGGTACTACACCGCCAAGCGTTCCGACGAGGTCGACCGGCTGGTGATGCTGTGCCCACAGCTGGACTACAAGAAGCGGACGATCGACTCACGCCCGTACTGGCACAACGACCGGATCAGCGAGGAGAAGGGTCGCGAGCTGTCTGAACGCGGTTACGTCGAGCACTCACCGACATTCCGGCACGGGCGGGCGATCTACAACGAGCTCTTCTGGCTCCAGCCTCACACCGTGCTTGGTGAGATCGAGGCGCCGACCCTCATCGTTCACGGGACGGGGGACACCCTCGTGCCGATCGATACGTCGCTCGCCGCGATGCCACAGCTGAACGCGGCCTCGCGGCTGGAGAAGATCGAGGGAGCCCAGCATGGGTTTGCCGTCGATGGCGATCCCACCTACCTCGATCCGCAGAGCCAGGCGTGGCAGGCCGACGTGGTCAAGACCATCACCAGGTGGGTCACGGCGACGAACTGAGCGCGTGACTGAGTTGTTCGACGGCAGGGCTAGAGCGCCAACGCAGCAGACCGGTCGCCGCATCGTTCACTACGCGACGTGTTCGGCCCGACCCTGTGTGCACGGCAATGTCCAGCGCCTCGAGCGCGGTGGTTGCAGCGTCGTTGGGCAGCCCGGCACGGGCGAGAGCCACTGATCTGCGCGCGCGGAAGAACCCGCTGTCGCGGGTGGACAGGCTGGGCGCGCTCAGGGCGCTGTCGTAGAGCTCCACGGCCCGCTCGGGTTGCCCCGCCTCGATCCAGCACGTCGCTTCACGGACGTGCAGGACGGCCTGGTGATCGGGAGCCATCTCCCGGGCGCGCCCAATCGCATTTTCGACGTCGACGTGCTGATCGGTCATCAGCTGCCCCTTCGCTCGCTGCAGGATCGCCTCAGCCTGTCCCAGCGCGGTCAGCTGCCATGGTCCGCCCAGCGCAGCACGCGCGAACCCGAGGACGCGGTGACCGTCGCCGGCGTCGTAGGCCATCTGCGACTTGCGCATCAGGACGTATCCCTGCATCCCTGCGTCCTCGCAGAGTTGCGCGTACTCCATGGCCTGGTCGTACCAATAGGCGGCCTTGGCACCTTCAGCCAGATCGCGGAAGAGCCAGCCCGCGAGTTCGGCCGCTTCCGCGGCGAGCGTGAACGCTGTGCCCTGCGTGCGGCCAGGAACGTCGGGGAGCACTGACCGTAGCCCCGCAACGACACCGAGAGTTGTGGGCAGGGCGGCGGCAGCGCCTGAACGACCGTCGACCGCCTTGGCCGTTTCGAGCTGGAGTCTGAAGACGTCGATCAGTCCGGCATCGGCGAACCGTCGTGGATCGGAGAACCCGAGCCGCACCCGATCGGCCCACTCCAGCGACATGTCCGCCATCGATGCTGTTGGCTCTGGCGTAGGTTGCAGCGTGCCCACGAGCCTCCTCTCGGCGGGCGAGAGATGCTCCAGGTCGTCGTCGTCGACGAGTTCGGCCACCGTGCATCCGTGGCCGAAGGCCAAGACGAGCCCAGCGAGGTTCTCCAGGCTGGGTCGAGTGCCGCCATGGGGCCAGGACTCCCACTTGGAGATGCGAGTTTCGTCGATCGCGGCTGCGTTTGCGATCCGGTATGCCTGGACGGTCTTCCACTGGTCCCAGCCCAGCGCATATCGCCAGGCGGTTCGAGGCCGGGCAGCGAAGCGTCGCTCCATCTCGACAGCGATCTGCGCGACCGGAACGCGCTCGGCCTGCAGCCGACGCCGCACCTGTTCGCGTTCTGCCTTTCCGCTCCGTGCCATCATCGGCCCCCTCTATAGCCCGATCCAGGACTGAGACCTGTTGCCGGTCCGGATTCCTTCGAAACGCTGCCTGAGCGCAGCCAGGTGCGGTTCGGACTCGCCCGCGCGGCGTAGCGGCCCGCTGAGCTGGACTAGGTCTCGCATCTGTAGCAGCAGGTCGAACGATTCGTGACGCCCCATGCCGTAGCCATAGGTGTCGGCGAACTCCTGCACCCATGAGGACTCCCGGCCGTAGCGAATCGCGGCGTGCCAGGTGGGGATGAGGTCGATCTCGCGGGGGCCGAGGCTGACGTTGTCCCAGTCACCGAGCATGACCTGATCTCGATCCCACAGGAGATTTCCGGCCCAGCCGTCGCCGTGGACCATGCCAAGGCCCAGCGGCCAATGAGCGGCGGCAATTTGGTGCTGGACGGCGTCGACCCGGTCCCGAAGCCACTCGACTTCTTCGTCGGACAGGCCGGGCAACGGAGCGCCCTGTGAGAGCACGCGCCGAAGTGCACCGAACGGTTCCCATTTCGGAAGTTCGGCCGGCGGCATCGGCAGGTCGTGGAGTCGTCGCAGCAGGTCTGCCAGGTGGGCCGAGCGGAACGGCGGCCCGTCGTCCGGTTGGGGGTAGTACCGCCAGAACGACGCGGTCAGGCCGCTGTCCAGCTGCACGGGAGGTGCGTCCTCGACAGGCGCCGTCGCCGGGTAGGCATGCTCGTTCACGAGCCACCGGGTCACCTCCTGGGTGATCCCGATTGCGTTCGCGGTCTGCCCGACATTGATCCGGACCACTGCATCCAGCGCGGGCAAGACGAACACGGCGTTGCTGTAGTGATGAACGAGTCGAGCCCGGGCCGCAGACATACCCCGGGCACTGCACGCCAGCTCAAGTTGGTCCCGCAGGCTTTCTTCGGTGAAGTCCTTCATGCCAGCGTCAGCGGGTCAGAAACCGTGGTTCCGAGGACCGTGCGAATCCGCTCCTCGAACTCTGAAAGTCCGGGAACGCGGCCGAAGGCCGCCACCCGCCGACGAACACCCTCCACCGCGGCAACCCCGCGAACGCTGGATAGTGCGGCGACCGTCGGCAGGACGGCGTGGAGCAGGGCCAACGACCTGTCCAGGTCTCGACCACGCGCAACGTCACCGGCACCGGCGCCGGCGACGTAGGCGCTCGCGACCGCTGCTGCTGCCAGGACATGCCGGCGCTGCATCGCCACATCGTCGACGAGGACCGCCGTCGCAAGTTCTTCCACGCGGTCAAGGCGCCCTAGGTCAACCGCGGCGTAGAGCGCCTCGGTCTGCAGCTGCGTTGCGGTGAAGAAGGCGATCCAGGGCGGATCATCCCGTGACGACTCGCCGTCGAGCGCGACCTCAGCCGCGAACATCGCCGAGTCCGCGCTCGCCCCGTCGCCGGCCTTGGCAGAAGCACGCGCCGAGAGCGCCAGCGACCGTGCCAAGACTCGAGGCGATCCAAGATCCTGAGCAGCCTCGACAGCAGCATCAGCCAGTGCTGTGGCTTGCCCGACCTCGCCTAGGTGCACGGCCTGGATCGTCATGTCGCCAAGAATGTGAGCCCCAAGAGCCTGGTTTCCCGCCGCCTTCGCCAGACGCAGTGCCTGGACGAAGTACCGCTGGCCGGCACCCTGCTGCCCTGAGTCGAACGCCATGAACCCTGCGATGTCGCACAGCCGCGCGACAGCGGCCAAGAGATTATCCCGGCTGGCCTCGTCGCGTCGAGCACGCAGCAACGGGCTCACCGATTCCTGGAGGTAGTGCCGCAGGGTCGACCGTGCGTACCCGCCTCCGAGCCTGTGGTCGGTTTGAGCAAACGCGTCGGCCATCACGTGGATGCCGGAGATGTCAGACGGGCGCACCGGTCGTGACTCTCTACCGGGAGCAGGATCGTCCGACGGGTCGTAGCGCCAGTGGAGCATCGCCGCGTCACCAGTCGCAGCAAGCCAGGGCGCCTGGGCGGCCGACGGCGACGTATCAGCAGCCCACATCGCCGTGACCGTGGTCATCGTCGCAGGTATGTCCCGCTTCCAGTCTGACCCCGGATACGGTGCGCCCGAGGCGAAGGCACTAGCCTCGGCGCTCGCGGCGGGAGACGGGCTGTGTTCTACGAGACCGAGGAGCTTGCGCACGGTCGGAGAGAAGCTGCGCAAGTCATCTTCGTCGACGAGATCGTTCACCTTGCATCCGTGACCGAACGCGAGCGTCAGGCCCACCAGGTTCTCCGGGCTGGGGCGGGATCCACCGTACGGCCAGGATTCCCACTTCGAGATGCGGGAGTCGTCGATCTTGGAGGTGGGGTCCGCAGAGCGGTACTCCTGGACGGCCTTCCACTGTTCCCAGCCCAGCGCATACCGCCATGCCACGCGTGGCCGCACCCCGAAGTGGCGGCCCATCTCGACAGCGATCTGTGCGAACGGCACGCCGTCGGCTAGCAGTTGGCGGCGGACCAGTTCCCGCTCGGCCTTCCCGCTCCGTGCCATCAGATTCCCCTGTCTGGCATTGCTGACCGGCGCGGGGCCGTGAGCGTCTTGAGAACCGTATGGATCTGCTCGACGAGCCGGTCGGAATAGGGCGCCGAATCCACGCCGCGAACAAATTGGACAGGCATCGAGCGCACCTGTTCGCACATCGCTACTTCCGGCGCGCCATCGATGTCTGTATTCATCCGGACATGGGTTCTCCAGCCTCGGTCGACGCTGGTCAACGGCACCGCGATCACGAGCTCCATGGCCTGATGCTGCTCAGGGTGGGATAGCACCAGCCACGCCCGATCACCGGCCTGCTCAAGCTCGCCCACGGGATCCTTGCTTACCCACAACCGGTCGCCCCAGTAAATGTCGTTCAGCTCGGCCCGGTGCCTCATTGTTCTCTGCTCTCGAGTCGCGACATGTGGTCCTCGGCGTCCACTAGTCCGACGACGTTGTGGACCTCTTGCCGGTACTCCTCGTCCGGCACCTGCGTATTCACTCCGGCCCAGAACTGACGTTCCCGGTCAGCGACGAGCAGCGTCTCGACCGCGCGTCCCAGCGCTAAGCCGCCGTGGGCATCGGCGTAGGCCTTGAGCTCACGGTGCACGGCGGGCGAGACCTTGATCGTCGTCTGCGGCATAGGGCACAAGGTACCCAACGGTACCTACAGAGGTATACCTCTTGGTGAGTATCTCTTGGCTGTCGTGCAGAAATTTGCACCTGGAGCAAGTTTCTGACGCGAATCGCTGTGTTTGCCCTGGTCGCTGGCATTTGAGGCCGCTGCAGAAATTTGCATCGACGACCGGGTTTTTGTGCCCCCTCCTGCGTGAGTCTGTAAGACACGGGCCGACCCTGGCCCTGGGTACAGCCAGCACGGGGAGACACAGATGACGCAGACACTCGAGAGGCCATCCCTCAACAACGTGCTCACCGCTGTGGGTCAGATCCTCGACGTCGTCGGCGAGGAGCGGATCGGGTCGATGACGTTCTCCAGCGGAGCGGTCATCGCGATCCAGCCGTCGCACCTGGAGCAAGGCGAAGCCATCGCGAGGGCACTTGGCCTGACATCGTTCATCGAGCACACGTCTGTGGTGCCGGCGGTGACTGACTGGTCTGGGACCTGGGCAGGAGCCGGGCAGTGCGAGATCCATGTGCGCGGAATCCGGCCCCGCGGGGCGGCTGTCTCATGACCGTACGTCTGACAGACATCGCAGGGGCTCTGCACTTCGTCTCTTACGGGTGTGACCCCGGCGTGCTCAACATGAACGTGAGCCTGGAGCCGGGCGACCTCGCCAGCGCCACATCTGAGCACCTCGTGCTGGAGATCATCGCTGCTTCGATCGTCGATGCTCGACAGCTCGCCGCTCAGCACAAGCTGGACCCGGATCACTCGCGCGCTTCCCGCCTCAGTCCCGGCACCTTGATGTGGTCCGGCTGGATTACCAAGCAGACCCCAAGGACTGCGAGCCGCGGTGTTCGGTGCGTCCTGTACGCACACCCAGCGTCACTCGGTATGAACTCGTGAGCGGCGTTCGGCCGACAGCTCTCGCATACGTGGCCGGCCCTACCGAGCAGGCACTCGATGACCAGCGGAACGTCCTCAGCGCGTATGCCGCCGTCGAAGGCCTCGCTCTCGAACCTGACCTGGCCGACCCGAGCGACACGCTCACCATCAGCCAGGTCGTCGCGGCGGTTCGGGCCTGCCGTACGCGGATCGTGCTGATCGCCGCCGGTGCACGCATGGCCGAGGCCCAGGCCCGCGTGACACATGACCTCAAGCCCTACGGCGCCGTGTGCGTCGTGATCGGCCGGAGCCACCCCGCAGTTCCCCGGCGTGCAGGACGGCTCGCCAACGACCCTTCCCCCGCCAGCGCCAGGCGCGCCGGCATGAGCATCCCCCCAACCCCCGGACGTGGACATGACAACGACGTTTGACTTGCGCGGACGCCAGGCGACCCTGGTCGCACTAGACATCGACGGCACCATCGCCGACCCCGGCACCACGGAGATCTCGGACGCCGTACGCGCCGCCGTCGCCGAAGTGCGCACTGCTGGGCACCATGTGGTTGTGGCTACGGGACGCTCCCTGGTCGGAGTGCTCCCGGTCGCACGCTCGCTCGGTCTGACCGAGGGCTGGGCCGTCGCGTCCAACGGTGCGGTGACCGCTCGCCTGGATCTCCAGGCTCCCGGCGGGTATCTGCTGCACGACGTGCAGACCTTCGACCCCTTGCCGGTGGTCCGCCGCGCGAGGTCCGCGTACCCAGGCGTACAGATCGCGGCCGAGGAAGTCGGGCTCGGGTACCGCGTGACCCGCGTGTTCGCGCCGTACGAGGTCAACGGCGCCCAGCGGATCGTCGACGTCGAAAAGGTCGCCGAGCAGCCCACCACGAGAATGATCCTGCGATCTCCAGGCATCGCGAACTTGCGCCACAAGCTCCAGGCCACCGGCGTGACCGTGAACCCCGACGGCCGCGACTGGCTCGACATCACACCACCCCAACTCTCCAAGGCCACCGCCCTGGAGGCTGTCCGGATCCTGCTCGACGTGCACGAGCGCCGCACGATCGCCGTCGGCGACGGAATCAACGACATCGAGATGCTGACCTGGGCAGGCCGCGGCGTCGCGATGGGACACGCACCCGCCGAGGTCCTCGCAGCGGCCGACGACGTCACCGGCACCCTCGAAGAGGACGGCGCCGCCACCGTCCTGCGCTCGCTGCTGCCCGAAACGGTCCCCGCAGTGCGGTGACCTCTTGTCTAGCACCGCTCGAAGAGTTCCCGCCGATCTTTAGGAGTGCAGCGACATGACGATCGAGACGACCCCCTACGTCCTCACAGCTGACATCTACGCCGACATCAAGAACGTGGGTCCTGTCGGCTGGGTAGAGATGCCGGACGGCCTGCGGGCTGTCATGGTCACGGACTACGCCGCGATCAAGGAGATCGGGACCCACCCGGACGTGTCGAGGGACGCCGCTGCGCACTGGCCGGACCTGCGTGCGGGAAACGTGCCGGCCGACTCGCTGGTGGTTCCGTGGGTCACCAACGCTGGGCCGTTCAGTGCGTATGGCGCGGAGCACCGGCGGCTGAAGAAGCTGATGACGCCGGCATTCACCCAGCGCCAGGTCGACAAGCTCGAACCGATGATTCACGAGATCGTGGCCGGAGCTCTGGCGGAGATCGCACCCGGCCCGCACGACGGGCACCAGGCCGAACCCATGGACCTGCGCGCGGAATTTTGCTTCCCGGTACCGATCAGGACGATCGGTGCGGTGCTCGGCGTCGACGTCGATGACGAGCAGGACCTGTTCCCTGTCATCCGGGCGGGGGCTGATGCCCTGTTCGACACCAACATCAGCCGCGAGGAGCTCGGCGCGGCGTTCGTTGGGCTGCTGGGCGCGATCGACGAGCTCATCGCCCGCAAGCGCGCCAACCCCGATGGCAGCCTGACCAGCACCCTGATCCAGGCCAACGAGGACGGCGACACGTATACGGCGACGGAGATCGCTGAGGTGGTAAGGATCTTGATCGTGGCCGGGTACGAGACCACGGTCAATCTGCTGGACCAGTGCATCTTCCTCCTGCTCACCCACCCGCAGTACGTTGCCGCAGCCCTCGCAGAGGAGCTCGGCTCGGACGCCGCGGAGACGGCCTGGGGAGCGATCATCGACGAGGCCCTGCGCCACTCGTCTCCCGCGAACGTCGTCCCGATGCGGTTCCCCGTCAAGGACATCGTGATCGCCGGGTTCGAGATCCCCGCGGGCACGCCGCTCCTGGTGTCCTTCGCGGGCGCTGGCCGGGATGCGAAGGTTCACGAAGCTCCCGATGTGTTCGACCCGACCCGCACCAAGAAGGACCACCTCGGGTTCGGGTACGGGCCTCACCGCTGCCCCGGTGCCGCGATGGCGATCGCGGAGGCGAAGATCGCGCTGCCCGCCTTGTTCAGCCGGTACCGCCTCACGTTGGTCGAGGACCCCGCGGAGATCCCGGCGAACGACGGAATCATCACCAACGGCCACGCCCGTCTGCTGGTGACCCTCGAACCGAACGACTGACCCACGTCACAGCCGTCCCTCGCGTCGTGCGGGGGACGGCTCTTCATTCACCGAGCAGAAAGAGATCACGACGTGCTGACCGACGCGCTGACCACAGTGAGGCGGCCTCGAGACGTCCGCCTCGACAGCCTGACGGGCCTGATGCCGCTGTACGCGGCCACTCTCGACCCAGAGAACGTGTACGCCGCGTTGCGAGCTGAGTGGGGTTCGGTGGCTGCGGTCGAGCTGTCCGACGGTGTCCCGGCGTGGCTCGCCCTGGACTGGAGTGATGCCTTGCGCGTCGTGCGCGAGCGGAACAACTTCACTCGCGAGGTTAAGCGGTGGCGCGCGTTCCAGAACGGGCAGGTGAAGCCCGGCACGGGCCTGCACGCGTTCTTCTCCGACCGCGACAACGCGTACTACAGCGACGGGGCGGACCACACGCGACGGCGCGCGGTGGTCGACGACGCTTTCGCCCAGGTCGACGAATCTGCGCTGCGACGGGACATGCAGTGGGTGTGCGACCGCATGCTCGCCCACATCGTCAAGGACGGCGCCACCACTGCGGACCTGGTCCCCACCTACACCCAGTTCGTCCCGTCACTGGCGGTGGCAGCGATGTACGGCCTTGGCGCTGATGACGCCGGCGTCATGGGGCAGTACGCCAGGGACATCTTCTCCAACACTGCGGCCGCCGGCCCGGCATTCGTCGGGCTGAACACCATGCTGGAAACCCTGATCAGGGAACGTGAGAGGAACCCGGGTCACGACCTCCTGTCAGCGATCGTGCTCTGGCGCGACCCGCGGACGGGCACGGGTCTGACGGACACGGAGTTGCTGGACACAGCCCAGATGATCCAGTCCGCGGGCCACGAGATGTCCGTCGCCTGGGTCACCATGGCGCTGGTCTACCTGCTGAGCGACAACGACTTCGACGGGCGGGTGCGAGGCGGCCGTCTCGGTATCGATGAAGCCCTCGACGCGGTCCTGGTCAACAGCTCGCCGGTATGGAACACCCCAGCGAGGTTCGCCACGGCCGACATCGAGATCGGCAGCGTTCTCAACGACAACAACGTAGATATCGGTGGACGCTTTGTACACGATGGCGAAGCGGTCGTCGCGGCCGCCGCCGAAGCGACTGCGTCCGTCCACCGCGGTGTAGACCCGGTCTGGTCCGGTACCTCCCGTGCATCCCTCGCGTTCGGAGCGAGCGGCCCTCACCACTGCCCCGCCCAGCGCATCTCTCGCATCATCGTCAAGGCCTCCGTCGAAGCCGTCCTGCACCGAATGCCCGGACTCACGCTCACGGTCCCGGCCGACCAGCTCGGCACCAGCCTCTCGCTGTGGGCCAGGAGCGCGTCCAGCCTGCCGGTGAGCTTCGACCCTGTGACTGGGTACGAGGAGACCTGGGCCAGGATGGGGGCCTCGCAGTGATGACCACCACGACAGAGCTGCGCGAGCTCAGCGCGCAGATCACTGCCGCGCTCGAGCATCTGCCGCCGGAAGCGACCGCCGCAGTCCGCGTCCGGCACGGGGCGGGTCCCGTCCTGGCAGCAGGCGAACTCTGGGTCACGTCCGGGCCGGGGCAGGTCCCGGCCTGGACGTGTGAGCTGCCAGCGGCAGTGGGCCTGCGCATGAACCTGGTCGAGCGGGCGCTCGACGAGGCAGGCCTGGCCTATCGGAAAGCTGACCTCGATCTACGCGCCCGGTGGCGACGGGTGATGGCTTCGACCAAGGTCGTGGCGGGGTACGAACTGGCCATCCAGATCTCCGGCGCACGCGCCGAGGGCATACCAACCTCGCGACTCCACAGACCAGGGAAGACCTAGGGCATACGCCCACTGGTTGCACACACGCGCGGGGCCGCTACGTGTGTGCACCACCGACCAGACGACGAGTTACAGGACCGACGAACGAGAAAGAAGCCCACAGTGATCCGCGAGCGAACCCGACGGAAGGCCAGGCTTCCCCAGATGACCAGGCCGGCACCGGCGCCGAGCGCACCCGCCGCGGTGGGCGCGCGAGGGGACTTGCCTGGGAGCGACGTCGGGTCCGCGATCCTGGCCGTCGAGCTTGCCTTGACCGGTGATGGCAGGTGGGACCAGGCCGAGATGGCCATCGACGAACTGACCAGGGACCCGGACGTGTCGGGCGCCGCGAGCTTGTTCCATGGAGCGCCGGCTGCTGCGCTGGCCATGGACACGGCCGCCGTCGACGGGTACCTCGACCTGCGTGATGCACAGCTGGTTGCGGAGGCGCGTAGAAGGCAGGCTCAGGAACCGCGGCTGTTTCGCGAGATGCAGCTGGATCTTGATGAGGACCTGCGACAGATCGTCGAGCAGCGCCTGGCCGCGGCCGAGGCGCGGTACGAGGCCGGCCGGCCGCCGACGGCGGCCGAGTTCGGACTGCTCGAGGGAATGCTCGGGCTCGGCGTGATCCTGCTGCGCCGTGCCCCTGGCACCGTGCTGATGCAGCGGGTGATCGACTACGTCGTCAGTTTGACGAGGCCGGTCCTGGTCAACGCGGTGCGGCTGCCCGGCTGGTACGTCGCGCATAATCCGGGACCAGACTCCTCGACGCCGGGCGGGCACGTGAACATGACCATGGCCAGCGGTGCAGGCGGCCTGCTCGCGTTCCTGGTGGCCTGTGTACGCGCCGGCTACACGCGCGACAGCCTGCACGTGCCGATCAAGGCTCTGGTCGACTGGTTCGTTCGCTGGCAGCAGCCCGCGAGCGCCGAGTGGCCGGACAGCGTCTGGTGGCCGCGTTGGGTCACACCAGCCGAGGTACAGGTAGGGCACCTGGTCGGCAGTCGTGGGGTCGGGGAGGCACTGCCGTCGTGGTCGCGGATGGCGGGTATGGCTCGCGCTGTGCAGATGGGCGCGAGCGTGCTCGCCGCGAGCCGGTACCCCCACGCAGACGAGGCACGCATGGTGCGAGCGCTGGCTGAGGAGGCGATGTTGGCATGCCTGACTAACCGGCAGCTGCGCCGGCTGAGCAGCGGTGGCTTGTGGGGTGGCCTGGCCGGGCTCTACCAGACGGGCTACCGCGCGGCCGCGGACGCGACCGGGCCGACGGAGATCCGGCTCAAGCACCGTATGTCTGCAGTCGGGGACGCGCTGCGCTCGCAGGTCGTGACTCTGCCGGCTGGCGGACCAGGCGATCTGTGGTCGGGGGAGTC
The DNA here is from genome assembly GCF_024171995.1 of Promicromonospora umidemergens. Taxonomy (GTDB): domain Bacteria; phylum Actinomycetota; class Actinomycetes; order Actinomycetales; family Cellulomonadaceae; genus Promicromonospora; species Promicromonospora umidemergens. The sequence continues at coordinate 9,363 of NZ_JAMTCT010000004.1, read as the reverse complement.
GGGCTTGCGGCTGGCGGCGCAGACGCTGCGGCGCGGGACTGCGCCAACCTCGTGGTGGGATGCGTGCCTGCTGGTCACCGGTAACCCCTACCCGGCGGACCGGAGGAGCGCACCGTGGTCGTGACTACGCGGGCAGCTGCGCGGGACCTGGCCCCCGAGGCGGTGGTTGGCCTAAGCCGGTCCTTTCCGCTGATCGCTCGGCCCGGGCCGGTCTGCCTGGCTCTGGAGGAGAGAGTCACCCAGCTATCCGAGGTCCTCGATGTCCCCTTCGGGGACGCGGGCGCCACCTTCGCGGCGCACGCCCTGACTCGCGCCGCGGGGCTCGCATCGGAGTGCCAGCGACCCAAAGAGGTGAACCGGATCCTGCGGCAGCACCTGGCGGTGTACGCCGGCCGGGACCTGCTGAGCGGCGCGGCGGCGCTCGCGATGTTGGAGCCGGCCACTGACCTGGCGCGTCTGCATGCCCTGGCTGGCCACACTGACCGGGCGGTGACGTGGCTGACCCGTCTGATGCATGCGGTCCGAACGGGCACGAGCATCTCGATCGACCGCTACGACCTGCCGCTGGACCACGTCGACGCCGATCCAGGTGAGCACGAGCTCCTGCAAGGGTGGGCCTGGGGCCGGCTCCTGGCCGACGCCGTCAAGATTCTGACCATGGCTGGCCAGCGGGCTGAGGCCGCCGCGCTGGTCACCCGCCACGGCGGCCTGGGTGCGCGCCTGACCGAGACACGTCAGGCCATGGTCGTGGCCCACCTCGTTGCCGGGGAGCCAGTCGCGGCTCGTCACTACCTGGCCGGGGCCCAGCCGAGCCTGCCATGGGAGTCCGAGATCGCCTCGTGCCTTGCCGTGCTGGCCGCTGAACCAGCCGATCGCCCGGCGGACACAGCCGCGCTGATCTCCACCTTCCAGCACAGCGCACCGGCGACCGACCTCGCTGCCTACCGGGCGCGGTACGGCGTGATGGTGACGCGGCTAGCCCACGCCACCGGCCACCCGTACGCGAGTATCGCGCGACAGGTGGCCGCAGAGGCGATCGCCGTCGGCGACGGCCATGCCGCCCGTGAAGTCGTGCGCACCGTGGCCGGCTGCCTGTCCCACAAGGACATCGCCACCCTCGAACGCAACATCATCAGAGCCGGACTGCGCAGCGGCGCCCTGACCGGCTACAACCTGTCACGCCTGCGCACCACCGCCGACCACGCCACAACCATCCTGCAGGAGTCCCTGCAGGCCATCCCGCGCTGACCAAGAGGAGCACCGATGCTCGACACCACCGACTATGAGGCCAGACCGCACCGGCCCGAGGGCATCAACCCGGGCCGCGCCCGGGGAACGATCCGCCGCCTGTACAACCAGGAGGAGCTCGCACCGGCCCGCCTGTCCGCGCCCCTGCTGATACGCCCCGACGGCGAGGCGACTGGCGCCCTACCCGGCGAAGTCGACCTGCCTGGCCTCGGCGCCCACGTGCGCCAGCTCGCAGCCCTCGGCCTGGGCGGGGTCAAGCTGTTCGTCACCGGCCACAACCACGACCAGCGGGGAACGGCCGCGACCACCCGCGACAACCGCATGCTCCGTGCCATCGAGACGATCAAGACCACCGCTCCGCAGCTGGCCGTCACCACCGAGGTCTGCGGCTGCTCCTGGACCTCCAGCCACGAATGCGTCCTGCGCCACGACGACGGCCGTATCGATCGCCCCGGCACCTACGAGCTCATGTGCCGGATGGCCGTCATGCACGCCGGCGCCGGCGCCGACGCGGTCTCCCCGACCGCGATGCTCGATGGCTCCATCCGCGCCGTCCGCCAGGCCCTGGACTCCGAGGGCTGGCCCGACGTCTCAGTCAACCCGAACATCGCCATCGACTCCTCTTTGTACGAGCCCTTCAAGAACGTCATGGGCACCCAGCCCGCCACCGGCCGCCGCAGCGGTCTGCAGATCGACCCCGCCCGCCTCGTACCCGACTCGGTCGCCTGCGCCAACCGATGGCTCGCCGAAGGCGCCGACACCCTCACCCTCCAGCCCGTCATGACGAACGCCGACGCCCTCACGGCGCTCGCGGCTCGGACCACGGTCCCGGTGGTGGCTTACTCGACGTCGGGGGAGTGGGCCGCGCTGCAGTCCCTGCCCGACGCTGTGTCCATGGACTACCACCGCATGCTGTTCCGTCTGGGCGCCGGGCACGTGCTCTCGTTCGCCGCCGCGGCGATCGCCCACACCCTGCAGATCGGAGCTCGGCCATGAACGACTCACCTTTGACCCGCCCCGACATGCTCGCCGTCGTCCAGGAGTCGGCCGCCCGGGTCGGGTTTCGCATGTCGTGCGAGGACCTCACCGGCACACTCCTGGCGACCCTGGTGGCCTCAAAGCCGCGCGGCCGTTTCCTCGAGATCGGTACCGGGGTCGGCGCCGGTGTCGCCTGGATGCTGTCGGGGATGGACGCCGGCGCGAGCCTGACGACCATCGAGATCAACCCTCTCTTCCACACGGCAGCGGCGGTGACGTTCGTCGACGACCCACGGGTCGAGTTCGTGTGCGCCGACGCCGGCGAGTGGCTACGCGAGTACGACGGTGATCCGTTCGACCTGGCGTTCGTCGACTGGCGGCCGGGCAAGTTCGACCAGCTCGACACCCTGATCGATCTCCTGACCCCTGGCGGCTTGTACGTCGTCGACGACCTGCTGCCGCAGGACACCTGGCCTGCGGACCACCCCGAGCGCGTCGACCAGTTCTGGGCGGGATGGCCCCGCGCGGACATGGTCGCGACGCCCATGGGCTGGGCCAGCGGGCTGCTCGTGGCCGCCAAGACCTCACCGGCGCGGCGGATACCGTGAACCCCATGTCTTCCCCCGTCCTGCGGATCGTGACCCGCTCCTCGCCGATGGCCCGCGTCCAGGTCGAGCGCGTCCGCGGTCTCCTGGCCCACACCTCGCCCGAGCTCGACGTCGAGGTCGTCCCGGTCACGACGACGGCCGACCGGTGGACCGGCCACCTGTCAGCCCTGGGGGGCAAGGAGAACTTCGTCCGCGAGGTCGACGCAGTCCTGGCCGCGGGCGCCGCCGACGTCGCGGTGCACTGCCTGAAGGACATGCCCGGTGAGAAGCCCCTCCCACCCGGGATGACGATCGCCGGCTACCTCGAGCGCGACGACGTGCGCGACTGCCTCGTGAGCCCGGCGGGCCTGACGCTGGCCGAGCTGCCGCCCAGGGCCCGGATCGGCACCTCCTCGGTGCGTCGCCGTGCCCAGCTCACCGCCATTCGCCCCGACCTCGAGTTCACGCTGTTCCGCGGCAACGCTAACCGGCGCCTGGAGAAGCTCGCGGCCGGCGAGGTCGACGCGGCGATCCTGGCCGTCAGCGGCCTGGAACGCATCGGCCGGACCGACGTCATCACCGAGACCTTCGAGCCCGAGGTCATGCTCCCGCCGGTCGGCGCGGGCATCCTGGCACTGCAGTGCCGTGCGGACGACGACGCCACGCTCGAGGTCCTGGCCCCGCTCAACGACCCGACAACATGGCGCGAGGCCGCCGCAGAGCGCATGTTCCTGCACGTCCTACAGGGGCACTGCAACAGCCCGATCGCCGGCTGGGCGAGCCACGTCGACGACGAGCTGCAGCTGCACGGCGCCGTCTACTCCCTGGACGGCAAGACCGTCCTGACAACCGCGGAGTCGGCCGCCGCCTTCAACCCGGTCGACCTGGGCATGAGTGTCGCCCTTGCCCTCGTCAAGCAGGGAGCCCGCGACGTGATCACCGACGCTGCGCAGCACCCCTGATCTTTGAGGCACCTCCTCACAAGCCATGCGCGACGCGGTGCGTGCCCACACAGTCAGGACTCTCACGTGCCCAAATGGTGTTCGACGACCAACCGCCCACGATGCCCCAGTGGCATGGCCTGTGCGTCTCGCACGTCTGGCTCACGTGCGTCGGGTGGTGTCTGGGCTGCGCTCAGGACCACCGCGCGGGCAAGCACACCTGCCAGGCAGGGATCCCGATCCGGAAGCAGACCGCCCGCGAGCACCCACACACCTGCGCATGGTGCTACCCCCTGCCTGCGCATGACCGCCCACCCGTCAATCAGCTCTGAGCCAGTACAAGCCCTGGCCAGGTGGTCTGAGGCGTCTGACCTGACTGCGTCGCGGCCAAGAGGGTTTGCTTCGAGCGGTTGCCGATCGGCGTCTCGAGCCGAGTACCTGCGCGAACCACTGCTGCCGTCCGATGAACCCACCATCTGGAGGTAACCGATGATGACCGACCTGGAGCAGATTCTCGGCCCGCGCGACGAGCAAGCAGTGCTCGAGGCGGTGGCCGCCGCCCGCCAGGAGCAAGCGGCACTCGAGGCGCTGGGCGGCCGGCGGTGGTTCGCGGCGCCCCTGGCCTGGATGCGGTGGTTCGCGGCGCCCCTGGCCTGGATCGAGCGAGAACAGGCTCGGTTCGAGCGGTGGATCAACTGCCAGCTGGTCTCGCGCACACGGTGGGACGAGCTTGCCGCCGAGGACATCACGACGAGCATGGACCGGTTCCAGAGCGTCCAGCAGACCCTGCGCAACCCGTTCCATCCCCGCACGCTGGAGATTCTCGACGAGGTCGTGGCGTTCATCATGGAGCATCGCGGCGTACGTGACGGGTTCGCCGACGTCGTGGACGATCTGCCGCCGCTGGCCAAGCGCCTGAACCGGGCAGGGATCGAGGAGTACATCCGAGTCGAGATTGCCCACCGTCAGGCCGTAGCGGCCGACCCCGTGCTGCTGGTGCAGCACCGGCCGGCCGAGCTCAACAAGGTCCAGTCCCACCGGGCAGGCGAGCAGTGGCTGATCGTCCAGCACAAGGCCAGCGGCTTGCGCGCGCAATTCATGTACCACCCCGGCGAGGTTGAGGGGAAGGTGTACTCCAGGCCGTACGGCATTGCCTCGATCGGCCCTGACCGGGTCGAGGACCCGCAGAACCGGGCGCCCGAGTGGCAGGACTACGCCGGGCTCGGGATCGGCACCAAGCTCTACCGACGAGCCGCCGAAGAGTTGCCTGACGTGCGCTGGGGAGCCACCTCCGTCAGCCCGTACGCCGAACCGCTGCGGACCAAGTTGCACGCCCTCGAACCCTGGCGCTGGCGCTCGCGCATGTGCACCTGTTACGAGGCGTGGGGCGGGCTGACCCCGCAGGCCTCTGCCGAGGCCATTCACAGGCCCGCTTTCCGTGAGCCGGAGGTCTGAGAGATGCGGGTCCCGCGCCCGGAGGGCGTCGCCGCGTACAGCGGACAAGGCGGAATCGACCCGCCAGCGCCTGAGCACGTCGTCGATTTCACCGCGCAGGGCCCCGAGCAGGCCTTGGCGATGGCCGCCGCGAGCGAGCTTGCGTGCGACCGGGGAGGGGCGTGGAGCGTCATCACTAGTAAGGGACCCGGAGTCAAACAGACGGTCTTCCAACTGCACCTGCATCTGGTGCCACGCGAGGCGGGCGATGAGCTCGCCCTGCCTCGGTCCCCTCAGCCGGTCCCGGCCGGCTTGGACGATCTCTGACCATCCGCAACTGACCTACCACCAGCAGGGGGAACCGCATGACGATCACACCGATGACCGACCGCGCCGGCGATCTGCGCGCGCAACTCGTCGACGGACTGCGCACCGGCGTTCGCCGCCCGCCATTGCAGTTGCCCGTTCCCATCTGGGAGGCGATGCTGGCCGTGCCGCGCCATGAGTTCTGCCCGCCCGGCCCGGCGTTGGAGGATGCCTACGCCGACGACGTCGTTCGCTCTCGACGCGACGAGACCACCGGCAGGACAACGCCCTCGGTCAGTGCTCCTGGCTTGTTGACCGCACTATTGGCGTGTCGTCCCCGTAGCGTGCGATGGCAGCGTCGACGCTGATGCCCTCTGGCCCGACCTCGAGGAGCGGTATCGATGGCACTGGATGCGGATGGTGAAGGTGGCGGTCGTTCTGTCGCGGGACTCGTTGTGGCGCGGACCGGCGCGGTCCGGCCGACTCATGAAGCGGATCTGCCGTGAGTCGTGCTCGACGGCGCGGGCGCGGCGATCGAGCCGGTCAGTGTGTTCTTGCTCGAGCTGCTGGCGTGCGGGAACGGGGCGTCGTCGTGTCGCTCGTACGGGTATGCGCTGCTGGGCTGGTTTCGGTTCCTGGGGGCGGTAGAGGTGCCGTGGAGCCGCGCGCAGCGTGACGAGGTCCGTGACCTCGTGCTGTGGCTGCGCACGAGCGTCAACCCGGCGAGGGCACGGTCCCGGCTCGGCGCGCCGGCGCCGGGGGCGATCAACGCTCGGACCGAGAAGCCCTCGCTTTCGTCGAACGAGTGACGCCCGTATCGCGGAAGAGACAGTGTGAGCACTTCGCTGACCGGCCGACATCCAAGGCCTTCCTCATCCGTCCGTGAGATGTTCGATCGAGTTCGGCCCTTCCGGTGCTCTGCCCGCGAGCTCGTCGGCCTTGTCAAGGCGCGCCAGCCAGAGCTCCCGGACGAGTCGGATACTCGGCTTGGCGGCAAAGAAGAGCGAGCCGATCAGAAAGCAAAACGTAGCCGCCACTTTCGTCTGCTCGGAGAAGAACAGGATGCTGCCGATGACGAAGAGCATTGCGGCGAGGAAGTCAGCGATCGTATGCAGCACCTCGAACATGGCGTAGCGGCGGGCTTGCTGCGACGTAACCTGACGGGCCCGAGGATCGAAAATCCGCACCACATCTCCCAGCTTGATCGGTTGTGTCCAGTCTTCCGGAGCGCGGTGAGCCAGCCGGAGCCATGCCAGGTGGTCTCCCGTAGTGCGGCTGGCCCCTCGGCGTGGTCCGATCCGACGCACGCACTCCCTTGGAGTCATACGAAACCTCCAGCATGGAAGCAGCGGTGCCCAGTCGCACCGCGGGCTGTACTAGGTGCGAGCCGCCGCGCGGCGACGCAGCATCGAAGGACACCGACAGTCCGCGCAGGAGGAGGCACCGATGGTGACGGGACCCAGCGCCCCGCCCGTAGAGCCTGGATCGTCGGAGGCGACCGCAACTGCGCAGGTGAGCTCGTCAGCGCGCGCCGCGAACAGCGCGGCTCCCCGTGAACAGATCGGAGAGGAAACCTGTGTCGATGAACAAGAAAGACGAGGTCGCCGCGAAGGACCATGGAGAGGGCCGGTCGCACGACTCCGGGATGTATCTGCGGTTCGCTGCGATGCTCCTGACCGCGATGGTGGTCATGTACTTCGTCATGTTCGTGGGCTCCTGGGAGTGGAACCACGTACGGTTCAGCCAGAGCCGCGTGTTTATGGCACTGACCATGGGCGGCGCGATGGGCCTGGTGATGCTCGCCTGGATGCTCAACATGTACAAGAGCACCAAGGCAAACATCGCGACGGTGCTGGCCAGCGTCCTGCTCCTGGGAGGCGGCGCGTTCCTGGACCGCAGCCAGATCACCGTCGACGACACCGCGTTCATGAGCGCGATGATCCCGCACCACTCGCTCGCCATCACCCGCTCGGAGCGCGCACAGATCCAAGACGTCCGGGTCTGCGAGCTCGCCGTCGAGATCAGCGAGGCCCAGCGCCGCGAGATCCGCGAGATGGACTGGCTGATCGACGACATCGCCCGCAACGGGATCGCGACCACGCCCGCTGAGGCGCAGTCCCGGCAGGTCCCGAGTTTCCAGGAGCCAGCCCAGCGGCAGTGCCGCGCGAGCTGACCGAGGCGACCGGCAACAAGGTTCCGATGCACTGACCGACGAGGGAGACGGCGCATGGCGTTTGAGGAATGGGTCGGAGCGGTCGGTAGAGCGGTAGACGCCGCGGGCGTCGTGGCGGTTGTCCTGGGCGCCGTGATGGCCACCGTGTTCGCCGTCACCAGGCTGGCGCGCAGACAGGGTGAGGTCTACGGGCGGTACCGGCGGTTTCTCGGCAGATCCATTCTGCTCGGGCTGGAGCTGTTGGTCGCCGCGGACATCATTCGCACCGTGGCAGTGGCCCCGACGCTCGAGAGTGTCGGGGTCCTCGCCGGCATCGTCCTGATCCGCACCTTCCTTAGCTGGTCTCTCGAGCTGGAGATCACCGGCCGGTGGCCCTGGCAGAAGGAAGGCGCACAACCGAGTGCATCCGGCAGCGGCAGCCCGGCCCAGTAGCACGCTGATACGCATCGGCCGGCGTGCGCAGGACCGACATACCAACGCAGGGAATGCTCAAGTGCGTTCGTTCGCGACGTAGTGGATCGTCTGCGCGACGATGGCCTCGTTCTCGACGACGTAGGAGTCCACGCCTTAGCGGACCAGCACCTGGGGATTCTTCCCCGTCCAGGAAACCGAACCGGTCCGCGACGACGACGTTGTCGTACCGGTAGTGCGCGTCCGGGAGGTAGCTGCCGAACACACCGACGAACTTTTACACGCCGTTCTTGCCACGGTGCACCCCTGCACCCCGGTCGTAGGCCAGGCACTGGATGCGCTGCCATCCGGCGGCGCATCCACAAGCAAATGTGCCCGGCGCAGTGGTCACCGCTCGCCGACGCCGTCCTGGCTCTTCTGCTGCTGCTCGCACTCGGTGTCCCCCTCGCCGCACCGCTCGCCGTCCTGGTCTTCATCGGAGCCCTGGTACCCCTGGTCGGGGCCCCGGCAGCGATGCTGCTGGCCGTGCTCGTGGCACTGATCACCAGCGGACCTGTCACCGCGCTCGTGATCGGGGTGGGAATCGCGCTCATCGGGCAGATCGAGGGGCACCTGCTCGAGCCACTGGTCATGAACCGCACCGTCAAGCTCCACCCAGTCGTCGTCGCCCTCACCGTCACGATCGGTGCCCTGGTCTCGGGGATCCTCGGCGCAGTCCTGGCCGTGCCTGTCGTCGCCACAGCCTGGGCCGTATTCGCCCAGCTACGTAAACGACCACCGCCTTTATCCGAAGAGAACCCCGTCACGACTCGCAACCGGAGCGGGTGCCGTCCTGGTGCTGGTGGTGCTGGTGGTGCTGCGGGACGCGTTCCGCACGCGGTTGTATCCCAGATGGCAGGGCCGACTGATCCCGGTGGTGACCGGCTTCGTATGGCGGATCTGCCGGCACCTCGGGGCGCATGCGGTCAGGATGAGTGGGCCTGCGGGCAATGGTGCTTGTGACGGTGGTCTGGGTAGCGCTCGTCGTCACTGGTTGCGCCTCGTGTCTGACCGCACCTCGAAGCTGAGGCGCCCTACGGTTCTCGGACAGTTGGCCCCAAGATATAATTCTTGGGATTGACTGGAAGGAAAGGCTCGTTGGCGGAACAGAAGTATTCCTCGGAGTTCAGGGACGCGTGCGTTCAGGAAGTGATCCGGAGTTCACGCACTATCGCGCAGGTAGCGCGTGAGAACGGTGTGGTGCAGCAGACTCTGCGGAACTGGGTGAACGCGTACAAGAAGCAGC
>NZ_JAMTCT010000003.1 GCF_024171995.1 Promicromonospora umidemergens | reverse complement strand
TACCCATCGACCGGTGGGTCGGTGGCCGTTAGGGTCTGGGTAGTCGGATCGGCCGTGGGGGCCGGCCGGGATCTGAGAAGGGGAAACTTCATGGCAAACATGAACGTGACGTACGAGGAGCTCCGGGGTACTGCCGGTCAGCTGCGTAACGGTCAGTCGCAGGTCATGGACACGCTGACGAACCTGTCGTCTCAGGTGAACAACCTGGTGGCGTCTGGTTTCCAGACGGACCAGGCGTCGGGCAAGTTCCAGCAGTCGTACGAGGAGTTCACGACGGGCGCGAAGCAGGCCATCGAGGGTATCGAGGGTATGGCCTCGTTCCTGGAGCAGGCCGCTACGACGCTGCAGGACGCCGACTCGCAGCTCGCTGCCGGCATCTGAGAACCAGCGCGACCTGTACGTGCAGGAGGGCGGTTCCGGGCATCAGCCTGGAACCGCCCTCCTGTCGCGTCAACACCTACCAGAAAGGCATGCCGTGGGAGACCGACTACTGGTCGACCTCAACCTGCTGACCGAGACGGGTAGCCAGCTCACGTCGATCGTCAACGAGTTCGAGGGCGCCGACGCCTATGCCGAGTCCGTTGCCGACGCCGTGGGCGACGACGGGCTGGCGAACGCGGTCCGGGACTTCTCCACCAAGTGGAAGAACCGGCGCGAGGACATGCGTGAGGCCATCGAGAATCTCGCTGAGCTGACCTCGGCCGTCGGCGAGCAGTTTCGCGATCTCGACACAGAGCTCGGAAAGAACCTCGAGGGAGACGCATGAGCTGGGAACCGTTGGCGACGTCGAACCCCGTTCCGGGAGAGCCGGACAGGTCCACGTCCGCCGGTACCTACTACGGCGAGATCGCCGACGCGATGGCGGACGCCTACCGCTCGCTCGGTGTCATGGAAGACATGGAGGGCTTCGAGTCCGATGCGGTCGACAAGCTGCGGGAGAAGGCGGAGGACGTCCGTGGCGAGGTGAACAAGGCCGAGACCCGCTACAGGGCGGCCGCAGAGGCTCTGACCCAGTACGGGGTGGACCACCACACAGCTCAGGACGATGCGCTGGCGCTCCTGCAGCGGGCTCGTGTCGCGCAGGAACAGGTCGAGCAGGACCAGCAGGCCGCCGCGACCGCGAAGTCCAACCTCGAGGACGCGACGACGGCGTCCCGGACCTCTGGTGAGGACCTCGATCCAGGGATGCGCAACGCGTCCAGCACTGCCAACGGCAACCTGAGCACCTCGCGTGGGGTGCTCGACGGGATCATCGGCGAGCTGCCCAGCATCGTCAGCGCCTGGCGCACCAAGGCGGGTACGGCGGCCACCAAGATCAGCGAAGCGATCGAGGCCGACGACCTCAATGACGGCATGTGGGAGAAGTGGGGCAAGGGGCTCGCGGAGTTTGTCTCCAAGTGGGCAGGCAAGATCGCCATGTGGGCGGGTATCGCCGCGCTGTTCCTCGGCTGGGTGCCGATCCTCGGACAGATCCTGACAGCCATCGCGATCGTCGCGACGATCGCGGCGCTCGTGGCCGACATCGCGCTGGTGGCACACGGCGAGGGCGATTGGGTGAACGTGCTGCTCGGCGTGATCGGTGTCGCGTCGTTCGGTGTCGGGCGGTTCGTCGGGGCGTTCGGAAAGGCCGCGGCGGCGAAGGGGGTGGCGCAGGGTGCGTCACGCCAGGCGCGGATGAGTCGGAACGTCTCTAAGTTCGGCAGTCCGCAGACCCGGGCCACGGTACGAAACGCATTGTCCAACGCGACGAAGGCCTTCAAGTCAGTTCCGTACACCAAGCTGAACCCGGTGAGCTGGGTCAAGTCCGGGCTGGCGTCCTTCAAGGGACTATCCGGTCGAGCCGGGGTCATGAACTTCATGGGTCATGGCGAGGCGGCGCGCGCCTATCAGACGTTGCGCAACGTCGACGACATTGCGCAGTTCTCGAAGAACGCGACGGGCTATGTCGGCACCATGGGGCGCCTCGGCTCGCTCAACCCGGCGAAGGTCGGCAGCTTTGGGTCGGCCCTTGTGCCGTACGCGACGGACGTAGCCGCCAACTCGACCCTGTTGTATCGGGACGTGCGTACATGGTGAGAAACGAGGGGGAGCAAGCGATGGAGCAGCAGGAGGAGTCGTGGCGTCCGTGGGACGAGGATCAGGTCTTCACCTTTCCGGAGCGGGAGGACTGGATCTTCTGGGTTACGGGTATGGGCGGCGGCGAGGGAGCGGAGGAGATCGCCGCTACCCGGGAGTGGGGTGTTGGCAACCCCGCTGTGATCGGCGCCATTCGTGCCATGGACCAGGACGCGGTCGAGGACGGCGACGGGACCGCGTGGGGCGCTGGTGTCTGGCTCCCTGCCGAACATGATCACGAGGTTCGCGTCGGTGTGCTGATCAAGACGTTCCCTGACCGGGGGAACGTGAAGAAGGCGTACCGGAAGTTCCGCAAGCAGGCGGCGCGGGTACCGCAACTGCCCGGCGTGACGATCAGCTCGTACGACGTGGGTGAGGGCGAGGTAGACCTCGGCCCGTTCGTCGAGCAGGTCATCGACACGGTCAATGAAGCGGGCGAACTGTATCTGTACTGGTTCTACACTTTCTTCAGCGACGCCAAGGACGAAGTGGTTCGGCTTGAGTTCCGGAGCGTGTACGCGCACCTGCTGGACGAGATCGAGGAGCAGATCGGTGACCTCCTCTCGCATGCCTTCTACGGGGTCGAGCCTGGGTCGGCGCTGTCGAAGGAGCTGGGGCTGGAGTGAGTACGGAGACAGAGGCCTCGGGGCCCGGCCTCGGGGCCGAGTCTGACGACGGTCCTGCCGACCTTCAGGCCGCTGCGGCCGCTTCGTTCCGCGCGGCGGCCACCTCGTGGGCGTTCGTGTATCCGCGCGGCTGGTGGACCGTCCCGCTGACGGACACTGCGCAGATCGACGGCGCGGTGCGCAAGATCGTCGTCGGCCGGCTGGGCCGCCGGGACGACCGGGCCCGCGCCCGGCGAGAGGCGCGTGAGTACCTCTCGCAGGCCGCCCACGGCGCGGCCGAGGAGGGCGGGCTCAGCCTGGCCGTCTTCAGCATGGACGTCGGCGACGTCGCGATCACCGGCACCATGGCTGTGTTCACGTACCAGGTGACTGAAGGCGGCCGTGACGAGCTGATCGCGAGCATCACCGGTTCGACGTCGGGTGCGGACGTCGACAAGCAGAAGCTCGACGACGGGTGGGTGCTGCGCGCAGTACGACAGAGCGAGATCGAGCGGACCGACGCGGAAGGCAACCCGATGCTGCCCGAGCTCAGGGCCGATTATTGGACAGAGCGTCGAGGTCTCGACAAGATTCTCCAGGTGTCTTTCACCACGCCGTTCGTGCCGCTCCGTGAGGCGATGCTCGAACTCTTCGACGCGATAGTTCTCTCCCTGCACCCCGTGGTGCGCGGATGATCGCCGCGGCGCCGCCGCTCCCGTCGGACGACCCGAGCGTGCTCACCGCCATCTTGGCGATAGTTCTGGCTCTGGTTGTCTGCTTCTTCGGGTTCTGGGTGCTGGGTGGTTACCGCTTCTTCATCGGCGACCTGGGGAACTACACCAGGCTCTGGGAGCCGTTGCGCCCTACTCTTCTCATCGTGCTCGCCATGTTGGTCGCCACCGGACTGTTCCTCGGTGCCATCTGGCTGGACGATCGCAACCGTGAGTCCGCCCAGGACCGCTACGACGAGTGGTCCCAGGAGCAATGGCTCGAGGAACAGCAGACCCAGCAGCCCACGCCGAACCCCTCGGAGGCACCATGAACGCGAACGCCCGCAAGAAGCTATGGATCGGTGCCCTCGTCGTCTTCGCCCTCGTCTCGGTCGTGCGGCTCGTGCTCACCGTCCAGCGTGACGGCCTCGGCGACAGCACGTTGTGGATCGCGCTCGTCATCGTCCTGGTGATCTGCGGCATCACGGTGGCCGTGATGCTCCGGCGGTCGAGCGCAGTGGTCTCGAACGCCCGGCAGAACCGGACCGACGTCGTCGTCGTCCCCGCGTACTCGACGGGGGAGGCGGCCGACGAGGCCGCGTCGTTCGCCAACGCCGTCCCGGGCCTCATGAGCACGGGCGGCAGCCCCATGGCGCTCGTGGTCACCGAGGCCCTGGTCGAGGTCTGGGCCGGTCGCCGCAGCACGGCGCCGAGCTGGACCCTGCGCCGCCCCGCGGAAGCCACGGTGGTGAAGGCGGTCTACGGGACCCGTTCGGTGGACGCGCTGCACCTGTCCGACGGCAGTGCGTCCGTGACCGTCGTCCCTGCGTACAGCCCGTTGCGTGCCATGGGCGGGAGCGGCAAGGAGGACCTGCGGCGGGCGATCACCGAGGTCGGTGCCGGCCAGCCCAGCAGGTGACGATCCCGCACGTCCGGTGTGAAAGATGAGACGGCTGGTGAGGCGATCCTTACCCTGTCGGTAGAATCAGGACCGGCCTTCGCTTCCCCTCCTGACCTCGACCCGGAAGGCGCCCCTTTCGTGAGCACCACCCGACCCCTGCGCGTCGCCGTCGTCGGCGCCGGCCCTGCCGGCATCTACGCGAGCGACATCCTGTCCAAGACCGACCTCGACGTCAGCATCGACCTGTTCGAGCGCCTTCCCGCGCCGTTCGGCCTGGTGCGGTACGGCGTGGCCCCGGACCACCCGCGCATCAAGCAGATCATCGTCGCGCTCCACCGCGTGCTCAGCCGCGGAGACATCCGGCTGCTCGCCAACGTGGACTACGGCGTGGACGTGAAGCTCGAGGACCTGCGCCAGTTCTACGACGCGGTGATCTTCTCCACCGGCTCCATCAAGGACGCCGAGCTGGACATCCCCGGTATCGACCTGGACGGCTCGTACGGTGCCGCGGACTTCGTGTCCTGGTACGACGGCCACCCGGACGTGCCGCGCACCTGGCCGCTGGAGGCGGAGCAGGTGGCGGTGATCGGCGCAGGCAACGTCGCCCTCGACGTGGCCCGCATCCTCGCCAAGCACGCGGACGACCTGCTGCCCACCGAGGTCCCGACCAACGTGTACGAGATCCTGAAGTCGTCTCCGGTCACGGACGTGCACGTGTTCGCACGTCGCGGCCCGGCGCAGGTCAAGTTCTCGCCGCTGGAGCTGCGCGAGCTGGGCCACGTGCCCGACGTCGACATCGTCGTGTACCCGGAGGACTTCGACTTCGACGAGGGCTCCGAGGCGGCCATCAACTCCTCGAACCAGACCAAGCAGGTCGTGAAGACCCTGGTGGACTGGACGCTGAAGGACCCGGCGCAGAACACGGCGTCGCGCCGCCTGCACCTGCACTTCCTGAACTCCCCGGCCGAGGTGCTCGGCGAGAACGGCAAGGTGGTCGGCTTCCGCACCGAGCGCACCGCGCTACAGGGCGACGGCACCAGCAAGGGCACCGGTGAGTTCATCGACTGGCCGGTCCAGGCGGTCTACCGCGCCGTGGGCTACTTCGGCTCGGCCCTGCCGGAGATCCCGTACGACGACGTCAAGGGCGTCATCACCAACCGAGAGGGCCGGGTCGTCGACATCGACGGCAACCAGGTTCCCGGCGTGTACGCGACGGGCTGGATCAAGCGCGGCCCGGTGGGCCTCATCGGCCACACCAAGTCCGACGCCTCGGAGACGGTGCGCCACCTCGTCGAGGACGTCACCGGTGTGGCCGACGGCGAGGCTCCCGGTGACCTGGACGGTGGCCGTACCGCATCGCACGGTGCGCCGGAGGCCGTCACCGAGTTCCTGGCGGGCAAGGGCGTCGGGTACATCGAGTGGTCCGGCTGGGAGCTCTTGGACGCCCACGAGCGGGCGCTCGGCGAGGCAGAGGGCCGTGAGCGGGTCAAGGTGGTGCCGCGTGACGAGATGATCTCGATCAGCAGGCCGCAGGCCTGACCGGTCCGGTCATGATGTGCAGACGGCGTGGGTCCCGTACGGGGCTCACGCCGTTTTCATGCCCGCGGCGCAGTGCGAGATCATGCTCGTGGGAACCGCCGCCCGGCGTGGCGCGTTCGGCTTGGAGGAAAGGAGTGCGATGCACAGGCACTACAACGGGCTGAAGACAGCCGCGCTGTTCGGCGGTATGTGGGTCGTGATCTTCGGGATCTGGGCCCTCCTCGGGCGCAGTTCCGGCATGCTCTGGATCTTCGTGCTCATCGGGCTGGGCACGACGGCCTACGGCTACTGGAACTCCGACAAGCTGGCGATCCGAGCGATGCGCGCGTATCCCGTCACGGAGCTGCAGGCGCCGGAGATGCACCGCATCGTGCGGGAGCTGTCGACTGCGGCGCGCCAGCCGATGCCCCGGCTGTACATCTCGCCCACCAAGGCGCCCAACGCGTTCGCCACGGGCCGTAACCCGAAGAACGCGGCAGTTTGCTGCACGGAGGGCATCCTCCAGCTGCTGAACGAGCGCGAGCTGCGGGGCGTGCTGGGGCACGAGCTCATGCACGTCTACAACCGCGACATCCTCACGTCGTCGGTCGCTTCCGCGATGGCCGGGCTCATCACGGCGCTGGCGCAGTTCCTCCTGTTCTTCGGCGGCGGTGACCGCCGTGAGGGCGGCAACCCGCTCGCCGCGCTCGCCATGGCGTTCCTCGCCCCGGTGGCCGCGATGCTGATCCAGATGGCGATCTCCCGCACGCGTGAGTACGACGCCGACGAGGACGGTGCCCGTCTCACGGGCGACCCCCTGGCGCTGGCCTCGGCGCTGAACAAGCTGGAGCAGGGCACTCAGCGCGCGCCGCTGCCGCAGGACCGAGATTTGACCAACGTGTCGCACCTGATGATCGCCAACCCGTTCCGAGGGGCCGGGATCGGGCGCATGTTCGCCACGCACCCGCCGATGAAGGACCGGATCCGCCGTCTCGAGACGATGGCCGGCGGGCCGTCGGACGGTTACGGACCTGGCTGGTCCGGCGGACCGACGCCGGGTCCCGACGCGCCGCCCTGGGGTACGCCGCCGCGGTACTGAGCAGTGGCGACCGCCGGACCCTGCCGGCAGGGGTCGGTGACCTGCGCCATCCGTTCGTCGGCACCCGCAGCGCCGGATACGGTGGTGCCGAATCCTCACCGGGCGTGCAGGGGCGTCCGGTCGTTACGCAGAAGGAGCACGACATGGCCGACTCGTCGTTCGACATCGTCAGCAAGGTCGACCGCCAGGAGGTCGACAACGCGCTGAACCAGTCCGGCAAGGAAGTCTCGCAGCGGTACGACTTCAAGAACGTGGGCGCTTCGATCAGCTGGAGCGGCGAGAGCATCGTGATCGTCGCCAACTCGTCGGAGCGCGTGCTCGCGGTCCTCGACGTCTTCGAGACCAAGCTGATCAGGCGCGGGGTCTCGCTCAAGGCGATCGACGTCGGCGAGCGCGAGCCCCAGCCCTCCGGCAAGGAGTACCGCCTCGCGGCCACTCTCAAGGAAGGCCTGGCGGGCGAGTCCGCGAAGAAGGTCACCAAGATCATCCGCGAAGAGGGCCCCAAGGGCGTGAAGACGCAGATCACCGGTGACGAGGTGCGCGTGACCAGCAAGTCGCGCGACCAGCTGCAGGAAGTGATGGCCCTGCTGAAGGGCTCGGACCTGGACTTCGCGCTCCAGTTCACGAACTACCGGTGAACATGCAGGTCAGTAGCCTGTTCTGGGCTGCCAGTCCGCACACAGTCCGCAAGAGCGGGCGATGAGCACGGGCTAACGGGTGGTTGCCGGGATACCGGTGGCCGCCCGTTTGTTCTGTCACAGGGATTGGGGTGCGCGCCCGGCCGCAAGATCGAATGGTTAGGTGCCTGGCTAGAGACTGGTGAGAGGGAGCTCGAACCCGGCTGGGCCGCTGCTCGTGGTGACGCTGCGCCATCGGGCGCGGCGTCGACCCTCGTCCCCTCGGGGGAACGGCAGGTTCGCCTCCAGCGCGGCGGTCTCGAGGGCGCGCATCGTGGTCCCGACGCCGGACGGGACCGGCGCGTGCCGGACCCAGTGACCGGCCTGGAGCGTCCAGACTTCGCACCGGGACAGGTCCGGCCCTGTGCCGTGCCACACCCTCAGCGCGGCCGGACCTGGCGCGGTCTGCTCAGCCACGGCGAGCTGTCCGGCCAGCGATGACAACGAATCGTCGATATCTGGGACGAGGGAGTGCAGCACCGGTAGGGCTCCGGCCTCGGTGATGGTGCCGGTCGTCTCGTCGGCGGCACTGCGCACCATGGCGGGTGCGTGTCCCATCGCGATCGAGCGTGCGGCCCACGCGAACATCTCGCGGTCGTTGACGCCGTCTCCGACCGCCACTGTGCGATCGGCGGGGATGCGCAGGTGCTTGCGCACGCCGTCGAGTGCAGCCGCCTTGTTCACACCAGGCGCGGTGAGGTCGAGCCAGTCGAGGTCCATTGCGGCGACTGTGGCCCCGGTGGCGTCCAGAGCGTCGGCAATCCGGCGGATGCCTGGAGCCGTGAGTACGACCCGGGTAGCAGGCTCGGACGCCAGATCGTCCAGCGTCGCCGGCTTCTGCTGCCCGTTGAGCTCGCCCGGCGCGAACGGGATGTTCGTTCTCCAGCCCCAGCCGACCTCTTCCACCGCGACCCGCACACCCGGGACAACGTGCGCCGCGCGGTGGATGACGGGGCCTGGGTCGAACGTGCGGGCGGCCACGACGTCGTACCCAGCCGGCGCCGACCGGTCCAGGCGGACGGTCACCGAACCGTTGGAGCACACCGCCGACCCGTCGCTGACTCCCAACCTGAGCGCGATCGGCAGCAGCCCGGCCAGCGACCGCCCCGTGGCGAGGACCACTTCGTGCCCGGCGGCGCGGACCAGGTCCAGCGCCTCGACCGTGCCAGACGGGATCCTGCTGTCACCGTCCACGAGCGTGCCGTCGATGTCCAGGGCGACCAGGCACGGATCCGCCATCATGATTTGCTGCCGTGTCATCGGGCCACACCCTCGACCTGCCGCAGGATCGAACGGACCTGCGTCTCCAGACCCTCGCGCTCGCCGCACCACAGCGTGTGGCCGGGCACGAACATCCGGTGATCCATGGGCAGGTCCAACCCGAGCGATCGAGCGATCGCCTCGCCGTCGGGCAAGTGACTGGGATGAAGGCACATGCGGTTTCGGGTGATGGTCACCACCTCGATCCGGTGCGCACCGACCTCGCTGACGGCGGTCCTGGGACCCTCGATCGCACGCAGCAGATCGTCACCGTTCTCGACAAGTCGAGGTGTGGTTCGCATGGTCGACCCCTCCTGCGGGTTCCTCGTGAACCCGCAGCCCGAGACTCCCCTCAACCCGCAGCTGGTACCACGGCCTCCCGCGCAGCACTGGGCCGGTCGATTCCTGCGAACCGTGCCTCCCAGGCATGGTTCAGGCATGGGCGCGCCGATATGGTCGAACAGTGAAACTGCTGCCCTTCAACGAGTACGTCGCGTCGCTCCCTCGGAAACGCATGTCCGCGGGCGTCCTGCTGTACGACGACGCAGGCCGGGTCGTACTCGTCGAGCCGTCGTACAAGGCGGAGTGGGATGTCCCCGGCGGGGTCGTCGATGACGGCGAGTCGCCGTGGCATGCCGCCTCGCGCGAGCTGACCGAGGAGCTCGGCCTGGTTCGTGAGGGAATGCGTCCCCTGGTCATCGACCATGAGGCCGCTGCGTGCGACGGGATGCCCGAGGGCATTGCCTGGATCTTCGACGGCGGCCCGATCAGCGAGCAAGAACTGACCGCACTTCCTCTCGACGACCCGGAAATCGTCTCCGTCGGCCTGTACCGGCTGGACGAGGTCAGCGGCAAGACGACCGGCCCGCTCGCCCGCCGTCTTTCCGCCGCGCTGGTCGCCGTGCGAGATGGTTCCGGGCCGGTGCTGTGCGACGACGGGGTGCCCACCTACGGTGCGCCATGACGGACCTGGCGGAGAACCTCGCGCGGCTACGCAAGGCCAACGACCTGTCACAAGAGGCACTCGCCGAACGTGCCGGAGTCGGCATCGACACGGTGGCCCGCATTGAACGTGGGACCCGGACAACCTGCCGACCGGCCACGCTCCACCGCCTGGCGACCGCCCTCGCGGTCCCCGTCCAGACGCTCTTGACCGGCGACAGCCGCGAACATCCTGCGCTGGCGACACGCGGACAGATGGTCCGGCTGCGACAGGCAGTCACAAGCGGCGGACCGGTTCCGGGCCTCTCCGACTTCGCGGAGAACGCCGAGACCGTGTCATTGATCGAGGCCGAGCGCCAGACGACCGCAGTGTGGCGACTCGATGTCGGCGGGCGCCACAACGAGCTGCTGACGTTGCTTCCAGCTGTGCTCGCTGACGCCCGGCGGCTTGTCGAGACAAACAACGACAACGATGCCGCTGCCGGACGGCGGCTGCTGGCCACCACTTACCGGATCGCGGCGGGAATCGCCGGCCGCCTGGGCCAGGAGGATCTGGCATGGACCGCAGCCGTGCGCGCACTTGAGGTCGCTCGCGGTTCCGATGACCCTGAACTCCAACAGGCTGTCGCCGTGCGCTACCTCGCCTGGACCCTGGTCCGACAAGGACGCGAGATCGAAGCTGAGCGAGTAGCCACGACCGCGGCCGAGGCCATTCAGCCGACGATGCTCGACGCGGACCCCGTACGCACCGCCGTGTTCGGCAACCTGCTCTTCAATGCCGCTACGGCCGCCATCAAGATCGGCGCGGCGCAACGTGCTGCCGATCTGCTGGCGGAAGCACGGTCAGCGGCGGCGAGGACCATGACGAGCGTCGTCACCGAAGCGGCGATCTTCAGCCCGCGCGCAGTAGCGCTTCAGGAGGTCGAGAACCTGTCACGAGGCAACGACCCTGAGACTGCGCTGCATCGCGCAGCGACGTTGCCGGCTCTGCCTGGTCAACTGCCTGCATTCTGGGAAGCCGGCCACGCCCTTCACATCGCGTCCGCCTCAGTCAAGACCAGGCGGTACGACGAAGCGCTCCACCACCTCGATCAGGCTCATCGTCTCGCTCCGGACTGGGCAACCAGCCAACCACTCGGCGCTGCGACCATGCGCGCCTTACTCGATCGAGCCACCAGACGACGCGGCCCCCGCTTCGCCGCACTTGCCAACGCCTTTGGCAAGCCGTAGCGAGATGCTCCGCACCCGCGGCCTACGAGGCGACCAGCTCGGACGAGGCTTTCCTCGATGCGCGTTAACGTCTATCTCGCTGCCGCGAACTGACCCTCGGAGGAACGTTGACCGACCCCATCGTCATGACCCCTGTCGCTCGTGTCGTCGGAGGGCGCACCGAGCCGACCGACGACTACTGGGGCGGCACGCGCTCCATCATCCGGATCGACCCGGACGCCTACAGCGCGGCGTCGGTTGCCGGGCTCGAGGAGTTCTCGCACCTCGAAGTGGTCTTCTTCTTCCACCTGACCGACCAGACCGACCTCAACCCCGGTGCCCGCCGGCCTCGCGAGAACCCGGACTGGCCCGAGGTCGGAATCTTCGGGCACCGGAACATGCGCCGCCAGAACTGGATCGGCGTCTCGCGCTGCCGGCTGGTGTCTATCGACGGCCTGGATCTGCACGTCGAAGACCTTGACGCGGTGGATGGGACGCCGGTGCTCGACATCAAGCCATGGTTCGCGGAGATGGGTCCGCGCGGCGAGACCCACCAGCCGGCGTGGGTCTCCGAGATGCTCGGCGACTACTTCGCTCCGGCCCAGGCAGTCCGTAAATAGTCCGCAAGAGGTGCACGCGGACCTGAACGCCCACAGTCTGTTGTCCGAGGTGTACTTCGCCACTCGACTTGCCGGGCGATAGCCAAGGAGGCATCCCATATGACCGACCACGTTACCGACCCGGAAGCGGCCAGCGTCGCGAACTTCGCTCACGAGATGGGCGTACTGAAGCGACTGCGTCGTGCCGGGTGGTGGCAGGTCGGCGTCCGGGACCCCGAGTCGGTCGCCGAGCACAGCCTCCGGGTGGCGCAGCTCGCGGCACTCATCGCGGCCGAGGAGGGTGGAGATCCGGCGCGCGCGGCGTACCTGGGCCTGTGGCACGACTCGCAAGAAACGCGGATCACCGACATCCCGCACTCGGCTCGTCCCTACATCGGGGAGAAAGGTGGCAACGAGGTGATCACTCGGGACCAGGTCGCCCATATGCCTGATGCGGCGGCGAAGACGGTCACTGAGGCCGTCATCGAGTACGAGGCCAAGGAGACGCTCGAAGCGCAGTGCGCCAAGGACGCCGACAAACTCGAATGCCTCCTCCAAGCTCTGGAGTACCGGGCGGCCGGCCACCAGTACGTCCAAAAGTGGATCGACAGTTCTCGTTCGGGAATCAAGACGTCCTTCGCGGCTCGGGTAGCCGATGCGGCGTTAGCAGGGAGTCCCATGGCTTGGCACGACCAGGCTCAGCCCTGACCTGACCTGCAGGGCGCACAACGGACGGTCCCTCCCTTGGACGAGCCGATAAGGACACGCGTGGCGTACGGCGGGACTGCCCGAGTTCGAACGATCCTGCCTTACGACATCTGTGGTCCAGGCGTTGGACGGGACGGTGTCAACGGCGGCTGAATTCTGACCCCTTTTCGACGGGCACCGCGAGATATACCGGTGCACCCTCTGGGAGAACCCGGCGTACAGACCGGCTTGTTCGTATAAGCGGTCAGTGTTGCTCGGCGGCGAGCGTCCTGGTCCAAATCTCTGACGGTGGGGTGAGCGGTCCTGTTCCCTGTTCGCGGAAGGCCTGGAGCATGTACTCGCCGAACCGCTTCCAGGCGAGGGGTGCGCTGCGCTGGGTGCCGCGCAGCAGCCCGCGGGCTGCGTGCTGGAGCAGCAAGAGGTCGCTGTGGTGGAAGTCCGCGCGGACCGCGCCAGCCTCTCGGGCGCGGTCGACGAGCTGCACAGAGGCGCGGAATGCGCGGGCCAGCTCTTCATGGAACAGGTCCGTCCCGCCGCGGGTGGACAGGAGTACCTCGCTGAACGCGGCGTCGGTGGCTTGCTGTTCGAGGATGAACATCACGTAGTCGCGAAAAGCCTCCCACGGGTGCATCTGCGCCTGCTGCGCCAACTGCTCGGTGTGTTCGGCGTAGCGGCGCATCTTTTCTTCGAGCACGACGCCCATGAGCTCCTCGACCGAGGAGAACCGGCGGTAGATCGTGCCCACCCCGACGCCGGCGACGTCGGCGATGTGCTCCAGCGTGACCTCGCTGCCCTCCTGAGCAAGAACGGATCCCGCGGCACAGACGATCGCCTGCCGGTTGCGCTCGGCGTCCGCTCGCAGGGGTCGCTTCTCGGTGCTCATGGGATCAGTCTACCTATCTGGAATAGACGCTCCAGTTCGGTGGTTCACTAGGACATGCAAGCGGAGCATCGGCTCCACTTGAATCGGATAGTAGGGAAGAGACAGACATGAAGGTTGTGGCACTGCGTGCGTTCGACTCCGAGCCCGAGATCACCGAGGTAGACGTTCCCCAGCCCGCCCCGGGCGAGGTGCGGGTGCGGGTGCACGCCGCCTCGGTCAACGGCTTCGACCTGTCGGTCGCCAAGGGCATGCTGCAGGGCGCGATGGAGCACCGGTTCCCGGTCGTGCTGGGCAAGGATTTCGCCGGCGTCGTCGATGCGATCGGCGAGGACGTCGAGGACTACGCCCTGGGCGACCGCGTGTTCGGCGTCGTGACGAAGAGTTTTCTGGGCGACGGCTCGTTCGGCGAGTACGTCACCGTGCCCACCGCCGTGGGGATCGCGAAGCTGCCCGAGTCCGTCGAGTTCACGCAGGCGGCAGGACTCGGCCTGGCCGGGACCGCGGCCGTGGACGCCATCGACGCCGCCCAGATCAGCGAGGGCGCAACGGTCCTCGTGGTCGGCGCGACCGGTGGTGTGGGCCAGCAGGCGCTGCAGCTCGCCGCACGCGCCGGCGCGACCGTGATCGCCACCGCGCACACGGAGAAGGAGACCGAGCAGGTCATCGCGCTCGGCGCCGCGCACGCCATCGACTACACCGGCGACGTCGTCGCTCAGGTCCGGGCCATCGCGCCCGACGGCGTGGACGTCGTGCTGCACTTCGCCGGTGCGCCCGACGCCGTCGTCCCCGTGGTCAAGCCTGGCGGCGCGTTCGTCTCCACGATGCTGATGAGCCCTGCGGACGTCCCGGTCGAGGGCGTGCGCGTCGTGGCGATCTACGCCAACCCGGCGCCCGAGACGCTGGAGCGGATCGCGCGCAACCAGGCCGAGCAGCACACCACTGTCACGGTCCAGCATGTGTACGACCTCGCGCAGACCCCCGACGCGTTCGGGCACTTCACCGCCGGCACCCTCGGCAAGATCATCATCTCCATCGCCTGACCATCTCAGGCCGTCGCCGCGCGGCCCCGCCCGACACCATCCCGGGCGGGCAGGGCCGCACGGCGCTCCGGAAGGAACCCCATGGAACTCGGTGTCTTCTCCCTGAGCGACATCTACCCCGACAGCCCCGACACGGCCGCCAGCCGCATCGACGACATCATCAGCTACGGCATCCTGGCCGAGCAGCACGGCCTGGACGTGTACGGCATCGGCGAGCACCACACCCGCCAGTTCGCCGTCTCCTCCCCGGCCGTGGTGCACGCCGCCATCGCGCGCGCGACCCAGCGCATCAAGCTCACCACCACCGCCAGCGTGCTGAGCGTGCTGGACCCGGTGCGGGTCTACCAGGACTTCGCCACCCTCGACCTGGTCAGCCACGGTCGCGCGGAGATCATCGCCGGACGCAGCGCGTTCGCCGAGCCCTTCGCCCTGTTCGGCGAGGACATTGCCCAGCTCGATGACCTGTTCGCCGAGAAGCTCGACCTGCTGCTGCGACTGCGCGAGCAGAAGCCGCTCACGTGGGAGGGACGCTTCCGTCCGCCGCTGCACGAGGCGGAGGTCAACCCGCCCGCCCACGGCGACCTGCCGGTCTGGGTCGCCGTCGGCGGCACCCCGTCCAGCGCGCTGCGTGCCGGACGGCTCGGCCTGCCGATGGCCCTGGGTCTGATCGGCGGCACCATCGACCACGCCAAGCGCCTGATCGACCTGTACCGGTCCGCGGGACGCGAGGCCGGCCACCCCGCCGAACGGCTCACCGTCGGCATCACGAGCCACTTCTACGTCGGCCAGTCCCAGGAGCAGGCGCTGGAGGAGTTCTACCCCTACTACCACCGGTACCTCTCACCCGAGACGAACGGCGGGCGCGGCTTCTACGTCGACCGGCCCACGATGCAGGCCATGGCTTCTCGCCGCGGCGCGCTCATCGTCGGCGGCCCGCGCGAGGTCTCGGAGAAGATCCTTGAGATGCGCAGCGTGCTCGGTATCGACCGGTTTCTCGGCCAGGTCGACCTGGGCGGCATGCCCCAGCAGATGGTTCGCGACTCCATCCAGCGGTTCGGCGACGACGTCGCCCCCGCCGTCCGCCACGTCCTGGCCACCTGACCATCCTGAAGGAAGAACCCACCACCATGAACGTCACCGTCTTCGGCGCCACGGGCGCCATCGGCTCCCTCACCGTGGCCGAGCTGCTCGACCGTGGTCACACCGTCACCGCCTATGCCCGCAACAAGTCCAAGGTCCCAGCCACCTGGGGTGACCGTGTCCGCGTCGTCGTCGGTGAGATGGCCGACGCCGCTGCGATCGACTCCGCGGTCGCCGGAGCCGACGCCGTCGTCTCCGCGCTCGGCCCCGTGCTCACCCCGGGCGAGCAGGGGCACCGGCTCACCGAGGGCACCCGCCACGTGCTCGACGCCATGCAGCGGCACGGCGTGCGGCGCTACGTCGGCCACGCCACACCGGCGGTCTGGGACCCGCGCGAGCGGCCGACCTGGCAGACGCGGCTCATCCGCTTCCTGCCCAAGACGTTCGGACGCCGCGCCTACGAGGAGATCCGCGGCATGACCGACCCCGTGCTGGTCTCCGATCTCGACTGGACGATCGTGCGCTTCATCCGCCCCACCGACGGCCCCAAGCTGGGCCGGGTCCGTTCCGGCTTCTTCGACACGGACAAGCTCGGCTTCGCCGTCACCCGCGCCGACATCGCCGCGTTCACCGCTGCGCAGGTCGACGACGACACGTACGTCGGTCGCGCTCCCGTCATCAGCAACTAAACCGCACCACGTCGGCGGTGCCTCGACGCGTGCCCGCACCTCCGCCATGACCCCACGCATCGAAGGAAGCCATGTTCATCGCCCTCGTCATCCTCACCGTCCTGCTCGCTGTGCTCGTCCTCAATTCTGCCGTGATGAAGCTGCGCAAGAACGAGCAGGTCGTCGCCGTCATCGGCGGCACCGTCGGCGTTCCCGAGCGCCACTTTCCCGTCCTGGCCGCACTGGAGATCGCCGGCGCGCTCGGCATCGTCGCCGGCCTGTGGATCGAGCCCCTGGGCATCGCCGCCGCAGCAGGCTTGACCGCCTACTTCATCGGCGCCCTCATCGGCCACCTCCGCGTCGGCGACACCAAGGGCCTGGCGATGCCGCTGGCGCCGCTGGTCGTGTCCGTCGCGGTCCTCGTGCTGCGCATCCTCACCGCCTGACCCTGACCAATCATCACTACCTGGATCACCGAAAGAAGAACACCATGACCATCGCCATCATCGGTGCCACCGGACAGCTCGGCGGCCACACCATCGACGCCCTCCTCGAACGCGGCATACCCGCCGGCGACCTCCTCGCCCTCGGCCGCGACACCGAGCGCCTGACCGCCCTCACCGAGCGCGGCCTGCGCACCGCCACCCTCGATCTTGACGACGTCGAGGCCACGGCCACCCAGCTCGCCGACGTCGACAAGCTCCTGTTGGTCTCCGTCGGCGCCCCCGGGCAGGCACTCGCCCCGCGCGGGAACGCTATCGAGGCCGCCCGCCGCGCCGGCGTCAGCCACCTGGTCTACACCTCCGCACTCCAGGCGCCCACGACCATCCTCGGCCTGGCCGCTGAGCACAAAGCCACCGAGGAGCTCGTCACCGCCTCGGGCCTCCCGGCCACATTCCTGCGCAACGGCTGGTACTCCGAGAACCACCAGCAGGACTTCACAACCGCCCGCGAGACCGGTGTCATCGCCAACTCCGTCGGTGACGGACGCCTGGCGACGGCGAGCCGCCGGGACTTCGCTGAAGCCGCCGCAGTCGTGCTCACGACCCCGGGCCACGAGGGCCGCGCCTACGAGCTGTCCGGCGACACCGCCTGGAGCTATGAGGAGTTCGCCGCCACCGCGGAGAAGGTCCTCGGCACGCCGGTGCGCTATCAGGCGCTCAGCCCGGAACAGGAGCACGAACAGCTGCTCGCGTTCGGCCTCGACGAAGGCACCGCCGGGTTCATGGTCGCGCTCAACGGGAACATGCGCGACGGCGCCCTCGCACCCACACCGGTCGACCTCGCCCGCCTCATCGGTCACCCCACGCAGCCGCTCGAGACCACTCTGCGCGCCTGGGTCTAACCCAGGCCACCGGACCGGGAGGAGGGCCACGCCCTTGGTCCCCTCCCGGACCCTGTCGCCGACCGCCAACCTCCCCCAGGAGAACAGCACGATGAACAGCGCTTCTCGACCCGTCATCGGCATCTTCGGCGCCGGCAAGTCCGGAGTCGCGATCGCGCGCCTCGCCCTCGATGCCGGATACACGGTCCACGTCGCGACTTCCGGCACCGTCGAGGACACCGACCAGCTCCTGCGCTTCGTCGCACCCGGAGTCATCGCCGCTACGGTCCGCGACCTGCTGACGCTGGCCGACATCCTCATCATTGCCGTCCCCCTGCGCAGATTTCGCGAACTGCCCCTGCACGCCATGGCCGGCCACATCGTCATCGACGTCATGAACTACTGGCCACCGATCGACGGCACCCTGCCCGACTTCAACAACGCCGAGCGGCCCTCCAGCGTCATCATCCAAGAGGCGCTACCCGATACGGCCCAGCTCGTAAAGACCTTCAATCACCTCGGCTACCACCAGATGGAAGACCTCCCTCGACCCACAGGCGCTCCCGATCGCACTGCTCTCGCCATCGCAGGAGACGACGCCGACGCCGTCGAGACCGTCGCCCGCCTTGTCGACGACCTCGGCTTCGAACCACTGCCCGCCGGGCCACTAACAGCCAGTGACCGCTTGGAGCCGGACGGCCCCGTCTTCGGTAGACAGCTCGACGCGATGGACATGCGTCGAATCCTCCAGACCGACCACAGTGAACAGGCGGCCTAGGCAGTCCCATCGACTCGCGCCGAGAGATTCGCCGGTTCGCAGTGCCGGGGGAGTGCGTCTCTCGTGGTCCGCAGATAGTCCGCAACAGGTCCGCGCCAGCCCGTCCGGCCCCAACATCACCAACGGCCGGAAGCGTTGGAATTCCAACGCTCCCGGCCGTTGCCGCTTCCGCCATACCGTGCCAGATGTCCGGACTGCGATCCACGAACTACCGCTGACGCCTCATCCCTTGGTCGAGCCTGATCCGTTGCTCGAGCCTGTCGAGACAGGCACTGACGGGCGAGCAGCCGACTGACGTTGCGGACGGGCGGTCACCGGGACACCGGTGGCCGCCCGTCCGGTCTGTCAGGGGGTCTTAGCGGCCTCAGTCGTCGGCAGTGCGGACAGCGTGGTTCGCATGAGCGATGTGGCCGCCGCTCGGGTCCTGCCCTCTGCGCTCGGCCACAGGTGCACGTACGTGCCGAGCGTGATGGTCGGGCTGGAGTGACCCAGAGCGGCGCTGCGCCGTGCGCATGGCCCCGGCCTCGGGTGACACGCCAAGAGGTCCCCGCTCCAAGCGGAGCGGGGACCTCGATTCGTCGTCAGCCGCTGGCGCCCGAGCCTGGACAGGTACCGGATCCCGGCTTGCCCTTCTGGTGGGTCGCGACCTTCCCCCCGATGACTCCGACGATCTGGCCGCAGCTACCGCACTTTTTCGTTGCCACTCACACCGCCTCCTTGATTCGCCACTCCGTGCTTTCTGACCGCCGCTCGCCGGGTGCGAGGGTGTACCTGAGGAAGCTCGTGGTGGAGCTTCCGTCGTGCCACTTGAGCGTGTACCCGAACTGGTGGGAGAAGCCCATGTTCGACTTGGCTGGACGCGTGGTGAACCGCTCGACCGACGCCAGCTCACGGGACTGGGCGTTGATGACCAGGGCCGTGAGCCAGGCTTCGAGGTCGGACATGCGCAGCTTGCCGTCGGTCATGGTCAGCTCGACGGGCGCGACCGGCGCAGGCGGGTCGCCCTCGACGATCTCCTCCGGCCGGTCGAAGGTGTCGCCCTTAGGGCCGCCGCCGACGACGGTCTGCCAGTACACGGTCCCGCCATCGGGTGCTTCGAACACGAGACCGGTGCAATGCTCGCCCATGCCACGGTCGTTGTTGATGCCGCTGTCGGCCCACTCGATGCGCTTGACACCGGTCGGGAGGTTGGCATCGACGAGAGTGGTGATCCAGGTCTGGAAACGTGGGAGGCGCATGATCCGAGGCTATCCGAGAGGGAGAGCAGCACGGCGGCTGCTCCGTCGTCGTCGAGGGTCCCGGTGACGTAGTCCGCACCGGCGATCACGAACGCGGGCGCGTGACCCATAGCCCAGCCGTGCGCGGCCCAATCCAGCATCGCCACGTCGTTCTCCGAGTCGCCGACAGCGATCGTGTCGCCCGGCTCGACGCCGAGTTCCGTGCGCACCTTTTCGAGCGCCGTCGCTTTGGAGATCTCGGCCGCTGTCACGTCGACCCAGTCACGCCGGGTGGCGATCGCCGTCAGGCCGAGCGCTCGCAGGGCCCATACCAGGCGGTATCCAGACGGGCCCTGGAGGGCGATACGAGGTGTCGGGTGCGCCCACAGCTCCTCAAGCCCGCGCACGCTGTGCTGGTCGCCGTTGAGTTCGTACTCCGGGAACGGGATGTTGACCCGGTAGCCGGTACCCACCATCTCGGCCGCGATGCGCACACCAGGAGCCGCCGCGACAGTGACGCGGATCGCGACTTCGGCGTCGAGGTCGTGCTGCTCGGTGACCTGGTAGTGGTCACCCACCAGGTGTGCGGTGACTGCGCCGTTGCTT
Source organism: Promicromonospora umidemergens (assembly GCF_024171995.1). Lineage (GTDB taxonomy): Bacteria > Actinomycetota > Actinomycetes > Actinomycetales > Cellulomonadaceae > Promicromonospora > Promicromonospora umidemergens. Next base: position 472,406 of record NZ_JAMTCT010000003.1, on the reverse strand, counting down.
GCCACGATCCACGCGTCGTCCAGCCCAAGCTGTCGCGCGACGGGTAGCGCGCCAGTGAGGGAGCGTCCCGTGGCCAGCACCATGTGATGCCCGGCCGCCCGAACCTGAGTCGCTGCGGAGCGCACAGCGGCCGTGGCCGGACTGCCGGTACGGACCAGGGTCCCGTCGATGTCGCACGCGACGAGGAGCGGCGTGGAAGCTCTCATGCGTGGAAGCATTCGCCAGCCCGGTGCTCGTGGGATAGGTGAGAGGTGGGGAGACGTTCACCTCCCCTCTGGTTGCCTGTCTGTGACGTGGGGCACCATGGGGCCATGAGCACACGGCCTGCCTGGGCGGATCGCTTGCGGCGCGAGCGTGAAGCGCGCGGCTGGTCCCAGGCGCGCGCCGTGGGGAACCTGCGAGCGGTGTACGCCCGTTCCGCCGGGAAGGAACCGCCCTCAGGGGAGTCGCTCGTGCGGCAGTGGAAGGAGTGGGAATCCGGCCGCGTCACCCCACGCACCTGGGCGCCACACATCGCGATGGTCTTCGGCACGGTCACCGCCGACCTCTTCCCACCGGCTGCCCCGGCCGGAGAGACGTCCTTGCTCCTGGAAGCTGGGATGGACACGGCCGAGCTGATCGCCCGACTGCAACGCTCGTCGATCACCGACGCCACGGTGACCGCCGTCGAGGTCACCGTGGAACGGCTCTGCACGGAGTACCGGTACCGCGAGACCCGCGAACTGCGCGCCGAGGGGCTGGCCTGGCTGGGACGCATCACCCGACTGTTCGACGAGCGCCTTTCCTTCGCTCAACACCGTGACCTGCTGTCCCTCGCGGGTCGCCTGGCGCTCCTGGTCGGCTGCGTCGAGTACGACGCCGGACAGCACGTCGCCGCAGAGGCAACCCGGCGCTACGCGCTCGACCTCGCCAACGAGGTCGACGATCACCACGTCGGCGGCTGGGCCCACGAGATGTCCGCATGGTTCGCCCTGACCTCCGGCGACCTGCACCGCGTCGTCGCGGCAGCCGAACACGGCATCGAAGTAGCCGGCGCTCGCGGCGTCAGTGCCCAGCTGGCCGCCCAAGCGGCGAAGGCATGGGCGCGGCTCGGGAATGATCACCAGGTCGAACTAAGTCTTGAGCGCGGTCGCACCGTGCTCGAGGCCCTCCCGATGCCGTCGAACCCGGACGACCATTTCGTGGTCGACCCCGCGAAGCAGACTTACTACGAGATGGACGTGCACCGGAACGTCGGCAACGACGACCGGGCGGTGCTGTACGCCGAGGAGGTGCTGCGCGCCGGCGTCCGGCCCGACGGTGTCGAGCGCAGTCCGATGCGTAATGCGGAAGCCCGCATCACCCTGGCCGTCGCTGCGGCTCGTGCGGGGGACGCTGACGCCGCCCTCGACTACGGCATCGAAGCACTAACGGGTGACCGCCGATCTGTACCGAGCCTGGCCCTCGTCGCCCACGAGCTGACTCGCGAGTTCGACCGCGCCAACCTTTCTCACGACCCGCGCGCCCGCACCTACGCGGACGCGCTGACCGACATCAGCAACTGAGACGGCGAAGCGCCCCGAACAGGGACCGCGCGGCTTCGGCTGCCCGCGCTCAGTCCGCGGATAGTCCGCAAGAGGTCCGCGCCAGCCCATCCGGCCCCAACATGACCAACGGCCGGGATCGTTGATATTCCGACGATCCCGGCCGCTGTCGCTCTCACCAGACCACGCCAGATGTCCGACTGCGATCCACGAGCTACCGCTGACGGCTCATCCGTTCGACGGGCGGTTGCCGGGAACACCGCTAACCGCCCGTTCGGTCTCCCAGGAGGCCACCGAGAGCTCCCCGGCCAGCTGTATGCAGCGCAGGCGGGCCGGGGAGAAGTCGTAGGGCATCTTTCCGGTGGCCTCGAATGCGCTCATGGACCCCGGTTCCCTACCGGAGCTTCGGCCGGCCTCGTCCGCGTCAGGGGCAGGGGGGTGCAAGGCGTCCCAGGCGTCGAAGAGCGCATCGTCGTCCTGCGCCAGGCCGGAATCCTCGATCACGGCTTCGAGCGCCTTCTCGAAGGCGTGCCGTTGGGCAGCCACCTGTGCCACGCGGGGGTCGTCGACAGCGACGGTGTCGTCGAGGGCCTCCTCGGCGGCATCAACACGGTCGGATTCCTCCCGCAGATCCGGGTGGGTGGCCAAGGCGATGTAGCGAGTGGCGTTGACGGCCGCGCCGAGAGGGCCGAAGATCCGCTCGATGACCAGCATGTTGTCCAGGTCTGCCTGGCGTAGGGAGCCCTCGGGCAGGCTCTTGAGGCGGCTGGTGACGAAGTCGGACAGCAGGCCCATCCTGCTGCCCTCGGTGCGCATGCGCTGCACGGCGGTCCGCTGTCGCCGCAGCTCTGCTTCCTGGGCGACGAGGGTTTCCTCCACCCGTTCCAGGATGCCCGCTATGTCGCTGTCGCTGTCGCTGTCGCCGTCGGAGGAAGCCGTGTCGGCGAAGGCTCCACGGATATCGTCCAGGGCGATCCCGGCGTCGGCCATCTTGCGGATCCACAGCAGCCGGATCATGTCTTCGTAGCCGTAGCGGCGGCGGTCGTCGCCGCCCCGCTCGGGCTCGGGCAGCAGGCCGATCGCGTGGTAGTGACGGATCGCCCGCGGTGTGGTGCCGACGAAGGCTGCCGCGTCACCGATCTTGACCCGGCGCGGCGGGATGAAGGACGAATACGTGAGCGGGGAGTCTTCCTCAGTGGGGCGGGCCATGAGTCCACGGGACCACATGCCGCTACGGAATGTGCAACTCCAGGCCTACGCGATCGTGTCTGCGCAGCCCATCGCCGGGTCCGATACGGCCTGGCCACCGGTGAGCTGCAGGTGAGCCTCGCCCCAGACCCTGACTCCTTCGACGACGGGCAGGACGGTGGCACCGTACGGAGTGAGCCGGTAGATGACGCGCGCCGGGACCGGTCCGGTCACCACGCGTTCGACGAGTCCGTCGGCCTCGAGCTCGCGCAGCTGTTCGGCGAGCACCTTGGGTGTGATGGGCGCGCCTCTGCGGCGGAGGCCGGCGAAGTGGGACTCTCCGTGGGCGAGCCAGTAGAGCAGGGTCAGCTTCCACTTTCCGCCGATCGCGGCGAAAGCCGCCGCCATCGGGCAGCCAGGCAGTGGATTGGGACGAGAGGGGTTACCCGCAGGTGCCTTCTTGTTCACGGCCGAGCTCCGCTCGATAGTCGAACCATGACCATTCCATACCGACGGATCCTGACCGCAGGCCTCTCCGCCCTCATGCTTCTCGCGACGGCGGCATCGGGCACCGCTGCACCGCCACCCGCATCATCGACGATCGCGGATGGCCAACGGGACTTCGACTGGGAGATCGGCACCTGGCGCACCACCGTGAAGGTGCTCGCCGACCCGCTCTCGGAGTCCCCGGACGAATGGCTCCGGTTCGCCGGCACCAGCACCGTGCGGCCGCTCGCGGACCGGCGGGCCAACGTCGTCGAGCTCGACGTGTCGGGGCCGAACGGCCGTATCGAAGCGCTCAATCTGAGGCTGTACGAGCCGCAGGCGCAGCGGTGGAGCCTGACCTTCGTCAACCTGCGCGACGGTCTGCTCACGCCCGCGGTCTACGGCGGGTTCCGCGACGGTGTCGGCGAGTTCTACGGCGACGACCAGCTCGACGGCCGCCCGATCAAGGTGCGGTTCCTCATCGTCCGCGTGAGCAAGGACGAGGCGAGGTTCGAGCAGGCGTTCTCGGCGGACGCCGGAGCGACGTGGGAGACCAACTGGATCGCGGTGGACCGCCGAATCCGAAGCTGACAAGGCCGGGCTGTCAGGCGATCGGCAGCGGTTCTGCCACGCGCTCGGCCGGGACGGCGGCAGGCGGCGAGGTCGCGAGCGACAGGCCATCGCCCCGGCGACGGAACAGCAGGGCCGACAGCACCGCACCCAGGGCGAAGAAGCCCGCGCCCCACCAGTACGCGGTCGAGTAGCCGGCGATCGCGGCCTGGGCGCCTACCGCCTCGGTCACGGGCGCGTTGGCCACCAGGTAGTCGGCCGCTGCGGTGGCGGCAAGGGTGTTGAGCAGGGCGGTGCCGATCGAGCCGCCGACCTGCTGGCTCGTGTTCACCATCGCCGAGGCGACGCCGGCGAACTGCCGGTCGACGCCGAGCGTGGCGGTCTGCATCGACGCGGGCATGATCGTGCCCATCGCGAAGCCGGTGATCATCAGCGGCGCAAGGACGTCCGGGGCGAACGAGCTCGAGGCGTCCAGGAAAGTGAGGCCGACCATGCCGGTCGCGCCGAGCGTCATGCCCACCGGCACCATGAGCTTGGGGCCGAACCGGGGCACGAACAGGTTGGTGCCGAGCTGTGCGGCGAGCACGAGCATCCCGATCATGGGCAGGAACGAGAGACCCGTCTGGATCGGCGAGTACCCGAGCGTGAGCTGCAGGTAGTACGTGACGAAGAGGAAGATGCCGAACATCCCTGCGCCCGCGATCAGCACCGAGATGTAGGCAGCGCCGCGATTCCGGTCGAGGACTATCGAGAGCGGCAGGAGCGGGTGCGCGGCTCGCGCCTGCCAGGCGACGAACGCGATCAGCAGCACGGCAGCGCCCGCCAGCATGCCCCAGGTCAGGGGCGAGTCCCAGCCGCCGGTCTCTGCGTTCGAGAAGCCGTAGACCAGGCCGAAGAGCGCGCCGGACACGAGCACGGTGCCCGGGACGTCGAGCTTCGGCCGGGGGCCGGTCTGCTGGGCGCGCGGGATGAGCATGAGCGCGCCGACGAGGGCGAGCGCGGCGATCGGGACATTGATGTAGAGGTTCCAGCGCCAGTCGAGAGCCTCTGTCAGGACCCCGCCAAGGAGCAGCCCGACGGCGCCGCCGGCGCCGGCGATCGCACCGAAGACGCCGAAGGCTCGGGCGCGCTCCTTCGGGATGGTGAACGTGGTGGTCAGCACGGCAAGTGCGGTGGGGGCGAGCAGCGCGCCGAACACGCCCTGCAGTGCACGGGCGGCCACGAGCAGCTCGAACGACCCGGCGGCGCCACCGAGCGCCGAGGCGACGGCGAACCCGATGAGGCCGACGACGAAGGTGCGCTTGCGACCGATGAGGTCGGAGAGGCGCCCGCCGAGCAGGAGCAGGCTGGCGAAGGCGAGGGAGTAGGCGGTGATGACCCACTGGCGCTGCCCGTCCGAGAAGCCGAGGTCGGCCTGGGCCGACGGGAGCGCGATGTTCACGACTGTCGCGTCGAGCACCACCATGAGCTGTGCGAGCCCGACGACGACGAGCGTGATCCAGCGACGGCTGTCGGTCGCGGGGGTTGAGGTTTCGGCCATGGACGCCACCATATACGGAACTGTTAAGTTCCGGATATGGCTGGTTCAATAATTAACCCAACGGTAAGGTCGGGTGGGACAGCGGAAGGAGGGTGACTGCGATGACGCAGACCGAGCAGGCCGAGGCGCGACCCCGGCTCGGCCGTAAGCGGGACCACACCCGCGACCCCGAGATCCTGTCCGCCGCGCTCGACGTCCTGGCCGAGACCGGCTACGACGGGATGACCATCGATCTCGTCGCCGCGCGCGCCAAGGCGGGAAAGGCGACCGTCTACCGCCGGTGGTCGTCCAAGGCGGACCTGGTGCTCGACGCCGTCGCGTGCATGAAGGGCAACGATCTGGACCTCGACCACCTGCCGGACACGGGGACGCTGCGCGGAGACCTGATCGCCATGGTCAAGCCGCCGAGCATCCGCGACAGTGAACGCAAGCTCAAGGTGATGGCCGGGATCGTGTCCATGATCGCCCGCAACCCCGAGCTGGCTGCCGCCGCGCACAAGGCGCTGGTCGAACCGCGTGCTGCCGTCAACCGCGTCTTCTTCCAGCGTGCGATCGACCGCGGAGAGGTCCTCCCGGGGCTCGACGTCGAGAAGCTCTGCATGGTCGGTCCTGCGATGGTCGCGTACCGCACCCTCATGCTGCGCATACCCGTCGACCGGGAGTTCCTGATCTCCAACATCGACGAGATCATCCTGCCCGCCGCAGGGCTGCGGGCCGCCTGACCTGGTGCACCTCGACGGCGGGCTCCTCCTCAGCGCTCTCTTCGGCCTGATCTTCGTGAGCGCGGTGCTGCAGTCGCTGTCCGGGTTCGGGTTCGCCCTGCTGAGCGCCCCGGTGCTCGCCGCGACCGTCGGCGGTGCGGAGGCCGTGTCGACGATCATCATCACCGGCACCGTCTGCGACGTGGCGATCCTCGCGATGCGGCGCAGCGTGCCGCGTCCCGTCGGCCGTGAGGTGTGGGCGCTGGCCGGCTGGTCCGTCCCCGGGATGCTGGTCGGTGCCTGGCTCCTGGCGGCGCTACCCGCGACCGGGCTGCAGGTCTTCGTCGCCTGCGTGGTCATCGGTGCGGTGGTCCTGCGGCTGCGCTCGCGGGAACGCGGCATCGTCGTGCGGCCTGCCTTGGCCGTGCCCGCCGGACTCCTGTCGGGCGCGTTGAGCACCTCGACGTCCCTCGGCGGTCCGCCGAGCGTCTACTACCTGGTCCACCGGGGCCTGACGCCGCAGGCCATGCGCGACACCCTCGTCACTGTCTCGCTGGTGCGTCTGCCGCTGAGCATCGCTGCGCTGGTGCTCGCGGGAACGTGGGAGACCTACGAGCAGTGGATTCCCCTCGTCGGAGCGGCATTGCTGGGACAGCTCGTGGGGGCCCGGGCGTTCAACGCGTTCGGCAGCGCGCGGTACGAACGAGTGGTGCTCGGCCTGCTCGTCGCGTCGGCTCTCGTGTCGGTGGGGGCCCTGATCGTCGGCTGATCCTGGACATCGTCGCACGTGATGGATATGTTTGGTCAGTCGTACAAGACGATCGACCAAGGAGCGTGCCGGGTGTCCGGTCAGACCAATACCGAACGCGGCAGGGACGTGCGCGCGCGCCTCTTGCAGGCGGCGCGGGAGCTCATCAGCGAGGTCGGCTGGGGCGGGGTGAGCACCCGCGTGCTGGCCGAGCGGGCCGGGGTGCGCTACGGGCTGGTGCACTATCACTTCGAGTCGCTCCAGGCGCTGCTGCGCCAGGCCACTCTCGAGGCGATGAGCGGCATGCTCGACGGCACCGCGGCTCTGCTCACCGGAGCCGCGAACCCGGCCGACGGCGTCGAGGCCATGCTCCTCGAGCACGACCAGTACGACGGCACGGACCCCGCGTCCCTGCTCTTCATCGAGGGCTACCTCGCCGCCACCCGGGACACCGAGCTGCGCGACCAGATGAGCGCGATCATGATCCGCTTCCGCACCACCCTCGCGACGTCTCTCGCCGACGCGGGTCACCCCTCGGCGGACGAGGCCGCGAGCGTGATCATGGCCGCCTTCGACGGGTTCATCCTGCACAAGGGTCTCGACCCGGAGCTGTCCGGCCCCCGGATCGCGCCCATCCTGCGCACGCTCGCCGGCACAGGGACCACAGAACCGAACGGAGCGCAACGATGAGAGCTGTGATCAGCGGCGCAGGCATCGCCGGACTGGCCCTGGCCAACCGCCTGCACCACCATGACTGGGATGTGCACGTCGTCGACCGCGCACCCGGGCCGCGCGCCCAGGGGTACATGGTCGACTTCTTCGGTCCAGGGTTCGACGCCGCCACCGCGATGGGGCTGGAGCCGAGGTTGCGTGAGCTCGCGAGCCCGGTCGAGGAGTTCAGCTATATCGACGACCGCGGGCGCAAGACCGTGAGCGTCGACTACTCCCTCTTCGCCAAGGCGGTCGACGGCAAGGTCGTCAGCATCATGCGGCCCGAGCTCGAGCGGCTGCTGCGCGAGTCGGTCGTCGGTGCTGTCGATCTGCGCTACGGCACCACCGTCCACCGGATCACCGACGACGCCGTCGAGCTCTCCGACGGCACGACGCTCGACGCCGACCTGATCGTGGGGGCCGATGGCGTCCACTCCGGCATCCGTTCGCTGGTCTTCGGCCCGGAACGCGACGACCTGCGCTACCTCGGCATGCAGACCGGTGCGTTCGTGTTCACCGACGACGAGGTGTTCGAGCAGGTCCGCGGCAGGTTCGTGCTCACAGAGACGCTCAACCGCCAGATCGGCTTCTACGGGCTCGACGGCGGCCGCGTCGCGATCTTCACCGTGTCCCGTACCGAGGACCCGGCGCTGCCCGAAGATCCGCGCGATTCGATGCGCCGCACGTTCGCCGGTATGGGTGAGCTGGCCGAGCGCGCCCTGGCGCAGTGCCCGCCGTCCGACGAGATCTACTACGACCAGGTGGCCCAGACCGTCACGCCGAGGTGGGCCGACGGGCGGGTGGGTCTCGTCGGGGACGCAGCCCACGCGGTCTCGCTCGTCGCCGGTCAGGGCGCGTCCCTCGGTGTCGCGGGTGCCTACCTGCTGGCCGAACGAGTCCAGGCCGCTTCGTCGGTGCCCGGTGGGCTGGCCGACTACGAGCGGCGCTGGCGCCCGGTCGTCACCGGGGTCCAGCGGGCGGCCCGGGACCGGGTCACCGAGTGGTTCGTGCCGACCAGGACGGCCACTCTCCTGCTGCGCCGCTGGGGCTTCCGGGCGATGAAGCTGCCCGGCCTCGACCGGATCCTGGTCGGCTCGCTCTTCCCGAAGGGCCGGTCCGTGGCCGAGCTGGGTGCGTGACCGTCCGGAAACGCTGTCCGGCTCACCGAAGAGCGGTCTGCAGGGGCCGGCGGGACGTCGGCGGTGGTGGGCGAACGGCTGGGCCCTGTACGTCGCGTCGGGCACCGCGTAAGGTGTAGGTACGTACCTACACCCGGAGGTGGTCGAGATGAGCATCGTCACGTCTCGCGAGTTGAATCACGATGTCAGTGCGGTCAAGAGGGCCGCTGCCCGTGGCCCGGTTGTGATCACCGACCACGGTCGCCCGTCTCACGTGCTCCTGACCTTTGCCGACTATGAGCGGCTCACCGGAACGGACACCAGCCTGGGGGAGGCATTCGTGGTACCCGATGAGATCGAGCTGGAGCCGGTGCGTCCCGAGGGCTCGACGCGGGAGATCGACTGGTGAAGTTCCTCCTGGACACCAACATCGTGTCCGAGCTCCGGAAGCCGGCCGAACGGCGGACAGAGCAGTTCAACGACTGGGCTGGGCGGCTGTCTCCGTCGGACACCTCGCTCTCTGTCATCACAGTGCTGGAGCTGCGGTCCGGTATCGAGTCGAAGCGCCGGCACGATCCGCACCAAGCCGAGGTTCTGGATGTCTGGCTGGAGAAAAGTGTGTTGCCCGGCTACTCGGGGCGCATCCTGGACATCGACCAGGCCGTGGCGGATGCCGCTGCGCGGCTTCACGTGCCGGACCGGCGCCCTGCCCACGACGCGCTGATCGCGGCGACCGCAAAGGTGCACGGTCTGACCCTCGTGACTCGCAACGTGGCTGACTTCGAGCCGATGAGCGTCCACCTCATCAACCCCTGGACGCAGCCATGACCGGCCTGCCGCGCGTGGTCGCCACCGACCTCGACGGCACGCTGCTCGACAGCCGCGGCAAGGTCTCCGACCGCACCCGGCAGGTCCTCGCGGACCTGGACGCCGCGGGCGTCGAGGTGGTCTTCGTGACCGCCCGCCCACCGCGCTGGCTGACCCACCTCGCGGACGCCGTCGGCGGCCACGGGCGCGTCATCTGCATCGGCGGGGCCTGCGTGCTCGACCTGGCCACCGGCGAGACGCTCGACACCTGCGGGTTCGACGACTCCGCCGTGCGCGCCACCGTGACCGGGATCCGCGCCGCGCTGCCGCACGCCGCACTCGCTTTCGAGCGGCCCGACGGCGTCGTGTTCGACCCGACCTACCCGAACCGGGAGCCGGCGCTGGACCCGGGGCTCTGGTCCGTGCCCGTCGAGGAGACCCTCGGCCTGGCCGGCGCTCGCGGCCCGGTGTCGAAGATCCTCGCGCTCGACCCGGCGCGCATCCCGCCGCCAGGGGTGTTCGTCGACCCGCCCGAGGAGATCCGGCTCGCGCAGGAGCAGTTCTTCATCGCCGTGCGCGCCGCCGTCGGGCAGCATGCCCAGCTCGCGTACTCGGGCGCCATCGGTCTGGCCGAGCTCATGCCGCTCGGCGTCGACAAGGCCGCCGCGCTGGCCCGCTGGTGCACGCGGCTCGGCGTCGACGCCTCCGACGTCTGGGCGTTCGGCGACATGCCCAACGACCTGCCCATGCTCACCTGGGCGGGCCGGGGCATCGCCGTGGCCAACTCCCACCGTGACGTGCTGGCCTGCGCGGACGCCGTCGTCGGGCACCATGACGCCGACGGCGTGGCCGAGGAGCTGGCCAGGGCCCTCGCGGAAGCGCCTGTCTGACCACACGGCCCGACCGCCGTCACCGGGGCCGGGGCCGGGGCCTCAGCCGAGCGCCGGGCACGGGCGCGTGACGACGGCGCCGTGGGTCGGCCGGACCGATATCGCGACGTCGGCGACGTCCCGGCCCGAGGCCGCGACGACGGCGGCCGCCGTGCAGATGATCTGGTCGACGCCGGCGGGGCTGATCTCCGCGCCGCGCAGCGGCAGGTAGATCGTCACGTAGTCCCAGGCATCCTCGACGATCGTCCGGGTGCCGGTCGGCGGGATCTCGCTGTGCAGGCCGTCCGTCGTGGGGTGCGCGTCGGCCATCAGCAGCTGGACGGCCCCGTGCACGGTGCCCAGGCGGCCGGTGCCTCGCACATCGGGCTGGAGCCCGCCGTCGGCGTCGACGAAGTAGAGCGTCGGGCCCTCCGCCAGACCGGTGGGTGCCTCGCCACCGTCCTCGACGCCGCTCGGTCCCACGCCGCAGCCACTGGTCAGCAGCGCGGCGGCCAGGACGACGGCCGCTACGACGCCACGGACTGCCCTACGCCTGCTCATCGGTCTCCCCGTCCTGGCGTCCGCGCCGCCCGTCGTCCGGTCCTGGTTCCGTCTCGAGGTGCCGTGGCAGCCTGAGGACGAACTGGGCTCCGGCTTCCTCGCTGGTGCGGGCGGAAACGGTGCCGCCGTGCAGCTGGGCGTTGACCAGCGTGATCGACAGGCCGAGCCCGCTGCCGTCCGACGCCGCCCGGGCCGAGTCCGCCTTGAAGAAGCGCGCGAAGAGCTGATCGGCGTCGACGTCGTCGGGCAGCCCTGGGCCGTGATCGGTCACGACCACGAGAACGTCGTCCGCCTCGGTCCGCACCTCGACCACCACCGGAGGGCGGCCGTGCCGTAGCGCGTTGCCCACGAGGTTGGCGACCGAGATGTCCAGCCGGCGTACGTCGACCTGAGCGAGCACCGGCTCCGTCGGCACGAGGTCGACGTCGTCGTCCCACCCCCGGGTGCGGACGGTGTCGGCGACGACGTGGGCGACGTCGACCAGCTCCCGGCGGAGCGCTACGGCACCGGCGTCGAGGCGGGAGAGCTCCAGCAGGTCTTCGGCGAGCCGGGCCAGCTTCCGGGTCCGGTCGACCGCCATCGTCGCCAGCTCCCGGTCGTCCGGCGACCGGTCCCGCGCGTCGGCCTCGACCATCTCCATGATGGAGGTCAGCGCCATGATCGGGGTCCGCAGCTCGTGGGAGACGTCGGCGACGAAACGCCGGGCCTCGGCCTCCCGGTGGCGCAGCTCGCCGACGGAGCGTTCCAGCGCGGCCGCCGTCCGGTTGAACGTGGTCGCCAGGTCGGCCAGCTCGTCCCGCCCGGACGGTGTGAGCCGGATGCTGAGGTTCCCCGCCGCCAGCTGGTTCGCGCTGTGCCCGAGCCGCTGGATCGGGCGCAGCACGCTGCGGGAGACCAGGAGGGCGAGCACGACGGCGAGCGGCAGCGCGCCGGCGATCGTCAGGACGACGATGCGGGTCCACCGGTCGAGCTGGGCCTGCGTGGGGGCCAGGTCCTGCACCACGTAGACCTCGACGCCGGAGTCACGCTGCCTGCCGTCGACGTCCGTGAGCAGGATCGGCGTGGCGAGCACCAGCTTGGGGCCGGATGCGTCGACCACCCGTTGCACGGTGAATCGGTCGCCCTCCGCGACGGCGGCCCGCGTCTCGTCGCTGATCAGGTTCAGTGCGCAGCCCGACGCCGCCGTCAGGCCCTCGAAGGTGACCAACGAGTTCTCGCCGAGCGAGGTGCGCAGCCGGTCGAGGGCTTCCTGGTCGGGCGGGTACTCCACCTCAGGGGCCAGCCGGCTGATCTGGCCGCGGACGGAGTCGGCGGCACGCCGCTGCGTCTCGTCGACGAGCGAGGCCCTGGCGGCGACGTACCCGGCGGCGGACGCCGCGGTAGCCGCCACCATCGCCACCACCACGAACGCCAGGATGACCCGCGCACGCAGGTTCCGCGGCCACCAGCTCCGGGGCGGGCGCCAGGGCGGGCGCCGGCGCCGCGACGGGAGATCTCCGCTCCGCATGGCCCGCCACCTACACCGGGCCGAACCGGTAGCCGAAACCCCGGACGGTCTGGATGAACACGGGAGCCGCTGGGTCGGCCTCGATCTTGGCGCGCAGGCGCTGCACCCCGTTGTCCACCAGCCGTGAGTCGCCGAGGTAGCTGTGCTCCCATACGGACTCCAGGAGCTGCTGCCGGCTCAGCACCTGGCCGGGGGAGGCGGAGAGCTCCAGCAGCAGCCGCAGCTCCGTCGGCGTCATCGCGACGTCGTGCCCGGCCCGGGTCACGGTCATCGAGGCCCGGTCGACGACCAGGTCGCCGTAGGCCGCCGTCGACCGGCCGGAGCGGTCCGGAGCCCCGCGACGGAGCACCGCGCGGATCCGGGCGTCGATGACCCGCGGCTCGACGGGCTTGACCACGTAGTCGTCGGCACCGGACTCGAGGCCGCTGACCACGTCGATGTCGTCGCCACGGGCCGTGAGCATCACTATCGGGACAATCCCGGCCGCGCGGATCCGGCGGCACACCTCGAAGCCGTCCATCGTCGGCAGCATCAGGTCGAGCACGACGAGCTCGGCGGAGTGCTCCACGAACAACCGGAGACCCTCCTCGCCGGTCGGCGCGGCCGCGACGTCGTGCCCGTACCTGCCGAGCGCCTTGGCGAGGCTGACACGGACGGAGTGATCGTCCTCGATCAACAGGATGCGGGACATGGCCCAAGTATCGAGGAGGGCCTGTCGCCCAGCCACGCCCACGGCAGGTCTGCGACACGGTTGCGACATCCCGGCGACCGGGTTGCGACACCACACCGGGAACGTCGGACGCATGGACCGAACACGACAACTCCTGACCGACGGCGCCGCACCGGCGCCGGCCAACGAGGCGGGGGCGCCCGCTGCGCCGTCCGGCACGGAACGCGAGGCAGGGCGAGAAGCGGGGCACGGGACCGGGCGGGACGTGGGGCGTCCCGGCGGGCGCGGGGGACACCTGCCGGCGCTGGACGGGCTGCGCGGGGTGGCGATCCTCGGGGTCCTGCTGTTCCACGCGGGTCACCTCGGTGGCGGGTTTCTCGGCGTCGACCTGTTCTTCGCCCTGTCCGGCTACCTGATCACGGACCTCCTGCTCCGGGAGATCCGGGTCAGCGGCACGGTGTCGCTGTCTGCCTTCTGGGGGCGGCGGGTCCGCCGTCTGCTGCCTGCGCTGGTGACGTTGCTGGTCGGCGTCACCGTGCTCACCTGGGCGCTCGGCGACACCGATCTCCGGCGGTCCGCGCTGTCGGACGGCCCGTGGGTGCAGGCGAACCTGGTCAACTGGCACCTGCTCGGGGAGTCGGCCGGCTACTGGGAGGGACTCGGCGCGAGCAGGGTCTTCGGGCACCTGTGGAGCATCGCCGTCGAGGAGCAGTTCTACCTGGTCTGGCCGGTGGTCCTCCTGCTCGTCGCCCGTCGGTCGCGGCGGGTGGAGACCTGGGTGGCCTGGACGGCGGTCGTCGTGTCGGTGGCCTCGCTGGTACTCATGCTGGCGCTGTTCGACCCGGCCGACACGACCCGCGTCTACACCGGCACGGACACCCGGGCCTTCTCGCTGATGCTGGGCGCCCTCGTGGCGACCGAACCGGCGCGGCGCGCGCTGGAGCGGCTGGTCGGCAGGCGGGCCGGCGTGGTCCTGGCCCTCCTGGTCGCGGTCCTGGCGCTGCTCTGGTGGGTGGCCGACGGCGAGGCGTCGCCGTGGCTGTTCCAGGGCGGGCTGTTCGCGCACTCGCTGCTCGCCGCCCTGGTGGTCGTGCTCTGCGTCCGTGCGCCGGGCAGCCTGCCGGCGCGAGCGTTCGGCTGGCGTCCGCTCCGTGCGCTGGGCCTCGTCTCCTACAGCCTGTACCTGTGGCACTGGCCGGTCTTCCTCCTGCTGCCCGAGCAGCGGCTCGGGCTGACCGGGTGGGCCCACACCCTGGTCGTGTGCGCCGTCTCCATCCTGCTGGCGACCCTGTCCACGGTGCTCGTCGAGAACCCCGTCCGGTTCCGTGCCCGGTGGGCCAAGGGACGATCGGGCCTGGTGGCCTTCGTCGCGGCCATGGTGGCGCTGGCTCTGTTCTGGGTGGTCGTGCCCCGGCCGGCCGGGCCCGAGATAGACGCCGACGCCGTGGGGTCGGTCTCCGAGTCCGGCGCCAGCTCCGGCGCTGAGCTGTCCACGGTCCTGTTCATGGGGGACTCCATCGCCGCGGGGGAGGCCCTGCCGCTGGAAGCTGCCATGACGGCCAGCGGCCTCGCCCTCGAGTCCATCGCGGCCGACGGCGGGGGCGGGGTGGTCGGACCGCTGGCCGAGTCGACCTGGGCCGACCTCCCCGGCGCCATCGCCTCCGCAGAGCCGGACGTGATCGTCTACCAGCTCACGACCTACGACTGGGGCACCGAGCAGCAGCAGCACGACGGCTACGAGCGGCTGGTGCGCACCGCCACGGACGCCGGAGCCGAGCTCGTGTTCGTCCCCTTCCCGCCGATCCGGCCGGACGACTTCTACGCACCGCACATGGACGAGCTCGACCGGACGGCCGACGTCGCGCGGGAGGTCGCGGCCGGCTCGGGCGGGCGTGCCGTGGTCCTCGACAGCTCGGCGGTGTGGGGCGACACCTACCAGCGGGAGCGCGACGGCGAGCCGGACCGGAGCACCGACGGCATCCACACCTGTCAGCAGGGCGCCGCCCGGTTCGCCGGCTGGCTCCTGGGGGAGCTGGCGACGCGATACTCCGGCTTCGTCCCAGCGGACCCGCAGGAGTGGCTGGACGACGGCTGGGCGGCCGACGCCCGGTTCAAGGGCTGCTAGGGGCGCTCCCTCCGTACCCGTGGAGCCTTCCTGGACTGGTGGATGCCGTCGGTGGTGAGCAGCACGAGCGCCACCCAGATCAGGATGAACCCCACCCAGCGCGCGGCCGGCATGTGCTCCCCGAAGACGAGCAGCCCGACCAGGAACTGCAGAGCGGGGGTGAGGTACTGCAGCATGCCGACCACGGAGAGGGGCAGACGCCGCGCGGCGGCACCGAACAGCAGCAGCGGCAGGGCGGTCACCACCCCCGCCGACATCAGCAGGAGCGAGTGGCCCGCGCCGTTCCCGGTGAACGTGCCCGAGCTCCCGAGCCAGACGAGATAGGCGATGGCGAACGGGGTGGCGACCACCGTCTCGACCGCCAGGCCGGGCAGTGCCTGGACGGTGCGGCCCACCCGGTTCTTCACGAGCCCGTACATGCCGAAGGAGAGCGCGAGGCACAGCGAGATCCAGGGCAGCCCGCCGAGCCCGGTGGACAGCACGACCACCGACGCGACGCCGAAGGCCACCGCCAGCCACTGCACGGGCCGCAGCCGTTCACGCAGGATCAGCACGCCGAGCAGCACCGTGATGACGGGGTTGATGAAGTAGCCGAGGGCGGCGTCGAGCACCCGGTCGGTGAGGACGGCGTACACGTACACCACCCAGTTGACGACGATCAGGACCGCCGCCGTGGCGAGCGTGCCCAGGATGCGCGGCGAGCGCAGGGCATCGCGAAAGGCGCCGAGCTGCCGCATGACGGTGAGGGCGATCAGGCAGAACGCGAGGCTCCACACCACCCGGTGGGCGACGATCTCGATGGCGCCCGCCGGCTCGAGCAGGGGGAAGAACAGAGGCATCGCGCCCCAGAGCAGGAAGGCGCTGATCCCGAGGGGCAGGCCCCAGCGGTCGTGGTGTTGTGTCACGGCGTCACGATAGGTCGCACGGGGTCGCGCCAGCCCCGGCAGAGCCTGTGGGACGCGTCACCAGGCGGGGCCGTCATTTCGATTTCTCGCGAGGGCCCGGAGGGCGCTATGGTTGGGCACGTTCACGGCTGGTTGCCCGAGCGGCCAAAGGGATCTGACTGTAAATCAGACGGCTCAGCCTACGTGGGTTCGAATCCCTCACCAGCCACGTGACGGACGGGGTGTCATCCAAGCGGATGGCGCCCCGTTCTTGTTTCCCTCGGGGGAGCTGTGGGCGCCCGTCCGGGTGCTCCTGAGCGACGCGGCGCACCTCACACCCGATTCGATTTCACGCCAGGCCGGAGGGCATGTAGAGTCTTCCTCGCCGCCCCGATAGCTCAGTCGGCAGAGCGTCTCCATGGTAAGGAGAAGGTCAAGGGTTCGATTCCCTTTCGGGGCTCTGTGATCGGCGCGGGGTCGTCCGTCCTTCTCATCGGTTCGCTGGTGAGATAATTGCGGCGGACGGTCTCGCGTTCAGTCACGCGCGGCGGGGTAGCTCAGCTGGTCAGAGCGCACGACTCATAATCGTGAGGTCGCGGGTTCGAGCCCCGCCCTCGCTACCAAAGCAAGTACATCCGTCCGACGTTACTGCCGGACGACGAGAAGACACATGGCGCCTCTCCCATCGAGGCGCGGAGGTGAGAGCCATGGCTAGCAAGAGTGCGGATGTCCGCCCGAAGATCACGCTCGCATGCGTGGACTGCAAGGAGCGGAACTACATCACCAAGAAGAACCGTCGTAACGACCCTGACCGCCTGGAGCTGGCGAAGTTCTGCCCGCGCTGTGGCAAGCACACGTCGCACCGCGAGACTCGCTGAGTCTCGGTAGCAAGTTCACACCGACGTGGCGAACGCTGACTTCGAGGGCCGGGTCTACCCGGCCGACGCTCCCTACTCCGTAGGCCGCGAGAAGATCCGCGAGTTCGCCAGCGCCGTCGGTGCCACCCACCCCGCGCACCACGATCTCGTGGCAGCGCGGGGTCTGGGCTATCCGGACCTGGTCGCTCCGCCCACGTTCGCCGTGGTCGTGGCGCAGCGCGCCGAGTCGCAGTACATCAGCGACCCGGTGGCCGACATCGACTTCTCGCGCGTGGTCCACGCGGACGAGCGCTTCGTGCACCACCGCCCCGTCGTCGCCGGCGACGAGCTGACGACGGTGCTGTACGTGGACCGGATCATCTCCCGCGGGGCCATCAGCATGGTGACCACGCGCTGCGAGATCTACGCGATGCCGGAGAGCGTCGAGGTCCCGTCCCCCGAGGCGGACACACCGGGCGAGCACGTCGCCACCGTGACGTCCACGCTCGCGATCCGAGGTGAGGACGCATGAGCCGCCCCGATATCGCCAACCTCGCCGTCGGCGACGTGATCGGCACGCGCACCGTCACGTTCGACCGTGCGGCGCTCGTCCGCTACGCGGGCGCGAGCGGTGACTTCAACCCGATCCACTGGAACGACAAGGTCGCAGAGGGTGCGGGCCTGCCCGGCGTCATCGCGCACGGCATGCTCACCATGGGCACCGTCGTCGGCCTGGTCTCGGAGTGGGCGGGCGACCCGGGCGCCGTCGTCGACTATCAGTCGCGGTTCACCAAGCCCGTCGAGGTGCCCAACCCTGGCACAGCGCAGATCGAGGTCACCGGCACGGTCGGCGTGATCGACGCCGATGCCGGCACCGTTCGCGTGGACCTCGCCGTCACGGTCGACGGAGCCAAGGTGCTGGGCCGTACCCAGGTGCTCGTCCGCGTCTGACGCACCCGTTTCGGGTTCTTGACCCGGAACCCTTCTCATGCGCGCCCGGATCGGGTGTGATTCTCTCGTCCACGTATGTACGGAGTCGACGAGAGGATCTCCGCGTGACGTCACGACGGCGCACTACAGCCTTGGCCACAGCGGCCGGGCTGCTCCTTCCACTCATTCCCCTCTCGGCGGCCGATGCGGCCCCGACAGCGGCGACCGACGACGGCGTCGTCGTCTGCGCAGCTGTCCGCGCCGCCGGCTCGCTCGACGAGGCGTTCTCGGCGGCCGCCGAGGCCACCGGGGTGCCTGCGGACCTGCTCAAGGGGGTGTCGTACATGGAGTCGCGCTGGGACCAGCATGCCGGCCAGGTCAGCGCCGACGGCGGCTACGGGGTGTTCAACCTCGACGGCGGTGGCGGGCTCGGCCACGCGCACGGCGACGGGCTTCCCCTGTCGGCCGTCAACGACAAGGAGGGCCCGGCGCGCGAGGGGACCCCGGAGCTCGCCCGCGCGGCGGCGCTCACGGGTCTCGACGAGGCCACCCTGAAGTCCGACGCTCAGGCCAACGTGTGCGGTGGCGCAGCCCTGCTCGCGTCCTACCAGGCCCAGGCAGTGCGCGACGGCGCGGTCGACGCCGAGCCTGCCGCTACGACGTCGGACGCCTTGGCCGCGTGGGAGGGCGCAGTGGCCCGCATGAGCGACGTCCAGAGCTTCGCTGCACAGGTGTACGAGACCCTCCGACAGGGTGCCGGCACCACCACTCCCGCGGACGGTGCGGTCGTCCTCACCGGCAACCAGGACGTCGTCGTGCCGCGGACCGCGAGCACGAGCGACCCGGAGGCGGACTGCCCCGAGGACCTGGGCTGCGAGTGGCTGCCCGCCCCGTACGAGAAGGCCTCGCCGGACCTCCCGGGCGGCACCGGGGACTACGGCAACCACGACCAGGCCGACCGCACCGGCGCGGGCGGACCCTCGCTCGACTACATCCTGATCCACGACACCGAGACGGCCTACCAGCCAACGGTCAACCTGGTGCAGGACCCGACCTACCTGGCGTGGAACTACACGCTGCGGTCCTCGGACGGGCACGTGGCGAACCACCTCGACCCGGCCGACGTCGGCTGGCACGCGGGCAACTGGTTCCTGAACATGCACTCGATCGGCCTGGAGCACGAGGGCTGGGCCGGCACGGGGGACTGGTACACGGAGGCGATGTACCAGTCGTCGGCGGCGCTGGTGCGCCACCTCGCTGCGGAGCACGGCATCCCGCTCGACCGGGCGCACGTCATCGGCCACGACCAGGTGCCGGGCATCCTGCCCGGGTACACCAAGAACGTGCACTGGGACCCGGGCCCGTACTGGGACTGGGACCACTACTTCGAGCTGCTCGGTGCCCCCATCGGCGGTGACCTGGAGGCGACGACCGACGTCCGGCCGGGCGACGTCGTCGAGGTGCGCACCGGGTACGCCGACAACCCGAACACCGTGACGGGCTGCGAGGCGGCGTCCCCGGGTTCGGGCGCCTGCGTTGAGGGGGCCGGCACCAACTTCCGGTACCTGCACCAGTCGCCGTCCGACGACGCGCCGCTGGCGAAGGACCCGGGCTGGAAGCCGGACGGGTCGAACGGGACCACGTACGCGAGCGACGTGAGCGCGCGCGTGCAGTCCGGCCACAAGCTGGTCGTCGACCGGGTCGAGGGTGACTGGCTCGGCGTGTGGTGGGCCGGCTCGCTGGCATGGCTGCACAACCCGGCTGACCGGCCGGTGGTGGTGCCTGCCACGGCGAAGACGGTCACCGTCGCGGGAGACGTCCCGGCGCCCGTCTTCGGCCGGGCCTACCCGGAGGCGGCTGCCTACGAGGAGCACCCGGGCGTCCCGGTGCAGGCTGTCACGCCGATCGAGTACCAGGTCGGCGCGGAGCAGACGTACGCGGTGGCCGACGACCACGTGGCCTCCGACTACTACCGGGCCGCCACGTTCGACGGCTCCGGGCCGGGCGACCGCACGGTGGTGCGCGGCGACGACGTGTACTACCAGCTCTGGCTGGCGCACCGCCACGTGTTCGTCAACGCCGACGACGTGGAGCTGCACGACCCGGTGGTGGCGGACGTGTCCGGTCCGACCATCGAGGGCCGGGCCAAGCCGGGCCGCCTCTTGCGCGCGGAGGCCGGTACGTACCTGCCGGACGACGTGGACGTGGCCTACCAGTGGATGCGTGACGGTGAACCGGTGCGCTGGGCGACCGGCAGCCGGTACCTGGTGACCGGCCGCGACCGGGGCGCCGAGCTCACGCTCGAGGTGACGGTCTCGGCCCCGGGCCACACACCGGCGACGTACACCTCACCCCCGAAGCAGGTCACGGCGAGGTAGGACCAGAGCGGTCGGCAAAAGGTCAGGTGATCGGCAGCTCGGACTGCCGATCACCTGACTATCTACCGACCACCACCCGGGCCCTCACCAGTTCGGCGTGACCCCCGGCAGGGTGCGCGGCAGCCGCACGTCCTTCGGGTGGTAGACGTACGTGATGCCGTCGGT
The DNA here is from genome assembly GCF_024171995.1 of Promicromonospora umidemergens. Classification (GTDB taxonomy): domain Bacteria; phylum Actinomycetota; class Actinomycetes; order Actinomycetales; family Cellulomonadaceae; genus Promicromonospora; species Promicromonospora umidemergens. The sequence goes on along the minus strand of NZ_JAMTCT010000003.1, from coordinate 452,068 downwards.
CGACGTCTGCCACACGCGCTCGAAGTTCTCCCGCGTGTAGACGGAGCGCACCGCCTCGTTGCTGGCCTTGTTCGGGTCGTTGATGATCGGGTCGCCGTCGGCCGTGAACCCGACGAGCGTGACGATGTGCCCGTTGGTGCCGTAACCGGCCTCCGGCATCTCCTCCTCCTCGAAGTTGATCGAGAGGATGAGCGGGATCCCTGCCGCGATGAACCGCTCGGCCTCCGCGAGGGAGCGCAGCCGGGTCACGAAGGACTCCAGGCCGAACGTGCTCGCGTAGGCGGCGTTGAACGGCCAGTTGCCCGCGCCCTCGTACGCGTAGTCCCAGGTGCGCATGGCGGCGTAGTCGACCTGCGGGTCGCCGTTCGGCGCCTCGATGCCCTCCAGCTCCTCGGCGGGCACCTCCAGCCCGTAGGAGTAGATCACCATCGTGGACGACGTCGGCGAGCACCACACCTGACCGCCGCCCCCGAACTCGGGGTACTCGCCGCGGTGGATGTTCTGGCTGAACCCCGGCACGTCGAGCTCGACCTCGCGCCCGAGCGTGAAGTCGGTGGTGCCCGTGTAGTGCGAGTCGGGCAGGTACTCGTTCGTCATGGTGCTCACCGAGTCGAGCCGTGGCGAGACCCGGGTGCCCTCCGGCCGGTACAGCGTTGCCCGGGTCTGGAACGCGTCCGGCTCGTGGCCCGACTTCGCGACGTAGGTGTCCGTGAACAGGTACGCGTCCGCGTCGGTCTGGCCGTCCACGGACGTGCGGTGGATGTCGCCGACGCTGCCGTCGGCCGGCGCGAACTCGGCCCCCGACGCCCAGCGGCTCATCACGAACCACTTGGTCCAGGTCCCGTCGGCCTTGCGGCCGCGGAACTCGACCTCCACCCAGGTGCCAGTGGGGGTGACGGCGTTCCACGAGCTCACGGACTCGTCGACCAGGTATCCGGTCTCGACGACCGGCGACGTCCACCGGCCCGTCTCGTAGGTGACCGGTGTGCCGTCACCGAACGGGTCGGTGTACTCGACGGTCTCGCCCGCCCCGCGCAGCACGAGCCCGCCCTTGGCGCCCGGCCGCAGGTTCGACATCTTGCCCGCCCGGAGCTCGCGGTGCCCGTCCCATGCGGTCAGCGTGATCTGGTTGTCCGACGCCGCAGTGCCCGGATCGGGCTCACCTGCCGCGGGTACCGCACTCGCCACGATCCCTGCTTGCACCACGAGCGCTCCCATCGCCGCCAGCGCGAACGCCCTTGTCCGCAGCTTTCCTCGAATCGACATGCCTGCCTCCATGTCCTGTGCCCGCTCCTGGTGTGGAGCGAGCCCTGGTGCCTTCTCTATCAGAGCACAGCGCGAGACAGAAGGACCTGCACCGAGCGGCGCTTTCGAAGTCGAAGTTTCTTCGCTCTGCGGCGCCTGAGAGCGAAGAAACTTTGACCTCGAAAGAGAGACCAGGCGACCGATACGGCGTCCCGGTGCTAACGTCGTGCGCGATCCCACGGGTGCCTCGCGCAGGGGCTGAGATCGGGCTGGACGGCCCGGGACCGTTGAACCTGTCCGGTTAACACCGGCGTAGGAAGCAGGAGTCTGATGATGGAGAACACCCAGTCCCGCACGCTCGCGTACCAGTACGAACGCGACCACGAGCACGACGGCGGGGAGAGCACACCGCACGATGACGCCGGCCTGCGGGTGCCGGTCACCGAGATCGCGCTGGCGCCGTCGCCCGACGGCACCCCGAACGAGCCGGTGCGGGTCTACCGCACGCAGGGGCCCGGTTCGGACCCGGTCCGCGGGCTCGCCCCGGCCCGCGAACCCTGGGTCGTGGCGCGGGGAGACACGCAGGAGTACGACGGCCGCCGTCGGGCCCTGGCCGACGACGGGCGTGGCGCGCTGCGCCGCGGCGCCGCCTCCCAGGAGTGGCAGGGCGAACGACGTCGGCCGCGCCGGGCCCACCCCGGCCGGACCGTCACCCAGATGCACTACGCGCGCCAGGGCGTGATCACGCCGGAGATGCGGTTCGTCGCGGTACGTGAGGGCTGCGACGTCGAGCTGGTGCGCAGCGAGGTAGCCGCCGGCCGGGCGATCATCCCGAACAACGTGAACCACCCGGAGTCGGAGCCGATGATCATCGGCAGGGCGTTCCTGGTGAAGGTCAACGCGAACATCGGCAACTCGGCCGTCCACAGCTCTATCGCGCAGGAGGTGGAAAAGCTCGAGTGGGCCACCAAGTGGGGCGCCGATACCGTCATGGACCTGTCCACGGGCGACGACATCCACACCACCCGCGAGTGGCTCCTGCGGAACTCGCCGGTACCTATCGGCACGGTGCCGATCTACCAGGCCCTGGAGAAGGTGAACGGGGACGCGAGCGCGCTGACCTGGGAGGTCTACCGCGACACCGTGATCGAGCAGTGCGAGCAGGGCGTCGACTACATGACCGTGCACGCGGGCGTCCTGCTGCGGTACGTGCCGCTCACCGCCGACCGCGTGACGGGGATCGTGAGCCGCGGCGGGTCGATTCTCGCGGGCTGGTGCCTCGCGCACCACCAGGAGAACTTCCTCTACACCCACTTCGACGAGCTCTGCGAGATCTTCGCGGCCTACGACGTCGCGTTCTCCCTCGGCGACGGCCTGCGCCCGGGATCGCTCGCCGACGCGAACGACGCCGCCCAGTTCGCCGAGCTCGACACGCTCGCAGAGCTCACGAAGCGGGCCTGGGCCCACGACGTCCAGGTGATGGTCGAGGGACCGGGGCACGTCCCGTTCCACCTGGTGCGGGAGAACGTGGAGCGGCAGCAGGAGCTCTGCGACGGCGCCCCGTTCTACACGCTCGGCCCGCTGGTGACCGACATCGCACCCGGCTACGACCACATCACCTCCGCGATCGGCGCCACCGAGATCGCCCGGTACGGCACCGCGATGCTCTGCTACGTCACGCCGAAGGAGCACCTCGGCCTGCCGGACCGCGACGACGTGCGCACCGGTGTGGTGACCTACAAGATCGCCGCACACGCGGCCGACGTCGCCAAGGGGCACACCGGGGCCCGCGACCGGGACGACGCCCTGTCCAAGGCCCGCTTCGAGTTCCGCTGGCGGGACCAGTTCAACCTCTCGCTCGACCCGGAGCTCGCCGAGGCGTACCACGACGAGACCCTCCCGGCCGAGGCCGCCAAGACCGCACACTTCTGCTCGATGTGCGGGCCCAAGTTCTGCTCGATGCGGATCTCTCAGGACATCCGCGACGAGTTCGGCGGCGTGCAGGCCCAGGCGGCGCTCGCGGGCGCTGCGGCAGCTCAGGCGGAGGGCATGGCCGAGAAGTCGGCCGAGTTCCGCGCGTCGGGCGCCGAGATCTACCTCCCGCACCCCCAGTTGCGCGCTTAACCCCAGCGCGTCCGTGGTCGGTAGAAGGTCAGGTAGTCGGCACCTCGAGCTGCCGAATACCTGACCTTCTACCGACCACTGTGGCCCCGGCTACCGCGGGAGCCCGGTGGGTCAGGGAAGGTCCGGGACCGGGCCTGTTGTCGTGCCTTCCACCAGGCTGACCGGGAGCACGACCGACTCCGGATCCTCGCCGGCGAGGAGCGCGATGACGGCCAGACCGAGCGCGCGGCCCTTCTCGACGAGGGGCTGGTGCACGCTGGTCAGGAGGTCGGGGGAGAGCCACGGCAGGTCGAGCCCGTCGAACCCGGCCACGGACACGTCGTCGGGCACGCGCAGGCCGAGCTCGCGGGCGGCGATCACCGCGCCGGCGGCGAGCAGGTCGGAGTGGGCGATGATCGCCGTCGGACGGTCCCGGGCGGGAGCCCACTCGGACAGGATCTCGGTGGCGGCGTCGCGCCCGTGCTCCACGAGCGAGGCGGGCGTCTCCCACGAGATGACCGGCTCGATGACGTCCCGCACACCGGCCAGCCGGTTCCGGGTGGGCGTGCGCTCAGCGGTGGCGAGCCGGTCGGCGTCGACGATCCCCGAGCGCTCGTCCCGGCCGAACGGCAGCGCGATCTCCGCGATCCGCGTGTGCCCGAGCTCGACCAGGTGCCGCACCGCCTCCGCGGCGCCCCGGCGGTCGTCGACGCTGACCACGGGTACGCCGGGCACGTGCTGGCCCTCGCCGATCACCACCGGGACGCCCCGGCGCTGCAGGGCGGCGAGGTTCGGGTCGTCCTCGAGGGTTCCCCACACCAGCACGGCCACGTCCATGGCGGCGGCCTCGACCAGCGGGTCGACGGCGGGGGGCAGCCCGGCCTCGGCGGCGAGACCGACGGACTGCGCGGTGGCGCCCTGCGGCATCCCGGGGACGAGCAGCACGCCCAGCCCCTGCTCGCCGATCGCGGAGACCAGGCCGTGCAGCACCTGGGTGGAGACAGGGTCCCGGAACGACCGGCCCAGCTGGTCGCCGATCACGACGCCCACGATCCCGGAGCGCCCCGACCGGAGCTGCCTGCCCAGGGGGTTCGGGCCGGAGTACGCGAGCTCACGAGCGGCGGCCAGCACCTTCTCCCGGGTCTCCGGCGTGATGGGCCCCGCGCCGGAGAACGCGAGCGACGCGGTGGAGACGGAGACACCGGCCAGCTCGGCGACCTTCGCGAGGGTCGGTCGTAGGGTCTGGCGGGTCATCGGATTCCTTCTCTCTTTCATCCGGCGTCGGGCACAGTGCGCCGGGGCGCGGGATCCCCGGGAATTTGGCGGGCTGATCTCAGAGGGCATCGGTGAATTGTGTAAGCGTGCCAGGCGGGTGCCGAGTTGTCAGGTGACAGCGGCCGAGTCGTGGCTTCGTGGGTCTCATGGAGCGTTCCTTTGAGCTTCGGTCGCGGGTCGGTGTCGGTGTCTCGGTCTAACGTTCGGGTATGGCTCGGCACACCACCTTCCGGTTCTGCCTCGACCCCACGGTCGAGCAGACGGTGGCGCTCGCGCGCCATGTGGGTGCGGCCCGGTTTGCGTACAACCAGTGCCTGCGACTGCACCTGGACGCCCGCGCAGCAGGTGGTCGCCCGGATAAGGATGCCGACGGTGATGGCAAAGCCGATCGTGACGCATCTAGCGTTTCTGCTACTGACGAGACGGCCGTGCTGGCGGTGCCGTGGTCTGGGTTCAGCCTGATCAACGCCTTCAACTCGTGGAAGAGGTCCGAAGCTGCCGGGCGACGGTTCCTGGTCTCGTGCGCGGGTGTCGCCGAGGTGGAGGTGACCGGCCTGGCCTGGCGCAGTGAGGTCTCGGCGCAGGTCTCAGAGGAGGCAGCCGTCGACCTCAGTCGCGGCCTTGCTGCGTGGATCGCCTCCCGATCCGGGAAGCGCAACGGCCGCCCGATCAGGCACCCGAGGTTCAAGAAGAAGGCCCAGACGGGCGGGTCGTTCCGGATGCGGAACAAGACCACCGCAGGACGCGCCTCGATCCGGGTCGGGCTGGATCGTCCGCGGTCCGTGATCCTCCCCAGGATCGGCAGCATCCGCGTCCGGGAGAACACCCGCCGCTTGCGCCGGATGATCGCGAACGGTCGTGCCCGGATCCTGCAGGCCACCATCACACGCGGCACCCGCCGATGGTGGATCTCCGTAACCGTAGAGGCCGCCGACCTGCATCCCTCGGCCCAGCACCGGCCCCGCCCAACCGACGACGCGACCGGGTGGGTAGGCGTGGACCGTGGGCTGCACGCCCTGGTCGTCGCCGGAACCCGGGACGGGACCGAAACCCACCGTGTCCAGGCACCCAAGACACTGGCCACGGGACTGCGTCAACAGCGTCGTCTGGCCCGTGCGGTCGCGCGCACGAAGCGCGGTTCGGCGAACCGGCGCAAAGCCGCCGCGCGTCTGGCAATGCATCACTCCCGGGTGCGGGATGCCCGGCAGCATTTCCTGCATCAGGTTTCCAACCAGCTGGTCAAGACACACGACAGGCTGGTCCTGGAAGACCTGAACATCACCGGCATCATGTCCAACCGGCGGCTCGCTCGCGCCGTCGCGGATGCTGCGTGGGGTGAGCTGGCCCGCCAGATCACCTACAAACAACACTGGCACGGCGGGCAGGTCGTGGTCGCGGACCGGTGGTTCGCGTCTTCCAAGACGTGCTCCGACTGCGGCACGCTGCGCAAGGGCTTGACGCTGAAAGAGCGCACGTTCGAGTGCGGTTCGTGTGGGCTGGTCCTGGATCGGGACCTGAACGCCGCCGCTAACCTCGCCGCCTGGGCCGAGGACCACATTCGTGGTGAAGAAGCTCAGGACGGGGACCGTCAAGCAGCCGGCCCCGACATCAAGGCTTGCCGACGGGACGGCACTGGCCCACACACCCGTGTGGGTGAAACCAGCCCGGACGACGCAGGAACCCCCACTCAGACCGCACCCGCGGCCTGACTGGAGGACGCCCGAGAAGGGCGGTGCCCGTGAACACCACCGTTCACAGGCACGCTGTTACGGTCGGGAGATTCAATCGCACCAAGGAGTTCCGTGCCTACTGCACACGCCGCCGCCCGCGCGGTCTTCGTCGTCTTTGCTGCCAGTGGGTTCGCTTTCGCGAGCTGGGCGTCGCGTCTCCCGGCGGTCCGTGACGGCCTTTCCTTCTCCGAGCAGGCGATGGGTCTGCTGCTGCTCACCGGGTCTATCGGCTCGGTCGCCGCGATCCCGCTCTCCGGCCTGGTCGCCGAGCGGTTCGGTACCGCTCGCACGGTAGTCACCTTCGCGAGCGTCCTGGTGGCGGGACTTGCCGTGGCCGGGTACGGCGTCGTGACGGACGAGCACCTCGCGGTGCGGCTCGGCCTGATCCTGTTCGGCGTGGGAGCCGGTGTCTGGGATGCCGCGATGAACCTCGAGGGCGCCGCCGTCGAGCAGCGGCTCGGCCGCGCGGTCATGCCGGTGTTCCACGCGGGGTTCTCGTTCGGCACGGTGATCGGCGCGGGCATCGGGGCTCTGGTGGCCACCGTGGGTGTGCCGGTCGTCTGGCACATCGTGGCGGCCGGGGTGGTGGCCCTCCTGTCGGTGCTGATCGCCGTCCGCTACTTCTCGCCGAGCGTCGACGTCGCTGCCGTGCCCCACGGTGTGCCCGTCGGCGAGGCGGGCAGTGCGGAAGGCGCCGATCCGGGAGCGGTGACGCCGCCGACGTCGGGCGTCGCGGGGCTGGTCGCCGCCTGGCGCGAGCCGCGCACGCTCGCGATCGGGCTGGTCGTGCTCGCCGCGGCTCTCACGGAGGGCGTGGCCAACGACTGGGTCAGCCTTGCCGTCGTGGACGGGTTCGGCACGTCCGACGGGATGGGTGCCGTGGGTCTGGCCATCTTCCTCACCGCCATGACGACGGCCCGGCTCGCCGGGACGCGAGCCATCGACCGCTTCGGGCGGGTTCCGGTGCTCGTCCTGTCCGCTCTGCTGGCCTTCGTCGGGGTGCTGACGTTCTCGCTGGTCCCGGTCCTGTGGGTGGCCCTGGTCGGGGTCGGCCTGTGGGGCCTGGGCGCGGCGATGGGCTTCCCGATGGGGATGAGCGCGGCGTCGGACGAGCCCCGGCGGGCCGCGATGCGGGTCGCCGCGGTGTCGACCATCGCGTACACGGCGTTCTTCGTGGGCCCGCCGCTGATCGGGTTCGTCGCCCACGCGACGGGCTACCGCCTGGCGGTGCTGGTGCTGCTGGTGCCGATGGTTCTGGGACTGCTCGTGGCTCGCTCCGTCCGACCGCTCCCGACCGCCGCCGGTGTGAAGAGGTAGTGCAGGGCGGCGAAGAGCGCGGGCCCTAGCGACCGGGCTGCGACGCCGAGCAGTGCACACGTTCGTGGGCGACAAAAGGTTCCAGAATTGGCAGACCTCACCCACGGCATGTCGAAGATGTGCACAAAACCAACGCGACGGGTAGATAGGCTTGCACGGTGAGCCCATACCCGGCAGACACCGTCAAGGCGCAAGCGGTGGCCCCCAGCCTCGCCGACCTCACCACACTCCGCGTGGGTGGCCCGGCAGCCTCGTTCGTCGAGGCCGAGGAAGAGGCTGCACTGATCGAGGCGGTGAGCACCGCCGACGACGACGGCGTGCCCCTGCTGGTCGTGGGTGGCGGCTCGAACCTGCTGGTGGCTGACAAGGGTTTCGACGGTGTCGTCGTGCGTGACAACCGTAACGGGATCACCGTCGAGTCGGACGACTCCTGCGGCGGCGCCGTGGTGAGCGCCCCGGCCGGACAGGGCTGGGACGAGCTCGTGGAGCGCGCGGTCTCCGACGGCTGGGTCGGGGTCGAGTCGCTGTCCGGCATCCCTGGCACCGTTGGCGCCGCCCCGGTGCAGAACATCGGTGCCTACGGCCAGGAGCTCTCCGGCGTGGTCTCGCTCGTCCGCACGTGGGACCGGGCGGAGCGGCGGGTGCGCACCTTCTCCGTCGGTCAGCTGGACTTCGGGTACCGCACGTCGCTGCTCAAGCGTTCGATGCACAGCGAGGGCCGCGAGGGTGACCCGCTGGCCCCGTGGTACCCGTCGCCGCGCTACGTGGTGCTGAACGTGCAGTTCCAGTTCCGGCTCGGCACCCTGTCGGCGCCCATCGGGTACGGAGAGCTGGCGCGGCGCCTGGGCGTCGAGGTGGGTCAGCGTGCCCCGATGAAGGACGTCCGCGAGACCGTGCTGGGGCTGCGCGGTGGCAAAGGCATGCTGCTCGACCGTCCGCCCTTCGGCGCCGAGCCGGACCACGACCGCTGGAACTCGGGGTCCTTCTTCACCAACCCCGTGATCCCCGTCGAGCACCTGGCGCACCTGCCGGAGGACGCTCCCCGATACCCGGTCCGCTCCTCGACCCCGCAGACGACCACCGGTCCGAGCCTCGGCGCCATCGACCCGACGCTCGTCAAGACGAGCGCCGCATGGCTCATCGAGCACGCGGGCTTCGCCAAAGGCTTCGGACTCGCGGGGGAGCGCAGCCCGGCGCGCCTGTCGACCAAGCACACGCTCGCGATGACCAACCGCGGAGGTGCCCGGGCCGAAGACGTGATCGCCCTGGCCCGGGCAGTGCGCGACGGCGTCCGTGACCGGTTCGGCGTGACCCTGGTCCCGGAGACCGTCCTGGTGGGCGTCTCCCTCTAGCAGACGACCTGGCAGGCGACCGGGCAGACGAGCTAGTAGACGACGACCGGAGTGCCCGACGGCGCGCCCCAGGTGTCCCAGATCCAGTCCATCGCGCTGTTCGACACGCGCACGCACCCGTGCGACGCCGGGAACGCGGGGACCGACGCGGAGCCGTGCACCGCGATGCCGCCCGTGAAGAACTTGGGCCGCCACATGTCGCCCAGCTCGAGCGACGACGAGTGCATCCCGTTCACCTCCCGGTACATCGCGAACGACCCGCGCGGCGTGTACGCCGTGTACGTGGCGCCCTTCGCGTCGTACGTCTCCCCGTTGCCGGACGACGCGTTGATGACCTTCACGACAGAGCCGTTCTCGACCGCCAGCACGAGCTGCCGGTCGATGTCGATCTCGAGCACCTTGCCCGACGACGTCTGCGCCTGCGGTACCAGACCGTCGTCCGCCGCCTGCTGCGTCGCGTCGCCCACCACGCCGTCGCGGGACAGCCCGCCGGCCTTCTGCAGCGCGAAGACCGCCTGCTGCGTCTCGCCGCCGTAGGCGTCGTCGACCGACGTGACGAAGTAACCGAGGTCCTTCAGCCGCTGCTGCAGGTCGCCCACACGGTCGCTGACCTCGCCGTACTCGATGTGGTCCGGCTCCTCCGGCTCCTCGCCGGCCTTCGTGTCCTTGCCGCCGTCCTTGCCCTCCGGGTTCCCGTCGGCCTGCTCGTCGTCGTTCTTCTTGCCGTCGTTCTTCTTGCCGTCGTCGCCGGTCTCTTCGTCGTCCTCGTCGGGTGCCGGCGTGCTGTCGTCGGCGTTGTCCTCCGCACCGGCGTCGGCGCTGCCCTCGGCCGACGGCTCGTTCGCCCCCGGCTCCTCGGACGCCGGCTCCTCGGTGCTCGGCGTCGGGCCGGCGGGGCTCTCCTCGGGAGCGGGCGAGCTGGTGGTCGCCGCACTTCCCTGGGGCTCCTGTTCGCCGCCGCAGGCGGACAGCAGGCTCGCCGTCAGCGCGACCGCGCCCAGCGTCCCGACGATCCGCTTGCCGACGACCTTGCCCGGACGATGGGCCGACCTGCCGTGTATTGCCCGCATCGTGACTCCTCCTCGGCCGCACCTCGGGGTGGTGCGGCACCGCGCACGCGAGACGACGTCGTCCCCTCGCGAGTGTCCTGTATGTCTAACTGACGCGCGGGTGTCCAGGATGGTTGGGTCAGTTGATCGTCACCTGATCGTGACAGTGCCGCCCGCGGGGAGGGGATCGGCGGGATCCGCGGGACCGGGCGTGAGCAGCCACGCGTCGACGCCGGCCAGGAGGCGTGCCTTGGTGCCCGACGACGCCCGGCTCGCCCGGATCGACGACGCCGCCAGCCCGGCGAGCTCCGCATCACTGAAGCCGTGCGCGCTCCGTGCGATCTCGTACTGGTCCACGAGCCGCGAGCCGAACAGGAGAGGGTCGTCGGCCCCGAGCGCCACGAGAGCACCCGCGTCGACCAGGGTGCGCAGCGGCACCTCGCTCGCCTCGCTGTAGACGCCAAGACCGATGTTCGAGCCAGGGTTCACCTCGAGCGCGACACCACGCTCCACGATGCCCGCGAGGACGCGCTCGTCCTCTGCGGCGCGCACCCCGTGCCCGATCCGGTCGGGCACGAGCTCACGCATGACCTCGCTGATGTGGTCGGGCCCGAGCAGCTCACCGCCGTGCGGCACCGCCGCGAGGCCGGCCCGCCGCGCGATGTCGAAGGCGTGCCCGAACTGGGACGTGTCCCCGCGGCGCTCGTCGTTCGACAGCCCGAAGCCCACGACCTCACCGACCCCCTCGCCCGCGTACCGGGCGGCCAGCCGGGCGAGCGTGCGCGCGTCGAGCGGATGCTTCATGCGCGACGCCGCGATGATCACGCCCACCTCGATCCCGTGCGCGGCGCTCGCGGCCTTGGCGGCGTCGATGACGATCTCGACGGCCGGGGTGATACCGCCGACGAACGGTGCGTAGGAGGTCGGGTCCACCTGGATCTCGAGCCGGCCGGAGCCCTCGGCGGCGTCGTCGGCCGCGGCCTCGTCGACCAGACGGCGCATGTCCGCCTCCGACCGCACGCACGCCCGAGCGGCGTCGTACAGGCGCTGGAAGCGGAACCAGCCACGCTCTGTGGCGGGCAGACGCAACGGGTCGTCGTCGATGAGGGCCTCGGGCAGTCGCACGCCGTGCGCGGCTGCCATGTCGACGAGGGTAGGCACCCGCATGGATCCGGTGAAGTGGAGGTGGAGGTGCGCCTTGGGCAGGAGTGCGAGGTCGCGCATCTGCGTAGTCTGGCAAAGCAGTGGTCCCGCGGCAGCCGCGGCTCGTGATACTTCGCACTACTCACACATCCGGCAGGCCCATCTTTGGTGCGCTGGCGGTCCCCTCAGTATCCTGAAAAGAACATGCCCCAGATAGCCGAAATGACTGCTTTGCTCGAAGCGCAACCACGGACCCCGGTGAACCAGTGAACGGAGAGACCACGGACGAGAACAACGCCGCGGACCTTCCCGTCCACGTCGTCCTCGGCGGAAAGTACGAGCTGGTCGACGTCCTGGGCACTGGGGCAACCTTCACGGTCTACGAGGCGCAACGGGTAGCGGCACCGCCCGAGCCGGAGCCCACGACTGGCGAGGACGGCGACCCGGACGACGCCGGAGCGAGCACCGACGCGGCGGACGACGACGCTGCGGACGCCAGCGAGGCCGACGCCAGCGCTGCCGAGCCGGGCGCGGCGCCCGACGACGACCAGACCGGTGACGCCGAGACCGCCTCCGAGTCCGAGTCCGGGTCCAAGTCCGATGCCGGTCCGGACGCCGAGTCCGACGACGACGCCGGAGCGGCCGAGGCGGACTCGACCGATCCCGACGCGACGACCGATCCCGACGCGACGGCCGAGATCGCAGAGCCGGCCGAACCCGAGGAGCCGGAGGTCGACCTCGACCAGCCGCTCGTGGTGAAGGTGCTGCACCCCCACCTGGTCGACGATCAGAACGCCCGCGACTCCCTGCAGCGCGAGGTCGAGGCGTCGGCGCTGGTGAACCACCCCGGCGTCGTGAAGGTCCTGGACTCCGGCGAGGAGGACGTCGCTGGCGCGAACGTGCCCTGGACGGTCATGAACCGGATGGCGGGCGTGTCCCTCTCCGACTTCGCGGGGGACGACGGCCTGTCCTGGCGCGACGCGCTCGCGATCCTCGACGGCCTGCTGGAGTCGCTCGCCGCCGTGCACGCGGCGGGCCTGGTGCACCGCGACGTCGCGCCGCGCAACGTGATGGTCGACAAGCAGGCGGACGGCACGTTCGTCGTCGGGCTCCTGGACCTGGGCCTCACCCGGTCCGCGGGCGGTGACGGCGACGGCGCGACGGTGGCCGGGTCGGTCCTCGGGATGTCGCCGGAGCAGGCACGCGGCAAGCCCCTCGACGCGCGCAGCGACATCTATGCCGCCGGCGCGCTCACCTACTACACGCTGACCGGGCACGCGCCGTTCGAGCGTGCGCAGGCGGAGGACGTCCTGCGGGCGCACGTGAACGCGCCAGTTCCCGCGGCCTCCGCACGCCGCGCGGCAGTTCCCGCCTCGGTGGACCGGCTCGTCTCCCGGGCGATGGCCAAGGACCCGGGCCGACGGTTCCCGACCGCTGAGGCGATGCGGGCGACCGTGACGATCCTGCTCGGCGGTCCCGCGGGCCGGCTGGGCACCAGCGGCGAGACCATGCAGCTCGGCGTGGGTGCAGGCGGCACCGAGGTGATCGACCCGGTCACCGGGGCGGCCGGCTCGGGCACGATGACGCTGGGCCAGGTCAGCGAGGGCACGGACCGCACCATGGTGGTCGGCGCGGTGGGCGCGGCCGCAGCCGGCGCCGGAGCCGCCGGGATCGCCGCGGCCGCCGACGCCGAGGGCGCGTCAGGCGCGGAGCCTGGGGCGGCAACCACTGCACCGGTCGGCCCGCCCCCGGTCAGCCCGCCCCCGGCGGCGCCGCCCGAGGAGGAGCGGAAGTGGTGGCACGCCTTCACGACCGGCCGCGGCAGGGTGGCCACGATCGTCGTGTTCGCGCTGCTCGTGTTCGGCGGTGCGGGCCTGGTGATCGCGAACCTGCTCGACGACCAGGCTCCGCCGGTGGTCACGCCGACCGTCAGCCCGTCCTCGGAGGACCCGACGGAGGAGCCGACGCCGTCGTCCACCCCGACCGAGACGGAGGACGACGTGTACGTGCCACCCCCGGCACCCGACCCGGAGCCGACCCCGACCGTGACGGTGACCCAGGAGCCGACGCCGACCCAGGAGCCGACGCCGACGCAGGAGCCGACGCCGACGCAGGAGCCGACGCCGACGCAGGAGCCGACGCAGGAGCCGACGCCACCGACCACGGAACCGACGGCCGACCCGAGCACCCCGGTCGAACCTACGGCTGATCCCACCGGCGGCGACGCCGGGGGCGGTGAGGCGGGCGGCGACAAGGAGGCCGACCCCGTCAACGGTCGCTAGGCGCTCGGCGGCCGTGCGGTGGAGAGCCGCTCAGGCTATCCAGCCGCGCGCCCTGGCCACGGTCACCGCGCCCGTCCGGTCGGCGACGCCGAGCTTGGCGAACGCCCGGATGAGGTGCGTCTTGACCGTCGCCTCCGTGATGGACAGCTCGCGCCCGACCTCGGCGTTCGACCGGCCGAGCGCCACCAGCGTGAGCACCTCCGCCTCCCGCGCCGAAGGCCGCTCCGCGGCCGTGCGCACGGAGCTGACCAGGCGCGTCGCCACGCTCGGCGCCAGCACCGTCTCACCACGGGCAGCCGCCCGCACGCCGGCGACGAGCTCGGCGCGGGGCGTGTCCTTGAGCAGGTACCCGGTGGCCCCCGCCTCGACCGCACGCAGGATGTCGCCGTCGGTGTCGTAGGTCGTCAGCACGACGACACGCGGCCCGGTACCCACGATCCCTGCGGTCGCCGCGACGCCGTCGAGCACCGGCATGCGCAGGTCCATGAGGACGACGTCGGGCCGCAGCGACGTCGCCAGCGCCACCGCCTCGCTCCCGTCGGCGGCCTCGCCAACGACCTCGAGGTCTTCCTCCACGGTGAGCATGCCCACCAGACCGGACCGCACCACCGGATGGTCGTCCACCACCAGCACCCGGATCATCCCGTCACCCCCCTTGTCCCGTCGCCGGTCCCGGCCCCCGCGTCGGCCTCGCGTCCGACATCGCACGGACCTGTCCGTCGACCTGCCCGTCGACCGGCACCCGGGCGCACAACGTGGTGCCGCCGCCGTCTCCCGGCCCGACTGCCAGGGTGCCGCCCGCCGACCGTACGCGCTCCCGCATCCCCGCCAGCCCGAAGCCGTCGACGACGTCCGCGCCGATCCCTCGTCCGTCGTCGGACACCGTGAGCGTCACCTCTTCCTCGGCCTGCCCCAGCCGCACGACGACGGACCGCGCCTGCGCGTGCCGCCGGACGTTCGCGAACGCCTCCTGGGCGGCCCGCAGCAGCACCACCTCGACCGTGGGGGACAGGGCGCCCACCCGATCGGTCTCGACGGTCACCGCCAGGCCGGTCTCCTCCGTGAACCGGCTCCCGAGCCGACCCAGCGCCTGAGGGAGCGAGGCGTCCTGCAGCGCGACCGGCGCGAACGCCGCTACCAGGGCGCGGGCCTCGGCGAGGTTGTCGCGGGCGGTGTCCTCGACGACGTGCAGCCGCTCGCGCGCGGCACCCTGATCTCCGACGTCGAGGGCCGCGGTCGCAGCCTGCGCCTGCATGACCACGCTCGTGAACCCCTGGGCGAGCGTGTCGTGGATCTCGCGCGCGAGGCGCTCACGCTCCGCGAGGACGCCGGCCTCGTGGCTGGTCAGTGCCAGCTGGGCCTGCGCCGCGTGCAGCTTGCCGAGCAGCCGCACGTGCTCCTCCGCCCGCCGCATCGCCACGTGGAACCAGAGCCCGAGCCCGATCGCGAACACGAGAGTGACCATCATCTGCGGCACGACCTCGCCCATGACCGCGACGTCGAAGCCGTACTGCGACGAGATGCCGACCGACACCGCGACCGTGAGCGCGACACAGCCGACCACGCCGTGCCGTATCGACTCCAGCAGCATCCACACCTGCGCGAACGCGATGAACAGCAGGAGCGACGCCACCCCACCCTGGGACACGGTCACGCCGGTGCCGACGACGACCACCACCAGGTACTGCACGGCCAGCCGCTGGTTCCGCGTGCGCGCCGCCCGCGCGCCCCACACCAGGTAGGCCACCACGATCGCGGCCATCGCCGCGTAGGCGACGGCGAGCTGCGTGCCCCGTGTGCCGGCCAGGGCCAGGGCGACGGCGGTCAGAGCGATGATCACGCCGAACGCGGCGTCCCACCAGCGCACCTGGTGCTCCCACCCGGCGTACAGACGCTCCAGGTCGTAGTCGCGGCTCGTCCCGTGCCCGGCCGGCGCGCTCCGGTCAGCCGTAGTTTCTTCTGGACGGCTTCCTTGTGCTCCGCTTCGGGCGGGTGCCTCGTCCCTCGGCCCCCACCCTGCGCTGCGCCCTTCGTCAGCCGTCATCGTGGCGACGCCACCGGAACGTACGAGCGCCGACCACGAGCGCGACCACCAGCCATGCCGCAAGTACAGCAGCCGTCGCACCGTGCTGCCAGGCCTCCGCCGGCTCGACGGCGGCGAAGGCGTCCGGCAGGAACACCGAGCGCATGCCCTGCGCTATCCACTTGAGCGGGAACAGGGACGACAGGTCGAGCATCCAGCCGGGCAGCTGGGTCACCGGGAAGAAGACCCCCGATGTGAACTGCAGCAGCAGCAGCGGTGTGACCACGACGGCGCTCGCGGACCGGCCGGAGCTGGGCACCGACGAGTACGCGACGCCGCACACCGCCCCGGCCGCGGTGCCGAGCACGAACACCCAGGCGAACGTGGCCCAGTGGGCGGCGTCGTCGGGCAGGGGTACGTCGAAGGCGAGCGCGGCGACCGCCAGCAGCAGCGCCGTCTGCGCGAGCACGGTGACCAGGGACAGGAACACCTTGCCCAGGAAGTACGACGTCGCGGGCAGCGGTGTGGCACGAAGACGCTTGAGGGTGCCGTCGTCCCGCTCGACGGCGATCGAGATCGCCAGCGTCTGGAAGGTGGAGAGCATGACTCCGGTCGCCACCATGCCGGGCAGGAAGTACTGCGCGAAGCTGACCGTCATGCCGCCCGCGACGATGGGGTCGTCGTCGCCGAACACCGTCGAGAAGATCGCGAGCATGAGGATCGGGTAGGCGAACCCGAAGATCACGGAGTCGCGCTCGCGGACGAACTGGAGCAGCTCGACGCCGCCGCGTACCAGCCCCTGTCGGAGCGTGCCGGGAAGGCGCCGCGCGGTGGTCTGCCGCTGGTCGAGCCGGTCCGGGCCCGTTGTGCTCGCCGTCGTGCTCATCACGCCGCCTTCCTGCTGCTGTTGTCGGTGCCTACGCCATCGGTGGGGGAGGACTCCCCGATCAGGGACAGGTACACGTCCTCGAGCGTGGGCCGGGTGATCGACAGGCCAGGCACCTCGCCGCCCGGCCCGGCTGCCGCCATCAGCCGCCCGACGACGGCGGTGGGCAGGTCGGTCCGCTCCGTCCGGCGCACGCCGCCGTCGTCCCACGCGACCACGGGGGTGCGGGCCCCGGGACCGCCCAGCGTGTCGGGCGTGCCCGTGGCGACCACTACGCCGTCGCGCACGACGACGACCCGGTCGGCCAGCTGGGCGGCCTCGTCCAGGTAGTGGGTGGTCAGGAGGATCGTGGTGCCGCCGTCGCGCAGGCTCGTGACGAGGTCCCAGAACGACCGGCGGGCCTGTGGGTCGAACCCGGTGGTGGGCTCGTCCAGGAAGAGCAGCTCTGGCCTGCCGACGATCCCTAGCGCCACGTCGAGCCGGCGCCGCTGCCCGCCGGACAGACCCCGGGTCCGTGCCCGTGCCTTCTCCGCGAGCCCGACGGCGGCGATGACCTCCATGGGGTCCCGCGAGTCGGGGTACGACGCGGCGGTGGACCGGACCTTCTCCAGGATGGTGAGCTCGTTCATGTCCCGGGAGTCCTGCATGACGACGCCGATTCGCGCTCGCCAGGCACGGCCCGCCTGCCGGGGGTCCTCGCCGAGCACCCGCACCTCGCCGTCGTCCCGGTCGCGGAAGCCCTCGAGGATCTCGACGGTGGTGGTCTTGCCTGCGCCGTTGGGGCCAAGGACAGCCACGATCTCGCCGCGGGAGACGTCGAGGTCGAGGCCGGCGACGGCGTCCTTATAGCCGGAGCGCGCACTGCCGTACCGCTTGCGGAGGCCGCGTACTCGCACGGCCAGGGGGTCGGATGTCTGCATGCCGTCGAGCATGCTCCGGCCGGCACCTCGCGCGGGACGCCCGTTCGACTGCACCTGCTGTCCACCGTTCGGTGGACAGGGTTCCTGTCTCCCGGTGGTCCGGCCTGTCGAGACCCTCCCGGGGCCGCCCGGAACGGGTTCGACCTACGGCCGTGGGTACCGTACAGTTGTGCCTCGGTGATTGATGCTCACGTGATGTGGCGTGCCTCTTCAGGACGCGCGGCAGATCGTGGCACCGGCATCGAACACAAAGGGTAGTGGCGCAATTGGTAGCGCAGCGGTCTCCAAAACCGCAGGTTGCAGGTTCGAGTCCTGTCTACCCTGCCAGCGTGAACCCCAGCGGGGCCGCGCGCAGCGGGCCCACGTGAGTGGACCTGGAAAGCCAGTCCGCGCCGACCGGCGCGCCGGGCCACAGGAGTGGGGTAGCAGTGAGCGACACCGAGGTGATCCAGAGCGCCGCGGAGCGTCCGAGCAGGGGCGGCGGCAACATCTTCGCCCGAATCGCGCTCTTCGTACGTCAAGTGGTGGCCGAGCTCAAGAAGGTCGTCGCACCGACGCGTTCCGAGCTCATGACGTACACGGGCGTGGTGCTGGTCTTCCTGGTCGTCGTCATGATCTTCGTGGTGCTGCTGGACTACGCGTTCGGCATGCTCGCCGGCTGGGTCTTCGGCTGAATCGGCGCTTCGGCGTCGGCACGCTGACGCAGCCGTAGACGACCCCGACCGCAGGTCGGCGTCGGTCCGGGTGCGCCGGACAAGCAGATGGGGCACGCTGCGCAGTACTTCGCTGTGATCGTTCTCGCCTGTTGCTGATTGTCCCTTCGCGGCATTTTCGCGCGACAATGGGCGAACACAGCTCGTAGAGGTACGCACACCCGTGCCGGGCGCAGCCCGGTGCACGAAGAGAAAGCAGGTTCGTTTCGTGTCCCAGGACTCTCTGGACCAGACGGAGAACGTCTCGCCGCCCGAAGGCTCCGATGCGGCCGTCGACGCGCCCCTGGACGCCGAGAACGCTGACGTGCCTGCGGACGCCGAGACTCCGGCCGAGACCGACGCCGAGCCCGAGACCGACGGCGCCGAGGGTGACGCCGAGACCACGGACGAGAGCGAGGTCGAGGGCGACGCCACCGACGAGCGCACCGTCGACGCCGATGGCGACGTCATCGTGGACGAGGTCGAGGAGTTCAAGCGAACCCTCCGCTCCCAGTTCGGTGACTGGTACGTCATCCACTCGTACGCGGGCTACGAGAAGCGCGTGAAGACCAACCTCGAGAACCGCATCCAGAGCCTCAACATGGAGGACTACATCTTCCAGGTCGAGGTGCCGATGGAAGAGGTCGCCGAGATCAAGAACGCGCAGAAGAAGATCGTGAGCCGGGTCCGCATCCCGGGTTACGTCCTCGTGCGCATGGACCTGACCGACGAGTCGTGGGGCGCCGTGCGGCACACGCCGGGTGTCACGGGCTTCGTCGGGCACACGCACCAGCCGGTGCCGCTGAGCTTCGACGAGATCTACTCGATGCTCGCGCCGTCGATGCTGCCGCAGCCGGCCCAGGCCGGCCAGGCGGCCTCCGCCGGTGGCGCGTCGGCCGGTGGCAAGGCTCCGGTCCACGTCGACTTCGAGGTCGGCGAGTCGGTGACCGTGACCGACGGGCCGTTCGACACGCTGCCCGCCTCGATCTCCGAGATCAACGTCGAGGCCCAGAAGCTCAAGGTCCTCGTTTCCATCTTCGGCCGGGAGACCCCGGTCGAGCTGGGGTTCAACCAGGTCGCCAAGATCTGAGTCGTCAGCTCCCCAGCAGTGCAACCGGGTCATCGCCCACGGCGTCGGCCCAACCGAACAGAAGGTAGACAAGCATGCCCCCGAAGAAGAAGGTCTCCGGCCTCATCAAGCTGCAGATCAATGCCGGTGCAGCGACGCCGGCCCCGCCGATCGGCCCGGCCCTGGGTCAGCACGGCGTGAACATCATGGAGTTCTGCAAGGCCTACAACGCGGCGACCGAGTCGCAGCGTGGCAACGTGGTCCCGGTCGAGATCACGGTGTACGAGGACCGCTCGTTCACCTTCATCACGAAGACCCCGCCGGCCGCCGAGCTGATCAAGAAGGCCGCCGGCGTGCCCAAGGGCTCCGCGACGCCGCACACGGTCAAGGTCGCCTCGATCACGAAGGAGCAGGTCCGCGAGATCGCGACGACCAAGCTGCCGGACCTCAACGCGAACGACCTCGAGGCCGCTTCGCTGATCATCGCGGGCACCGCCCGTTCGATGGGCATCACCGTCTCGCAGTGACCCCTTCGTCGTGAGCGCGACCGAGTCGCGCTCACGACGAGACCATGGTGACCGGCGGACGTCGTCGGCCACCGCAGTGGCAGGGCCGCAGGGCCCGCTACGACCACAAGGAGAGAAACATGGCAAAGCGCAGCAAGGCGTACCTCGCCGCAGCAGAGAAGATCGACAGCGACAGCGTGTACGCGCCGCTCGACGCGATCCGTCTCGCCAAGGAGACCGCCACCGTCAAGTACGACGCGACCATCGAGGTCGCGTTCCGGCTGAGCGTCGACCCGCGCAAGGCGGACCAGATGGTCCGCGGCACGGTCAACCTGCCGAACGGCACGGGTAAGACCGCCAAGGTCATCGTGTTCGCCAACGCCGCCAAGGCGGAGGAGGCCCGCGCGGCCGGTGCCGACGAGGTCGGTGGCGACGAGCTGATCGAGAAGGTGGCCGCCGGCTACACCGACTTCGACTCCGCTGTCGCCACTCCGGACCTCATGGGCAAGGTCGGTCGCCTCGGTAAGGTCCTGGGCCCCCGCGGCCTCATGCCGAACCCGAAGACCGGCACCGTGACGATGGACGTGGCCAAGGCCGTCGCCGACATCAAGGGCGGCAAGATCGAGTTCCGCGTCGACAAGCACGCGAACCTGCACTTCATCATCGGCAAGGCCTCCTTCTCGGAGATCCAGCTGCTGGAGAACTACGCGGCCGCGATCGACGAGGTCATGCGCCTCAAGCCGTCGTCCTCGAAGGGTCGCTACATCAGCAAGGCGACCATGGCCACGACGATGGGCCCCGGCATCCCGCTGGACCAGAGCAAGACCACGAAGCTTCTGGAAGACGTCTCGGCCTGAACCGAGCGCTCCTGAGCGCGAGAAGGCCCGCATCCCCAAGGGGGTGCGGGTCTTTTTGATTTGTGGTCAGCGCTATGTATCGAACTTGGCGTTCGTCCCTCTTGTCTGGTGAGCGGCACCGTGCCGACGCGCATCGAGGAGAGGGGAGTGCCTGATGGGCACCGTCTTCTACCTCCCCGGATCCGCAGTCTCGGCCGTAGACTCGGCTGGTTCAAGTACTCCTCGTCCCCTACCGGACCTGGACACATCCGCCAGCAGAGAATCCCGTGGTGCAATGACAGGATCAAGGGAGGCCCTGCCCGACGTCGACGGGCCTGGGCTCACGCTCGGCGATCGCGCTGCGATCGCCTTGACCGAGTACCGCGAGGGCAACCACCAGGCACTCGGTGGCCTGGTCCGCGAGGCGACGCCGCTGCTGTGGCACACGGTCCGCGCGCAGGGCGTCGAACCCGACGCCGCCGAGGACGTGGTGCAGAGCACCTGGGTCGCGCTCGTGCGGCACGCCGAGTCGATCGCGGAGCCGAAGGCCGTGCTGAAGTGGCTCCTGGTCACGGCCAAGCGCGCTGCCTGGGAGGCCGTGCGCAAGCACCGTGACGACGAGAAGCGTCGCACCGAGCTCCCGGACGACAGTCCGGAGCACCCGATGGCGCTTCCCTCGAAGGATCCGCTGCCGGACGCCGAGGTGCTGCGCGACGAACGTGATCGCCTCCTGTGGATGTCGCTCCAGAAACTACCCGGACGCTGCCAAGAGCTGCTGCGTCTGGTCTCGCTCGCCGACCGTCCGGACTACCGGTACATCTCGGCGGCGATCGGAATGCCGATGGGTTCCATCGGCTCGACTCGTGGCCGCTGCTTGGCAAAGCTGCGCACCATCCTCGACGAGCAGGGGGACTTCTCGTGGACCTGACGCCGGAACCGAACAAGGACGAAGGGGCCATGGGGGACCTCTCGTTCGACCCGAAGGGCCGGCTGGACGCCGAGGACGGTCTCCTCCTGACGCGCCTCGCCCACCTGGTAGAGGCGGTCGACCCGGTTCCGAGCGATCTCGTCGAGCGGTCGCTGTTCGCGATCACGCTGGCCGGCCTGGAGGCCGACCTGATGGAGGCCGTCTACCTCGACACGCCGCTCGCGGGCGTCCGGGGGGCCGCCGCGGCCGCACGCGCTGACGACACCGCGCCGGCCGAGGCCAAGACCATCACCTTCACGCACGACTCGCTGACCGTCATGATCAGCCTGTCCCCGTCCGCCGGCGGCCGGGTACGGATCGACGGCTGGGCCGCTCCCGCGGCCGGGCTGGACGTGGAGCTGCACCGACCGGGGGCCGACGTCGTCACGGCCGCCTCCGACGAGGACGGCCGGTTCGCCTTCGACTCCGTCGAACGCGGGCGCGCGAGCCTGGTGGTCCGCCGGACCGACGGCGGTGGCGGCGCCGTGAGCACGCCGGTGATTGAGCTCTGAACTTCTGAACTGTTGGAACCCTGACCCTGCCGAGGGGGCGCGGCAAGGTCGGCCGAGTGCGTCTATCGATGGAGAGGTACTGCTGTGAGTGAGCCCATGCCCGAGGGAATGCACGTCCGGGACCACGCCGGAGGGTGGCGGCCGGTTCGGGAGCTGGATCCGGCGACCGACCAGATCCCCGGTGGAGGCCGGATCGCGCCGACTCGCTACGTCCGTGACCGGGTGATCGTCCGTGGTAATCCCGAGAGCGGGAACGACGCGCTCCTCGACCTCATCACGACTCGCGCTCGGGAGAACGGCGTCTCAGTCACGACGGGGGACTTCCAGCAGGCGCCGTCGCGTGGGGACGCTGATGTCCTGGGGGCGCGGCCCGATGTTGAGGTGCGGCTCGACGACGTGCGGGACGACTGGGACGCGCTGGGGCTGATGGCGGCTGTGGCGGAGGACGCGGGGGACGACCGCAAGCGGGTGTCGCTGGACCACGTGGTCACTGGCCACCGGAACAATGGGGGCTTCGGCGATCCGGACAAGCGGGTGCCTGCCACGTATCCGGGTGCCGCTCCCGTCCGCAAGGCCGACGGTGCGTCGCCCCTGGTGACCTTTGAAGGCGTCAACCGGCCCGTGGTCGCGATCCTGGACACGGGACTTGGGCGGCACCCCTGGTTCGACGCGCCGGGAACCGTGGTGCTTCGCGACGCGGCGCTCGACGGCCGGCCCATCGGTACCTATCCTGAGGATGACCTCGACGCAGAGCGCGAGGGGCGCCGCGACGGCGAGGCCTCGCCGCTGGACCCGTATGCCGGACACGGCACTTTCATCGCCGGGGTAGTCCATCAGATCTGCCCCGACGCGGCGCTGCTACCGGTGCGGGTGTACGGCGGGGACGGCACGGCTTCCGAGTGGGACTTCGCGCGTTCCGTGGAACGGCTGCTGGAGTTCCACCTCCGCGGGCTTGCGGGAGTCCCGGGATGCTTCCCCGTCGACGTCGTGGTAATTGCCAGCGGCTACTACCTGGAGCACCCCGAGGATGACGACGACTACGAGGGCATCTACCGCGGCCGGCTCCGGGATCTGCGGCGGGCGGGTGTGCTCGTTACGGTGTCCGCGGGCAACGACGGGTCCACGCGCAGGACGTTCCCCGCGGGGTGGGCGCCACCCGTCCGGCGGACGGGTGGCGCGGTAATCCCCGGCGATCTGCACGACCTGTGCCCGGAGTACACCCCGCTGCTCGGCGTGACCGCGTCAAACCCGGACGGCACGCTGGCTGACTTCAGTAATGACGGCCCCTGGATCTCGGCAGTCCGCCCGGGCGTGAACGTCCTGAGCACCATGCCCACTACGTTCGACGGGGCCGCAAAGGGCGAGCGGACCGCGGATGGACTGCGATATGCGGTCGACCGGGACGACTTCACCCATGGCTTCGGGACCTGGAGCGGTACCTCATTCTCGGCGCCCTACCTCGCGGGTCAGTTGGCGAGGGCGATGTACGCGCGGCGTGCGGCTGGCGAATTGCCAGCTTCGGATGCGACGGGGCGTGTGGGTGATGCCTGGCATGCTGTGCTTCAGGTTGGGGATCTCTACTCGGAGGTGCCCGGGGTGCCGGTGTGATGACCTGAATCGGGGGGCGCGGTGAGCAGCAAAAGCTTCGAGGTGCTCACGGAGCGATTCGAGCGTGCGCGGGACTGGAACACCCGTGCCCGCCCGCGTCGCGCTCGTCGCGATTTCCAGGCGCTGCTCCGCGATCTGGGTTGGCACAAAGAGAACGATGTGGTCGGCGCCGACAGAGTTACCTGGACGTGGCTCATCGCGCGGTCCTGGATGGGCCTAGCGCAAGCAGACCTCGCGATCTCGGGGGACCTTCCGGCTGCACTCGGGGCGCTCGACCGGGCGCTCGACGCCGCGCAGATGCTCGACGGGACGGAACGCCGGCGCATTGAGGCGGTGACCGCCGGGCAGCGGGGTTTGTTCCTACTCCGGGTCGCAGGGAAGCCGGCAGAAGCGGTGCGGCTCTTCGATCAGGTGCTCGCGGTCAGCGATGCCGGGTCGCCGCGAGACCTTGCGATGGCCTACCTCAACCGGGCCTTTGCTCTGTCCGATCTCGGGGACGTCGAGGGCGCATTGTCGGACGACCTTGCGGCCGTGCGGCACGCGGAGGCGGCGGGTTCGCCGGTGCTCGTGGCCTTCGCACGACACAACGCCGGCTACTACCTGAGCATGCTTGGTGATGCCCCCGCGGCGCTTGCGGAGATGGCGGCTGCGCGGGAGATCGCGCCCGATCAGGACGACGGGATTCCGCTGTTGGGTCGGGCCGAGGTGCTGTACGGCGTCGGCCTGCTGGACGAGGCGGAGGCGTTGCTGAACGAGGCTATCCCGCAGTTGCTCAGAGCGGGACGACGCACCGACCATGCCATCGCGGAGTACGTCCGGGCCCGTTGTCTACTTGCTCTTCTCCGCTTTGAGGAGGCCTCGACCTTTGCTGCTCGAGCGCGCAGCCACTTCACCGCCGCAGGCTACGAGCAATGGGCGGTACTTGCCCGGGTCCTGGAGCTTGAGGCATCCCTGGCTCCAGTTCGCCGAGGCGTGCATACGCCGACGAACAGCGCAATCCGACGACGGGCTGCGCAGGCTCTCGCTGCTGCCGCTAGAGGCGATGCTGCAGGGCCTGTCTTAGGCCAGCACCCGGGCCATGCGGCCCGCCTCGTTGCAGCCCAGTGGCTGCTGCTTGCAGGCGACCTCGACGTGGCCCGCGACACACTGGCCGATCTGCCCCGCGGCCTCATGAGCGCCCCGCTGACCATGCGGGTCCAGCACTACACGGTCCAGGCGGAGCTCGCGTTCGCCGGACGCAACCGAGCCAAGGGCCTGCGCGCAGTGCGTGCGGGGCTGAACCTGCTCGCTGACCACCGGACGCAGCTCGGCTCCGTCGAGTCGGTCACGGCTGCTGCCACGCATGGCGTTGACCTGACTCGCATCGACGTAGCGGCGGCCGCTCGCATGGCAAAGCCCGCCGCGCTGTTCGACGCGCTGGAGCGGGGCCGCTCTACCTTCTCTGGTGTAGGTCGTGTCACGCCGCCCGATGACCCGGAGGCCGCCGCACTCCTTACGGAGGCCCGCGGCTTGCTAGCCAAGGCTCGCGAGCTGGGGGCGACCGGGGCCAAAGAACGCGAACGGCTGACCCGCCGCGCACACCGTATTCAGAATGAGGTGCGCGAACGCTCGTGGCAGCATGCAGGCAACGCTGGCGCGGTGCAGCGCCCGGTCACGGCGCGCGAGTTGCGCCACGTGCTCTCCGAGCGCAGCGACAGGACCGCCGTCGTGGCCAACTTCCTGGTGCTCGATGGCGAGCTGCGCTGTGTCCGGTCGGACGCCCAGGGCGTGACAACCGTCGACCTCGGATCGGCGGAAGAGATGACTGAACGGATCCGCCGCATAGGCGCCGACTTCACCATGGCCGCCAACGACCTGATCCCCGCGCCGCTCCGCGCCGCCGCTAACGCGTCGCTGGAGCGCAACCTCAGGGCCCTTGACACCATCCTGCTCGCCCCGCTCCGCGCCGACGGCGACCTGTACGTCGTCGCCCGCGAACCCCTGCTCCGGGTCCCCTGGACGGCGCTCCCGTCTCGCAGCGGCCTGCGCACCGCCGTCAACTCATACGTGGCAAGGGGCCGAACCCACGCCCGCCCGAGCGGCAAGCGCCGCCTGCTTGCGGCGGCCGGACCTGGCGTCAAGCACGGCACCGAGGAAGCCCACGCCGTCGGACGCCAGTGGCCCGGCGCAACCGTGCTGACCGGAGACCACGCCGTCACCGAGCACGTCCGCAAAGCCCTCGCCACGCACGACGTCGTGCACCTCGCCACCCACGGCCAGCACGATGCCGACAACCCTCTCTTCGCGAGCATCGACCTCGCCGACGGTCCGCTGTTCGCCCACGAACTCGACGGGACACCGCTGCCTGGCTCGGTGGTGATCTTGTCGTCGTGCGAGGTCGGCGGTTCCACCCAGGTGCTCGGTGGCGAGGTGCTCGGTCTGACGTCGGTACTCCTGCGCCTGGGTGCCCGCGCGGTCATCGCGTCGGTCGCCAAGCTCTCGGACGAGCTCGCCGCCCGTGTCATGCCGCGCCTGCACGCCCACCTGCGGGAGTCTGACGACCCGGAGGCGGCGCTCGCGGCGGCTCTCAAGGACGTGGCGGAACCGGTCCCGCTGGTCTGCTTCAGCTCGGTCGAGGGCCTCGCGGTCGGGTGACCCCCGCACCGGCGAATCTGGCTCCAAGCTGGAACCTTCACCCGAACCCGCGTCCCTGACCTGCGGCGTCGAACAGGTCGGTGACACGGGCCAGCACACCCCGCTACCGTGTCCCGGCGGACGCCCGTGGTGGCGCCGAGAGGCTAGGGGGCAACATGTGGCCGGAGCTTGAGGCGGAGCTGCTGGCCGCGCGGGAGCTCAACTCCCGATCGCGGCCCGGCGACGCCCTGCCGCGGTTCCGGGACGTGCTCGACCGGCTTCGGATCATCGACACCAACCGCCTCGGGCCCGTGGACCACGAGCGCTGGGCCGAGGGCATGGTGCGTTCCCTGGCGGGGGAGGCTGTCGCGCTCCAAGCGGTCGAGGACACGCTCGACAAGCCGCTGGCGCTCCTCGAGGACGCCGACGCCCGTGCGGAGACCGCGCCGTCGTCGGCCCGGGTGAGTCTCGCCGCCGTCGTCGAGGGGACGCGCGGTCTGCTCCTCCAGCGTGCGGGCCGGCACGCCGATGCCATGGCGGCCTTCGACCACGTGCTCGCAGACCCGGCACTCCTGCCCCCGCGGGACCTCGCGGTGGCGCTGCTCAACCGGGGTGCTACAGCGATCGAGCTCGGTCGGCTGGACGCGGCGCTCCGCGACTTCGACGCCTGCCACGAGCGGGCGGTGCGCGCGGACCTGACCGGTGTCGCCTCGCTCGCGCTGCAGAACATGGGCTTCGTGCGGTACGCGCTCGGCGACATCCCCGGCGCGTTGCAGGCGATGGCGGCCGCCCGCGCCGTCGACCCGGAGCGTGCCGACGGGGTGCTCGACATCGGCCGAGGCGCCGTCCTCTACGAGGCAGGTCTGCTCGAGGACGCCGAGCGCGTCCTCACCCAGGCGATCTCTCGCATGGTCGTTCCCGGCCGGGCCCAGTACCGGGCGGATGCCGAGTACTTCCGCGCCCGCTGCCTCATGGCGCTGCGCCGGTGGGACGAGGCCCGCGTCGGGGCGGCCTTCGCCCGGCAGTACTACGCCGGCGTCGGCCACCCGCAGCGGGCCGCGGTCGCGCACGTCGCGGAGCTGGAGGCGATCCTCCTGCCGGTCCGCCGCGGCGAGGTCCCCGTGCCGCACGACGCCCGCCACCACGCCGAGCAGGCGCTCGAAGCGGCGCAGGCCGGCGACGAGGTGGACCCGCTCCTCGGGCAGCACCCGGGACTGACCGCGCGCTTCGTCGCCGCGCACTGGTACCTCCTGGCCGACGACGTCGCGGCGGCCCGTGCCGTGCTCGACAGCCTTCCCGACGGCATGGACGACGCCCCGCTGACCACGCGGATCCAGCAGCAGACGGTGCTCGCGCAGCTCGCGTTCGCCTCGGGGGACCGGGATGCGGGCATCGCCGCCGTGCGCCTGGGGCTCGGGCTGCTCGCCGACCACCGCGTGGGCCTCGGCTCGGTGGAGTCCGTGACCGCCGCCGCCGCGCACGGTGTCGACCTGCAGCGCACCGACGTCGAGGCCGCCGCGCGGACCGGACAGCCTGATGCGCTGTTCGAGGCACTCGAACGCGGTCGTGCCACGTTCGCGGGGGTGGGCGGCGCGGCCGCGCCGGACGACCCAGCGGTGCGCGCGCTCGTCACGGAGGCCCGCGGGCTCCTCGTCCGGGCCCGCACGCTCACGAGCCAGGGGAGCGCGGCCGAGCGCGCCTACCTGTTAGAGCGCTCCGGCAAGCTCCTGGCCACCGCCCGCGAACGCGCCTGGCACCGCGTGGGTGCCGACGCTGCAGCAGTCGAGGAGCGCCCCGCCACCGTGGCGGACGTGCGCAGCCTCCTGTCCGCCCGCGACGACGGCGCGGTGGTCGCCAACTTCCTGGTGCTCGACGGCGTCCTGCGCTGCGTACGCCTCGATGCGCACGGCACCCGCACCGTGGACCTGGGCCCACGGGCCGACGTCGCCGAGCTGGTGCTGCGCGCCCGTGCCGACCTCGGGGTGTGCGCCAACGACCTCGTACCCCCGGCGCTGCGCGACGTCGCCCGCCGCTCCCTGACCCGTAACCTCGACGCGCTCGACGAGCTCCTCCTCCTGCCCCTGGCAGCGGACGGCCCCTTGTACGTCGTGGGCCGGGACCCGCTGGTCGGCGTGCCATGGACCGCGCTCCCGTCCCGGCAGGGCAAGCGCACCACCATGCGCTCCTACGTCGCGCGCGGCCGGGCACACGCGCGGCCGGGGGAGGGGCACCGGCTCCTCGCGGCGCACGGTCCCGGGGTGACCCTCGGTGCGAGCGAAGTACGGGCGGTGGGCAAGATGTGGCCCGGCGCGACGGTCCTCACCGGCCCGTCCGCCACCACGGCGGCCGTACGCGAGGCGCTCGCCACGCACGACATCGTGCACCTGGCGACCCACGGCCGGCACGACGCCGACAACCCGCTCTTCGCCTCCGTGGACCTGGCCGACGGGCCGCTGTTCGCGCACGAGCTCGACGGCACGCGGCTACCGGGGTCGGTGGTGATCCTGTCGGCGTGCGAGGTCGGCGGGTCGTCGCAGGTGCTCGGCGGAGAGGTCCTCGGGCTCACGGCCGTGCTCCTGCGGCTCGGCGCCCGCGCCGTCGTCGCTGCGGTCGCCCCGCTGTCCGACGCCGTCGCCGCCCGCGTGATGCCGCGGTTCCACGCCCACCTGCGCGCCACCGACGACCCGGAGGCGGCGCTGGCGGCGGCGCTCGCGGACGAGACCGAGTCGGCGCCGCTGGTGTGCTTCGGCTCCCTGGAGGGCCTGACCCGCTGACACCGGCCGCACTGGCCGGCGTCGGCTGTGTCGAACGTAGGATCAGTCGCTGCAAGGGCGCTGTTGAGGCGACGGACGCTACGTTCGGCGACGATAGGGCGACGGACCCTACGTTCGGCGGCGTGTGGTGCGCGCCACCAGCTGTCGGTACGGCACTACTCCCGGGATCGTGTAATCTTCTCAGGTAACCCAAGACCGCCGGTTGTCCGACGCTGCTCTCTCGCAGAGTGGAAGAGGACCGAAGTCCCGCTAGAGCGGGGGCCTGCGTAGGTGCGAACTCGAGTGCGGCCCTGCCGCGCAACCGAGCCCCGTCGCCTGCGCCGGGGCTCTTTCTCATTTCCGGGGCCCAGCCCGGGGCGTACGCCTCAGGGAACGGTGGTACCACCACCGGAAGGACTGCCATGGCGACGCCGGAGAAGGCAGCCGCTGTTGCGGAGCTCGCGGACAAGTTCCGTGCCTCCAATGCAGCTGTGCTGACCGAGTACCGCGGGCTCACCGTTGCGCAGCTCAAGGAGCTGCGTCGGTCGCTCGGCGGCAACGCAACCTACGCCGTGGTGAAGAACACGCTTACGGAGATCGCGGCCAAGCAGGCCGGTGTCGAGGGTCTCGACGCCGATCTGAAGGGCCCCTCCGCCATCGCATTCGTGACCGGTGACCCGGTCGAGGCTGCGAAGGGACTGCGTGACTTCGCCAAGGCGAACCCCGCTCTGGTCATCAAGGGGGGCGTGCTTGACGGCGCCTCCATGACGGCCGCAGAGATCACGAAGCTCGCGGACCTCGAGTCCCGCGAGGTTCTGCTGGCCAAGGCGGCCGGTGCCATGAAGGCGAAGATCAGCCAGGCTGCTTACGCCTTCAGCGCCAAGCCCGCTCAGGTCGCTCGCGTCATCGATGCCCTGCGTCAGAAGCAGGAATCGGAGGGTGCTGCCGCCTGATCTGGGTGGTAGCACAGCAACAAACCCCCTGCTTCTGGCGGGCTGACCGGCCCGCGAAGCGATTACCGAAAGGAACGCCAACATGGCGAAGCTCAGCACCGAAGAGCTCCTGTCCACCTTTGAGGAGCTCACCCTTCTCGAGCTCTCGGAGTTCGTGAAGGCCTTCGAGGAGAAGTTCGACGTCTCCGCCGCCGCCCCGGCCGCCGTTGCCGTTGCCGGCCCGGCCGCCGTTGCCGAGGCCGTGGAGGAGAAGACGGAGTTCGACGTCATCCTCGAGGCCGCTGGCGACAAGAAGATCCAGGTCATCAAGGAGGTGCGCGCGCTCACGTCCCTCGGTCTCAAGGAGGCCAAGGACCTGGTCGACGGCGCGCCGAAGCCGGTTCTCGAGGCTGCCGACAAGGACGCCGCCGAGAAGGCCAAGGCTGCTCTTGAGGGCGCCGGCGCCACCGTCACCATCAAGTGACCTCTGGCGTAGACGCCTTCGGGCTGGTGTGACGGCGGCCCGGGCTCGTCCCGGGCGCCGTCCGCCGACTGCAGAGGCCCGCACCCCTCGGGGTGCGGGCCTCTCGTGTTTGCCCAGTTCAGCCGTTGTGGCCGCGCCGGTGCGGATACGCAACGATTCGCGATCTCGGGGCGTCTCGACGTGCAGGGACTGGGGCGACTGGACATACTTAAGGGAGATAGGTATGCTAGCGCTTTGCGCCCGCGTGTGCCCTCGACGCCTCCCCCTGCTTCCCGCAAGTCCTGGTTGCATCCCCGCTTGTGGGATGCCCTCCGGCGACCGGTGAATCCGGCAGAGCTTCCTGCAGCACCGCAGAGCGTACAGCGTTCACTCGAACTGCAGGGAAGGACCCCTCTTGGCTGCCTCGCGCACCCCTTCAGCTCCGTCCGCCGAAGCCATTGCGAACCGTACCGCTTCCCGTCGCGTTTCTTTCGCAAAGATCTATGAGCCACTCGAGGTCCCCGACCTGCTTGGCCTCCAGACCGAGAGCTTCGACTGGCTTCTTGGTAACCCAGCCTGGCAGGGCCGGGTGGAAACTGCCAAGGCGGCTGGCCGTAATGATGTCCCGGAAACTTCGGGCCTCGAGGAGATCTTCGAGGAGATCTCCCCGATCGAGGACTTCGGCTCCTCGATGTCTCTCTCCTTCTCGAACCACCGCTTCGAGCCGCCGAAGTACACGGCGGACGAGTGCAAGGAGAAGGACTTCACCTACGCGGCCCCGCTGTTCGTCACCGCGGAGTTCGTCAACTACACCACCGGTGAGATCAAGAGCCAGACCGTCTTCATGGGTGACTTCCCGCTCATGACGGCCCGCGGCACCTTCATCATCAACGGCACCGAGCGCGTCGTCGTCTCCCAGCTGGTGCGTTCCCCGGGTGTCTACTTCGAGCGCACCCCGGACAAGACCAGCGACAAGGACGTCTTCTCCGCGAAGATCATCCCGTCGCGTGGTGCTTGGCTCGAGTTCGAGATCGACAAGCGCGACGCCGTCGGCGTGCGCGTCGACCGCAAGCGCAAGCAGTCCGTCACGGTGCTGCTCAAGGCCCTCGGCATGAGCGAGGCGGAGATCCGCGAGGAGTTCGCCGAGTTCCCGTCGGTGCTCGACACGCTCGAGAAGGACCACGTCCACACGGAGGACGAGGCCCTGGTCGACCTGTACCGCAAGATCCGCCCGGGTGAGCCGCCCACGGTCGAGGCCGGTCGCGCGCTGCTCGAGAACTTCTACTTCAACCCGAAGCGCTACGACCTCGCGAAGGTCGGCCGCTACAAGGCGAACAAGAAGCTCGGTGTCGACGCGGAGCTGGCCGAGTCCACTCTGTCGCTGACCGACGTGGTGGCCACGATCAAGTTCCTCGCGGCGCTGCACGCTGACAAGCAGGTCCTGTCCGGCATGCGCAACGGCAAGCCGGTCGAGGTGCGCGTCGAGGTCGACGACATCGACCACTTCGGCAACCGCCGCATCCGCGCCGTGGGTGAGCTCATCCAGAACCAGGTGCGCACCGGTCTGTCCCGCATGGAGCGCGTCGTTCGCGAGCGCATGACCACGCAGGACGTCGAGGCCATCACGCCGCAGACGCTGATCAACATCCGTCCGGTCGTCGCGTCGATCCGTGAGTTCTTCGGCACCTCGCAGCTGTCGCAGTTCATGGACCAGAACAACCCGCTCGCCGGCCTGACGCACAAGCGTCGTCTGAACGCGCTGGGCCCGGGTGGTCTGTCCCGCGACCGCGCCGGCATGGAGGTCCGTGACGTCCACCCGTCGCACTACGGCCGCATGTGCCCGATCGAGACCCCTGAGGGTCCGAACATCGGTCTGATCGGTTCGCTCGCGTCGTTCGGTCGCATCAACCCGTTCGGGTTCATCGAGACGCCGTACCGCAAGGTCGAGAACGGCAAGGTCACCGACAACATCGAGTACCTGACGGCCGATGACGAAGACCGCTACATCATCGCGCAGGCGAACACGCCGCTGCTCGCGGACGGCACGTTCGTCCTCGACCGCGTGCTCGTCCGCACCAAGGGTGGCGAGACCAACGACATCCCGGGTGCCGAGGTCGACTACATGGACGTCTCGCCGCGCCAGATGGTGTCGGTCGCGACGGCCCTGATCCCGTTCCTCGAGCACGACGACGCGAACCGCGCCCTCATGGGTGCGAACATGCAGCGCCAGGCGGTGCCGCTGGTCCGGTCCGAGGCCCCTGTGGTCGGTACCGGTATGGAGCGCCGCGCGGCTGTCGACGCCGGCGACGTCATCGTGGCGACCAAGCCAGGTGTCGTCACCGAGGTCTCGGCCGACCTGGTGCTCGTGGCGAACGACGACGGCACGACGGGCTCGTACCGCGTGCACAAGTTCGTGCGCTCGAACCAGGGCACGAGCTACAACCAGCGCGTGCTGGTCGACGAGGGTGCCCGGATCGAGGTCGGCTCCGTCCTCGCGGACGGCCCGGCCACGGACGAGGGCGAGCTCGCGCTCGGCCGCAACCTGCTGGTCGCGTTCATGTCGTGGGAGGGCCACAACTACGAGGACGCGATCATCCTGTCGCAGCGCCTCGTGGAGGACGACGTCCTCTCCTCGATCCACATCGAGGAGCACGAGGTCGATGCTCGCGACACCAAGCTGGGCCCCGAGGAGATCACGCGGGACATCCCGAACGTCTCCGAGGAGGTCCTCGCGGACCTCGACGAGCGCGGCGTGATCCGCATCGGTGCCGAGGTCGGCGCGGGCGACATCCTGGTCGGCAAGGTCACCCCCAAGGGTGAGACCGAGCTGACCCCTGAGGAGCGCCTGCTGCGCGCGATCTTCGGCGAGAAGGCGCGCGAGGTGCGCGACACCTCGCTCAAGGTGCCCCACGGTGAGCAGGGCACGGTCATCGCCGTGCGCGAGTTCAACCGGGAGGACGGCGACGAGCTGCCCGCCGGCGTGAACCAGCTGGTGCGCGTCTACATCGCGCAGCGCCGCAAGATCACGGTCGGCGACAAGCTGGCCGGCCGCCACGGCAACAAGGGCGTCATCTCGAAGATCCTCCCGCAGGAGGACATGCCGTTCCTCGAGGACGGCACGCCGGTCGACGTCATCCTGAACCCGCTGGGTGTGCCGGGCCGGATGAACGTGGGCCAGGTGCTGGAGACCCACCTCGGGTGGATCGCCAAGCAGGGCTGGGACGTCTCGCTGGCGGACGACAAGGGCGGCGAGTGGCTGGAGAGCCTCCCCGAGGTCGCACACACGAGCGTGCCGGGCCGTCCTGTCGCCACGCCGGTGTTCGACGGTCTGGAGGAGGTCGCGCTCCGCGGTCTCTTCGGGGCCACCCTGCCCAACCGCGACGGCGAGCGGATGGTCAACGCGGACGGCAAGGCGTTCCTCTTCGACGGCCGCTCCGGCGAGCCGTTCCCCGAGGCCGTCTCGACCGGCTACATGTACATCCTGAAGCTGCACCACCTGGTCGACGACAAGATCCACGCGCGCTCGACCGGCCCGTACTCGATGATCACGCAGCAGCCGCTGGGTGGTAAGGCGCAGTTCGGTGGTCAGCGGTTCGGTGAGATGGAGGTCTGGGCACTCGAGGCGTACGGCGCCGCGTACACGCTCCAGGAGCTGCTCACCATCAAGTCCGACGACGTCCCGGGCCGTGTCAAGGTCTACGAGGCGATCGTCAAGGGCGAGAACATCCCCGACTCGGGCATCCCGGAGTCCTTCAAGGTGCTCCTCAAGGAGATGCAGTCGCTGTGCCTGAACGTCGAGGTGCTCTCGAGCGACGGCAGCCACATCGAGATGAAGGAGTCGGACGACGAGGTGTACCGCGCCGCTGAGGAGCTCGGGATCGACCTCTCGAGGCGGCCCAACGCCGCCTCCAGCGTCGACGAGATCTGACACCGGTCCGCGCCCGTTCACACCGGGCGCGGACCTGGACACCACGAGGGTTTTCGAGAACTTCAGGAAGTAGGACCATCTTGCTCGACGTCAACGTCTTCGACGAGCTGCGTATCGGCCTCGCCACGGCCGAGGACATCCGTGCCTGGTCGCACGGTGAGGTCAAGAAGCCAGAGACCATCAACTACCGCACCCTCAAGCCGGAGAAGGACGGACTCTTCTGCGAGAAGATCTTCGGTCCCACCCGCGACTGGGAGTGCTACTGCGGCAAGTACAAGCGCGTGCGCTTCAAGGGCATCATCTGTGAGCGTTGTGGCGTAGAGGTCACGCGCTCCAAGGTGCGCCGTGAGCGCATGGGCCACATCGAGCTCGCCGCGCCCGTCACGCACATCTGGTTCTTCAAGGGTGTGCCGTCCCGCCTGGGCTACCTGCTGGACCTGGCTCCGAAGGACCTCGAGAAGGTCATCTACTTCGCGGCCTACATGATCACGTCGGTCGACGACGAGGCCCGCCAGGAAGACCTGCCCAACCTGCAGAACGAGATCGATCTCGAGAAGAAGGAGATCTCCGACCGCCGGGACAACGACATCAACACCCGCGCCCAGAAGCTTGAGGCCGACCTGGCCGAGCTCGAGGCCGAGGGTGCCAAGGCAGACGCTCGCCGCAAGGTGCGTGACTCCGCCGAGCGCGAGATGGCTCAGCTCCGGAAGCGTTCCGACCAGGAGCTGGACCGCCTCGAGCAGGTCTGGGACCGGTTCAAGAACCTCAAGGTCGCTGACCTCGAGGGCGACGAGATGCTCTACCGGCAGCTCCAGGACCGCTACGGCACCTACTTCGAGGGCGCCATGGGCGCGAACGCGATCCAGCAGCGCCTGCAGAACTTCGACCTGGACGCAGAGGCCGAGTCGCTGCGCGAGACCATCCGCTCGGGCAAGGGCCAGCGCAAGACCCGTGCGCTGAAGCGCCTCAAGGTCGTGAACGCGTTCCTCACGACCACGAACTCGCCCACGGCGATGGTGCTCGACGCCGTCCCGGTCATCCCGCCGGACCTGCGCCCGATGGTGCAGCTCGACGGTGGCCGGTTCGCGACGTCGGACCTGAACGACCTGTACCGCCGCGTCATCAACCGGAACAACCGCCTCAAGCGGCTTCTGGACCTCGGTGCGCCGGAGATCATCGTCAACAACGAGAAGCGGATGCTCCAGGAGGCCGTCGACTCGCTGTTCGACAACGGCCGCCGTGGCCGCCCGGTGACGGGTCCGGGCAACCGGCCGCTGAAGTCGATCTCCGACATGCTCAAGGGCAAGCAGGGCCGGTTCCGTCAGAACCTGCTCGGCAAGCGCGTCGACTACTCGGGCCGTTCGGTCATCGTGGTCGGCCCGCAGCTCAAGCTGCACCAGTGCGGTCTGCCCAAGCAGATGGCGCTCGAGCTGTTCAAGCCGTTCGTCATGAAGCGGCTCGTGGAGCTCAACCACGCGCAGAACATCAAGAGCGCCAAGCGCATGGTCGAGCGCACGCGTGCCGTGGTCTGGGACGTGCTCGAAGAGGTCATCACGGAGCACCCCGTGCTCCTGAACCGTGCGCCGACGCTGCACCGCCTGGGCATCCAGGCGTTCGAGCCGCAGCTCGTCGAGGGCAAGGCCATCCACCTGCACCCGCTCGTGTGCGGCGCGTTCAACGCCGACTTCGACGGTGACCAGATGGCTGTGCACCTGCCCCTGAGCGCCGAGGCGCAGGCCGAGGCCCGCATCCTCATGCTCTCGAGCAACAACATCCTCAAGCCGTCGGACGGCCGTCCGGTGACCATGCCTTCGCAGGACATGATCATCGGTCTGCACCACCTCACGAGCGACCGTCCGGACGCTCTCGGTGAGGGCCGTGCGTTCGGCTCCGTGGCCGAGGCCATCATGGCGTTCGACCGCAACGAGCTGGACATCAACGCCAAGATCAAGCTGCGGATGTCGGACCTCGTGCCGCCGCTGAAGGACTTCGAGGCTCCGGAGGGCTGGGAGCAGGGGCAGCAGCTCCTGTTCGACACCACCCTCGGCCGGTATCTCTTCAACGAGACGCTGCCCGTCGACTACCCGTACGAGAACGGGATCGCCGACAAGAAGCGTCTCTCGACGATCGTCAACGACCTCGCGGAGCGTTACCCGAAGGTGGAGGTGGCCGCGGCGCTGGACGCGCTGAAGGACGCCGGCTACCGGTGGGCGACGCGCTCCGGCGTCACGATCGCCATCTCCGACGTCGCTGCGCCGACCGAGAAGGCCGCGATCCTCGACGAGCACGAGGCGCGGGCCCTCA
Source organism: Promicromonospora umidemergens (assembly GCF_024171995.1). Taxonomy (GTDB): domain Bacteria; phylum Actinomycetota; class Actinomycetes; order Actinomycetales; family Cellulomonadaceae; genus Promicromonospora; species Promicromonospora umidemergens. Next base: position 415,560 of record NZ_JAMTCT010000003.1, on the reverse strand, counting down.
AGGTCCAGCAGCAGTTCGAGAAGGGTCTGATCACCGACGACGAGCGTCGTCAGGAGCTCATCGAGATCTGGACGCAGGCCACCGACCGAGTCGCGTCGGTCATGCGGGAGCACCTCGAGAAGGACGCGCGGAACACCGTGATGCGCATGGTGGGTTCGGGTGCCCGTGGTAACTGGATGCAGGTCCGTCAGATCGCCGGTATGCGCGGTCTCGTGGCGAACCCGAAGGGCGAGATCATCCCTCGCCCGATCAAGTCCAACTACCGCGAGGGCCTGTCCGTCCTCGAGTACTTCATCGCGACGCACGGTGCCCGTAAGGGTCTGGCCGACACGGCCCTCCGTACGGCGGACTCGGGTTACCTGACCCGTCGTCTGGTGGACGTCTCGCAGGACGTCATCATCCGCGAGGACGACTGCGGCACCGAGCGTGGTCTCACGCTGCCGGTCGCGGAGAAGCTCGCGGACGGCTCGCTCATCCCGGACGACCGCGTCGAGACGAGCATCTACTCGCGTACCTTCGCGACCGACGTGGCGGACGCCGACGGCAACGTCATCGCGACCGCTGGTTCGGACGCCGGCGACGTCATCATCGACCAGGTGATCGCCGCGGGCATCGAGAGCGTCAAGGTCCGTTCGGTCCTGACCTGCGAGTCCCGCGTCGGAACCTGCGCCAAGTGCTACGGCCGCTCCCTGGCCACGGGCCTGCTCGTGGACATCGGCGAGGCCGTCGGCATCATCGCGGCGCAGTCGATCGGTGAGCCGGGTACGCAGCTGACGATGCGTACCTTCCACACCGGTGGTGTGGCTGCCGCTGAGGACATCACGCAGGGTCTGCCGCGTGTCACCGAGCTCTTCGAGGCCCGCACCCCCAAGGGTGAGGCGCCGATCGCGGAGTACACGGGTCGCGTGACGATCGAGGACACCGAGCGGACGCGTCACCTCGTGCTGACGCCGGACGACGGTGGCGAGGAGATCAAGTACCCCGTCACGAAGCGTGCGCGCCTCAAGATCACGGACGGGGACCACGTCACCGTGGGCACCCAGCTCGTGCAGGGTGCTGTCGACCCGAAGAAGGTGCTGCGGATCCTCGGTCCGCGTGCGACGCAGACGCACCTGGTGGACCAGGTCCAGGAGACCTACCGCAGCCAGGGCGTGGACATCCACGACAAGCACATCGAGGTCATCGTGCGGCAGATGCTGCGTCGCGTGACCGTGCTCGACTCGGGTGACTCGCACCTGCTGCCCGGTGAGCTCGCGGAGCGCATGCGCTTCGAGGACGCCAACCGCAAGGCCGTGTCGGAGGGTGGCCAGCCGGCCGCCGGCCGCCCGGAGCTGATGGGTATCACGAAGGCTTCGCTCGCCACCGACTCGTGGCTCTCGGCGGCCTCCTTCCAGGAGACCACCCGAGTGCTCACCGAGGCGTCGATGAGCGGTCGCCGTGACCCGCTGCTGGGCCTCAAGGAGAACGTCATCATCGGTAAGCTCATCCCGGCCGGTACGGGTCTTCCCCGCTACCGCAACGTCGAGGTCGAGCCGACCGAGCAGGCCAAGGCCGAGCTCTACCCGAGCTTCGGCTACGACGAGATCGACTTCCCGACGCTCGGCATGGGCTCGGGCGAGGCGATCCCGCTGGAGGACCTGGACCTCGGCGACTTCCGCTGACCTGATCCTCTGTTCCTGAAGTAGCGCGCCTGCCCGGTCCCGACCGGCTCGACCCTTGGTGGTCGGGTCCGGCCGGAACCGGGCAGGCGCACTGCTTGGCGGATCATCGGGCGCATCTCACACCCGATTCGTTTTGACCCCCCGTGGACACGCGGGTATTCTTAAAATTCGTGCCCGCGCCGTCGGGCCGCACCTCTTGAAGGCAGCCGCAAGGCAGCTTCGGAAGCGGCCGATGTGAGTGCGTGGGCATCCCGGTGTAATCCTCCGGGGCACGTCGTGCCCCGATGGTGGAGCCGGGCCATCGAGCCGGTGGTACGTGGCGTAGCAGTCCCCGTGGGGGCTGTGGGTGCCGCATGCGATCGGCACGCACAAGCCAGAACCATCGACGGGGACGCCGGCAGGGCGTCACCGAAGCTCAAGAAGACGACGGAGACGTAGTGCCTACGATCCAGCAGCTCGTCCGCAAGGGGCGTACTTCGAAGGTCACGGCGTCCAAGACGCCGGCCCTTCATGCCTCCCCTCAGCGGCGCGGTGTGTGCACTCGCGTGTACACCACCACCCCCAAGAAGCCGAACTCGGCGCTCCGCAAGGTCGCGCGCGTGAAGCTCTCCTCCGGTACCGAAGTCACCGCGTACATCCCCGGTGTCGGCCACAACCTGCAGGAGCACTCGATCGTGCTCGTGCGCGGCGGCCGTGTGAAGGACCTTCCCGGTGTCCGTTACAAGATCGTCCGCGGCGCTCTCGACACCCAGGGTGTCAAGGGTCGCAAGCAGGGTCGGAGCAAGTACGGCGCCAAGAAGGAGAAGAGCTGATGCCCCGCAAGGGTCCGGCCCCGAAGCGGCCGCTCATCGTTGACCCGGTGTACGGGTCCCCGGTTGTCACGCAGCTGATCAACAAGGTCCTGCTCGACGGCAAGAAGTCGACCGCCGAGGCGATCGTCTACGGCGCCCTCGAGGGTGTCCGCTCCAAGACTGACGGCGACCCGGTCGTGGTGCTCAAGCGCGCGCTGGACAACGTCCGCCCCGCGCTCGAGGTGCGTTCCCGCCGTGTTGGTGGCGCCACCTACCAGGTGCCGGTCGATGTGCGCCCGGTGCGCGCGACCACGCTCGCGCTGCGCTGGCTCACCGACTTCTCCCGCGCACGTCGCGAGAAGACGATGACCGAGCGTCTCATGAACGAGATCCTCGACGCGTCGAACGGTCTCGGTGCTGCGGTCAAGCGCCGCGAGGACATGCACAAGATGGCCGACTCCAACAAGGCCTTCGCGCACTACCGCTGGTAGTAGCTTCCGAGCGGCCCCGGGTCACCCCGGGGCCGTCGGTGGATGCTTGACCGCCGGCCCCCAGCCCACCTTCAGACCAAGGGGTAAGACACCGTGGCACTCGACGTGCTGACTGACCTGAACAAGGTCCGCAACATCGGCATCATGGCCCACATCGATGCCGGCAAGACCACGACGACCGAGCGCATCCTGTTCTACACCGGTGTGAACTACAAGATCGGTGAGACGCACGACGGTGCGTCGACGATGGACTGGATGGAGCAGGAGCAGGAGCGCGGCATCACGATCACGTCCGCCGCGACGACCTGCTACTGGAAGAACAACCAGATCAACATCATCGATACGCCGGGTCACGTCGACTTCACGGTCGAGGTGGAGCGTTCGCTCCGCGTGCTCGATGGTGCCGTTGCCGTGTTCGACGGCAAGGAGGGCGTCGAGCCCCAGTCGGAGACGGTCTGGCGCCAGGCGGACAAGTACGACGTCCCGCGTATCTGCTTCGTCAACAAGATGGACAAGCTCGGTGCGGACTTCTACTTCACCGTCGACACCATCATCAACCGCCTCAAGGCCAAGCCGCTGGTCATCCAGCTGCCCATCGGGTCGGAGAGCGAGTTCACCGGCGTCGTCGACCTGATCGAGGAGAAGGCGCTGGTCTGGCCCCTCGAGACGCAGATGGGCGACGCGTACGAGGTCCAGGAGATCCCGGCCGACCTCGTCGAGAAGGCCGCGGAGTACCGCGCCGCCCTCGTCGAGGCCGTCGCAGAGGCCGACGACGAGCTGCTCGAGAAGTTCCTTGCCGGCGAGGAGCTCACGGTCGCGGAGATCAAGGCTGGCATCCGCAAGCTGGTCATCACCTCGGCTGCCTTCCCGGTCCTGTGCGGCTCGGCGTTCAAGAACAAGGGCGTCCAGCCCATGCTCGACGCCGTGATCGACTACCTGCCGACCCCCCTCGACGTGCCGGCTGTCCAGGGCGTCGACGTCAAGGACGCGGAGAAGGTCATCGAGCGTCGCCCGGACGAGGCGGAGCCGTTCTCGGCCCTCGCCTTCAAGGTCGCCACGCACCCGTTCTTCGGCAAGCTGACCTACGTCCGCGTCTACTCGGGCAAGGTCTCGCAGGGCGCGCAGGTGCAGAACTCGACCAAGGGCAAGAAGGAGCGCATCGGGAAGCTCTTCCAGATGCACTCCAACAAGGAGAACCCGGTCGAGGAAGCTCACGCGGGGCACATCTACGCGTTCATCGGGCTCAAGGACGTCACCACCGGTGACACCCTGTCCGACCCGGCGCACCCGGTCATCCTCGAGTCGATGAGCTTCCCTGAGCCCGTCATCGACGTGGCCATCGAGCCGAAGACGAAGGCCGACCAGGAGAAGCTGTCGACCGCTATCCAGAAGCTCGCGCAGGAGGACCCGACGTTCCGGGTGCGCCTGGACGACGAGACCGGCCAGACCGTCATCGGCGGCATGGGCGAGCTCCACCTCGACATCCTCGTCGACCGTATGCGTCGCGAGTTCAAGGTCGAGGCAAACGTCGGTAAGCCGCAGGTCGCCTACCGCGAGACCATTCGCCGCGTTGCGGAGAAGGTCGACTACACGCACAAGAAGCAGACCGGTGGTTCCGGCCAGTTCGCCAAGGTCCAGGTGACCTTCTCGCCGCTGGAGACGACGGAGGGCGAGCTCTACGAGTTCGAGAACGCCGTCACCGGTGGCCGTATCCCGCGTGAGTACATCCCGTCCATCGACGCCGGTATCCAGTCGGCCATGCAGCAGGGTGTCCTGGCAGGCTTCCCGGTCGTCGGCGTCAAGGCGTCGCTGATCGACGGTGCGTACCACGACGTCGACTCCTCGGAGATGGCGTTCAAGATTGCCGGTTCGATGGTCTTCAAGGAAGGCGTCAGGCGCGCCGACCCGGTCCTGCTCGAGCCGGTCATGGCCGTCGAGGTGCGTACGCCCGAGGAGTACATGGGCGACGTGATCGGCGACATCAACTCCCGACGTGGCATGATCCAGTCCATGGAGGACGCGACCGGCGTCAAGGTCGTTCGCGCCCAGGTGCCGCTGAGCGAGATGTTCGGTTACATCGGCGACCTCCGGTCGAAGACCCAGGGTCGCGCGGTGTACTCGATGCAGTTCGACAGCTATGCCGAGGTTCCCAAGGCAGTTGCCGAAGAGATCATCAAGAAGACCCGGGGCGAGTGAGTCCCCACAGGTCGACCCGCACAACCAACCTGTAGGAAGAGCCGCACGCCCCGCAGTTGTAGGCTTCTTGGCCGAGCATCTGCAACGTTCGGAACATCTACCCAAGTCCCAGGAGGACCCCAGTGGCTAAGGCCAAGTTCGAGCGGACCAAGCCGCACGTCAACATCGGCACGATCGGTCACGTCGACCACGGTAAGACGACGCTGACCGCCGCGATCTCGAAGACGCTTGCGGACAAGTACCCGGACCTTCCGGCGAACACCGCGCAGGCGTTCGACACGATCGACGCCGCGCCGGAGGAGAAGCAGCGCGGTATCACGATCAACATCGCGCACATCGAGTACGAGACGCCGAAGCGCCACTACGCGCACGTCGACGCCCCGGGTCACGCCGACTACATCAAGAACATGATCACCGGTGCCGCGCAGATGGACGGCGCGATCCTGGTGGTTGCCGCGACGGACGGTCCGATGGCCCAGACGCGTGAGCACGTGCTGCTCGCCCGCCAGGTCGGCGTTCCGTACCTGATGGTGGCGCTCAACAAGTCCGACATGGTCGACGACGAGGAGATCCTCGAGCTCGTCGAGATGGAGGTCCGTGAGCTGCTGTCGTCGCAGGAGTTCGACGGCGACAACGCTCCCGTCATCCGCGTCTCGGGCCTCAAGGCTCTCGAGGGCGACGCCGAGTGGGTCGAGAAGGTCGTCGAGCTGATGGACGCTGTCGACGAGCACGTGCCGGAGCCGGTGCGCGACCTCGACAAGCCGTTCCTCATGCCGATCGAGGACGTCTTCACGATCACCGGTCGTGGCACGGTCGTCACCGGCAAGGTCGAGCGTGGCAAGCTGGACGTCAACTCTGACGTCGAGATCGTCGGTATCCGCGAGCCGCAGAAGACCACGGTCACGGGCATCGAGACGTTCCACAAGCAGATGGACCAGGCACAGGCCGGCGACAACACCGGTCTGCTCCTGCGTGGCATCAAGCGCGAGGACGTCGAGCGCGGCCAGGTCATCGTGAAGCCGGGTTCGATCACCCCGCACACGAACTTCGAGGCTCAGGTCTACATCCTGGGCAAGGACGAGGGTGGCCGTCACAACCCGTTCTACTCGAACTACCGCCCGCAGTTCTACTTCCGCACCACGGACGTCACCGGCGTCATCACGCTGCCCGAGGGCACCGAGATGGTCATGCCCGGCGACAACACCGAGATGTCGGTCGAGCTCATCCAGCCGATCGCCATGGAGGAGGGTCTGGGCTTCGCCATCCGCGAGGGTGGCCGCACGGTCGGTTCAGGCCGTGTGACCAAGATCCTCAAGTGATCTTGGAGCGCAGAAACAGCTGACGTAAGTCATCGAGCGATGAGGCCCGGGTGCTTCGGCGTCCGGGCCTCATCGTGCAAGTAGTAGGCGTCACACCGTCCTCCGTTTGGTACATGCGGAGACGTGTGGCAAGATTGCATAGTTGCCTGTCAAGGGCGCGCTCTTTCAAGTGTCGAACAGTGTGCAGAACCGCAGTCCCTGGTCCCGGATTCGTTCGGGGTCAGCAGAGGCTGGAGCGGTCACCCTCCCGGGGAAATCCGGGTGAGGGGACGTGGGGTTTATCGCCTGCTATTCGATGCGTACTAGGCGCCCCGCGGAGCACACGTCCTCCGGTCTTCCGGAGGGACTGTTCCGAGCAGGCTCGGCAAACGTCGTGGTCGGTCCCGGCTGTACAGCCAGGACGAGATCACTTCCCAACGGCCCCGGCACCAGCGATGGTGTTATGCGCCCGGCTGTGCCGCTTTAAGCGACACGCCCGAGTGCGTGGGTCGGACAGTAGCGGTTCGAGAGAGAGAGTCAGACGACGCCATGGCGGGACAGAAGATCCGCATCCGGCTCAAGTCCTACGACCACGAGGTGATCGACAGTTCGGCGCGCAAGATCGTCGACACGGTCACTCGCGCTGGTGCGACGGTCGTGGGTCCGGTGCCGCTGCCGACGGAGAAGAACGTCTTCGTTGTGATCCGGTCGCCTCACAAGTACAAGGACAGCCGTGAGCACTTCGAGATGCGTACGCACAAGCGGCTTATCGACATCATCGATCCCACGCCCAAGGCCGTCGACTCGCTCATGCGACTCGACCTGCCGGCGGACGTGAACATCGAGATCAAGCTCTGAGGCTGGAGGACATCATGACCAACCAGCAGAAGAACGTGACCGCGTTGCTCGGGACCAAGCTCGGTATGACCCAGCTCTGGGACGAGGCAGGCCGCCTCGTCCCGGTGACAGTGGTCTCCGTGGGCACCAATGTGGTGACCCAGGTTCGCACGGTGGACGCCGACGGTTATGCGGCTGTCCAGCTCGCGACCGGCCAGGTTGACCCGCGCAAGGTCACCAAGCCCCTCAAGGGCCACTTCGAGAAGGCCGGCGTCACGCCGCGCCGTCACGTGGCCGAGATCCGTACCGAGAATGCCTCCGAGTTCACACTCGGCCAGGAGATCACCGCTGAGGCCTTCGAGGCCGGCGCTGTGGTCGACGTGGTTGGCACCACCAAGGGCAAGGGCACCGCCGGTGTGATGAAGCGTCACGGCTTCTCCGGCGTGGGTGCCTCGCACGGTGCGCACCGTAACCACCGCAAGCCCGGCTCGATCGGTGGCGCTTCGACGCCGTCGCGAGTCTTCAAGGGCATGCGGATGGCAGGTCGGATGGGTAATGACCGTCAGACCACCCAGAACCTGACCGTTCACGCGGTCGACGCAGAGAAGGGCCTGCTGCTCGTCAAGGGCGCAGTTCCGGGCCCCAAGGGTGGCGTCGTCCTCGTGCGTAACGCCGCGAAGGGAGCGTGAACCCGATGTCCGCTCTGACTGTCGACGTCCTGGACGCCCAGGGCAAGAAGTCCGGCACCGCCGAGCTCCCTGCTGAGGTGTTCGACGTGGCCGTGAACATCCCGCTGATCCACCAGGTGGTTGTTGCGCAGCGCGCAGCGGCCCGCCAGGGCACAGCGTCCACGAAGACTCGTGGCGAGGTCCGCGGTGGCGGCCGCAAGCCGTACAAGCAGAAGGGCACAGGTCGCGCCCGCCAGGGTTCGACGCGTGCTCCGCAGTTCGCCGGCGGTGGCGTCGTCCACGGCCCGCAGCCGCGCAGCTACGACCAGCGCACCCCGAAGAAGATGAAGGCTGCCGCTCTTCGCGGCGCGCTTTCGGACCGCGCTCGTGCCGGTCGCGTGCACGTCGTTGCCGGCTTCGGCATCGATGGTGCCCCGTCGACCAAGACGGCGCTCGCCACGATCACGAAGCTGACGACGCGCGCCAACGTGCTCGTCGTGACGCTCCGCGGTGACGAGGCCACGCACCGGTCCCTGCGCAACGTGCCCGAGGTGCACCTCCTGGTCGCTGACCAGCTGAACACCTACGACGTGCTCGTCTCCGACGACGTCATCTTCACCGAGGGTGCGCTTGCCGCGTTCCTCGAGGGCCCGACCAAGGGCGCGAAGGCTGTCGCCACTGAGTCGGAGATCGGGTCCGAGACCGCTGAGGAGACTGCCAAGTGACCGTCACCGTGAAGGACCCGCGCGACATCCTGCTCGCGCCGGTCGTCTCCGAGAAGAGCTACAACCTTCTCGACGAGGGCAAGTACACCTTCATCGTGGACCCGAGCGCCAACAAGACCGAGATCAAGATCGCTATCGAGAAGGTCTTCAGCGTCAAGGTCGCGTCGGTGAACACGATGAACCGCAAGGGCAAGACGCGTCGCACGCGTTTTGGCCTCGGCAAGCGCAAGGACACGAAGCGTGCGATCGTCACCCTCCGCGAGGGCACGATCGACATCTTCGGCGGTCCGGTCGGCTGAGCTGACGAGAGACGATTGAGGACAGGTTTCCATGGGAATCCGTAAGTACAAGCCGACGACGCCCGGCCGCCGCGGCTCCAGCGTCGCCGACTTTGTCGAGATCACGCGCTCGCAGCCCGAGAAGTCGCTGATCCGACCGCTGAGCAAGACCGGTGGCCGTAACAACACCGGTCGTATCACGACGCGTCACAAGGGCGGTGGCCACAAGCGTGCCTACCGCGTCATCGACTTCCGTCGTCACGACAAGGACGGCGTGCCTGCGAAGGTCGCTCACATCGAGTACGACCCCAACCGCACGGCGCGCATCGCGCTCCTGCACTACGCGGACGGCGAGAAGCGCTACATCATCGCGCCGAACAAGTTGTCGCAGGGCGACCGCATCGAAGCTGGTGCGGGTGCTGACATCAAGCCCGGCAACAACCTGCCGCTGCGCAACATCCCGACCGGTACGGTCATCCACGCCATCGAGCTTCGGCCCGGTGGCGGTGCGAAGATCGCCCGTTCGGCTGGTGCGTCCGTGCAGCTCGTTGCCAAGGACGGCGCCTATGCGCAGCTGCGCATGCCGTCCGGCGAGATCCGGAACGTCGAGCTGCGCTGCCGTGCAACGGTCGGCGAGGTCGGCAACGCCGAGCAGTCGAACATCAGCTGGGGCAAGGCCGGCCGCATGCGCTGGAAGGGCAAGCGCCCGACCGTGCGTGGTGTCGCCATGAACCCGGTGGACCACCCCCACGGTGGTGGTGAAGGCAAGACGTCCGGTGGACGCCACCCGGTCAGCCCTTGGGGCCAGGCCGAGGGTCGTACCCGCCGTCCGAACAAGTCGAGCGACCGGATGATCGTCCGTCGCCGTCGTACCGGCAAGAAGCGCTGATAGGAGCCTGAAACATGCCTCGTAGCCTGAAGAAGGGCCCCTTCGTAGACGGACACCTCCAGAAGAAGGTGGACGTCCAGAACGAGAAGGGGACCAAGACAGTTATCAAGACCTGGTCCCGTCGGTCGGTTGTCACGCCCGACTTTCTCGGTCACACCTTTGCCGTGCACGACGGTCGCAAGCACGTCCCGGTCTTCGTGACCGAGTCGATGGTCGGCCACAAGCTCGGCGAGTTCGCTCCCACGCGGACCTTCCGCGGCCACGTGAAGGACGACAGGAAGGGTCGTCGCCGCTGAGGCGTGGGGGTCTCCCCACCACAGCAGTGATGATCTGGACTGTCTGAGAAAAGGAAGCAGGACAGCAATGGAAGCCAAGGCGCAGGCGCGGTTCGTCCGTGTCACGCCCCAGAAGGCCCGGCGCGTCGTGGACCTCATCCGTGGCAAGCAGGCCTCTGAGGCCGTCGCGGTGCTGAAGTTCGCACCGCAGGCCGCCAGCGAGCCGATCCGCAAGGTTGTGGAGAGCGCGATCGCCAACGCTCGGGTGAAGGCCGACCGCGCGAGCGAGCGTTTCGACGAGGGCGACCTGGTCGTCTCCGTCGCGTTCGTGGACGAGGGGCCGACGCTCAAGCGTTTCCGCCCGCGGGCTCAGGGACGTGCTACGCGCATTCTTAAGCGCACCAGCCACATCACCGTGGTGCTCGCAGACAAGGAAGGGGCCCGATAGTGGGACAGAAGGTTCACCCGCACGGGTACCGCCTGGGTATTACGACTGACCACCGGTCGCGTTGGTTCGCCGACAGCACCAAGCCCGGTCAGCGGTACCGCGACTACGTCCGTGAGGACGTTCAGATCCGGAAGCTCATGGGCACTGGCCTCGAGCGTGCCGGTATCTCCAAGGTCGAGATCGAGCGCACCCGCGACCGTGTCCGCGTGGACATCCACACGGCACGTCCGGGCATCGTGATCGGCCGCCGAGGAGCTGAGGCAGACCGCATCCGCGGCGAGCTCGAGAAGCTCACCGGCAAGCAGGTCCAGCTCAACATCCTCGAGGTCAAGAACGCGGAGATCGACGCGCAGCTCGTTGCTCAGGGCATTGCCGAGCAGCTGGCCAGCCGTGTCTCCTTCCGTCGTGCGATGCGCAAGGGCATGCAGTCCGCCCAGCGTGCCGGCGCGAAGGGTATCCGCGTGCAGGTCGCCGGCCGCCTCGGCGGCGCCGAGATGAGCCGTTCGGAGTTCTACCGCGAGGGCCGCGTGCCCCTGCACACGCTCCGTGCGTACATCGACTACGGCTTCTACGAGGCCCGCACCACCTTCGGCCGCATCGGCGTGAAGGTGTGGATCTACAAGGGCGAGGTCACCGAGAAGGAGTTCGCCGCTCAGCAGGCTACTGCCGCACCTCGTGCGGGTCGCGGTCGTGGCGATCGCCCCGAGCGCGGCGAGCGCGGTGGCGAGCGTCGTGGTGGTGGCGGACGTCGCAACGAGCGTCCGGCCGAGCGCAGCACTGAGGCAGCCCCCGTGGCTGAGGCAGCTGCTGCTCCGGCCGCAGAGACCGGAACGGAGGCCTGACCATGCTGATCCCGCGCAGGGTCAAGCACCGCAAGCAGCACCACCCGTCGCGCTCCGGCGCGGCCAAGGGTGGCACGCAGATCGCGTTCGGCGACTTCGGCATCCAGGCTCTGGAGCCGGCGTACGTCACCAACCGCCAGATCGAGGCGGCGCGTATCGCAATGACTCGCCACATCAAGCGTGGCGGCAAGGTGTGGATCAACATCTACCCTGACCGTCCGCTGACGAAGAAGCCTGCCGAGACCCGCATGGGTTCCGGTAAGGGTTCGCCGGAGTGGTGGGTCGCTAACGTCAAGCCGGGCCGGATCGTTTTCGAGCTGGCCGGTGTTGACGAGTCCCTTGCTCGCGAGGCCATGCGCCGCGCGATGCACAAGCTCCCGATGAAGTGCCGCTTCGTGGTGCGCGAGGGTGGTGTCTGATGGCTATCGGTACGCAGGGGCTTGCCCCCATCGATCTGGATGGCATGGATGACGAGGCTCTCGTCGCCAAGCTGAAGGAAGCCAAGGAGGAGCTCTTCAACCTCCGCTTCCAGTCGGCGACCGGCCAGCTCGAGAGCCACGGTCGTCTCAAGGCCGTGCGTCGCGACATCGCTCGGATCTACACGATCCTGCGTGAGCGCGAGCTCGGCATCCGTACGGCTCCGAGCGTGAGTGAGTGAGGCAATGAGCGAGAACACGACTGCTGCGGCCCCCGAGGCCCAGCGTGCGACGCGCAAGGTGCGCCGTGGCTACGTGGTCAGCGACAAGATGGACAAGACCATCGTGATCGAGGTCGAGGACCGGGTGAAGCACCCGCTCTACGCCAAGGTCATCCGTCGCACCACGAAGGTCAAGGCACACGACGAGCAGAACAGCGCCGGTATCGGCGACCTGGTCGTCATCATGGAGACCCGCCCGCTGTCCGCTACCAAGCGGTTCCGCCTGGTGGAGATCCTCGAGAAGGCGAAGTAGAAGGGCCTTCTGCCGCGCCTTCACACATGGCTGGGGCGGTGCGTGACACACGTACGCGTGCCGCCCCGGTCAGCACAGCAACTATCCGTTCGGCCAGGCTCGCCGGAAAAAGTCCGCGCGAGAACCAGTTCGACGACAGGAGTTCATTCAAATGATCCAGCAGGAGTCGCGACTTCGGGTCGCCGACAACACGGGTGCCAAGGAGATTCTCTGCATCCGCGTTCTCGGTGGCTCCGGCCGTCGCTACGCCGGAATCGGCGACACCATCGTCGCCACCGTCAAGGACGCGATCCCGGGCGGCAACGTGAAGAAGGGCGACGTCATCAAGGCTGTCGTCGTCCGGACCGCCAAGGAGCGCCGCCGTCCCGACGGTTCCTACATCAAGTTCGACGAGAACGCCGCCGTGATCCTGAAGAGCGACGGCGAGCCTCGCGGCACCCGCATCTTTGGCCCGGTGGGTCGTGAGCTGCGCGACAAGCGGTTCATGAAGATCATCTCGCTCGCACCGGAGGTGCTCTGACCATGGCGAAGATCAAGAAGGGCGACCAGGTCATCGTGATCTCAGGTCGTGACAAGGGCAAGACCGGGCGGGTGCTCGAGGTCTTCAAGGACTCCGACCGCCTCGTGGTCGAGGGCGTCCAGCGCGTCACGAAGCACACCAAGGTGGGCCAGTCGCAGCGCGGCGCCCGTACCGGTGGCATCGAGACGGTCGAGGCGCCGATCCACGTGAGCAACGTGATGATCGTCGACCCGGAGTCCAAGAAGGGCACCCGCGTCGGGTACCGCGAGGAGCAGGTGGAGCGGGACGGTCGTACCAAGACCGTCCGGATCCGCGTTGCGAAGCGCTCCGGGAAGGACATCTGATGACCGAGACGACCATCGAGGCCCCGGCCCTGCCGCGCCTCAAGCAGAAGTACCGCGAGGAGATCCTCCCGGCGCTGATCGAGGAGTTCGGCCACAAGAACCTGCACCAGGCCGGCGGTCTCACGAAGATCGTCGTGAACATGGGTGTGGGCGACGCGGCCAAGGACTCCAAGCTCATCGAGGGCGCTATCCGCGACCTCTCGGCGATCACCGGTCAGAAGCCGCAGGTCACCAAGGCTCGTAAGTCCATCGCGCAGTTCAAGCTGCGCGAGGGCATGCCGATCGGTGCGCACGTGACGCTTCGCGGTGACCGCATGTGGGAGTTCCTCGACCGTCTGCTGGCAACCGCGCTGCCGCGTATTCGCGACTTCCGCGGTCTGTCGCCCAAGCAGTTCGACGGCCACGGCAACTACACCTTCGGTCTCACGGAGCAGTCGATGTTCCACGAGATCGACCAGGACAAGATCGACCGAGTCCGCGGTATGGACATCACGGTCGTGACGACGGCGACGACCGACGACGAGGGCCGCTCCCTGCTGCGCCGTCTCGGCTTCCCCTTCAAGGAGAGCAACTGACATGGCGAAGAAGGCCCTGATCAACAAGGCGGCCGCCAAGCCGAAGTTTGCGGTCCGCGCCTACACCCGGTGCCAGAAGTGCGGTCGCCCGCACTCCGTTTACCGCAAGTTCGGCCTGTGCCGTATCTGCGTGCGGGAGATGGCCCACCGTGGCGAGCTTCCCGGCGTCACCAAGAGCAGCTGGTAACACAACTACGTCGTAGGTCTGTTCGGCCTTTGACGGCCGTTCGGATACCCCGGCGAGGAAGGGCAAGAGCCCGATGACTATGACCGACCCGATCGCAGACATGCTGACCCGTCTGCGTAACGCGAACTCGGCTCACCACGACACGGTCACCATGCCGTCGTCGAAGCTGAAGACGCACATTGCTGAGATCCTGCAGGCCGAGGGCTACATCGTCGGCTGGTCCGTGGGGGATGCCCAGGTGGGCAAGTCCCTCACGCTCGAGCTGAAGTACGGCCAGAACCGGGAGCGCGCCCTGGCGGGCGTGCGCCGCATCTCGAAGCCCGGTCTGCGTGTCTACCGCAAGTCCACCGATCTGCCCAAGGTGCTCGGCGGCCTGGGCGTGGCCATCATGTCCACGTCCTCCGGCCTCCTCACTGACAGGCAGGCACAGGCCAAGGGCGTCGGCGGCGAAGTCCTCGCCTACGTCTGGTAATCCGGAAAGGAGAAAACGCCAATGTCTCGAATCGGCAAGCTTCCCGTTCCGGTCCCAGCCGGCGTGGACATCACTGTCAGCGGCGCGCTTGTGACCGTGAAGGGCCCCAAGGGTTCTCTCGAGCACAATGTGCCCGCCCCCATCAACATCGCCCAGGAGGACGCCCAGCTTGTGGTGTCCCGCCCGGACGACGAGCGGAACTCCCGTGCGCTGCACGGCCTGACCCGCACCCTGATCGCCAACATGATCACCGGTGTGACGCAGGGCTACGAGAAGAAGCTCGAGATCGTCGGTACTGGTTACCGCGTCGTGGCGAAGGGCTCGGGCCTTGAGTTCGCGCTCGGATTCAGCCACCCCGTTGTCATCGAGCCCCCCGCGGGTGTCACGTTCGCTGTCGAGAGCCCTACCAAGTTCTCGGTCTCGGGCATCGACAAGCAGCAGGTCGGCGAGGTCGCAGCGAACATTCGCAAGATCCGCAAGCCCGAGCCCTACAAGGGCAAGGGCGTGCGTTACGCCGGCGAGAATGTCCGCCGCAAGGTCGGAAAGGCTGGTAAGTGACGATGACTATCAAGATCCTGGGTAAGGGAAAGTCCGTCGCGCGCCAGCGCCGTCACCTGCGCCTGCGCAAGAAGATCGCCGGCACCGCCGGTCGTCCGCGTCTGGTCGTCACCCGCTCCTCGCGCCACATGGTGGTGCAGGTAGTGGACGACAACGTCGGCAAGACCGTCGCGTCGGCGTCGACCCTCGAGGCCGACCTGCGTGCGTTCGACGGCGACAAGACGGCCAAGGCCCGCAAGATCGGCGAGCTCGTCGCCGAGCGTGCCAAGGCTGTCGGCGTCGACACCGTCGTGTTCGACCGCGGCGGCAACAAGTACCACGGTCGCGTCGCTGCAGTGGCTGACGGCGCCCGCGAGGGCGGTCTGGCCCTGTGATGACCAACGCACGGAAGAAGAGGACTCTCTGATGGCTGCAGGGCAGCGCAGCGGCGCCCCCCAGGGTGCCGCCACCGAGAACAAGGACCGTAACGACCGCCGTGGTGGCGGGCGTGGCGGCGACCGTCGCGGGGGGCGCGAGGAAAAGAGCGCCTTCATCGAGAAGGTCGTCTCCATCAACCGCGTCTCCAAGGTCGTCAAGGGCGGCCGCCGCTTCAGCTTCACCGCGCTCGTCGTGGTGGGCGATGGTGACGGCACCGTCGGAGTCGGCTACGGCAAGGCCAAGGAAGTGCCCGCGGCTATCGCCAAGGGTGTCGAGGAGGCGAAGAAGAGCTTCTTCCGCGTCCCTCGCATCCAGGGCACCATCCCGCACCCCATCCAGGGTGAGGCCGCCGCCGGTGTCGTGTTCCTGCGTCCGGCGTCGCCGGGTACCGGTGTGATCGCCGGTGGTCCGGTGCGCGCCGTGCTGGAGTGCGCCGGCATTCACGACGTGCTGAGCAAGTCGCTCGGTTCGTCGAACGCGATCAACATCGTGCACGCCACGGTCGCGGCCCTGCAGGGCCTCGAGGAGCCGGCTGCTGTTGCCGCTCGTCGTGGGCTCCCGCTCGAGCACGTGGCTCCGGCCGCGCTCCTCCGGGCGCAGGCTGCCGGTCGTGCCGAGTCGACTGCGAAGGCGGGTGCGTGATGGCTCGACTCAAGGTGACTCAGACCAAGTCCGCCATCGGCGGCAAGCAGAACCAGCGTGACACGCTGCGAACCCTCGGCCTCAAGCGGATCGGCGACACCGCCGTGAAGGAGGACCGTGCGGAGATTCGTGGCATGGTCAAGACGGTGGCGCACCTCGTCGCCGTCGAGGAGGTCGAGTGATCATGGCGGAGAACAAGCCGCTGAAGATGCATCACCTCCGTCCGGCCCCCGGCGCCAAGACCGCGAAGACCCGAGTGGGTCGTGGTGAGGCGTCGAAGGGTAAGACGGCAGGTCGTGGTACCAAGGGTACGAAGGCCCGTTACCAGGTGCCCGCAGGCTTCGAGGGTGGGCAGGTGCCTCTGCACATGCGTCTCCCGAAGCTCCGTGGGTTCAAGAACCCGTTCCGCGTGGAGTTCCAGGTCGTGAACCTGGACAAGCTCTCGACGCTGTTCCCCGATGGTGGCTCCGTCACCGTCGAGGACCTCGTCGCCAAGGGGGCGGTCCGCAAGGGTCAGCCCGTGAAGGTGCTCGGCAACGGTGAGATCACCGTCAAGCTCGAGATCGCGGTCGACCGCGTCTCGACATCCGCCAAGGAGAAGATCCTGGCGGCTGGCGGTACGGTTTCGGAGGCCTGAGACAGCTCCAGGGCCGGCGGCGCATGATGCGCGGCCGGCCCTGTGTGCTCTCTTGAGGAAATTGAGGGGCTCTCGTGGTCCGAGATGCCCCGTGAGCAACGTAGAATCCGACACGGTCCGGCTGCACCGTTGTGGTCTGGCCCACGTTCGACACACCTCGCCGGTGTCCTGCCGGCGACACGATATCCCGCAACGGCGGGCCAGGAGGATAGGGTGCTCAGCGCTTTCGGCCGGGCTTTCCGGACGCCAGACCTGCGGCGCAAGCTGCTGTTCACGATCGCGATCATGGCGATCTTCCGGCTCGGGTCGTTCATCCCGACTCCCGGTGTGGACTATGCGAACGTGCAGCAATGTATCGCTGGACAGGGTGACAACACGCTGCTCGGCCTGATCAACGTCTTCAGCGGCGGAGCTCTGCTCCAGCTGTCGATCTTCGCCCTCGGGATCATGCCGTACATCACGGCGAGCATCATCGTGCAGCTGCTTCGCGTGGTGATCCCACGCTTCGAGGCGCTGCAGAAGGAGGGCCAGTCGGGTCAGACCAAGCTGACCCAGTACACGCGCTACCTCACCATCGGCCTCGCGATCCTGCAGTCCACCACCGTCATCACGACGGCGCGTCAGGGCCTGCTCTTCGCGGGCTGTGAAGTCCCCGTCATCCCGGACGACGGCGTGCTGACCTCCATCTACATGGTCATCACCATGACCGCCGGTACGGGCCTCGTCATGTGGCTCGGCGAGCTGATCACCGAGCGCGGCGTCGGCAACGGCATGTCGCTCCTGATCTTCACGTCGATCGCGGCGAGCTTCCCCACGTCGCTCTGGTCGATCGCCGGTGGCGCCAACGGCGTCGTCAACTTCACGGTCATGATCCTGGTCATCATCCTGGTCATCGGCCTCGTGGTGTTCGTCGAGCAGTCGCAGCGACGGATCCCCGTGCAGTACGCGAAGCGCATGGTGGGCCGCCGGATGTATGGCGGAACGAGCACGTACATCCCGATCAAGATCAACATGTCGGGCGTCATCCCCGTGATCTTCGCGGCGTCGATCCTTGCGGTGCCGGGTCTCCTCGCACAGTTCGGGGACCAGAACGCCGAATGGGTCGTCTGGATCCGCAACAACCTGGTCGAGCAGTCGTCGCCGCTGTACATCGCGGTGTACACGCTGATGATCATCTTCTTCTGCTTCTTCTACACCTCGATCACGTTCAACCCGGACGAGGTCGCGGACAACATGAAGAAGTACGGCGGCTTCATCCCCGGCATCCGTGCCGGCCGCCCGACGGCGGAGTACCTCGACTTCGTGATCACCCGGATCACCTCCGCCGGTTCCCTGTACCTCGCGCTGGTCGCGCTGATCCCGACGCTGGTGCTCGTCTTCCTGGGCGTCAGCACGGCTCTGCCCTTCGGCGGTGCCTCGATCCTCATCGTGGTCGGCGTCGGGCTGGATACGGTCAAGCAGATCGATTCGCAGCTGCAGCAGCGCCATTACGAAGGATTCCTCCGTTGAGCCAGACCCCCACCACCACCTCTCGTCGCGAGCTGCACGCTCGTCCGGACCAGGAGGGCCAGGTCACGCGCCTGGTCATCATGGGCCCGCAGGGCGTCGGTAAGGGCACGCAGGCCGCGCGCCTCGCCGAGGTCTTCGGGATCGTGGCCATCTCCACCGGTGATATCTTCCGGGCCAACATCAAGGGCAACACGGAGCTGGGCACGACGGCGAAGGCTTACATGGACAAAGGAGAGCTCGTCCCGGACGAGGTCACCAACGCCATGGTCCGTGACCGTCTCGGCGACGCGGACGTCAAGAAGGGGTTCCTGCTCGACGGCTACCCGCGCAACGCGGCTCAGGTCTCCGAGCTGGACAGCGCGCTCGCCGGTGTCGGGTGGGAGCTCGACGGCGTGATCGAGCTGACGGCGGACCGTGACGTGCTCATGGAGCGCCTCACCAAGCGCGCGCAGGAGGAGGGTCGCGAGGACGACACCCCCGAGGGGATCGCCCGCCGGCTCGACATCTACGACACCGAGACGGCTCCCCTCACCGCGGCGTACGCGGAGCGTGGGCTGCTGGCCAAGGTGGACGGCGTCGGCGAGGTCGCCGAGGTCACCGACCGCATCGTCGCCGCTCTCGCGGCCCAGCTGGGCTGAGGCGTGGTCTTCGGACGGGATCGGGTCGAGTACAAGACGCCGGACCAGGTGCGCCTCATGCGGCGTGCCGGTCTGGTGGTCGCGGACACTCTCGCCGCGGTACGGGCGGCGGCCCGGCCCGGTCTGACGACCGCGGACCTGGACGCGGTGGCCGCCCGGACCATCGACGACGCCGGTGCGGCGCCGTCGTTCCTCGGCTACCACGGGTTCACGGGCGTGATCTGCACGTCGGTCAACGACGAGGTCATCCACGGGATCCCGGGTAGCCGGGTGCTCGCGGCGGGTGACCTCGTCTCGATCGACTGCGGTGCGATCGTCGAGGGGTGGCACGGCGACTCGGCCATCTCGTTCGTCCTGGGCGCCGAGGGCGCCCTGGACCACAAGCTGCCCGACGACGACCTGGTCGCCGCGGGCGCGGACCTCGCCGACATCGCGCTCGTCCGGACGACGGAGGCCGCCATGTGGGCGGGCATCGCCGCCCTGGCCTCCGCGAAGCGGCTGAACGCCGTCGGAGAGGCAGTGGAGGCCGCCGTCGAGATGGCGGGGGAGTTCAACGGCGTCGAGTACGGCATCGTCGAGGACTACGTCGGGCACGGTATCGGCAGCGCCATGCACCAGCCGCCGGACGTGCACAACTACAAGACGTCGGCCTCGGGGCCGCGCATGCGTCCCGGGATGTGCCTCGCGATCGAGCCGATGATCGTGCGCGGTGGTGCCGAGACCAGGGTCCTGGAGGACGACTGGACGGTGGTGACCGTCGACGGGGCCCGCGCGGCGCACTGGGAACACTCCACGGCGGTCCTTGAGGACGGCATAGTGGTCCTGACCGCGGTCGACGGGGGAGCTGAGCGACTCGGCGTCTTCGGCGTGGAGCCGGTCGCGCTCGACTGAGCCGATCGGCCGAGCAGCTCAGCCGAGCCGGATCGCCGACTTTCACCCGGGGTCTATTTAAGTCGGAGTCAGTTGGCTACGATCGGATCGTGACCGATGACGTGCACGCCCCGCCCAGCGGTGCCGGCTCTGCGTGGGCCGCTCCGGCTGCGGGCCGTGGCCTCAAGCGGTTCGGGCGCTGGCTCGCCGCGTGGGTCCGCCGCCTCGCGCCGAGCCCTTTCCTGTGGATCGGCATCGTTCTCGGGTTCGGTACGTCGCTCCTCGTGTGGGAGTCGGCCCTGCTGCTCGGTATCGTGGTGTGGTCGGCCGGTGTCTGGCTCTGGAAGGCTCACCGTGGTCCGGTGCTCATCGCCCTCGGTCTGGGGATCGTGCTCGGCTGGCTCCCGATGCTGTTCTTCTTCGTCAACAGCCTGCCGCACACGATGGTCGGCCTGCCTGGAGTCGAGTACGACCTCTGAAGCGGGTGCGCGTGGCGAGGCTCACGGCCCCCGGTGGCCCACGCCGTCGTCCTGCGCTTTGAATGCTTTCGGAAGTGACGTAGGCTGGACCGCTGGGTGTAGTCCGTTCAACGCCTCCAGTTCTTGACAGGGTGCCACGGCGCCTGCCGGTCCCCGCGCAAGCGGGGCGCAGGCCGAGGCACACGAGGTAGGCGGCATACGGACACACACGACATCCACACCTGACTGTCGGCGTCGCAGGGATCCTGCGGTGCCGTGGGCGTGGAAGCAGTCACGACGAGAGTTAGCGGAGGATATGGCAAAGAAGGACGGTGTCATCGAGATTGAGGGCAGCGTGATCGAGGCTCTGCCGAACGCGATGTTCCGCGTAGAGCTGTCGAACGGTCACAGAGTTCTCGCGCACATCTCGGGCAAGATGCGTCAGCACTACATCCGGATCCTTCCCGAGGACCGCGTGGTGGTGGAGCTCAGCCCGTACGACCTGTCCCGCGGCCGGATCGTCTACCGCTACAAGTAGTCAGTCCCCGATCCGGGGCTACGTCGTCCACGGCCTGGCCGGGAGGTGACGTCGCCGCATGATCGACCACCCACGACACTGCTGCGTGCGCACCGGGAGACCGGACGTTCGTTGCGGAGGAAAAATCCGATGAAGGTCAAGCCGAGCGTCAAGAAGATCTGCGACAAGTGCAAGGTGATTCGCCGGCACGGTCGCGTCATGGTGATCTGCGACAACCTGCGCCACAAGCAGCGCCAGGGCTGATCACGTCCCGGGCAACCGCCCGGGTCGGTGGCTGAGGCCACCACCAGCGCACCACCTCGAACCTCACCCAGCGGGCAGCCGCACAGGTGGGGGGAACCCTCGGCCCGGAGGCCGGGGCTCGCGTGAATCGCGGGATGGCGGTGCGGCAGACCTCCGATGAGCAGTACAGGAGCCGGAAGGCACATGGCACGTCTTATCGGCGTCGACCTCCCCCGCGACAAGCGGCTTGAGGTTGCGCTCACTTACATCTTCGGTGTGGGTCGTACCCGCGCGAAGGAGACCCTGGCCGCCACGGGCATCAGCCCGGACGTCCGCGTCAAGGACCTCGGCGACGCCGAGCTCGTTGCGCTCCGCGACCACCTCGAGGGCAACTTCAAGCTCGAGGGTGACCTCCGCCGTGAGGTCGCGGCCGACATCCGCCGCAAGGTCGAGATCGGTACCTACCAGGGCATCCGCCACCGTCGCGGACTGCCGGTGCGTGGTCAGCGCACAAAGACCAACGCGCGTACCCGCAAGGGTCCCAAGCGCACCGTCGCGGGCAAGAAGAAGGCCCGCTGATAGCAGTCCGTGGAGCGGTCGGCTCATCGAGCTGAGACCGCCCCGGTCCGATCAGACCAGGAGATCTAAAAACACATGCCTCCCAAGACTCGCGCCGCCGCCGGCCGCAAGCCGCGCCGCAAGGACAAGAAGAACGTCCCGCTCGGCCAGGCGCACATCAAGTCCACGTTCAACAACACGATCATCTCGATCACCGACCCCTCGGGTGCTGTGATCGCATGGGCGTCCGCCGGCCACGTCGGCTTCAAGGGCTCCCGTAAGTCGACCCCGTACGCCGCGCAGATGGCTGCCGAGTCGGCCGCGCGCCGCGCGCAGGAGCACGGCGTCAAGAAGGTCGACGTCTTCGTGAAGGGCCCGGGTTCCGGTCGTGAGACCGCGATCCGCTCGCTCCAGGCGACCGGCCTCGAGGTCGGCTCGATCCAGGACGTGACGCCCCAGGCTCACAACGGCTGCCGCCCCCCGAAGCGTCGCCGCGTCTGATGCTTGTTGCGCCAGGTTGTGCCTCCGGCCCTGGGGCCGGAGGCACAACCTGATCGCGACATCGG
This sequence comes from Promicromonospora umidemergens, assembly GCF_024171995.1. Classification (GTDB taxonomy): domain Bacteria; phylum Actinomycetota; class Actinomycetes; order Actinomycetales; family Cellulomonadaceae; genus Promicromonospora; species Promicromonospora umidemergens. The sequence goes on along the minus strand of NZ_JAMTCT010000003.1, from coordinate 393,500 downwards.
CTCACCGTCCGCGGTGACCACCCCCGCCTGGTCGAGACGGACAGAGTTCTCACCAGGCAGCGAGAGATCGCATGCCGTGATGCGTCATATAGCGGACGCACACTGAAAGGACACCCACAGTGCTTATCGCACAGCGCCCCACGCTGACCGAAGAGGTCATCTCGGAGAGCCGTTCCCGCTTCTCTATCGAGCCGCTCGAGCCTGGCTTCGGCTACACGCTCGGCAACTCGATGCGTCGCACGCTGCTGTCGTCCATCCCGGGCGCGGCCGTCACCTCCATCCGTATCGACGGTGTGCTGCACGAGTTCAGCACCGTGTCGGGCGTGAAGGAGGACGTCACCGAGATCATCCTCAACATCAAGAACCTCGTCGTCTCCTCGGAGAACGACGAGCCCGTCGTGATGTACCTGCGCAAGCAGGGCGCCGGCATCGTGACCGCCGCGGACATCGTTCCGCCGGCGGGAGTCGAGGTCCACAACCCCGACCTGCACATCGCCACCCTCAACGACAAGGGCAAGCTCGAGATCGAGCTGACCGTCGAGCGGGGCCGTGGGTACGTGTCCGCCGCGCAGAACAAGCAGTTCGACGCGGAGATCGGGCGCATCCCGGTTGATTCGATCTACTCGCCGGTCCTCAAGGTCACGTACAAGGTCGAGGCCACCCGAGTCGAGCAGCGCACCGACTTCGACAAGCTCATCGTCGACGTCGAGACCAAGCAGGCGATCACGCCTCGCGACGCGCTCGCATCGGCTGGCAAGACCCTGGTCGAGCTGTTCGGCCTGGCACGTGAGCTGAACGTCGAGGCCGAGGGCATCGAGATCGGCCCGTCGCCGACGGACACCGCGCTGGCCGCGGACCTGGCACTGCCGATCGAGGAGCTCAACCTCACCATCCGTTCGTACAACTGCCTCAAGCGCGAGGGCATCCACCAGGTGGGCGAGCTTGTGGCTCGCAGCGAGGCGGACCTGCTCGACATCCGCAACTTCGGTGCCAAGTCGATCACCGAGGTCAAGGAGAAGCTGGCCGAGCTCGGCCTCAGCCTCAAGGACTCGCCGCTGGACTTCGATCCGGCCGGCGCTTCGTACTTCGAGGGTGGCGACTCCGCGGCCTACAGCGGCGACGAGCAGTCGTACTGACGTCCCGCGTCCGGCCTAGGCCGGACGCGCGGAACCACTTCCAAGGAGACAAGTAATGCCTACCCCTACCAAGGGTCCGCGGCTCGGCGGTAGCCCGGCTCACCAGCGCCTGATCCTCGCGAACCTGTCGACCTCCCTCTTCGAGCACGGCCGCATCACGACCACGGAGACCAAGGCCAAGCGCCTGCGTCCCCTGGCTGAGCGCCTGATCACGTTCGCGAAGAAGGGCGACCTGTCCGCTCGTCGCCGCGTGCTCACCGTCGTGCGTGACAAGGGTGTGGTGCACACGCTCTTCACCGAGATCGCCCCGGCCATGGCCGAGCGCAACGGTGGCTACACGCGCATCACCAAGATCGGCACCCGCAAGGGCGACAACGCGCCGATGGCGGTCATCGAGCTCGTCACCGAGCCCGTGAGCCCCAAGCAGGCAGTCGTCAAGGAGGCCACCAAGGCCGCCGAGAAGGCCGCCCCCGTCGAGGACGCCCCGGTCGAGGACGTCCAGGACGCCCCGGTCGAGGACGCTCCGGCTGAGGAGACCACGGAGGAGAAGAAGGAGGCCTGAGCCTCTTTCTCCCCCTGCACGACGCCGGGCCGCACCTTCCGTACGGAGGGTGCGGCCCGGCGTCGTCGTCCCGTGACGTGTCAGCCGTACGGGTCACCCTGCTGACCCGTACGCCTGACACGTCAGGTGGTCGCTGGGAGGTCCCAAGCTCGCGCGCCGCCCACCAGCGCGGCGGAGTTCGGCACGATGACGACGTCGTCCCCGAGCCGGGTGAGTGCCGACGGCGTGATGCACCGTGCGTTCCCGCCGCCGATGTAGAGCCGGTCCCAGAGGAAGACGGGTCGCAGGCCGTCGACGACGGAGACGACCCGGCGCGACCACAGCCCGTCACCGAGCCGACGGCGTTCGGGCTCACCGATGTACTGGTCGTACGTCAGGCTGCGGCGCACCGGGGCGTGCGACCACTCCAGGTGCGGCGCTATGCGCCCGCCGTGGAACATGGCCGTCCCCAGGCCGGTGCCGAGGGTGATGACGAGCTCGAGACCCGACGCGGCGACGACGCCGGCGCCGTGCACCTCGGCGTCGTTCAGGACGAGCGCGGGCAGGCCGAGCCGCTCCGCGACCGCCGCGCGCATGTCGAAGCTGCGCCAGGCGTCGAGCAGGTCGGGCAGCACGCGGGAGCGGGGCCCTGACCGCGTGATGTAGTGCGGCGTGTGCACGACGACGCCGCTGCGGATCATGCCCGGCAGGCCGACCGTGACCCGCCCGGCCGCCGGCAGGTCGGTGGCGATCTTCGCGATCGTGTCGACGAGCAGCTCGGGCGGGAGGGGGTACGGCGTCGGGACGCGGACCGGCGTCGCGTGGGCGGTGCCTGACGTGTCGAGGACTGCCGCCTTGATCCCGCCGCCACCGCAGTCGACTGCCAGCGTGAGGATGTCTGCCATGACGTCACTTTACGAACCATGAGCCAGGATCGGGGAAGATGACCTACGTGAACGAGTTCATCAGGGCCCGCCTCGACCTCGCCTACGACGGAACCGGCTTCGCCGGCTGGGCGCGCCAGCCGGGCCTGCGCACCGTGGAAGGTGCCCTCGAGGAGGGGCTCGCGCGCGTCCTGCGCAGCGAGCAGCTCGGCCGGCCGACGCCCCGGTTCACCGTGGCCGGACGCACCGACTCGGGCGTCCACGCACGGGGGCAGGTGGCGCACGTCGACATCGAGGCGGGTGCCTGGGCCGCGCTGCCCGGGCGTTCCGGGCGGTCCAGCCGTACACCGGCGGAGGCGCTGGTGTCCCGGCTGACGGGCGTGCTCCCCGGCGACGTCGTCGTGCGCGCCGCCGATCCGGCGCCGCCGGGATTCGACGCGCGCTTCTCCGCACTGCGCCGCCGCTACACCTACCGGATCGCTGACGCCCTCGAGCTCAGGGACCCGCTGCGCCGCAGGCACGTCCTGTGGTCCCGTAAGCCGCTCGACGTCGCCGCGATGGACGACGCCGTCCGCCCGCTCACCGGGGTCCGCGACTTCGCCTCGTACTGCAAGCCCCGGCCGGGTGCGACAACCATCCGCGAGCTGCAGCGCATCGCCTGGGAGCGGCCTACCGAGGGACCGGACGCCGGGCTCGCGATCGCGCACGTCGTCGCCGACGCGTTCTGCCACAACATGGTGCGGGCGCTGGTCGGTGCGTCCATAGCGGTGGGGGAGGGGCGCCGCCCCGTGAGCTGGCCGGCGGTCCTCCTGGCGAGCCGGCGCCGGGACGCGGGCGTCTTCGTCGTGCCGCCGGAGGGGCTGTGCCTCGAGGAGATCACGTTCCCGCCGGACGAGGAGCTCGCAGCGCGCGCCGACGCCGTCCGCACGAAGCGCATGGACGAGGACGTCTGGGAAGAGATCGTCGGCGCGGAGTAGACCGACGGCCCTGGCCGAGCCCGTCGAGCTCCCGTGGGGACCTCGACGAGCCAGCCAGCGAGACGGCTACGTCGCGTCCCCGGTCAGGGCTCCTCGACCCAGTGGACCGCTGCCTCCTCGGCGCTCGCTCCCGCGCCGTCGATGCCCGCGTCCGTCCCGTACACGTCGTTCTCGCGGTTGCCGTCCTCGCCGGCGTAGCTGCCAGGGTCCGCGTCGGGGTCCGACACGAGCCGTCCGGCGCGCGACGTGTCGGCGCGGTCGAGGGGGTCGGTCTGCCAGACGTCCGGCTCCTCCTCGCCCAGGCGCTGGTCCATCGGCTCGCCGTGCCGCTCCTCCCAGCCAGTCTCGCCCCAGTGGTTGCTGCGGGGGCGGTCGGGCGGGGAGTAGCCCTCGTCGAGCTGGTCCTTCGTGCCGCGGTTGAGCAGGGTGTCCTCGGAGGGGAGCTGGTCGGTGTCGCCCTCAGCGAGCCCGTCCGGTCCTGGCATGGTGGCTGGGGTTTCCTCGGTCATGTTCCTACCGTGACACCGGATCGGCGCGGACGCCACAGGCGGACGTGTCGAACCTCATGGTCCTCGACGGGCGTCGAGACCCGGCTCGCTTTGACCCCCGGGGAAGCAGCCAGGTACTCTGATGAGTCGTTGTGCTTTGTCACGACGTCTTGCGCCAGCACCGAGCCCACTCGAGTGCTGACGATCGGCCCGGACGTCATTCTGACCCCCGCGCACAACGACCTGACTCTTCGGGCGCTGCTTCTCGCCCGACGACACCGAAAACGAAAAGGTTACGAACCGTGCGTACGTACACCCCCAAGCCCGGCGACGTCCAGCGCGACTGGTACGTCATCGACGCGACCGACGTCGTCCTGGGCCGCCTGGCAAGCCAGGTCGCCATATTGCTGCGCGGGAAGCACAAGCCGACTTTCGCCCCGCACGTCGACGGCGGTGACTTCGTCATCATCATCAATGCGGACAAGGTCGCGCTGAGCGGCAACAAGCGCGAGACCAAGATGGCCTACCGTCACTCGGGTTACCCGGGCGGCCTCACTGCCACCCCGTACGGCGAGTTCCTGGACACCAAGCCGGAACGCGCCGTCGAGAAGGCTGTGCGCGGCATGATTCCCAAGACCTCGCTCGGTCGGGACCAGATGACCCACCTGAAGGTCTATGCAGGCTCTGAGCACCCGCACACGGCACAGCAGGCCAAGCCGTTCGAGATCACCCAGGTTTCGCAGCAGGCCTGAGGCCGCTGCCGGATCGCAACGCGAAGGACGCGAGGACACCACAGTGGCCGAGACCACCGTCGAAATCGAGCAGGGCGCAGAGACGCCCAGCAACTACACCACCGAGACTGCCGCACCCGCAACGCGCGGCTCGTCCATCACCGCCCCGGCTCAGGCCCTCGGGCGCCGCAAGGAGGCCGTGGCGCGCGTGCGCCTCGTCCCCGGCACCGGCACCTGGAAGGTCAACGGCCGCACCCTCGAGGAGTACTTCCCGAACAAGGTGCACCAGCAGCTGGTGAACTCGCCGCTGCAGCTGGTCGAGGTCGAGGGCCGCTTCGACGTCATCGCCCGTATCACGGGTGGAGGCACGTCGGGCCAGGCCGGCGCACTGCGCCTGGGCATCGCCCGTGCGCTGAACGAGATCGACGAGGACGCGAACCGCGCCGAGCTCAAGAAGGCCGGTTTCCTCCGGCGTGACGACCGCAAGGTCGAGCGCAAGAAGGCCGGTCTCAAGAAGGCCCGCAAGGCTCCGCAGTACAGCAAGCGCTGATCCCAGCGCGTGGCTGGGTGGCCCCGCCGAACAGTTTCGACACTGTTCAGCGGGGCCATCTGCATTCTGGTAAGCGCCGGAGGCCCACTACGGTGGGATCCGAACGATCTGAGGAGAACCGGCATGGTCAGGCTGTTCGGCACCGACGGAGTTCGGGGCCTCGCCAACAAGGACATCACGGCGGAGCTGGCGCTGGAGCTGGGCGCCGCCGCCGCTCGCGTGCTGACGGCACAGGGTGAGCTGCTAGGGCCGCGTCCGCGCGCGGTCGTCGGGCGGGATACTCGCGCCTCGGGCGAGTTCCTCGCGGGCGCCGTCGCGGCGGGACTCGCGTCAGCTGGCGTGGACGTGGTGATGCTCAACGTGCTGCCGACGCCCGCACTGGCTTATCTCGTGACGGAGCTGGAGGCCGACCTGGGCGTCATGGTCTCCGCCTCGCACAACCCGATGCCGGACAACGGCATCAAGTTCTTCGCCCGGGGAGGCCTCAAGCTCGACGACGCCGTCGAGGACGCCATCCAGGCCACGCTCGGCGACGAGTGGGAGCGGCCGACGGGCGCGGACGTGGGGCGCATCCGCACTGACGGCCAGGCCGCCGCGGAGCGCTACGTGCGGCACCTGACCGACAGCGTCGGGACCACCCCCGACCACCGGCCGCTCGAGGGCCTGCGCATCGCTCTCGACTGCGCCAACGGCGCCGCGAGCGAGGTGGGCCCGGACGCGCTGCGTGCTGCGGGCGCCGACGTCGTGGTGATGAACGCCAGCCCGGACGGCCGGAACATCAACGAGAAGTGCGGCTCCACGCACCCGGAGCAGCTGCAGGCCGTCGTCGTGGCGTCCGAGTCGGACTTCGGCGTCGCGTTCGACGGCGACGCCGACCGCTGCCTCGCCGTCGACCACACCGGTGCCATCGTGGACGGCGACCAGATCCTCGGGATCCTCGCCAGCGCGCTCCAGGAGGAGGGGCGCCTGCCGGGCGACACCCTCGTGGTGACCGTGATGAGCAACCTCGGTCTGATCCTGGCGATGCGGGAGCGCGGCATCACGACGGTGCAGACCGCCGTCGGCGACCGGTACGTGCTCGAGGAGATGCGCGCCAAGGGCTTCGGCCTCGGCGGCGAGCAGTCCGGGCACATCATCCTGGCCGACCACGCCACGACGGGCGACGGCGTGCTCTCGGCGCTGCACCTCGCCGCACGCGTCAAGGCGTCGGGCAAGCGTCTGGCCGACCTCGCGGGCCAGATCGAGCGTCTGCCACAGACTCTCGTCAACGTGCGGGGTGTGGACAAGTCGCGCGCGGGTACCGACGAGGGCGTCCAGGCGGCCGTGGCCGACGCGACAGCACGTCTGGGGGAGACCGGCCGGGTGCTGCTGCGTCAGTCCGGCACGGAGCCGCTGGTGCGCGTCATGGTCGAGGCCCCAGGGCAGGACGAGGCGGACAAGGTGGCTGAGGACCTGGCCGCCGTCGTGCGGGAGCGGCTGGCACTGCAGTGATCGGTGCCGTGCCGGCGCGCGAGGTTGTGGCGGCAGGCACGGCAGGCGTGAACGCTCCGTGAATCCTTGGGAAGCGGGGTTCTACCAGGGGGACCCCTGATGCCTTTCAGGGGATCCCTTTGCGTAGGCTGACCGCAGGCACTGACAAGTGCCGTCCTCCGCCCCCGGGCGCCGCCCTGAGCCTGTCGACGGGTAGTGCTCGACCGAGACTCTCGAGGTCCCGTGCTCGAACTCATCTCCACAGTCCTGAGCGCCACCGAGGCCTGGATCCTCGCCATGGCGGCCTCGCCGTGGATCTACCCGGCGATGTTCGCGTTCGCCACCATCGACGGCTTCTTCCCGCCGCTGCCCAGCGAGTCCGTCGTGATCACGCTGGCGGTGTCGGCGCACACCACCGGCACGCCGTCGATGTGGCTCGTGCTCCTGACGGCGGCGGCCGGAGCATGGGTGGGCGACCAGATCGCCTACCAGATCGGGCACATGATCGGCACCGAGCGCGTGCCGTTCCTGCGAGGCCCGCGCGGGCGCCGGGCGGTGGCCTGGGCGGAGCGGGCGCTGACCCGCCGGGGGGCGTCCTTCATCCTGGCGGCGCGCTACGTGCCGATCGGCCGGGTCGCCGTGAACATGACGGCGGGCGCCGTCGCCTACCCCCGCCGCCGGTTCATGGTCATCGCGGCGATCGCCGCGGTCATGTGGGCGCTCTACTCGGCGGGTATCGGCCTGGTCGCGGCGCAGTGGCTCGGCCACGACCCGCTCATGGCGATCGGTATCGGCGTGGTGCTGGGTGTCGCGATGGGCTTCGTCGTGGACAAGGTGGTCGGCTGGTTCTCGTACCGGCACCTCGACGAGGAGCCCGAGCCCTCGGCGGACCCGTCCGACGCGAAGGTCACGGTCCCGCCGTCGGAACCCTGAGTGTCGTGGGCGCGACCGTCGTGCCTGTCCGTCCGGTCCTGGCGCAACGAGCACGCCAGCGGCCGAGGGCTCAGAGCTTGCGGAGGCGGACCCGCTGCACCGCGTGGTCGGAGCCCTTGGTCAGGACGAGCGTCGCGCGGCCCCGCGTGGGGATGATGTTCCGTTCGAGGTTGGGCGCGTTGATGGACTCCCAGATCTTCAGGGCACGCTCCGTCGCCTCCTGGTCGGAGAGCGAGGCGTACCGCCGGAAGTAGGAGTCGGGCTTGGTGAACGCGGTACGGCGCAGCTCGAGGAACCGGTCCACGTACCACTGCCGGATGTTCCGCGTGCGGGCATCCACGTAGATCGAGAAGTCGAAGAAGTCGCTCACCGCGACGGTCGACTCGTCGACGGTCGACGGACGGGCGGGCTGCAGCACGTTGAGGCCCTCGACGACGAGCACGTCGGGCTTGCGGACCACCAGCTCCTCGCCCGGCACGATGTCGTAGGTGACGTGCGAGTACACGGGTGCACGCACCTCGGCCCGGCCGGCCTTGATCCTGGAGAGGAACCGGATCAGGGCGCGCCGGTCGTACGACTCGGGGAAACCCTTGCGCTCCATCAGGCCGCGTCGTTCGAGCTCGGCGTTGGGGTAGAGGAACCCGTCCGTCGTGATGAGCTCGACGCGCGGCGTCTCCGGCCAGCGGGCGAGCATCTCGCGCAGCACGCGCGCCGTCGTCGACTTGCCGACGGCGACCGAGCCGGCCACCCCGATGACGTACGGCGTGCGGGGCGGATCCTCGTGCAGAAAGGTGGACGTCGCGTCGTGCAGGCCGCCCGTGGCCATCACGTACAGGTTGAGCAGGCGCGACAGGGGCCGGTAGATCGCGTCGACCTCGGCCAGGTCGATGGGGTCGCCGAGACCCCGCAGACGCTCGACGTCCTCGTCGGTCAGCGGCAGGGGAGTGGAGGCCGACAGCCGGCTCCAGGCCGCACGGTCGAGATCCACGTAGGGCGAGGACGAGGCGAGGGCCAGCAGATGCTCGCCGTGATCCGTCGTCGGGAACTGGGAAACCACCTGCAGCATTGTGCCCCAACCAGCCGCGGGAATCGCCACCGGCCTCGGCGGGGCGTCGCGCGGCGTGTGCGGGAGGCCGCTTGTGAGCCTGGTCATGGGGGCAAGTCAGGACCCTCGCTAGACTCGCCCGCATGTGTGGGATTGTGGGTTACACGGGAACTGCTGCGACTACGGCGGACGGGAACGCCTCAGGTGCTGCCACGCCGTCGGGCACGCCCCTCGCCGTCGCCATCGAAGGGCTGCGCCGGCTGGAGTACCGCGGATACGACTCGGCCGGTGTCGCGCTCGTCGCGCCGGGGCTGGACGGCGTCGCCTGGGCCAAGAAGTCGGGCAAGCTCGCCAACCTGATCGAGGCGCTCGACCAGGAGCCGCTGCCCGAGGCCACTGCTGCGATCGGCCACACCCGCTGGGCCACGCACGGCGGTCCGACGGACGCGAACGCGCACCCGCACCTGGCCGACGGCGACCGGCTCGCCGTGATCCACAACGGCATCGTCGAGAACTTCGCCCAGCTCAAGGCCGAGCTGCTGGCCGACGGCGTGGCGTTCCGCTCCGAGACCGACACCGAGGTGGCCGCTCATCTCGTGGCCAAGGCGTACCGCGAGACCGGGGACCTGACCGAGGCCATGACGGTCGTGGCAGGTCGCCTGCACGGCACGTTCACGCTGCTCGCCGTCCACGCGGACGTGCCGGAGACGGTGGTGGGCGCACGGCACGACTCCCCGCTCGTCGTGGGTCTCGGCGAGGGGGAGAACTTCCTCGGGTCGGACGTCGCCGCGTTCATCGCGCACACCAAGGAGGCCCTCGAGCTGGGCCAGGACCAGGTGGTGACGATCACGCCGACGTCGGTGGCCGTGACCGACTTCGACGGCAAGCCCGCAGAGGCCAAGCGCTACACCGTGGACTGGGACGCTGCCGCCGCCGAGAAGGGCGGCTTCGACTCCTTCATGGACAAGGAGATCCACGACCAGCCGCAGGCCGTCGCAGACACCCTGCTCGGCCGCACCGACGCCGCAGGGGCGCTGGTCCTGGACGACCTGCGCATCGACGAGTCGATCCTGCGCGCGGTGAACAAGATCATCGTGGTCGCCTGCGGCACCGCCGCCTACTCCGGGCACGTCGCGAAGTACGCGATCGAGCACTGGTGCCGGATCCCCGTCGAGGTCGAGCTGGCACACGAGTTCCGCTACCGCGACCCGATCGTCGACGAGCGCACGCTGGTCGTGGCCGTGACACAGTCCGGCGAGACCATGGACACCCTGATGGCCGTGCGGCACGCCCGTGAGCAGGGCGCCAAGGTCATCTCGATAGTCAACACCCACGGTTCGACGATCCCGCGCGAGTCCGACGCCGTGCTGTACACGCACGCGGGCCCCGAGATCGCCGTCGCCTCCACCAAGGCGTTCCTCGCGCAGATCACCGCCGCCTACGTGCTCGGCCTGTACCTGGCGCAGCTGCGGGGCAACAAGTTCCCCGACGAGATCGTGACGCTGCTCGACGAGCTGCGCGCCATGCCGCGCAAGATCCAGACGGTCATCGAGCGCGGCGAGTACGTGCGTGCGACCGCCCGGTCCATGGAGAAGTCCGACAAGGTGCTGTTCCTTGGCCGGCACGTCGGGTTCCCTGTGGCTCTGGAGGGCGCGCTCAAGCTCAAGGAGCTCGCGTACATCCACGCGGAGGGCTTCGCGGCGGGCGAGCTCAAGCACGGTCCGATCGCCCTGATCGACGAGGGCCAGCCAGTGTTCGTCGTCGTGCCCTCGCCGCGCGGGCGCGACTCCTTGCACTCCAAGATCATCTCGAACATCCAGGAGATCCGGGCGCGCGGCGCACGGACCCTGGTGATCGCGGAGGACGGCGACGACGAGGTGCGCAAGTACGCCGACGAGATCTTCTGGATCCCCCAGGCGCCCACGCTGCTCCAGCCGCTGCTGGCCGTCGTGCCGCTGCAGATCTTCGCGATGGCGCTGGCGAGCGCGAAAGGGCTGGACGTGGACCAGCCGCGCAACCTCGCGAAGTCCGTGACCGTGGAGTAGCCGGCTGCGGCCGGGCGCCGAGCCGCAAGTTGGGCGTGGTCTCGGTTGCCGAGCCGCAAGAACCTCGTCCATCAGGGTTCAGATGGACGTGTTGTTTGCGGATCGGCGCCCGGATGCACAGGTAGGTTGCGGTTCGACGTCGGCAGTGGTTGCCGTTGGCTGGGTAAGTTGCGGTTGGGTCAGCAGCGTCGACGCGCAACTTGCGGCTCGGCGCGCGGGCACCCGACCGCCCGATGCTCCCCGGTCGTGCGCGGCGCGCGGGCCGGGTGAGCGTCTCGGCTGTGGCACGCTCGGCGGCGTGGACCTCAAGAATCTTTCCGACGAAGTCGAGATCATCAGCCGCGTCTACGCGCGGGTGCACGGGGTGGAGCGCACCGACGACTGGCTCGTCCTGAAGCTCCACGAAGAGGTCGGCGAGCTGACCCAGGCGTTCCTCAACCTGACGGGCCGTTCGCGGGACCGCGGCCTGTCCGACGACGAGACGCGCGACGCGTTCCGCGGTGAGGTCGCTGACGCGCTGGCCCAGCTCTTGCTCGTGGCCCGGCGGTTCGACGTGGACCTGCCCGAGGAGCTCGAGCGCAAGTGGTTCCGCTGGCGGCACCTGGTCCAGCCGGAGGACATCGCCGGCATCGGGGATGTCGGAGGCTCCGTCTAACCTCTGGGCTGACGGAAGGGGCGTACATGGCGTACGTGGAGGTTGACGGGGTCCGGGTGCACTACGTGGAGCACGGGCCGGCAGGCCCCGGGGTGCTCACGGCAGTCCTGGTCCACGGGTTCCCGGTGGATCACCGGCTCATGGTCGGCGCGTTCGAGCCGGTCTTCGCGGAGCGGCCGGGGTGGCGTCGCTTCTACGTCGACCTGCCGGGCATGGGCGGGACGGTGGCACCCGGCGTCGCGAGCACCGACGACGTCTTCCGGATCCTGCGGGCCGCGGTCCAGGCACTGGTGCCGGACGGCCCGTACGTCGTCGTCGGCCAGTCGTACGGTGGCTATCTGGCGCGCGGGCTCGCCGCCGCCGACCCGGAACGGGTGGTCGGACTGGCCGTCATGGTGACCGTGGTCGAACCGCGCCACGAGCTGCGCCGGCTCCCCGCACGTCAGGTGCTCGTCCGCGACCCGGAGCTCGCCGAGCGAGTCGGCACCGAGGCGTGCGACGCCGAGGAGATCCTCGTGGTGCAGACCGAGGAGACCTGGGCACGCTCACGGCAGGAGACCGACCCCGGGCTGGCAGCGGCCGACCCCGAGGTGGTCGCGCGGGTCGAGGCGCGCTATGCGGGGAGCTTTCCCGTCGAGCCCGTGCCGTTCGAGAAGCCGGCGCTCATCGTCGTCGGGCGGCAGGACTCGGTCACCGGCTACCGCGACGCGTGGGAGCTGGTCGAGCACTACCCGCGGGCCACCTTCGCGGTGCTCGACCGCGCGGGCCACGCGCTGCACCTCGAGCAGCGAGGGTTGTTCGAGGCGTTGGTGAGCGAGTGGCTGGACCGCATCGAGGAAGGGGCCGGCGCTCTGCGGGCGCCGGCCGAGCAGCCAGAGCCGAACAGCCAGAGCTGAGCAGGTGGACGGGAGCCGTCAGCTCGAGACCGCGACGAACACGAGCAGGCTGACGATCGCCGCGATCACGACGCCGAAGATCACGACCATGAGCACAGGGAAGGGGAGCTTGTCGTCGTCCTCGGGCATGGCGGCCTCCTACGCATGAAAGGTGGCGCTCTGCCGGTACGATGCAGGCGCCACCTTTACTTCTACATTACTGGAGCATAGTGCCTGAAAACGGGCATGACGCGCAAGGCCGGAGGTGCGGTACGTGGACGAGACCAGGGACCCTGACCGACGATCTAAGGCCTGATTCGGAAGTCGTCGGCGTTGGGGAGTGGAGGGGGGCGAGCGGATTCCACGGAGAGCCTGCCGAACGGGCGTTCTAGTAATGCTTTGTTGGGTGGCAGCATGGTTTACATGCCCAGGCATACGTCGTTCCGGTTCTGTCTCGACCTGTCGGTCGAGCAGGAACGTGTGCTGTCCCGGCATGTGGGCGCGGCCCGGTTCGCGTTCAACCAGGCCCTGCGCCTGCACAAGGACGCACGCTCGGCGGCCTACCGCGGGCAGCCCCAAAAGGCAGGGACGGGGCCGGACGGTGCCCAGCACGGGGACAGTGGTGTCCCGGGTGTTCGGGTGCCGTGGTCGGGGTTTGATCTGGTCAACGCGTTCAACGCCTGGAAGCGGTCCGCGGCCGCCGGGCGCCGGTTCCTGGTCGACGCCGCTGGACAGACACAGATCCACGTGACGGGTCTGGTCTGGCGTGATCAGGTGCTGGCGCAGGTGTTCGAGGAAGCCGCCGTGGACCTGGGCCGAGGATTGAAAGCGGCCGCTGACTCTCTCGCTCGTTCCCGGAAAGGGCCGACGGTCCGGTTCCCCCGCTTCAAGAAGAAGAGCCCGACCAGTGGGTCGTTCCGCATCCGGAACAAGATCGGCAAGGGTCGGTCGAGCATCCGGGTGGGCGACGGCGACCGTCCGCGGTCGGTGACATTGTCGAAGATCGGGACGTTGCGGGTGCGGGAGGACACCCGACGGCTGCGTCGAATGATCGCCACCGGCCGGGCCCGGATTGTGTTCGTCACGGTCTCCCGGGGTGCGAGCCGGTGGTGGATCTCCATCACTGTCGAAGCCGCCGACCTCCACCCCGCCATGCGGCACACACCCCGGCGCGCCGGGGCGCCGTCGCAGGTGGTAGCAGACGATATCCAGCACGGCGGGCAGGGCTGGGTGGGTGTGGATCGTGGCCTGCATGCCCTGGTCGTGGCCGGGGCGTCCGACGGCGTCGAGGTCCTGCGGGCCGATAACCAGCGGGCCATGCGGCGAGGCCTGCCGAGACTGCGCCGCCTGGCCCAGGCGGTGTCGCGGAAGGAGAAGGGATCGAAGAACCGTCAGAAGGCTGTCGCCCGCTTGGGGCGCCAGCATGCCCGGATCCGTAACCGCCGCCGTCATGTGCTGCATCAGGTGTCCAATCAGCTGGTCAAGAACCACGACCGGCTGGTCTTGGAAGACCTGAACATCACCGGCATGCGATCCAACCGCACCCTCTCGCGCGCCATCAGTGATGCGGCGTGGGGAGAGCTCGCCCGGCAGATCACGTACAAGCAGGCCTGGCGCGACGGGCACGTCCTGCTCGCGGACCGGTGGTTCCCGTCATCGAAGACCTGCTCCGCCTGCGGCGCCCTGCGCAAGGGCCTGACACTCAAGGACCGCACGTTCGAGTGTGGTGAGTGCGGGCTGGCGCTGGATCGGGATCTGAATGCCGCCGTCAATCTCGCCGCCTGGGCCGAGAACCACACCCTCACCACCCGGGCAGGTACTGCCGCGGAGGGTGCGGGGTGTGGTGCTGCCCGGGTCGGGGACCGTCAAGCAGCCGGCCCCGTCACCAACGCCTACCGACAGGACACCCCCACCCACCACACCCCACCGGGCCGTGGCGGCAAGGGACTGGACGAAGTAGGAACCAGTCAGACCGCACCAACGGCCTGAATCTGGACGCCCGAGAAGGGCGGTGTTTCACAAGCCTCAGGGCTTCCGAAACACGCCGTAGGCTGAGCCAATGATCATCGGTACGGGTATCGACGTGGTCGACGTGGACCGGTTCATGGAGACCCTCGACCGCACGCCCCGGCTGCGCGAGAAGCTCTTCACGGACGTCGAGCGCGAGCTGCCGCCGGCGTCCCTGGCCGCCCGGTTCGCGGCCAAGGAGGCCATCGCGAAGTCGCTCGGCGCGCCAGGGAACCTCCGCTGGCACGACGTCACGGTGCACCGCACGGTGGGTGGTCCGCCCCGGATCGACGCGAGCGGCACCGTCGCCGCCCGCGCCGCCGAGCTCGGTGTGCGCACGTGGCACATCACGATCTCGCACGACGCGGGCATCGCGTCCGCCATGGTGATCGCCGAAGGGTGATCGCGGAAGGGTGATCTTCCGCCCGGACTACTGGAGCTCCGGGATGACCTGCTTCTCGAAGAGCTCGAGGCCGGACTGGTCGTAGGCGGCCTCCTGGAAGTACGTGATCGCGTACTCCAGGCCGCGAACACGCATGTCCTGCAGCCGTTCGACGATCTGCTCGGGCGTCCCGACCAGGAGCCCGGCCCGCCAGGTGCTGAGCTCGTCGTCGGCCTTCTCGGGGGCCCACCTGCGCAGGTGGGCCTCGATCCAGGCCATGCGCTCCGCGACGTCCGCCTCGGTCTCGCCGATCACCACGTTGTAGTTCGCCGACCGGGTGATCTCACCGAAGTCCCGGCCCACGTCCTTGCAGTGCGCCTCCAGCACGCCCGACTTGTGCGCGAAGGCCTCGGGCGAGCCGGCGAAGTTGGTGTACTGGGCGTGCTGCGCGGCGATGCGCAGGGTCTTCTTCTCGCCGCCACCGGCGATCCACAGGGGGATGGAGGGCACCTCCGCACCGCCGTCGCCCACCGGGAGCTGCTGCAGGGGCTGCGGGTAGCAGAGGGCGCCGTCGACCTGGTAGCGCTGGCCCTCGAACGTGCCGGAGGACCCGGTGCGCCACATGTTCGCCATGATCTGCACGCCCTCGTCGAGCGCGCGCAGGCGCTCCCCCGCTGACGGGAAGCCGTAGCCGTAGGCGCGCCACTCGTGCTCGTACCAGCCTGCGCCGATACCCATCTCGACCCGGCCGCCCGAGATCGTGTCGATGGTCGAGGCGACCTTGGCCAGGTAGGTCGGCTCGCGGTACGCCATGCAGGTACACATCTGCCCCAGCCGGATGCGCTGCGTGGCGGCGGCGAACGCGGCCATGAGGGACCAGGCCTCGTGCGTCGCCTCGGTGGTGACCTGCGGGACGGTGTGGAAATGGTCGTAGACCCAGGCTGAGGTCCACGCGAACTCACCGCCCGGGACGGCCTCGCCGGCCGCCTGGTTCTCCGCGCGGTGCACAAGGGACAGCATGGAAGCCCACTGGTCGGCAGGCGCGATGTCGACCAGGTCGAGGCGCCAGCCCTGCGGGATGAAGAGTCCGAATCGCATGACCCGACCCTATGCCGACCGAGATCCCGACGGGGGAGGGGCGGTCCAGGATGCTCGGTCCTGGTACCCGGGACAGCGGTGGAAGCGGCACTATAGGACCGTGAAAGACGCGTGGAGTTCCGACGAGGTACGAAAGGCCGAAGAGCCGCTGATAGCAGCTGGCGAGCCGCTGATGGCCAGAGCTGCGTACGCGCTGGCTCAGGCGGTGCTCCGGGAGGTGGCGGCGCGCCCTGTCGACGGGCGAGCCCCGGACCGCCGGCCCGCGCGCCCGGGCACCGCCCGCCTGCGCGGCAGCCTCGGTTCCGACGGTCTCCCCGGCACGGCCAAGGTTCGGCCCCGTCGCGGGCCGAGGACCCGGCACGAGGTGCGCGGTGCCAGCGCGCTGCTGCTCGTCGGTCCTGGCAACAACGGCGGGGACACGCTGTTCGCCGGCGCCCACCTCGCGCGGCGCGGCATGACCGTCACCGCCGTCCTGGCGTCCACACGCGCGCACGACGACGGCCTCGCCGCGTTCCGCGCGGCAGGCGGGAAGGTGCTGACGCTCGCCGACGTCCGGGTTCCCTCAGTGGTCCGCGCAGCCCTCGCCTCGGACGTCGTCCTCGACGGCCTGGTCGGTGTCGGTGCGCGGGGCGCACTACGCCCGCCCGCGGGCGGGCTCGTGCGCACCCTCGTGGAAGCCCGCGAGACGGCCGGAGAGCTGTGGCCGTACACGATCGCCGTCGACATCCCGAGCGGGATCGGCGTGGACGACGGCGTGGTGCTGGGCCCGGTCCTGCGTGCCGACCGCACGGTCACGTTCGGCGCGCTCAAGCCCGGCCTGCTCCTGCCGCCGGCGGCGCACCTCGCCGGGGAGGTCGAGCTCGTCGACGTCGGCTTCCCGGCCGTCTCGGGCGGCGAAGGCTGGGCAGGGGCGGCCTGGGGCGTGACGACCGGCCGGCACGCGATGACCGGCGCGGACCCGGGGTCCGGCCGGGTGCGGCGCATGGAGCCGGCCGACGTGGCCGCCCTGTGGCCAGCTCCCGGCCCGCACGACCACAAGTACACGCGAGGCGTCGTCGGGGTGATCGCCGGGACGAGCACGTACCCGGGCGCGGCGGTCCTCGCGACGTCGGGCGCGGTGCTGGCCGGACCCGGCATGGTGCGCTACCTGGGGCCAGAGGCCGTCGGCACCCGCGTGCTCCTGGTCCGCCCCGAGGTGGTGGTGGCGGGCGGCCGCGTGCAGGCCTGGGTGCTCGGACCGGGTGTCCCGGCGGTCGACCCGGACGCCGGGCCGGACGACGACGGCCAGGCCCGCCGGATCTTCGGGGCGCTCGCGGCCGTGACCGGTGTGCTGTCCGAGGACGTCACCGGGGGCAGGATGCCCGCCGTCATCGATGCGGGCGCGCTCACCATGCTGGAGCACCGGCTCCCGGCCTGGGCGGTGCTGACCCCGCATGCCGGTGAGCTGGCGGAGCTGCTGCAGGGCCTTGGGCACGACGTGGACCGGGCGGGGGTCGAGGCGCGGCCGCTGCACTGGGTGCGGACGGCACACCAGGCGACCGGCGCGACGGTGCTGCTCAAGGGCGCGATCACCGTGGTGGCCGGTCCTGGTGACGCCTATGCGCAGGCCGATGCGCCGGCCTGGACGGCCACAGCGGGGGCGGGTGACGTGCTCGCGGGAATCCTGGGGACGCTGCTCGCGGGCCGCTCTGCCGACGTCGTCGAGGACGAGACGCTCGCGGCCCGGCTGGCAGCCGCCGCGGTGCTCGTGCACGGTCGCGCGGCTGCACGCGCGTCCGCAGGCGGCCCGGTGGCGGCGCTGGAGATCGCCCGGGCGGTGCCGGCCGTCATCGCAGAGCTGCTGAGCGCCTGACGGGAGGATTCCGGCCCGCGTTAGGGTGGCGACGATGAGCCAACGTGTCGTCGCCTGGGGGCAGGAGCTCCGCGAGGTCCACCGTCGGCTGCGCGACGCCCTCGCGGTGGCCCGGTCCGCCGTCGAGGACGGCGCGGCCGGGCCGACGGCGGCGCGGGACCTGCAGCTCTACTGCGTCGGCTTCTGCGCGGCGCTGACCGGCCACCACCGCAGCGAGGACGCGACCCTGTTCGACGTCGTGCTGGCGGCCGAACCTGGTCTGGCGCCCGTGGTCGCCGACCTGAAGCGGGACCACTCCATGCTCGACCATCTGCTGGGCGAGCTGGAGCGCGCCGCGAGGTCGGGAGCCGGCCGGGACGAGCTGCTGCGGCACCTCGACGGCATCGAGGCAGTGATGGAGACGCATTTCCGGTTCGAGGAGAAAAAGCTCGTCGGAGTGCTCGACGGTACTGAGCGGCCCGAGGCGGACAGGCAGGAGCTGCTCGGCCCGCTGGCTTGATGCCGGATTCTCCCGGACGGATATTCCGCTGAATTTTTCGCGTGCGCGATCTTCTCTCGCCTGCCGGAAACGCGCCAGGTAGAGCCGTGATCTCCGTACCACAGCCACACCCTGCACGATTTATCTCTCGTCATAGACTCCTGACGCGCTGCTGACAGGTGTTTGTGCAAGTGGCGAACCAGGCAGCAGGGGGAGGGACCACGTGGTCCACGGCCGTGATCGAGAGCTGCGGGTCATCGCGCACTTTGCGACCGACCTGGACCCGACGGTCCTGGTCGTGCGCGGACTGAGCGGGATCGGCAAGACCGCGACGGTGCTCCAGGCGCTGAGGCAGGTCGGAGCTGGGTCGTCCGCGGTCCGGGTGGTGCGGCCGTGCTCGTCACGGCCCTCGGCCCACGATCTCGACAACAACCGGCGCATCGACCTGTCCACCTGGTCGATCCAGGACTCCGAGAGCCACGACCCGGAGTTCGACGCGACAGGCTTCATGCGCGCGGTCTCGGTCTGGGCAGGCGACAGCGGGCCCGGACCGCGGGTCCTCTTCGTCGACGACGTGGGCGTGCTGACCCCGGAGCGTGCACGCTGGCTCCAGCACCTCGCGGACGAGGCATACGGGCAGGACTGGCGAGTGATCGCCGCCGTGCGGAGCAGCACCGTCGAGCCGCTCTCCGACGACGTCGAGGTGCTCGAGCTGGGTCCGCTCGACCGGATGTCCCTGCGGCGTGTGCTCGACACGGAGCTGAGTGCCCCGGTGGCGGCCGACGTTGTCGAGCGCCTGCGGTGGTGGAGCGCGGGCAACCCGCGGCTCGCCCTCGAGCTCGCGGGCGCGTTGAGTGCGGCCGAGCTGTGCGGGGACGTCGCCTGGACCGGGCCGGACGACGTCGGCTCGGCGGCCCGGCGTGCGTACCGCACGCTGCTGGCGGGGCTCGACCCGGCCACGACGGCCGCACTCGCGGACGCGCCCCTCGGTCGTACCTCGGTGGTGCGCCGGGACGGCCGCGCGACCGTGCGGCACCCGCTGCTCGCGCTGCTGTGCCGGGAGGCGCGGGGAGCCGACGGTACCGGCCGGGAGGCTCAGCCGCTGGACCGCGACGTGACAGCGCCCGGCGCGGTGGTGAACATCCTTGACGGGCTGCACCTGGACGAGCTGCCCGCGCGCGCGTGGGCAGCGGTGGCGGCGGCGCCCGACCCGCGCCTGGCCGCGCGCGCCGTCGGGGTGTCCCTGCTGGCGGGGCGCACCTGGCGGGACCACGCCGGGGGTCCGCTGGTGCCGGACGGCGTGGGGGCGGACTGGACCGACCACCTGTGGTGGCGCGATCCGGCGGGTGCCGGCGAGGCCGCCCGTGCCGCCGGCGCGCGGGTCGCCGAGACGCTGCTGTGCCTCGAGGACACAGGCGACCTGGCCGACCCTGGCGCGCTCCGGGCGGACCTGCGGCTGATCGGGCCGACCCCCGGCCAGGACTGGGTGGGGGTCGGCCTCCAGGTGCGTGGCCTCCTGATGCTGGGGGACGTGGTGAGCGCGCGGGACCTGCTGGCCGACCATTCCGGTACGGCGCCGGGGCGGACGGTGGCGGAGATCGTGGCGCGTGACCTCGCAGCTGCTCGGGTCGCCGCGTTCGACGGGCGAGCCGCCGACGTCCGTGCGCATCTCGCGCACGCGGCGGAGCTGCGCCCGGCGGTCGACGGGTGGCTGCCGGCCCGGGGCATGCGTGCCGCTGCCGACGCCGTCGTCGACGGGACCGTCCCGGCGAGCACGATGCCGGCCCAGGCCGGCACCTGGTCGGCACGGGTGCTCGGTGAGTACGCCGCAGACCTTGGCGCGGCGCACCTCGTCGCCGGGCAGGCGGAAGGGGCCGCCGCGCTGCTGACCATCGCGCTCGAGCACTGCGCCTGGCCGTACCGGGGCCGGGTGCAGGTGCGGTGCGACCTCGTGGAGGCAGTGCTGGCGTCGACGTCGCCCGGGAAGGTAGGGCCGCGGGCCCAGCGGCTGCTCGATCCGCCTCTCGTGCCGGGGGAGCGGTCGGCACCGGACGTCGCGGCCGCATACTCCCGGCTCTGTGCGCTCCTCGCCGACGACGGTGCGCCGTCGGCCGCGTTCGAGGCGGCGCTGCACGCGCCGCCGGCTCCCATGTCGCCCTGGCAGCGTGCGCGCATGCTGGTCGCGTACGGCCGGTACGCCGTGACCCGTGGCTCTCGCGCGACGGGCGAGGCGATGCTCGACGAGGCCCGGACGCTCGTGCGGCTGGCGGGGATGGCGGGCTGGCTGCGTGGCATCGACGTGTTCCTCGCCGAGGCGGCCGCGAGCGGCGGCACCGGGCCCGAGTGGGAGGTGCTCGGCGGGCACGAGCGGGAGATGGTCCGGCTCGCGGTGCACGGCGCGACGAACTCGCAGATCGCCCAGGCGACGTTCGTGTCCGAGCGGACCGTCGTGAACCGGCTCCGCCGAGCGTACGCGACCCTCGGTATCCGGGACCGGAGGGACCTCGTGCGTCTCGCCGAGACCCGCCCGCCCGCCTGGCTGGCCGGCGGCTGACAGGTCTGCCGCCGAGACGTGGTGTGGTACCGCGGATCCCCCGGTCATCAGGTGATATCCCCCGGGCGGGTGAGGGGGCGAGCATGCAGCGGACGGGAGTGTGGAGGCATACCGCACGACCGACCGAAAGGAACGTCATGGAACGCCTCACTCGCGCCACCCTCATCGGCGCCACCATCGCCAGCGGCGCAGTCGCGCTGCTCGGCCTCGCCTGGATGCTCGGCCTCTGGCCCAACCCGTACGCCGAGCCCGTCACGGCGCTCCTGGCAGGGCTCGCCGGGACGGAGGTCGCCACCACCGTCCACGTCGTCACCGCGCTGGCCGGCGTCGCGGCCGGGATCGCCGGACTCGCCGGCGCCCTTGGCGCACGGGGCCGTGTCTGCGCCGGTGTGCTGCAGCTCATCGTGTTCGGGGCGCTGCTGCAGGGCACCGGCCCGCTCTCCACGATGGGCTACCTCGTCGCGCTGCTCATGCCGGTCGCCGTGGTGGTCATGCTCGTCCAGCTGGTACGGCGGTACCGGGTGGCCCGCTGGGCGCTAGGGGTTCCCGGCCTGGTGGCTCTCGTCGTCGGGGTGGTCCTGGGCCGCGACGCCCTCGCAGGGCTGGCGACCGGGATCCTCAACGGCTTCCTGTCCCAGGGCGTGACAGTCCTCATCACGCTGCTCATCCTCACGCTCGGCACCCTGTGGGCCGCGGTCGGCGTCCAGGCGCTGTCCGGCCTGTCGGCCATGGACCGGGCCACCGCCTGGGTGGTCAGACACCGCCGCGCGATCACGATCGTGGCTGCCACCGGCCCGCTCCCGTACGCGCTTGCCCGGCTCACGTGGCTCACGCCGTGGCCGCAGCTCGGGTCCGACATCGACATGTCCACCCGGATCTGGGGGCTGACGCTGTCCAGCGGAGCCTGGCTCGGCTTCTTCCTCACTCTCGGCCTCATCCGCACCTGGGGCGAGGTGTTCCCCCGGTGGATGCCGGGCCTGGCCGGCCGCCGCGTTCCGATCACGGCTGCCGCCGTGCCCGGCGGCCTGATCGCCGTGACCCTCATCTTCTCGGCCATCCCCATGCTGCTCATGGCCCGCGGACACAGCGTCGGCGACCAGATCGTCAGCGCTATCGCCTTTCCCTGCTGGTACTGGGGCCCGGCCCTGACGCTCGCCGTCTGGGGCTACGTGGCCCACCGGCTCCAGTCCGAGCGGGCGGCGGCGCTCGACGCCGACGAGCCGGCCCGGGACCAGCTCCCGGCCCGGTGACCCAGCGTGTGACCCAGCGTGTGACCTGGCGGGCCGGGCCCACGACCGGAGAGGATGACGGCATGCAGGCGACGACGCGGTATCTCACGCGGTACCTCGCCCGGCGGTTCGCCTGGCACATGCTGGGCGGGGCGATCGGGCTGGCCCTGGTACTGCTCGTGTACAGCCTGCTGAACGTCTCGGCCGGGGCGCCGCCCGCCTGGGTGACGGCGGTCGCGACCGTCGCGGCCGCCGTCGGCCTCGGGCTGGTGCCGGGCGCACGGGAGCTGGAGGTCACGGCGGCGCGCGCGCTGCTCGACGTGGACGACGAGCTCGTGGCACCGGCCGACCCCCGGCCGGCGCACCGGGTGCGGACGGCGTTGTGGGTGGCCGGGCACCTGGCCTCGGGGCTGCTCGTGGCGGCAGGCCTGTTCGCGGGCATCCCGATGGCGGTGCTGATCGGTGTCGAGGCGCTCGCCGGGGAATCGCTCCGGTCCGGCGACTCGTTCTACACCGGGATCCCGCTGCCGGACGGCCCGGTGTCGCTCGCGCTGCGGCTGGTCGCGTGCGCCGCCTTCGCGCTGCTGGCCCTCGTGGCCACCTGGCCGCTGGGCGTTGCAGCGGAGGCGCTCGCCGGCCGCGTGCTCGGGCCCACGCCGCACGACCGCATGGAGACGGCCCTCGCCCGGGCCCGTCGCGAGGCGGAGCACACGCGTCTCGCGCGCGAGCTGCACGACGGGATCGGCCATGCGCTCACCGTCGTCAGCATTCAGGCGGCGGCCGGGCGGCGGGTCGTCGTGGCCAACCCGGGGGCGGCGGCCGAAGCCCTGGCCGCCATCGAGGACACGGCGCGCTCGGCGCTCACCGAGCTCGACCAGCTCCTGGCCGTCCTCCGGGACGACGCCGACGACGAGGCACCCGTGGCGCTGGCACCCGCCCTCGGCGACGTCGTCTCCGCCCACCGCCGTGCCGGGCTGGACCTGGCTGCCCGGATCGACCTCCCGGCCGACCTGCCGGCCCTCCTGAGCCGGACCGTGCAGCGCATAGTCACCGAGGCGCTCACCAACGCCCACCGGCACGGCGCCCCAGGGCCGGTCGAGCTCACCGTGGGGCACGACGGCGACGGGGTGCTGATCGAGGTCGTGAACCCGGTCCGCGCAGGGTCCCGCCCCGGACGGCGCCCGTCCGGAGGGCGCGGGGTGTCCGGCATCCGGGAACGGGTTGCCCTGTTCGGCGGGACCGCTGAGGCGGGTCGCGACGGTGACCGGTGGATACTTCGTGCGACGCTGCCCTGCGCGCCCCTGCCGACGGCGGAGCGAGGCGGCGAGCGCGCCCCTGGCACAACGAACCGGAAGGACCCAGATGCCTGACACACCGGTCCGGGTGCTCGTCGCCGACGACGAGCCGCTCGTCCGCAGCGGCCTGCGCCTCATCCTGGACGCCGAGGCTGACCTGCAGGTCGTCGGCGAGGCCGGGGACGGCGCGCAGGCGGTCGAGCTGGCGCGCTCGCTGCGGCCGGACGTCGTCTGCATGGACGTGCGGATGCCCGGCGTGGACGGCCTGCGCGCGACCGAGCTCGTGCTGCGCCTGCCGGACCCGCCGCGGGTCCTCGTGGTGACGACGTTCGAGCACGACGGCTACGTCCTCGACGCGCTGACGGTCGGGGCGTCCGGGTTCCTGCTCAAGCGGGCGGGGGCCGACGAGATGGTGCAGGCGGTCCGGACGGTCGCCGTCGGGCGGAGCCTGCTGTACCCGGAGGCGCTGCGCGACCTGGTCCGGTCGCGTCCACGCGTCGCGACAGGGGCACCCGGGCTCACGCCGCGGGAGCGGGAGGTGCTCGGCCTGGTGGCGCAGGGGATGACCAACGCGGAGATCGCGACGGTGCTCGTGGTCGGGGTCGAGACGGTGCGCACCCACGTGGCGTCCGTCCTCGCGAAGCTGCAGGCCAGGGACCGGACCCAGGCCGTGGTGCTCGGGTACCGGGCGGGCCTGGTCGACCTGTAGCCAGAGCGCCGGGCAGGGCCTGAGCCTGCGGTCTCGCTCCCGGCTCAGGCCCGGGCTTCCGGCTCAGCCCCGGGGGAGGACCATCTCGACCACGTCAGGGAACGGCGCGTACTCCGACGCCTGGGTGCGCCCGGTGCGGCGCCAGCCGAGGTGCTCGTAGAAGCCGACGGCCTGGTCGTTGTCGGAGAGGCACCACAGGCGCGGGTCGTCCATCTCGGCGACGGCCGCGTCCATCGCCGCGCGGGCGAGGCCGGACCCCCAGTGGGACGGGTGCACGGCCAGGTGCCGCAGCAGCCGCTCGTCGTGGGCGACGAAGCAGGCGAGGCGGGAGCTGTCCACGTCGTCGTCCAGCACGAGCACCCGGACGCCCGGCTCGGCGAGCGCGGCCTCCCACTTGGCCCGGACCTCGTCGGACGGGAAGGGGTACATGCCCGGCGGAAAGATATGGCCGAGGGCCGCGACTCCGGCGGCGCGCTCGACGTCGAGGAGCGCCTGCGCGTCCTCGGGCGTGGCCTGCCGAAACCGGTGGGGGTCCATGCCTTCCAGCGTAGGGCCGGCGCGTGCGGCGAGCACCACCGCTGCGATATGCCGACGCGCGGATCCGATCGGCGAGAACTGGTGTGCAACATTTCCGCGAAGTGCTGTGACCTCTGCGCGGTTCGAGCGTCAAGGCTGCATGACAGATACAGCATTCAGTGCAGTGATGTCCCGCCTCTCAGCCCTCGACACGCTCTCGCTGCGGGTGAGTCAGGACTGGCTCGCGTTCGGCCTCGATCGGGTCGACGTGCTGGTCATCGACGTCCTGACCGTCAGCGAGCTCACGGCCCTGCCGCTCGTGGGCAGGCACAAGCTCGTCGCGGAGGAGCCCGACCCGGGCCGGGAGCTGGGCCTGACCAGGGTCTGGGTCGGCTGGCTCGGGGACACCTCTGACGTGGCGCCGGTCGCGATGCGGCTCACCCTCGCGGCCGGTGACGGCTGAGGTGTCGGCCGCCCCCTGTGCGGCCAGACTCAGCGCGGGAGGTGTGCCTCGATCTCGTCGACGATCGCCGGGGCGTCCGGCAGGGTCCTCGGTGAGTACCTGCGCACGTCACCGCCGGGCAGGACCAGGAACTTCTCGAAGTTCCAGCGGATCTTGCCCGAGTGGCCCTCCGCGTCCTTCGACTTCTTGAGCTCTTCGTACAGCGGGTGAGCGTGCCGGCCGTTCAACCTGATCTTGTCGAGCACGGGGAACGTGACGCCGTACGTCATGGAGCAGAACTCGGCGATCTTCTCGTTCGAGCTCAGCTCCTGCAGGAACTGGTTGCTGGGAAAGCCCAGCACCGTGAATCCTCGGTCCTGGTACTTCTTCTGCAGCTTCTCCAAGGTCTCGTACTGCGGTGCCAGGCCGCACCGCGAGGCCACGTTCACCACGAGCACGACGTCGTCCTTGTGCTCGGCCAGCGAGATCTCGGCGCCGTCCATCGTGTGGAAGGGAATGTCGTAGAGGGTCACCGGCCCATCCTCCACCCGTTGCCCGGCCGGTGGAACCCTCGAGCGGTTCGGCAGCCCGCCCGTCGGCTAGGTTGACGACGTGCGTACGCCCGGCCCTGCCAAGCACCGACCGCCACTGCCCGTGCGGGACGGGCTCAACCCGACCCGGCTCGTGCTGCCGCACGACCCCGACATAGTGGCGCGGTTCCCGTACGCGCTCGACTACCTCCTCGACCGCTTCCACGACGACGAGGCACGCCTGCTCGAGAAGCTCGCCCTCGGCGAGATCGTCACGGGCCGCGGAGAGCCCCTCACCCCGACGACGCCGTACGAACCGCGCGGGTTCCTCTACCTGTACCGCGACCCGCCCACCCACGAGGACACGATCCCGTTCGAGCCAGAGGTGCTCCACCACGACGAGAACCTGCTGGTCGTGGACAAGCCACACTTCCTCGCGACGATGCCGCGCGGGCGCTGGGTGCGGCAGACCGCCCTGGTCCGCCTCCGGATCGCCCTCGACCTGCCGGAGCTCTCCCCGGCGCACCGGCTCGACCGCGGCACGGCAGGCGTGCTCGTCCTCACCGTGCGGCCGGAGGTGCGGGGCCCCTACCAGGAGGCGTTCGCGCGCCGCGCGGTACGCAAGGTCTACGAGGCGGTGGCACCCCTGGCGGCGTCGGACAGCACGCTGCCCGACGCCGCCCGGGTCGCCGCAGGAGAACCGGTGACGCTCCGCAGCCGCATCGTGAAGCGGCGCGGCACGACCCGTGCCGAGGAGATCCCCGGCGAGCCGAACGCCGAGTCCCTGATCACCCTCGCAGCGGCCGACCAGACGCGCGGCCTTGGTCTCTACCGGCTGGAGCCCCACACCGGCAAGACCCACCAGCTCCGGCTCCACATGGCGTCGCTCGGGCTGCCGATCCTGCACGACCCGTTCTGGCCAGAGCTCCGCGACAGCGACCCCGACGACTTCGACCGCCCGCTGCAGCTCCTGTCCCGGTCCCTGGAGCTCACCGACCCGCTGTCCGGGCGGCAGCGCCGCTTCGAGTCGCGCAGGAACCTGAGCGAATGGCCCGGACACAGGTACCCGCACGGGTCAGACCCGCAGACCAGTCCGGTGGCCCGAGCGTCTGACACGTCCACCGGGATCTGACAGGTGCAAGAATCGGTGCGATGAGCACCATCCCCGACTACTCCGCCCGCGCGGTCGTCGATCTGGACGCGATCCGCGACAACGTGCGTGCCCTGCGGGCGACCGCCCGGACCGCCCAGGTCATGGCCGTCGTCAAGGCAGACGCGTACGGACACGGGCTGGCCCCGGCGGCACGGGCGGCGCTCGCAGGGGGCGCCACCTGGCTCGGCACGGCGCACGGCACCGAGGCGCTGGCCGTCCGCGCCGCTGTCGGACCCGAACCTCGCGTCCTGACCTGGCTCTACGCACCCGGCGCGCCGTTCGCCGAGCTGGTGCGGGAAGACGTCGACATCGCGGTCGCAGCGCCCTGGGCCCTCGACGAGGTGGCCGACGGCGCCCGTGCGGCCGGCCGGACCGCCCGCGTGCACCTCAAGGTCGACACCGGGCTGGGCCGCAACGGGATCACCCCGGAGGACCTGCCCGCGGTCCTCGACCGGGCCGCTGCGCTACAGGCGGACGGAGCGCTCGCCGTCATCGGGCTCATGTCGCACCTCGCCCTCGCGGACGAGCCCGACGACCCGTCCGTGAAGATGCAGACCCACGCCTTCGAGGACGCGATCCGCACCGTCGAGGCGGCGGGGATGCCCCTCGAGGTGCGCCACCTCGCGAACTCCGCGGCGACCCTCACCAACCCGGCGACGCACTACGACCTGGTGCGCCCGGGGATCGCCGTCTACGGGCTCTCACCGGTCCCGCACCTCGGCGCACCTGGCGACTACGGGCTGCGCCCCGCGATGACGCTCGAAGCGCGGCTCGCCACCGTCAAACGGGTGCGGGCAGGCCAGGGCGTCTCGTACGGCCACTTCTACACGACGACGCAGGACACCGTGCTCGGCGTGATCCCGCTCGGGTACGGGGACGGGATCCCGCGGCACGCGTCGGGCGGCTCGCTCGGCCCCGGCGGTCCCGTCCTGGTGGGCGGCGGCGTGGACGACGTCGCGGCACCCGGCGCGGGCCTCGGCACCGCCCGCGTGCTGCGGGTGGCCGGCCGGGTGTGCATGGACCAGGTGATGCTCGACCTCGGCCCGTACGCTCCGGAGCAGGCCGGTGACGTGGTCACGCTGTTCGGGGCGTCGGACGGGCTGGCCCGCGCCGGCGCACCCAACGCGGAGGACTGGGCACAGGCAGCAGGCACCATCAGCTACGAGATCGTGACGCGCCTCGGGGCACGTGTGCCGCGGGTGTACGCGGGCACGGCAGGAAGGGAGACCGCGTGAGCGGGGAAGCAGGAGGACAGGGCGACATCGCGATGTCAGAGGTAGTGACGCTGGAGCTGCCCGACGCCGAGAGGACGCGCGCACTGGGCGCCGCCCTCGCAGAGGAGCTGCGCGCCGGGGACCTGGTGATCCTCACCGGCGACCTCGGCGCCGGAAAGACGACCCTGACCCAGGGGATCGGTGCGGCGCTCGACGTACGTGGCCAGGTCGCGTCGCCCACGTTCATCGTGGCGCGCGAGCACCCGCCGCTGCCCCGCGCCGACGGCACGCACGGCCCCGGCCTCGTGCACGTCGACGCCTACCGGCTCGGCGGGCTGAGCGAGCTCGACGCCCTCGACCTCGACTCGTCCCTCGAGGACTCCGTGACGGTCGTGGAGTGGGGCCGCGGCCTGGCCGAGGCGCTCGCGGACGACCGGCTGGAGATCGACCTGGAGCGCCCGCGCGGCGCGCCGTCCTTCGACCCCGGCGTAGCAGCGGAGGAGGATCCCGAGGGAGGAACCCGTAAGGCGACGATCCGTGCCGTCGGTCAGCGCTGGGCCGGTGTGGACCTCGGCACGCTGCTGAGCTGAGGCGTATCTGCGCAGGATCTTCCGCTGACCTGACAAGGGTCGACGGCCGGCGTAATACCCTGGTCATGTGGCCGTCCTTGCTCTCGATACCTCAGCAGCCGTCGCCGTCTCGCTCGTCTCCGATGACGGTGCGCGCCTCGCGTCCCGCACCTCGGACGAGCGCCGC
This sequence comes from Promicromonospora umidemergens, assembly GCF_024171995.1. Lineage (GTDB taxonomy): Bacteria > Actinomycetota > Actinomycetes > Actinomycetales > Cellulomonadaceae > Promicromonospora > Promicromonospora umidemergens. The sequence continues at coordinate 364,955 of NZ_JAMTCT010000003.1, read as the reverse complement.
AGGCACGCCGAGTCGCTCGCGCCCCTGATCGAGGAGGTCCTCGCCGAGGCGGGGATCGACCCGAGCGACCTGACCGCCGTCGTCGCCGGTACGGGGCCCGCCCCGTTCACCGGCCTGCGCGTCGGCCTGGTGACCGCGCGCACGCTCGCGCTGACGCTTGGCATCCCCGTGCTGGGGGTGCCCAGCCTCGATGCACTGGCCGTGCAGGCCGTCAGCGACCTCGGGCTGCGGCCGGGCACGGAGATCCTCGCGACCTCCGACGCCCGCCGCAAGGAGGTCTACTGGGCGCGCTACCGTGTGGTCGCGCTCGAGGGTCCGCACGGCTTCCCGGTCGCCGAGCGGATCGCGGGGCCCGACGTCGACCGGGCCGGGTTCGTCGCACAGGGGCAGCTCGCTCCGCCCGAGACCGAGGACGGGCAGCTGCCCGTCGTGGTCGGGGAGGGGGCGATGCTCTACCCGGAGTTCCTGCCCGTGGCCGACGACGCGCCGCTCGTGCCCGACGCGACGGTGCTGGCCCGGCTGGCGCTCGTGCGCCGCGACGCCGGCGCGGAGCAGCCGTCCGAGCCCCTGTACCTGCGGCGTCCGGACGTGCACGAACCGGCGCGGGCCTCGACCTCCTCGACCACCGGGGGCGTCGCGTGATCACCGAGGTGCGGCTCCGTCCGCTGCGCAACGCCGACTTCGACCGCGTGCTGGAGCTGGAGCGCCAGCTGTTCGGCCGCGGCGCCTGGACCTACGGGATGCTCGCCGACGAGCTCGCGGGGCTCGGTCGCTGGTACGTCGTGGCGGAGCCGGAGCGGCTCGACCGTGCGGGGGACCAGCCCGTCGTCGGGTATGCGGGCCTGTGGTTCGACGGCGACGTCACGCAGGTCATGACCATCGGCGTCGACCCGGCCGCCCAGCGGCACGGCGTGGGCAGGCAGCTCATGACCGCGCTGGTCGAGCGGTCGCGCAAGGTCAAGGCAGGGGCGGTGCTGCTGGAGGTGCGGGTCGACAACGCCGCGGCGATCGAGATGTACCGGGAGTTCGGGTTCGAGGTCCTCGGCGTGCGCAAGCGTTACTACCAGCCGGAGAACATCGACGCGTTCACGATGCGCCTCGACCTGGCCGCGGCAGCGGTGGACGACGTGGCGGACGCTCCGGTCGACACCCCGGACACGCCCGACGACGAGGCGGGGGACGCGGCGTAGCGTTGCCGAAACGTCCTACCCGAACCTGCTAAACATACTAGTCTGGCCATCAGATTAGTATGTTTACCGGGTTGGCTAGGAGGTTTTATGCGTTCGTTCGTAGATCTTGATGGTCTCGTCGGTCGTGTCCCCTTCGACGTAGTCGGCGACCTGAGGGTCATCGACACAGGTCGTGGGAGCGAAGCGTTGTATCGCGACAAGCTTCCTGCCTTGCTGACGAGCCTTGCACAGCGCGCAAGGGTGGCAAGTATCGAAGCATCGTCCGCGATCGAGGGGATCGTCGTCGAGAGCCGCGAACGCGCGGATGTGATCCTGAGCGGGGAACCGGTAACGCTCCGGGACCGGAGCGAGCAGGAGCTGGCCGGCTACCGGGCCGCCTTGGACTATCTCTACCAGGGTGACTGGCGCCCACTGAACATGGGCCTCGTCCTGCACCTGCACCGGCTGCTCTTCTCCTTTACGGATGTCCCAGGTGGTGGCTTCAAGACCTCGGAGAACGTCGTCGTCGACAGGCTCCCGGATGGAACCCACGTCAAGCGGTTCACCCCGGTTTCTGCTGCGAAGACACCCGCGTTCGTGGACGAGCTCGTAGCGAGATACTCGGCGGCTACGCGGGAGGACCGGCATCACCCTGTCCTTCTCGTGGGACTTTTCGCGCTGGACCTGCTGACCATCCATCCGTTCCTCGATGGCAACGGCCGGATCACGCGCGCGCTCACGAACGCACTGCTGGAGGACAGCGGCTACGAGGTGACGCGATACGTGTCGCTGGAGTCGTCGATCGCCGCGTCGGCCGACAGGTACTACGACGCGCTCCAGGGATCGACAACGGCGTGGCATGACGGCGACCATGATCCGTGGCCCTGGCTCCGGTATTTCGTGCACGTCGTGCGCGGCACCTACGACGAGTTCCAGCGTGCAACGGATACGGCGCGTGCAGCCGGAAGCAAGAAGGAACGCGTCCAGCTCTATGTTCGGGACCACGCTCCGGCGTCGTTCAGGATGGCGGACATCAGGGCCGCGCTTCCGGGAGTGAGCGACGCAACGATCAGGAATGCGCTGGACGTGCTGCGTGCAGAGGGCGTCGTGAACGTCGACGGCACTGGGCGTAACGCCGCCTGGAACCGGGTCGGCAGCCAACTATGAGAGGTGTCACACGATGAGGGAACGAGTGCTGGTCGACGCGACGACGCTGGCGGCGGACCTGCAGGTCGGCGGGGGAGCCGACCCGGTCGAGGGGCGCCCAGTGGTCCTCGACGTCCGCTGGGCGCTCGGCATGACCGACGGTCATGACCGGTACCGCGCCGGTCACGTCCCGGGTGCGGTGTACGTGGACCTGGAGACCGAGCTCGCAGCGCACGCGTCGCCGGCCGCTGGGCGACACCCGCTGCCGTCGACGTCGGCGTTCCAGCAGGCCGCACGCCGTTGGGGCGTCTCGGCGGGCTCGCGCGTCGTGGTCTACGACTCCGTCGGCGGAACCTCCGCCGCCCGCGCCTGGTGGCTGCTGCGGTACTTCGGTGTGCGGGCCGTGCGCATCCTCGACGGCGGCCTCGCCGCCTGGTCCGCCGAAGGGCTCGTCCTCGAACCGGGTGACGTGACGCCCGAGCCGGGCGACGTCGTCGCGCAGCCGGGCGGCATGCCAGTGCTGGACGCCGACGAGGCGGCCGCCCTGGCCTCCGGCGCCGGTGTGCTCCTCGATGCCCGTGCCGCCGAGCGCTACCGCGGCGAGGTGGAGCCCGTCGACCCGCAGGCCGGGCACGTCCCCGGGGCGGTCAGCGCGCCGACCACCGAGAACCTTGGCGCGGACGGCCGGTTCCTGTCGACCGCGGACCTGCGGCGGCGGTTCGGGGCACTGGGTGTCTCGACCGGATCGACCGGCGTGTACTGCGGCTCGGGAGTCACGGCGTCGCACGAGGTGGCGGCGCTCGCGGTGGCGGGCGTGGACGCCGCCCTGTACCCGGGATCGTGGTCACAGTGGTCGAACGACCCGGCGCGCGAGGTCGCGACCGGGGCGTGAGCCCGCCTGGTGGGGGCGTGCCGGGGCTTCAGGGCGTGGTGCGCTGCTCGCTGAGCACGGTGATCTTCTGCCAGACCTTGCGGGACATGCTCATGGTGAGCGTCTCGATGGTCGACACCGTGCTCAGCACGATCTCGTCCTGCGACTCCTCCGCGCACAGCGCCGCGGCCTTGCTCACGATCGACAGGAGCTCGGTGCAGTACTCCAGGTAGTACTCGATCTGCTCGGGCGTGAGATCCACGTCCGCGCCGTCGGTCCCGTTCACGAACGCGTCCCGCAGGATCTCCGGCTCCTTGGTGAGCTGGTGCATGTCGATGATGTGTGCCAGCGACCGCAGCCGGTGGAGCTTGGCCAGCAGGTCGGAGCGCTGGACGCGCTCCGGCACCGAGTGCAGCACCACGACGGCGATCGCGACGAACACCAGGTCGTTCACCGCGCTCTCGATGAGCGGGAGCCAGTCGAGGCCGTTGTCCGGTGCCTCGGTGAACGCGGCCTCGACGGCGAAGCCGAACGCGACGAGCGCGACCAGTACCACCACGCCGATCATGGCGCGCGACCCGGTGCGGACCAGGCGGCTGCGCCGGCGGGACCCGGCGGAGGTGTCCGCCACCTGCTCGGTCAGGGACGCGAGCTCCTCCGCCACGCGCTGGATACCCCGGTCGGGGAACCGCGCGCCGATGCGGTCGCACAGGCGGCGAGCCGTCTCGATGACGGGGACGGGCTCGAGCTTCTCCAGCGTTCTGTCAGGCACGGGAGGCAGCGTAGAGCCACCGGAGGGTGTCGCGGGGACCGGTTCAGACGGTGATGGTGGTCAACGGCATCGACGAGTCCACCGGGATGTCCAGGCTGCTGGGGGCGACCCCGGCGCGCAGGACGGCGGAGCCCAGCGCAGCGATCATCGCGCCGTTGTCGGTGCAGTACCGGATCGGCGGGATGCGCAGGTCGATCCCGGCCTCGGCACACCGCTTGGCCGCCATCTCGCGCAGCTGGCTGTTGGCCGAGAACCCGCCGCCGATCACCAGCGTGTCGACACCGTGCTTGTGGCACGCGGCGATCGTCTTGGCGGTGAGCACGTCGGCGACCGCCTCGGCGAAGGACGCGGCGACGTCGTGCACCGGGATGACCTGTCCGGCGTCGGTGCGCGCCTCGACCCAGCGGGCGACCGCCGTCTTGAGGCCGGAGAAGGAGAAGTCGTAGGCGTGCTTCGCCTGGTCCTTCGCGGCGGTGAGGCCGCGGGGGAAACGGATGGCCGTCGGGTCGCCCTCGCGCGCGAGCCGGTCGATGTGCGGTCCGCCGGGGTAGGGGAGCCCGAGCAGGCGACCGACCTTGTCGAAGGCCTCGCCCGCGGCGTCGTCCAGCGTTGAGCCGAGCTCCGTGACGTCGGTGGCGATGTCGTTCACCATCAGGAGGGAGCTGTGGCCGCCGCTCACCACGAGCGCCATCGCCCGTTCCGGCAGGGGGCCGTCCACGAGCTGGTCCACGCAGGCGTGAGCGATCACATGGTTCACGCCGTACAGCGGCTTGTTCAGGCCGATCGACAGGGCCTTCGCGGCGGACGCCCCGATGGTGAGCGGTCCCACGAGGCCGGGACCAGCGGTGACGGCCACCGCGTCGACCTCGGACAGGTCGACGTCGGCCTCGCCGATCGCCTTCTGGATGGTCGGGATCATCGCCTCGAGGTGGGCCCGGCTGGCGACCTCGGGAATGATGCCGCCGTAGCGGGCGTGCTCCTCCATCGAGCTGGCGACCGCGTCGACCAGCAGCTCGTTTCCGCGGACCAGCGCGACACCGGTCTCGTCGCAGGAGGTCTCGATGCCGAGCACCAGGGGTTCTGCCATGTGCTCCAGCCTAATTGGTCCCGGCCGCCCGGCGGTGTGCCGCCCGGCCGTGTGTCGTGGCTCATAGTTGAATTCGGAACTATTGCCGAAGGCAATCGTGTTGACGCGGGCATGACTGAGACGCTTGAGGCGACAGGCCTCGCCATCGACGACGCGACCGCCGACCGGCTCTTCCGCACGGCGCGCACCGTGACGACGTACGCAGAGCTCGACGTGACCGAGGAGCAGCTCGCCGCCGTCTACGACCTCATCAAGTGGGGTCCGACCTCGATGAACGTCAGCCCGCTGCGCATGCTCGTCGTTCGCACGCCGGACGCGCGGCAGCGCCTGGTCGCCAACATGCCCGAGGGCAACCAGGAGCGCGTGGCGACCGCGCCGGTCACCCTCGTGCTCGCCTACGACCCCGAGTTCCACGAGCGCCTCGACGTCCTCGCGCCGCACCTGCCGGGCGCCCGCGAGATCTTCGCGGGCGACGACACCGCCCGCGCCGACGCCGCACGCACGAACGCCCTGCTGCAGGCCGGCTACCTGATCGTGGGCCTGCGCGCAGCGGGCCTGGCCGCCGGGCCGATGCACGGGATCTACGACGGCATCGACGCGGAGTTCTTCGCCGAGAACGGCTGGAAGGGCCTCCTCGTCGTGAACGTCAGCGTGGCCGAGGGCGCCGACACCAGCCGCCCGCGCGCCCCGCGCCTCGGGTTCGACGAGGTCGCACAGGTCGCCTGACACCGGGCGGTCAGGAGAGGAGGGGGTGGCCTGTGCGCATCTCCTCCACCATCGCGCGGACCACCTGGGTCAGGTCGCCGCCGTGCGCGGCGGCGACCGCCTCCTGGCGCCGGTAGGAAGCCCCGGAGCGGAGGATCTCTCGTATGCCGGCGAGCTCCGTGGCGCAGCCGAGCCGGTGCGCGACGGGCTCCAGCTCGACCAGCAGCTTGCCGACGGCGTCGGCTATCGGCGCCTGGTTGCCGTCGGCGTCGAGGATCACCGTGGCATCGAGGCCGTAGCGCGCGGAGCGGAACTTGTTCTCCTGGACGAACCAGGACGGCAGCACCGGCAGGGCGCGACCCTGGTCCAGCTGCGTGGACAGGTGCTCCACGAGGCAGTGCACCAGCGCGGCCAGCGCCAGGGCCTCCGACAGGTTGGTCGGGCCGTCGCAGACCCGGACCTCCAGCGTGCCGAACGTCGGCGACGGCCGCACGTCCCAGTGGAGCTCGTTGAACGCCTCGACCGCGCCGACGTGCAGCATGTCGCCTGCGTACGCCTCGAGCTCCTGCCAGGTCTCGAACGGGACCGGCAGTCCCGAGCTGGGGATCTGCTGGAACAGCAGCGACCGGTTGGACGCGTACCCGGTGTGCTCGCCCGCCCAGTACGGCGAACCGGCGGACAGCGCCTGCAGGTGCGGAAAATAGGTGAGCATGGCGCGCATCAGCGGTAGCGCCTTGTCGCGGTGCTCGATCCCGACGTGGACGTGCAGCCCCCAGATGATCAGCTGCGCGCCCCAGATCCCCGTGCGCTCCATGATGCGGCCGTAGCGCTCCTTGTCGCCGACCTGCTGGTCCGCGGCCCGGGCGAACGGATGCGTCCCGCCGCCCATCAGGTCAAGGCCCAGCCGGTCGGTCGCCGTCCGGACGCGCTCGAGGATGCGGGCCAAATCCGTCCCGGCCTCGGCCACGGTGCCGCAGACGCCGCTGACCAGCTCGATGGTGTTCTTCATGAACTCGCCCGTCACGTGCGGGGCGTAGGTCGCTGAGGTGTGCCGGGGCTCGCCGACGTCGCGCGCGAGGGCGTCGAGCACGGCTGGACCGGCCTGGGAGAGGTCGGCGGTGTCGGAGTCGACCAGCCCGATCTCCCACTCGAGGCCCACGGTGGAGCGGGGCGACTCGCCGAAGCCGAGCCGGACCGGCGAGCTCATACGGGTCCCAGCGGTTCGACGAGCAGTATCCGTTGGTTGCCTGCCACGCGTGTGAGCACGATCGTCGCCTCCTCGGTCCCGGTGAGCACGAGCTGCTTGCGAAGTTGTTCAGGCACCACCGCGGTGCCCCGCTTCTTGATCGTGATGCGTCCGACGTTCCGCGTCCGCAGGTATGACTTGAGTCGCTTGAGGCCGAACGGCATCGTGTCGAGCACCCGGTAGCCGGTAGCGACGGGGGCCTGTGCCCCGGCGGAGTCGGTGGGGCGCGCAGAGGGCAGCTCGGCCAGGCTGTCCGTGGTGACGTACGCGATGGTCGGGTCGACGAGGCGCCCGCCCAGCTCGGCGGCGGCCTGGCCGACGAGACCCGCGCGGATGACCGCCCCGTCGGGCTCGTAGAGATACTGGCCGACGTCCCCGACGTCCGGCACGACGTCGGAGCCCCGTACCGTGCGGCTCAGCGTGTGGTCCTTCCCGTCGGCGTCGGTGAACGTGCGCAGCACGAGCGCCGAGCGGCCCGGCCCGTCGGGCGCGAGCGGCCCGAACCAGATCCCGGCCTCGACCACGTCTCCGTTGACGGAGACCCACTGCGTCTCCGCGTCCTCGGGCAGCCCGTGGTGCGGGATGCCGGGGCCGACCTTGATGCCGACGGCGGGCACCGTCTCGCGCAGTGCCCAGACGGAGTCGAGCGGAGGTTCGTAGGCACGTGGGTCGAAGACCCGGCGGCTCCGCCCGCCCGAACCGCCGCCGACCCGGCGCGCCGGGTCGGCGTAGACGCCCTCGACGCCCTCGGCGCGCAGGTCGAGGGCGAGTCCGTCGGCATGCCGCACGTCCGCCTCGGGGAAGTGGCGCAGGTTCCACTGCGCGATGGCGGCGGTGCACTCGTCCAGGTCGGTCGCGACGACTCGGAGTCCGGTCCCGGCGAAGGCGAGCGAGTCGGCGCCGATGCCACAGGTCAGGTCGGCGAGCATCGTGATGCCGGCGTCGAGGTAGCGCTGGGCGTGCAGTGCCGCGACGAGGAGCCGGGTGGCCTGCTCCAGCCCGTCCGCGGTGAAGAGCATCCCGTCCGCGAAGTCGCCGAACTTGCCCCGCGCCCTGGCGCGCAGCCTGGACTGGGTCATCACGGCGGCCGCGAGGTCCGGTGCTATGCCCTTGGCGCGCAGCGCCGTCACGGTCCTCATCGCGTGCCGCTCGTCGTAGGGCGGAAGAGCACCAAGCAGGGCCCAGCCGTCGGGGCTGAGCAGTTTGCTCAGAATCGCCGCATCCATGGGAAGATCTTTCCACGTCCGGCCTCGTGGTGACGAGCGGCCCGGCGCAACCTTTTCGTCGGGATGGTGAGTGTTCGGTGTGGCGACGGCGCGTCGGCCCCCTGGGGTGTGAGCAGGTCCACCCGATTGGCACTCGCCTTGACCGAGTGCTAGCGCCGACCTAGATTTGGGGGTGTTCACCGCCGCGGTCTCCCGTTCACGGGCCCGCGGGGGAGAACAGAACCCAGACGTTCGTGCCCGCCGGCACCCGCGACGACGGCGGACGGTCGAACGTTCGAGCCACTTACGTCCATCACGCAGCTGATCTCTCGATCCGCTCACGAAAGAGGAGGTCCGACGTGTCGGTCCCCATCAAGCCGCTCGAGGACCGGATCGTCGTCAAGGCTCTCGAAGCCGAGACCACGACCGCTTCCGGCCTGGTCATCCCGGACACCGCCAAGGAGAAGCCCCAGGAGGGCGAGGTTCTGGCCGTTGGCCAGGGCCGCATCGACGACAACGGCAACCGTGTGCCGCTGGACGTCGCTGTCGGTGACAAGGTGATCTACTCCAAGTACGGCGGCACCGAGGTCAAGTACGCGGGTGAGGAGTACCTGGTGCTCTCCGCCCGCGACGTCCTCGCCGTGGTCGTGAGCTGACTCCAGCCCACGCCAGGTAGAAGACGAGAGCCCCGCACCGAACGGTGCGGGGCTCTTGCCGTGCCGGCAGAGCTGACCGTCCCGGCAGGTGGTCCGCAGCCGCGCTGCTGCGGGACCGGGCCGGACGACCAGCTCGCGCGAAGAAGGTGGTTTTCAGGCGGAGATGGACTTGCCGGCGAGGATGGCCGAGCGCTCGTCCTCGCTGAGCCCACCCCACACGCCGTACGGCTCACGCACGCGGAGCGACTGCTCGCGGCACTGCATCATCACGGGGCAGGAGCGACAGATCGCCTTGGCGGCCTCGGCGCGCCTGCGGCGCGTCGACCCGCGCTCGCCCTCGGGGTGGAAGAACAGGGTGTCGTCCGCATCGCGGCACGAACCCTGGTACTGCCATTCCCACAATTCCATTACCGGACCGGGAAGCCTCGAGATCTCCGTCATGCCGAACAACCTACAAGTTGTGCAGAAGTTGTTCAAGGGGCAGTTTTTCCACTTGTGCGCAGAATCGGGTCAGCCGCAAGCGCGCCAGTCCTGACCGGATATGTTGCGATCTGGACCCAATTCCACCGAGATCGGCGGCACGCCGGGTTTCGCAGTGGCGCAGAGAGGTCCAGGTCGGCAGAATCGAGTCCATGACTTCTTCGCGGCCTGCCCAGAGCTCGGGCGGGTCACGTACATCCAGCCCCGGACTGGCCGTCGCCGCAGTTGCCAGACGCCTCGGGGTTGCGCCGGCGACCCTCCGTACGTGGGACCGCCGGTACGGCCTCGGCCCGTCGGGCCGGACCGCTGGATCGCACCGCCGTTACACACCGGACGACGTGGCCCGCCTCCTCGTGATGCGCCGCCTCACGCTCGAGGGTGTTGCGCCGGTGGACGCCGCCCGGGCAGCGGTCGAGGCAGGGGAGGCAGAGCTCGAGGTGGCGACCCGGACCGCGCCCGCACTGCCTACCGTGCAGGTAGAGGGTGACCCGGACTCCGCCGGAGCAGAGTTCGCGGAGACCTTCCTCGGCACCGTCGAAGCACCGACCGCGCCCGGCGACGAGCAGACCGACACGGTCGACGAGGCCGGCGAGGCCGTTCCGGCCGGTCCGACGTCGGGCGGTGAGCAGACGGAAGAGCCACGTGGCCGGGCGCGTCTGCGGGCGCTTCCCGGCGGGGCGACGGGCGGTGACGCCCCGGCAGCGGCAGGGCCGCGGGCGGCGTCGGCCCCGGCGCCCACGTCGGGCAGGGTCTCAGCGCTGGTCGACGCGGCGCTCGCCTACAGCCGGACCGCCTGCGACAACCTGCTCGTGCTGGGCCCAGAGGGGGACCCGGCCACGTGGTGGACCGACCTGGTGGAGCCGGCGTGGCTGCGCCTGTCGGAGCGCACCGTACTCGCCGGCCCGGGCGAGATGCCCGAGGTGGTGCTCGCGACCGCCGCGCTGCGCGCGCTGCGCCACTACACCGAGGAGTTCGAGCGCGCCATGGTGGAGGCGGGCGGCCCGCCGGCCAACCACCCGAGCCGGATGCGGAAGATCGTCCTGGTCTTCGCCGCGCCCGACGAGGTGGTGCCGCTCTCGGCGCACGCGCTCGCCGCAGCGCTCGCCGCGCAGGGCTCCATGGCGCGGATCGTCACCGGTCCTGCGAGCACCCACCGCTCGGTCGAGCTGGTGACCATGGTCCGCCCGACGGCGGTCGTGCTCGCCACCACGCAGACCAAGCCAGACCTCGACGTCGTGCACGCGGTGAACGAGAGCTATCCGGAGCTGCCGATCTTCGTGGGGCTGCGGGCCGACGCCGCGGCGACGGACCTGCCGTTCGGGCCCACGGTGCAGCGGGTCCGGTCGTTCACCGGGTTGCTGCACGAGGTGCTGGCCGTCATCAAGGCGAGGTGACGCACGCCTCGGGCGGGTCGGATCGCCCGGCCAGGATCTGTGGCCGCTCGGGTCGTAGACTTGCTGCATGACGGACCAGACCTCGCCGGCCGACCCGTTCGGGTTTCTCGGGCTCACCTATGACGACGTCCTGCTGCAGCCGGGTTACTCCGACCTCGCGCCGTCGGACATCGACACGACGTCTCGCCTGACGCGCGAGATCTCGCTCAAGATCCCGCTGCTGTCAGCGGCGATGGACACGGTCACCGAGTCGGCGATGGCCATCGCCATGGCTCGCCAGGGTGGCCTCGGTGTACTGCACCGCAACCTCTCCATCGAGGATCAGGCCTACCAGGTCGACCTCGTGAAGCGGACCCAGACCGGCATCATCACGAATCCCGTCACGATCGGTCCGGACGCCACGCTCGAGGACCTCGACACCCTCGCGGGCCAGTTCCGGATCTCCGGGTTCCCGGTGGTCGACCTCGAGAACCGGCTCATCGGCATGGTCACCAACCGCGACCTGCGCTTCACGCCCGTCGCCGAGTGGGCCACCACCAAGGTGGACGAGGTCATGACGCCGCAGCCGCTGATCACCGGCCCGTCGACGATCTCGCGGGACGACGCGACGCTGCTGCTGCGCAAGCACAAGCTGGAGCGCCTGCCGCTGATCGACCCCGACGGCCGCATCACCGGCCTGATCACCGTGAAGGACTTCGTGAAGTCCGAGCAGTTCCCCGACTCGTCGAAGGACAGCCAGGGCCGCCTCATGGTCGGCGCGGCGATCGGTTACTTCGGTGACGCGTGGCAGCGGGCCACCGACCTGATCGAGGCCGGCGTGGACGTCCTCGTCGCCGACACCGCGCACGGCAACGTCCGCATGCTGATCGACATGGTCAAGCGCCTCAAGTCCGACCCGGCGACCAGGGACGTCCAGGTGATCGGCGGCAACGTCGCCACCCGCCAGGGCGCTCAGGCGTTCGTCGACGCGGGCGCCGACGCCGTGAAGGTCGGCGTCGGGCCTGGCTCGATCTGCACCACGCGCGTCGTGACCGGCGTCGGCGTGCCGCAGATCACCGCCGTCTACGAGGCGTCGCTGGCCTGTAAGCCCGCGGGTGTGCCCGTGATCGCCGACGGTGGCCTCAAGCACTCGGGCGAGATCGGCAAGGCCATCGTGGCCGGCGCCGACAGCGTGATGCTGGGCTCGCTGTTCGCTGGCTGCGAGGAGACGCCTGGTGACCTGGTGCTCGTCAACGGCAAGCAGTTCAAGACGTACCGCGGCATGGGCTCGATGGGCGCCATGTCCTCGCGGGGCAAGAAGTCCTACTCCAAGGACCGCTACTTCCAGGCCGAGGTCACGAGCGACGACAAGATCGTGCCTGAGGGCATCGAGGGCCAGGTCGCCTACAAGGGGCCGCTGTCCACCGTGGCCCACCAGCTCATCGGCGGCCTGCACCAGACGATGTTCTACACCGGTGCGCGGACCGTCCCGGAGCTGCAGGCCACCGGAAAGTTCATCCGCATCACGTCGGCGTCGCTCAAGGAGAGCCACCCGCACGACGTGCAGATGACCGTCGAGTCGCCGAACTACAGCGGCTTCTGACGTCTGCGTCGGTCGAGCCTCGCCGGTCCGGCGAGGCTCGACCAACAGCTGAACAAGTTCGGCCGGCCGAATCGTCGTCTCAGACGCCGGCCGAGTACTGCACCGGCCACGTGCCCGACGCGCCCGGCCCGTCCAGGCCCTGTTCGCGGCGCCACTCGTTGAAGCTCACGGCCCACTGGCGGTGCGCGCCGATCTGCTGCTGATGCAGGTCCGCCAAGGACATGCGCTCCAGCTGTGGGAACCGGCGGGTCAGCGCCTCCAGCACGTCGAGCGTGGCGAGGACGTCCACCTCGGCGGTGTGCAGGTCGCCGTCCGACGTGACGCCGTACCACTGCGACAGGTCGCCGAGGCGGCGCTTGCCCGAGCGGTACCGGTCCAGCCAGCGGTCGATGACCAGCGGGTCCACCACCGGCTCCACCGGGCGGCCGAGGCGCTGCGGGAGAGTCTTGAGCCCGTGGCGCAGCAGCTCCGAGTCCAGCAGCGAGAGGTCGAAGGCCGCGTTATAGGCGACGACGGGCACGCCGTCGGCCAGGTGGGTGGCGAGCTCGGCCGCGATCTCCTCGAGGGCCTCCAGCGGCTGGACGCCGTGGGCGCGCGCGTGCTCCGTCGAGATCCCATGGATGGCCGCCGCCTCCGCCGGAATCTCCATGCCCGGGTCCATCAGCCAGGTACGGACCTCCGTGCCCACCCCGGGAGTGCGTAGCACGAGGGCTGCGGTGACGATGCGGTCGCCTGCGACATCTACCCCTGTGGTCTCGGTGTCGAAGCCCAGCAGCGGCCTGTTGATCCAGGTCTCGTTCATGGTGTCCTCCCTGCTCGTCCGGGTTTCTCTGCCGTATGCGCCTCGCTACGTACGGCCGCCCGGTGCGTCCAGGGAGAACCTTGCCACCGGTCACCGACAGTGTGGCCTGTCCCACCGTGCGCATCACGGGAAGCTGCGCGCCGCACCAGGTCCGATGGGTAGGCTTGCCGGGTGAGCAACGAGATCGAGATCGGACGCGGCAAGCGCGGGCGGCGCGCCTATTCCTTCGACGACATCGCGGTGGTGCCGTCCCGGCGTACGCGTGACCCGAAGGACGTCTCGGTCGGCTGGCAGATCGACGCGTACCACTTCGACCTGCCGATCGTCGCGGCACCGATGGACTCCGTGATGAGCCCGGACAGCGCCGTGGCGCTGGGCCGGTTCGGCGGCCTCGGCGTGCTGGACCTCGAAGGCCTGTGGACGCGCTACGAGTCGCCCGAGCCGCTGCTCGAGGAGATCGCGGCCCTGCCCGGCGACGAGGCGACGAGGCGGATGCAGGCGATCTACTCGGAGCCCATCAAGCCGGAGCTCATCACGCAGCGGCTCAAGGAGATCCGGGCCGCCGGGGTGACGGTCGCGGGTGCGCTCACCCCGCAGCGCACGCAGGAGTTCTACAAGACGGTGGTCGACGCCGGCGTCGACCTGTTCATCATCCGCGGCACCACGGTCTCGGCGGAGCACGTGTCGGGCAACGCCGAGCCGCTCAACCTCAAGCGGTTCATCTACGAGCTGGACGTGCCGGTCGTCGTCGGCGGGGCTTCGACGTACACCGCCGCGCTGCACCTGATGCGCACGGGCGCGGCGGGCGTGCTGGTCGGGTTCGGCGGCGGCGCCGCGCACACCACCCGTGTCAGCCTCGGCATCCACGCGCCCATGGCCACCTCGATGGCCGACGTCGCGGCCGCCCGCCGTGACTACCTCGACGAGTCCGGCGGGCGCTACGTCCACGTCATCGCCGACGGCGGTGTCGGCCACTCCGGCGACATCGTCAAGGCAGTGGCCTGCGGCGCGGACGCCGTCATGCTCGGCGCCGCGCTCGCGCGCGCGGCCGAGGCGCCCGGCCAGGGCTTCCACTGGGGCCCAGAGGCGCACCACCCGCAGCTGCCGCGCGGCGAGCGCGTCGAGGTCGGCACGGTGGGCACGCTCGAGGAGATCCTCTTCGGCCCGGGCAAGCAGGCGGACGGCACCCTGAACCTGGTCGGCGCGCTCCGGCGCGCCATGGCGACCACCGGCTACTCCGACCTCAAGGAGTTCCAGCGGGTCGAGGTCGTCGTGTCGCCGTACCAGCCGCGATGAGCGGGCGGCCCGACGGCGAGCGGCTCGTCCCCGTCCTCGCCGCGGCACCCGCTGCCGACGGAGAGTTCGTGGAGATCACCGACGCCGACGTCGAGCAGGTCGTCGAGCTGTGGAAGACCTGCGAGCTGACCCGCCCCTGGAACGACCCGTACGTCGACATCGCCGACGCCCGCGCCGGAGACGGTTCGACCATCCTGGTCGCGCGGGCGGACGGCAGGGTGGTCGCCACCGCGATGGCCGGTCACGACGGGCATCGCGGCTGGCTCTACTACGTGGCCGTCGCTCCAGAGCTGCAGAGCACGGGCGTCGGCCGAGCGGCAGTGGTCGCTGCCGAGGCGTGGCTGGTCGCTCGCGGGGCGCGCAAGGTCCAGCTCATGGTGCGGACAGCCAACACCGACGTGCTCGGCTTCTACGGTCGGCTGGGCTACGCCGACCAGGAGTGCACGGTTCTGGGGCGCTGGATCGAGTCCGACCGAGGTCGCGTCGGGCTCGAGTGAACGTGCCGCGCCGAACGCGCGGAGAAAGTTAGTTTCACACACCTATCAATACGTGGCGCAGGGTTTTGCGCGTAGGGTGGCCGCCATGATCGACGACGCAGCAGCCGACGCAGCGGCTAGTGGTGCGGTCGGCGGTGTGCTCGACCCGGAGCACCCGCAGGGGACTTTTGTCCTTGAGCCTGGGGTCATGGCCCCGCTCGTGGCTCGGATCGCGACCTCCGAGGGATCGGGCACCCACAGGTCCATGTGCCCGTTCACGGGCGCTCCGCTCGTGACGTTCCCGGTATCTTCCGCTGAGGACGTCGCCGCGTGCGTCGTCCGGGCGCGGGTGGCGCAGCGAAGTTGGGCGCGCCTGTCGGTACGGGACCGGGCCGGAGTCCTCCAGCGGCTCGGCCGGATCGTCCTGGAGCGACAGTCCGAGGCGCTCGACCTCGTCCAGCTCGAGACCGGGAAGTCGCGCCGCGCCGCCTTCGAGGAGATCGCGGACATCGCCCAGGTCGCCCGGCACTACGCCGTGCGCGGCGAGCGCTACCTCTCGTCCCGCCGGGCGCTCGGCATGGTCCCGCTGCTCGCGGGCGTCCAGGTGCATCGCAGGCCGGTGGGCGTGGTCGGGGCGATCTCGCCGTGGAACTACCCGCTGGTGCTCGCGCTATCAGAGGCATTGCCGGCGCTCCTGGCCGGCAACGCCGTGGTCCTCAAGCCTGACCCGCAGACCACCCTCACCGCGCTGTGGGCGGCCGAAGCGCTGGACGACGCCGGCCTGCCCGCCGGCCTGTTCCAGGTGGTCGCGGGCGGACCCGAGGTCGGCGAGGCCCTGATCGAGCACGTGGACCACATCGCGTTCACCGGTTCGACCGCAACGGGCCGCAAGGTCGCGGGGCGCGCGGGCGAGCGCCTCATCGGTGCAACGCTCGAGCTGGGCGGCAAGAACGCGCTCTACGTGACCGACGACGTCGACGTCGACGCGGCGGTCCCGGGCATCGTGCGCGCCTGCTTCTCGAACGCCGGCCAGCTGTGCGTGTCCATCGAGCGCCTGGTCGTGCACGAGGCGGTCGCCGAGGAGTTCGTCGCGAAGTTCGTGCGTGCCGTGCGGAGCCTGCGGCTCGGCCCGGCCCTCGACTACTCGGCCGAGGTGGGTTCGCTCACCTCCGCCGCGCAGCTCGACAAGGTGACGGCGCACGTCGATGACGCGCTGGCCCGGGGCGCCCGGGTGCTCGCCGGCGGGGTGCACCGCGCCGACGTCGGCCCGTACTTCTACGCCCCCACGGTGCTCGACGACGTCCCGGCGCAGGCAGTGGTCACGCGCGAGGAGACCTTCGGCCCGGTCGTCACGATCACGCGCGTCGAGGGCGACGAGGACGCCGTCGCCGTCATGAACGACACCGAGTACGGCCTGCACTCCGCAGTCTGGTCCCGCGACGTCGGCCGGGCGCGCCGCGTGGCCACGCGGATCGAGACGGGTTCGGTCGCGATCAACGACGGGTACACGATGACCTGGGGATCCGTCTCGGCACCGCTCGGCGGCTGGAAGGCCTCCGGCCTGGGCGGGCGGCACGGTGCGGCGTCGATCGACGGGCTCACGCGTCAGCAGACGGTCGTGACCGCTCGGGGCGCCCGGTTCGGTGCCACGCTCGACAGCCTCTACGGCCTGGGCGGGGACACCCCGAGCCGCGTGCTCACGACGGCGCTGGAGGCGATGCGCCGCCTGCGCATGGCGTGAGACGGAGGCGCAGCGCAGGGTGGGGTCCGAGGTACGAGGCACGCGCCCGGAGCGGAGCCGCAGTCTCACGCCATACGAGTGGAGCGTGAGACGAAGGCGCAGCGCCCGGTACGCTCGCCCGCATGACGACGCAGCTCCACGCCTTCTGGAAGTCAGCGAACTCCCTGCCGGTCATCGGCGGGCTGCTCGGCAAGCGGATCTTCACGGCGGCCTACACCCTCAAGGCCCCGTACTTCGGCAGCTTCGCCCCGCGAGTGGTCGACATGCGGCCGAACTACGGCGAGGTAGTGGTGCCTAACCGGCGGCGCAACCGGAACCACATCGGCACGGTGCACGCGATCGCCGTCTGCAACGGGCTCGAGATGGCCATGGGCTCGCTCGCCGAGGCCACGGTGCCCGACAGCAAGCGCTGGCTGCCGAAGGGCATGGAGGTCGCCTACCTCGCGAAGTCGGCCGGTGACGTCACGTGCGTGGCCGAGACCGACCAGGCGCAGTGGGACGGCGTAGACCCGGACCTGCCGGTGCGGGTGCGCGGGGTCCTGGCCGACGGGACCGTGGTGGTCGAGGGCACGATCCACCTGTGGGTCACACCGAAGAAGAGGTGACCCGGGTCGGGCGACGTGGCGAGGACCGTCAGGTCAGCTGGTGCGGCGTCGGCCGAGGGATCGAACGGCGGCCTTCCAGCTCGCAGGCAGCTCTCGCACGTGCCACCAGGCTGCCTGCACCGGCACCGAGGTCGCGGCGCTCACGCCCACCCCGACAGCATCGAGCCCGGCCTCCACGCACGAGTAGAGGGTGCGGCGCAGGTGGTAGTCCTGCGTGACGACGACGGCGGTGCGCGCTCCGTAGAGATCATGGGCACGGCGGCACGTCGCGGTGGTGTTGAAGCCCTCGCGGTCCAGGACCAGCGCGTCGTCCGGGACACCGAGGTCGTTGTCCAGGAGCCAGGCGCGCATCGAGCCGGGCTCGTCGTACCGGGTGCCGTCGGCGTTGTCGTGCGCGTCCCCGCTCAGGATGACCGTCGGCGCGATCCCCGCGCGGTAGAGCTCCGCGCCCGCCTCGACGCGGCGGCGCAGGTACGTGGACGGCGTCCCGTCGGCACGTAGCCCGGCGCCGAGCACGATGACGGCGTCGGCCTTCTCGATCTCGCTCTGATCGTGCCGCACCCGGGCCTGCCCGGTGGCCTGCACCACGGTCACGGGGACGATGAACGCGACAGCGAGCACGCCCGCGACGATCGCGGTGCACTTGAGGGGAGTCACGTCGGGAACCGTACCCTGCTCGGGCTGGTGCGTGGGATTGACCGCGAAGCCCGGCGTGGTCGGCAAAACGTCAGGTGATCGGTAACTCGGGTTGCCGACCATCTGACGTTTTGCCGACTACATGGGTCCGTCCCGACGGTAGGCGCTCAGGAGGGCCAGCTCGGCGCGGAGGTTCGTCTCCGTCGTGAGCTCCCAGCGGGCGGCGCCCGGTGCGGTGCGGAACAGAGGGGCGCCGGCCAGGAGCGTGCGGAGCACCTGGGACCGGCCGGAGCGGAACAGCGGGTCGGGCACGTCGCAGTACTCGGCGCGCACCTGGCGGGTGTACCGCGTGTAGACGGCGGGGCTGCCGCCAAGCACCGCCAGGTCGGCATCGCTGACCAGGCCGCCGACGACGTCGTCGGGCGCGGGACCGTGGTCCGCCGTGACCATGACGAGGCGTGCGATCTCGTCGACGTCCTCGCTCGAGACCTCGCTCCCGGCCAGGGGGCCGAGCAGCTCCGCGACCAGCGCGGCTGAACGTTCCTCGTCCTGCCGGGCGACGCCGTCGTGCACGGCATCGTGGAACCAGAGAGCGAGCCGGGCTCGCCAGAGCACGCGCTCCGAGGCCCGGGTCTGGGCAGCGATGGAGTCGAGCGCGTCCAGGGCAACGGCCAGGTGCAGGGTCGAGTGGTAGACGCGGTGGGGCTCGCGCCAGCGGTTCACCAGCTCCTCGCCGGCCTTGTGCGCCGGACCGGGATCGGCCCACAGGCCGTCCCAGCGGGTCAGGAGTGCCGCTCGCTTGGCACGATTCCGCTCGGCGCCCGAGACGCGCAGGCCCGAGCCCGCGAGCCGCCGGGCCAGGTCTCCGCCCTCGACGCGGACCGCGCCCGCCGCGACCAGCTCGTCGTACCGCTCGGCGGGGACGTCGTAGTGGTCGAGGTCGAACGCGCGATCGGGTACGCCGGCCGCCCGTGCGAACAGTCGAAGCTCCTGCAGCGACCCGTCCGAGACCAGGTGGGAGAACAGAGTCCCGTGCGCGGGCCACACCGGCGGATCGATGAAGAGGGTCACGGAGCGAGCCTACGGTCTGCCGTGGTGAGCGACTTCGAGGGCGCCGGACGGCGCCCGCGCTGTCGCCGGTATCCCTGGTGCCTCGCCGGGCTACGAGCCCTCGACCAGCTCCATCGTCTGGCGTGCGATCGCCAGCTCCTCGTTGGTCGGGACGACCATGACGAGGGGGGTCTCGACAGGTGGCTCCTGACCCTGTCGAAGGGCGGCCAGCGGCTCTGACCCGTCCCGGGGGCCGGGCGTCATCGAGACCACCCGCGCCTCGTCCGACCGTGCCTCGTTCGCCGCCGGGTCGATGCTCAGGCCGAGGAACTTCAGGTCCCGCACCACGCCCGAGCGGACGCGATGGTCGTTCTCGCCGACGCCCGCGGTGAACGTCAGCACGTCGATGCCGCCAAGCACCGCCGCGTACGCCCCCACGTACTTGCGCAACCGGTGCAGGTACACCTCCAGGGCGAGGCGCGCGTCGGCGTCACCAGAGTCGGCCAGCTTCCGCACCTCGCGCATGTCGTTCACCCCCGACATCCCGAGGAGGCCGGACTGCTTGTTCAGCAGCGTGTCGACGTCCGGCGCCGACATGCCCGCACGCACCAGGTGGAACACGATGCCCGGGTCCACGTCGCCCGGCCGGGTGCCCATCACGAGACCCTCGAGCGGCGTGAACCCCATCGACGTGTCGACCGGCCGCCCACCCAGCACCGCCGACGCCGACGCGCCGTTTCCCAGGTGCAGCACCACCTGGCGCAGCGTCTCGGGCCCGCGGCCCTCGGCCGCCAGCTTGGCGACGACGGCCGGGTGCGCGGTCACGGCGGACGACACGAACCCGTGCGACGTGCCGTGGAACCCGTACCGGCGTATCCCGTGCTCCGCGGTGACCTTGCGGTCCAGGGCGTAGGTCGCGGCGGCAGCGGGCAGCGGCGCGAAGAACGCGGTGTCGAACACGGCGACGTGGGGCAGGTGCGACAGCAGCTCGCGCGCCACCTCGATCCCCTTGACGGCCGCCGGGTTGTGCAGCGGGGCCAGCGGGATGAGGTCGCGCACGGCGGTCACGACGTCGTCGTCGACCGGCGTCGGCTCGGTGAACACCGCGCCGCCGTGCACCACCCGGTGCCCGACGGCGGTGATGCCTGCGTCCGCGAGGGACGGCCCCGTCTCGTCGAACAGGTCGAGCACCAGGCGCAGTGCCGCGCCGTGGTCCGGCACGGGGGCGTCGCGGACCGTCTCGGACTCGCCCCACTGGTGCGTGGCCGAACCGGTGGACTCGCCGATCCGCTCGACGATGCCACCGGCCACCGACTGGCCGGACGTGGGGTCGACGAGCTGGTACTTCAGCGACGACGAGCCGGAGTTGAGGACGAGGACGGTCTGGGTCATGCGGACTCCTTGCTCTCGACGGGCTCGACGGGCTCGACCCGCGGCGTACCAGGCTCCGACGTGGCCTGGGCCTGGATGGCCGTTATCGCCACCGTGTTGACTATGTCCTGGACCAGGGCGCCGCGGGACAGGTCGTTCACCGGCTTGTTCAGGCCCTGCAGCACCGGGCCGACGGCGACAGCGCCCGCCGACCGCTGCACCGCCTTGTATGTGTTGTTGCCCGTGTTCAGGTCGGGGAACACGAACACGGTGGCCCGCCCGGCGACGTCGGACTCCGGCAGCTTGGACGCGGCGACCGAGGCGTCCACGGCGGCGTCGTACTGGATGGGTCCGTCGACGTCGAGCTCGATGTCGAGCTTCGCGATGCGCTCGCGGACGAGCCCCGTGGCGGTGCGGACCTTGTCCACGTCGGCGCCCGTCCCGGACGTGCCCGTGGAGTAGGAGAGCATCGCGATGCGTGGTTCCACGCCGAACTGCGCCGCGGTGGCGGCGGAGGAGATCGCGATGTCGGCGAGCTCGGCCGACGTCGGGTCGGGGATGACCGCGCAGTCGCCGTACACGAGCACGCGGTCCTCGAGGCACATGAGAAAGACCGACGAGACCGACGACGTATCGGGCTTCGTCCTGATGATCTCGAACGACGGCCGGATGGTGTGGGCCGTCGAGTGGGCGGCACCCGAGACCATGCCGTCGGCGAGGTTGAGATGCACCATCATCGTGCCGAAGTAGGAGACGTCGGTGACGATCTCCCGCGCCCGCTCGACGGTCATGCCCTTGTGCGCCCGGAGGCGGGTGTACTCGGCGGCGAACTGCTCCACGTGCTCGGGATCGTGCGGCGACAGCACGCGGGCCGCCTCGATGTCGAGCCCCAGCTCGGCCGCGCGGGCGCGGACCGGCTCGTCGTCGCCCAGGATGGTCAGGTCCGCGATCTGCCGGGCCAGCACCGTCGACGCGGCGCGGAGGATCCGGTCGTCGGAGCCCTCCGGCAGCACGATGTGCCGGCGGTCGTTCCGGGCCCGCTCGATGAGCTGGTACTCGAACATCAGCGGCGTGACGACCTGCGGCCGCGGCAGGTCGAGACGCGCGGCGAGCGCCGCTGAGTCCACGTTCCGCTCGAACAACGCTCGAGCGGTCTCGACCTTGCGTACCGAGCCCTTGTCGACCCGGCCGCGGGTCGTGGCGGCCGCGCGGGCCGCCGTGTACGTGCCGAGCTCCGTGGTGATGACCGGCAGCCTCGGCCGCATCGCCTCCAGCAGCTCCGCCGGGCGACCCTGCGGGTAGAACCCGCCGTTGAGGACGATCCCCGCCAGCGACGGGAACGACGGCGTCTGGTGCGCGGCGAGCAGGCCGATCAGGAGGTCGGTGCGGTCGCCGGGGGTGATGACGACGGCGCCGTCGGTCAGCCGTTCGAGCAGGTGCTCGAAGCTCATGGCACCGACGAGGAGCTCGAGCGCCTCGCGGCCCAGCAGCTCGGGGTCACCCAGCGCGAGCGTGCCGTCCACGGCGTCCAGGAGCTGGCCAACGGTCGGGGCCTGCAGGAACGGTTCCTCGGGGATGGTCCACACCGGCAGGTCGGGCTGGGCCGCGGCCAGCAGGGTCCGGACGTCCAGCGCGCTGTGGGTGTCCGCGCGGTTGACGACCAGACCGATCGACTGCGCGTGGTGCGCCGCCAGCTCGGCGAGGCTCACGTCGGCCAGGGCGCGGACCTCCTCGGGCGTGCGCTCGCGGCCGGAGACCACGAGCAGCACCGGCGCGCCGAGGTTCGCCGCGATGCGTGCGTTGAACGAGAGCTCGGTGGGGCCGGCGACGTCGGTGTAGTCGGTACCGAGCACCACGACCGAGTCGCAGCGCGCGGCGAGGTCGTGGAACCGCGACACGATGCGGCTCAGCGCCGCCTCCGGGTCGGCGTGCACGTCCGCGTAGGTCACGCCGATGGCGTCGGCGTAACCGACGTCGACGCCGTCGTGCTCAAGGAGGAGCTCGAGGACGTGGTCACGTTCGCCGCTGGTGTCCTCGGCCTCCGTGGCGCGTGACACGGGCCGGAAGACCCCGACCCGCTGGCCCTTGCGGACCAGGAGGTCGAGGACGCCCAGAGCGACCGTCGACTTTCCGCTCGCGCCCTCCGGTGATGCGATGACGATGCTGCGGGTCGCGCCGGTCACATGTCGCTCCGTGTCCGCTGAAGTGGTATTGCTGCTACTCGTTGTCTCCACCAGTGCCGAGCGTAGCGTCAACCTGGTCGCCGTCCGCCAGGTCCTGGGCGTCCGGCCAGACCCAGTCGCGCACCTCGGGGATGTCGTCGCCGTGCTCACGGGTCCAGGCGCGGGCGCGCAGCCGGGCGTCCTGCATGCGCTGGCGCAGCCCGGCGTGGGCGCTGCCCAGCGACGGGACCCGGTCGATGACATCGATCACAAGGTGGTACCGGTCGAGGTCGTTGAGCATGACCATGTCGAACGGCGTCGTGGTGGTGCCCTCCTCCTTGTACCCGCGCACGTGCCAGTGCGGGTGGCCCGTGCGGCGGTAGGTGAGGCGGTGGATGAGCCAGGGGTACCCGTGGTAGGCGAAGACCACCGGCCGGTCGGTCGTGAACAGGCCGTCGAACTCGCGGTGGGTCAGGCCGTGCGGGTGCTCGGTCGCGTCCTGCAGCCGCATCAGGTCCACCACGTTCACCACGCGCACCTTGAGGTCGGGCAGCTCGCGGCGCAGGATGTCCGCCGCGGCGAGCGTCTCGAGGGTCGGCACGTCGCCGGCGCAGCCCAGGACGACGTCCGGCTGCTCGCCCGGCGTCTCCGTGCCCGCCCAGTCCCAGATGCCGAGGCCGCGTGTGCAGTGCGCGACGGCGGCCTGCATGTCGAGGAGGTTGGGCGTCGGCTGCTTGCCCGCGACCACGACGTTCACGTACTGGCGGCTGCGCAGGCAGTGGTCGTAGGTGCTGAGCAGGGTGTTGGCGTCCGGCGGGAGATAGACCCGCACGATCTCCGCCTTCTTGTTCATCACGTGGTCGATGAACCCGGGGTCCTGGTGGCTGAACCCGTTGTGGTCCTGCCGCCAGACATGGCTGGACAGCAGGTAGTTCAGGGACGCGATGGGGCGGCGCCACGGGATGTCGTTCGAGACCTTGAGCCACTTGGCGTGCTGGTTGAACATCGAGTCGACGATGTGGATGAACGCCTCGTAGCTCGTCAGCAGCCCGTGCCGGCCGGTGAGGAGGTAGCCCTCCAGCCAGCCCTGCACCTGGTGCTCGCTCAGGACCTCCATGACGCGGCCCGCGCGGGCCATGTGCTCGTCGACCTCCGGCCCGATGTACTCGGCGTTCCACTGCTTGTTCGTTGCGTCGTACACGGCCTGCAGCCGGTTCGACGCGACCTCGTCCGGGCCGAAGATCCGGAAGTTGTCCGGGTTCAGCCGGATCACGTCGGTGAGCCACTGGCCCAGTACCCGCGGTGCCTCGGACTTCGTCCCGCCGGGCGCCGGGACGTCCACGGCGTACTCGCGGAAGTCCGGCAGCCGCAGGTCCCTGAGCAGCAGCCCGCCGTTCGCGTGCGGGGTGGCGCTCATCCGCAGCGACCCCTCTGGCGCCAGCTCGGTGATCTCGGGCAGCACGCGGCCGTCGTCGTCGAACAGCTCCTCCGGGCGGTACGACTTGAGCCACTCCTCGAGCACGCGCAGGTGCTCGTCGGTGTCGCGGGCGCTCGCGAGCGGCACCTGGTGCGCCCGCCATGACCCCGTCGTCTTCTTGCCGTCGATCTCGGCCGGGCCGCTCCACCCCTTGGGCGTGCGGAACACGATCATGGGCCACGTCGGCCGGGCCAGGTCGCCCTTCGCCGCCCGTGCCTTGATCGTGGCGATCTCGTCGAGCACCTCGTCGAGCAGGGCCGCGAACCGGCGGTGCGTCTCGAGCGGCGGCTCGTCCTGGTCGTACCCGCCCTCGAAGAAGTACGGCTTGTGCCCGTAGCCGACCATGAGGGCCCTGAGCTCCTGCTCCGGGATGCGCGCCAGCACGGTCGGGTTGGCGATCTTGTAGCCGTTGAGGTGCAGGATCGGCAGCACGACGCCGTCCTGGGCAGGGTTGAGGAACTTGTTCGAGTGCCAGGACGTGGCGAGCGGTCCGGTCTCGGCCTCGCCGTCGCCCACCACCGCGGCGACGAGCAGGCCGGGGTTGTCGAAGACGGCGCCGTAGGCGTGGCTCAGGGCGTAGCCGAGCTCGCCGCCCTCGTGGATCGAGCCCGGCGTCTCCGGGGCGACGTGGCTGGGGATGCCGCCAGGGAAGGAGAACTGCCGGAACAGGCGCTGCACACCCTCGGTGTCCTCGGTGATGTCGCTGTAGACCTCGGAGTAGGTGCCGTCCAGGTACGCCGAGGCGACCAGCCCCGGCCCGCCGTGGCCGGGACCTGTGACATAGACCGTCTGCTGCTGCCGCTCCTTGATGGCCCGGTTCAGGTGCGCGTACAGGAAGTTCAGTCCCGGTGTGGTGCCCCAGTGGCCCAGCAGCCGCGGCTTGACGTGGTCCGCGGTGAGCGGTTCGCGCAGGAGCGGGTTGTCGAGCAGGTAGATCTGGCCCACGGAGAGGTAGTTGGCGGCCCGCCACCACGCATCGAGGCGTTCCAGGTCGGCGGGCTCCAGCTGGGCGACGCCGGTCGCGCGCCATCCGGTGGTCGGGGAGTCGGGGACTGTGGTCGTTGTCATCACTCACGCTCCTACCTGCAAGCTACGTGCGGAATCTGTGCCGGGTCGGCTCCTTGTTCATTCGAACGCAGAACGGCTGGGCACGCGACACGTCCGCGGGCGGTTACCGTTGACGTCATGCCTGTCAGTGCCCCCAGCACATCCACGCAGACGGCGCCCGACGCCGATGCACGTCCCGAGCGCCGCACCTTCCTCCAGGTCGCCCGGCAGCCCCGCATGATCGGGTTGCTGCTCGTGTTCGTGCTGGCGGCGTTCGTGTGCGGCAGGCTGGGCGCATGGCAGCTGGACCGCGCCTACGAACGCGCGGACCTGGCCGCACAGCAGGAGATCGCCGAGGCCGCCGCCGCGGGACCGTCCTGGCTGGGCGACGTCCTCGCGCCGCAGGAGAGCTTCCCCGGAGAGCTGGTCGGCCGTGAGGTCCGGGTGGCCGGCGAGTTCGAGCCCACTGGTTCGCTGCTGGTACCCGGCCGCGTCCTGGAGGGCCACACCGGCTACCTCGTCCTGGCCCCCTTCCGGGTGTCCGACGACGGAGCGGGCGGCGAGTCCTGGGCCGACCTCTCCGGCGCGCCCGTGCTGGCGGTGGTCCAGGGCTGGGTGGAGAAACCTGCCGACGCCGAGGCGCTGACCCTTCCGAAGGGTGAGGTCACGGTGACGGGCTGGCTGCAGGCGGGCGAGGCGACGTCGGGCAGCGCGGCAGTCGTGGACGGGCAGACCGAGCAGATCGCCCTCAGCGCGCTCGTCAACGAGTGGGGCGGGCCCATCTACACGGGCTACCTCGTGGCGACCGAAGGTCCCGGTTCCCCCGAGAGCGGGGGAGTCGCGGCCCTGCCGCGACCCACGATCGACGGCGGCTCGGGCGCCAACCTGCAGAACATCTTCTACGCCCTGCAGTGGTGGCTGTTCGGCGGGTTCGCCGTGCTGCTGTGGATCCGCCTGGTGCGGGACGAGATGGCCGGGGGTCGCCGGGGCGGCGAGCCGACCGACGCCGACACGGGCATCGCGGGACTGCCGTCCGTGTGAGGAAGTCGGTCAGACTCGGACGACGGTGAGGGCCCCGAGCTCGTTGAGGGGTTCGAAATCGGCGTCCTGGGTCACGACCGGGAGGTTGTTCGCCAGGGCGATCGATGCGATCCACAGGTCGTTGACGTTGAGCCTGCGCTTGTTCTCGGCAAGTTTGATCCGCAGGCGTGCCCAGTGCGAAGCAGCGCCTGCGTCGACAGGGAGCAGCTCGAGCGCACCGATGGCGTCGAGGGTGGCCAGACGCCGCGCGCGGGTCTCCGAGTCCCTCGCCGCAAGGACCCCGGCCTGCAGCTCGGCCCGGGTGATCACGGAGACGAACGACTCTTCGGGGAGTGCGCTGGCGTCGAGGGGCCGCCCGGACTCCGAGGCGATGAAGACGCTCGTGTCGAGAAGCCCGCGCTGTTCGGGGGTACTCACCGGATCGGGCCGAGGTCGTCCGTGCTGTCGCCCGCGAGCTCGTCGAGATCCTGACGCAGACCGGCGTCCGCCTGGGCCGAGCTCAAGATCTGGACGAGCTCGGCGCGGCGCAGCGATCTGGCTCGTGCGTTGCGCACCGGCCCGATCTCCGCGACCGGGGTCCCGTGCTGTGTGATGGTGACATGGTCTCCGTCCGCGACACGACGAAGAATCTCTGCAGTGTGGTTGCGAAGTTCTCGTGCGGCGATGGCGGTCATGTGCGCAATCGTAGCCCTTTGCGCACACCAGCGCATCTATGCCCGGACAGCGTCCAAGATCTGACCGACCGCCTGCTCCAGGACCGGCCGCGGCATCGCGGCGTTGAACCGTACGAAACCGTGGCCCTCCTCGCCGCACAGGCCGCCGTCGGTCAGGGCGACGCCCGCGTGCTCCCGGAAGTGGTCCGCGACACCGGTGGCCCCGTCGGGGAGGTCCAGGCCTCGGCAGTCCAGCCAGGCCAGATAGGTTCCCTCCGGTGCGCGATACCCGATCCCGCTCCCGTCGAGCAGCTCGCCGAGCCGGGTGAGGTTGCCGTGCAGGTAGGCGACAGTGTCGTCGAGCCAGTCCCGGCCCTCGGTGTACGCGACCCGGTTCGCCAGGACGCCCGGCGTCGACGCCCCGCCCTCGACGCGCCGGCCCACCTGGTTCCAGAGCTGCACGTCCGCGTCGTTGGACAGGACGATCTGCGCGCACTTGAGACCCGGCAGGTTCCACGCCTTCGAGGCGGAGGTGGCGGTGAGGGTGTGGCCCGCCGTCGTCTCGTTCAGGGACGCGTACGGGACGTGCCGGTGCCCCGGGTAGACGAGCGGCGCGTGGATCTCGTCGGAGAACACCCGACCGCCATGGCGGTCCACCACCTCGGCGACGGCCAGCATCTCGTCGGGCTCCAGCACCCGGCCGATCGGGTTGTGCGGGTTGCAGAGCACCAGCAGGTGGCCGCCCGCGCGGTACGCGGCGTCGAGCGCGTCGAGGTCGTAGGTGTACCGGCCGTCGGTGTCGCGCAGCATCGGGACCTGGATGACCTCGCGGCCGAGCCCGCCGGGCAGCGTGAGGAACGGCATGTAGGCGGGGGTCGGCAGGATGACCGGCGAACCGGGGCGCGAGAAGTGCGTGATGGTCTGCTCGAGCGCGGTCAGCACGTCGGACACGGGACGCACCCGGTCCGGGTCCACCTTCCA
Organism: Promicromonospora umidemergens; assembly: GCF_024171995.1. Classification (GTDB taxonomy): domain Bacteria; phylum Actinomycetota; class Actinomycetes; order Actinomycetales; family Cellulomonadaceae; genus Promicromonospora; species Promicromonospora umidemergens. The sequence goes on along the minus strand of NZ_JAMTCT010000003.1, from coordinate 337,304 downwards.
CGAGTACCGGTCGGCGGCGAACGACACGTACGCCTCGACCATGCCGGTCACGAGGGTCGGCGGGAGATAGCCGAGCAGTCCGCGGTCCACGGCGTCGTGCAGCGCGGTGGCGATCGGGGGCGCGAGCGGGAAGTCCATCTCGGCGACCCAGGCCCCGATGGTGCCGGGGAAAGCGGTCCACTTGAGGCTGCCGTTGTCGCGGAGGCGGTCAGCGGTGAGGGCGTCGAAGGCATGAGCGGTCACGTCTGCATTGAACCAGGTGCGGCACGCCTCCGGCCGGGACGCCCAGGGGATGCGCAAGGATAGGTGGACGGTAGGCGCACCTGCTGATCAGCGGTCTGCGACGAGCGGTGAACCGAGAGGACGAGGATGACTGACACCGGACCATGGACCGGATCCGCCTGGTGGGAGCACCTGGTCCGCGCAGTGCCGCTCGCGGGGGAGGTCGCCACGGGTGAGGTCAGGGCAGGGCTCGACGCCGGCCTCGACGCCGACCTGATGACCGACGGGTTCGTGATGGAGCTGGTCTCCGCGGAGCTCATGGTCCGGGTACGGGCCGGCGACCCGGCCGCTCGGGACGCGATGCGGGCGCTGGGCGCCGAGCTGGAGGCCGGACCACCGCTCGTCGGTGAGGACGTCATCAGCGCCTACCTGATCCATGTCCCGTCTCCCGGCGAGCCGGGCGGGGATCTCGCCGACGTGCTGGGCCCGCGGGTGCGCGCCGCGCTCGACCAGGACCGTGACCACCGCAACGAGCCGACGGTCGCCGCGTTCCTGGACCGGCTGCTCCAGGCGGTGCCCGCGCTACGGCCCCTCGCGGACGTCGAGCGCTACGGATACCACGACGAGGTGCTGGCCCACCCGTTCCTCGGCGACGTCGCGGAGCGCGAGATCGCGCTGCTCACCGACGGGGCGTCCCTCGAGATCGACGACGACTGGACCGAGGACGAGCGGTCCACCGTGGTCCGCCTGTTCACCTCGGTGGACCCGGATCCCGCGGCGGAGGTACGGGCCGTGCTCGACCTCCTCGAGGCCGAGCTCGGGACGGACGAAGCCGTCGACGACCTCATCGCCACGGCGTTCGTCGAGATGCTGCCCGACGACGACGAGCCGGGCACCGAGATCGTCGGGATGCTGGGCGCCCGTCTGCGGGCCGAGCTGGACGCGCAGAGGCGTCAGCCCAGGTAGCGCGTCTCCAGTGCGGCGAGCTTCGCCTCGGCCTCGGCGTGGATCTTCTTCTCCAGCACGAACGACATCACCGGGACCACGCCGGCGATCACCATCGTGATCAGGCGGCCGAAGCCCCAGCGCATCTTCGACCACAGGTCGGCGACGGTGACCAGGTATGCCACGTAGATCCAGCCGTGCGCGAACGGCACCCACGCGATGAACGGCATGACTCCGTCGACGTCGGTCAGTGCGCCCGCGCCGTACTTGATGCCCAGCTCGACGCAGAGGATCAGCAGCATGACACCGGTGACGAGCGCCATGAAGCGGTAGCGGGCCATCGCGCCGCGGGCCTTGCGGATCGCGGTGGCGGCTGCCTCGGCGGAGATCTCGGGAGCAGTCTGAGGGGTACTCACAGTCATCGAGGATATGCCTTCTCCGGCGTGCGATCTGCCGCCGGGATAAAGCGTGGATCAATGTCAGTGGTGCTCCGTACCGTGTAGATCGTGCGCTCCCTTCCATTCGCTGATCCCGGCACCCCGCCGCTGCGCGGTCCGATCACCCTGCTCCTGTGGCTCGCCCGCGAACAGGCGCGTGTGGTGCTCGTGGCGGTGGCGTTCGGTGTGCTCGGTTTCACGTGCAGCGCCTTCCAGCCGTTCCTGCTCGGCCGGATCATCGACAGCGCGAGCGCGTCAGGGCTCAGCCGCACCACCTGGACCTGGGCGGGCATCATGCTGGGCGTCGGGCTGGTCTGGATCGCCTCGAACGCGATCGGGCACCGGTGGGACATCACGGCATGGATGCACGCGGCGTTCCGTACGTCCCAGCTCGTGACGCGCACCGTGTCCCGCTCGGGGCACAACATCACCAAGGAGCTGCCGACCGGCGAGGTGGTGTCGTCGGTGGCGAACGACACGATGCGCATCGGCGAGGTCTTCGCCATCGCGGGGCAGACCATCGGCAGCATCGCCACCTACGGCATCGTGGTGGTGCTCATGCTCTCGCAGTCGGTCACGCTGGGCGTCGTCATCGCGCTCGGCCTCCCTGTCGTGGCCGCGATCCTGGCGCTGCTGGTCAAGCCGCTGCAGAAGCGGCAGAAGCACCAGCGCGACGCCCAGGGCAGGCTCACCACCCTCGGCGCGGACACCGTCTCGGGGCTGCGGATCCTGCGCGGGATCGGGGGCGAGAAGGTGTTCACCGGCCGGTACCGGACGCAGTCGCAGAAGGTGCGCGAGGCCGGCGTCGAGGTGGCGGGCACCCAGTCGGTGCTGGACGCGCTGCAGATCCTGCTGCCAGGGCTGTTCATCGCGCTGGTCGTGTACCTCGGCGCGGTGGAGGCCATCGCCGGGCGTATCACGACGGGTCAGCTCGTCTCGTTCTACGGGTACGCAGCATTCCTCTCGTGGCCGGTGCACCTCCTGGTGCAGTCGGTCAACGTCGCGACCAAGGCGCACGTCGCGGCAGGCAAGGTGGTCAAGGTGCTGCAGGTCGTGCCGGCCACGGGCGCAGAGCAGCCGACCGCGGCCATGCCGCCGGCCGACGTGCCCCTGATCGACGAGACGACCGGCGTCACGCTCCAGCCGGGGCGGGTCGTCGCCCTGGTCAGCGCGGACCCGGACGAGTCGGCGCAGGTCGCGGTCCGGATGGGCCGGTTCGACGACGAGGCAGAGGCAGGCACCCCGGTCACGCTCGGCGGTGTCCGGCTGGTCGACCTCGACAAGCGCGAGCTGCGGGACCGCATAGTCGTCGCGCACGCGACGCCGTCGTTGTTCTCCGGCCGCCTCGCGGGCGAGCTCGACGTCCGCGACTCCGCGAACCGGGAGGCGCTGCTGCGGGCCATGCACATCGCTGACGCGCACGACGTGCTGGACTCCTTGCCCGACGGCATCGAGGGCGAGATCCCCGAGAAGGGCCGCTCGCTGTCCGGGGGGCAGCGGCAGCGGGTGGCGCTGGCCCGCGCGCTGCTCACCGATCCGGAGATCCTGGTGCTGGTCGAACCGACCTCGGCGGTCGACGCCCACACCGAGGCACGTATCGCCCAGCGGCTCACCGGGTGGCGCCGCGGCCGGACGACTCTGATCGTCACCGCGAGCCCGCTGGTGCTCGACCACGTGGACGACGTGATCTTCCTGGACAGCGGGCGCGTCGTCGCGCACGGGACGCATCGCGAGCTCCTGGACCTGCCCACCACCGCAGAGGGCGGCCGCGAGGCCGCTCGCTACCGGCGGGTGGTCGGCCGTTCGCTGGACGAGGACCTGGACGCAGAGCTCGACGAGCTGCTGAGCGCGACCAACACCCCGGAGGGAGGCAAGGCATGAGCACGGGAAAGATCCTGCCGATCGCCGACGCGGCCGACACGTGGCAGTACACGCGAAAGATGCTCGGGCGGCACCGGGCGCCCCTGGTCGTCATCACGGTGGCCAACACGGTCGCCGCGACGGCCGGCCTGGCGGGACCGTTCGTGCTCGGCCGGCTCGTCGACGCCGTCACGGCGGGCACCACGCTGGAGGTGGCGCGGAACCTGGTGCTCGTCGCGGTCGCCGCGGTGGTGCTGCAGGCCCTGATCACGCGGTTCGCGCAGCGGCGCGCCATGGTGTTCGGCGAGACGGTGTTCGCGGACATGCGCGAGGAGTTCGTCGAGACGGTCACGTCCCTGCCGCTGTCGACGGTGGAGACCGCGGGCACCGGTGACCTGATCGCCCGCACGACCCGCGACGTCAACCGCATCCAGAACGCCGTGCGCTTCGGCGTGCCACGGCTGGTTATCGCGGTAGTGACGCTCGTGCTGACGATCGCGTTCAGCCTGGTCGTGTCGCCGCTGGTGGCGCTCGGGATGTTCGTGGGCGTGCCGGTGCTCGTCGCGGTCGCGCGCTGGTACCTGAAGCGAGCCACCCCCGCCTACCAGCGCGAGTCCGCCGCCTACGCCCGGCTCGACGGCACCGTCACCGAGTCGGTAGAGGGCGCGCGCACGATCGACGCGCTCAAGATCGGCCGTCGTCGCACGACGCGCGGCGACGACGACCTGCACGAGGCGTTCGAGGCGGAGGTCGGGACGCTCAACCTGCGGACGGTGCTGTTCCCCGGAGTGGACTTCGCCTTCATCCTCGCGCCGATCTCGGTACTCGTCTGGGGCGGGTTCCTGGCCTCCGAGGGCACCGTGACCATCGGCATGGTCGCCATGATCGTCATGTACACGTACCAGCTGCAGGGCCCCGTCTGGGAGCTCATCTTCTGGCTGGACGAGATCCAGGTGGCCGCGACGTCGTTGTCCCGCATCATCGGCGTCCGGCTGGTGCCGATGGACCGCACGGCGAGCGACGCCGTGCCCGCTGACGAAGAGGTGCGCGGCACCGACGTCCGTTATGCCTACCGGGCGGGCACCGACGTGCTGCACGGCATCGACCTCGACCTCAGGGTGGGCGAGCGACTGGCGATCGTCGGTCCGTCGGGATCCGGCAAGTCGACCCTCGGCCGCATGCTGGCCGGCATCCACCCGCCCACCGGGGGCGAGGTGTTGGTGGGTGGCGTGCCGCTGGTCGACCTGCCGCTGGAAGACCTGCGCAAGCACGTGGCGCTCGTGACCCAGGAGCACCACGTGTTCGTGGGATCGTTGGCGGAGAACCTGCGGCTCGCCAGGATCGAAGCGAGCGACGACGAGCTGATGGACGCGCTGCGGGCCGTGGACGCGCACGGCTGGGTCGAGGCGCTCGACGACGGCCTGGCCACGGAGGTCGGCTCGGGCGGCTACAAGCTCACTCCGGCGCAGGCGCAGCAGGTGGCCCTCGCGCGGCTGGTGCTGCTCGACCCGCACACGCTCGTCCTCGACGAGGCGACGTCGCTGCTGGACCCGCGAGCGGCCCGGCACCTGGAGCGCTCGCTCAGCGCGGTGCTCGACGGGCGCACGGTGGTGGCCATCGCGCACCGCCTGCACACGGCGCACGACGCCGACCGGGTGGCGGTGCTCGACGGCGGCCGCATCACCGAGATCGGCCCGCACGACGAGCTGGTCGCGGCCGGTGGCGAGTACGCGAAGCTCTGGCGCAGCTGGCAGCACGAATAGCCGATCCGGCAGTAATAGGTGCCCGCCTTGGGTGCCGTGGACGAGCCTGTCGGTCAAAGCTGGCTGTTGCGTATATGCAATAGCGACTGGACTGGTATGAGGGCGTTTACCAGGGGATTATCGTCCAGTGAACCGGGGAGCATCTGACGCAGGCGACTTCGCTCTGCACGCCTGGGTGGACGAGTCGATGCGCGGCCCGTCCGACTCTGGGACAGGGATGTACTTCATGGCCGCGGTCGTGGCCGACCCGGGGGCATGCGAGGAGACTCGCGACAGTCTCCGCGCCTTGCGCTCCGGGAAGGCGAAGAGGCTCCACTGGCGTCATGAGAGCGAGGCTCGTCAGGAGAAGATCGCAGCGCTCATCGCCGAGCTGGATGCATGGAGCATCGTTGTGGTGGGGATGCCCCTGGATTCCAAGCGGCAGGAGCGCGCGAGACGCCAGTGTATGGAGCGCTTGCTCTTTGAGCTTGACCAGATCGGAGTGACGGCGGTCCATCTTGAGTCGCGCCATGCAGCGTTGAACAAGAAGGACAAGACGATGGCGGCGGCCCTCTATAGCAAGACCGTGATCTCGGCTGCGCTCCGCGTCGCCTTCGCTCTGCCCCATGAGGAACCGATGCTGTGGGTTCCGGACGCCGTCGCAGGCATCGTCAATGCCGCTCGGTCTGGTGGCGTGGACGCGCTACGGCTGATCCTCGGAACAGCGATACGCGAGATCGACGTCGAAATTCTCTAGAAAAACGCGATGCCGGGCTCCTGACGTCCATCAGGGGGTCCCGGCTTCACTTCCTCGCACCCCTTGGGGGGAGGCTGCTCCGAGATTAACACGAGGCTTGGACGATGTCTCGGCTGGGCGCCGGGCTCTGGCGCAGCTGGCAGCACGAATAGCTCAGGGTGTCCAGGGGCAGAGGTGCCCCCGAAATATCGGTGCGTGGGGCCTGGAGATGTGGAACGTTCACCTCGGTCGATCTCGATGAGATCGACGTCCACGAGAAGGAGAAGCATGAGGCGAACGTCGGGTCGGGTTGTCGCACTGCTGGTGACGGGGATGCTCGCGCTGAGCGCCTGCACCGGCGCACCCGGGGACGAGCCGGCCGGAAGCGGGTCGGCGGAGGACGGCGTCGCGGCGGGCGGCGAGGCGGCCGCTCCTGTCGAGGAAACGGGTTCTGCTCGGACGGTGACCGGATCGATGGCCGAGACGACGTCGGACATCCCGGGCGACTCTGGTGCGGGCGGCACGCTGACGCTCACGCTGCGGTCCGTCGACGTGTCCGAACAGACGATGACGGTCCGGTGGGCCACGCGCTGGGACAGCGAGGACGCCGAGCCGGACGCCGCCGTCTCGTACTACGACATGGGTCTGGGGACAGCGGCCAGCGTGATCGACGCGACCAACCTGAAGGTCTACCGGCCGTTCTGCACGGATGGCTCGTGGAAGGCCGGCGGCGTGGACGCTGTCCGGTGCAAGGCCTCGATGCTCACCTCTGCGCGCGACGAGGTCTTCACCAAGTTCCCGAACCACGGCACGGTCGAGGGCTGGGCATCCCTGCCCGCTCCCGAGGGCAAGCCCAAGTCCGTCGACGTGATCCCGATCGAGGGCCTGGCCGGTTTCACCCAGGCCGAGGTGACCTACCTGGACGGCGGGTCGTGAGCCTGGCGGCCGGGGCGCTGGCGGCGGTGCTCGCCCTCGGTGGTGTGGTCGGGGCGGACAGCTCCGCGTCGCCGTCCCCGTCTCCGGACCCGACGCTCATGGCGGAGCTCGCCGAGCAGCAGCAGGCGGATCTCGAGCGGCTCGAGTCGGTGCCGGTCACCGACACGATGCGCGCGGACGCCACCTTCGACCTGCGGACGGACGACGCCCGGTGGGACCTGCTGGCCGAGGACGCCACCTGGGACCTGCGGCCCGACGACTCCATCACCCCGCTGGAGGAAGTGGTCGAGGAGGGCGAGGAGACCACCGTCCGCCTGACGTCAGACCTGCTCTTCCAGTTCGGCGAGCACCGGGTCACGAAGAGCGCCGGCGCGGCGGTCCGCGACCTGCTCGACGAGGTTCCGCAGGACGCGAAGGTGGCCGTCGACGGCCATACCGACTCGATCGGGGACGACTCCTTCAACGACCAGCTCTCGAAGCGCCGGGCGCAGGCGGTCGCCGACGTCCTCCGCGACGCCCGGCCGGACCTGCGGCTCACGGTCAAGGGACATGGTGAACGGCAGCCGATCGCGGAGAACGAGGCGGACGGCAAGGACAATCCGGCAGGCCGCGCCAAGAACCGGCGCGTCGAGGTCAGCTACACGGGCACCGCCGGCTGAGCGCTACCCGCCGGGTGCCCGCCAGCCCAGTCCAGCCGAGATCCGGGCTGCGGCGTCGCGCACGACGGGTGCGAGCGTCTCGAGCCGCTCGGGCGGCATGTAGGGCCGGGTCGCCGTGACGCTGATGGCCGCGACGATCGAGCCGGAGGGGTCGCGGACCGGTGCGGCGACACAGAGGATGCCCGGCTCGTTCTCCTCCAGGTCGAACGCGACACCTCGGGCCGCCGAGATCTCCATGACCTGGACGAACGCGTCGACGGTCAGGACGTCCTGCGCGAGGCCGTGCCCGGCCGTCACCGGCCGCTCGGCAAGGAACCGTTCGCTCCAGCGCCCCGGACCGTCCAGGAGCAGCGCCTTGCCGATCCCCGTCCGGGTCAGCGGCATGCGGTGCCCGATCTGCGAGCGCATCACTGCCCCGCGGGTCCCCGGGATCTTGTCGAGGTAGAGCACCTTGCCGCGGTCCTCGATGGCGAGGTGGACCGTGTCGTGCACACGCTCGGCGAGCGCGCGCAGCACCGGAGCGGCGATGGCGGTCACCGGGTTCTCCTGCAGCGCCTGGTAGCCGAGCTCGATCAGGGCCGGTCCGAGCGCGTACGCGCCGTCGTCGAGCTGGCGCAGGTAGCCGGTGGCGAGGAGCAGCTGGAGCAGGCGGTGGGTGGTGCTGCGCCCGACGCCGGTCTCCTCCGCGATGTCGCGCAGGCGGGTCCTGCCCCTGGCCACGGCATTGACGACAGCGATGCCCCTGGCGAGCGTCTGCGTGCCAGGGGGGCCGGCGACGATCCCGGCGTCGGCCTGCGCGGCGGAGGTGGCCTGCACCGCATCGGAGGGGTCGGCCATCACGCCAGGCTATCCCGATAATAGGGATGCGGTTCGGATAGTCGGGAAGGCGCTCCTATCGTCCGGGGCATGGCTGACGACGCACCGGAGCGCGATGCCGCGCTCGTGGCCCTCGACTGGGGCACCACGACGTTTCGGGCCTGGCTCCTGAGCGGCACCGGCTCGGTCCTCGGCCAGGTCCGCACGGACGACGGCGCTCTCACGGTCTCGGAGCGCGGCGACTCGGCCCGCGAACGAGCTATCGCGTTCGAGCGGACCTTCACGCGACTGTGCCGCCGGTGGCTCGACGAGCACCCTGGCGTGCCGGTGCTGTGCGCAGGCATGGCCGGCTCCAACCACGGCTGGGCCGAGGCCGGGTACCTCGATGTCCCGGCGGACCTCGGCGGCCTCGCCGAGCGGCTGACCGTCGTGCCCGCCGGCGACTCCGTCGTCCACCTCGTACCCGGGCTGCGGGCCACGGGAGCGGACCCGGACGTCATGCGCGGCGAGGAGGTCCAGCTCGCCGGGGCGCTCTCCGTGCTGGCCGACCGGCCAGAGACGGTGGTGCTGCCGGGCACGCACTCCAAGTGGGTGCGCCTCGACGGCAGCCGGGTCACGGGCTTCACCACCGCGATGACCGGCGAGCTCTACGGCCTGCTGATGCGGGACAGCATCATTGCGCGGCTCGCGACAGGGGAGCCGGGCACCGAGGTCTCGGCGGCTTTCGGGCGGGGGCTCGAGACGGAGGCCGCCCAGGGGGACGAACGTGGCCTGCCCGCCCTGCTCTTCACGGCGCGGCCCCTCGTCCTCGCCGGCCGGCTCGATCCCACCGAGGTGGCCGACTACGTCTCCGGCCTGCTCGTCGGCGCCGAGGTGCGGCACGCGCTGCGCGGCACCCCGGCCGCCGTCGTCGCGCTGTGCGGGCCGCCGGCGACCGCGCGCCGCTACCGCTTCGCGCTGGAGCGCGGCGGCGCGGCGGTCCGAACGGTCGGGGAGGACGCCGCCGCCCACGGGCTGTGGCGCGTCGCCCTCGACGCCGGTCTGGCGCCGGCCGTGCCCGGCTCAGCCGCTCCGCGGACCACCGCGACCACCGCGGCCACAGCGACCACCGAGGAGCAGCTCGCATGACCTCCCAGCCCACCGGCCTCGTGGCCATCTTGCGCGGGGTCACACCCGCCGACGCCGTCGACGTGGCGCAGGCGATCTTCGACGCCGGCTTCGACGCCGTCGAGGTGCCCTACAACTCCCCGGACCCGCTGGAGTCCATCCGGCGGATCCGCGCGGCAGGGCCGCCCGGACGCCGCATGGGGGCGGGCACCGTCCTCACCCCGGACGGCGTCCGCCGGGCCGCCGACGCAGGGGCCTCGCTCATCGTGTCGCCGAACACCCGGGCCGACGTCGTCGCGGAGACCGTGCGGCTCGGCCTGGCGAGCTACCCAGGGGCGGCGACGCCGACCGAGGCGTTCACGGCCCTGGACGCGGGTGCGCGCGCGATCAAGCTCTTCCCGAGCACGGCCATCGGCACCGACGGCATGCGGGCGTGGGCCAGCGTGCTGCCACCAGGGACGGAGCTCGTCCCCGTCGGCGGTGTCGACGCCAGCAACCTGGCGGACTGGGCCGGCGCGGGGGCGGCCGGCGCAGGGGTCGGCACGTCGCTCTACCGCCCGGGCGACAGGCCGGAGGTGGTCGGTGCCAGAGCGGCCGAGCTCGTCCGCATCTGGCACACCGACGTCAGGAGCACGCCGTGAAGATCACCTCGATGACGACCTTCGCCCTGCCACCGCGGTGGCTCTTCCTCAAGATCGAGACCGACACGGGGATCGTCGGCTGGGGCGAGCCGGTCCTCGAGGGCCGGGCGGCCAGCGTCGCGGCGGCCGTCGAGGAGCTGTCCGACTACCTGATCGGCAAGGACCCCCGCCGGATCGAGGACCACTGGACGGTCCTGTACCGCGCCGGGTTCTACCGCGGCGGCGGCATCCACATGAGCGCGCTCGCCGGTATCGATCAGGCGCTCTGGGACATCAAGGGCAGGGCGCTCGGGGTGCCGGTCCACGAGCTCCTCGGCGGTCAGGTGCGCGACCGCATCAAGGTCTACTCGTGGATCGGCGGCGACCGCCCGGCCGAGACCGCCGCGCAGGCGAAGGACGCCGTCGAGCGGGGCTTCTCCGCGGTCAAGATGAACGGCCCCGAGGAGCTGCAGTACGTCGACTCGCGCGACAAGATCGAGAAGGTGGTCGCCAACGTTGCCGCGGTGCGGGAGGCCGTCGGACCGAACATCGGCATCGGCGTGGACTTCCACGGCCGCGTGCACCGCCCCATGGCCCGCGTGCTCCTCGACGCGCTGGCGCCCTACCACCTCATGTTCGTCGAGGAGCCCGTGCTGTCCGAGCACGTCGACGGCATCGCCGACGTGCTGCGCAACTCGGCCACCCCGATCGCACTGGGCGAGCGGCTCTACTCCCGGTGGGACTTCAAGGACGTCATCACCTCCGGCGTCGTCGACATCATCCAGCCCGACCTCTCCCACGCGGGCGGCATCACGGAGGTCCGCAAGATCGCGGCGATGGCCGAGGCCTACGACATCGCCGTCGCGCCGCACTGCCCGCTCGGCCCCGTCGCGCTGGCCGCGTGCCTGCAGCTCGACGCCGTCGCCTACAACGCCGTGATCCAGGAGCAGAGCCTCGGCATCCACTACAACACCTCGAACGACCTGCTCGACTACATCGTGGACCCGACAGTCTTCGCCTACTCCGAGGGCTCCGTCGCGATCCCGCAGGGACCAGGCCTCGGGATCGAGGTCGACGAGGAGTACGTGCGTGAGCGCGCTGCCGAAGGGCACCGCTGGCGCAACCCGGTCTGGCGGCACGACGACGGCTCGTTCGCCGAGTGGTGAGCCGAGTGGTGAGCCGGCACCGCCGTCGGGCCGACCGCGGGGTGCGCGAAGTTACACGGACGTGGAGCGCCCCGCCGCCGTCGGCCCCATAGACTTGCCGGGTGTCGTCCACTGCCCCTGACAGCCAGCCCCAGACCCCCCGACCGGTCATCGTCGTCGACTTCGGCGCGCAGTACGCCCAGCTGATCGCGCGCAGGGTGCGCGAGGCGAAGGTGTACTCGGAGATCGTGCCGCACACGTTCACGGTCGAGCAGATGCTCGCCAAGGACCCCGCGGCCATCATCCTGTCCGGCGGCCCCTCCTCCGTGTACGCGACGGGCGCCCCGTTCGTGGACCCGAAGCTGTTCGAGGCCGGCGTCCCGGTCCTGGGCATCTGCTACGGGTTCCAGGCCATGGCGCAGGCGCTGGGCGGCGAGGTCGCGCAGACCGGGCTGAGCGAGTACGGCGGCACGGAGGTCGAGGTGTGCGCCTCCGGCATGCTGCTCGCCGACACCCCAGAGCACCAGACCGCGTGGATGAGCCACGGCGACGCCGTGCACAAGGCGCCGGTCGGGTTCGAGGTGCTCGCGACGTCGGACGGCTCGCCCGTCGCCGCGTTCGAGGACACCCACCGCCGGCTGTTCGGCGTGCAGTGGCACCCCGAGGTGCGGCACTCCGCGCACGGCCAGCAGGTGCTCGAGCACTTCCTCTACGAGGGCGCCGGCCTCGCACCCGACTGGACCCCCGACAACGTCATCGCCGACCAGGTCGCCGCTATCAAGGCGCAGATCGGCAGCTCCCGCGTCATCTGCGCGCTGTCCGGCGGCGTCGACTCCGCGGTGGCCGCCGCGCTCGTGCAGCGGGCCGTCGGCGACCAGCTCACCTGCGTCCACGTCGACCACGGACTCATGCGGGCCGGCGAGGTCGAGCAGATCGAGAACGACTTCGTCGCCTCGACCGGCGTCAAGCTGATCATTCGCGACGAGAAGGAGCGCTTCCTGACGGCGCTCGCGGGCGTGAGCGACCCGGAGACCAAGCGCAAGATCATCGGCCGCGAGTTCATCCGCGTCTTCGAGGACGCGCAGCGCGAGATCATCGAAGAAGCCGGCGAGCACGGCGAGGAAGTCAAGTTCCTGGTGCAGGGCACGCTGTACCCGGACGTCGTCGAGTCCGGCGGCGGCGAGGGCGCTGCCAACATCAAGAGCCACCACAACGTGGGCGGCCTGCCCGACGACCTCGACTTCTCCCTGGTGGAGCCCCTGCGCACCCTGTTCAAGGACGAGGTCCGCGCGGTGGGCCGCGAGCTGGGCGTGCCCGAGGAGATCGTCTCGCGCCAGCCGTTCCCCGGGCCGGGACTGGGCATCCGGATCGTCGGCGAGATCACCGCCGAGCGTCTGGAGATCCTGCGCCGCGCCGATGCCATCGCCCGCGAGGAGCTGACCAAGGCCGGCCTGGACCACGAGATCTGGCAGTGCCCCGTGGTGCTGCTCGCCGACGTCCGCTCGGTGGGCGTCCAGGGCGACGGCCGCACGTACGGGCACCCGATCGTGCTGCGCCCGGTCTCGTCCGAGGACGCGATGACGGCGGACTGGACCCGCATGCCGTACGACGTGCTGTCGACCATCTCGACGCGCATCACCAACGAGGTCCGTGAGGTCAACCGCGTGGTGCTCGACGTGACGAGCAAGCCGCCGGGCACCATCGAGTGGGAGTGACCTCCTGCGGCCCTGCCCCTCTTCCGGGGCGGGGCCGCAGTGCTGTGCGGTGGGTGCTCACCTGACGGGTGCTCACCAGCCGATGAGGCGTGCGCCGGTCAGCCCGATCACGGTGCCGAGCAGCATGTAGGGGCCGAAGGCGATGCCCGTCCTCCAGCCCGCGCGCCGTCCGAGCAGCAGAACGATCGCGACAGCTCCGGCGATGATGTGCGCTGCGAAGACGCCGACCAGCAGGATGTACCAGGAGTGCCACGTCAGCAGGGCACCAAGGCTCAGGGCGAGCTTGACGTCGCCGTACCCCAGGCCGCCGCGCGGGGCGATGAGGTAGAGCACCTGGTAGACGGCGAAGAACGCGCACGCCCCCAGGGCCGCCCGCCCGAGCGAACCCCAGGCCCCGGTGCCCAGAGCCGCCAGTGCGAGCAGGACCCCCGTCGCCCAGGTCAGGGGGAACACCAGGGCGTTCGGCAGCCGGTGCGTGCGCGCGTCGATCACGGCGAGCGCAGCGCCCACGACGGCCAGCACCAGGTATGCCGGCGTCAGCCAGCCCGGGCCGCTCGCCCAGACGGCCCAGCCGGCGGCGGGCACCGCGGCGATGCCGATGGCCCGCGCGTACGGTCGCACCTCGGCCCGGGCACGCCCGTACTGGCGGACGACGAAGGGCTCGGTCGGCGTCGTCGCACCGCTGGTAACCGGGTCGGAAGGACTCACCGCCCGAGGCTATCGGCGGGCCCCTGCTGGGCGCACCACAACAGCGGTCGCCGCGCGGCGTCGATCCCCTTCGAGGCCTAAGTTTCTTCGCTTTCAGCCGCCTCAAAGACGAGGAACTTAGGCTTCGAAAGAGAGACGTTGACAGGCGGCCGCATCCCGGAGAGGTGCTACGCCCGGCCCGCGGACGTCAGGGCCGCCGCCTCCTCGTAGGCCTGCTCCGTCGCCGCCAGCACCTCCGGCCAGGCCACGCCGGCGGGTGGTGTCGCGGCCCGCTCCAGCAGGTCGTCCAGCAGGGCAGGGTCGGTCGCGAGCCGGATGAACGCCGAGGCCAGCGCGTCGTCGTCGGGCACAACGAGGCCGGTGGCGCCGTCGACCACCCGCTCGGCCACGCCCGAACCCGAGCGGGTCACCACGGTGAGTCCAGCGGCCTGCGCCTCGAGCGCGGCGAGACCGAAGGCCTCGGCCACGGCCGGTGCGGCGAAGACGTCGGCCCGCGCGTACAGCCGCTTGAGCTCTGTCGCGGTGAGCCGCCCGGGCAGGGAGACGACGTCGCGCAGCCCGCGCTCCGCGACGAACCGCCGTGCGGCCGCGCGCTCCGGACCGTCGCCGGCGAGGGTCACGAAGAGTGCGCCGTCGGGGAGCCGGGCCGCGGCGTCGGCGGCAGCGGTGAGCAGCGCCAGCATCCTCTTGCGTGGCGCGAACCGTGCGGCGGACACCACGTGCACCGCCGAACCTTCGGGCCGCGCTCCGCGCTCGGTACGCGGCACCCGCCAGGCGTCCAGGTCGAGGCCGTTGGGCAGGATCGCCACGTCTTCCCGGCCTGCTCCGACCATCGGGTCCCGCGGGCGCGGCGCCACCGTCGCGCCACCGAGGCCCGCCCCGTCCGAGCCGCCCCGCGGGCTCGCCCCGTCCGGGGTCAGGAGCCGCCGCAGCGGCGCCGCCGTCAGCTCGCTCACCGCTGACCACCGCACGGGCCAGCGCGACCAGCCGAGCCCTGCGTCGGCCGCCGCGAACACGCGCCAGGCGCCACCCCACACGCTGTGGACGGTCAGCACGGCGGGCAGCCCCAGCCGGGTCACCGGTCGCAGCGCGGCCTGCGCGGTGGGGGCGAGCACCCCCATGTGCAGGTGCACGACGTCGGGCCGCTCACCCCGCGTGATCGCCTCCCGCAGGCGCGCGGTCACGTGGGCGGTGGAACGCGGGTGGACGGGCCAGCCGCCCGGCACCCGCGCGGCGATGCGGTGCACGGTCACCCCCTTCTCGACGGCGGTGCTCACCCCGTGCGCGCCGGGAGCCGCCGGGGTGGTGGTGATGACCTCGACGTCGTGCCCGGCCGCCGCCTGCTGGCGAGCGAGGCGGCTCACCTGGGCCTCGATGCCGCCGAGCAGCGGGAGGTAGGTGTCCGAAAGATGAGTGATCCGCACCTGTCCATCCTCCCAGGCACTCCCCGTCGAGGTCGGCAGAAAGCATCGAGGTCGGTCCAGACCTGGACCGACCTCGATACTTTCTGCCGACCTCGCGCCGCGGCGACGGTTCAACGCCGCCGGAGGCTGGAGATCACCGAACCGACGACGAGGATCACGCCCGCCGCGCCCAGCAGCGCGATCAGCGCGACGCCCAGGTCGAACATCACGCCGACGGAGACCGCGAGGATCCCCAGGCCGACCGCGATCACGATCAGGCCCCACACCGCCGTCCCGACGCGCGGTCCGCGCCGCACGGCAGCAGGGGCCGCCGGCTGAGCTGCCTGCGCCGGCTGAGCTGACTGCACCTGCTGTGCCTGCGTCGGCTGCGCGGGCTGGGCCTGGGTCGGAGCCGCGTCAGGCCCCGGGCCCGACGCCGGGGCGGTCACCTCGGGCGCCGGGTCACGCAGCGGGGCGAGCGGGTCGGAGTCGTCGGGCGCGGGAGCGTCCTGGACGGTGGCGGACGCCGCCTCCTGCTCCTGTACCCGTGCCGCGGCGACGCCGTAGGCCGGGTGCACCTCTCCCTCGGGCGCGGAACCCTGTGGGAGGTGCTGGGTGGCCTGGGCGATCTCCTGCGTCGGCGGGGTCTCCGCGGACGGCAGCACCTCGGTGGTGTCCGGATCGTGCGTGGTCTTGTTGTCCATGGCTTCGCTCGTGTCCCGGCCCTCGGGCCGACTGGGGTTGTCGCTCTGGTCCGCGCGGTCGTTCGGATGCTCGGTCATGGTGTGCTCCCTGACTTGGTCTCGCTCACGATGACTTCGCCCGCGCCGGCCTCGATGTCGAGTCTGAGCACGGCGCGCTCGTCCTCTACCTCGTCGCTCGCGAAGTAGGCGTCGGAGCCGACGCCGCTGACGGACCGGCTCTGGTCGTCGACGTTCCACTCGACGGCACCGGCGGCGACGTAGGCGCTCGCTTCGACCGCCACGTTCTCCGGCACCATCACCTCGGTCATGCCCGCCCCGAGCTGGATGGGCACCGTCACGGGCTCGCCCGGCTCGACCTCGGACAGGTCGAGCTCCGAGAGGTCGATGACGGGCTCACCCCAGCGGACGTAGAAGCCGTTCTCCGCCTCTCGCAGGGTCTGTACGACGACAGTGCCGTCCGTGAGGGTGGCCGCGTCCGGGTTGCTGGGCGCGTTCACGAGATCTTCGACCTCTCGGCTGGTCGTCGCGACGTCGTCCACCCAGCGCGGACCCGCTGCGCCGGCGACGGACACGTACGTGAGACCGAACAGCATCGCCACGATCGCGAAGAACCCGAGCAGACCGCTGGTACGGCCACGCATGGCCGACACGAAGATCGCGACACCGAGCACCACCGTCCCGATGCCCAGCCAGGCCGAGACGGACTCGGCGTCACCGGGCAGCTCCCCGTAGTTCAGGCGGTCCATGCCCAGGATCAGGGCACCGGCCAGCAGGATCACTCCCACCGTGATCCCGACGAAGGTGCCGCCCGGACCCCGGTGGGCACGGGCCGGAGGCGGGGTGTAGACCGGCTGGGGCGGGGTGGTCGGGACAGGGGCGGACCGGTAGGGCGCCTGCTTCTGCCGGTGCGGGGCAGGACCTGCGCCGGTCGCGTAGACCAGACCGTCGGGCCGGCGGTAGCTGACCGGCGGTGCGGGCGTGAACGGGGCAGAGGTGCCGGGCTCACCGGGACGCTGCGGGGCCTCGAAGCCACTGGCCGTGGGGTAGCCGCCGCCCGGGGCGCGGGGCGCGCCGGGTGCGGGGGTGCCGGTCGGCGTACCCGGCGTGGGCACGCCGGGGGTCGGGACACCCGGGCCGGGCATACCGGCCACGCCCGGGACGGCACCCGTGCGGCGGGCGGCGTTGTTGTCGCGCTGCCGCTGCACGCCCTGGACGATCAGGTAGACGACCCCACCCACCACTGCCAGCCAGAAGAAGGCACCCAGCAGGTCCCAGCCGGAGTCGTCCCACCAGCCCAGCGGGCCACCCCAGGCGAAGCCCATGAGGAACACGGCCACGGAACCGAGCATCGCCACGTCGAAGTTGCCGCGCGCCGCCTCCTGCAGGTGGATCCGGCCGTCACGCTCCGGGAGGAGCGCCCAGCCGACGCCGTACAGGATCAGGCCGAGGCCGCCGAGGAAGAAGCTCACGATCAGCAGGCCGCGCACCAGCAGCGGGTCCCAGCCGACCCGCTCGGCCAGGCCGCCGGCGACGCCGCCCACCCAGCGCTGCTCGGAGCGCGGGAACAGGCCGCGACGGATCGACGCGAAGAAGCCGGATTCCGGGTAGGGCTTCTGCCCGGGTGCGACAGGTGCGGGATCGGGCGTCGGGGCGGTCGGGCCGGTCTGGCCCGTCGGACCGGTCGGGCCGGTCCCAGGATCGGCAGCCGGCTCGAAGGCCGGGCCGGCGTGGTTGGCGTCCGGGCCGACAGGCCCGGCGCTGGCCGGCCCGGCGTCGGCCGAGCCGCCTGGCTCACTCGTGGCGCCCTCTGGACGCGTCTCGTCGGTGCTCATGGTGACAATGCTGGTCGACCGGCGCCAGATCCGGCATCGGGACCTGCCCTGAACCAACCCTGGTTGGGCCTGCGCGCGACCCTGAGATCCGGGCACAGGCGTGTTCAGGGGGCCCTGGGCATGTGACGATCGGGGTGTGAACCAGAGACTCACCTTCCGCCGGCCCGCCGCGGCGGGACCGGGATACAGCGACCGCTGGGTAGCGGGTGTCGCCGCCGGTCTCGC
Organism: Promicromonospora umidemergens; assembly: GCF_024171995.1. Classification (GTDB taxonomy): domain Bacteria; phylum Actinomycetota; class Actinomycetes; order Actinomycetales; family Cellulomonadaceae; genus Promicromonospora; species Promicromonospora umidemergens. The sequence goes on along the minus strand of NZ_JAMTCT010000003.1, from coordinate 319,492 downwards.
GGCCCACCTCGGCGTGCCCGTGTGGCTGGTCCGGGTCGCGTTCCTCATCTTCGTCTGGTTCGCCGGAGCCGGCCTGGTGGCCTACATCTTCTGGTGGATCACCGTCCCTGCGGGCGCCCCCACCGTGGCTGACGACGTCCTGCCCGCCGACCGCCGGCGGCTCGCCCCCCGACTGACGACCGACGCCGACGCCGACGCGGGCGCCGCGGAACGGACGAGATCGCTCGCCGACCGGGTGCGGCTCTCCGGGCCGGTGTCCCGCCTCGCGGTCCGCGACATCTGGATCGGCGTGGTCCTGCTCTCGAGCGCGGCGCTGATGCTCGCGTTCCGCGCGGGTTGGGACCCGGTCGCGTCCTGGGTGCTGCCCGCCCTCATCGGCCTCGGCGGGGTCGCCCTGGCCTGGAGCCAGATCGACGCCACCGAGCGGGACCGGTGGGTGGACGGCACCAGCACCGGCCTGCGCTCGCGCACCGCGCTGCTCCGCCTCGCCGGCGGCGTCGTGCTCACCATGCTCGGCGTCCTGATGCTGGTGGGCCAGGACACCCCCGTGAGCGTGCTGATGCAGGCCACCGTCGCGTCCGTCGCCATGGTCGCGGGCATCGCGCTCGTCTCGCTGCCGTGGTGGTTCCGGCTGGTACGCCAGCTCGGCGACGAGCGCGCCGCCCACGCACGCGAGTCCGAGCGCGCCGACATTGCCGCCCACCTGCACGACTCCGTGCTCCAGACCCTCGCCCTGATCCGCGCGCAGGCGTCCGACCCCGAGGCGGTGTCCCGCATGGCCCGCGCCCAGGAGCGCGAGCTGCGCGGCTGGCTCTACGACGACCGGCAGGAACCCGGCACCTCGGTGGCAGCAGAGCTCAAGGAGCTGGTCGCCGAGATCGAGGACGCCGTGGCCCCGCTCACCGTCGAGACCGTCGTGGTGGGCGACGCCCGGCCCACCGAGTGCACGTCGGCGCTGCTCCAGGCAGCCCGCGAGGCACTGCTCAACGCCTTCAAGCACGGCGCACCGCCCGTCTCCGTATACCTTGAGGTCACCGACGCGGTGGCCGAGGTGTTCGTCCGCGACCGCGGGGACGGGTTCGACCTCGACGAGATCGCGCAGGACCGGTTCGGCGTCCGCGAGTCGATCCTCGGCCGGGTTCGCCGTCGCGGCGGCACCGCTGAGGTCGTGAGCCGGCCAGGCTGGGGCACCGAGGTGCGGCTCCGGATGCCGCTGGACAAGCCCGCGAACGGCGAGAAGAAGACCGAGAAGAACGGCAGAGCGCGGGCCACGACGGCCCCCGGCACTGCACCCACCACTGTGGAAGGTGCGACGAGATGACAACCCACGCGACGCCGTCGGGCAGCACGCAGGGCACCGTGACCATCCCGGTCCCCGTGGTGCTCGTGGACGACCACCACCTGTTCCGCACCGGTGTGCGGGCCTCCCTGGACAACCGGGTGACCGTGGTGGGCGAGGCGGCCGACGTCGACACCGCCGTAGCACAGGTGCACGAGCTCCGTCCGCCCGTCGTGCTGCTCGACGTGCACCTGCCCGGCGGCAACGGCGGCGGCGGCGCCGAGGTGGTGCAGCGCTGCGCCGACCTGCTCGCCGATGGCGTGCGATTCCTTGCCCTCTCCGTGTCCGACGCCGCGGAGGACGTCGTCGCCGTCATCCGGGCAGGTGCTCGCGGCTACGTCACGAAGAACATCGCGCCGGCAGACCTGTCGTCGGCGGTGGTGCAGGTGGCCGGCGGCGACGCCGTCTTCTCGCCACGGCTGGCCGGGTTCGTGCTGGACGCGTTCGGCGCGTCCGCGAACGACATAGCCGTGGCCGACGACGAGCTCGACCGCCTCTCGAAGCGCGAGCAGGAGGTCATGCGCCTCATCGCCCGCGGCTACTCCTACCGGGAGGTCGCGAGCGAGCTGTTCATCTCGATCAAGACCGTGGAGACCCACGTGAGCGCGGTGCTGCGCAAGCTGCAGCTGTCGTCCCGCTACGAGCTGACCCGCTGGGCGGTGGCGCGCCGCCTCCTCTGACCACTCGGCAGGTAGGGCAGGTGAAGTCGGTTCGACCGCGCGGTCGGCATTGGTACGCTCTGTGCCCCCAGCGGGGTGCACTCGTCGTGCAGGGTCTCGGCGGGATGGCGCTGCTGGTACCGAGCAGGCGACGGCCGGCCCGACCGACCGAGACGAAGAAACCGACCTCCATGCGGACCAGCCGACCAGTCAGCCTCATGATCGCCGTGGTCGCCGCCATCATCTGGATGGTGAGCACCTACGCGAACGCGTCGAACTCGTGGGATCCCATGAACTTCGTCCTGCGGATCGCGGCGGGTGCCCTGACGATCGCCGCGACGGCCGAGTGGCTCGTGCTGAGCGTCCGCGAGAGCCGGTGGGCCGGTGCTCGTGCACGCGGATCGCACGTCGCCTCGGCCGTGCGGCGCAGTGCGGGCTCCAGGACGGCACTCGACGACCTCTTCCGGGCCGCCGACCGTCGGCCGACCCCGGCCCAGGACCTGGCGACCGTCACGGGCGGCGGCGCCGTCCTGGTGGTCGCATACCTGATGGAACGCAAGGTCCGTCGGGTCTCGCTCAGGGTCGGGCTGGACGCCGCGTCCGTGGAGTCGCTGGAGTCGGTGCTGGGTGCGGCACCGCACCGGCTGTTCGGGACGCAGCCGCCCACGCGCGGGGCGTTCGAGAGGTCGGCGTACGCGCAGCTCGAAGGTGCCTCACGGTCCGGGGCCTGGAGCATCGCGGTGCCGACGGCCGACGTCGACCTGCTCCGCTACGTCCTCGCGCGAGCGGAAGAGATCCGTTGAGCGCTTGATGCGTTCCCGGAGGGGGTCGGCCACCGCACCGGAACATGGGCACCGCACCGGGACATGGCAGAGGGCGGGACCACCTGGCTGGTGGCCCCGCCCTGTCCTGTGACTACTTCTGTGCCTACTTCTGTGGCTACTGCCGTGCGGACAGCGGTGCTGCCTGCCCGGCGGTGTGGATCACTGCCCTGAGAGGGGCGGCGTGATCTTGATCAGGGCTGAGGTGTTGCCCTTGAACGCCTTCTTGAGGTGGATCACGGTGCCGTAGCCGACGCCGTCGTCCGCCGGGTTCCCGGTGCCGGTGATGGCACCGATGCCGAAGTCCTGCCCGAACTCGTCCGGCAGGAGCGCTCCCTGCTCGTCGACCATCCGCACCGTGTAGGGCGAGCTGTCGACGGACGGCACCACGGTCGATGCGTCGTTGTCGCGGTAGAACAGGCCACCGTTGTTGAGCTCGATCCCGGGGTACCAGCCCGCGTCGTCGGTGAACGTGCGCACCGGCGCCTGTGCCTCGAAGTCCGTGCAGAACTCCACGGTGGTGTCCGCACCCGTGATGCACTCGGTGAACGGGTACGTCGGCCGGAGGCCGAACGCCACGTTCGAGGACTGTGCACGGGACGGAACGTTCTTCAGCGCCGTCGTGTCCGGCGTCGCCGAGTCGTCGCGACGCAGCGGGTCGAAGTGGCTGTCCACCAGCAGCAGGCCGCCCTTCGCTCCGGTGCTCGGCAGCTCGGAGAGGTTGTTCAGGACGTGGTTCTGGCGGCCGAAGGTCGTGTCCCGGTACCAGACAAGCATGCCCGGCGCGTTGTAGGCGAGCTTCTCCACCTTCCACGCGTCGGTCTGCGGAGCCGCGTACGTGGTGTCGTACGCGTACTTCAGCCCCTTGTCGAACCCGTCGAGGTTGCGCCACTCGACCAGGTAGAAGTGCTCCTGGACGGACGAGCCCGAGTAGATGTGCCAGCCGTTGCCCGTGGTGTCCGTGAAGGTCGAGACCTCGGGGGTCCAGCCGGCCGCACCCGACTCCACGTCGTCGCTCCACACGACCTCGCTCCCGCTCGTGAGCTCGAAGTCGTCGGAGAACCAGCCACGGTCCTCGAACGCGGCGTCGCTGGCATAGCGCAGACGCAGCTGGACGGTCTGTCCTGCGAACGCGGACAGGTCCACGTTCAGGTGGGCCCAGCCCTCGGTGGTGCCGGTGAGGCCGTACTTCTTGGTGCCGTAGTCGGCCATGCGGCCGTTCGGGTCGGCATACCCGTCCGGTGTGGTGACCTCGGCGCCCGCGTCGTCGAAGACCTTCTGCTCGTCCCAGGTGGTGCCACCGTCGGTGGAGACCTCGACGAAGCCGTAGTCCCAGTCGGCCTCGATCATGTAGTCGGCCCAGAACGAGAAGGTGGCGTCGGTGGGAACGTCCAGGGTGCGGTGCAGGCGGACGTCGGCCCAGCTCTGGTCCGATCCGGTGTACCACATGGCCTCACCGCTGTGGGGCTCGCCGAGCTCGATGCGCTTGTCCGGCAGGTTGATCTTGACGCCGTCCTGGGTTCCTCGGTGCGGGCGGGAGGCCTGGCCGACCTTGACGGCCAGCTTGTCGTCGCCCGGGTTCACCTCGACGGGGTCCACCCAGCCGAGCACCCACTTGTCCCAGATCCCCATGTGCGTGGGCATCGACTGGAAGATGGGACCGGCGTGCGACCCCGAGCTCATCAGGTCCCAGAAGTCCACGTCGGAGTCGCCGCCGCTGGCGGTGTCGTACAGGTCGGGCAGGCCGAGGTCGTGGCCGTACTCGTGGGCGAACACGCCCACGCCGGAGTCCTCCGGCTGCACGATGTAGTTGGACAGCCTCAGATCGGTGCCCGGGATGGGCGCACCGCCGGGAACGTTCGACGAGTGGGCCCAGATGGCGTACGTGCCCTGCTCGCCGCCGCCGCCGGACTTGTCCTCACCCGCGTGGACGAGCACCACGTGGTCGATCACACCGTCCGGCTCGTTGACGTCGCCGTCCCCGTCCCGGTCGGCCTGGTCCTCGATGTCGTAGTCCGCCCAGGGGAAGTCAGGCTGCATCTCGGCGAGCTTCGCCACGGCGTCGATCGGGAGCTGCCCGGGACCGCTGGGGTTGTCCGGGTGCCCGTTCATGGTCTGGTAGGCCCCGGCCTCCCACTCGCCCTCGTCGTTGAGGAAGCAGCGCTGCGCGCCGTACCAGGCTTCGGAGTGCGGCACCTTCACCCAGGGGGTCGCCGAGCCGGTCACGGTGTAGGCGTTGCGCGACATCTCCTCGTACATGTTCTTCATGGTGTAGCCGGAGATGTCGATGCCCGGCCGACCGTCAGGCCCGGTGAGGTCGGGGCGGACACGCTCGGTGATGCCCTCGTCCGTGAAGAGCATCTTGTCGAAGTGCTCCGACGAGAAGTCCTCGACCCACATCGTGTTGTTGTCGGGCTGCGAGGCCTCGGCAGGATTCGGGATGTTGTTGTGCAGCGGGCCGTTCTGGACGTTACCCGGCATGCATTCCGACGAGCCCCAGAAGGTGGGCACCATCTGGTCGGTGAAGTCGTCGCCGGCGTTCTCCTCGAACTCGACGAGGATGGTCAGGAGGCGAGCCTCCTGGGTCCTGGGCGCACTCTTGTAGCGAGAGTCCTTGATCTCCTTCGGGCTCTTGCCCGTGCGGATGGCCTGGCTCTCGAGCCTGGCCAGCTGTTCCGCCGCCGCCGGGTTGCCGCCGGTGAACTTCTTGTCGAGCTCGTCCGAGGCGGCCTGGACGGAAGCGTCGACGCTGACGCCCGTCTGGCCCTCGGCCTCATGGACGATGGTGCGGCCGTCGGGCGTGATCTCGACGTCGTCGTCGAGCTCGGGCTGGGCCGCGACATCGGCATAGTTGATGTACTGCTCGGACCTCTCGACGGCGGACGCACTGCTGTCGGTGGCCGACGCCGTCGTCGCACCTCCGGTCGCGGCGAGCCCGGCGACGGTGAGCGCGACGACAGGCATCGCGGCCACCGTGCACCGAAGCGCACGTCGTGTCTGTTTTCTCATGCGTTCTCCCAGATCAGGCCGTCAACATTGATGGCGTTTCGGCAGGGCAGAAGGCCGCGGGAATGTGGCGGCCTTTGCATGCATACCGGAACTCGACCTATGGCGAAAGGGGAACAGGGCCTTTTCCTGTACTGGCGAGCTGAATTCACCCGCAGGAGATCCGTTGAGTGCCGGGTAGCTGTCGGGTTGATGGCCTTCGCGCCGACAGCTACCCAGCACTCAACGAGCTTGGTGGGGCCAGGCCGGGGAGAGGCGGACCACCGCGCCGACCACGATCACCGCGGGCGGCTTGACGCCGACCTCGGCCGCGCGGTCCGCGATGGTCGCCAGCGTGCCGACGGTGACGCGCTGCCCGGGCCCGTAGCCGTCCTCGATCACCGCGGCCGGGGTGTCGGCGGGGCGGTCAGCGGTGACGAGCGCCTCGGCCGTGTCGGCCAGGCGGGTGACGCCCATGAGCAGCACGAGCGTGTGGTCGGCGCCGCCGGGCACCTCGGCGGCGCCGTCGTGACCGGTCAGGACGCTGAAGCCGCGCGCGACGCCGCGGTGGGTGACCGGGATGCCGGCCGCCGCGGGTACGGACACGGCGCTGGTCACGCCAGGCACCACCTCGACCTCGATGCCCGCCGCCCGGCAGGCCGAGAGCTCCTCGCCGCCGCGGCCCAGCACGTACGGGTCCCCGCCCTTCAGGCGGACGACGTCGCTCCCCGCCTGGGCGTGCTGGATCAGCAGGGCGTTGATCTCGTGCTGCGGTACCGGGTGGTTGCCGCTGGTCTTGCCGACGTCGACGATCTCGACGTCGGGGGAGAGCTCGTCCAGCAGGGCGCGCGGACCGAGCCGGTCGACGATCACGACGTCGGCCTGCGCGAGGACCGAGCGGCCGCGCGCCGTGATGAGGCCCGTGTCGCCGGGGCCGCCGCCGACGAGCCAGACGCGACCGAGGCCGCCGTCCGGCAGCTTGGGCCGGTGGCGGCGCAGCGGCAGCCGGCCCGACTGGAGCTGGGCCGCCACCGCGTCCCGGACCGCCCGCGCACGCCGCGGGTCGCGGCCGGCGGTCACCGAGACGGTCACCTCGGCGTCGTCGGTCAGGGTGGTGCGGGCCACCGCGGGAACCCACGCGCTGCCCACCGAGGCGTCGCCGGCGGTGACGCAGAAGACCCGGGCGCGCTCGGCGTCGTCGGACACCTGGCGGTCGACCGCGGCCGAACCCGTGGCCGTGTGCACGAGCCACGCCCCGTCGAGGTCGCCCGCGCGGTAGTCCCGCCGGACCCACTCGACCTCGGCCGGACCGGGGCCGTCGGTGGGCTCGGGAGTCTCGGAGGCGACGGGCATCCCGGACTCGGCGAGCACGGAGTGCGGTGCGACGAGGCGGACGCGCGCCCGAGCCTCGACGAGCGAGCGGACGCGGCGCGCGGCGACGGGTCCGCCGCCGACCACGACGACGAGCCGGCCGGTGACCTTCAGCCCGAGCGGATAGATGTCAGACATGAAGACCGCACTCGTCCTTGTCGCGACCGGCCCACCGGCCGGAGCGCGCGTCCTCGCCCGGCAGCGGCCGCGCGGTGCACGGCTCGCAGCCGACCGACGGGTAGCCGTCGGCGAGCAGCGGGTTCACGACGAGGCCGTGCCGGTCGGCGTAGTCGGCGACCTGGTCGTCGGTCCACGCGGCGATCGGGTTGATCTTCACCACGCCGTTGCGCTCGTCCCAGCTCACGAGCGGCGCGTTGGCGCGTGCGGCGGTCTCCTCGCGGCGCACGCCGGTGGCCCACGCCTCGTAGTTCTCCAGCGCCTTCTGCATCGGCGCGACCTTGCGCATGGCGCAGCAGGCCTCGGGGTCGCGGTCGTGCAGCCTTGGCCCGTACGCGGCGTCCTGCTCGGCCACGGTCAGCTCGGGGCGCACGTCCACGACGTTGACGTCGAGCTCGATCTCCACGGCGCCGCGCGTGCCCAGCGTCTCGGCGAAGTGGTAGCCCGTGTCGCCGAACAGCACGTCCACGAACGGGAACTGCTCGGCCACGAGGTGCGACAGCACGGTGTCCTGCATCGAGGAGGCCACCGCCAGGTACGGCCCGAACTCACGCACGGCCCATGCGATGACCGCCTGCGCGTCCGCCTCCGGCGAGTCCGCGCAGGCGTTCAGCTGGGCCTGCCCGCGCTCCACCACGGCGCGCAGCTCCTCGGGGGTCCGACGGCGGCGCTTGGCCCGCGCGGCCGGTCGCATGGCACGGATGCTCTCGCGGGCGGCGGCGCGGGCGCGCACGCGCGCAAGGCGCGGGTTCACGACCGCGCCGTGCCCGGAGAGCGAGAGAGAGGAGGTCGGTGCCGCTTCCACCGTGGTCATCGCAAGGCCTCCTCGTCGGCGCGGTGCGCCCACTGTGCGAACGTCTCCGCGCCGTCGTGGTCGGCGTCGTACCGGCGCACCACGCGCTCCACGTAGTCACCGATCCCGTCGGCCGTCACCTTGAGGCCACGCACCGTGCGGCCGAGCCCGGCGTCGTCCCGCTCCACAGAGGCGAGCCCGCCACCGAGGTGCACCTGGAAGCCGGGCACCTGGTTGCCGTCGTCGTCCATCACGAGCTGACCCTTGAGGCCGATGTCCGCCGTCTGGATGCGCGCGCAGGAGTTGGGGCAGCCGTTGACGTGCAAGGTCAGTGGCTTGAGGTCCTTGAGGTCCCCGAGCCGCTCCTCGAGCTGCGTGATCGCCTCGGCCGATGTGGCCTTGGTCTCCACGATCGCGAGCTTGCAGTACTCGATGCCCGTGCAGGCGATCGTGTTCCGGCGGAACAGGCTCGGCCGGGCGTGCAGGCCGAGCTCGTCCAGGTCGGCGATGAGCGGCTCGACCTGGTCCTGCGTGACGCCGAGGACCAGCACCTTCTGCAGCGGTGTCAGCCGGACCCGGCGGCTGCCGTGCGCCTCTGCGACGTCGGCGAGCCGCGCCAGGTTCTCGCCGGCGACCCGGCCGACGGTCGGCGCTGCGCCCACGTAGAACCGCCCGTCGTGCTGCTCGTGGACGCCGATGTGGTCGCCGCGCTCGGCCAGGCCCAGCTCGGCAGGTGTGGGCGGGGCGTCGCCGTCGGTCATCCGGTAGCCCAGGTACTCGGTCTCGAGCACCTCGCGGAACTTCTCGACGCCCCAGTCGGCGAGCAGGAACTTCAGGCGGGCCTTGTTGCGCAGCCGGCGGTAGCCGTAGTCGCGGAAGATGCTGACGACGCCGTGCCAGACCTCCGGCGCCTCCTCGGCCGAGACGAACGCACCGAGGCGCTCCGCGAAGCGCGGCGTCGTCGCCAGGGCGCCGCCCACCCACACGTCGTAGCCGATACCGCGCTCGGGGTGCTCGACGCCGACGAACGAGACGTCGTTGATCTCGTGCACGACGTCGAGGCTCGGGTGGCCGGTGATCGCCGTCTTGAACTTGCGGGGGAGGTTCGCCAGTGCAGGGTCCCCGATGAAGCGCTTCTGGATCTCCTCGATCACCGGCGTCGGGTCGATGAGCTCGTCCTTCGCGACCCCCGCGACCGGGCTGCCGAGGATGACACGCGGTACGTCGCCGCAGGCCTCCGTGGTGCTCAGCCCCACGGCTTCGAGGCGTCGCCAGATCTCTGGCATCGCCTCGACCTCGATCCAGTGGAGCTGGATGTTCTGCCGGTCGGTGATGTCCGCGGAGTCGCGGCCGAACTCGGTGCTGATGCCCGCGATGACCCGCAGCTGCTCGGTGCTGAGCGCCCCGCCGTCGATCCGGACGCGCAGCATGAAGTACTTGTCCTCGAGCTCGTGCGGCTCGAGCGTGGCGGTCTTACCGCCGTCGATCCCGGGCTTGCGCTGCGTGTAGAGGCCCCACCAGCGGAAACGCCCGTGCAGGTCGTCGCCGGGGATGGAGTCGAAACCTTCCTTGGCGTAGATCCGCTCGATGCGGTCGCGGACCTCCAGCGGGTCGGACTCCGCCTTGAACTCCTCGTTGTGGTTCAGCGGTGCGGGGCCGTCGACCTTCCACTGGCCGTTCGGGCGGGCCGGACGCTTCGCGGTCTTGGTCGGGGTCTCGGTCCGGGCAGGGGCAGTGTTGACCATGTGTGGGGTCCTGTTCGTGCGAGGCGCGCGGGCGTGGAGCTGGAGCTGGGGGAGTTGTGCGCGTCGTGCGGGCACAGGAAGCCGGTTCCCGGGATGACCAGGGACTCAGCGCTGCGGGCCGGCGGCGCGCGCTGACCTTGCAGGGGCGAGGGAGCGCGTCAGGGCTGACAGCTGCGACAGCAGTCGCAGGCACCGGTCGGCATGGCGCACATGGGCATCGCGTGACGGGTGGTCACGAGGAAGATGCGCGCTGCCTTGGTCATGGCGAAGACGTTAACCCCGGTTGGTGACGGGCGGAAGGCCACGTCCACATAGTGGATGCCTATCGCTCGCATCGACAGCGCCTATGTGTTACCCCATCGATTTAGTGGGGTTCGGTGATGTTCGCCCTGGCGGGCCGCAGCAGTGCCGGGCGGCTGCCTGCCGATGCCGCTGGCATGGCGGTCACCCAGCGGCGTGCGGCACTCCGGTCAGTCAGTCGGCGGGCACTCCGAGGCGCCATGGTCGATCTCGGCAGGATCCGCAGCCGTATGTAACGAACATCACACTTGTCCTACTTTGATGGAATTTTCGCACGCCTCTGGCATGGTCATCGATGAGCCAAGAACGGCTCATTAATGGTCACGAACCAAGGGGAGTAAACTTGTACACACGCGTCATGCGCGCCATTGTCGGCGTCCTCGTCACGGCTACGCTGTTCGGTACCGGCGCGACCGTCGCATCGGCGGCAGAAAAGGCCCCGGCGCAGCAGCAGGCGGGCGTTATCACGTTCGTAGAGCTTGAGCGCCAGGGATTCACCGAGGCCGAGATTGAGGCCGCGATCGCCAACAGCCCGAACCTGGGTATCGGGTACGGGCCACTCCCGGCCGAGGGTAACGGCGAGATATCGACGAAGGGTGTCACCTTCGGCAAGTTCATCTACGTCCGCATGTCGAAGGCGGCGGCGAAGGCGATCAACAACGGGTCGGCCGCCACCGCGATCGCCCTGTTCAGCCTGGCGGGTCCGGCTGGCCTGGTGATCGCCACGGCGATCTACGTTACAGTCGCGGACTACAACAACAGCCAGTTGGACAGGTGTGCGCGTTGGGAGTTCCGGTACACCTACCCGCTCCCCAATATCCCGCCTCTGCTGGTTCAGGCGAAGTGCTACTAAGAAGGGCGATGTGATCCTGACTCGTTGGAGCTGGCGCTTTCTTCCGATCTGGACATTCCTTCTGGGGATGCTTGCCAGTGACGTATTCACGGACGGCTCGGCAAGATCGGACGCAATTGGTGCGATCCTGATCTATCTCGGAATTACGTTAGTCGTCTGGGTTCCTCTCGAACTCCTCCTGAGGCGACGTGAACTGGAGGGGAAGTCGTCCCCGAACGAGTCGTAGATCGCACCAAGAGCCCTCGGCGTTAAGCCGGGTGCTCTTGGTGTGTTCCCTGCGTGTGTTCCCTGCGCCGTCCGTCTCGCGGGCGAGTCGCAGCGGACGCCCGCGCGCCAGCAAGAACGGATGCGCTTGGTCCACGAATTTCGCCTATGACACGCATGGTGCGGTTCGCATGGTGCGAGCTGGTCCGGGTTCTACTGCTGCTCCCGGTGTCCTCGGGTCGTGGACGGTCGCGTGATCCAGGTACGGCGTCGAATTTCGATGGGTGATCGCAGGTGGCGACCGCCGACCTGCAAGGCGGCGCGTAGATCAGCACCAGGTTCGGGTGGTGAGGTGAACCACGCCGATCCGGCGCCTTCCGCACCATCCCGCCATATAGCATCCGGGCATGGAGTTCCTCTACAACGTCTTCGTGTTCCTGCACTTCGCGAGCTGGGCGCTCGTGTTCGGCGGTTCGATCGCGTCGCTGCGCACCAAGGCGCTCTACAAGGGTGTTTCACACGGCGCCATGGGTGCCGCCGCCGCTGGCATCATCATGGTCGGCATCGCTGAGATGGCCGGGCCCTTCGGCGGTGGCGAGCTGGACATGGCCAAGATCGGCGTCAAGCTGGTCGTCGCGCTCGCCGTCGCCGTGCTGGCTGTGCTCGCCGTCCGCAAGGGCGAGGACGTCTCGCCGGGCCTCAAGGGCTCCGTGCTCGGCCTCACCTTGGTAAACATCCTGGTCGCGGTGTTCTGGAACTGATCGCCCGACCGCTAGGGTGCGGCCGTGAGCGTTCTCGGAGAAGTACTCGTCGGTGTGGCCGTCCTGGTTGGCCTGATCGGCATCGTCGTCCAGGTGTTGCCGGGTGCGGTCCTCGTGCTGGGCGGCATCCTCGTGTGGGCGATCATGACCGGCGGCGTCGAGGCGTGGGTCGTGTTCAGCGTCGCGGCGGTCGTCATCGTCATCGCAGAGGTGGCGCAGTGGGTGATCGCGGGCAAGCACATGCGCAAGGCCAAGGTGCCCTGGCAGACCCTCGCCGTCGGCGGCATCGCCGGCATCATCGGCTTCTTCGTGGTGCCGGTGATCGGCCTGTTCCTCTTCTTCGTCGGCGCGATCTTCCTGCTGGAGTGGGCCCGGAACAAGGACGTGTCGGTGGCGTGGACCTCCACCAAGACAGCCGTCCAGGCCACCTTGATCACCATCGGCGTGCAGCTCGTCGGCGCGCTGATCGCGTCGGGCGCCTGGGTGGTCGGCCTCCTCATCACCTGAGCAGGTCGGCCTCGGGTGGTCGGTAAAACGTCAGGTGGTCGGCAGCCTGGGGTGCCGACCACCTGACGTTTTACCGACCACCCCAGGATCGGGTGCGGGTAATGTCCAGGTCATGCAGGCCACCGACCTTCCGCTGATCCGTACCGTCTCGCGGCCCACCGTCCATCCGGACGGCACCTGGGCCGTCGTGTCGGTGACCCGCCCCGACCTCGACGCCGACGCCACCGTTGGGCAGCTCTGGCGGGTGCCGACGGACCCGACGGACCCGGCAGGCCCGACCAGCAAGGCCGGCGGGGCGCCCCGCCGCCTGACCCGTGGCTTCCGCGACACGGCCCCGCGCATCTCGCCCGACGGCGCCCTGGTCGCCTTCCTGCGCGCCCAGCCCGAGGCCGCGCCGCAGCTCTGGGTGCTCCCGACCGGTGGCGGCGAGGCCGTGCAGGTCACGGACCGCACGCTGGGCGTGAGCGACTTCCGCTGGTCGCCGGACGGCAAGCGCCTCGCCTTCCTGAGCCGTGAGCCCGAGCCGGGTCGTTACGGCTCGGTCGAGGGCATAGCGGCGGGCGCCGAGGCGCCTCGTCGCATCACCGGGTGGAGCTGGACGCGCAACGGCCTGGGCTACCACCGTGACCGGCCGCAGCACGTGTTCGTCGTCGACGTGCCCGACGTCGCCGCCGAGCCGGTGGTGCAGCCAGCACCGACCGCGCAGGGCGAGGCAGAACCACGCCCCGCTGTGCCGGAGCCGCGGCGCGTGACCACCGACGACGTCGACCACAGCGGGATCGCCTTCACGCCGGACGGCGGCTCGATCGGGGTCATCGCCGAGCGCGAGCAGGGCGCTGGGCAGGTGGCGCGCGGCATCGTGCGCGTGCTGCCGCTCGCCGCGCCGGCCGGTGGCGGGTCCGACGTCGACCTCGGCACGCTGGGCCCGCAGGCGATCGCGTTCGGTCCGGGCGGCGAGCTGTACGTGGTCGCGCAGGACCTCGGTCCTGAGGGCAAGGACTTCGTGGCCCGCAACGCCGCGCTGTACGTGCTGTCCGCGTGGGCCGACCCGGGGCCGCGTCGGCTCACCGACCCGGAGACGCAGGAGGTCGGCGGGGAGCCCGTTCCCCTGGCGGACGGCGGCGTGCTGCTCGCCCTCGCGGACCGGGGCACCCAGCAGGTGGTCCGGGTCGCCGACGACGGCGTCACGACCCAGCTGACCAGCGGCGACGTCGTCGTCTCCGAGTTCGGGGTCGGGGGCGCAACCCTCGCCGTGTCGTACGCGGACGCCGGGAGCTATGGCGACCTGGGTGTCGTGGACCTGGCGGCAGGTGGCGAGCTGCGCCGTCGGACGGACTTCTCCGCGCCGCTGCGCGCGGCCGGCGTCGTGACCCCGAAGGAGCTGACCGTCACCGGACGTGACGGGTACGCGGTGCATGGTTGGCTCGCCGTCCCGGAAGGAACCGGCAACCACCCGACACTGCTGATGATCCACGGCGGACCCTACGCGTCCTACGGTGTCGGGCTGTTCGACGAGACGCAGGTGCTGGTCGACGCCGGGTACGCCGTCGTGTACTGCAATCCGCGCGGCTCGGCGGGCTACGGGCAGGCCCACGGCCGCGCCGTCCGCCAGGCGATGGGCACGGTCGACCTGACCGACGTCCTGGACTTCCTGGACGGCGCGGTGGCGGCGGACGGACGCCTGGACGGGTCCCGCGTGGGCGTGCTGGGCGGCTCGTACGGCGGCTATCTCACGGCGTGGGCCATCGCCAACGACCACCGCTTCGCCGGCGCGATCGTGGAGCGCGGCTTCCTCGACCCGGAGGGGTTCTTCGGGACCAGCGACATCGGATCGTTCTTCGGCCTCGAGTACGTGGGCGAGACCCCTGAGCAGGTGGCCGCGCAGTCGCCGCAGGCCGTCGCCGACCAGGTGCGTACCCCCACGCTGGTCATGCACTCCGAGCTCGACCTGCGCTGCCCGTTGTCCCAGGCGGAGCGCTACTACTCGACGCTCAAGCGGCACGGGGTCGAGACCGAGCTGGTGGTCTTCCCCGGGGAGAACCACGAGCTGTCCCGCACCGGGCGGCCGCGGCACCGTCAGCAGCGCTTCGAGCTGATCCTGGACTGGTGGAAGCGGTACCTGCCGGTCGGCTGAGCGGTGCCCGCCGGACGGCAGGAAGACGGCCGGCGATATGTTCCGCGCGGCCAAGACGTGCGAGCATCGACCCCGTGCAGATCATCACCACCCCGCTCGCCCAGCTCGATGTCGCCATCGCCTATGGGGTCTGGAAGCTGCGCCAGGACGTGTTCGTCGTCGAGCAGGACTGCCCGTACGACGACCTGGACGGGCGCGACCTCGAGCCGACGACCGTGCTGGTCGTCGGCCTCGGCGAGGCGGCGCCCGACTCCGTGTCCGACGGCGGGACCCGCGTGCTCGGCACAGCCCGCGTGCTCGACGACGGCGGGGCCTGGCGCATCGGCCGCGTGGCCCTGGTCAAGGGCGCGCGAGGCAAGGGCCACTCCGACGAGCTCATGCGTGCGGCGCTGAAGTACATCGACGACGCCGGCGACGACCGCGACGTCGTGCTGGACGCGCAGTCCCCGCTGACGCGCTGGTACGGCAAGCACGGGTTCGAGCCGGACGGCAGCGAGTTCCTGGAGGACGGGATCCCGCACACGCCGATGCGGCTGGTGCGCGGCTGACCGGTCAGTAGGCGCCGCGGCCGGAGACCACGGCGCGGGCCGTCTGGGCCAGGATCAGCAGGTCGAGGAACGGCGTCCAGTTCTCGGCGTAGTAGACGTCGAGCCGCACGGACTCCTCCCAGGACAGGTCGGACCGGCCCGTGACCTGCCACAGGCCCGTCATTCCGGGCTTGACGAGCAGCCTGCGCCGCATCCGTTCCTCGTAGGCCGCCACCTCGTGGGGCAGCGGCGGACGTGGGCCGACGAGGCTCATGTGCCCGCACAGGACGTTGAGAAGCTGGGGCAGCTCGTCGAGCGAGTACCGGCGCAGGAAGCGCCCGACCCGTGTGATCCGTGGGTCGGCACGCATCTTGAACAGCGGGCCTGCTGCCTCGTTCGCGGCGGCCAGCGACACGGCGTCCCGGTCGGCGCCGACGTACATGGTGCGGAACTTGACCATCGGGAAGATGCGTCCGCCCCTGCCCACACGGTGCGACAGGTAGAACACCGGACCCCGGCTGGTCAGTGCCACGGCGAGCGTGATGACCAGCAGGGTCGGCGCGACCAGGACGGTCAGCAGGACGGTCAGGCCCCAGTCCATGACCTGTTTCACGGAGAACTTGGGGCCTTCGAACCGGGGGGTGTCCACGTGCAGCAGCGACATCCCCGGAGCCGGGGACACGGTGATCCGCGGGACCGCGACGTCCGCCAGCTCGGCGGTGAGCATCAGGTCGACGCCGTACCGCTCGAGCTCCCAGCCCAGCCGCCGCACGACGTCGGCGGTGACCTCGTGCGAGCTGCACACCGCGACCGCGCCGGCCCCCATCTCGTGCGCCGTCTGCCCGACGTGGTCGAGGTCGCCGAGGACCGGGACGCCGCTGATCCTCTCGCCGGACCGGACGCCGCTCGCCGGGACGCAGACGCCGGCCACGACGAACTCCTGCTCCGGCGCGCCGTTCAGCAGCCGGATCAGCCGTGCGGCCTGCTCGCGCCCGCCGACCGCCAGGACGATGGTCAGGCCGCCCTCGCCGCGCCGGCGCTGGCGCAGCAGGTGCTGCCGCCAGACGTAGCGTGACACCACGAGACCCACCATGCCGAGCGGGGCGGCGACCAGCAGCAGGGTGCGGGCCTCGGCATAGGCGGTGACCCAGGCGAGCAGGACGATCAGGCTGAAGGACTTCCAGGTGGCGTCGAGGACGCGCTGGTACTCGGACATGCCGCGGCCGAAGAAACGCACGTCGTAGGCCCGGTTCGTGTTCAGCGCCGCGAGCCAGACGATCGCGAGCAGCAGGCCGGGGACCGCATGCATGATCAGCTCGGTGCTGGACCAGCGCGAGGGACCGTCGAGCACGAGCTGCAGACCGTATGCCGCGATCAGGGTCGACCCGATCACCGTGGCGTCCGTCAGCCGGAGTCGTGTCCGGTACCCGGCCTGCCAGCCGGTCCGGGCACGCGGTGCGGAGGCGACGCGGAGCGGGCGGACGTCGGCGTCATCTGTAGCTGTCGAAGCACCATGGTTCATCGGGAAGCCGTCGCGCACCGGGAAGTGAAGCTGCGGCTCACCGTCAACCGAGTGTGTGGTCACGCTCGATCCCTTCGGTTCCTGCTGGAGTGGCTGGTGCCCGGACCCGTGCTGTCGCGCGGCACCCAGGGCGTCGTTGGCGGGTTGTACGAGTGCTCTCCGAGCGGCATCGCGCCGGTGGCTGGTGATCAACGTACGGTGAAGTTGCGGACAGCGCGGTGTGAACTCGTCGAAGTCACCCGGTAACCCGCGGGTTTCGTCCTGGTGAGGGGGCATTTTCGACGGAGAAAGGAAATTTCACCCGGGCGGTGTGGTCGGCCGGAGTTCACCCGGTCCGACATCTCCTGTCCGGCGCCCGGCTGGCACAGTTGGCGCCCATGACAACGGTTCTGCTCGCGCACGCCTCCGTGGACCTCTACGGCTCCGACCTCCAGCTGGTCGAGACCGCGGTCGGCTGCCTCGACGCGGGCGCGGACGTCGTCGTGCTGCTGCCGAGCGACGGGCCGCTCGCCGAGCGGATGCGCGGCGTCGGCGCACGCGTGGAGACGCTCGACGTGCCGGTACTGCGCAAGGCGCACCTGACGCCGCGCGGCATCGCCGCACTGGGGATCAGCACGCTGCGCGCCCTCGCACCGATGACTCGGCTGATCCGGCGCCTGGGACCCGACACCGTCCTGGTCA
The DNA here is from genome assembly GCF_024171995.1 of Promicromonospora umidemergens. Classification (GTDB taxonomy): domain Bacteria; phylum Actinomycetota; class Actinomycetes; order Actinomycetales; family Cellulomonadaceae; genus Promicromonospora; species Promicromonospora umidemergens. Next base: position 302,113 of record NZ_JAMTCT010000003.1, on the reverse strand, counting down.
ACACCCTCACGATCCCCGCGTGGCTGGTCGCGGCCCGCCTCGCCGGGGTGGCGCCCGTGTGCCACGTGCACGAGGCGGAGGCGGACGTGCGCTGGGTGGTCCGGGTCGGCCTGGCGGCTCCGCTGCTGCTCGCGCGCGACGTCGTGGTGAACTCGGTGGCGGCGCGCGACGTCGTCGTGTCGGCGGTCCCGGCGCTCAGACAGCGGACCCGGGTCTTCTACAACGGGGTACCGGGGCCGCCGGCGGCCCCAGGGCCCGACGCCGGTGCGGGCGGCGCGGCACCGTCTCCGGTGGCCGACGGTGGTGCGGGCCCGGGGTCCGGATCGACGCACGTCGTGCTGGTCGGGCGCCTGTCGCCGCGCAAGGGGTCCGATGTCGCGCTCGAGGCCGTGGCGCGCCTGCGCCGGGCCGGCCGGGACGTGCGGCTGACGCTGTGCGGGTCCGTGTTCGCCGGCTACGAGTGGTTCGAGGACCAGCTCCGGGCCAGGGCCGACGAGGACGACCTGGCCGGTGCGGTCGAGCTCGTGGGGTACGCGGACCCGTGGGCGTGGTTCGCGCGCGCCGACGTCGTCGTCGTGCCGTCGCGGGTGGAGCCGTTCGGGAACGTGGCGGTCCAGGCGATGCTCGCCGGGCGGCCCGTGGTCGCGAGCCGCACACAGGGGCTGGCGGAGATCGTCCGCGACGGAGAGACAGGCCTGCTCGTGCCGCCCGACGATGCCGTAGCCCTCGCCGGTGCCGTCGCGGCGCTCGTCGACGACCGGGCGCGAGCCTCCGCGCTCGCGGAGGCCGGCCGACGGGACGCGGCGGAGCGGTTCGGGGTGCAGCGGTACCGGGCGCAGATGGGGCGGCTCCTGGTGGTCCGGCGGGCTGTGGTCCGGCTGGCACCGGTCAAGAGGCACCCGGGTTAAAAAAGGTTATACCCAACGGATTTGCCCCAGCGCACAAATGGTGCCTCAGAGGGGTGAAATGGGTGTCCCGGGGGTGTTCCGCGCATCTGGGGCGATTACGCTCCCGGAATGCCCCCGGAAACTCTGCACATCGCGATGGTCGGCACACGGGGTGTCCCAGCACGCTACGGAGGCTTCGAGACGGCGGTGGAGGAGATCGGATCCAGGCTCGCGGCGCGCGGGCACCGGGTACGGGTCTACTGCCGGGAAGGCCTCGCCACGCGGGACAGCGGCGCACCGTCGCTCACGCACCACCTGGGCATGGAGCTCGTCACGCTGCCCGCCCTGCGTCGCCGCACCCTGGAGACCCTGAGCCACACCGCCCTGTCCGTCGCGCACCTGGCGGCGCGCCGCACCGACGTGGCGTTCGTGTTCAACGCGGCCAATGCGCCGTTGCTGCCCGTGCTGCGCGCGGTGCGCATCCCGGTCGCCACGCACGTCGACGGTCTCGAATGGCGCCGCGCCAAGTGGGGGCCGACCGGCCGGAAGTACTACCGGGCTGCCGAGACGGCGGCCGTGGGGCTCTCGGACGCCCTCATCGCGGACGCGCCGGGCATCGCCGACTACTACCGCGACGAGTACGCCGCCGACAGCCGCCTCATCACGTACGGAGCACCCGACCTGACCGGCGTCGGGCACGAGCGCCTCGCGGAGCTGGGCCTGACACCCGGCGGCTACCACCTCGTGGTCGCCCGGTTCGAGCCGGAGAACCACGTCGACGTGATCGTCGAAGGCTACGTGGCGACCGACGCGGAGCGCCCGCTCGTCGTCGTCGGCTCCGCGCCCTACGCGCACGAGTACACCGAGCGGATCTCGGCGCTCGCGGCGGGTGACAGCAGGGTGCGCCTCCTGGGCGGTGTGTGGGACCAGGGGCTCCTCGACCAGCTCTACGTGGGCGCCTTCACGTACCTGCACGGGCACTCGGTCGGCGGGACCAACCCGTCGCTGCTCCGCGCGATCGGGGGCGGTACCGCCACGATCGCGTACGACGTCGCGTTCAACCGTGAGGTCCTCGGGGGTGCCGGCCGGTACTTCCGCACGGTGGACGACGTCGGCGCGCGCGTCACCGAGGCCGAGAGCGACCCAGCGGGCTGCGCGGGCCGGGGCCAGGCCCTGGCCGAGCGGGCGGCCCTGTACGACTGGGACGACGTCACCGACGGCTACGAGAAGCTCGCGTTCGACCTGGCCGCGGGCAGCGTGCCCGGACCCAAACCGCTCGCGCGGCGCAGGCACGCCGCGCGGTGGGCGACCGACGCCGACCTCTCGGAGCCCGAGCTGAGCGCGCGTGGGCGGTCCTGACGGCCCGCCGGGACCAGCGGGCCCGTACGCGCTGATCCGTCCCCGGATGGGCACCCGCAACGTTCTGGTCCCCGCCGGGTCGCGCCGGGGCGCCCTCGCCGGCATGGCCCTGTTCACGCGGTCGAAGCCCGCTGCGCTGGCGGTGCAGTGGGGGTGGTACTCCGCAGTCGCCCTGCTCGGGCCACGCGTCGTCCCGGGCGACCGGGTGAGCTGGGCGCCGCCGGGCGGGCCTGCGCGCTGGCGGGCCCTGGCGGCGCGCCTCGGTCCGTTCGACGACCTCGCCCTCTACGAGCGCCCGCAGGCCTCTCGCACCGGCCTGGCCGCCGTCCTGCTGCGCGAGGGGAAGCCGGTGGGCTTCCTCAAGCTCCGCGAGGACCCGGCGGAGCTCGACCGCGAGCACAAGGCCGTCGCGGCCATCGTGCACGGCCGGCCGGAGACCTTCCGGCTGCCGCGGGTGGTGGAGCGTGGCGAGACGGCAGGCTGGCACTGGATGGTCATGGAAGCGATGCCGCCCCGACCGGCCGGACCTGCACGCCGGGTCGCCCTGCCCCGGCTCGTCGCCGAGGTGCAGCGGCATCTCGAGCCGGCGCTCCACCGGCCGCCGGGGACACCCGCCCACTGGCGGCCGATGCACGGCGACCTCACACCGTGGAACCTCCGGCGCTGCGGTCCCGGCCTGCCCTGGCTCATCGACTGGGAGGACGCGGCCTGGGCGCCGCCGGGTGCCGACCTGGTCTACCACGCGGTGACGAGCGCCGCCGTCCTCGGCCGACGACCCCGTACGGCACCCGGCCCCGGTCACGTCGAGGCCGCGGAGTTCTGGCTGGAGCGGGTCACCGGGCGAGCCGGCGACGACCACGACGCACCCCTCACGGCCCGGCTGGCGGCGGAGCTGCGGTCGATGACCGGGCCGCGCGTGCTCAGCTGACGTGACCGGTGATGTCCGGGCGGGACCAGGGCAGCTCGCGGCCCAGCAAGGTCTCGAGGTCTGCGTTGAACGGCGCGTAGTGCTCGGCGAGCACCTGGCGCGTCGTCGAAGCGAGCTTGCTGCTCGGCGCGGCGTTCCACGGCTCGGCCACCGACGTCGGCAGCGGCGCCGGTTCGAGCCCGAGGAACCGGGCCACGCCGTCACAGGCCGACTGCGGGTCGGCATAGAAGTCCTCCGCGGCGAGCACGTGGAACTGCTCCGCCGGGAAGTGGTCCATCCAGCGCCGAAGATGCGGTGCGTACTCGCCCTGAGCCCGGTAGGACTGCTGCTCGTGCGCGTAGCTCTGGTACAACGGGTCGGCGACGATGCGATCGTGCTCACCCGCGAGCCGCTCGTCCTCGGCAGCCAGTGCCGCCTCGAAGGTGTGGAGCTCCTCGGCGTCCTGCCGCCGCCGCTCCCGGTAGTGCGAGAAAGCGCGCTCGACCGGGTCGCGCAGGATCAGCAGGATCTTGGTGCCTGGCACGTCGCGTGCCGCGCGCTCGGCGGCGAGGGGGTGGAAGAGGTAGTACGGGGACCCCTCCCCGACGGCTCTCCCGGAACGGCGCGCGGTGGCCGGGAAGTGCGACCGGTACCAGACATCACCCTTCGCGTAGTGGGTGTCGAAGTAGTGGACGCCCTTAGTGTGGTTGTCCTTGGGCAGCAACCGCGCGCTCGGGAACAGGGGCAGCACCTGCGGGTGCTCCAGCAGCGCGAAGTACAGCGACGTGGACCCGCCACGCTTGGCGCCGATGAGCAGAAAGTCCGGGCCGGCCCGGAACGGTGCGGTGAGCGTCCCGTATCCGCGAACCAGTCCTCGTCCAGCCGATACGACCGCCGAAGGCAGTGCTGATTTGTCCACAGAAGCGAACGCTACGGGCTGTGCGAGCGCATGCCCGGGTAGGGACACGCACGTCGAGGGTGATTCCCGTGCCTGACGACGGTGCGAGCTCGCGGCAGGTGAGCGCGCTCGGCGACGTGGCGCTGATCGTCGTCAACTACGGCTCCTCCGACCTGCTCGCCGCCAACCTGCCCCGGACGATCGGCGCCAGCGGCGTGCGGACGGTGGTCGTGGACAGCTACAGCGGCGCCGGGGAGCGGGAGGCCGTGACGCGGCTGGCCGCCCGGCACGGGTGGGAGCTGCTGACGCCCGCGAGGAACGTCGGGTTCGGCGGCGGTTCGAACCTCGGCGCCGCGCACGCTCTGGCGGCCGGCTCGCGCATCCTGCTGTTCCTCAATCCGGACGCCTGGGCCAGCCCGGCAGGCCTGGCGACGCTCGCCTCGACGGTGCGTGCACAGGACCGGGCGCTCGTCGCCCCCCGGATCCACCGGCCCGACGGCAGCGTGTACTCGCGGGGCCTGACCTACCTGCACCGCGCGGACGGCACCATGAGCGGCCGGCGCGCTGCTCCCGACGACGTGCCGTGGCTCAGCGGGGCCTGCCTGGCGGTCGCGGCCGGGCTGTGGTCGGAGCTCGGCGGGTTCGACGAGGAGTACTTCCTCTACTGGGAGGACGTCGACCTGTCGTGGCGAGCGCTGACGCTCGGGGCGCGGCTCGAGGTGGTCGAGGACGCCCACGTGGTGCACGACGAGGGCGGGACCCAGGAGTCCCGGGGCCGGGCCAAGAGCGAGACGTACTACCGGTACGACATCCGCAACCGGATGCTGTTCGCGCGCAAGAACCTCGGCCCGGCCGATGTGCGCCGGTGGCGGCGTACCTTGCTGCCGGCAGCGCGGGCGGTGGCGCTGCGTGGCGGGCGCCGACAGCTCATCGAGGGGATCGGTCCGTGGCGCGGGGTGGCGCGGGGCGTGGTGGAGGCGTTGCGCGTATCAGGTGAGCGGCGGACCTCGTAGGCGTCAGCACTCTCCTGGGCGGCGGCGGCGCCGAGCCGGGTGGTCGGCTCAGCCTTGCTGCCGCAGCCTTCGACGCACCCACAGCGTGGTCGGGACCACCTGGCACACCACCACAGAGGCCGCCGTCGCCCACACCGGGCCGGCGGCGCCGAGGTACGGGATGGACCACCACGTCAGGGCGAGGTTCAGGGGCACCATCAACACGATCGGGAGCACCTGAGCCCGCAGGCCCGCTGTGTCGGTCATGTACATGCCGATCGGGTACTTGGCCGCCTGGACGATCGTGAACGCCACGAACGCCGCGACCAGCGACAGGGTGAGGCCGAGCTTCCCGTCGGTCACCAGGGGCACCAGCACGGGAAGGAGCACCGCGAGCAGCAGGGACAGCACCGCACCCGCCGCGACGAAGACCAGTGAGGCGCGGAACGGCGACGCCTTGACCGACTGGTTGCGGGCCCGCGCGAAGTGCGGCCACAGCGTGAGCCCCGCGGACGACACGGCGGCGAGGACGACGCCGAAGAGCTGCGCGGCGAGGTTGTACTGCGCGAGGTCCACCGACGTGCCCTGGTGGCTCAGCAGGATTCGGCCGGTCTGCATGGCGATCGGCAGCGAGATCATCTGCACCAGCATCGGCCAGGCGACGTCGAAGACCCGGACGCCGGGCACTGCCCGTAGCCGGGGCACGTCCCGGAGCGCCGCGCCGACCTGCGGCCGGACCAGGCGGGCCGCGGCGACCAGGCGGACCACCGCGACGATCGCCACCGCCGCGTAGGACGCGATGGCGAGGGACGAGCCCGACCCGTTGCCCACCGCGAGGACGATGAGCACGCCCACCATGACCAGGGGTGCGGCGAGCCCGCTGAGCGCCGTCTGGAGCGGGTTGCGGCCGAGCCCCACGAGGATCCGGGCGCCGACGCCGCAGGGCAGCGCCAGGCCGAGGATCACTGCGCAAACCGTCGCGGTGACGGCGCCACCGTCGAGCAGCCCGGGCCCGAGGAGCACGGGCCACCAGCCGAGCACCCCCAGCAGCACCCCGATCGCCGCGATCGTGAGGCCCGAGCAGACCAGGACGCGGAAGGCGCTGGTCAGCGTCCTACGGACCACGGGATCGGTGCTCGCCCGGTCCGAGGAGGCCAGTACGTTCACCACCACGGCGGCCATGCCGAGGTCGGCGAACGGGATCAGCGCGGGCAGGGACGAGAGGAGCCCGTACTGGGCGTACTGCGCCACGCCGAACTGCTCGATGATCAGACGCGCGGTCATCATGCCGACCAGCCCCGACAGGCCGGTCACGACGACCTGGGCGATGGCGCTGTTCCCGACCGAGCGCCAGGGCGTGCCGGCGCGAGCCTCGGTCACGCGCGCACCCCGGATCCCGCGCGAGACAGTGCCAGACGATAGACGGCCAGGTGTGCGTGGCCGGCACCGGCCCAGTCCCGGGCATCCAGGCCGGGGGCTGCGGCGCGCGGCCGGCGCACCGCCGCGAGAGCCCCTTCGAGGTCTGCGCTCGTGAGGTCGCCTGCGAAGGTGTGGACCCAGCCCGGACCGACCTCAGCGGCCAGGTCGGCGTTGACCCGCGTCTCCGGCACGAGCACCGGGCGGTCGAGCGAGAGCGCGGCCAGGACGGCGCCCGAGTTGTGCATGAACCGGTAGGGCAGCACCACGAGCTCCGCAGCGGTCACGGTGGCGACGAGCGCGTCGTCGGACAAGAAGCCGAGGTGCAGGGTGACGCGCGGGTCGCCGTCGGCCAGCGTGGTGATCGTCGCCGCGAGCCGAGCGCTCGACGCCGCCCCCGCGATCCCGAGGGTGAGCGAGTCGTCCGGAACGGACCGGAACGCCTCGACCAGCCCCTCGACCCCCTTGTACCGACGGACGAGGCCGACGTACTGGAGCCGGCCGGGAACGACCGGCGAGCGGGGGCCGGTGTACCAGTCGCGGTAGTGGCCGTGCGGGATGGTGGTCGCAGGGCCTGCGGACTCGGTACGGTCGTTCAGCAGGATCCGGTGCGTCGTCAGGCGGTCGAACCAGCGCAGCAGGAGGCGCTGGAGCGGACCCGCGTCGGCCGGGAGCTCGACGTTGTGCACGGTGCGGACCACGGGCGTACGCGTGAGCGTGAGCCGGAGCAGCAGGAGCGCCGCGAGCACCCAGCGCGCCACCCGCCCGGTGAGCCGTCGGCCGCCCTGGCCGAGGATGGTCTCCGGCCAGTGCAGGTGCACGACGGAGTACCGCCCGAGCAGGGCCGACCGGTAGGAGAACGTGACGACCTCGACGCCAGGGGTCCGGCGCAGCGCCGCGGTGAGCATGGTGATGTATGGGTTGGTGGTGCTGCGCGGTTCGCGGTTCGAGGTCAGGACACGGACAGGAGTCATACGGGGCTGCCCTTCGCCGCCGGGCTGCCGGACCGGGCCGTGCGGTAGAGGCCTTCCACGACGTCGGGCAGCCGGGAGACGGACCACCGGTCGGACGGGGTGCCCGGCTCGGTAGCGGCCTCGGCCAGCCGCATCGCGAGGTGGCCCACCACGTCGCCCGTCAGAGCGGCCGGCCGCGCATTGGGTCCCGCCAGCAGCGGCACGCCGCCGAGCGGCAGGCAGACCACCGGGCGCCCGAGGGCGCTCGCCTCGGCCGCGACCCAGCCGGCCTGGTCGTGCATCGACGGGAACAGCATCGCGTCGCACCCGGCGATCGCGTCGAGCACCTCGGCTCGCGGCCGGTGCCCGTGGAAGACGACGCGGTGGCTCACTCCGCGCCGCCCGGCCAGCCGCTCGAGCGCCGGACCTTCATACCCCGTGCCGTAGACGTGCAGGTCCCAGCCGGGCGTACGGGCGAGCGTCTCGATGGCGAGCCGACCGCCCTTCCAGGCCAGGAGCCGGCCTACGAAGACGGCCCGGAGCGGGTCCTGCGCCAGCTCCGGACGTGGCGGTCGGGCCTGCTGCGGCAGCTCGTCGTCCAGCGCGGCGTTCGGCTCCACGACGACGTGGCCGGCCCGTCGGAACCTCCGCGCGACAGTCTCGTTCTGCGCGACGACGACCGTCGCGCGCCGGGCGGCGGCGTCGCCCCACACGGCCCGCAGCGGTGCGGTGAGCAGCCCGCGCAGCAGCTCCGTGATCGTGCCGCGCAGCCCGAGCCACCGCACGAGGTGCGACGGGACGGCGCTCGCGCCCCCGACCGGGCCCCAGACGACGGGCAGGTCCTGAACCCGGGCCAGTCCGCAGGGCAGCCAGTCGTTGGCAAAGGTGACATGGTGGCCCACGTCGTACGGCGCGGCCCGGTGCAGCTCCGTGGCGCGCCGGGCCAGCGCGCGCTGCCAGAGCATGTAGTACCAGTACACGTCGCTGCCGCGGCGTTTGAGAGCGAGGACCCGCGCGGACAGGTCGAGATACTCCACGGTCAGGTTCCGCGCAAGCTCCGGGTCGCGCGCGAGCTCAGCGGCGACCGCCGGGGCGAACCGGTGCCGGGTGATGACATGCACCTGGTGGGACCGGGCCGCCGCCCGCGCGAAGGCCCATCCGGCCGCGGCCTCCGGCTCGTCACCGGGTCCGCACGCATAAGCACTGACGAGGACGCGCGGGTGAACCTGCTGCACGGGTCTTGACTCTCCGGTGGATCGGGGGCGGGCCACGCTACGGTAACTGCCGACCCAGTCTTCGTGGCGTCTAGGGAGGGGTGATTCTGGTGGGCGAGGTTCGGACGGAGCGCTTGGTCGTCGCCGTGCTCACGTACCGGCGCCCGGACCGGATAGCTGCCCTCGTCCCGGTGCTCGTCGAGCAGGCGGCCGGCCTGGCCGGCCGGGCCAAGGCCGTCGAGGTGAGCGTGCTGGTCGTCGACAACGACCCGGCTGGCACGGGCGCCGCCGCCGTGACGGAGGCGGCGGCACGGCTGGAGGCGGGGGCGTGCCCCGTGACCGTCGTCGTGGAACCGGAGCCTGGTATCTCGGCCGCACGCAACGCCGCGCTGCACGCCTCGGGCGACCAGGACCTGCTCGTGTTCGTGGACGACGACGAGGTGCCGCGACCCGGTTGGCTCGACGCCCTGCACGCGACGTACCGGGCGACGGGGGCTGACGCGGTCGCCGGGCCCGTGGCTTCCCGGTACGCGGACGAGCCTGAGCCGTGGGTCGTGGCGGGCGGCTTCTACGACCGTGCCCACCGCCTGGGGCTCCGCACCGGGACCACGGTTCCCAGCGCCGCGACGAACAACCTCCTGCTCGACCTGCGCACGGTCCGGCGGGCGAACCTGGCCTTCGACCTGGCCCTTGGGCTCTCCGGCGGCGAGGACACGCTCTTCACGAGCGCGCTGACCGCTGCGGGTGGGCGCATCGTCTGGTGTGCGGAGGCGGTCGTGTCCGACGTGGTCCCTGCCGACCGGCTCGCCCGGCCATACCTCCTCGCACGTACCGCCGGGCTCGCCAACTCGTCGGCGCGCGTGGCGCTCATGCTCGCGCCGGGCCGGGGACGGCGTACCGCCCTGCGGGCGCGCACGGCGGCAGCGGGGATAGCTCGGGGCGCACTCGGGGCACTGCAGGTCGCACGGGCGGCGACACGTCGCGACGTCGCCGGGGACGCGCGGGGCCGGCGGGCGCTCGCCAGGTCGCGCGGGGAGCTGCTGGCGGCCTGCGGGACGGTGCTGCTGCCGTACGCACGGCAGGGATGAAGATCAGCCGTAGAACAGGCCGGTCGAGCGGCGCGCGGCTACGCTCAGGGATCATGCCCGCTTCCCCACTCATCACCCGGCATCGGCTCCTGCTGGCACTCGTCGTCCTTGTCCTTGCGGCCGCTGCCGTCGCGGCCGTGGTCGCGCTGCGGTCGAACGCGGAGCCGGCGGCCGGTGCGATGCCGTCCGCGAGTCCGACGACGTCGGGCGAGGGTGCCGAGGACCAGGCGGCCGGTCCCGAACCCGACGAGCCGGGTCAAGGCGGTTCCGAACCGTCCGCCCCGGCACCGTCGGACACGGACGATGCCGAGCCCGGTCCGAGGGTCGACACGGCGACGGCCCCCGAACCACGGGAGACGCTCGACCCGGCGCCCTTCGACGCCGTCGCGACGCCAGAGCCGGGCGTCACCGTGGCGGTGCCGTCGGTCGAGGACGTGACCGGGCAGGCGAACGTCCCCGGTGAGGTGGGTGGCCCGGCGCTCCGCTTCGCCGTCGAGCTCACGAACGGCACGGGCAAGGCGCTCGACCTGCGGACGGTCGTGGTGAACGCCTACTACGGGCCCGACCGCACGCCGGCGACGTCCCTGCTCAAACCCGGTGGCAAGCCGTTCGAGCCGGAGGTCGCCGCAGGCGGCTCGGCCAGCGGGGCGTTCGTCTTCAGTGTCCCGGCCGAGTTCCAGGACCAGGTAGAGCTCGAGGTCGACGCCGGTGTCGGCAAGGCGATCGTGATCTTCACCGGCACCTGACGCACCTGAGATCACCCAGAGTTCACCCCGCTCTCGCCGTGCCGACCTTCCTGTCCGCCGTTAGCGTGTTGCGCGGTCGTTCTCCAGACCCATATCGTCCGGCGGCTCAGCGGTCCGGCGGCCCATTTGCTCCCCAGTGAGGTTCTCGTGTCCCATCGCACTCTGCCCGGACGGCGGCTCTCCGCCGTCCTCGCGAGCATCACTCTCGTGGTCACGTCGTTCGTCGCCACCTCGTCGGCGTCGGCCACCGAGGTCACCCAGGTGACTACCGACGTCGCCGAGCCGACTGCCGACCCGGCCACCGTGTCCGCCGACGCCCTGCCGACCGTGCAGGTCGACGGCATCGTGTGGAAGCAGGTCATCGTCGGCAACACCGTGTACGTCGGCGGAGAGTTCGCGAACGCCCGGCCCGCCGGTGCCGCCCCGGGCACCAACCTGGTGCGGCGGACCAACCTGCTCGCCTACAACCTGACGACCGGCGAGCTGATCACGTCGTTCAACCACACGCTCAACGGCAACGTCACCGACCTGGCGGCCTCGCCGGACGGGACACGGCTCTACGTGGTGGGCGGCTTCACGACGGTCAACGGCGCCGCCCGCAGCCGCATCGCCGCGTTCAACCTGCCGAGCGGCAGCCTGAACACGTCGTTCGCGCCGAACCTGAACGGCACGACGAAGGCCGTCGCGGCCACGAACACCACCGTCTACGCAGGTGGTCATTTCTCCGCCGTCAACAACACGACGCGCTACCGCGTCGCCGCCATGAACGCGTCGAACGGTGCCCTCCAGCGCGGATTCGTCCCGGTGGTCGACAACCGGCAGGTCCAGTCGATCGTCGTGTCGCCGGACGAGCAGTCTGTGGCCATCTCTGGCACGTTCACCTCGGTCAACTCCGACACGGCCAACTCCTACGGCATCGCCTGGCTCGACTCGGCGACCGGTGCGACGCGCAGGCTGCCGGTCAACGCGACGGTGCGCAACGCGGGCGACAGCTCCAGCGTCATGCGACTGACCTCGACGGACGACGCCTGGTACGGGGTCGGCTGGCACTACAACGCCCGTGGCACGACCGAGGGCACGTTCAAGGTCAGCTGGGACGACGGCACACTGGTCTGGATCGAGGACTGCCACGGCGACACCTACGACGTGGCGGCGATCGGCGACGTCGTCTATACCGCCAGCCACAAGCACTACTGCGGCAACAGCGGCGGGTTCCCGGAGACCAGTCCGCGGTCCTACTACCACTCGACGGCCTTCACCGACGAGGTGCGCGGCACCAACACCAAGGACATCTACAACTACCCCGACCACCCCGGCACACCGCGCCCCGACCTGCTGACCTGGTACCCGCGAACGAGCCTCGGGACGTACAGCGGCAAGAACCAGGCCACCTGGACGGTGACCGGCAACGAGGACTACGTGCTGTACGGCGGCGAGTTCCCGCGGGTGAACGGCGTCGGGCAGCAGGGCCTGGTCCGGTACGCCAAGCGCAGCGCCGCGCCCAACGAGTCCGGCCCGGTCGAGTCGGGTGCCGCTCTCAACCCGACGGTGGCCTCGGTCTCGGCGGGCACCGTCCGGATCAACCTGTCCACCACGTGGGACCGTGACGACGAGGCGCTCACCTACCGGATCTACCGCGACTCCCTGTCGACGGAGCCGGTCTTCAAGGAGACGATCGCAGCCAAGTTCTGGAAGCCCGTGCAGCGGACCGCCAGGGACACCGGCCTCGCGCCCGGCTCGGAGCACCGCTACCGCCTCACCGTCACGGACCCGTCGGGCAACGTGAAGCGGTCGGAGTGGATCTACGCCACGGTCTCCACCGCCCTCCGCAGCGAGTTCGCCGACACCGTCGTGCAGGACGGCGCGGCGCACCTGTGGCGTCTCGGCGAGCCGGGCGGGTCGAACCGCACCTACGACTGGGCGGGCGCCGACGACCTCGTCGTGCCGACGAGCGTCCAGCTCGGCGCCGCCGGCGCGATCACGGGGGACTCGAACACCGCCGCGACGTTCCGGAACTCCTCGTCCAGCCGGCTCGTCTCGACGGAGGGCGGTGCCGGACCGAATACGTTTTCCATCGAGACCTGGGTCCGGAGCGACGGCGGCGGCCGCATCGTCGGCTTCGGCAACAGCAACAGCGCCACCGGTACCTCCAGCTCCACCGACCGGCTGCTCTACGTCGACTCCGGCGGCCGGCTCACGTTCGGCGTGAACAACGGCAGCAGGATGACGCTCCGGTCGCCGGGGCGGGTCGACGACGGAGACTGGCACCACGTGGTCGCCACGCTCGGGTCGGGCGGCATGCAGCTCTTCGTCGACGGCGCCCGGGTCGCCGACCGGGCCGACGTCACCACCGGCCTGTCCGTCAACGGGTACTGGCGGATCGGTGCCGACACCTTGAGCGGCTGGCCCAGCCGCCCGGTGCTCGGTGACCGGTTGACCGGTTCGGTCGACGACGTAGCGATCTACCCGACGGTGCTGTCCGCCGCCAAGGTCTCGGACCACTACGTCGTGGCAACGACCGGCGGTCGCCCCAACCACGCGCCCGTCGCCGACGCAGCGGCGAACGTCCACGGCTTCGACCTCACGGCAGACGGCAGCGGCTCCGCCGACCCTGACGGCACCATCGAGGCCTGGGCCTGGAGCTTCGGCGACGGCACGACGGGCACCGGTCAGGAGGCGGCCCACACCTACGCGGCCCCCGGTACCTACACCGTCACCCTCACGGTGACCGACGACGAAGGCGCCACCGCCGAGGACAGCGTCCAGGTCGAGGCCTCCGTGCCCACAGAGTTCGCCACGGACGACTTCTCCCGCTCGGTGACCGGCGGTTGGGGTGCGGCCGCAGCGGGCGGTCCCTGGACCCTCTACAGCGGGTCGTCGAACTACTCCGTCGCCGACGGCGAGGGCGCCATGACCCTGAGCGCTCCGGGCGCGAACCGCAAGGCCCACCTGCGAGAGGTGTCCGCAGCGGACGTCGACCTCACGAGCGTGCTCTCGCTCGACGAGATCTCCGACGGCGGCGGCACGTTCGTATCCTTGGTGGGACGCGCCGACGGCTTCTCCAGCGAGTACCGGGCCAAGGTCTGGGTCATGGCGACCGGCGCGGTCCAGCTCCAGCTCGTCGGGCTCCAGTCGGCCGAGACCACCCTGGCCGCGACGAACATCGCCGGCCTGAGCGTCGCGCCCGGCGAACGCCTCGCGGTGCGGATGCGGATCACCGGCTCGGCCCCGACCACCCTGGAGGGCAAGGTGTGGAAGGCCGGCACCACCGAGCCGGCGGACTGGCAGCTCACGACCACCGACTCGACACCCGAGCTGCAGGACGCCGGCGGCGTCGGCTACTCGCTCAGCCTGTCCGGCCGGGCCACCACCGGTGAGAACACCGTCCGACTGGACAACCTGTGGGCGGGGCCGTCCACGCAGTGACGTCCAGCCTTGCCGCACCGGCCCAGACCCTCCCGTCCCCTGAGGGGCGGGAGGGCTGGGCCGTCGCTACGACCGGGCTGGCACTGCTCTGCCTCGTCCTCACGGGGATGCGCCATGACGTGTTCTTCGGCCTGACCACGGGGCTCGCGCTCGCCGTGGTGCTCCTGCCGCTGTGGGCACCCTGGGTGCGTAGCTCCCGATGGATCACCTGGATGACCGTCCTGGGTGGGGCCGCAGCGGCATGGAGCATCTGGCTCACGGTCTGGCACAGCGACTCGCGGGTCGTGTCCAACGTCGGCCTCCTGGAGTCAGTCTTCGTCGTGCTCGGGCTCGTGTGCGGGGTTGGTTGCGCCCTGTGGGCACGCAGCCGAGCCTCGGTGTGGGTGGTGGGAGCCGTGTTCGGCATCGGGATGCTGCTCGGCGTCAACCCGTCCAGCGAGATGTACGCCGAGAGCCCCTGGCGTTTCGGGTTCTCGCTGCCGGTCACCATCATCGTCCTCGCTGTGGCGGCGAGATGGCGCAGCAGATGGGTCGACGTCGTCGCCGTGCTCGCGCTCGCGGGCGTCTCCGCCGTCAGCGGCGGACGCTCCACGAGCGCGATCCTTCTCCTGGTCGCGCTGCTCGTGCTGTGGCAGTCCTGGGGGCGGCCGGCGTCGTCAGGGCTTGCGGCCCTGCGGACGGTGATCCTGTTTGGCACGCTCGCGCTCGGGACGTACTTCTCGGTCCAGACCGCGATCCTCGAGGGTGCGCTCGGGGAGAGCGCGCAGGCCCGTACCGAGCTCCAGCTAGCGACGTCGGGCACCCTGATCACCGGCGGGCGGCCGGAGATCGGCGCCACCGCGGCCTTGATGAGCGCATCGCCGGGCGGGTTCGGCGGCGGGAGCGTCCCGTCCATGACCGACCTTCTCGTGGCCAAGTCCGGCATGGCCGCCCTCGGGTACGAGCCGAACAACGGGTACGTCGAGAACTACATGTTCGGCAGCGGGTTCGAGCTGCACTCGGTGATCGGCGACCTGTGGGCCTGGTGCGGTATCCCGGGACTCGTCCTGGCCGCCGTGCTGCTGGTCTTCCTGGTCGCGCGTACCGCTGTTCTCACCACGGGGCGAGCCGCCTCCGCACTGCTCCTGTTCCTCGGGGTGAAGTCGGTCTGGAACCTGCTGTTCGCCCCGCTGGAGAGCGCGCTGCCCATCCTTGTCCTCGCCGTGGCGCTGATGGCCCCCCTGGTGCGGCCGGTGGGGAAGGCGTCCGGGTGAACGGCACGCCCGGGCGCGAGGCCTGGATCGATGCGGGCAGGGGGATCGCGGTCGTCCTGGTCGTGATCTACCACGCGGCGCGCTGGTTCGACGTGGCCGGCTGGGAGCAGGTCAACGACTACGTGTCCTCCGTACGGATGCCGTTCTTCTTCATGATCTCAGGCATGCTCGCGTACCGCGTCGGCGCGGCGGGCGAGGCCGGATCGACCTGGCGCGCACTGTGGGACCGGCGGCTGCGCCTCTACCTGTGGGTCTTCCTGCTCTGGGAGAGCATCGGCACAGCGTGCTACCTGATCGGGTTCGCGCTGCGCGGGACTCCGCTCGGGTTCGGCCCGATGCTGCGAGACCTGCTCATGTCCCCGGTCCGCCCGCAGTTCGAGCTGTGGTTCATCTGGGCGCTCGCGCTCTTCTGCGTCGTCGCGCGGCTGCTGCGGGCGGTCGACTGGCGGTGGCACCTCCTGGCCGCGGCCGTGCCGTCCGTCATCGCACTGACCGACGGCTTCGACCTCGGCAACGTCGGGTGGAACGGTGCGCTCAAGTACTACGTGTTCTTCGTGTGCGGCATGCACCTGCGCGGGCCGCTGCTCCGGTTCGCCCGGACGCCCTGGCAGGCCAGGGCCGGGCTCCTGCTCGGCTGGGCGCTCCTGGCCACGGGCGTCGAGGCGGCCGGGCTCCGGTCCGTCGTCGGGGTGTACTTCGTCCTGTGCGTCGTCGGAATCTTCGCCGGTGTCGCGCTCGGTACCTTCCTCGTCCGGAGTGCCCGCCTGGTGCAGATCGGGTCGGCGACACTGCCGGTCTACCTCGGTCACACCCCGGTGCTCATCCTGGGATCGTCCCTGGTGATCGGCCTGACCGGGTCGGCGATCCCGCCGGGCGTGCCCAGCCTCCTCGTGGTGCCGGCCGCCGCGGCGGCTGCGATCGTGCTCTCGTCGCTCGTGCGGGGCTGGACAGCCTCTGGCCCGCTGCGCTACCTCTACGCCGTCCCGGACCGGCTGAGCGGCGGGCAGCGGGTATGACAGCGACACGAACCGTCCACAGCTGCCGCAGGCCAGGTCCGGCCGGGAAGCTGTTCCTCAGGCCTTGACGACGGCGCCCTCGAGGGCGAGGCCGGTGCCGAGACTCACCATCGCGACTCCGCCCGCGACGCTCAGGTGGTCGAGCCGCTTCGGACTGCGGGAGAACCACGTACGGGCCTGGCTCGCCACCAGCGCCAGGATCGAGTCCTGACCGAGGGCCAGCAGGCCGAACAGCAGACCGAGGAACAGCAGCTGCGGCGTCGCGGGTGCGGCGTCGTTCATGAACTGCGGGAGGAACGCCGCGAAGAACACGATCGTCTTCGGGTTGGTCCCACCCACCACGAGTCCGGCCCAGATCGCGCGCCACGGGCTCGCCGTGCGGGTCGTGTCGGGTGCGGCCAGGGAGAGCCGGGCGTCGGCGCGGTGCCGGATCGCCTGGATCCCGAGGTAGACCACGTATCCGGCACCCACGAGCTTGAGCACGGTGTAGGCGGTGGCGGACGCCTCGACCAGCGCACCAAGGCCGATGGCCACGAAGGCCACCTGGACGAGAAGACCCAGCGCATTGCCGGTCACCGACAGGAGCGCGTCCCGGCGTCCGACCGTCAGCGCACGGCCGATCGCGAACAGCACGCTGGGTCCTGGCAGGGCGATGAAGACGACGGAGGCCGCGAGGAAGGCGAGGAGCTGAGGTCCGGTCGGCATCGTGCCACCGTAGCGGCTGGCACACCGGCAGTCACCGGCATCTTGTCGACGCGCGCGGTGCGCGTCGGGGCGTCACCCGGTCGGCTCGTCGGCCTGCCCGGAATCGGAGCCGACGGCGGCACTCGTCCGGGGCCCCGGACCCGGCTTGGCACCTGATCCCGTGCCGGCCGCTGGAGCATCGAGCGGACCTGATGCGCTCACCGGTCCGGGGGCCCTGGCCGGACCGGGAGTCCTGGGCGGACGAGGAGTGCTGGACGGACCGGGCTTGCTGGGCGGCCCGGGCTTGCCGGAGGGACCAGGCTTGCCGCCGGCGCCGGGGAGAGCGCTGGGCGCTGGCTTCACCCCAGGACGGGGCCCGCTGCTCAGCCCAGGGACACCGCCGGGAACAGGGGCGGGACCCGGTCGGCGAGCTCCGCCAAAGCCAGGGACGACGCTGATCGCGCCGGTGGTCGACGGCAGGTCGAGCGGGTCGTGCCGCCGGCTCCCCGGGATGACGCCGGCCCAGCGGTGCTTTGTCGTGCGGTAGCCGTAGTACGTCCCGCCAGGACCGGACCGGGGTGCGAACGCCAGGATCAGGCCGAGCACCGGGGCCTCGACCCCCGCGAGCGCGCGGAGCGCCTGGGTGAGCTGCTGCCGGCGTACCCGCCGGGCACCCACGACGACGACGACGCCGTCGGCCATGGTCGACAGGACCGCGGCGTCCGAGACGGGGAGCAGCGGCGGTGCGTCGACGATGACGACGTCGTACGCGGAGCGTGCCGCTGCGAGCAGGTCGCGGGTGGCGTCCGAGGCGATGAGCTGGTGCGGGTTGGGCGGGATCGGGCCGAGCGGGAGGATGTCGAGCGGTCCAGGGCCGTACCGCTGCACCAGGTTCGCCATGGTGGCCCGGCCGACGAGGACGGTGGTGAGCCCAGCGGCGCCTTCCAGCCCCAGCGTGGGCGCGACCGACGGGCGCCGCATGTCACCGTCGATCAGCAGCACATGGCTACCGTTCTCGGCGAAGGTCGAGGCGAGGTTGATGGCCGTCGTCGACTTGCCCTCGGCCGGGATGCTGGAGGTCACGACCAGGACCCGGGCGGGCGTGGTCGCGTCGACGAACGACAGGTTCGTCTGGACGCGGCGGTAGGCCTCCGCACGAGGGCTCAGCGGGTCCTGGGTGGCCGGGACCCGGGCGACCTTGCGCTTGACGAGCGGGATCGAGCCGAGCAGCGCGGTGCCCTCCGACACCATCTCCAGGTCCTTGGCCGAGCGGATCCGCGTGTCGAGAACGGACCAGAGCAGGACGATCGCGATGCTGAGCGCGAGACCGGCGGCACCGCTCGCCGCCGTCAGGAGCTGGGTCCTCGGGGCGGACGGCTCCTGGGGAACCTCAGCGGGCGACACGACCGTCACAGCGATGGACTGGCCGCCGCTGGGGGTGGCCGGCGAGAGGTCGACCACGGTCGCCGAGAGCTGCTGCGCGACGGCGTCCGCGATCTGTGCCGCACGCTCCGGAGCGCCGTCGACGACCTCGATCTCGATGATCGAGGTATTGAGCGGCGAGTCGGCGGTGACCGCCTCGGCGAGCTCGCGACCTGTCGTGCCCGTGCGCAGGTCGTCGGCGACGGGGTCGAGCACCACCGGCATGTCGGTGAGCGCCGCGTAGGACTCGATCAGGTTCTTGACGTACGTCGAGCCCTGCAGCAGGTCGCTGGTGGACTCGCCAGTGTTCAGCGACACGTACACCTTGGCCGTCGCGGTGTAGGACGGCGGCGTCGTCCAGGCCCAGCCGAAGGCGGCGAGCGCCGCGAGGAGCGTTGAGCAGACGATGACCGGCCAGCGCCGGCGCAGCACGTTCGCGTATTCGGCGAGTTCCACGCCCTGCCTCCCTGTTGTCCGTGTGGACCGGTTGTCGTGTACAGCGCTGTCCGCGTAGCTCAGGGCCGGCCGGGTTGCGACGAGTGCCGCGGCTGGGGGAGCTGCACGCCGGTACGGGGGGTCGGCGGGCTCAGGAGCCAGGGTTGCCTACCCGTGCCGAGCACACCGCACACGGTGTCGGTGGCCGACCCGATCCGTTCGAACGCGCGCCGGAAAGCCTTCTCGCTGCGCCCCCACGGGTCCGCGATGTCGAGCTCCCGGTTCCACGCCGAGTGGTTCAGGCGTTCCAGGCTCACCAGCTCCGGGACCATGGCCCACCGGGTCGCGTCGTCCGTCGCCGTACGTGGCCCGGGCGAGGTGCTCAGGACGTGTGCGAGCTCCAGCAGCGTGAACGTGCGCCGGACCGCATCGGGCACCGCCCGCACGACCGCCGAGCGCTGGCCACGTGACATCGTGATGACGACGGTTGCCGAGCGGATCATCTCGGGTGTGAGCTGGCGGGCGGCGAACGGCCCGTTGTCCAGCCCGCGGGACTGCAGCAGGCTCGCCATGCGAGGTGCGATGGGCTCGCCCACCCGCGCCCGCACACCGGCGCTGTCGACCTCGACGGTGCCGTCGGTGCGGGCCGTGAGCAGGCGCGCCAGGGCAGGGGAACGACAGATGTTCCCCGTGCACACCGCAAGGATCGTCGTGGCCATGTCAGGTCAAGCATGCCGTGGGCCTGCGCAGAGTAGTAACCGATGGACGCATTTTCACCCGAACGTCACCCGTCGCGCCCGTCGAGCCCCGCAGCGCATCAGTAGGCGCCGCGGCCCGAGACGACGGCGTGGGCGGTCTCGGCAAGGATCTGCAGGTCGAGCAACGGCGTCCAGTTCTCGGCGTAGTAGACGTCGAGTCGTACCGCCTCGTCCCAGGGCAGGTCCGACCGGCCGGAGACCTGCCACAGGCCCGTCATGCCGGGCTTGACCAGGAGCCTGCGCCGCATGCGCTGCTCGTAGGCAGCCACTTCGTGCGGCAGCGCGGGCCGCGGGCCGACGAGGCTCATGTGCCCGCACAGGACGTTGAGGAGCTGGGGCAGCTCGTCGAGCGAGTACCTGCGCAAGATCCGGCCCACCCGGGTGACGCGCGGGTCGGCGCGCACCTTGAACAGCGGGCCCGCCGCCTCGTTCACCGCGGCCAGGGCGGGCACCGCACGGTCGGCACCGCTGTGCATGGTGCGGAACTTGACCATCCGGAAGATCCGGCCCTCGCGCCCTACCCGCTCCGACAGGTAGAACAGGGCGCCCTTGCTGGTCAGTACGACAGCGAGCCCCACGCCGACCAGCACCGGCAGCACGAGCAGCGTCAACAGAGCGGCGAGCACCCAGTCCATGACCTGTTTCACGCGAAACTTCTGTCCGTCGAACCGGGGCGCCGCTACGTGCAGCAGCGAGATCCCCGACGCCGGGGCGACGGTGACGCGGGAGGCTTCGACGTCGGCCAGCTCGGTCGTGAGCATGAGGTCGACCCCGACCCGTTCGAGCTGCCAGCCGAGCCGGCGGACCACATCGGTCGTGATCCGGCCGGACGCGCTCACCGCCACCGCGCTCGCGCGGACCAGAGCCGCCGCCTCACCCACACGGGACAGGTCGCCAAGGACCGGGACGCCGCCCACCTCGTCCCCGGGAACCGCGTCACGGGGCCGCGTCCCGTCGGACCGGGTGCCGTCGCCGGACGGTGCCTCGTCGGCCGGCAGGCAGGCGCCGACCACCACGATCCCCTGCTCGGGAGAGTCGTTGAGCAGGCGGATCACCCGTTCGGCCCGCTCTCGGTGCCCTACGACGAGGACGGAGGTCATGCACCCGGCGCCGCGGCGCCGGGTGCGCAGCACCCACCGCCGCCAGGCGTACCGCGACGTGATCAACCCGGCGAGCCCCAGTGGGAACGCGACGGCCTGCACGAGCACGTCCCGCACCTCGACGAGGGCGG
The DNA here is from genome assembly GCF_024171995.1 of Promicromonospora umidemergens. Taxonomy (GTDB): domain Bacteria; phylum Actinomycetota; class Actinomycetes; order Actinomycetales; family Cellulomonadaceae; genus Promicromonospora; species Promicromonospora umidemergens. The sequence goes on along the minus strand of NZ_JAMTCT010000003.1, from coordinate 281,428 downwards.
TGAGCCACGCGACGAGGACGAGCAGGCTCACCGACGTCCAGGTGGCGCCGAGGACCCGCCGGTACTCGGTGAGGTCGTGGCCGACGATCCGCAGGTCGTACGAGCCCTGTGCCGCCAGTGCCGCTATCCAGACCATGGCCACCACTGCGGGGACGGCGACAGAGCTGACCAGGCCGGGGTGACCCGAGGAGCCGGCAGGCAGGGCGGCGTCGAGCGCGAACGCGGCCACCGCGGCACCGACCACGACAGCGGCGTCCGAGAGGCGAAGTCGCGTGCGGTACCGGGTCTGCCACAGGGGCATGGCGAGCGACGCGCGAATGCTGTGAAATCCACGGGGTGCATGATTCCTGACCCGGAAACCCGCCAGTGCAGGGTGTATTTCGAATCCGCCGCCCAGCGTCTGGCTCGCCACGTCGAAACCCTTCTTCCCTCGGCAACGGTTGCGATGTATCGAGTGCGTTCGATCGGAGTGCAACGGCCGCCACAGGGCGATGGGGCTGGCTGTGCCAGTCCTGGTGCAGGTCGGTTCGGGGCGGTTCATGGCCCGGAACGCATCGGCTTCCTGAGCACAATGATACGAGAGGAAAGGGGCGGTGTCGTCTTGTCGTCACCTCTTCACCCATGTCTTCACCCACGTATTCACCCATGATGAAAAAGGGCGAGAAAATTCGTCGTAGAAGGGGGCGGACCCATTTCATCCACGCCATTCGCCCTTTTCATCCACGCCATTCGATCGCCAGGAAAAGGATGAGCGAAATGCGGGTCACCCGCAAGGGCGAGCGCTCGAGGATGCCTCGCTCAGCACGCCGTCCGCTTCCGTGAACTCGTCACCGGTCGCGGGGCAGCGCCACCGGTCCGGATCGATGCGTTCCAGCGGCACGCCGGCACGCCCCACCCACCGGATGCGCCGTGCCGGCACCCCGGCGACGAGGGCGAAGTCGGGCACGTCGGCAGTCACCACCGCGCCGGCAGCGACGGTGGCCCACCGGCCGATCGTCACCGGTGCCACGCACACCGCCCGCGCGCCGATGGCGGCACCGGTCCTGACCGTTACGCCTACCGCCTGCCAGTCGTCGCCGGTCTTGACCGTGCCGTCCGGGGTGATCGCCCGGGGGTACAGGTCGTTGGTCAGCACGGCGGCGGGGCCGACGAACACGCCGTCCTCCAGCACGGCCGGCTCGTAGACGAGGGCGTAGTTCTGCAGCTTGCAGCCGTCGCCCAGCAGCACACCAGGCCCGACGTAGGCTCCCCGTCCCACGATGCAGCCGGCACCGACGACGGCGTCCTCCCGAACCTGGGCGAGGTGCCAGACGGCGGTTCCCCCGCCGATCGTCGCGCGCTCGTCGACGTCCGCCGACGCCTCGACGCGCACCGGGTCCCCGTGGCTGGTCATGGTGGCCTCGGTGGTTCAGCGGGCTCTGTCGTGGACGAACGCGTGCAGGCTGCCTGCGGTCTCCAGCAGCCCGCCCGTCAGCTCGTCGTCGTCGACAGTGATCCCGAACCGGTCCTCCAGCGCGGTCAGGAGCTCGAGGACGGCCAGCGAGTCCAGCTCCGGCAGGGTGCCGAAGAGGGGCGTGGCGGCGTCGAACGTGCCGACGCGATCCTCGATCCCGAGGGTGGTGCCGACCACGTCCAGCACGGCGGCGAGAGTTACCTCGCCGCCGGTAGCGGTGCCGGACGGGCTGTGTGTCACGTCGCTGCTCATCGTGTCTCTCCTGTCAGGGGGTCAGACCAGTACCTCGGCGGGCGCCGGGTGGCCGAGGAAGGCGGTCGGGCTGGCGGTGAGGCCGTACGCCCCGGCCTGGAGCACCACGACCAGGTCACCTGGCTCGGCCCGGGGGAGCTGGACGCCGTCGGCCAGGACGTCGAGGGGCGTGCACAGGCAGCCGACGACGGTCACCTGCTCCATGTCGGGCGATGCCATGTGGTTGCCGACGAGCACCGGGTAGTTGCGCCGGATGACCTGCCCGAGGTTGCCGGACGCGGCGAGCTGGTGGTGCATCCCGCCGTCGACCACCAGGTACGTCCGTCCGCGCGAGACCTTGCGGTCGATCACGCGGGTCACGTAGCAGCCCGCCTCGCCGACGAGGTAGCGGCCCAGCTCGATGTGGACGTCGGCGTCGGGCAGCGCCGGAGCGATCAGCTCGCCGACCACGGTCGCGAGGCTCTCGCCCACGCGACCGAGGTCGACCGGTCGGTCCTTCGGGAAGTAGGGGATGCCCAGGCCGCCGCCCAGGTTCACGTAGCGCACCGGACCGGGCAGGTGGTCGGCGAGCGCGACGACGAGCTCGGCCGTGGCGCGCTGGGCGTGGGCGATGAGCTCCGCGTCCAGGTTCTGCGACCCCGCGAAGACGTGGAACCCGTTCATGTCCACCCCGGTGGCCACCAGATAGCCGAGCAGGTCCGGGACCTGCTCGGCATCCACCCCGAACTGCTGCGGGCCGCCGGACATGCGCATCCCCGAGCCGCGCACCGCGAAGTCGGGGTTGACGCGGACCGCCACGCGCGGGACGACGCCGAGCTCGTCGCCCGCCGCGACGACGCGGCGGGCCTCGGTCTCCGACTCGAGCTCGATCAGCACGCCCGCCGCGACGGCGGACCGGATCTCGTCCGGCGTCTTGCCGGGCCCTGCGAAGCTGACGTGCCGTGGATCGGTGCCCGTGTCCAGCGCGGTGTGCATCTCCCGCGTCGAGGCGACGTCGAGCGCGTCCACCAGCCCGGCCAGATGCTGCACGACGGCGGGCATCGGGTTCGCCTTGACGGCGTATCCGAGGCGCACCGCGCCGTCGAGCGCGGCTCTGACCTCGCCGACCCGGTCGGTGACGCGCTGCCGGTCGTAGGCGAAGAACGGTGTCGAGCCGACGCGGGCGGCCAGGCGGGTCAGGGGTACGCCACCCACCACGACCTCGTCGCCCGAGACCGGCAGCGCCGCGACGGCGGGGTGGAGCGCAGCGGGGGACTCGACCAGCGGTCGCGTCGTCACGAGGCGACCTCCGCCGAGACCTTGGCGCGGATCGCGGAACGGTCCAGCTTGCCGTTGGGGTTCCGGAGCAGTGCGGTCACCTGGCGAACCTCCGCAGGCAGCATGAACGTCGGGAGCGACTGGCGCATCTCCTTGAGCAGCCGGTCGGTGTCGACGGGCTCCGGTGCCCCGGCGACGAGCACGATGCGCTGGCCCAGGCGGGCGTCGGGCACGCCGAGGGCGACCGCCTCGCGCACCAGGCCCGTGCCGAGGGCCGCCTCTTCCACCTCGGTGGGGCTGACGCGGTACCCGGAGGTCTTGATCATCTCGTCGGAGCGGCCTACGAAGTAGAGGTACCCGTCGGCATCCCGCACGACCGTGTCGCCCGACCACACGGCAGGTTCCGGGACCGCACGCCACGGTTCGTCGTACCCGGGCACGGGCCGGAAGCGTGCGGCCGTGCGCTCCGGGTCGTTCCAGTAGCCGAGCGCGACCAGGCTGCCGCGGTGCACCAGCTCGCCCGGCTCGTCGGGGGCACAGGGTGTGCCGTCCGGGCGTAGCACCAGGACCTCCGCGTTGGGGATGGCCCGGCCGATCGAGTCGGGGCGCGACTCGACCTGGCCGGGGTCCAGGTAGGTGGACCGGAACGCCTCCGTCAGCCCGTACATCAGGTACGGCGCAGCGGTGGGGAACAGCTCGCGCAGCTCGCGCAGGAGCGTGCCCGGCAGGCGCCCCCCGGTGCTGGCGAAGTACCGCAGCGTCTGCCGGGAGCGCTCCGGCCAGTCCGCCGCCGCGAGCTGCGTCCACAGGGGCGGTACGCCCGTGATCCCGGTGACGCCGTGCCGCTCGCACGCGGCGGTCACGTCGCGGGGGACCAGGTAGTCGAGCAGCACCGCATGGGCGCCGACGGCGAACGCGGTGGTGAGCTGGCTGAGGCCCGCGTCGAAGCTCAGGGGCAGCACGGCAAGGAGCACGTCGTCCGCGGTGTTGCGCAGGTAGCCGGAGACGCTGGTCGCGCCGACGATCAGGTTGCGGTGCGACAGGACGACACCCTTGGGCGCCCCGGTGCTGCCCGACGTGTACAGGATCGCCGCGATGTCGGTGTCGGGCCCGGCCTGCGGGGCGTCGGGGAGCTGGGTGTCGACGGAGCTCTCGTCGGCTCCGGGAACCGGCGCCCAGCGGTGCACGGTCACGCCCGGCAGGCCGTCCGCCAGGGACGCGCCCTCCGGCCCGTCCACGAGGAGCACGGTGGTGAGCCCGGTGTCGGCGAGCCGGTCGCGCACGGCGGCCAGCCTGCCCGACGACGTGACCAGCACCCGCGCACCGGAGTCGCGGACGACGTGCGCCACCTGCGTGCCCTTGAGCAGCGGGTTGACCGGGACGAGCACACCGCCGGCCACCGAGGTGCCCCAGAGCGCCACTACCGTCTCGAACCGCTTCTCGAGGTAGACCGCCACCCGGTCGTGGCGGGCCACGCCGAGCCCGGCGAGCTGCGCCGCCGCCTGTCGTGCGGCACGCCACAGCTGCGCATACGTCAGCGTCGAGTCCCGGGAGGACAGCGCGGGGGCGTCGGGCCGGATCCGGGCCTGGTGCTCCACGTGCTCATGGATGGAGGTCGTCACGAAGTTCACGGTACGGCGGTAGCCATCGTCTCCGGCAGGCCGTAAGGGGGTGAATGGGCACGAAGAACGGGTGAATCAAATAATCGCCCGACGGTGGTTCCGGCGGCGCGGTCCTGGTGGGGCCGAATCGTACGGTGAAATCGACAAGGTGAAATCGACAAGGTGAATTCAAGGAGGTGAATTCCTGAGGGCCGGCAGATACCGGCCTCACTGGCCGGGTGAGATGTTTCCCGCCGTCTTCACCACGGGACCTGGGTGAGCTCGCTGTAGAGGTACGTGACCGATTCCGGTGGCTCCCCGGTCCGGCTCAGGTACATCATCGGTCGCTGTGCGGACAGCGGTACGGAGTGCCACGGGCGAGGGCCGCACACGCGGGTCTGGACCAGGGTGAACGGCAGCCGGTGCGCGAGCAGGATGTGCCGGTACACCGCCGGCGCGACCGTGCCGAAAAGGTCGCGGTCGCTCACGTGGAGCACCGAGGCGAACAGGCCGAGCCGCTTGCGCCGCACCCTGCGGAACACCACCCAGCACGGTCGCCCGTCGGCGACGGCGACGACATGCCGTGCCGCCGCCGAGCCCGCGTGGTCACGGTAGGCGGCCAGGTCGCCGCCCGTGAGGACGGCCTCGATGTCTGCCCGCCCGCTGAGCAGGCGAACACCGGGCTGCGTGGGCAGGGCGAGGTTGACGACCAGCGCGCCGGAGGTGTCCAGGCGGCGGAAGCCGAGGCGCTCGTTCAGGGGCACGACGGTCCCGCTCGGCGAGAGGTCGGTGAGCTCCCGGTCACGTTGGGCGAGCATCGCGCGCACCAGCCGCAGCGAGTGCTGGCGAAACTCTTCCAGGACGCACCACGCGGCGAGGTTGCACACCGCCAGCTGCCGGTCGGGGCCGCCGGTCTCGGAGTAGACCCCGGCGTACACGCCGACGACCCGGCCGTCAGACTCGAGCAGGAACCCGTGGTGGGGGTGGCTCGTGGTCCAGGTGGGGCGCAGCGACCGGGCCCATCGGTCGGGCGTGAGGGCGTTGTCCAGGTGCGCGCTGAGAAACTCGCCCACGCGAGAGAGGTCATCCGGTGTGATCGGGACGAGCCCGACCTTGTTCGAATGTGACACGTCCGCATTATGGCCCCGGGAAATTGCGCCGGCAGGCCGCGTGCGGGGTGAATCCGCCGGGGTGGCCGGATTTCATCCCGAAATTCCCCGCGACATCGTGGAGGGTGTCTTTATCACCCCTACGTTCACCCGTGAGAGGGGTGCCTTTGTCGTGCGGCGGCCCCCACTATCGGGTGGTGGTCGTCAACGAATCGGCGAGTTCCTCCCGTGTGGCTCACGTGCTTGTGGGACCGCCGGATCGAGCGCATGACGGACCTCTACGAGCAGCTCGCCGCCTCGCGCGCGGCGGGCGCCGGCCAGGTGCCCGGATGAGCGAAGAGGGCCGGCGTGCCAGGATGAACCGCATGGGCACTCCGTCCTGGCGGGTGGCGCTCCGGTGGGCCGTCGGTGCGCTGGTCGCCGCTGTGCTCACCACGCTCGGTCCGGCACCTCTGCCGTCGCCGCCCGAGGACTCCACCGCGTCCGGGCCGTCGCCCGACGCCGCAGGGCCCGCGGCCGCCGGCGACCTCTCCTCGTCCGGCACGGCGGCGGTGCCGATCACGTTCCCGACGGCCGAGACCGCGGGGTTGCCCGCCGGGTGGTCGCCGCGGCGCACCCACACGGGGGACCTCTGGATCCGCAGGGCGGGGACGGTGGTCGAGGACCTGCGGATCACGGACGGGATCATCTATGTCGCGGCGAAGGACGTCACGCTGCGGCGGGTGGACGCCGTCGGGACCAAGGTGGTGAACGACGCCGGTGACACCTGCGGGTCCGGCCTGGTGATCGAGGCGTCCCGGTTCGTCGCGGGGTCCGCGCCGACACGTGACACCGACCCGCCGGTCATCGGGAGCGGTGGGTTCACCGTGCGGGACGTGGTGATCGACGGTGTCCCGGAGGGGATCAGGGTGGGCGCCGAGCAGTGCGGCGACGTCGTCGTCGAGCGCTCGTTCGTCCGGATCACGCCGCCCGACGCCTGTCCGGACTGGCACGGCGACGGTATCCAGGGGTACGGCGGCGGCAGCGTGACCGTCCGGCAGACGCGGATCATCATGGTCGAGCGGAAGGACTGCTACGGCACCGGGCCCTTCTTCTACCCGAGCGGCCAGGGCAACACGTCGCTGACCATCGACGGGCTGCTCGTCGAGGGCGGGGGCTACCCGTTCCGTGCGGGCACGCCGGGAACCGTGCGCGACCTGCAGGTGGTGCGGAACAGCTGGGGCTACGGACCGGTCGACGTCCTCTGCTCGGCCCTCACCGCGTGGCAGGCGCACGTCGTGACGGTCAGCGACGAGGGTCGGACGACTCCGGGCCCCGCGATCGAGTGCACAGGAAGTGGCACATAGACCCGTTCGCCCGACGGCGTCGGTCACCGGGTGCTGGTGTCGCGTTCCCAGGTGGTGAAGTCGCCTGCGCGCACGGCAGCGCGGGCGCGGGCGCGCCCGGCGAGCACGACGCCGAGGAACACGGGGACCCGCGGCGCCAGGCCCGGGCGCTCCCGCACGAGCTGCCAGAGGTCGCCGAGCGTCGTGCGTGCTTCGGCCCCGCGCAGGCCGGCCCGGTCCGCCTGGACGTTGCCGGTCGTCACCCGTGCACGACGGCGGACGAGGTCCCGCAGGGTGCGCGCCGGGTGCACCACGACGGCGACGTCCTGCACGACGACGCGCTCGGCCGGTGCGAACGCCTCGGAGAGCACCAGGTCGTCGGCCATCATCTCGGGCAGCGCCTCGACCCGGCGTGCACCGTCCCGGGACACGGCCAGGGCCCCGCGCCCGAACAGACCCGAACGCACGGTGGGCAGCGCTTCCCAGACGTCGTAGTACCAGCGGGTGAGCACGGAGACCCCTGTACGAGGCATGACCCGCCGTGGTGCCGCGACCGCCGCGCGTCCTGGGCCCACCGCGGCCACGAGCCGGGCCAGGCCGTCCGCGGTGATCTCGACGTCGGCGTCGAGGTATACCCGCGGGAACGTCCGGGCCACCTTGTCGGCGGCACGCAGCGCGCGCGCCTTGGAGGGCTCCGGCAGGTCGAGCACGGTCACCGGGTACCGTGCGGCCACCCGCGCCGTCTCGTCGGTGCACCCGTTGCACGCGACGACCGTCTCGAACCGGCCGGGTTCTGCGCACAACGCGTCCAGGAGGCGGCCGATCGTGCGTTCCTCGTCGTGGGCGGGAACGATGACGGACGCGACCGGCGACCCGGGCGCTCCCGCCTCCTGGGGAGAGCTCATCGGGGCAGCACCGTGTCGCTCGCCCCGAGCGCGGCCGGACGCAGGGCAGGGCGCACGAGCGCCCGCAGCGTCGGCCAGGACGCGCGGTGGCCCAGGAGGCCGCGGCGGAGCTCCACGAGCAGGGTCAGCGCGTAGTACAGCCAGGCGGCTCCCGTGCCGCGACGCCGCCGGATCAGGCGCACCCGGTTCAGCATCTGCATGGTGTGGGTCTCGTGGCTCGTACCTGATCCGCCACCGATGTGCATGCCGCCCGCCGTCGGTGTGTAGACCGTGGCCCAGCCACGGTCCCGGGCCCGGAGCGCGAAGTCCGTCTCCTCGGAGTACAGGAAGTACGACTCGTCGAACCCGTCCACCGCCTCGAAGCACTCCCGGTCCACGAGCCAGATCGCGCCGACCGCCCAGTCCACCGCGTGCTCGGTGGTGTAGGCCCGCGGGTCGTCGATCCGCTCCGCGAGCAGCGGCATGCGGGTGAAGCTCAGCCCTCCGGCGCGAGCCACGGTCGGCGTACGCCGCAGCGTCGGAGACAGGCGCCCGTCGGCCTCGCGGGTGCGGGGAGCCACGATGCCGACCCCCGGTCGGCGCAGCACGCTCAGCATCCGCGGCACCGCGTCGGCGTCGAGCTCCACGTCCGGATTGAGCACCAGGATCGCGGCCGTCTCCGGCGCGTGGCGCACCGCACGGTTCATGCCGGCCCCGTAGCCGTCGTTCACGCTCTCGACGACCGTGCAGTCGCCCCGGCGTCGCAGCAGCGCCGGTGTCCCGTCGGTGGAACCGTTGTCGACGACCACCGTGGTGTACGGGACGTCGCCAAAGGCGCCGGGCAGGCCGTCCAGGAGAGCATCGACGTGCTCGGCGCTGTTGTAGGTCACGATGACGGCGGCGACCTCTGCCCCCATCAGCGCAGCCCCTTGATGAAGGTGCGTGCCGAGTCGGCGAACCGGGTGGCGCGGCGGTCGCCGTGCCGGAGCCAGCCGGCGACGTCGTCGGCCGTGTCGTGGGCGCGGAGGCTGAACCGGGCCTGCCGCCAGGCACCGGGCCGGGCCAGTGCCCGGTCGCTGGTGTAGACGCGGGTGTACCGCAGCCGCCGCAGCGCGGCCAGGGTCGCGCGGTCGTACCGGCCGAGCGGGCACGCCGCCGTGCGTACCGGCTCGTCCAGGATCTCCTCGAGTCGCCGGCGGGCGACCGCGAGCTCCTCGTGCTGCTCCGTGGGACCCAGCCTGCGCCACACACGGTGGTGCATCCCGTGCGACCCGACACCCATCCCGGCGAGGCGCAGCCGGCGCACGTCGTCGGCCGACAGGGAGCCCGGGTCCTCGAGACGGCCCGCGATGACGAAGAACTCGGCGACCAGCCCTCGCTCCTGCAGGTCCGGCAGCGCGACGGCGACGTCGGAGGAGTTGCCGTCGTCGAAGCTGATCCGCACGTCCGGATGATCGGCGACCAGGTCGAGGACCCGGCGGAACGTGCCGACGCCGATCCAGTAGGAGGCCTCCTCGGCCGGGACACCGACTGGGGGCGTCCCGATGCCGTGAAAGCAGAGATTGATCATTTGTTTATCGTGAACGAAGAAGTGCCGGCGCGGAATACGGCGGAGGGTGAATGTCCGGGTGAATGACGGACCGGCCGGCGCGACTATGTCCGGTCGTGCAGCGACCCGGTGAGACCGATCAGAAGAAAGAGGGCGCCCATCGTCATCGGAAAAGCGAAGGCGTCGAAGAAGAACAGGCTGACGAAGCCGACGACGACCGAGGCGATGAGGGCCAGCGCGAGGTCGTGGGACCTGGCGTCGGTGTCCACGCTGTGGGCGCGGGCCCGCACGAGCCCACGGACCGCCGCCATGCCGAGGCCGCAGAACAGAGCAGTGCCCACCACGCCGACGGTCACCAGGAGCAGCAGGTACTGGTTGTCGAAGATCCGGTAGGTGGGCAGGAAGGTGCCCAGCCCTCGTCCGAACAGGGGGTCTCGTGCGATGAAGTCGCCCGCCAGCGCGAACGATCCGGTCCGGGAGGCGACGCTCGGGTCATCGGCGACGCCGGTGAACAGGCCGAGGATCGACGCCAGCATCGCCGGTGCGACCACCAGTCCTACGGCCGTGCCCGCCGCGGTGACGCCGAGCATCACGCGGCGCCGCGATCCTCGCCAGCCGATGAGCAGGATCACGAGGCCGACGGCGGCGCCCACATAGGCGGACCGAGAACCCGATGCGGGCACCAGCGCGAGCGACGCCGCAGCGGGCGCCCAGCGCACCAGGGCTCGGCGCTCGGTGTGCTGGAAGCCGACGTGCAGCGCCAGCGGCAGCAGCATGGTGACCAGCACGCCGTACTCGATCGGGTGGGTGGCCGTGCCCTGCGGGCGGACGCGTCCGTTGCGTTCCCCGAGCTCGTACGGCGACGTGAGGGTCAGCCCGGGCAGGGAGATCCGGTCCACGAACAGCTCACCGACGACGAACTGGGCGAGCCCGAGCACGGCCAGGGCGCCGCCCGCGAGGGCCAGCCGCCACACCAGCACGTCGCGTCGGGCGGGGGACCCGATCCCGTCGTGCGCGAGGAGGAGCATGCCCGACCAGGCGAGCAGCGACAGGAGCCCGACGTCGGCGGGGCTGACCTCGCCCCAGACGACGGGCCGCGACATCGCGATGACGTACGACACCCCGACGCCGAAGAGGAACAGGCCGAGCGCCACCCGGACCTGCCGGGGGCGGCGCGGCTCCGACCCGGCCGCGCCGATGCCGGCCGCGCCGACACCGATGAGGACCCACAGCAGCAGGCTCACGAGGCCGAGCACCATCGACGGTGCCCCCGCGCTGCCGAGCGGCCCGATCACCAGCTTCGACGGCACGGCGAACAGCAGGACGAGGTAGATCGAGAGCCAGGTGACGATGTCGAACGGCACGGCCCGCCGGAACGGGGACCGTGCCGGTGCGGCATGCCGGTGGGTCGCGGCGGGCCGGGCCCGCGTCACCAGGGCTCCGCGGTGGCCGCCCGGGCGGGTGCGTCGTCCCTCCGGCGGTCGCGGGAGTCGGGGGCGGGGTTGTTCCAGGGCGGGTCGCTGTCCGATGGTTTGCTCGCCGGCGGCTTGAGGACAGGCGGCCCGGTGACCGGTGTCCGACGCCGTAACCGGCTGCGCCGCATCCCGTCGGTCGCCACGGCGCCGACGACGGTCCCCACCAGCCCGACGCCTGAGGCAGCGATGAGCATCCGCACCGTGCCGCTGGTGTCGGTCTCCGTCCGCTCGTCCTTGGCGAGGACGATCGTCGACACTATGGCGTCCTCCGGCGCGTCGACCTCCTCCTGGAGCCGCCGCAGCTCGACGGGGATCGACGAGGTGAGCAGGTCAAGGGTCTCGAGGGCGCGCTGCGGGGTCTCGTCCGTCACGTCGACGGCGATCACCGGTCCGCGCGTCGACTCCTCGATGGCCACGACGTACTCGGCGTCGGGGGAGCCGGAGGTGAACTGGGCCTTGGCGCTGTCGCTCTCGTAGTAGGCGACCACCACGCGCGCCGGAAGGTCGAGACCAGCGAGCGCCAGGAACGGGTTGCCGCCCTTGCCGACGGCCTGCTCGGAGGGCACCAGCAGGACCAGGGCGCGCGCGGTGTGGACGGGCGGCTCCATGGCGGCGGCACCCCAGACGAGTGCGGCGGTCGCCAGGAGCCCCGCGATCGACACCATCCACTGGCGGCCCAAGGCTGCGATCAGGTCGAGGAATGACATTTGTTCACCCTTTCCGGGCGTATCACGCCACGCTCGACAAAGGTATCGTGCGAGGGCGAGGAAAGGAACGAGCCGCGGCATTCTGGCCCGAATTTCGCCCACTCTGGGAAATGGCAGAGAGAGAAATAGCGGAGATTCGATGAAGTTCTGGGATTTGGTACGTGCGGCGCTGCGGCACTGGATCGTCCTGGTGGCGGGCGCGGTGGCGACGCTCGGACTCATGTACTCCACGACGCTGGACGACGGCGTCTTCTGGAGCCGCACGCAGGTCGTGTTCCTCGCGCCGCCGAGCGCCGCGTACCCGAACTCGCTGCGCACCACCTCCGAGGACCTGATCATCACGGCGGGTGCGGTCGCCAAGACGGTCTCGGGGCCGGACGCGGTCACCAAGTACGCCTCTCCGGACGCGTCGCTCGTCGGCGAGGGGGTACGTGACGGCTGGTCGATCCGCCTGCCGGACACGGGCGGCCAGTGGGCCCCCCACTTCGCCGAGCAGGTCCTGTACGTCGAGGTCGTCGCGGCCACCGCCGACAAGGCCGCGGCGCGGCAGGGCGAGATCATCGCGCAGATCACCGAGGCGCTGGACCGCCTGCAGCGCGACGCGGGGGTGGCGCCCGTCAACGACATCACCGTGACGGTTGCCCCCGAGTCGACGGTGGTCCATCAGGTGAAGGGGTCGCGCGGCCGGAGCGCCGGGATGGCCGGCGTGCTCGGCGTCGCCGCCACGTTCACCGTCATAGCAGTGCTCGAGATCCGCGGGCGCCGACCCGTCATGCACCGTCACCGCGCCGCACCTCGTCCTCCACGATCTGCGCCACCAGCTCCTGCGTCAGGTCCCAGGACCGACCCGTGACACTCTCGGCGACCTCCACCGCGTAGGCGTCGGCGTCCGGCCGGTCGACGGCGGCCGCGAGCTCCACGGCGATGCCTTCCGCCGTCGGCTCTGCCCAGCCGACGTACGCGCCCGGCAGGTCCGCGCGGGACAGTGGGGAGTCGTTGACGACCGGCACGACGCCGGCGGCGAGCATCTCCTCGGCCACGAGCGAGATGTTGGTGAAGGACATCGCCAGCCCGGCCACGACGCGCCCGTACAGCTCGTTCAGCGCCGTCGGTGTGACGCTCCCGTGGTAGGTCACCGGGAACGGCAGACCTGTGGGCGGTGACCCGTAGACGTGGATCTCCTGGTCCGGGTGCGTACGGTGAAAGCGCTCGAGCGCCAGGCGGGCCAGGAGATAGCCGCGGCGGCCGACGTCCGGCTTGGCGTAGAGCACCACCCCGGACCGAGGCATCCTGGCCTTCGGCAGGTGGTAGGTGCGGGTGTCGCACCCGAACGGGACGAGGTCGCTGTCCTGGCCCAGCTCGGACCGGAGGCAGCCGGCGACCATCTCGCCGAGCGCGATGCGGCGGAACGGGAACCGGTAGGTCATGGCCGCAAGCTCGTACTCCGAGCCGCGCGGGTAGAAGTACGGCTCGAAGTCCTGGATGAAGTACAGCCGGTGCACGGGCTCCGCACCGTAGGAGAGCACGACGTGGGCCGACTCCCACGAGGACGCCACTACCGCGTCCACGCCGCTGATGCCCGCGCGTGCGTCCCGGACCTCTGCCCGCACCCCTGGCCAGCCGCGCCGCAGCTCCGCGGTGCGCTGGGCGATGTCGAGCCCGTGCCGGTCGTAGAGGTACACGACGCAGGTGTGGCCACGCGCCTCCAGCCCTTCGACCATCCGGAACAGCGTCGTGTGGCCGCCGGACCCGGCGGCGGGCGGGCTGGTCACCCAGCCGACCGTGAGCCCAGGGGAGTCCTGGCCCGCACCGCCCGCCGGGCGGGGCGCGGGCACCGGCAGCGAGGCAGGCACGTCGCCGACGACGTCGGCCGGGTCGAGGTGCAGGTCGAGTGCCTGGGCGCCCGTTGCGCGATAGGCCCGCGCGGCCAGCCGCTGCGCCACCCCGCGCGGCCCGACGTCGCGGGCGCGGCGCAGCGTGGCAGTGGTCTGGGCGAAGCGGGATCGGGCCATGGGTGCTCCTTCTCTCGGATGCTCTCGGTGGGTCAGAGGACGTTCAGCAGTGCCTCGGCGACCCACTCCTGCTGCGCGGCCGTGATCCCGGGGAACATCGGCAGGGAGAGGATCCGGGACGCCTGCCGTTCGACGACCGGATGGTCACCGGCCCGCCCGCCCAGGTAGGAGAAGGCAGGAAGGAGATGGATCGGAGCCGGGTAGTGGATCCCGGTCCCGACCCCCGCCTCGTCCAGGGCCGCCTGGGCCTTGCCCCGCTCCTCGACCTGGACCACGTACAGGTGCCACACGTGCTCGTTGCCGGGCGCCGTGCGCGGCAAGGTGAGGCCGGGAGCGCCCTCCAGCAGCGCGGCGTACCGGTCGGCCGCGTCCCGGCGCCGGCCGTTCCAGCGGTCGAGCCGGGCCAGCTTGAGCGACAGGACGACCGCCTGCACGGTGTCCAGCCGGGAGTTCGTCCCGATCACGTCGTGCTCGTAGCGGCGGACGCCGCCGTGGTTGCGCAGCTTCGCCAGGTGCTCGGCCACCTCGGCGCTGCCGGTCGTCACAGCGCCCGCGTCCCCGTACGCGCCGAGGTTCTTGCCGGGGTAGAAGCTCGTGCCGGCAGCGGTCCCGAGGGAGCCGGACCGGCGGCCGTGGCGCCGGGCGCCCTGGGACTGCGCGGCGTCCTCGACGACGGCGACCCCCGGGCCGACCGCTTCCGCGATGAGCTCGACCTGGGCCATCTGGCCGTACAGGTGCACCGGCACCACCGCCGTCGTCCGCTCCGTCAGGTGCTCGCGGACGGAGGCCGGGTCGAGCAGGAAGTCGTCGTCCACGTCCGCGAGCACCACCTTGGCCCCGGCCCGCAGGACGGCTTCGGCAGTCGCGACGAACGTGTTGGCAGGGATGATCACCTCGTCGCCGGGCCGCACGCCGGAGGCACGCAGGGCGAGCTCGAGCGCGTCGGTGCCGTTGCCGACGCCCAGGCAGTGCTGGACGCCGCAGTACGCCGCGTAGGCCTGCTCGAAGGCGGCGACCTGCGGTCCGAGGACGAAAGCCTTGGACCGGAGCACCTCGCTCAGGCCGGCGTCCACCTCCTCGGCTATCTCGTCGTGCATGTGGTCGAGGTTGACGAACGGTACGGTCTCGGAGGTCATGGGACCATGTCCTTGCTGGGTTCGGGGTCGGGCCGGTCGGCACGACGTGGCCGGCGGGAGAGCCGGCGGAGCAGGTCCTGCCCGGGCAGGACCCCGGCAGGGAGGAGCCGTGCCAGCCACGGCAGTACGAGGGCGGCGTAGGTTGCGAACCCGGCGACGCCGCCCACGGTGAGATGGACCCACGCGTCGGGGGCGACGTGCCGGACCAGCAGGACGACGGCGGCGGCCGGGACGACCGCGGCGACCGGCACCAGCAGCGGGACGACGAGCCTGCGCAGCCGGACCCCGGTGCCGTGCAGCGCGTGCAGGAACGCGGGGAGCACGACCACCGTCACCACGACCAGGTGCGCCGCCCCTGCGCCGACCAGCCCGAGAGACCCGACGCCCCACCACATCACCGGTGCCAGGGCGACCAGCCACAACCCCTGCCGGCGCAGCAGCTTCCCGGACCAGCCGCCCGCCGTGAGGTAAGCGACCCAGACGTCGAACAGGATGCGGAACGCGCCGACTGCGGCGAGCCAGGCCAGGACCCCGGCCGCCGCGGCCCACGCGTGCCCGTACAGGGTTTCGATCACGGGACCCGCCAGTGTGCCGAGCAGCATCGATACGGGGACCGCCAGCGCCCAGGTCAGCGACGACGCGGTGACCAGCCCGTCGTGGTCCGCCGTTCCGGTGTCGTCGCTGCGCCGCGCGAACGCAGGCATCGCGACCGCCCGGACCGCGGTGCCGATCACCGAGCTGGGCCAGGACGAGACGTTGAAGGCGAGCGAGTAGAGCCCCAGGAGCACAGGCCCGCCCAGGCGCCCGACCAGGACGTTGTCGATGTTGAGCAGGACCAGCGACAGCAGCCCGGCGCACGCGAGCGGGAACCCGAACCGGAAGCCGGACGACGCGACGTCGGACCGCCACCCGAACCGGGGGAGCGTCCGGGTCGTGGCGAACTCGAGCACGACGACGGCGACCATCGAGCACAACCTGCCGACGGCGATCGCCATGGCGCCCCAGCCGGCCAGCGCGAGCCCGACCGACAGCGTGGTCGAGACGGTGAACGCGACCAGCTCGATGAGGAAGAGCTCCCGCTGGCGCAGGTCGCGCTGCAGCCGGGCGAACGGGACGACGCCGATCCCGGCGAGCAGGAGGGTCAGCGACATGGCCCGCACAGCGGGTGCCGCCTCGACGGCGCCCATGAACTCCGCGATGGCGGGTGCGCCGAACCACATGGCGGCCGTGAGAAGCCCCGAGGAGACGAGGGAGAGCGTCGCGATGGTGGGGCCGCGCTCGTCGAACCTGCCGCGGCGCACCAGGTCGGCGGCGAGCCCGAGCTCGCTGACCGTCATCAGGATGCCCTGCACGGTCGCGGCGACGGCGAACACGCCGAACGTCTCGGGGTCCAGGATGCGGGCCAGGAAGATGCCCGTGATCAGGGTGCCGAGCCGCAGGGTGGCGTTGTTCAGCGCGCTCCACACCAGCCCGGACCTGACCTGCGTCCCGAGCGGGGCCGTGGTCATACGCCGTACCTGCGCCACAGCCGCCACCACAGGTGCCGGGAGGCACGGCGCGGCAGCCCGCCCCACCGGCTCTCCAGCCAGGCATCCCAGGCGACCAGCACCGGGCTGACGCCCTGTCCGCCGAGGAAGGCGGTGGTCTCGGCGGAGAACCGCCGGAACGCCTCGGCGGAGCCGTCGCCCGACGGGTCGCGCGACCCGGCGATCGCCAGCCGGTTCGCGCGGCGGACGATGGACCGCAGCGCCGACTCGCGGACCCGCGCCGGAGGCAGGTGCGCGGGCGGCGTCTCCTCGAACAGGATCCCCAGGAGCGCGCGCTGCTCCTGCATGTCGCGGAGCATCCCGGCGTACTGGGTCAGGTGCATGTTGGTGCCGTGCACCCGGTAGAGCGCCTGGGCCTCGTTGTTCACGCGTCCGACGTCCCAGCGTGCCGCGGTCTGGTACCAGAGGAGCATGTCGCCGGCGTGGGGCACCCGCGCGTCGTACCGGCCGACGTCGTCCCAGGCCGTGCGGCGCATCACCACCCCGGGGGTGTACACCGGGTTGGTGGAGCGGGAGCACATCCAGGTCAGCCACTGGCGCCCCGGCCAGGTGGTCCAGCTCCGGGCCGCGCGGTCGGCGCGGGGAGGCTCGTCGGTGAAGTAGGCGCAGTGACCGTAGACCAGGCCGACCCTCGGGTGACGCTGCATGAGGGCGACGGCGCGGGCGAGCGAGCCGGGCACGAGCGCGTCGTCGGCGGAGAGCAGCACGACGTAGTCGCCCTTGACCTGGTTCAGGCCCTCGTTGTACGTGGCGATGTGCCCCGCGTTGGCGGTGTGCACCACGACGCGGACCCGCGCGTCCTGGTCGGCCAGGTTGCGGGCGACCTGCGCGCTGTCGTCGTCCGAGGCGTCGTCGATCACCAGGACGTCGACGTCCACGTCCTCCTGCTCCAGCACCGAGGCGACGGCGGTGGGCAGGTAGTTGCCGTACCGGTAGCAGGGGATCACGACCGAGACCGTGGCGCGTTCGGCCGGGGCCGCGGGGCGGTGGAACCTCATCGCGCCTCCTGGGCGGTCCGGAACGGCTGGGTGTCGGTGGTGCGGCGGGGGTCGGCGACGCGCGCGGGGCGTGGCACCAGCCGGCGGGCGGGGACGCCCGCCCAGGTCTCGCCGTCGGGCACGTCGTGAAGGACGACCGCGCCCATGCCGACCGTCGCCCCCGCACCGACGCGGACGCCGGGGTGGACCGAGGCGTTCATCCCGAGGTAGGCCCCCGGCCCGACGACCACGCCGCCGCCGAGGGCGACGCCCGCGGCGAGCGTGGCGACGTCGCCGACCACGCAGTCGTGCGTGACCGTGACGCCGGGCATGGCGACCACGTGCTCGCCGAGCACGGCGTCCGCGGTGATCACCACGTGTGCCATCAGGATCGAGCCGGCGCCGATCCCGCAGGCAGCAGGGTTGCGGACCGACCGGTCGACGACGGTGGCGAACCCCGCGCTCGGCCCGAGCCGGTCCCGCAGCGCGGCGCGCACCGGGCTCGGGCCCACGCACAGCAGGAGGGCGGCGTCGGGGTGGTCGGGTGCGGACGACACAGGGCCGAGGACCGGCACGTGGTCGTACGGCGGCGGGAGGACCGGCGGCAGGTCGGCGTACCGGTCGTCGAGCACGCCCAGCACCGTGCGGCCCTCCTCCGCCAGCAGGGGCAGCACCTCGCGGGCGAGGCCGCTCGCCCCCACCAGCAGGACCGGCCGGCCGTCGGTCGTCATCGCGCGATCACCCGGCCCGGCGCACGACGTCGACCACGCGGTCCAGCTCGGCGTCCGTCATCTGGTGGAACAGGGGCAGGACCAGTGTGCCGCCCGTGAGCCGCTCGGTCACCGGAAGCGGTGCGTGGTCCCGGTCGGCGTGCGCCGGGTGCAGGTGCGCCGCCATGATGCCGCGCCGCGCGGAGACCCCCGCCGAGGCGAGCGCCAGGAGCAGGCCTTCCCGGTCCGTCCCGTAGGCGGGCAGGATCTCCAGCCACAGCGACTGCATGTTGCTCGTGCCCCAGGAGGGGTCCTCGACGAGCCGCAGGCCGGGCACACCGGAAAGCTTGTCGCGGTACTGGTCGGCGAGCTGCCGCCGTCGGGCCACGATCTCGTCGAGGCGGCCGAGCTGCACCAGGCCGACGGCGGCCTGCAGGTCCGTCATGCGGAAGTTGAAGCCGACCTCTCCGTACTCCTCCGGCGGTGACACGAGGGAGCTGTGCCGGTCCGCGGCCGAGACGCTCATCGCGTGCTCCCGCAGGCGGCGTGCGCGGGTGGCCCATTCCGGGCGGCTGGTGGTGAGCATCCCGCCCTCGCCGGTGGTGAGGAGCTTGCGGGGATGGAAGGACCAGGCGGCGATCTCGGCGCCCGCCCCGACCGGACGGTCGAGGTAGGTCGAACCCGCTCCGCACGCAGCGTCCTCGATCACCACGATGCCGAGCGGGTCGCACAGCCCCCGGATCGCTGCAAGGTCCACCGGCACGCCGCCCTGGTCCACCGCGATCACTGCGCGGGTGGCGGGTGTGAGCGCCGCGGCGACCGTCTCGGCGGTGACGTTGCCGGTGACAGCGTCAACGTCCGCGAACACCGGCCGTGCGCCCACGTACGTGGGCGCGTTGGCCGTGGCGACGAACGAGAAGGACGGCACGACGATGTCGTCCCCCGGGCGGATGCCCGCGACGACCAGGGCGAGGTGCAGCGCGGTCGTGCAGCTCGACGTCGCGACCGCGGCGCGGGCCTGCATCGCGCTCGCGAACGCGGCCTCGAACGCGGCGACGCGCGGCCCCTGTGCCACCCAGCCCGACTCGATCACCTCGGTGACCGCCGCGACCTCCTCGGCCCCGAGCCATGGCTGCATGACGTTGATGCGCGAGGGCGTGACGGCGGTCATGACGCACCCTTGACCGCAGCGGCGGCCAGGTCCGGCGCTTCGGGCAGGGACCGTCCAGCGGCGATCTCCTCGCGCAGCGGACGCCACCAGTCGACGAGCAGCCGCAGGCCCTCTTCCAGCCCGATCGTCGCCTCGAAGCCCAGGTCGTCGCGTGCCGCCGTCGTGTCCGCCAGGCGCCGCACCACGCCGTTGACGGCCCGCTCCGGGCCGTGCTCCACGGGTAGGTCGGACCCCATGACCCGCAGCAGGGCCTGGGCCAGCTCCAGCAGGCTCGTCTCCGTGCCGCTGGCGATGTTGTACACGCCCTCGGCGACGTCGCTGGCCGCGGCGAGCACATTCGCCCGGGCGATGTCCGGCGTACAGACGAAGTCCATGGTCTGCTGGCCGTCCCCGAAGATCAGGGGCGGACGCCCGTCGGCTATCCGCTCCATCCAGCGCACCAGCACCTCGGTGTACAGGCCGTGCACGTCCATGCGCGGGCCGTACACGTTGAAGTAGCGCAGCGTCACGTAGTCGAGGCCGCTCATCGCACGGAACGACCTGGCCAGGCCCTCGTTGAACGTCTTGGCAGCGCCGTAGATCGTGTCGTTGTCGTGATGGTGGTGCCGCTCAGCGGTGGGGAACTCCTCGGCGAGGCCGTACACCGACGCGCTCGACGCCACCACGAGCTTGCTCACGTGATGCTCTGCCGCGGCCTCGACCACGTTGAACGTGCCGTCGACGAGCACCTCGAGGGCCAGGCGGGGCTCCTCAGCGCACTGGGTGATGCGGATCGCGGCCTGGTGGAACACCAGATCCTTGCCGCGGGTGAGGTCGTGCACCAGGTCCCGGTCGCGGATGTCGCCCTCGACGAGGGTGACCCGCCCGTCGGCGAGCGCGTCGTCGAGGTTGGCGCGCCGGCCGCGAACCAGGTTGTCCAGTACGTCGACGTGAGCGGCGCCCGCGTCGAGGAGCTGGTCGACGAGCGTCGACCCGATGGTCCCGGCGCCTCCCGTGACGAGGACATCGGCGCCCTGCAGTGTGCTCATGCGGAGAGCTCCAGTTCTCGGTGGGGATCGGGGATGAAGGCGGTGCCGGAGGCGAGGCTCGCCGACGCTGCCTCGAGAACGCCGAGGACCCGGCGCCCGGCGCGGCCGTCGGTGAGCGGCGCCCGCGCCTGCGTGATCGCGTCGGCCAGCTCGGCGACCATCAGGCCGAGCGCCTCCTGCTCGGGCAGCGCAGGCGACCAGGTGTCGCCCAGGCGGTACGAGACAGTGGCCGCCCGGCGCTCCTCGCCGTCGGCGGCGATCTGCTCGTAGTTGACGCCCCGGTCGTAGACGCTGAGCCGCTGCTGCGGGTTGAGGTCGTCCCAGACGAGGGTCCGCCTGGACCCACCGATCGTGATCCGCCGGATCTTGGTGGGGCTGAGCCAGTTGACGTGCACGTTGACCACGGCGCCGCTGGCCAGCGGCAGGAAGAGATATCCGACGCAGGCTCTGCCGGTGCCGAGCGGGTCTCCGCCGTGCGCGGCCACCGACACGGGCCGCAGCCCGCCGGGCAGCACGAAGTCGACGATCGACAGGTCGTGCGGGGCCAGGTCCCAGAACACGTCGACGTCGGGCTGGACCAGGCCCAGGTTGATCCGCACCGAGTCGATGTACAGGATGTCGCCCAGCTCTCCGACCGCGATGAGATCGCGGATCTTGCGCACCGCCGGCGTGTAGCAGAACGTGTGGTCCGTCATGAGGACCAGGCCCCGTGCGTGGGCTTCAGCGACCATCTCGTCCGCTGCGGAGGCGCTGTCGGCGATCGGCTTCTCGACGACCACGTGCTTGCCCGCCCGCAGCGCGGCCATGGCTATCGAGTGATGCGTTCCGGCAGGGGTGGCGATGGCCACAGCGGAGATGTCGTCCCGGGCGAGCAGCGCGGCGAGCGACGTCTCGACGTCGGCTCCGCCGTGCGCGCCGGCGACCCGGGCGGCGCGGTCCGCGTCGAGGTCACACACCGCCGCCAGCTCCCAGTGGTCCGACGCCGCGAAGTTGCGTGCGAGGTTGGGTCCCCAGTAGCCGGCGCCCACGACGGCCGCCCGCAAGATCTTTTCGTCCATGCTGCCTTCTTCCGTTATCAGCTCGGATCGGCCTGGGCAGTCAAGTTCCTGGCTCCGATCAATGTACGTGCCGGCCCCGTGATGTACCGGCCGGTGTGATTCGAAATCACCCTGCGGACGCTGTTTATTCACCCGTGGGCCCCTTTCACCCGGGGTGAAAGACAAATGCAGGACGAAATGCGGCCGTCGGGTTTTACGCGTGGGCCTCGGCAGGTGTTCCGGTGCGCCCGGTGATGCCGTCGAAGACCCCCACGTAGGTGGCGGCCTGCCGGCGCCAGGACAGCTCGCCCTCGATCCGAGCGCGGCCGACCGCGCCCATGGCACGGGCGCGCCCCGGGTCGTCGAGGATCTCGAGGATCGTGTCGCCGAGGGCCGCAGGGTCGGTGCCGGCGACGTAGGCCGCCGCCGCGCCCGCGCTGTTGCGGGTCTCGGTCAGGTCCGACGCCACGACCGGCAGCTCGTGCGCCATGTACTCGAGGGTCTTGTTCATGGTGGAGCGGTCGTTGAACTCGCTGGGCGGGTCGGGCGTGACCCCGAGGTCGGCGCTCGACAGCCAGCGCCCGATCGCTGCGTGGTCCACCCGTCCGGTGAAGTGCACCCAGGGGTCCAGGCCGCGCCGTGTGCAGTCGGCGCGCAGGTCCGCCAGGGCGTCCCCGAACCCGAGGAGCGCGAACCGCACGTCGGTGCGCCCGCGCTGGTGCACCACGTGGTCGACGGCGGCCAGCAGCCGGTCGACGCCGTCCTGCGAACCCATGATGCCGACATAGGCCACGAGGTGCTTTGCCTGGTCGCGCGCTCCCGGCTCGAGCTCGCCGCGCCGCATCAGGTCGGCGTCGGGGGTGCTCATCACGACGGAGCTGCGCAGCGGGTCGACCCGGCCACGACCCTGCGCGATCGCCTGGTAGGAGCCGTTGGTCGAGATGACATGGTCCGCGCTGCGATACGTGGCGCGCTCCAGCAGCAGCAGGGCGCGGTGCAGCGGGCCCCGGCGGCCGAACTTCGCGACGTACACCTCTGGGCAGAGGTCGTGCTGGTCGTAGACGAACCGCACCCCGCGCCGCAGGCGCCAGAGCAGCGCGAGCAGCCAGTAGGTGTCCGGCGGGTTGCACGCCTGGATGACCTGGAACGGGGCGTCCCGGTGCACGCGCACCGATGCGCGAGCGGTGCGCCACCAGGAGACGACGAACTCGCGCACGTAGCCAGCGAGCCCGTGCGAGTCCGGCGGTGGCGCATAGGGGTGCACGGTGGTCTCGTCGATCTTGAACCGGGCGGGTTCGCCCGGGTTCTCCTGCGGGCAGATGACGCTCACCCGGTAGCCGGCGTCCGTCAGGGCGCGGCACTCGGACCGTACTCTGCGATCGAGCCGGAACGGCAGGTTCTGGATGATCACCAGAACGTGTGGAGCGGCGGAATGCATGAGGGAAGTCTTACGTCCAGGACACATTGCAGAAACCCGTGGAGAGGGTGAACAGGGGTATTCACCCGCAGGTCTTCGGTGGGTTTTCCGGAAAAGATCACCCCGAATCTCATCCGCCTCCGGGATTGCATTTCTTTCCGCCCTGCTCGTGCCGGCCGAAAAAGCGCCCTCGATATTTCATCCGCCCTTGACCTCGTTCAGCGTGGGCGACCACCGCAGCCATTTCGTGCCGTAGTTCCGAGAGCTGCTCAGGCAGCGGTCGCGAACTTGTCAGTGATGAGACCGGCGATGGGGATCGCAGACGTGGCGGCCGGCGACGGCGCGTTGCACACGTGCAGCTGACGCTCCGTCGAACGGAGCAAGAAGTCCTCGACCGAGGTGCCGTCCCGCATGATGGCCTGCGCACGGATGCCGGCGGGATAAGGGCGCAGGTCCTCGAGGCGGAGTCCAGGGCAGTACTTACGGACGAGCTCGAGGTAGCCCTGCGGGAAGAGCGAGCTGCGCATCTCGTCCACCCCCGTCCGGATGTTCGACTTCGCGAACCGCCACATGCCCGGGAACGTCAGGTACTCCGCCACGTCGCGGGCCGTGACAGAACCGCGGGGATGACGCTCGCGTGAGAAGCCCAGCACGGCGTTGGGGCCGACGGTGATCCTGCCGTCGATCGTCGGGCTCAGGTGGACGCCGAGGAAGGGCAGGCCGGGGTCAGGGACCGGGTAGATGAGCCGTTGCACGACGTCGGAACGGTCGTGCGGTAGCTGGTAGTACTCCCCGCGGAACGGGATGACCTGGAAATCCACAGTGAGCCCGCCCATGGCTGCGACCCTGTCGGCCTGAAGGCCGGCGCACACGACGAGCTTCCGTGTGCGGTACTCGCCTGTGTCGGAGCCGACGACCACTTCGCCCGAGGGGCCCGCGAGCTCACGGATCGAGCGGGCCTGCGACCGGGTGATCACCCGTCCGCCCAGCTCGTCGATGTCCCGGGCCATCGCCCGGGCGACCTCGCGGAAGTCGACGACACCGGTGGCTGGGGACAGCAGTGCAGCCTGCCCGCGGACGTTGGGTTCCATCTCCGCGAGCCGGCCGCCGTCGATGCGCTCGAGCTCGATTCCGTTCTCGGCGCCTCGCACGGCCAGCCGCTCCATCCGGGCGACCTCGACCTCGTCGGTCGCCACGACGAGCTTGCCGATGGTCTTGTACGGAATGGCGTGCTCGTCGCAGAACTCCTTGGTGGCCCGCTGCCCGGCCCGACACAGCCTGGCCTTGAGCGAGCCGGGCGCGTAGTAGAGCCCGGCATGGATGACGCCGGAATTGTGGCCGGTCTGCGCGCTCGCGATGTCGTCGGCCTTCTCCAGGACGAGGACGGCTGCTCCCGGACGGCGCCGGAGCACTTCGCGCGCCGTGGCGAGTCCGACGATGCCGGCACCGATGACGACCAGGTCTTCCATGACTACCTCCGTGTCGGTGCGAGCATCCTGGCAGAGAGCCGGCACGCCTCGTGCAGACGGGTGGACCGGGAGTCTCGTGCAGACGGGTGAACCGGGGGTGAGGAACCCTTCCTCGCTCTGCCTGACCGCTGTCGACGTCCTTACAGTGGCGAACGTGGGCTACTCCATAGCAGGTCCAGCATCTCGGTCCCGTCGCGCCCTTCGCGTCCCGGCGGTCTTCGCCGTGGCAGTGCTCGCTCTGTCCTCTGGCCTGCTTTCCGTGGTCCCCGCGACCACCGCCGAGGCTGCCCCGTGCGATCCAGGGGGCAACCCGGTCGTGTGCGAGAACTCGAAGCCGGGCACGTCCCCGCAGGTCTGGGACATCGAGGGCGCGGGCGACTCCAGTATCCAGGGCTTCGCCACCGAGATGAGCGTCGACACGGGGAGCCGGGTCGCGTTCAAGATCGACACCGACGCGCGGGCGTACACGATCGACATCTACCGCACGGGCTGGTACCAGGGGCTGGGGGCGCGCAAGGTCGCACAGGTCACGCCGAGCGCCACGCTGCCGCAGACGCAGCCCGAGTGCGCCTGGTCCGAGCCCGTCGAGCTGGTCGACTGCGGGAGCTGGGCGGTGTCGGCGGCATGGGACGTCCCGGCCACCGCCGTGTCCGGCGTCTACGTGGCGCACCTGACCCGGCAGGACACGGGCGGTCAGAGCCACATCACGTTCGTCGTGCGCGACGACGGCTCCACCTCGGACATGGTCTTCCAGACGGCGGACACGACCTGGCAGGCCTACAACACCTACGGCGGCTCCAGCTTCTACCAGGGCGGCGCCAACGGGCGGGCCTACAAGCTGAGCTACAACCGTCCGTTCAACACCCGCGGGCTGTCGCAGGGCCGTGACTTCTACTTCAGTGCCGAGTACGCGATGGTCCGGTTCCTGGAGCAGAACGGCTACGACGTCACCTACATCGCGGGGGCAGACACCGACCGCGACGGGTCTCGGCTGCTGAACCACGACGCGTTCCTGTCCGTCGGGCACGACGAGTACTGGTCCGGCCCGCAGCGGGCCGCCGTCGAGCAGGCCCGCGACGCAGGGGTGCACCTCGGCTTCTTCGCCGGCAACGAGGTCTACTGGCGCACGCGCTGGGAACCGTCCGTGGCCGGCCCGGCGGCCGCCCGCCGCACCCTCGTGTCGTACAAGGAGACCTGGGGCAGCGCCAAGATCGACCCCTCCACCGAGTGGACCGGGACGTGGCGCGACCCCCGGTATGCGAGCAAGGCCGCCGGGGCAGGCCGCCCCGAGAACGGCCTCATCGGCACCCTGTACACGACCAACTACTCGGACCTGCCCGTCACTGTCCCGGCCGAGGAGGGGAAGATGAGGATCTGGCGGGGCACGACGCTGGCCTCCCTTGCCGCCGGGACCTCTCAGGCGCTGGCGCAGCACACGGTCGGGTACGAGTCGAACGAGGACCTCGACAACGGCGTCCGGCCCGCGGGTCTGATCCGCATGTCGAAGACGGTGGGCGACGTACCCGAGTATCTGCAGGACTTCGGCAACGCGGTGGCGCCCGGCGTGACCACGCACACGATCACGATGTACCGGGCCCCGAGCGGCGCGCTGGTGTTCTCGGCCGGCACGGTGCAGTGGTCGTGGGGCCTGGATCAGCAGCACGACGGCGACGGCGCCCCCGCGGACTCCCGGATGCGCCAGGCGACGGTCAACCTGTTCGCGGACATGGGCGTCCAGCCGGACAGCCTCGCGTCCGGCATCACCCCGGCGACGCGGACGACTGACGTCACCGGGCCGACCACCCAGATCCAGGGCCCTGCCGCGCAGCAGTCGTTCGCAGGCGGGTCGAGCGTCACCGTCACCGGTACGGCCTCCGACGCCACCGGCCGGGTGGCAGGCGTCGAGGTGTCGCTCGACGACGGGCAGACCTGGCACCCCGCCACCGGCCGCGCGAGCTGGACGTACACCGGGCAGATCTTCGGTTCGGGAGCGGCCGGGATCCGTGCCCGTGCGGTCGACGACTCCGCGAACATCGGGCCCGCCGCGTCCGTGGGCGTCCAGGTGACCTGCCCGTGCACGGTGTTCGGCACCGCGCCCCCGACCAACGCCCCGGCCGACGACTCGTCGCCGGTCGAGCTGGGCATGCGGTTCGTGGCGGCGGCCGACGGTTACATCAGCGGCGTCCGGTTTCACAAGAACGCGGCGAACACCGGCGTGCACCGCGGGACGCTGTGGAGCGCGGCCGGCGAGCCGCTGGCCGCCGTGCAGTTCACCGGCGAGTCGGCGACCGGATGGCAGAAGGCGTCGTTCGTCCGCCCGGTGCCCGTCGTCGCGGGGGAGGCGTACGTGGTGTCCTACACCGCGCCCTCCGGCGGTTACACCGCCACGCCCTGGGCGTTCCAGGCTCAGGGGCGCGCCGCAGGGCCGCTCACCGTCCAGGGCGGGTTCGGCGCCACCCCGGCCGGCGTGTTCGGCGCTGCCGGTACCGTCCCCACCCAGTCCTGGAACAACGCCGCCTACTACGTGGACCCCGTGTTCACGTTCATCGACGACTCCCCGCTGGTCGCCATCGCGCACGCACCCGTCGCAGGTGAGGTCAGCGTGCCCCTGGACGGCCGGGTGCGCATCACGTTCTCGAAGCCCGCGGTCCTGTCGACGATCGGCTTCACCGTGACCGACGAGGCGGGCAACGCCGTGGCGGGCAGCGTCTCCTACGACGCCCCCACGCGGACGGCCACCTTCACGCCGTCCGCGCCGCTCGCCGGGTTCGCCCAGCACACGGCCGTGGTCACCGCCCGCTCCGCCGAGGGAACACAGCTGTCCGACGGCGGGACCTGGAGCTTCCGGACCGTCCGCCCGCCGTCCGCGACGTGCCCGTGCGGCGTGTTCGACGAGACGACGGTGCCGGACCTCGCGGCCGCTGCCGACCCGGGCGCCGTAGTGCTCGGCATGCGCTTCTCGCCGCGCGTGGCAGGCCACGTCTCCGGGATGGAGTTCTGGAAGTCGGCCGAGATCCAGGGGCCGTTCGTGGCCTCCCTGTGGGCCGAGAACGGGCAGCTCGTCGCCCAGGCGACCGTCACGCACCCCGTCACGCGTGGGTGGCAGGACGTCGAGTTCGACACCCCCGCAGCGGTGACCGCCGGACAGGAGTACACGGTGGGCTACCGTGCGCCGACCGGCCGCTATCCGGCGACCCTCGGTGCGCTCGCTGCCCCCCGGACGGTCGGGGACCTGAACACGCCGCAGAACGCCGGGGTGTACCTCTACGGCTCGGGCCGCCCGACGACCACGACCTCCTCGAGCTACCTCGTGGACGTGGCGTTCACGCCGGCTCCCGTCGCCCCCACCGTCGTCTCGCGGACGCCGGCCTCCGGCGCGTTCGACGTGCAGGCGAGCACCTCCGTCTCGGTCACGGCATCAAAGCCGCTCGCGGCGGGCGCCACGCTGACGCTGACCCGACCGGGCAGCCAGGCCGTGCCGGGCAGCCTGGCGATCAACGGCACGACGGCGACACTGGACCCCACGGCAGACCTTCTGCCCGGCACCACGTACACGGCCCGGTTCGCGGGGACCACCACCGACGGGGGCACCATTGCGCCCACCACGTGGTCGTTCACCACGCAGGCTCCGGCCGGCGCGTGCCCGTGCCTGATCTTCGGCGGTGACGTGCCGCCGGTGGCATCGGCGGACGACGGCGCGGCCGTCGAGCTCGGCACCCGGTTCTCCGCGGCCCGCGACGGCGTCGTCGGAGCGGTCCGCTTCTACCGGGGTCCGAACAACCCAGGGCCGCACACGGTGACCGTGTGGTCGGCGGGCGGTGCGCCGCTGGCCACCACGGAGGCACCCTCGGGCGGGGGCGAGGGCTGGCAGACGGTCCCGCTGCCCGATCCGGCGGCCATCACGGCGGGCACCACCTACGTCGTGTCCTATCTCGCGCCGCAGGGCGGCTACGCGGCCGGTGCGGGGTACTTCGCACAGCCGCGGACCATCGGCCCGCTGACGACGCCGGTGGACGCCGGACGCTACTCCTATGGCGGCGGCTTCCCGCAGTACTCGTGGCAGGGCACCGGGTACTGGGTGGAGCCGGTGTTCACCGACCAGTGACCGGGACACATGACATGAGCCGCCGCAGAGAGCTCGCCGCCGCGGCCGGCAGGGGCCACCTCGTCACACCCCTGCTGGTCGCCGCCCTGGTGCTGTCCTCCTGCACCGCTTCGCAGGATCCGGGACCGGACGCCGGACCCACCGCGGCGTCGGGTCCCGGCACGGCCGCCCCCACTGCGGACGTCACGCCGGGCCCCACGCCTGACGGTGCGGACGGCGCTACCGCCGGCCCCGACGGGAAGCCGAAGACCGACGGGAACGGCAAGAAGCCGGAGACCGCCGCCTCAGCGGCGCCGGACGGACGCAGCGGCGGGCAGAACGGAGCCGAGGGCAGCGAGGTCGCCCCGCCCGCGCCCGGCCGGCCGAGCGGCGACGGCCTGGGTGACTCGGTGGCCCCCGCGGCCGGCCGGCTGACCCGCGACCAGCGGACCGGCACAGCTGAGGGACTCGTGGCGGGCTTCCCCGACGACGTCGTCCTGGTACCCGCTGGCACCGCTGTGGCGTCCAGCTCCGTGACCGGGACGGACGGCCGCTACCAGGTGACGCTCGACGCGAAGGTGGACGGCGCCTGCGACGCCGTGGTGCTCGACTACCGCAGCTGGTTCACGTCCGGCGGCTTCACCGAGACGGGCACTACCGCGCGTCCGGGCCGCACCACCGTCGATCTCGCCCGCGCCGACGGCACGGTCCAGCTGGGCACCTCGCGTACCCGCGGTGGGTGCGACGTCACCGTCTTCGCGGCTCTGTCCGCCAAGTAGGCCCGTCCCAGTAAGCCCGTCCCAGTAGGCGTCGTGTCACCCCACGACGCTCGGGGACCAGGCCTGCGGGATCGCCACGGCGGGCTTGCTCGTGCCGTCGACGGCCAGGGACCAGACGTCGGTGGTCCCTGGCTCGTCGGCACGGGGTAGCCCGTAGAGGAGCGTCGTGTCGTCGAGCCAGGTCATCTGGTCGTCCACGGTCCGCTGCTCGGCGTCGAGCACCGTGACCTCCAGGGTGGCCAGGTCGAGCACGGCGGGTGTCCAGTGCTGGGTCGCCGCACCGTCCGCCGCGACGTCGTGCTTGAAGGCCAGCCGGGTCCCGTCCGGGGACAACGAGGGGCACTCGACGCCGTCGAGCACGGTGACGAGGGTGCGCTCGGTGAGGTCACCGCGCACGAGCCAGGTGTGGCCGAGGGACTGCGACCGGACCGTGGCGTAGAAGTAGCGGTCGTCCACGAAGGTCACACCCCACACGTTCCGGTCGACCGGGGCCACGCGCTCGCCGTCGGCCAGCAGGGTGAAGTCCTCGAGGTTGCCGGACACCTTCGCGCCGTCGGCGTCGCGCACCATGGTCTCCGTGGAGAAGCCCGCCTGGGAGTAGGAGTGGCCGGTCACGAACGCGGTGGTGGCCACGAGCCCGTCCGGTGAGAGCTGGGCCCTGCTGGGGAGACCGGGCAGCGACCAGGTGGCCGTGGTCCGCCAGGCGGCGTCGAGCACCTCGGCCTCGTAGGTCGTGACGACACCGCGGCGGGTGCGCAGGCAGAGCGTCGTCGCGCCCTGGGACGACACCCGGTCGCACACGACGGGCGTGACCTCGCGCGGGCCGGACAGATCGTCCAGGGCGACGGCGGCGACCCTGCCGTAGAGCTCGCCCGGGGCTGTGCCGCGGAACAGGACGTGGGGACCGTCCAGCACGCCCTCGGTCACCTCGACCCGGGTCGGCGCGTTCTGTTCCGCCCGCGCGCGCTGGAGCTCCGCGGCGGCGTACCAGGTGGTGCCGGTGAGCACCACGACGACCAGCACGGCGAACGCGGCCCGACGGCGGAAGGCGGGTCTGCCGGTCATGCCGGCATCTCCGGGTCGGGGTCCCGCTCCAGCCGGCCGCCCCTGACCAGGTATGCGCACACCGGAACCGCGACGACCAGGGCGGCCGTCACGATCCACAGCGCTTCGACGCTGCCGAACGCGTACCAGAGCACGCCGAACCCGGCGGACGCGACCATGCGCACGACCGCGGTGACGGTCTGCGCGGTGCCGATCGCGGTGGCTCGGACGGCGGTGGGGACGAGCGCACTGGTGAGCGCGGCGAGCACGCCGTCGGTCATGGCGTAGAAGGTGCCGAGCAGCACCAGGGCCGCGATGGTGGTGGCCGCTCCCGGGAACGGGAGGGCCGCGCAGACGTAGGCGCCGGCCAGCAGGGCGTGCCCCCAGACCAGTACCCGGGCCCGGCCGACGCGGTCGGCGAGGCGGCCGATCGGTGCGGCGAGCAGCATGTACGTGGCGTTCGTCCCGACGTAGAGCAGCGGGAACCAGTGGGTGGCGAACCCGTCGCGGTCCTGCAGCGCGAGGTAGACGAACCCGTCGCCGACGGTGAGCAGCCCGAGGATCCCGGCGACGACCAGCAGACGCACGGTCGCGCCGCCGCGCAGGAAGCTCCAGGAGAAGGGCCGCCCGGCGAGCTCGAGGCCGCCGGCCGCGTCGCACGTGCACCCCTTGCACCTGGGCAGCCCGCGGTCCTCGCGCGTGCGGTGCGTCCTGAGCCACGCGGCCTGGCGCGGCCGCAGGTCCGGGACGAGCAGGACGAGGGCGCCGACGCCGAGCACCGCCGCGCCGAGCGAGACGACGAAGATCGTCGTCCAGCCGTCCGGGATCGCCCAGAGGATCGCGAACGCGAGCAGCGGCCCGAGCGTGGCGCCCGCCGTGTCGAGCGCCCGGTGCACGCCGAACGAGCGCCCGAGGTTGCGGGGGTTCGCCGCGGCGGCGATCAGGGCGTCCCGCGGGGCGGTGCGGATGCCCTTGCCGATGCGGTCCGTCACGACGAGGCTCGCGATGGCGGGCAGGCCGGCGGCGAACAGCAGTCCCACCCGGGTCAGCGCCGAGAGGCCGTAGCCAACGGCCGCCACCCACTTGGGGCGGTCGGTGCGGTCGGCGGCCCAGCCGCCGGCCACCCGGACGAGCGCCCCGGCGCCTTGAACGAGCCCGTCGACCACGCCGTAGGCGATCACCGACATGCCGAGGGCTGCGGTGACGTACAGCGGCAGGACCGCCATGACGGCCTCGGAGGAGACGTCGGTCAGGAAGCTCACCACGCCCAGCGTCACCACCGTGGACGGGACCCGGCCGGCGCGTCGGCGTGCGTCGCCCGACCGCTTGCCCGGTCGGCCGCGGGAGGAGCCGGTCGGAGAGCCAGCCTCTGCCGGTTCGGCACTGACGAGACCAGACAATGGGGCTCCAGCGATCGTGTCGCAGCTGAGTGGGGCAGGCCTGTTCAGGTTACGGCCGGCGTGTCCTGCCCTGGCGGGTCGGGGAGGGGTGAACTGGTTTTCTCACCCGGCGCATCGCGGAGCCGGAAATAGACGTGAGCCGACGCCGCCACCGGGCATAACGTCGAGGCCGTGAGCGAAACGGCGCGCGACGACGCGAGCAGGACGACCATCGACGACCCGAGCGACGGCTTGTTCCCCGAGAGCGTGGCCGCCGGGTACGACGACCCGGAGGACGCGAACACGCCCGAGGTGATCGACCCGGTGGTCGACGTGCTGGCAGACCTGGCCGACGGCGGTCCGGTGCTGGAGCTCGCGACAGGGACCGGCCGGATCGCCGTGCCGCTGGCCGCACGCGGAGTGCCGGTGAGCGGCATCGAGCTGAGCAAGGCGATGGCCGCCCGCATCGGCGGCAAGCCGGGCGGCGAGCGCATCGACGTCACGATCGGCGACATGACCTCCACCCGGGTGCCCGGCGAGTTCTCGCTGGTCTACCTGGTCTTCAACACGATCTCCAACGTCACCACCCAGGACGGGCAGGTCGACGTCTTCCGCAACGCCGCTGCGCACCTGCGCCCTGGCGGCCTGTTCCTCGTCGAGGTGGGCATCCCGGACCTGCGGCGCATGCCGCCCGGCCAGGACACCGTGCCGTTCACCGTCGCGCCCGACGACGGGGGCGGGTACGTCGGCTTCGACCGGTACGACGTCGCGACGCAGCTCTTCACGTCCAACCACGTGACGGTGACCCCGGACGGCGGCCGGTTCCGCGTGGTCCCCTTCCGGTACGCGTGGCCCGCCGAGATGGACCTCATGGCCCGCATCGCCGGGATGCGGCTCAAGCACCGTTGGGCGAACTGGGACCGGGCCCCGTTCGAGCACGAGAGCACCAAGCAGGTCTCGGTCTGGGAGAAGGCCTGACCGCGCGGCCCGTCGGCACTGTCAGTCAGCCCGCCTAGGCTTAGGACCGATGACTTCCCTCTTCGACAGCCTCTCCCTGCCCGGCCTCGACCTTGCGTCGCCCGGACCGATCTCGCGCCTGCCGAGCACGGCACCGCAGTGGGACGACGACGGGGCGGCGGACGCCGGCGACCCGGGCGAGGCAGCACTTCCCGCCGAGCCGGACTGGCTCGCGGGCCTGCCGCACGAGTCCGAGGCGCCGCGAGCCCGCGGGGCCTACGCGCACCTCGACCCGGACGAGCTGCTGGACGGCCTCAACCCGCAGCAGCGAGCAGCGGTGGTGCACGAGGGCGGGCAGCTCCTCATCGTGGCAGGCGCGGGGTCGGGCAAGACGCGCGTGCTGACGCACCGCATCGCCCACCTCCTGGCCACCGGACGTGCGCGGGCGGGCGAGGTCCTCGCCATCACGTTCACCAACAAGGCAGCCGCCGAGATGCGCGAGCGAGTTGGCGGCCTGGTGGGTCCGGCAGCGAACCGCATGTGGGTGTCCACGTTCCACTCGGCCTGCGTGCGGATCCTGCGCCGCGAGGCGACGACCCTCGGACTGAGGTCGAGCTTCAGCATCTACGACGCCGCGGACAGCCAGCGGCTCATCACCCTGGTGACGCGCGAGCTCAACCTTGATCCCAAGAAGTACCCGGCCCGCGGGCTCTCCAACAAGATCAGCGACCTGAAGAACGAGCTGGTCGATCCCGAGACCTACGCGCAGCAGACCGGCGCCCACGCCACCCAGGAGGCGCTCGCGGAAGCCGCGGCGGCGGAGGCCGGTGCCATCCGCAGGCCGTGGGGCGGACAGTCGGCCGACGAACGCAACACGGCGGCGCCCAAGTTCGACCAGGTCCTGGCGGACGTCTATACCCGCTACCAGGCGCGCCTCGCGCAGGCGAACGCGCTCGACTTCGACGACATCATCATGACCACGGTGAACCTGCTCCAGGCGTTCCCGAACGTCGCCGAGCACTACCGCCGCCGGTTCCGGCACGTCATGGTGGACGAGTACCAGGACACGAACCACGCGCAGTACACGCTGGTCCGCGAGCTGGCGGGGGTCGGTACCTCCGACGGCTCTGCCGGCTCGACGAACGGTGGGCTGGATCCCGCAGAGCTCACCGTCGTGGGCGACTCCGACCAGTCCATCTACGCGTTCCGCGGCGCCACGATCCGCAACATCCTGGAGTTCGAACAGGACTACCCGGACGCGACGACGATCCTGCTGGAGCAGAACTACCGCTCCACGCAGAACATCCTGAGCGCCGCCAACGCGGTGATCTCCCGCAACGCCGGCCGCACGCCCAAGCGCCTGTGGACCGACTCGGGAGCCGGGGCCAAGGTCGTCGGCTACGTGGCGGACGACGAGCACCAGGAGGCACGGTTCGTCGCCGACGAGATCGACAGGCTGGGCGACTCCGACGGGGTGCGGCCGGGCGACGTCGCGATCTTCTACCGCACCAACGCGCAGTCTCGTGCGCTCGAGGAGGTGCTGGTCCGCGTCGGCCTGCCGTACAAGGTGGTGGGCGGCACCCGGTTCTACGAGCGGCGCGAGGTCAAGGACGCGGTCGCGTACCTGCGCGCGCTGGCCAACGAGGACGACGACGTGAACCTGCGCCGGGTCCTCAACGTGCCCAAGCGCGGGCTCGGCGACCGCGCCGAGTCGCTCGTCGCGTCGTTCGCGGAGCGGGAGCGGACGTCGTTCGGCGCAGCCCTGGAACGTGCCGACGAGATCCCCGGCATGACCAACCGCTCGCTCAAGCCGTTGCTCGTCTTCCGCGACATGATGCGGGAGCTGCGCGCCCTGGTCGACCAGGGCGCCCCGCCTGCGGAGGTGCTGGGCGCGGTGCTCGACCGCACGGGTTACCTCGCTGAGCTGCGCGCGAGCGACGACCCGCAGGACGAGGGGCGCGTCGAGAACCTGGCCGAGCTGCACGCCGTGGCGGTCGACTTCGGCGAGACCGACCCGGAGGGCTCGCTGACGGACTTCCTGGAGCGGGTCTCACTGGTCGCCGACAGCGACCAGATCCCCTCCGATGACGTGGCCGACGGCGCGGCGGAGGAGGCTCCCAAGAAGGACCAGGGCGTCGTCACGCTCATGACCCTGCACACCGCCAAGGGCCTGGAGTTCCCCGTCGTGTTCCTCACGGGCATGGAGGACGGGACGTTCCCCCACATGCGTTCCCTGCACGACGACGCAGAGCTCGCCGAGGAGCGCCGCCTTGCCTACGTGGGCATCACCCGCGCACGCGAGCGGCTGTACATCACCCGATCTTCGGTGCGGGCAGCCTTCGGCATGGCCAACGAGTTCCCGGAGAGCCGGTTCCTGCAGGAGATCCCCGAGGAGCTGTGGGACTGGCGGCGCCGGGAGTCGTCGACGGCGGCGATCCGCGCCGGCCGTGGAGGCTGGAGCGGTGGCTACGGGTCGGGCGGTTACGGCTCCGGCGGGCGCGGCTCGGGTACGGGGTCGACGTGGTCGGCAGGCCGGTCCGGGGCCTCACGCACCGGCACCACCGCGTCGTCGGACGGCGGACAGAGCAAGCCGTTCGCGCCGGAGAAGAAGGCGGGCGCGAAGGGCGGCTTCGGCGGCATCAACGTCCAGAAGAGCATCCCGAACCTGGAGATCGGTGACCGCGTCACCCACGACTCCTACGGGCTCGGCACCGTGGTGGACGTCGAGGCCAACTCTGTGGTCAAGATCGACTTCGGCAGCAACGGCACCAAGCGCATCGCGCTGAAGTACACGGCGGTCACCAAGCTCTGACGGCCCCGAGCGCGCGCGGCTCCTGTCCGGAGGGGGCCCGCGGTCTGCGCCACCTACGACGCCGAACCGCAAGTTGCTCGTGGCGTGCTCGTGCTTCGTGGGCCGAACCGCAAGTTGCTCGTGGTCTGCTCGTGCTTCGTGGGCCGAACCGCAAGTTGCTCGTACATAGCTGGCCGAATCGCAACCTGTGGGTCCTTCAGACGCCCGATGGACGTGCAGGTTGCGGATCGGCGGGTCAGATGACGCGTAGGTTGCGGTTCGGCGCCGCCGGGACGCCCCATGGACGTGCAGGTTGCGGATCGACGGGTCAGATGACGCGTAGTTTGCGGTTCGGCGGGCCCGGTGGCACCCGACCAACCCGCGCGCATGACCAGGCTTGGCGCATACCGCCCGCTTTAGGCCACTATGTGTCGACATGAGGATCCTGGTTTCCGCCGGCCGGCTGTTCGTGGCGCACTGGCCCGCGCTCCTGACGCTGGGGCTGCTCGGCGTCGCCGTGCGGAACGGCGCGATGTGGGGCGCCGTCGAGCTGAGCCAGTGGAACTCGTTCGTGGCGCAGCTCCTGCTGATCGTCAGCCCGCTCGGGTACCTGATGCCGGTCATCGGAATGCTGTGGGTCTGTCGCCAGTCCCTGCCCCACCTGAGTCCGCGGCCCCTTCCGGCCACGGGGGCCGCTGGCCTGGTCCCCGGCATGCTTCCCACCCACGGTGTCCCGATCATGCCGTCGGAGCGGCGCGAGCGGCGCCTCATCGACGTCGCACTGTCCGTGCTGGTGCCGTTCCTCCTGGTCTACGAGGTCGAGGGTCTGATGGACGCCGACCGGGACCGGTTCATCAACGAGGCCTCCGCCGACGAGCTGTTCAACGACCTGTTCAGCCCGGGCGGTCTCGACTGGACCTCCCGGCTCGGCGTCTGGTCGGGCTGGACGCTCATCGCCATCGTGGTGGGCGCGTTCCTGCTGCGCTGGCTGCTCGGCAGACTCGAGGGCAAGCTCCACTTTCTCGGTATCGCGGTGCTCGGCGGATGCCTCGAGATCTACTGGACCAGCCAGGTGGCGGGCCAGATCGAAGCCATCGAGCTCGGCCTGTGGGATGTCGCGACGGACCGGCAGCTCGTGTCCGCCGCCGTCGGTACCGTCGGAGCCGCGCAGGAGACCGTGGGGGAGTCGGGCAGCGAGGCCGTCGTCTTCCTCGCCGAGGGGGCGGTGACAGTCGTCGAGTCGCTCGATGTCGTCCTCGTCGCACCTCTGGCGTGGCTCGCGATCGGTGCCGTCGTGCTGGGGCACCGGCTGATGGAGCCGCCGTCGACCGAGCACCGCTGGCTCGACCGCATGACCTGGCTCCCGGGCGGGCTGCGCGCGATCCTCGAGTCCCTCACCGACGACCTGCGGGCCCGCTTCTCCGCCCTGTGGAACGGCCTGAAGATGATCGTCGACGGCGGGCTCGGCCCCATGCTCGTCTTCTGCCTGGGCTACCTCGTCGTCATGCGGGCGCCTCAGGGCGTCGGCTGGCTCGTGCGTGCCGTGACCGGACCTGTCGAGACCAACACCTGGCTGGCCTTCAGCACCATGGAGTCGGCGGCCGGCCTCGCGCTCTCCCTGGCGCTGGCCGCCGCGCTGATCGCCGCGACCGTCGAGGTGCTGGTCGAGCGCGGCCTCGTGGTGCGCGAGGACGACGCCGCTACGGCAGGTCGACCGTCACGTACTCGGGCCCGCCGAACCCCAGTCGCACCTGGGTGATCTCCGCGTCGGGATCGGCGAGGAGGAACGACGAGACGTCCCACTCGGGCTGCTCGCTGAGGGAACCCTCCGCGTCTGGTGGCAGGCAGCGGTTGGGTCCGCCCAGCAAGTCCGTGTTCGACTCCCCGTACCGCGCGCCGTCCTCGGCCACGAGGATGATCTGGCACAGCGCGACGTCGGTCTGCGGCTCTGCCGCGAAGTGCACCTGCACCTCGTACGCGACCGACCCGTCGGGGATCGCGACAGGGTCGCTGTAGAGGGGCGGCGGCAACCGCTCCACCTGTTCGATGCCCGTCACCGTCGCGTCGATCTCCCGGAGCACCGTGGTGTTCGCCCGCTCCGGCACGCTGAGCCCGAGGTCGTAGTACTCGGCGGCCATGTGCGCGGGCTCGCCGACGGAGACGCGGTCCACCTCGTGGTGCAGGCCGACCGGCCACCAGTACGCCCACACCCGGAACGACGACGCCCCCGCGGCCGCCGCGACCGCTATCGGAAGCAGCACCAGCCAGACGATGTTCCGCCGCCACCAGCCCCTGCGCCGAGCGGGGGCAGGGAGGTCGGGCGGGACACTGCCCGGGAGCATCCCCGGTTGCAGGCTCGGCGCCGCTCCGGGCGGTGTTCCTCGGCCTGGCCCGGGCACCGCCGGGGTCACCAGCGTCGTCATCCCTCGCTACCTCCTGCGCTCGCCGGGGGATAACCCGGAGCCTCGGGCGACACGGTCTCCGCCGCCTTCCACAGTGCGTCGGCCTCGCTCGCCGTGATGCCGAGGTCCACCACGGCGACGGCGTCGCGCCGCTGACCGCCGTGCTCCTCGGTCTGGTCGCCGCGGGCGAGGCGCACGGTCGCTCCCTCCAGCGCGTCCCGCGGCACGTCGAAGCAGTACGTGGTGCGCCAGGCGTAGCCCGGCTGGGCGCTGGCCGACGTCGAGCAGCCGCCTCGCGAGCTCGGCCAGAACCTGCGTCCCTGCTCGTCGGTGACCTCGGCCCCGCTGAACGTCGTCTCGCCCTGCGTGGCGCGCCAGGTCGCGTCCACCACGAGGAACGTGCCTGCTGCGGCCGCTGCCTCGGCGGGGCTCGTCAGGACGTCGGCGACCCGCACCTCGGTCACGGTCAGCTCGGCGTACGTGAGGTCGAGCGGCTGTCCGACCTCGCCCTCGACGATGAACGGCGCGTCCACGGCGTCGTCCTGCGGCAGATACGTCACGAGGGCGCACCCCGCCGTCACCGCGCCGACGACGAGCGCGGTGCCCTTCCAGGTGATCCGGCGCCGCCCGTGCCTCACTGCTGTTCCGCCTCGGTGCTCGCGCCCTGCTCGCCGGCGCTCGCCTCCGGTGCGGCGGGCTTGACCGGGATCTCCCCCTGGAAGGCGATCTCGTTCGCGAACCAGTGCCCGTCGTCCAGACCTAGCGGGTCCTCCTCGACCCACTCCAGCTCCACCACCTCGAGCGGCAGCTCCGTGCCCGACCACTCGCCGCTCTGCTCCCAGATCAGCGCGACCCGGTGCGTCACGCCCGGGTTGAGGATGCTGATGCTGGTGCCGTCCTCGATGTTGATGATCGTCGCGGACGGGAGCTTGGGCTTCCCGGGTTCCTCCGGCACGATCCCGGCGTCCTGCGGGGCCGGGATGGCGCTGCTGAGCGTGACGCCGTACTCGGGGACGTCGCCCGTGTTGGTGACGTCGGCGACGACGGCGAGCATGTGGTTGCCCGGCTGCGGCACGAGGTGACCGAGCTCGTCGGCGGTAGCGGCCTTCTCGACGGTCACCTCGAACGGCCCCACCTCGACGGGCACGCCGCCTGTCAGCGGGTCGGCTTGTACCTCTACCTCGCTCCACGCTCCGAACGGGGAGATCGCGACGAGCGCCGCTACCGCGCCGGCCCCGACGCGCTGCGTCGTCGACATGTCGTCGGCGACGGCCGTGACCACGCGGCGGGTGAGCCGGAACGCGAGGTCGGGGCCGGCATTGCGGGCATGCTTCATGGCGCATGATCGTAGCGGTGCAGATCGGCATCTTCGGTGCATATGTCTCCGGCAGCCCCGGAACCGACCGGAGTCGGTGAGTTCGTCAGACGTCCGGCCGAAACCGGCGGCACGCCGCCCCCCGCGCCGTCCGCGTGGTTGACGGCGCACGGGCCAGGGGCGAGGGGGATCACCGAATGCAATTCGTGTACACGCCGGATCCCGGTGGGTAGGCTCCGGCGTCAGCGGCCGGCGTGGACAAGGGGATCAGGTGGTGGCGGTTTACGTGCGCGTGACCGATGCTGGCGGGTTGATCGACCCCTCGGTGTTCCCGCAGCGGTCCGACGCTCTGGGGTTGGAGTGGGCGCAGGAGCAGGCTCGGGTCTCCCGGACCATGGGGCAGCAGGCCGCGGAGAGTGTTCAGGACGTCCACTCGGCGTGGTCCCGGTTGCCTGAGTACTACCAGGCTCCTGAGGCCGATGACCTGTATCGCGCGATGGACCCTGCGCTCGGTGCGGCGTCGCGGGAGCAGGAGAAGTTCTCGGACGCGGCCCGGTATCTGGACGACTACGTCGACGAGGTCGGTGTGGTCAAGCAGCGGCTGGCGAACCTTGAGGTGGAAGCGGGCGCGTTCCTGGCACGGGTACGGGCCGCGAACCCGGGCGGGGTGGCCACCATGCTGCTGCAGGAACTGGACACGGTCGACCAGAACCAGGACCTGATCGTCCGGGCTCAGCAGGTGTTCGCAGTGCTCCTTGAGGCCGAGCAACGGTGCGCGGACCGGATCAAGGCACTGGACGAGCAGATCGTGCCGGTCGCCAGGGGTCTGGGCCCGGCCTTGACGGGGCGCACGGGTCTGTTCTCCTCGACCGGTGCGTGGTCGCCGGTGGGCCCGCCGAGCGTGGCCGAGTTCGCGCCGACGAAGACGATCCTGGACGGGTTGGCGTCGGAGGTGCGGGAGTGGTGGGACACCCTGACCCCGGAGCAACGAACAGCGTTGGTAGCCGCCATGCCGATGGTGATCGGAAATCTGAACGGGGTCCCGGTCAAGTTCCGTGCCGACGCCAACCGGATCAACCTCGCGACCGAGATCGACCGGCTGGAAGCCGAGAAGGCGCGGATTGAAGAGGAGCTGCGGATGGCCGCCATGGCGAGCCGGTTCAGCAGCGCACGTAGGCAGTACGTGCCGGACCTGAGGCTGGCGATGGAGCTCGACCGGCTGCAGGCTGCGATCGACTCCTACGAGCAGTATCGGGGTCTGGACAAGGCGCAGGAGCAATACGACAGACACGGGTTGCCCGTCAGTCCTCCGCGCACGACCGTAGAACTGGTGGCGTTCGACCCGAACAGATCAAGCATCGCGACCTATCGCGGCCCGTACGACGAGGCCGGCGATGTGCCGGACTGGGTGGACAACGTGGCCGTCCATGTCCCGGGAACTACGACGCGGATGGACGACTTCAACGAGATCGACACCGACGTATACAACCTGTACGACGCGGCGAACCGCATCAAGAGTGCCGGATCGACAGCGGTATTCGCGTGGGCCGGTGGCGAGTTCCCCCAGAACATCCCGGAGGCGGCGAGCGCGAGCTACTCGCGTGACCTGGGGCCCAAGCTTCGTGACTTCATCCACGCGATCGATGTGCACCCGGACTCGACGCTGACGGCCGAGGCGCACTCCTACGGGAGCGCCGCGCTCGGCATCGCCGAGAGCGAGGGGCTAAGGGTGGACCGCGTCATGTATGTCGCTGGTGCAGGGCTGGGTAACGACAACACCTCGGTGCAGGACTTCCCGTACACCAAGGACGTGCCGCACTACACACAGATGGCCCGCCGCGACAGTGTCGTCGGCCTGATCCAGGGTGCAGACGCGGGCGAGCTTGGACACGGCGCCTCCGCGTTGCGCGATCCTGAGGTGACTCGGCTGGAGACCGGGTATATCAACGCCGCGAACTGGAGCGAGGGCGACATCGAGTCCACCGGTGTCTTCGAGAGTCATTCCAGCGTCTATACCAAGGGTTCGACCTCGTTCAACAACATCGTCGGTGTCATCACCGGCACACGCGTCGAGGCATACGCGGGCGACGAGATCTTGGTGACGGGCGGACAGTTGTACAACATCGACGGGATCGACGCCGAGGGCTACGAGCCGAGGTACCTCGATGTCGAGTGATCACACAGGGAAACGGAGCTGGCCGATGTCATCGCCCACAGGAACTTTGGACGTGTACCGGACACACGCGAACAGGCGACGGTCGCGCCTTGTCCTGGCGGGCCTGATCGCGCTGACCATGACCCTCACCACGGCATGTACCCCAAGGAGCGACGTGACAGTTGCACAACTTCAGGAGCGCTCCGAACAGATCGGGCAGTCCCTGACCGCGACGATCGACGGCGTCGACCGCTACCAGGACGACCACACCGGTGGCGGACTGCGCTGGGAGAACGCCGAAGTCAACGACGAGGACCCAAACGGCAGGAGGTACTGGCAGTGGGATGCGACGATCGTCCTCGCAGCCGATGCGGAGCTGACTCCGGAACAGGCTGCGGAGCGCATGATCAAGGTCCTGGAAGAGGACGGGTGGACCGCTGGCGAGCCGGCGGTAGATACGGGTAGTGACCGCCTCGGGTTTCACAAGTCTGACGACTTGGGTGAGGGCTGGTCCGTCGAGATCACGTACTGGAAGGACCCGCCGCCCGATCCTCAGAACCTGTTCGTGACTGTCGTCAGTCCTTCTACGAACCGTCCGTAGTGCGCGCAACAACGGCGTCGCACCCCGTGCGTGGGCCGCGTGGTGGTGCTTCAACCCTGAGAGTCTCCAAGGAGAAGTCCCAGGTGTCTCGCACTCCCCGATTCGCACTCGCGTACTGCGCGTGGGCGCCGCCCATTCCCTCGGGATAGGTCTGACTGCCTGCACGGCTGAGCAGGGATCGTCCGTCGAGCCCGCTGCGTCGGAGACGACGTCGATGTCGGCCTCGCCATCCGCATCGCCGAGTATCTCGATGTCGAGTGATCACACAGGGAAACGGAGCCGGCCGATGCCATCGCGCACAGGAAGCTTGGATGTGGACAGGACACGCGTGAGCAGGCGACGGTCGCGCCTTGTCCTCGCGGGCCCTATCGCGCTGACCATGACCCTGACCACGGCATGTACCCCAAGGAGCGACGTGACAGTTACGCAACTTCAAGAGCGTTCCGAAGAGGTCGGGCAGGCACTGACCGCGACGATCGACGGCGTCGACCGCTACCAGGACGACATCGCCGGTGGCGGACTGCGGTGGGAGAACGCCGAAGTTAACGACGAGGACCCAAACGGTCGGCGGTACTGGCAGTGGGACGCCCATATCGAGCTTGCTCCCGACGCCGAGATATCCCCGGAACAAGCCGCCGAGCGAATGACCAAGGTTCTCGAAGACGATGGATGGACTGCTGATGAACCTCGCGGTGGTGTCGAGAAAGCCCAGCACGGGTTCAGGAAGTCTGACGACCTGGGTGAGGGCTGGTATGTCGAGCTGGCGTTCATGATCAAGGAACCGCCCGCTCCGCAGAACCTCTCGGTTTCAGTCGTCAGCCCGTCGACGAACCGCTCGTAGTCTGCGCTAGCGCCGCATCGCAATCGACGCGCGAGCGGCACACGGTCCCGCCTGAATCAGCCAAGGAGAAGCCCTCAGATGTCTCGCACTCCCCGTTTTGCCACTCGCGTACTGAGCGTGGGTGCCGCCCTTTCCCTCGGGATCGGTCTGACTGCCTGCTCGGCCGAGCAGGGATCGTCCGTCGAGCCGGCTGCGTCGGAGACGACGTCGACGTCGGCCGCGCAGTCCGCATCACCGTCGCCAACCGTGCCGTCGCCCGAGGAGAAAGCGATCACCAAGGCTGAAACGGCGGTTCGTAAGTACTTCCGGGTGATGGAAGTCTCCCTGCGAGACCCGAAGAACTTCAACGTCGAGGACTTCAAGAAGGTCGCCATCACGACGGCGCTGTCCGATCTGCGGAACGGAGTCAACTCTCATGCCTACCAGGGGGTGCACCAGGTCGGAGGGATCAAGGTCGAGTCGATCAAGGACCCCGAAGTCAGCCTGACGAACAGGCCGAACGAGGTTCCGCCGGAGATCCCGAACGTCATCTTTACGGTCTGCTACGACCTCAGCGACGTCGACGTGGTCACCGAGGACGGCACGTCGATCGTCACGGACGCAAGGCCTGATCGCGTGGCGCTCCAGGTTGGCGTGGCCAACTACGAGTACCCGAAGGGGCCCTGGCTGGTCGACTTCACCGATGGCCCGGAGCTCACGTCATGCTGAGACGCTCTGTGGCCGTGCTGGTTCTCGCCCTTTCCCTGGCATTGTTCGCGCGGTCTGCAGCCGCTGCCGAGCCTGAATGTGTGCAGTGGAGCGACAACGGAATGAAGTGTGAGGTCACAGCCGATGACCCTGGCAGCGGCGGAGGCGACGGGGACACCGGCGGCGATGCTAGTGGCGGGAGCGGCAATGATGACG
Source organism: Promicromonospora umidemergens (assembly GCF_024171995.1). Taxonomy (GTDB): domain Bacteria; phylum Actinomycetota; class Actinomycetes; order Actinomycetales; family Cellulomonadaceae; genus Promicromonospora; species Promicromonospora umidemergens. The sequence continues at coordinate 238,061 of NZ_JAMTCT010000003.1, read as the reverse complement.
GTTCAGACGGTGGAGGCGACCTGCGTATAACCGTCGACGGCCAGAGCTGCCTGTACATCGGCCTGGCAGACCCACAACCTCCGAGGGACAGGCCTGTCTGGGAGGGGAACGAGGACGGCGCGATCCACACCGCACTGTGCGGCGCGAACCAACGATTCGGACCCACGGTCGAAGCCGAGTTCTGGGCGCCTGATGCCCCCGAAGCTCCGCCGACGCCGGACCCTGCGGAGCTCGCCGAGCAGGCCCGGGCCCAGATGAACCTGCGCGCGATCGACATCGGAATCGTGCCCGAGGACGAGCCTGGCAGCATCGGGATCGTCGGGATGCCCCAGTGGATGTGGGTCGTGGATCCTGGCCGGCACACCATGGGTCCGATCACGGAGACAGCGACGGCCGGGAACTTCTCGGTGACGGCGACAGCCAGAGTCGACAAGATCGTGTGGAACATGGGCGACGGAACCACGGTGACCTGTGTCGGCTCCGGCACCCCGTACGAAGACAAGTACGACATCGCAGATTCCCCCGACTGCGGGCACCGCTACACGCGGCAGGGCGAGTACAAGGTCACGGCCACCTCGTACTGGATCTTGCAGTGGCAGGGCATCGGCGATACCGGAACGATCGAGTTTACCCTTGAGGACTCCACGGACATCGTTATGGGTGAGGCTCAGGTGATCACCCAGTAGGCACCGCTGTCGTCGTAGGTCAGGCGAGTCCGCCTACACCGCCTCGCTCGCGCCCTCCGCGTGGCGCCGGACGCGCTCGAGGTCCGCTCCGGCGTCCGCCAGGACGCGACGGCCAGGTGACTCGGCGCGCGTGAGGCCGAGCAGCAGGTGCCCGCCGTTGATCTCCTTGGAGCCCAGCCGGATCGCCTCGCGCAGCGCGAGCTCCAGCGACTTCTTCGCGTCCGGGGTGAACGGGATGTGCTTGCGGCGCACGCGCAGGACCCGGCCGGCGCGCGCGAGCGCACCCTCGCCGAACGTGGCCTCGGTGCGGCGCGTGACCTCGTCGAGGTCGATGCCGACGGCGGCCAGCGCGCCGTGGTCGAGCGCGTCGCCCGCCTCGATGCTTGCCCGGGCACGCGCGACGACGTCGGTCACGTCGAGGCCGCCGTCGGCCAGAGCGGTGCGGGCAAGGCCCTCGCTCTCGGCGAGGGCGACGAGCAGGTGGCGGCTGTCGATCTGGTCGCTGTGCGCGGCACGGGCGACCTGCTGGGCGTCGACGACGGCGGAGCGGGCGTCCTTCGTGAACCTCTCGAACATCAGATCCTCCTGTTGTGCTTCTTGTGGACCGCCTGCCGGGAGACGCCGAGTGCGGCGGCAATCTCCTGCCACGACCAGCCGAGCCGCCGCGCACGTTCCACCTGGAGCGCCTCGAGACGGTCGGCCAGCTCGCGCAGGGCCCGGACGGCGCGCAGCCCGTCGGCGGGGTCGTCCCCGGCGGCGGATGCGACGAGTGCTTGCTGGCTCATGTGTCAACCATGGTTGACAGTCGCAGATCTGTCAACCGTGGTTGACAGATTGGGTGCTGCAAGCCCGTGGGGCGGGTCAGCACCGAGACGTGCACCACAGGCCGCGCGGCGGTCGGCGTCGAGCCGCGGAATGTCGCCGCTTCGTTCGGAAGCACGGGCGATCCAGGGCTACCCTGTACCGGGATGTCTTGACGTCGAGACATCGCTTCAGCCGGGCTCCGGGCGCCTACGACGTCCGAGGGCCGCATCCCGATGGAAGGACGCAGCAGGGTGGACCTGTTCGAATACCAGGCGCGCGACATCTTCGAGAAGCACGGCGTGCCCGTGCTTGGTGGGGTTGTCGCGACGACCCCCGAAGAGGCTCGCGAAGGCGCCGAGAAGCTGGGCGGCGGAACTGTCGTCGTGAAGGCCCAGGTCAAGACCGGTGGTCGTGGCAAGGCGGGCGGCGTCAAGCTGGCCCACTCGCCGGAAGAGACCGCTGAGAAGGCCGGCGAGATCCTCGGCATGGACATCAAGGGCCACACCGTGCACCGGGTGATGGTGGCGCAGGGTGCCAAGATCGCCGAGGAGTTCTACTTCTCCGTGCTCCTGGACCGGTCGAACCGCAACTACCTCGCCATGTGCTCCGTCGAGGGCGGTATGGAGATCGAGCAGCTGGCCGTCGAGCGCCCCGAGGCGCTGGCCCGCATCGCCGTCGACCCGGCTGTCGGCATCGACGAGGCCAAGGCCGCGGAGATCGTTGACGCCGCCGGCTTCGCCGACGACATCAAGGGCAAGGTCGCCGACGTGATCCGCGGCCTGTGGACGGTGTTCAAGGCTGAGGACGCCACGCTGGTCGAGGTGAACCCGCTGGTCAAGACCGAGGACGGCGAGATCGTCGCCCTGGACGGCAAGGTGACGCTCGACGAGAACGCCGGCTTCCGCCACGCGGACCACGCGGAGCTCGAGGACTCGGCCGCTGCCGACCCGCTCGAGGCCAAGGCCAAGGAGAACGACCTCAACTACGTCAAGCTCGACGGCGAGGTCGGCATCATCGGCAACGGCGCGGGCCTGGTCATGTCCACGCTCGACGTCGTCGCGTACGCCGGTGAGAAGCACGGCGGCGTCAAGCCGGCCAACTTCCTCGACATCGGCGGCGGCGCGAACGCCAAGGTCATGGCGAACGGGCTCGACGTCATCCTCGGGGACGAGCAGGTCAAGGCAGTGTTCGTGAACGTCTTCGGCGGCATCACCGCCTGTGACGAGGTGGCCAACGGCATCGTGGGCGCGCTCGACCTGCTGGGCGACCACGCCACCAAGCCGCTGGTCGTCCGCCTCGACGGCAACAACGTCGAGCTGGGCCGCCAGATCCTGGCCGAGCGCAACCACCCGCTCGTCACCCTTGCCGACACGATGGACGGCGGCGCCGACAAGGCTGCCCAGCTGGCCAACGCCTGACCGCCCGCTGAAGACTTCGAAAGCAGAGACAACGAGACAATGTCTATCTACCTGAACCAGGACTCGAAGATCATCGTCCAGGGCATCACGGGCGGCATGGGTGCCAAGCACACCGCCCTCATGCTCGACTCGGGCGCGACGATCGTCGGCGGCGTGAACGCCCGCAAGGCCGGCACCACGGTGGAGCACAAGGACCACGAGGGCAACGACGTCACGCTGCCCGTCTTCGGCACCGTCAAGGAGGCCATGGCCGAGACCGGCGCGGACGTCTCCGTCGTCTTCGTGCCCCCGGCCTTCACCAAGGACGCGGCCATCGAGGCCATCGACGCGGGCATCAGCCTGCTCGTGGTCATCACCGAGGGCGTGCCCGTGCAGGACACCGCAGAGGTGTGGGCCTACCTGCAGGGCAAGGAGACCCGGATGATCGGGCCGAACTGCCCCGGCATCATCACCCCTGGCGAGTCGCTGGCCGGCATCACGCCGCACACCATCACGGGCAAGGGCCCGATCGGTCTCGTGTCCAAGTCGGGCACGCTGACCTACCAGATGATGTACGAGCTGAAGGACCTCGGCTTCTCGACCGCCATCGGCATCGGCGGCGACCCGATCGTCGGCACCACGCACATCGATGCGCTCGAGGCCTTCGAGAACGACCCGGAGACCAAGGCGATCGTGATGATCGGCGAGATCGGCGGCGACGCCGAGGAGCGTGCGGCCGCCTACATCAAGGAGCACGTCACCAAGCCGGTCGTCGGCTACGTCGCGGGCTTCACCGCCCCCGAGGGCAAGACGATGGGTCACGCCGGTGCGATCGTGTCCGGCTCGTCCGGCACCGCCGCGGCGAAGAAGGAGGCCCTCGAGGCCGTCGGCGTCAAGGTCGGCAAGACGCCGACCGAGGCCGCTGACCTGATGCGCGAGATCCTCCGCTCCCTCTGACAGGTCCGCACCCTCCGTCGAGTGCGGGATGTTCGCTCTTCCAGGACGTCTGGACGGGCGAACGTCCCGCACTCAACGCGGTTTCGGTGCGCTTCATTACATCAGGTGACGCGGGAGCTCCATGCTTCTCCGTGATTTTTCCGAACTTCACCCGGGCCACGCCGAGGCGGGTCCCCCGTGTGACAGCACCGGGCGGGTGAAGATTGGCTCGTGAGCGCACCACCCCGCCCGAGCGCGACATCCCGTACCCCCGGCGCCCGGACGAGCCGCCCGGGCAGCCGCCCGCCCGCCCGCCGCAGCCGGCTGGTCGAGGAGCCGGCCCCGGCAGAGCCGAGGCAGGCGCGGCTGTCGCACATCGTGGCCGGCGTCGTCTCGGCCGGTCAGGCCGTGGTCCTGTCGCTCGCCGTGGTGGTCCTGCCCGCGGTGGTCGCGTACCTCGTCGGCACGGCCACGCCGGCCACACCCACGGGCGCCCCTGACGACGCCGCTCAGGTGGGCTCGGCGATCGACGTCGCGATGGGGATCTGGCTGCTGGGTCACGGCGTCCCGCTCACGGCCGACGCCGTGACCCTCACCCTCGCGCCGCTCGGCGTCGCGGCCCTCGCGCTGTTCGCCACGTACGTCTCGGCCAAGCGCTTCGCCACCACGACGGTGCCTGCCTGGGCGGCGGGCGCGGTCACCTACGCCCTGTGCACGACGGCGGTGGCGGCCATCGCGGGCACCGACCCCCGCTGGGGGCTCCTGATGGCGGCCGTCGCCGGCCTCGTGCTGGGCGGGCTCGGCATGCTGCTCGGCATCCTGGCGCGCCCGGACGCCCCGACCGCCGCCGAGATCGGCGAACGGGCAGAGGAGCTGGCCCGCAGGCTCACCGGTGCCGACCTCGTGCCCGCGACGCTGCGGCTCGGGCTGCGGGGCGGGGCAGTGGCCGTCACGCTGCTGATCGGTGGGGCGGCGCTCCTGGTGGCGGGGTGGACGGTGGCGGGGCGCGCCACCTCGTCGGACATCATCACCGCCCTCGAACCGGGCGCGACCGGCGGCATCGTGTTCGCGGTGGCCCAGCTCGCGCTGCTGCCCAACCTCGTGCTGTGGGCGGCCGCCTGGCTCGCGGGTCCCGGCTTCGCCGTCGGCGTGGGGACCAGCTTCACACCGTTCGGCACGATCTCGGGCCCGCTGCCCGCGATCCCGCTCCTCGGAGCGTTGCCCGGGGACGAATGGGTCAACCCGGTCAGCGCCTGGACACCCGTGCTCGTGGTGGCGTGCGGCGTGGTGGCGGGCGTGTTCGCGTGGCGCAGGCTGGAGCCGACACTGGTCCGCTGGTCCGACGTCGGCTGGGTGTTCGCCGGGATCGTCGTCACGCCGGGCGTCGTCATGCTGCTCGGGCAGTGGGTCGCGGCGGGGGCGGGCGGCCCGGGCCGGCTGTCCGACGTCGGCGCGAACCCGCTGGTGACCGCCGGCCTGGTGGCGGCGGAGGTCGGTGGGGGAGCGGCTGCCGTGCTGCTGGGCGCCAAGGTCGACGCCGTCGGCCTGCTGGGGCGCGTGCGCGATCCGGGCGACGACGCCGGGAGGGGTCCCGAGGGTGCCGTGGTCGGCTTGCCGCATGACGAAGGATCAGGAGACGACGCCGCCGAACGGTCCGGCGGACCCGACGGACCCGACGGACGCGGGGGACCTGACGAGCCCGGACAGCCCGCCGCAGGAACGGGCGGTACGACACCCGCCTGAGCGGGAGGCCACGATCCGCACGTGGAGGCGCGGGACGAAGCGGTTTCTGGCCCGGCGGTGGCAGGTCGTGGTCGTGGTGGCTGCCGCGGTGGCGCTGGTCGCCACCGGTGGTGTCGTCGTCGCCGTGCGGGCTGAGGCGTCCCGGCTGGTGAACCAGGCCGACGCTCGGCACACCGGCGGGGACTGCCAGGACTCGGCCGCGGCGCTCGAGGAGCTCGGACCGCTGCACCGTCTCGTGGCCGGCGACGTCGTCGACTCGTCGGTGCAGGGCCGTCGCGCGTGCGAGGTGCTCCTCGACGCGACCAGCACCGACGGGGACCTCGAGCTGGACGGCCTCGACGACTACCTCGCTCATCGTGGCGCGCGGTGGGCGCACGCGGGCGTCGTCCGCGCGGACCTGCTGTTCACGTCGTCGGCCAGCAGCGGGAACGGCAGCTGGGACGCTCCGGGCCGCGACCCGGAGGGCGCCGTCGAGCAGCTGGCCGAGACGCTCGCGGCGTACCCCGAGGAGTCTGCGTCGGTGCGCGACGCGATGTCGACGTATGTCGGGCGGTTCAAGAAGGAGTGGTACATCGAGCCGACGGTGTATCCCGGACCGGCCGGGTACATCGAGCCGGTCGACGAGGAGTCACTGGCTTCGGAGGCCTGTGCGGCTCGGGACGAGTACCTGTGGCTGCACGACGGTGGGTGGACGGAGCCGGAGCTCGCCGAACCGATCGCGTCGACGGACGACCGGGGTGACGATCTGCTCGCGGGCTGCGCCCAGGCGCGGCAGGCCGCCGGGAAGCTCGCCGCCGCCCGCTCCCTGTACGGCGAGTACCTCGAGACCTACGCCGACGCACCCGGCGCGAAGTCGGTGCGGAAGGTGCACGACGAGCTGGTGGAGAGCATCCGGCACCAGCGGATGCGTGACCGTGCCATGGCGAACGCAGACCACCCTGCGGACGGGTCGAACCTCGACGCGTGCGCGGACGCGCGATGCCAGGTGCGCGTGACGTCGGGGACCCTGGTCCCGATCGGCGGACCCGGCGGGCCGTACGAGCTCCTGGTCTGGGTCCACGACAAGTCCGTCACAGCTCAGCTGGGCGGGTACATCCGGTCGTTCTCCAGCAACGGCGGGAGCATCTCGTCGGGCGACGGATACGCGACCTGGAGCGGCGGCCCGGGAGGCGAGCTGGTCCTCAACGACAAGGTCGGGACAGGCGTGGACGGCGTCCGTGGCGACCGTGCGACCTTGAGCGTGTGGCGCGCCGACTGACGGCTCGGCCACCGGCTCGCACTCCCTCGGCACCCGGAGTGCCGCGCCCTCCGGAGTGCTGGGGGCGGGCCGGTGTCCACGTAGGCTGGGACTCGTGCAGACGCCCTCCGGTCACCCCGTCGAGTCCCGTTCCGCCAAGCGCCTGGTGGTGCTCGCCTCGGGCGGCGGATCCAACCTCGCCGCACTTCTCGCCGCGCACGACGACGCGGCCTACGGCGCGCGCGTGGTCGGTGTCGTGACGGACCGTCCCGACGCGGGCGCACTCGACCTGGCACGCGACGCCGGGGTGGCCTCCGCCGTCGTCGCCATGAAGGACTTCGACGACCGCGCCGCCTGGAACGACGGCGTGCTCGAAGCGGTGTCGGTGTTCCAGCCCGACTACCTGGTGCTGGCGGGATTCATGCGCATCCTCGCCCCGAGCGTCGTGCGGAAGTTCGAGGGTCGGATGATGAACACCCACCCGGCTCTCCTGCCGAGCTTCCCCGGTGCGCACCCGGTGCGGGACACGCTCGCCCACGGGGTCAGGGTCACCGGCTGCACGGTGCACCTGGTCGACGACGGCGTGGACACCGGCCCGATCATCGCCCAGACGGCGGTGCCGGTCCTCGACAACGACGACGAGCACGCGCTGACCGAGCGGATCAAGGTCGCCGAGCGAGCGCTCCTGGTCGAGACCGTTGGCCGCATCGCTCGCGAAGGCCTGTACGTGACGGGCCGCAAGGCGTCGATCGGGCGCTGAGGCGGAGCGCGGGTTGCGCTGCGGCTGTTCTGCTGGGATCGGTTTGTGCTGGGACTTGCCCGGACGTGCCCTGTTCTACTTGGACAACCTGCAGTCGGCCGTGGAGTGGGGTGGCTCGCTGGTCACACCTGCCCTCCTGACCACCGGACGGTTCGCCCAGACGATCGGTGCCGGGTGGGCACGTTCGGGGAGCCGACAACCCCAGGGCGCTCAGGAAGCAAGCGAGCGGGAGGCTCGATACGGTGGAAGAGCCCCATCCCTCTTGACCGTGACAAGTCGGTAATGACTGCGATTCGTTGAGAAATGTCCACAACGAAAGGCCGCACATGCCTGACCAGAAGACAGGAACGACAGCCGCACCCCCTGGGACCGGGAGGCGCCGGCTGATCCACGGGCCGCGGGTCTTCTACCCCGCAGCCGGTCTGCTGCTCGCCTTCGTGGTGACCACAGCGATCATCCCGGAGCAGGTGGGCGACCTGATCGCCGCGGCCAACGAGACCGTCGTCCAGGACCTGGGCTGGTACTACATCGGTCTGGTCGCCGCCTGCGTCTTCTTCGCCATCTGGCTCGCGGTCTCGCCCATGGGCAGCATCGTGCTCGGCAAGGACCCCAACGACGAGCCGGAGTTCAAGCTCGGCTCCTGGTTCGCCATGCTGTTCGCGGCCGGGATGGGAATAGGCCTCGTCTTCTGGGGAGTGGCGGAACCCCTCAACCACTTCAGCGTGACACCGCCGGGCGCCATCGCCGACACGCCGGCCGCCGCCGCCCGCGCGGCCATGGACGTCACGTTCCTGCACTGGGGCCTGCACGCCTGGGCCGTCTACGTGGTCGTCGGCCTCGCCATCGCCTACTCCGTGCACCGCCTCGGCAACCCGGTCTCGATCCGCTGGGCGCTCCGGCCACTGCTCGGCGACCGCATCAAGGGCTTCTGGGGCGACGTCATCGACGTGATCGCCGTGCTGGGCACGCTGTTCGGCGTCGCGACCTCGCTCGGTCTCGGGGTCACCCAGATCGGCGCCGGCCTGGCCTATCTCGAGGTCATCGACGAACCCAGCACCTGGTTGCTGGTCGTGCTCATCATCGTCATCACGGCGCTCGCGGTGACCTCGGTGGTCACGGGCGTGGACAAGGGCATCAAGTGGTTGTCGAACATCAACATGGGCCTCGCCGCGGCGATCCTCGCGTTCGTGCTCATCGCAGGCCCCACGGTGTTCATCCTGAGCGACTTCATCACCCAGATCGGCTCGTACCTCCAGAACTTCTTCCTCCTCACGTTCAACGCCCGCCCGTTCCAGGAGGACGGCGCGGCGTGGCTCGGCAGCTGGACCACGTTCTACTGGGGCTGGTGGATGAGCTGGGCGCCGTTCGTCGGCGTCTTCATCGCCCGCATCTCCAAGGGCCGCACGATCCGCGAGTTCGTGATGGGCGTGCTCCTCGTGCCCACGCTGGTGACGTTCCTCTGGTTCTCGGTGCTGGGTGGGTCGGCGCTGTACCGGGAGATCTTCGGCGGTGGCGGGATGATCGCCGAGGACGGCACGGTGAGCACCGACACCGCGCTGTTCCAGCTGTTCGACACGCTTCCCGGGTCCACGATCCTCAGCGTGCTCGGGATCGCCCTGATCGTGATCTTCTTCGTCACGAGCTCCGACTCGGCGTCGTTCGTGGTGGACATGCTCGCCTCGGGCGGTAACCCGGACCCGCCGAAGTGGAGCCGTGCGTTCTGGGGCTGTGTCGAGGGTGCGGTCGCGGCGGTGCTGCTCGTCGTGGGCGCTCGGGCGGCCGCCGCCAACCCAGACGCGGGAATCGATCCGCTGAGTGCGTTGCAGACCATGGCGATCCTGTTGGCGCTCCCGTTCAGCGTGGTGCTGGTGCTGCTCGCCGTCTCCACCGCCAAGGCTCTCCTCCGTGAGCAGAAGGTGCGGCAGAGGAAACAGCGAGAATGGTTCGCGGAGCGGGTGGCCGAGCACATCGAGAACCGCTCATAGCCGGCCCTGTGGGCGCCGTCAGTCGGGGGTGACCGCGCGGCGGACCGCCTCGCGCAGGAACTCCCGCCGTCGCCGGTGCTCCGCCGGGTCCTCGTCGGAGTGTGCCGCGTACACGTTGCTGACCGGCGACCAGGCCATCGACATGCTGATCACCATGGCCATCACGTCGAACGGGTCACCAGGCACGACGGCCCCGGCCTGCTGGGCGCCGGCGATCGCGGCCAGCTTCTCCCGGTCCTGGCGCTCGGCCTCGGCCACGAGGTGCCCACGGGGGCTCCGTTCCAGCCTCGACCACGTGGCCAGCCGGATGATGTCGGGGTGTGCCAGGTATTCGTCGTAGAGCCGCACGGCCCAGCCCGGGAGATCGTTCGCATCGATGGTGGCGAGGTCGATGATCTGGCGGAACGACGCGGCCAGGACGGCGTCGAAGAGCTCGTCCTTGGTGCCGAAGTAGCCGTAGAGCTGCGCCTTGTTCGTCCGGGCGGTGCTCGTGATGCGCTCGATCCGGGCGCCGGAGAAGCCGTGCTGGGCGAACTCGGCGGTCGCCGCGTCCAGGATCCGGTCCCATGTCGCCGCACCGCGCGCGGTGAGGGGCTTCCTGTCTGCCACGTGGCGACCATACCGTCGCTCGCTTGCCTGCCTCGCTGTGAGTGCCGTAGTCTCGTAATAGACCGAACAGTCTGTTTATTCTGAGGAGCGCACATGCGCAGCACCACCGGTTATGGGGCACTGCGCCCCGAGGGGCAGCTCACGCTCCGGACCATCGAGCGCAGGGAGCTGCGCCCGGACGACCTTGCCGTGCGCGTCACCTACTGCGGGGTCTGCTTCACCGACCTGTCGGCGCTGCGGACGCTGTCCGACCGCGGCGGGGACGACCTGCTGGTTCCCGGCCACGAGTTCGTGGGCGAGGTGGTGGCCGCCGGGACCGACGTCACGCGGTTCCGGGTCGGCGATCAGGTGGCCGTCGGCAACATCGTCGACTCCTGCGGGGCCTGCGCCATGTGCCGGGCGGGCCAGGAGAACTTCTGCGTCCAGTTCCCGACGCTCACCTACGGCGGTCGCGACCGGCACGACGGGACGCCGACGCTCGGCGGGTTCTCCGGCGAGTACGTGGTCCGCGAGAGCTTCGCCTACCACCGCCCGGAGAACCTCGACCCGGCCGCCGTCGCGCCCCTGCTGTGTGCGGGCGTGACGGTCTGGGAGCCGCTGCGCCGATGGTGTGCCGGACCGGGCATGACCGTCGGTGTGGCCGGCCTCGGCGGCCTCGGGCACCTCGCGGTGCGCCTCGCGAAGGCGCTGGGTGCACGGGTGGTGTTGCTGACCCGGACGCCCGGGAAGTCGGCCGACGCCCGGAAGCTCGGGGCCGACGACGTGGTCGTCACCACCGACGAGCACGACCTGGCGCGCGCGGTGAGCAGCATCGACCTGCTGATCGACACGATCTCCGCGCCGCACGACCTCGGGCAGCTGCTGCGCCTCGTCGCACTCGACGGCACCCTGTGCTCCCTGGGCTACCTGGGGCCGATCTCGCTCGAGACGATGGACCTGCTCGTGGGCCGCAAGAGCCTGGCGTCGGCCGGCAGCGGTGGCAGGCCGAGCACGCAGGAGCTCCTCGACTTCTGCGGTGAGCACGGCATCACCGCCGACGTCGAGGTGCTGCCGTCCGCGCAGGTGGCCACGGCGATGCGCCGGCTCGCTGCGAACGACGTGCGCTACCGGTTCGTCCTGGACCTCTCGGACCTGCCTGCGAGCGGAGCGTAAGACGATCACGAAGGTGGTCGGGCCTCTCACCCATGGATCCGTCCGGCGAGGTGGGGTTGACTCGGCGTCATGACCAACAGCACGAGCCTGACCGCCGACGACCTCGAGTTCCTCGGGCGCCCGCTGCACGGATTCCTGTCCGTCGCCGGCGGGGCGCAGCCGCCGCAGCCTCGGCCCGTGTGGTTCGAGGCCACGGCGGAGGGGACCGTCCAGATCTTCACCGAGCCCGACTCGCTGAAGATCCGGCGTCTCGGCCGCGACCCTCGCGCCTCGCTGGTGGTCGCAGCGCCGGTGGGTGAGCGCGAGCGCTGGGTGGCGGTCGCCGGCCGCGCCACGGTGGAGGCCGACGGGGCGCACGAGCTGGCCGCCCGCCTCGCCGCGCGGTACTGGGACCTCGCCGACCCGGTGCGGGCGGGCGACCTCGCCGCGATCCTGGCCGGCGAACAGGTCCGCGTCGTCATCCACCCGGAGGCGGTGCACCGCTACACGTACTGACCTGGGCCCATACCGACACACGGCATCACCGGCAGGTTGCGGTTCGGGGCCCCGACCACGACCAGCTTGCGGCTCGGCCCCCGCTGGACACGCAGGTTGCGACTCGGCACCCAGGATCGACCACCAACTCGCCGTTCGGCGCCCGACAGCCCGCGAACGGCACGCGGTTCGCCGTCCGACGGGGCCCGGCTAGACTTCCGGTGGCCGTGACTGGCGAGGGTGGGTCACCACCGGGGAGCGGCCGAGCGACCCGTGATGCGCGCCGCCCGCCTGGGTGCCAGGGTTTTCCGCGAAGCTACCTCCGAGGAGAACCGCCATGTCCGGCGCCCAGTCCACACACTCTGCCAGCCCAGCTGGCCAGCTCACCGACGACTCGCAGCGCTCCGTCCGGCGCGCCCTGCTGAGCGTCTACGACAAGACCGGCCTGATCGAGCTCGCCACAGCGCTGCACGGCGCGGGCGTCGAGCTCGTCTCGACCGGCTCCACCGCGTCGAGGATCGCCGACGCAGGGATCCCCGTCACCCCCGTCGAGCAGCTGACCGGGTTCCCCGAGTGCCTCGAGGGCCGCGTCAAGACGCTGCACCCCCGCGTGCACGCGGGCATCCTGGCCGACACCCGCAAGCAGGACCACCTCGACCAGCTCGCGGACCTGGAGATCGCGCCGTTCGAGCTCGTCGTCGTGAACCTCTACCCGTTCGCCGCCACGGTCGCGTCGGGCGCCGAGCCGGACGCCGTCGTCGAGCAGATCGACATCGGCGGGCCGTCCATGGTGCGTGCCGCGGCGAAGAACCACCCCTCGGTCGCGGTGGTCGTGGACCCCGCGCGGTACGACGACGTCGCGGCGGCCGTCCAGGCCGGCGGCTTCACCTACGCCCAGCGCAAGACGCTCGCCGCCGCGGCGTTCGTGCACACCGCGACGTACGACGTCGCCGTGGCCTCCTGGATGGGCTCGGTGCTCGCGCCGACCGACGTGGTGGACGGCGCCGACGGACCCGTCTCGACCGGCTTCCCGGCCTGGGCCGGCGGCACCTGGGAGCGCGCGGACGTGCTCCGCTACGGCGAGAACCCGCACCAGCGGGCCGCCCTGTACACGCGCGGCGACGGGGTGACGGGTCTTGCCCAGGCCGAGCAGCTGCACGGCAAGGCCATGAGCTACAACAACTACGTCGACGCCGACGCCGCGTGGCGGGCCGCCTGGGACCACGAGGGTCCTGCGGTGGCGATCATCAAGCACGCCAACCCGTGCGGGATCGCCGTGGGCAGCGACATCGCCGCGGCGCACGCGAAGGCCCACGCGACCGACCCGGTCAGCGCGTACGGCGGCGTGATCGCCGCCAATGGCGTGATCACCGCGGCTGCGGCGGCGCAGATCGCTCCCGTGTTCACCGAGGTCGTCGTGGCCACCGGGTTCGAGCCCGAGGCGCTGGAGATCCTGGGGGCCAAGAAGAACATCCGGCTGCTGGTCGTGCCGTCGGCGCCGTCGGCGGACGTCGAGACCCGGCCCATCTCGGGCGGGCTGCTCATGCAGGCCACCGACCGGTTCCAGGCCGACGGCGACGCCCCGGAGAGCTGGACCCTCGCAACCGGTGAGGCGGCGTCGCCCGAGGTGCTCGCGGACCTCGAGTTCGCGTGGAAGGCCGTGCGGGCCGCCAAGTCGAACGCGATCCTGCTGGCCAGCGGCGGCGCCGCCGTCGGAATCGGCATGGGACAGGTGAACCGCGTGGACTCGTGCCGGCTCTCGGTCGAGCGCGCCAACACCCTGGCCGCCGGCGTCGAGCGGGCCCGGGGCGCCGTCGCGGCGTCGGACGCCTTCTTCCCGTTCGCGGACGGCCTGCAGGTGCTGCTCGACGCCGGGGTCACCGCCGTCGTGCAGCCGGGCGGCTCGATCCGCGACGAGGAGGTCGTCAAGGCCGCAGAGGCGGCTGGTGTGACGATGTACCTCACGGGCACCCGCCACTTCGCTCACTGACCGGAAGTGCTCGCGTCCTGAGCGCCCGGTTCCCTTCCCAACGAGGCCTAAGCTCCTTCGCTTTGAGGCCGCTCAAAGCGAAGAAACTTAGGCCTCGTTGAGGTTGAGGACGCGGGCACCGAGCGTCACGGGCTGACCGTGGTCGTCGTAGAGTCCGGGTTTCCAGCCGGCCTCGTGCAGGATCGGGGACACTGTCGCGACCATCCGGCTCCGGATGTCCCTGGCCGTGAACCGGAGGACGCGGGCTCCACCCGCCGACATCAGGTCGTTCTGGCGGCTCCGGTCCCGGAACACGGCCTCGGGGGTGCTGTGCACATCGGCGCCGTCTATCTCGACGAGCAGCCACGTGCCGTCCGGTAGCCGCCACGCGAGGTCGATCCGGCCGAGGTGCTTGCCCGCCGGATCCCGGACGACCAGCTGCAGGGCATCCGGCGGAATCCCGGCATCGAGGCACGCCATTCGCGCGGCGGACTCGAGCGGCGACTCCGCTCGGCCGGTCGCCATCCGCCACCAGGGATGCGTCGTGTCGACACCCCGGTGCCCACGTGCCAGGTCGTGCGCGCGGGCGAGGTCGTCAACCGTGGCGGTCCGCGTGTGGAGCAGATCGTCCATCACAGCGACGGCGTCGTCCCGGCCCATCTGCGCGACGCCGAGAGCGAGGGCATCGGTGATGCTCGCGATCCGGAAGTCACCACTGAACCGACCGGTCACCATGCCGCCGAGCTTCCGGAACACGATGCCGTCCCGGGCCGGCCGCCATCTGCCACCCGGCGCCACCACCTCGGGCCGGATGGTGCGCGGCAGACCCTTGACCCTGTACAGCGCGAGGGCGCACAAGCCGACCGCTGTCGAACCAGGGCCGCCCGCGAGCAGGCCGACCCACGCCGGTCGGCGGCGCAGATGGTCCAGGAGGTCGGTGCGTGACCGCTGGTCCGGAGGGACGAGATCGATGTCGTACACACCGTGCGTGACCCGGATCAGACGGCACTGGCGGACGAGGCGGTGCCGCCAGGCGGCGTCGACCCCCATCTCGTCGAGCTGTACGGAGGACACCAGGCCCTCTTGCCGGGACGTGACAATGGCGAGCTGGGGAGGCAGTGGCTTCAGCGGTCGCATGCGCCAATATCACCACCCAACCGGCACCAACACAGATGAAACCACATGGTCCTGTGGATAACGTCCCCGTCCGCGCTTTTCGAGGTCTAAGTTTCTTCGCTTTGAGGGGCCTCAAAGCGAAGAAACTTAGACCTCGTTGACGAGGTCGGACGAGGTCGGCTCGGCCCCCAGGGGAGGGGATCAGACCACGGCGTCCTTGAGCTTGATCGTCGGGTCCAGGGACCGGGTCAGGTCCAGCCTGAGGGGCTCGTCGCGGTTCATCAGCTTGCGGACCTGCCCCACCTCGCGCGGGGAGTCGACGAGCAGCGCCGCCCGGACGGTCACCACCCGGTGGCCGTCCGGGGTGCGGCGCGGGTGCCGGTCCAGCGCGTTCTCCAGGTAGAGCGCGGCCCAGCCGCCCGACGCCGCCGGGTCGCCCCGCAGCACCACCTCGTCGAACGGGGACGGCACGCCGAACAGCGCCAGGTCGTGCGCCAGCTGCTGGGAGAAGACGTACGGCGCGTGCGCCGGGATGGGTGCGAGCCCGAGCCGCGCCCGCACGTGCTCGGGTTCCGCCGCGCGCTCGTCGAGGCCGAGGAGGGCCCGCACGGTGACGTCGGGGTCGTGCAGCGCCGCAGACCAGTGACCGCCGGGGACCGCCCCGAACACTGGGTGCTCCCGCGTCGCGAGGTCGCCCACCACCCAGACGCGCCGGAGGGCGTCGAGGTGCAGCCTGCCCGCCGGGTCGGTGGGGTGGCGCACTCCCATGAACCGGCCGGCGCGGTTGACCCGCAGCCCGCCGTTCGCCTCGCGCGGCAGGGAGCCGGCGAGCCAGCCCGACGCCGGCCGCGCGCCCACTGCGGCCAGCACCAGGTCGGCCTCCAGCACCCTGCCGTCGGCGAGTGTCACGCGCGCGCCGTCCGGCGAGCCCTCGTGCGAACCGGGCAGCACCTGGTCGACGGCGACGTCCGTGACCAGGGTGACCCCGGCGGCGTCGTACCAGGGGGCGAGGAGGCTGCCCACCCTGCGGCCGAGCTGCCGCTCCAGCGGCACCGGACCCGCTTCGACGACCGTGACGCGTGCGCCGGCGCCTGCCGCGACCCCTGCGACCTCCGCGCCGATCCAGCCGGCGCCCACCACGACGAGCCGCATGCCCGGCACGAGGGCGGCGCGCAGCCGCTCCGCGTCGGCGGCCGTGTGCAGCGTGACGGCGGAGTCCCAGCCTGCCGGGCGGACGGGTTCGCTGCCGGAGGCGAGCACCACGGCGTCGGCCACGACGTCGTCGCCCGACGCCGTCCGCACCACCACGCGCTCCCTGTCCACCTCGAGGCGGACCGCCGGGTCGGCGAGCCGCAGGTCGTCGACGAGGGCGGGCAGGTCGACGCCGAGGTCGTCGGAGAGCCATACCGGCTCGGTCCGTTTGAGCAGCTCCTTGGACAGCGGCGGGCGGTCGTAGGGCGGCAGTCCTTCCGCACCGAGCACCGTCACCCGGCCCTCGAAACCGTGCTTGCGCAGCGCCGCGGCGGTTTGCGCTCCCGCGAGTCCAGCACCCACGACGACGACGCTGCTGAGGACCTGTGCTGAGGGCGTGGGCATGGACCTCACGGTAGCTCGCAGGCCGCCAACCTGGGAACGTGCTGGTATTCAGGTTGCAAGCAGGTCACGGCCCTCCAGGATCGCGACGTTTCGGCTGTACCCTCATCCCGTGGACCTCAGTGAGACGCGGACTGCCCCCGGCGCACCGGGTGGCGCTACGACGCTCCTCGAGCCGGGCTCGGCCGGAACGGCTACGCTCGAACGCACCAGAGAGGCCCGTCTGACCACGGCCACAACGACGACCAGCCAGGAGCTCGACCGCAGTGAGCCACTCAGCGGCGAGGGCCCCGACATGATCCCGGAGCTGCAGCGCAGCAACCTCGCCATCTGGCTCGTTCTTGTCGGCGTCGTCATCTCGGTCCTGCTCGGCATGACCGTGGGCGCGCGGGCGGGTGCGATCGGGATCGGTGTGGTCCTGGTGGTCTGCGCGATCTTCCGCGCGGTGCTCGACCGCCCGGTAGGTCTCGTCATCCGGACAAGGACGGTGGACATCGTGCTGTACGGCGCCACGGCGGTCATGATCGGCGTGCTCGCCGTGGCGACGCCCAGCATCTGACGGCGGGTCGCCGTCAGCGCTCCGCGCCCTCGAGGGAGCCCGTCACCGGCTCCTCCGACTCGACGACGCACAGGACGCGCCGGTCGCCGTCGGCCCAGCTCTGCTCCGACGGCGCGATCGGCCAGTACTGCAGCTCGGACCTGGCCCAGCGCATACCGACGAACTTCGTGAACTGCGGGTAGCAGTACGCGTCGGCCGCGTCCCACAGCTCCTGCTGGGTGGGTGTCTCGCCGTTCTTCGCGAGGCTGTCCGGCGCCGTCGTCTCCGCGTAGATCTCGCCGCCGTGCGCCGTGGTGCATGCCACCACCGGGATCCGGTACAGCGTGGTCTGGCCCGCCGTCGCCGCCGTGTCGAAGCAGTCGCCCACCTCCAGGTCGGGGATCTCCGCCCCGGCCGTGGCCGGGTCCGACGGAGAGGTCGGATCGTCGGACGGCTCCGTGTGGTCCCCGATCTCCGGCCTCGGCAACGCGATCGGGCCGTCAGCCTCCACCTCCGGCTCCGGGGCTTCCGGGTCGGCGGTCGCATACGGTTCGTCGCTCGGGGTGGGGGACGACGTCGGTGCGGTGAGCTCGGCGCCGTCGTCGGGCTGCGTGATGCCGAGCGGCCCCGCCAGGGCCGGCGGGACGAAGGACCTGACCGTCGAGACGAACCCCGCGGGGAGCGATGACGCGTACGTCGGCGCGGCCGCGATGCCGACCGCGAGCCCGACGACGCCGACCGCGCCGAGGACGACGGCGCCAAGGGCGAAGTCGAGGGCATGCACCGAAGACTTCTTCGCGCGCCGCGTGTTCCCCGTGCCGTTGGCCTCGGCCGTGCGCATCGACAGCACAAGTGCGGGGATGGCGAGCGGCCAGAAGAACAGGAACGCGGCGACCACCCAGCCCACCCGGGTCGGATAGGGGCCGGCTGGTGCGTCGTCGGCGGCGTCGGCGGAGTCAGAGTCAGAGTCGGAGTCAGGCTCAGAGTCAGAGTCGGGCTCGGAGTCGGCTGACTCAGGCGCGTCGTCCGCGTCGGCTGACTCAGGGTCGCCGTCCGGCTCCTCGGGGGTGGCCTTGTCGGCCTCCGGGGCAGTCTTCTCGGATGCTGATCCGGTGGCCGGCTCCGCTGTGATCGCAACGGGTTCCGGTTCCTCCCCGGGTGTCTGTTTCGTGTCGGCCATGATGCGGGATCGTATCGCCGCGGGGTGGCGCTCCGGCAAACGGTGGCCGATCAGCGCACGGTCTACGCAAGCGGGACACAGCGCCCGCACGACGTCGGGGCCGCACCTCCCGTACGGAAGGTGCGGCCCCGACGTCGTGCGGACGCTTGCCGGCGGTCAGGCCTTGTCGCCGGTCTTCTTCGCGGTCTTGGGCTCGACAGCCGCATCGGGGCCCGCGACGGTCGAGGCCGGCTCCGTGGACTCGGCCTCGGCGGTCTTGACGTCGGCGGTGCCGGCCTCGGGGGTCGACGCAACGGGGGTCGACGCGACGGCGGCGGGTGCCTTCTCGTCGTCCTCGTCCTCGTCCTCGTCGTCATCGTCATCGTCCTCGTCGAGGTCCTCGAGCTCCTCGGCCTCGGAGGCGAACGCGCGGTAGAACAGGGCTGCGAGGGCGGCGCCGATCAGCGGGGCGAGCCAGAACAGCCAGAGCTGGCGGCCCGAGCCGTCGCTGCCCCAGTCGTTGGCGAAGATCGCGGCCGCGGTCGAGCGGGCCGGGTTCATGCCGGCGTTGGTGACGAACCACGACACCAGGGTCAGCGCGGCGATGGCGCTACCGACGGCGACGGGGCCGTAGCCGGTCCTGCGGCGAGAGTCGTACGCACCCAGGTACACGCCCACGAGCACCGCGGAGATGATGATCTCGACGAGCAGCGCGGGCAGCCAGTCGAACTGCGCGCCACCCTGCGTCTGCAGGTAGAGCGGAGACTTCTCCGAGAAGCCGTTCACGGCGGAGTCGAAGACGTCCGAGACGTTCTGCAGGGCCGGGTTCTGGCCCTGCAGCAGAGTGACGAGCGTCCTGGGGAAGGTCGCGAAGAGCACGGCGCCGGCCAGGAGGGCGCCGACGAGCTGTGCGCCCCAGTAGCTGAACATGCTGCTGACCGAGATACGCCCACCGAGCCAGGTGCCCAGCGAGATCGCCGGGTTGAAGTGCGCGCCGGAGACACGGCCGACCGCTGCGGCGGCAGCGATGTACGCAAAGGCGCCACCGAGTGCGACGCCGAGCGCCTGAGCCGAGTTCAGCGGGCTGTAGACGAGCATCCCCACGATCACGAGCGTCAGCAGGAACGTGCCGAAGGTCTCGGCGAGCAGGCGGGAGAGCAGGCTCGAAGACCGCTCTTCGACCTCGGAGACGCCGCGGGTCGCGGCGAGGTCCTGGGACATGAAGTCAGATCCTTTCAGTGGCGCACCATTCGGCGCGCGTGGTGGCGGCATGCGTACGATGTCGCGCACATCCTGCCATTACCTGGCTGAGCAAAACCTGAATACGCGCGGGTAGTTTCTTCACCGTACTCGCGCTGATGTCGATGGCATTGTCTTGGACCGGTCTTCGCTGGTCGCAGGGGCCCTGTGCACGGATATCGCGTAGGGGCTGGGCGAGGCGGGCCGGTCGATGCAAGAGTGGGCCCATGACTGAACCCGTAACCGTCACCGTCACCGGAGCCGCTGGCCAGATCGGGTACGCGCTGCTCTTCCGCATAGCCGCGGGCGAGATGCTCGGCGCGGACACGCCAGTACGGCTCCGCCTCCTCGAGATCCCCCAGGCCGTCGCCGCCGCAGAAGGTACGGCGATGGAGCTCGACGACTGCGCCTTCCCCACCCTGGCCGGCGTCGAGATCTTCGACGACCCGGTCAAGGCCTTCGACGGGGTCAACGTAGCGCTCCTCGTCGGTGCCCGCCCGCGCGGCCCTGGCATGGAGCGCGCCGACCTCCTGGAGGCGAACGGCGGCATCTTCGGCCCGCAGGGCCGCGCCATCAACGACGGCGCCGCCGCCGACGTCCGGGTGCTCGTGGTCGGCAACCCGGCCAACACCAACGCGCTGATCGCGGCGTCGAACGCGCCGGACGTGCCGGCCACCCGGTTCACCGCGATGACCCGCCTGGACCACAACCGCGCACTCTCGCAGGTCGCCGCAAAGACGGGGACCGCCGTCGCGGACATCAAGAAGCTCACCATCTGGGGCAACCACTCCGCCTCGCAGTACCCCGACCTGTTCCACGCGGAGGTCGGCGGCCGTCCCGGTGCCGAGATCGCGGCGGACACTGCCTGGCTCACCGACGACTTCATCCCGACCGTGGCCAAGCGCGGGGCGGCGATCATCCAGGCGCGCGGGGCCTCGTCGGCGGCGTCGGCCGCTAGCGCGGCGATCGCGCACGTGCGCGACTGGACGCTCGGCACGCCCGAGGGGGACTGGACGTCCGCCGGGCTCTGGTCGTCGGGCGAGTACGGGGTTCCGGAGGGGCTCGTCTCCTCCTTCCCCGTGACGTCGGACGGCAGCGGCGAGTGGAAGGTCGTCGAGGGCCTCGAGATCGACGAGTTCTCCCGCGGCCGGATCGACGCGAGCGTCGCCGAGCTGTCGGAGGAGCGCGACGCGGTCCGCACCCTGGGCCTCATCTAACCCGCCCCCTTGGTCGTGGGCGTGACCGGTGCGCCTAGAACGGGCGTGCAGTCGCAACGGTCGCGCTCACAACCAGGGGGTGGTTCTCGCGATTCTGGAGGGTGCGGGGGTCTCAGGTATCTTGATGTCGAGAGATCGGCACATTTCCAACACCCGGGGAGTCAGCCACACCCATGTCCAAGATCATCTATACCCATACGGACGAAGCCCCGCTTCTTGCGACGTACTCGTTCCTGCCGATCGTCTCGGCGTACGCGGCCAAGGCCGGTGTGGACGTCGAGACCCGCGACATCTCGCTCGCCGGCCGCATCATCGCTCAGTTCCCGGAGCGGCTCACGGCAGAGCAGCGTCAGCCTGACGCCCTCGCCGAGCTGGGCGAGCTGGCGCACGACCCGTCGGCCAACATCATCAAGCTGCCCAACGTCTCCGCGTCGCTGCCGCAGCTGAAGGCTGCCGTCGCGGAGCTGCGGAGCCTCGGCTACGACCTCCCGGACGTCCCGGAGAGCGTCAAGACCGACGCCGAGAAGGACGCGCGCGAGCGGTACGGCCGCGTCATGGGCTCCGCCGTGAACCCGGTGCTGCGCCAGGGCAACTCCGACCGCCGTGCCCCGGCGTCGGTCAAGAACTACGCGAAGGCGCACCCGCACCGCATGGGCGCATGGTCGCCGGAGTCGAAGACGGCCGTCGCGACGATGGGCCACGACGACTTCTTCTCCAACGAGAAGTCCTTGGTCATGGCAGCCGACGACACCCTGCGCATCGAGCACGTCGCCGCTGACGGCACCGTGACCGTGCTCAAGGAGTCGCTGCCCGTCCTCGCGGGCGAGGTGGTGGACGGCACGTTCATCGACGGCGCCGCGCTGGACGCGTTCCTGCTCGAGTCGATCGAGCGGGCGAAGGCGGAGGGTGTGCTGTTCTCCGTGCACCTCAAGGCGACGATGATGAAGGTCTCCGACCCGATCATCTTCGGCCACGTCGTGCGGGCCTTCTTCAAGCCGGTCTTCGAGAAGTACGGCCAGGACCTGGCTGCTGCCGGCCTTTCGGCGAACGACGGCCTCGGCGGCATCTTCGCCGGCCTCGCGTCCCTGCCGAACGGCACCGAGATCCGCGCCGCGTTCGACGCCGCGCTGGCGGACGGCCCGAAGATGGCCATGGTGAACTCCGACAAGGGCATCACCAACCTGCACGTGCCGTCCGACGTCATCGTCGATGCCTCGATGCCCGCCATGATCCGCATCGGCGGCCACATGTGGGGGCCGGAGGGCGAAGAGGCCGACACCCTCGCGGTGATCCCGGACTCGTCCTACGCAGGCATCTACCAGACCGTCATCGACGACTGCCGCGCCAACGGCGCCCTCGACCCGGCCACGATGGGCTCCGTGCCGAACGTGGGCCTCATGGCGCAGGCCGCCGAGGAGTACGGCTCGCACGACAAGACGTTCGAGATCTCCGCTGATGGCACCGTCCGGATCGTCAACGGCGCCGGCGACGTCGTCATGGAGCACGCGGTCAGCGTCGGCGACGTCTGGCGTGCCTGCCAGACCAAGGACGCCCCGATCCGCGACTGGATCAAGCTGGCCGTCACCCGTGCCCGCGCCTCCGCGACCCCGGCCGTGTTCTGGCTGAACTCGCGCCGCGAGCACGACGCCAACCTGATCCAGAAGATCGAGCAGTACCTGCCGGAGCACGACACCGAGGGCCTCGAGATCCTCGTCATGGACCCGGCGGAGGCGACGGCGTACTCGCTGGCCCGCATCCGCAAGGGGCTGGACACCATCTCGGTGACCGGCAACGTGCTGCGCGACTACAACACCGACCTCTTCCCGATCCTCGAGGTCGGCACGTCGGCGAAGATGCTGTCGATCGTGCCGCTGATGAACGGTGGCGGCCTGTTCGAGACGGGCGCCGGCGGCTCGGCGCCGAAGCACGTGCAGCAGCTCGTCGAGGAGGACTACCTGCGCTGGGACTCGCTCGGTGAGTTCTTCGCGCTGGCCGCGTCCTTCGAGCACCTCGCGACCAGCGAGGGCAACGCGCGCGCCCAGGTCCTTGCCGACACGCTCGACCGCGCGACCGGGACGTTCCTCGCCGAGGACCGCTCCCCGGGCCGCAAGCTCGGCACCATCGACAACCGCGGCTCGCACTTCTACCTCGCCCTGTACTGGGCCCGCGAGCTGGCCACGCAGTCCGACGACGCCGAGCTGGCCGCCACCTTCAAGCCGCTCGCCGAGGCGCTGACCACGGGCGAGCAGGCGATCGTGGAGGAGCTGCTCGCGGTCCAGGGCAAGCCTGCCGAGATCGGCGGGTACTACCGTCCGGACGACGCCAAGGCGACCGCGGTGATGCGCCCGAGCAAGACGTTCAACGAGGCGCTCGCGTCCCTCTGACGTCCCCCTGATGCGTCAGACCCCCAGCTCACCGGAGTGACCTGGGGGTCTGACCTGTCCTGGGCAAGGCGTGAGGTTGGTCGCTCCGTGGAAAAAGAGGCGGGGACTGTCGGTGTCTCGACGTAGCCTCAGAAAACGATGATCGACGCACCGCAGACCCCCGAGACAGCGCCCGTTCCTGAGGCGTTGCCTCGCCCTGCACACCTCCTGACGGACGACCCGGCACGCCGGCTCGACTGGCGCAGGCTGCGTGGTCCGGCCGCCGTCGTGGCCCTCCTTGCCCTCACCGCTGGCGCCATCGGCCAGGCCCTCGGCACGGTCGCGGCCGGGCAGCTGGCGGCGGGCGCCACCGTCGTCGGGCTGATGCTGCTCGCCGCGTGCGTGGTGGGCGGCGCGCTGTTCGACGGTGTCGGTCAGGTGGTCTGGGCCAGTGTCGTGGACCGCGCCGAGGGCAGGCTCCGGAGCGACCTGCTCAGCGCGGCACTGCGCCAGCCGCTGGCGACGCTCTCCGAGCAGGCGGTCGGCGAGGTCCTCGACCGGGTCGACGACGACACGCACGCGGTCGGCACCCTGGTGCGCCGCCAGCTGTGGGGCGCCGGACGCACGGTCGTCGGTGTCGTTCCCATGTGGATCATCGCGGGCATCACCTGGTGGCCGGCCTGGTTCCTGTTCCCCGTGCTCGGCGGGGTCGTCGCACTGCTCACCCGGCCGCTGCTCGGCGAGATCTCGCGCCGCAAGGTCATCGAGGAGGCCGCGTGGACCGACCACGCCGCTGCCTTCGAGGAGGCCGTGGCCGCCCGGAACGACCTGCGTACCAGCCTGGGGCAGGCGTTCGCCGTGCGCCGGGTGGCGCAGCTCTCGGCGATCGTGCACGACAAGTTCCGTGCGGTGGTGCGCGTCGAGGAGCGCCTGCTGCGGCGGGCCGGACTGGTGATGTACGCCCTGCTGGCCGGGACCGTCGTCGTCTGCGCGGTGGTCGCTGCGGACGGTGGCCTGTCGGTGGATCAGCTCGTCACGCTGTTCCTGGTCACCGCGATGTTCGTGGGGCAGATGGACAACCTGGTGCATCACCTGCCGGACATCCAGGAGGGCCTCGGCGCCGTGCTGCGCATCCGGCAGATGCTGGCCGTCGAGCCGGAGCCCGACGGCGGCGACGACCTGCCGGACGGGCCGCTCGGACTCGAGCTGCGCGACCTGACCTTCGCCTACGCGGAGGGCACGTTCGCCCTGAGCGACGTCGACCTGACGGTCCCCGCCGGCGAGACGATCGCGCTCGTCGGCCGCACAGGATCGGGCAAGTCGACGCTCGCCGCGCTGCTGTCGCGCGCGGTCGAGCCGGAGCGCGGGTCGGTGTTCCTCGGCGGAGCCGACGTGCGCGACCTGGACCTGCAGAAGCTGCGCGGCGCCGTCGGCGTGGTGACGCAGCGCACCGAGATCATCGCGGGGACGCTCGCGGAGAACATCGCACTGTTCTCCGACGTCCCGCGCTCGGACATCGAAGCCGCCGTGCGCGAGCTCGGGCTGACCGACTGGGCAGCCGGCATGCCCGACGGCCTCGACACGCTCCTCGGCCCTGGCGGCACCACGCTGTCGGCGGGTGAGGAGCAGCTCGTCGCGTTCGCGCGCCTCCTCGTGCGGCACGTGCAGCTCGTGGTGCTCGACGAGGCGACCGCGCGGATGGACCCCCTCACCGAGGCGCGTGTCGTCGCGGCGTCGGACCGGCTGCTCAGCGGACGCACGGGCGTACTGATCGCACATCGGCTCGGCACCATCGAGCGGGCAGGCCTCGTGGCGGTCCTCGACCACGGCCGCGTGGTGCAGCAGGGCTCGCGCGCGGCCCTTGCCCGCATGCGGGGCCCCTTCCGCACACTGCTGGAGGCCGGCGCGAGCGACGGGTCGCTGGACGACGCGGCGGTCGGGCCGGGAACCAGCGACGCGGCCGAGGCACGTGCCCAGTCGGTGACGGCTCCCGCCGCGGACCGGTCAGCGGCTGCCGAGCGCGGCGCCACGGAACTTGGCACCACCGAACGAGGCACCACCGAGCCCGATGCGGTCGGCGGCCGTCGTCGGTCCGGGACTCCGCCCGACCTGACCCCGCCCGGCGACGGGCCGAGCCTCGCGCGTGCCGTGCTGCACGCACTGTTCGTGCGCCCGAAGTGGGGCCTGTTCGGCGCGGTCCTCTTCCTCCTGGCGAGCCTCGTCGCCGCCCAGGGTGCGGTCAGCGGGTTCCTGTGGGGTCGCACGGTCGAGGAGGTAGGCACGGGCGAGCTGCCCGTCGGGCTGCTCGTCGCGCTCGCGGTGCTGCTGCTGATGCAGCCGCTGTTCATCTCCCGCGCGCTGGGCGTGTACCCGCGCTGGTGGGTCGAGGTGCTGCTGCGGATCCGGATGTCGGTCATGCACGGGCAGACCCGGCAGTACCGGCTGCCCGCCACGCCGCCCGGCGAGGTGGTGGCCCGGTCGATGGACGCCGACCGGTTCGTGCGGTACGCGGACCGCTGGGTCGACTTCGTCAACGGGCTCGCGATCGTCGCGGTCACGGCCCTGATCAGCGGGACCTGGACCGCGGGTGCGGTCCTGCTGGCGGTCATGGTGGTGTCGGCGGCGGCCTCGGCGATCGGCCGGCCGATCGCGGGCCGCTCGGCCGCCGGCTCCTCGGCGGCACGCGCCCGGTTCGGCCGCGCCCTGGTCTCCGCGCTCGACTCGGCCCGCACGGTGAAGCTGGCCGCGCGGACCCCCGACGTACGCAGGCACCTCGGCGAGGTCGACTCCGGTCGCGTCAAGGCTGCGATCTTCGAGCACCGGGTGCAGGCGGTGCTCGACTCGGTGCCGCTGGTGGCCCTTTACGTGGGCGTCGTCGCCGCGTGGGCGTTCTTCCTGACCGAGAGGTGGGACCTGGCCACGACGCTGCTCGTCTCGAGCGCCGTGATGGGTTTCGCGTGGTTCGGTGTCGTCGCGGGCGCAGTGGTCACCGAGGCACCCGGAACCCGGGCCTGGCAGGTCGCCACGGCCCGCTTTGCGGGCGGCGTCGACCTCGTCTCGCGAGAGCCCGGCGTGGACCTCGTGGAGGGCACTGCCCCCGCACCCGAGTCGACCCGACGTGAGCCCTTGGACAGCCTGGAGCTGCGTAACCTGACCGCCGTGCACGACGACGGCACGATCGGCGTCTCGGACGTCGACCTCGAGATCCGTCGTGGCGAGCTGGTGCTCCTGCTCGGGCAGGTCGGGTCGGGCAAGTCGTCGCTGCTGTCCGCGCTGGCCGGGCTCATGGAGCACACCGGAGAGGTCCGCTGGAACGGGACCGAGGTGACCGATGCCCAGGCGTTCCTGCGTCCCGGCCAGGTGGCCCACGTGGCCCAGGTGCCGCGGGTGCTGTCGGGCTCGTTCGCCGACAACGTCCGGCTCGACCACGCGCGCGACATCGTCGGCCCGGTGCAGGGCGCACGCCTCGCGCAGGACATGGAGGAGGCCGGCGGCCCGCACGCGCTCGTGGGGCACCGCGGCGTACGCCTGTCCGGCGGCCAGGTGCAGCGGCTCGCGCTCGCCAGGGCGCTCGCCGCGGACACGGAGCTCCTGCTGGCGGACGACGTCTCCAGCGCGCTCGACGCCTCGACCGAGATCGAGCTGTGGGCCGCCCTGCGCGAGCGGGGCACCACGGTGGTGGGCGCGACGTCGAAGCGCGCGGCACTCGCGCGCGCCGACCGCGTCGTCGTGCTGGTGGACGGCAAGGTGGCCGACGTCGGTCCGTGGGCCGTCATCGCGCCGAGGTGGAGCCACCTGGCCGGCTGACGATCTCTGCCGGCCGGCGAGGTTCGCCGGCCGGCGATCGATGAGTTTGCCGCGCGCCCGTGGTCAGAACCGGGTAGAACCGAGCGACAACACTCCAGGGAGATCATCATGGCCAAGCTCAGCTCCAGCATGTTCATCTCGCTCGACGGCGTCGTCGAGGTCGGCGAGGGCGAGTGGCACTTCCCGTACTTCGACGAGCCCATGGGCGAGGCGGTGACCCGGACGCACGCACCCCCGCGGATGATCTTCGGGCGCGTGACGTACGACAGCTTCGCCGGCGCCTGGCCCGAACGCGAGCAGGCCGGCGAGGACGACGCGCAGATGGCAAAGGACCTCGGCGACAAGCGCAAGTACGTGCTGTCCCGCTCACCGCTCGAGTTCACCTGGCGCAACTCCGAGCAGCTCACGGGCGACTTCGTCGACGCGGTCACGGCGCTCAAGCAGGAGGAGGGCGACATCTTCCTGTCGGGATCACCGTCGGTGGTGCGCCAGCTCCTGCGGCACGGCCTGCTGGACGAGCTCAACCTGTTCGTCCACCCGGTGCTGGCGGGCAAGGGCGAGCGGCTCTTCCCTGTTGACGGCCCTACGACGCACCTGAAGCTGGTGTCGTCGGAGGCGTTCCCCAGGGGTGTGCAGCTCATGGTGTTCGAGCCGACCGAGGGTGCACCCGACGAGGTGGCCTACGAGGAGGTCAGGGAGCACCTCGCCAACGACTGATCCGGCGGACGGCGTCGACGACATCCGGCGGACGCCGTCGACAGGGCCCCACGCGATCGACCTGGCCCCGCGCGGGGCCAGGTCAGTCGAGGTGGCGCAGCTCCGGCCACAGCGTGGCCCAGCCGCCGACGGGGTCCCGGCACACGAGGATCGACACGCCCTGCTCCTCGTTGTCGACGCCGACTCCGTTGTCGAGCTGCCCCTTGGCCGTGCACTCGGCGAAGCGGTCGTCCCAGGCGCCAGGGCTCTCCGTGAGCACCAGGGCTACGGTGGCCGAGTCCGGCGGCGGCCCGTACTCCCACAGCTGGTTGTGCCCGGAGTACGCGGGAGGAAGCCCGAGGTCAGGGCCGAACCGGTCGACAGCGCCGGCCTCGCCGTAGTTCTGGGTCAGGATCACCGACTGCTCCCGGTCGGCCTCCGGGAGCGCGGCGTGCACGTCGGTGATCTGCCGCACGTACTCGGGCCAGCCGACGGCGTCCTGGGCCGAGGAGTTGATGTCGGCGATCGGCGTCCTGCCCAGCAGGCCGACCGGTACCAGCGGCAGGCTGATGACGAGGCAGGCCACGGCGTTGCCCAGCACGACGGCGATGATCGTGCCCCGCCGGACGCGGTTGGCCACCGGCACGCACCCCGCCGCGAACAGCACCGACAGCAGGCCGGTCGTGTAGTACGTCTGGGACCCGGCCGCGTAGGTGAACAGGAGCAGCACCGGGTACGCGACCACCAGGAACCGCAGCGTCGGCCGACGTCGCCAGACCCACACCAGCCCGACGACCCAGACCAGAGCCAACGGCGGGCCGAGCGTGAGCAGCTGGAAGAGCCACATCTCGGAACGGACGTCGGCGGCGTTGTTCTCGCCGAGGGCCGCGCCCATCGCGAGCTGCGGCCACCCGTTCGTGGCCTGGTAGACCAGGTTCGGCAGCCCCACCAGCAGCGCGAGCACCACGCCGGCCCAGGGCCAGGGCGTCGCGAGCGGCCACCGGGTGGCGGCAGCCGAGGCGCGCAGCGCCCGCCACGGCCAGGCCACCAGCAGGCCCAGCAGGATCCCGGCGAGCAGCGCCACCACGAGCAGCTTGTTGTACAGCGCGACGCCCGTGACCAGCCCGGCCGCGAGCCACCAGCGGGGGTCGCGCTGCACGGCCCGGATCATGCACAGCAGCACCGCTGGCCACACCACCAGGTCGAGGCTCGCGGTGAGGAACGTGTGCCCGAACGCCAGCGGGATCGCCGCCGTCCCGTAGCCCCAGGCCGCCAGTGCCTGCGCTCCGGCGCGTCCGCCCAGCTCACGGGCGACGAGCGCGATCACGACGATCGCGGCCAGGTGGGCCAGCGTCGCCGGGACCCGCATGACCAGCAGCGTGTCGCCGAACAGCTCGGCGAACGTCCGTGCCAGCCAGGGGGTCAGCGGCGGCTGGTCCACGTACCCCCAGGCGGGGTCGAGCATGCGGAAGTACAGCTCGTCCCGGTGGTATCCGTACCGGGTGCTGGTCGCCGTGAGCAGCATGCCAAGGACCAGCACCGCTGCGCCCACCGGACCCCACGCGACGGCTGGCCGGGCGTCGGCGAGCTTGCCGTCGGCACGGTGCGCCGACGTCAGGTCAGGGTCGGGTGGTGCGGACGTCTCCGCCATGGTCCGGAAGGTATCGGCCGCTCGCGGTGGTGCGCCAGGGGAGGTGCGGGTGGATTCTTGAGCCCGCTGTCCCGGCATCGAGGTCGACGTCGTCGAACGGATCGCCTTCGACGGGCCGCTGCGCCATGTCGAGGCGTTGGCGCTCGACTTCCGCCGTGACGTGCTCGCGGCTCGGTTGAAACACTTCGACGAGCTCCCCGAGCATCCCGGATCCGCTGCTGGCGGTGGCCGGGCTGAATGTCGGCTCCGCCCGGCGTCGGGCGCGGCCACGGACGTCGTGCTGGACGGCGAGCACGACGAGGGAACTGATGACCAGCACAGTCACCACCGTGACGAGCAGGTTCTCCATCCGTGCAGGCTAGCCGATGCCTCCGACCCCTCTACCGCGCCGGGGCCGCCCGCCGCGGCAGCGCGAAGACCAGCAGGAACGCCGCCACCGAGAGCGCGGCGCTGGTGCCCATCGCCATGGTCGCCGCGTGGGCGAAGGCGTCGGCGACCACCTCCGGCGTCGGGCGGCCGGGCGGGAACGACAGCGACCCGAAGAGCACGGAGCCGATGACGGCGATCCCCGCGGCCGACCCGATCCGCTGCATGGTGCCGATCACGCCGGAGGCCGCCCCCGCCTCGGCTCGATCGACGGTGGCGACGATGAACTGGGCGTTGGGCGCGATGAACAGGCCGCTGCCGACGCCGCCGACCAGGAGCGGTGCTGCCAGGGTCCAGTGCGTCAGGTCGCCGGCCGGCACCAGCCAGAGCACGAGCCACAGCGACACGAGGCCGACGGCGACCATGCCGGTGCCGATCACGAGCACGAGCCGGCCCAGGCGGTGGGCCAGGCGCTCGCTCTGCGTCGCGCCGACGATCGACCCGATGGCGAACGGCACCGACACGATCCCGGATGCCAGCGCCGAGTGACCGAGCCCGGACTGCCAGAAGATCGAGATGGTGAAGAAGATGCTGGTGAACGCCGCGAAATAGACCAGCGCGAGGATGACGCCGCCGGTGAAGGCCGCGTGCGAGAACAGGTGCGGCGGGACGAGCGGGCTGTTGCCGCGCGCCACGACACGGCGCTCCCAGAACGCGAACGCGACGAGCAGCAGCAGGCCAGCCACCAGGGACACCCAGGTCCACCACGGCCAGCCGGCGTCCTCGCCCTCGATGAGCGGTACCAGCACGGCGACGAGCGCGACGGTGACCAGCAGCAGCCCTACGCCGTCGACCCCGCGCGAGGTGGCCCCGACGACGATCCTCGGCAGCAGCACGACCGCCGCGGCGACGGCGATCACCCCGAACGGCAGGTTGACGAAGAAGATCGAGCGCCAGCCCTCTGTCTCGCCGAACGCCTCGATGAGGAGCCCGCCGACGATCGGCCCGAGGGCCGTGGAGAACCCGATGGCGGCGCCCATCACGGCGAACGCCTTGCCGCGCGTGCGGCCGGCGAACATCAGCTGGATCAGCGCCGTAACGGCCGGGAAGAAGATGCCGCCGCAGAGGCCCTGGGCCACGCGGGCGACGATCAGCTCGGTGGAGCCGTCCGCGAGGCCGCACCAGAGGCTGGCGAGCGTGAACCCGGCCAGGCCCACGACGAAGACCCACTTGTGGCCCACGCGGTCACCTATCCGGCCGGCGGGGATGAGGGCCAGGCCGTAGGCGAGCGCGTAGCCGGAGATGATCCAGGACAGGGTGCTCTCGGACGCGTCGAGCGACGTGCGGATGGTCGGCAGCGCGACGTTGACGATGGTCGTGTCGAGGAGGGCCATCGAGACACCGAGGATGAGCACCGCGAGCGCGATCCACGAGCTGCGCGGGGTGGCGTCCGGGGTGGCGGGCGCGGGGGAGCTGGTCACAGAAAGTGCGCCTCTCGGGGGACGGGTGAACCCCAAGATCGTATGCGCACCAACCAGGGGGTTGCTCCTTAGGGTGAGCGCATGGACCTGATCTTTCGCGAGGCGAACCTCGACGACCTCGAACGCGTTGTCGAGCTCATCGCCGACGACGCCGTCGCCGCCCGCCGCACCGGCACGTACGGCGAGCCGCACCTGCGAGCCTTCGAGGCCATTACCGCGAGCCCGGACACCGAGCTGGTCGTCGCGGAGTCAGACGGTGTGGTGATCGGCGTGATGCAGCTGACGTTCATCCCCGGCATCTCGCGCAACGGCGCCTCCCGTCTGCTCGTCGAGGCGGTGCGCGTGAGCAGCGAGCTGCGCGGCCAGGGCATAGGCCGGCTCCTTATGGAGCACGCCCACGAGCGCGGCCGGGAACGGGGCTGCGTGCTGGCCCAGCTCACGTCGGACAAGCAGCGGCCGAAGGCGCACCGGTTCTACCGCGGCCTGGGCTACGACCAGTCGCACGAGGGCTTCAAGCTCCCGCTCTGACTCTCGCACCGCGAAGGTCCGCCTCCACCAAGCACGTGCGCCTGCTCCCGGGCCGCGCAGCAGGCCCAACGGCATGGTGGAAGCGGACCTTTCCGCTGCGCCGCCTGGTGGCGGCAGATTCGACCTCGGTGACCCTTGCTGCAATGTTCTGCAAGCGTTACAGTCGCGTTCGGCTCACACTGGGTTCCGGACGACGAAGGGGTCATCCATGTCTCGCACCGCGCGCCCGCGCCCCACACAGCTCGGCGCGGCCGTCGTCTCGATCGCGCTCGCGGCCTCGGTCGGGCTCGCCGCTTCGGCGTCGGCGGCGCCCGGCACGACCGGCACGCCCGTACCCGCCGCGACCGCGAACGAGGCGCAGGATCGCACCGCCGCCCTCGTGGGCAGCCTCCAGGACGAGCTCGGCTGCGCCGCCGACTGGGACCCGGCCTGCGCGGACACCGAGCTGGTCGCCCAGGGTGACGGCACGTTCAGCGCGGAGCTCGAGCTGCCGGCCGGCACCTACGAGTACAAGGTGGCGCTGAACGACTCGTGGGACGAGGCCTACGGCCGCGACGGCGGCCAGGACAACGCCCCGCTCCACCTCGAAGCTCCGGCCACCGTCCGTGTCACCTACGACGACACCACCCACCGCACCGCCCTGACCCCCCTGACGCTCGCCGGCGAGTACACGGAGCCGGACGAAGCCCTGGTGCACGAGCCCGTCCGCCAGCCCGGCAGCGACGAGCGCTTCTACTTCGTGATGACCGACCGGTTCGCCAACGGCGACCCGTCCAACGACGAAGGAGGCCTGACGGGCGACCGGCTCGACACCGGCTTCGACCCGGAGGACAAGGGCTTCTACCAGGGCGGCGACCTCGCCGGCCTGCGCCAGAACCTCGACTACATCGAGGACCTGGGCACGACGGCGATCTGGCTCACCCCGAGCTTCCTCAACCGGCCGGTGCAGGGCTCCGGCGCCGACGTGAGTGCCGGGTACCACGGCTACTGGATCACCGACTTCACGCAGATCGACCCGCACCTGGGTACCAACGCCGAGCTCGAGGCCCTGATCGACGACGCCCACGCGCGCGGCCTCAAGGTCTACTTCGACATCATCACCAACCACACCGCCGACGTCGTCGACTACGCCGAAGGCACCTACGACTACGTGGACCAGGCCACCAGCCCGTACCAGGACGCCGCAGGCAACCCGTTCGACCCGGCCGACCACGCCGGGACGGGCAGCTTCCCCGAGCTCGACGCCGCGACCAGCTTTCCGTACACGCCGGTCATCGACCCGGCCGATCAGGACGTGAAGGTCCCGGCCTGGCTCAACGACCCGACGCTGTACCACAACAGGGGCAACTCGACGTGGGCCGGCGAGTCTGTCACCTACGGCGACTTCAGCGGCCTGGACGACCTCATGACCGAGCACGGAGACGTGGTCGACGGCTTCGAGGAGATCTACAAGGCCTGGATCGACCTCGGCATCGACGGATTCCGCATCGACACGGTCAAGCACGTGAACTTCGAGTTCTGGGAGGAGTGGTCGGCCGAGATCGAGGAGTACGCGCACGCTCAGGGCAAGGACGAGTTCTTCACGTTCGGCGAGGTGTACGACGCCGACGCCGCCAAGACCTCCCCGTACGTGCGGCGCACCGCCATGAGCTCCGTGCTCGACTTCTCGTTCCAGGCCGCCGCCACGAGCTACGCGAGCGGCAACAGCGCGCAGCGGCTCGCCGACCTGTACGCCTCCGACGACCTGTACACGACGCCGCGCAGCAGCGGCTCGGCCCTGCCGACGTTCCTCGGCAACCACGACATGGGCCGCGTGGGCTACCTGCTGGCCGGCTCCGACGACCCGCTCGCCCGCGACGAGCTCGCGCACGAGCTGATGTACCTCACGCGCGGCCAGCCGGTGGTCTACTACGGCGACGAGCAGGGCTTCGCGGGCACCGGCGGCGACAAGGACGCCCGGCAGACCCTGTTCGCCACCCAGGTCGACGAGTATGCGGACCAGCCGCTGGTGACGGGCGAGCAGGCCGGGAGCGTGGACCGGTACGGCACCGACGCGCCGCTCTACGAGCACATCGCGGCGCTCGCCGACCTCCGCGAGGCCCACCCCGCCCTCGCCACGGGCGCCCAGATCGAGCGCCACGCGGACGACGGCGCGGGCGTGTACGCCTTCTCCCGCGTGCACCGCGACGAGCAGGTCGAGCACCTGGTCGCCACCAACAACGCGGGCGCCGGGCGGACCGTCACCCTCGACACCCTCACCCCTGGCGCGACGTTCGCCCCGCTGTACGGCACCGACACCCCGCTGACGGCCGACGACGACGGCGCGGTCACGCTCACCGTCCCGGCGCGCTCCGCGATCGTGCTGGTCGCCGACCGCACTGTAGGAGCCGACACCGCTGGCACCGTCACCGTCGTCCCGGGCACGAGCGCCCGGCCGGGCGCCGCGGTGTCCGGCGTGGCCCCGGTGGCCGCGGGGATCGACGACGCGTGGGCGGAGACCTCGTTCGCCTGGCGTGCGGTCGGCACCGACGAGTGGCACCACCTCGGCACCGCCGAGGACACGTCCCCGCGGGTGTTCCACGACGTGAGCGCCAACGGCGCCGACCTGCCCGACGGCACGCTGGTCGAGTACCGCACGGTCACCCAGGACGCCGACGGCGACCGCGCCGCCGCCAGCTCGTACGCGTCGGTGGGCATCGACGTGAGCGGCGTGGTCTCCGATGGCACCGATCCCGACATCGAGATGGTCACCGTCGCCGGTTCGCACAACAGCGAGATGGGCTGCGCCGGCGACTGGACGCCGGACTGCGAGGCCGCGCGCCTCACCCTGGCCGACGACGGTACCTACACCGGCACGTTCGAGCTGCCCGCCGGTTCGTACGAGTTCAAGGTGGCCCTCAACGGCTCCTGGGCGGAGAACTACGGGGCCGACGGCGCCCGCGACGGCGCCAACGTCCCGTACTCCACCGGCGGCGGCCCCGTCACGTTCACCTGGGACCCGGAGAGCAAGGTGCCCAGCGTGCAGGTCGGATCGCCCGGCACACCAGGGGAGGGCCAGCAGGCCGCGCACTGGGTACGCGGGGACCTGATCCTGGTGCCGGCCGACGGCTTCGGCGCCGGCGACCGCTGGGCGCTCGAGACCGGCTCCGCGGAGGCCCCGACGTCGTACCAGCTGGTCCCGGGCGAGGTGCCCGCCGACGTTGCCGAGAGCTTCCCTCACCTGGCGGGCCATCTCGCCCTGGAGGTCGAGGGCCTGGACCGGGCCGCGGCGACGTCGGCCCTGCAGGGAGCGCTCCGGCTGACCCGGTATGACGGCGAGACGCTCACCGCCGCAACGGGCGTGCAGATCCCCGGCGTGCTGGACGACCTGTTCGCCACGGACCGGGCGCTGGGCGTGACGTGGCAGGGCAGCAAGCGGGCGTCGTTCGCGCTGTGGGCGCCTACGGCCCGTGCGGTGACCCTGCAGGCCTGGCCTGCGCGGACGCCGCTCGATGCCGAGCCCCGAACCTTCGAGATGGCCCGGCAGGACGACGGAGCCTGGACGCTCGACGGGGGGCAGGTCGCCAAGAAGCTGGGTGGCCCGAGGGACGGCTGGCAGGGCGCGCGCTACCGGTACGCCGTCGAGGTGTACGTGCCGAGCACGGGCCAGGTCGAGACCAACGTCGTGACCGACCCCTACTCGGTGGGCCTCACGCTCGACTCGACGCACTCCGTGGCGGTGGGCCTCGACGCTCGCGCCTGGCGGCCGAGGGTCTGGCGGACCACCCCCGCGCCGGTCGTGGAGCGGGCGGTCGACCAGACGATCTACGAGCTGCACGTGCGGGACTTCTCGATCGCCGACGAGACGGTGCCCGAACGGCTGCGCGGCACCTACGGCGCGTTCGGCGCCAGCCGCTCGGACGGGATGAAGCACCTGCGCTCGCTGGCCGACGCCGGGCTCACCACCGTGCACCTGCTGCCCACGTTCGACATCGCCACGATCCCCGAGAGCCGTGCGGAGCAGGCCACGACCGCCGACCTGTCGGGCCTCGCGCCCGACAGCGAGGAGCAGCAGGCCGCCGTCGCGGAGGTCCAGGGGAAGGACGGCTTCAACTGGGGCTACGACCCGTACCACTTCATGGCGCCGGAGGGCTCCTACGCGATCCAGGCCGATGGCGGAGAGCGTGTCGCAGAGTTCCGCTCGATGGTCGGCAACCTCCACCGGTCCGGGCTGCAGGTGGTGCTGGACCAGGTGTTCAACCACACGGCGGCGTCGGGCCAGGACCCCAAGTCGGTGCTGGACCGTGTGGTCCCTGGGTACTACCACCGGCAGAACCCGACCAGCGGCGACGTCGAGACCAGCACCTGCTGCCAGAACGTCGCCACGGAGCATGCCATGGCGCAGAAGCTGATGGTCGACTCGGTGGTCACCTGGGCCCGCGACTACCACGTGGACGGGTTCCGGTTCGACCTCATGGGCCACCACTCCCGCGCCAACCTGGAGGCGGTCCGGGCGGCGCTGGACTCCCTGACCCTGGAGGAGGACGGCGTCGACGGGTCGAGCGTGTACCTGTACGGCGAGGGCTGGGACTTCGGTGAGGTGGCCGGCAACGCTCGCTTCGAGCAGGCCACGCAGGGCCAGCTCGGCGGCACGGGCATCGGAACGTTCAGCGACCGCCTGCGCGACGCCGTCCACGGCGGCTCGCCCGTCGACGGCGCGTCGCTGTTCACGCAGGGCTTCGGTACGGGGCTGTTCACCGACCCGAACGGCAGGGAGGCGCGGCTCGGCGACCCGGCGTCGGTCAACGACGGCGGAGCCGACGAGGCGGCGGACCTGGCCCACCAGAGCGATCTCGTGAAGCTCGGGCTGGCCGGGAACCTGCGCTCCTACGAGGTCACCACCTCATCGGGGGAGCAGGTCAGGGGCGACGAGCTGGACTACCGGGGCTCGCCAGCGGGGTACGCGGACTCGCCCGAGGAGGTAGTCACCTACGTCGACGCGCACGACAACGAGACGCTGTTCGACCTGCTGACGCTCAAGCTGCCCGCGGACACCCCGATGACCGACCGGGTCCGGATGAACACGGTGTCGCTCGCGACGGCCGCACTGTCGCAGTCGCCGTCGTTCTGGCACGCCGGAACGGACCTGCTGCGCTCCAAGTCGCTGGACCGCAACTCGTACGACTCCGGGGACTGGTTCAACGCCATCGACTGGTCGGGGCAGGACAACGGGTTCGGGCGCGGCCTGCCGATGGCGGCGGACAACGAGGACAAGTGGCCGCTCCAGGGCCCGCTCCTGGCCGACGCCGCGCTCAAGCCGAGCCCTGACGACATCAGGTTCGCCGCGGACCAGGCGGCCGAGCTGCTGGAGCTGCGGCACTCTACCGAGCTGTTCCGGCTGGGGTCCGCCGAGCTCATCCGGGAGAAGGTGACCTTCCCCGGCTCGGGTCCGGACGCGTCGCCTGGCGTGATCACCATGTCGGTCGACGACCGGGCGGGCGCCACCGACGTCGACCGGAAGCTCGACGGCGTGCTCGTGGTCTTCAACGCGTCGCCGGAGCAGGCCACCGTCCAGGTTCCTGAGCTCGCGGGCCGTGGCTACGCGCTCTCGCCGGTGCAGGCGCGCGGGGCGGACGCCGTCGTGCGGCAGACCACCTGGGACCGCGCGGCCGGGACAGTCACGGTACCGGGACGCACGGTAGCGGTCCTGGCCGACTCCCAGGGTTGATGCCCCGCCAGGGTTGATTGCCGACTGCAGACTTGGTTGCTGTCGCCAGCTCCGAGTGCAGAGCTGGTTGCGATGAGAAGGGCTCTAACCGCACCAGCTCTGCACTCGGCGGATCAGGCCGCGACCAAGTCTGCAGTCGTGAACAGGGTGCCCCGGTGGTCGTCAGGAGCCGACAAACTGACAGCGCTGACAAATGGTCCGGACAGTCTCTTGACTCGGGCCCGCCAGGGGTGAATCGTGTGCCTCAGCTTGTCCGGCAATGTTGCCGGGCTTCGCACGACGCAAGGGAGCTTCATGCGCACGGCACGATTCCTCATCGCACCCGTCACGGCAGCGGCGCTCGCCCTCTCGCTCGGTGCCTGCGGCTCCGGCGACGGTGGGTCCGACGACGCCACGATCAAGGTGGCCTACCAGAAGTTCGGCAACTTCACGCAGGCCGACGAGCTGTTCAAGGACGTCAAGGTCGACTTCGAGGAGGCGAACCCCGGCGTCACCGTCGAGCTGGTACCCATCGAGGCGCAGCAGAACGACTACTTCACGAAGCTCGCCCTGATGAACCGGTCGCCCAGCACCGCACCTGACGTCATGTACGAGGACACGTACATGATCAAGTCCGACGTCGAGGCCGGGTACCTGCAGCCGCTGGACGACTACCTCGCCGAGTGGGACGAGTGGGACCAGTTCGTCGACAGCGCCAAGGAGGCCGGTGCGGGCGACGACGGCAAGACCTACGGCGTCTCCATGGGTACTGACACCCGCGGCCTCTGGTTCAACAAGGACGTGCTCGCCAAGGCGGACCTGCCGGAGGACTGGGCGCCGACGTCGTGGGACGAGCTGCTCGAGGGGGCCCGGGCGATCAAGGAGTCCGACCCCGACGTCATCCCGTTCAACATGTACTCCGGCAAGCCCCAGGGCGAGGCGGCAGTGATGCAGGGCTTCGAGATGCTGCTGTACGGCACCGGCGACACGCTCTACGAGGACGGCAAGTGGGTGCTCGGCTCGCAGGGCTTCGTCGAGTCCCTCGAGTTCATCGAGACGGTGTTCACCGAGGGCCTCGCGCCCACCCCGCAGCAGGCGCTCGACACCAACATCGGCAACACGGTGCAGGCCGAGTGGCTGCCTGAGGGCAAGGTCGGCATCGCGCTCGACGGCTCGTGGGTGGCGGGCAACTGGCTCGAGTCCGGCGTCGCGCCCTGGCCCGAGTGGTCCGAGACGATGGGCACGGCTCCGATGCCCACCCAGGAGGGCCAGGAGCCGGGTGCCGTGAGCATGTCCGGCGGCTGGACCCTCGCCATGGGCGCCGGCTCCGAGAACCCGGACGCCGCGTTCGAGTTCATCTCCATGGCCCTGAACCGGGAGAACTCCCTCTGGTTCGACGTCGCGAACAGCCAGATCGCCGTACGGACCGACGTCGCCGAGGACCCCGAGTACACCAAGTCGAACCCGACCACCGAGTTCTTCACCGACCTGGTCGACGTGACCCACTTCCGGCCCGCGACCTCGGACTACCCGAAGGTCTCCAACGAGATCATGGTCGCGATGGAGTCCGTGATGACCGGGCAGCAGACGCCGGAGGAGGCGGCCGCCGTCTACGACGAAGCAGTAGCAGGCATCGTCGGCGACGAGAACACGATCCAGGGCTGACTCGATGGCTGTCACATCCCGCGGCGCGGCGCGGGTGGTTCCACTCGCGCCCGCCGTCGTCCTTCTTGCGCTCTTCATGCTGGGTCCCGTGGTCTGGTCGTTCTACGGCTCGTTCACGAATGCCGCGCTCACGGGGCCCGCCGCCCTGAACCCCGAGTGGATCGGGCTCGACAACTACACGGCACTGTTCGGCGACC
Source organism: Promicromonospora umidemergens (assembly GCF_024171995.1). Lineage (GTDB taxonomy): Bacteria > Actinomycetota > Actinomycetes > Actinomycetales > Cellulomonadaceae > Promicromonospora > Promicromonospora umidemergens. Next base: position 199,007 of record NZ_JAMTCT010000003.1, on the reverse strand, counting down.
CCGACTTCCCGAAGTCGCTCTGGCTCACGGTCGTCTTCGTGTTCCTCTCCGCCGTCGTGGGGCAGAACGTGATGGGTATCCTGCTGGCCGGCCTGCTGCGCTCGGCGGTCAAGCCGGTGCGGTCCATCGCCTCGACCGTCGTGGTCGCCGCCTGGGTGCTGCCCGAGATCGTCGCAGCGTTCGCCGCGTACGCGTTCTTCCACTCCGAGGGCACGCTCAACACCATGCTCGCCGGGGTCGGGATCGCCGGGCCCGACTGGCTGTACTCGACCCCGATGCTCGCGGTGATTCTCGCCAACATCTGGCGCGGCACGGCCTTCTCGATGATGGTCTACTCGGCGGCGCTCGCCGAGGTGCCGCCGGAGCTCACCGAGGCCGCCCAGCTCGACGGTGCGAACGGGTTCCAGCGGCTGGCGTGGGTGACCATCCCGGTCATCCGGCGCAGCATCTCGACCAACCTCATGCTCACCACGCTGCAGACCCTGTCCGTGTTCACGCTGATCTACGTGATGACCGGCGGTGGCCCGGGCACGGACAGCTCGACGCTGCCGATCCTGGCCTACCAGGAGGCGTTCAAGTTCGCGCAGGTCGGCTACGGCACGGCCATCGCGACGGTGATGATCATCGTGGGTGCGGTCTTCTCCGTGATCTACATCCGCGCGCTCCGACCGGAGGTGGACTGATGGCCGGCCAGATGACGGCGCCCGCCGTGCAGACGAGACGTGCCGGGACGGCCGGCCAGCTGGCAGGACCGCGCATCAAGCCGACCAAGATGGCGGCGAACCTGGTGCTGCTCGTGATCGCGCTGCTGTTCGTGCTCCCGATGGCGTGGGTGGTCGTCGCTTCGTTCGACGCGCAGGCCACCCTCTCGTTCGGGGTGCCCGACGCGCTGACGACGGACAACTTCGCCGCGATCATGACGCCCGAGCTGACGTGGCTGCCGCTGTGGAACGCGTTCGTGCTGTCCTTCGGCGCGGGAGCCATCACGGTGGTGGTCGCGGTGCTCGCGGCGTACCCGCTGTCGCGGTACCGCATGCGGTTCGGCAAGTACTTCCTGTACTCGGTGCTGTTCGGGACGTGCCTGCCGATCACCGCGATCATGGTCCCGGTGTACTCGCTGTTCGTGCAGCTCAACCTGCTGGACTCGCTGCCGGGGACCATCTTCTTCATGGCGGCGACGTCGCTGCCCATGGCGATCTGGATGACGAAGAACTTCATGGACTCCGTGCCGATCTCGCTGGAGGAGGCGGCCTGGACCGAGGGGGCGTCGGCCATGCAGGCGCTGCGGCAGGTGGTGCTTCCGCTCATGCGGCCGGGGATCGCTGTCGTGTTCATCTTCGTGTTCGTGCAGGCGTGGGGGAACTTCTTCGTCCCGTTCGTGCTGCTGCTCTCGCCGGAGAAGCAGCCGGCCGCCGTGAGCATCTTCGCGTTCTTCGGGCAGTACGGGTCGGTCGCCTACGGGCAGCTCGCCGCGTACTCCCTGCTCTACGCGGCGCCGGTGCTGGGCCTGTACGTGCTGGTCACGAGGATCTCGGGCTCGGCCTTCGCGCTGGCGGGTGCCGTGAAGGGCTGACGGCAGACCGCTAGTGGTCGGCAGAACGTCAGGTGGTCGGTAGCTCGGACTACCGACCACCTGACGTTCTGCCGACCACTCGGGGCTCGGCCGGTGCTCAGCGGAAGACGACCGTGCGGCGCCCGTCCAGGAGCACCCGGCGCTCCGCGTGCCAGCGGACGGCGCGGGCGAGCGTGCGCCGCTCGACGTCCTCGCCGATACCCACCAGGTCCTCGACCGTGCGGGAGTGGTCCACGCGCTCGACGTCCTGCTCGATGATCGGCCCCTCGTCGAGGTCGCCGGTCACGTAGTGGGAGGTGGCGCCGATGATCTTCACGCCGCGTTCGTGGGCTTGCCGGTACGGCCCGGCGCCCTTGAACGACGGCAGGAACGAGTGGTGGATGTTGATGATCTGCCCGCTCAGGTCGCGGCACAGCTCGTCGGACAGGATCTGCATGTACCGGGCCAGCACCACTACCTCGACGTCCAGCTCCTTGACCAGGCCGCGGAGCGTCGCCTCCGCCTCGGCCTTGGTGTCCTTGGTGACCGGGACGTGGTGGAACGGCTTGCCGTAGAACGTGGCGATGTCCTCGAGGTCGCGGTGGTTGCCCACTACCCCCACGACCTCGATCGGCAGGCGCTGCGAGCGCTCGCGGAACAGCAGGTCGACGAGGCAGTGCGCCGCCTTGGACACCATGACCAGCGTGCGGATGCGCCGGCCGACGACGTCGAGCGTCCAGGTCATCCCGAACCGGTCCGCCACCTTCGACATCGCGGTGGTGAGCTCGTCGCTGGACGCCGCCGACTCGACCTGCACGCGCATGAAGAACAGGCCGGACGTCGGATCGCCGAACTGCTGCGACTCGGTGATGTTCCCGCCGTGCTCCGCGAGCATCCCCGCGACCGCGTGCACGATGCCCGGCTGGTCCGGGCAGGACATGGTGAGGATCCAGTGGGTGGCTTCGGTCGCGGCGTTCACGCCGTCAGGCTAACCCGCCGGGTCGCCTGAGCTCTCCCGCGGCACGAGCTCGCGCCGCATCACCCAGCGCCGTCGGCCGCCGCTCACCCCGGCGGTCTCCGCCGCGCGGTGGAAGCCCGCGGCCTCGAACATGCCCACTGTTCCGACATACCCGCTGGTCGTGTCGACACGGTCGGGGCCGACGTCGGCCGGGTAGCCCTCGACCACCTCGGCGCCGTGCGCCCGAGCGTGCTCAACGGCTCCGGCGAGGAGATGATGCATGAGGCCGCGCTTGCGGTACCCGGCGCGGACCACGAAGCACACCGCTACCCACGCGTCCCGGTCGTCCACGAACGGGATGGTGCGGGTGTTCACGAGCCGGCGGTACGTGGACCGGGGCGCTATCGAGCACCAGCCCACCACGACGTCGTCCAGGTAGACGAGCACGCCGGGGCCGGGGTCGGTGGCGCAGAGATCGCGCATGTAGCCGGGGCGGCTCTCGACGGGGACACGGCTGTCCCGGTAGCTCATGCACCAGCAGCCCTTGCCGCCGGGCTTCTTGACCCCCACCACCTCGTAGAAGTCGTCGTACCGCCCGACGGCGGGCCGCACCTCGATTCGCTCACCGATCTCGGCCGGCCGGCGGGCTCCCTGGTCCTCCATGCTCCGAACCTACGCGCCCCCTCTGACACGCCCGTCCGGACCACGACCGCCGTCGACCTGGGCACGCCACCTCTGCGACCATGGACTCATGAGCAACTCCACCACGACGATCGCGCTGGTCGAGGACGACCATGCGGGCGAGCTTCTCACGCTGCGGCGCGCGGCGTTCGTGACCGAGGCCCAGCTGTACGACGACCCGCACATCCCGCCGCTCACCCAGACGCTCGCGGAGCTGCGGGACGACCTGGCTCGGGATGACGTGGTGACGATCGGCGCATGGGAGGGCCACCGGATGATCGGTTCGGTGCGTGTCGAGATCGAGGACGAGAAGGCGACGCTCGGCCGGCTCGCCGTGGCCCCGGACAAGCAGGCTCGCGGCATCGGCACCGAGATGCTCTTCGCCGTGCTCCCGTACCTGCCGGAGCAGACCAAGGAGATCTGGGTCTTCACCGGCAAGGACTCCAAGCAGAACCTCGCGATGTACACGAAGCACGGCTACGAGGAGCAGTACGACAAGGCCGCCGGTGATCTGACGTACACCTACCTGCGCCGGGTGCTCGGCGCGGCGGGTGCGCAGCCGGTGTCGCAGGACAAGTAGGTCAGTAGCCCCTCAGTACCCCTCAGTACCCCCAGGAGTGGAAGGACTCGATCTCCATCCACGCGTCGAACCGCGGGCTGACGCGGTCCGGGTACGGGTTGCCCGTGTAGTGCGTGGAGAGCCGGTCGATGCCGGCGAGGTCCTCGTCGGGCGTGATCGTCACGCGGCCCCGGAGGCTGGTGTGGCGGTACCAGCTGTCGCCGTCGAGCACCGTGAGGGAGACCCGCGGGTCCGCCCGCAGGTGGTCAAGACGCTTGCGGGTGCCGTCGAGGTTGAACAGCACCCGCCCGTCGTCGTACAGGTACCAGGTGGCCACCGAGAGTGGCGCGCCGTCGGGTCGGACGGTCGCCATGACGGCGGGGTTCGGCTGCTTGAGGATCTGCGCGATATTTTCGGGGACCGGGGGCTTGGTCATCGTGTGCTCCTTCGACGTCGGGCGTTACGAGCAGCCAATCAGGCCTCGAGGCTCAGGCCAAGTGCATCGAGCGACCGAAGCAGCGTGTTGCGGCGCCCGCCCTGGTGATCTGCCTGGTCCAGCGCCTGGCGGGTGGCCCGGAGGCCGAGCGCCGCTATCGGCTCCGGCGGGAACGGCAGCGGCGTCCGCCGGACCAGCGCCAGCGCCGTGCGCTCGGTGGCGGGTGAACCGTCGAGGGTGTCGAGGCGGTCCAGCATGACCTGCGCGGCGAAGTGGCTCCCTGCGACGCCGCGGCCCGCGAGGCCGGCCGCGTGCTGCACCCGGCCGCCGGCCGCCTGGCCGAAGAACGCTCCGGACCGGGTCGACAGGTCGACCGCCCCCGACCACCGGTGGGTCAGCCGGATGCCCTCGAGCTGAGGGAAGGTCGTCAGCAGGTGCTCGGCGAGCCGCCGGTGCGTCTCCGGCCCGGCGTCGGGCCCGCCGAAGACTATCCGGTGATCGGCAGTCAACCGGTAGTAGTGGGACCGGTTCGCCAGGTCGGCGAGGCCCTGCCGCCCGCGCCAGCCGATCGCGCCCAGCAGCTCGGCGGACAGCGGCTCCGTCGCGATGAGGTGCTCGCGGGCGGGAACGGTGTGGTGCCGGTAGCGCCGCAGCAGGGACGGGAACGCGCTGGTCCCGAGGAGCACACGGTCAGCCAGCACGGCCGCCTCGCCGGCGGGCGACGTCGTGCGCAGGACGACGGCGTCGCGCGCACCGCGGCCCGCACGGGTCAGGCCGGTCACCCGGGTCCGCTGGAAGATCTCCACGCCGAGCTCGCTCGCGATCCGTGCCAGCTCGGTCGCCAGGCGTGCGGGGTGCACCAGCGCGGCGTCGTCGGGCCGGAGGAGGCCCGCCTCATAGGTGGGGCTCGAGACCTCGGCGCGCAGCTTCGCGCGGTCGAGGAACGTGTGCGTGGCACCGGTGCGGGCGGCACGCGCGGCGGCGTCCTGCAGCCAGTCGATCTGGTACGGCTCGACCGCCAGGTCGATCACGCCGGTGCGTTCCCACTGGCAGTCCAGGCCCAGGTCGCTCACCGCCGACCCGATGGCCGTGAGGTTCTCCTGGCCGAGGCGCGCCAGGGTCTCGGGATCGTCGGGCGGGCGGCCACGGTCGTGACTGTCGCCGCGCGTGAGGCGCGCCCCGCAGAACCCGCCGTTGCGCCCGGACGCCGCCCACCCCACCGAACGGCCCTCCACCAGGACCACCCGAGCGCCGGGGTGCCGCTGCTTCGCGCGCAGCGCCGACCACAGGCCGGTGTACCCGCCGCCGACCACCGCGATGTCGGCCCGGACCGGGTCCGACAGCGCGGGGTAGCCGGCGCGCTCAGCCAGGTCGTCCAGCCAGAACACCACGTGCCGAGCCTCGCCAAGGGCATGGTCGACGACGACCCGGGCCGGGACGTTGCGCTCGAAGACAGTCCGCTGGAGACCGGTCATACCGCGAATCTAGCCAATGTGCGGTGACCGCTGGTTTCGGCCGGATGAGCGGCAGATGACGGTGCAGGTCAGGTTCACTTGCCGAGGCAGATCGTCTCGTAGCTGCGCTGCGCGTCGAAGCCGAGCTTGATCCGGTCGGCGGTCCCGTCCGGGCACTTGCTGGTGCCGATCGTGAGACCGACCACCTCGCGCGTGTCCTTCGACGAGCACTTCGCCTCGCGGCCGTCCTCGGTCACGCAGTCGCCGGTCATGAGCTGGCCGCCGCCCATCCCCGGGTCACCCGGGTGGTCGTCCGACAGGTTGCGGGCACATACCGCCTGGGTCGCGCCGCCGGCGTGGCCATCCTTCTGAAAGACGATGTCGGTACCGGTCGGACAGTGCGCCTGCCCGATGGACACCGCGTCCTGGATGTCGAGGACCGTGACCGTGGCCTCGGCGTCGTCGCAGGCCAGAGGGCGGTAGGTGTCCGTGGCGGCGCCGGCGTCCGCGGCCGTCGGGTCCGGTCCGGCACACGCGTCGACCGCCCAGCTCGCGGTGCTCTCCTCGGTGGCGTCGGGCCCGAAGAAGTGGAAGCCGACGCCGCCGATGACGCCGGCGGCGACCAGGAACGCGACGACGGACCAGATCCAGTCCCGTCGGCCGCCGGTCCTGCGTCCCTTGCCGTCGTCGTCGCTCCTGGAGGGATCCGCTGCCGGCCGGCCAGGGCCGGGCGGCAGATGGCGGGACTGGGCACGGGTGGCGAACTGGCCGGACCGGGGGTGGTCGGCGGGGGCCGGCCGGGGCTGTGGCTGGTTCGTTCGGAAGGGACCGGGCTGTGGCTGTCCGCCGGGCTGGAACTGGCCGGAGGCGGGACGGTCTGGCTGGTGTTCCGGGACACCTGCATCCGGTGACACGGGGTAGGGCATGGGCGGCACCATAGCGACGTACGGGTGAATCGCGAAAGGGTCTCAGGTACGTTCGTTGTGATCACGGGCCTCAGGCGCGAGGTCGGAGTCGACGGTGGAGTCGTCGGGCGGTCGCCGGGTACGGGCTCCGACCGCCGCTGCTACGATCTTCGGGTCGTGACTGGCGTCAGGTGGATCACCACCGGGGAGCGACGAGTCATGCTGACGACGGGTCGTTCGCCTGGGCCCCGGGTCACCTCGTGAAGGGTGTGCGCCCGGGCAGACATGTCACGGTGCGTGTGCCCTCCACCGCCGTCCGACCACTCCCCGTACCGCATGAATCGAGGAACCATGAGCGCTCCCGACCCGCTCTCCACCCCGCTCGCCGAGCTCGACCCCGAGATCGCCGCCGTCCTCGACGGTGAGCTGGCGCGCCAGCGCGACACGCTCGAGATGATCGCGTCCGAGAACTTCGTGCCGCGCGCAGTCCTGGAGGCCCAGGGCTCGGTCCTGACGAACAAGTACGCCGAGGGCTATCCGGGGCGTCGCTACTACGGTGGCTGTGAGCAGGTCGACATCGCGGAGAACCTCGCGATCGCCCGCGCCAAGGACCTGTTCGGCGCCGAGCACGCCAACGTCCAGCCGCACTCCGGCGCCCAGGCCAACGCGGCGGTGCTGCATGCCCTGATCAACGCCGGTGACAAGATCCTCGGGCTCGAGCTGGCCCACGGCGGCCACCTCACGCACGGCATGAAGATCAACTTCAGCGGCAAGCTGTACGACGTCGGCTCGTACGGTGTGGACCCGCAGTCCTACCGCATCGAGATGGACGAGGTCCGCAAGAAGGCGCTGGAGCACCGGCCCGACGTCATCATCGCCGGCTGGTCCGCCTACCCGCGTCAGCTCGACTTCGCCGCCTTCCGCGAGGTCGCCGACGAGGTGGGCGCCAAGCTGTGGGTCGACATGGCGCACTTCGCCGGGCTCGTCGCGGCAGACCTGCACCCGTCCCCGGTGCCGTACGCCGACGTCGTCTCCTCGACCGTGCACAAGACGATCGGCGGGCCGCGCTCCGGCTTCATCCTCTCCAAGGAGGAGTACGCCAAGAAGATCAACTCCGCCGTGTTCCCTGGCCAGCAGGGCGGCCCGCTCATGCACGTGATCGCCGCCAAGGCGGTCTCGTTCAAGATCGCGGGGACCGACGCGTTCAAGGACCGGCAGGAGCGCACGCTGCGGGGAGCCTCGATCATCGCGGAGCGCCTCTCCCAGCCCGACGTCGCAGCGGCCGGCGCGTCCGTCCTGACCGGCGGCACCGACGTGCACCTGGTGCTCGTGGACCTGCGGAACTCGGACCTGGACGGCCAGCAGGCCGAGGATCTCCTGCACGACGCAGGGATCACCGTGAACCGCAATGCCGTCCCGTTCGACCCGCGGCCGCCGCGCGTCACCTCGGGCCTGCGGATCGGTACGCCGGCGCTCGCCACGCGCGGGTTCGGCGACGCCGAGTTCACCGAGGTCGCCGACATCATCGCGACGGCCCTGAAGAACGGCGCCGCGACGGACGTGGACGCCCTCTCCGCGCGGGTGGCGAAGCTGACCGCCGAGTTCCCGCTCTACCCGGGGCTCTGACCTATGACGGCACAGATCTTGGACGGGAAGGCCACCGCCGCGTCGATCAAGGCGGAGCTGAAGGTGCGGGTCACGGCGCTCCGCGAGCGCGGCGTCGTGCCAGGGCTCGGCACCCTGCTCGTGGGCGAGGACCCGGGCTCGCAGTGGTACGTCGCGGGCAAGCACCGCGACTGCGCCGAGGTCGGCATCGCGTCGATCCGGGAGGACCTCCCGGCCGACGCCACGCAGGAGGACATCGAGGCAGCGGTCCGCCGGCTGAACGAGGACCCGGCCTGTACCGGGTACATCGTCCAGCTGCCGCTGCCGAAGGGCATCGACACCAACCGGGTGCTCGAGCTCGTCGACCCCGACAAGGACGCCGACGGCCTGCACCCCACCAACCTGGGGCGCCTCGTGCTGCGGGTCAACGAGGAGATCACCTCCTCGCTGCCCTGCACCCCGCGCGGCATCATCGAGCTGGTGGAGCGGCACGGCATCAAGCTCGCGGGCAAGGAGATCGTGGTCCTTGGCCGCGGTGTCACCGTGGGCCGCCCGATCGGTCTGCTGCTCACGCGGCGCGCCGTGAACGCCACGGTCACCCTGACGCACACGGGCACCACCGACCTCGCCGGCCTGGTCAGGCGGGCCGACGTCGTCGTGGCCGCCGCGGGCGTCAAGGGCATCGTCTCCGGCGACATGGTCAAGCCGGGCGCCGTGCTGATCGACGTCGGCGTCTCGCGCGAGACCGACCCGGAGACGGGCAAGTCGCGCGTCGTGGGCGACGTGTCGCCCGAGGCGGCCGAGGTCGCGGGCTGGGTGTCGCCGAACCCGGGCGGCGTCGGTCCTATGACGCGGGCGATGCTGCTGGCGAACGTCGTGGAGTCGGCGGAGCGGGCGCTGGCGGGCTGAGCGCCTGTTCTCCGGCCGACGCCGGGGCGTGCCCCTGTGGGGAGACGCCCCGGCGTCGGCCGTTGTGCTGGGGCCCGAGGCCCGCACGCCGGGTCGTCGAACGTAGGAGTAGTCGCTGCTGCATCCGCCCAACGTAGGAGTACTAGCCGCATAGGCCCTCATAAAGCGACTGAGCCTACGGTCGGCGGATCGGCACAGCCATGGCCGGCTACTGCCTGGGCTCGTGGCAACCCGTTCGGATCGCGTCGGGCTCCGTATGCGCCTCTACGCCGACTACGGCCGCGCCGGCTGAACGAACGTCAGAGCTCGTGCAGGCCCGCACGCGACGGCCGAATGCCGCCAGACCCCGTGCCGGGGCAGCGCCAGGCTGGACGTATGCACAGGACGATCGACCTCAAGGTCATGTACTTCGGCACGCCAGTGGTGCTCATCTCGACACGGAATCCCGACGGGTCGGCCAACCTCGCGCCCATCTCGTCCGCGTGGTGGCTCAACGACCACTGCGTGCTGGGCGTGGGCGACTCCGCCCAGACATCCGCGAACCTTCACCGGGAACGAGAGTGCGTGCTGAATCTGGTCCCGTCCGACATGGTCGACGCCGTGGATCAGCTGGCGCTCACCACGGGAAAGCCTGAGCCATCGCCGCGCAAGGCGGCGATGGGGTACGAGTTCGTCCGGGACAAGTTCGCCCTGGCCGGCCTCACGGAGCAGGTGTCCGACATGGTCGAGGCGCCGCGTGTGGCCGAGTGCCCGGTGCAGCTCGAATGCGCCCTGGTCCACGAGACCCGGCTCGGCTCGCCGGGATCCGCGGCGGCGGTCTTCCAGGTCCGCGTGCTGCGTAGCCACGTCGCCGAGGAGCTGGTGATCCCCGGGACGCAGCACGTTGACCCCGTGGGCTGGGACCCGTTGATCATGAAGTTCTGCGAGTTCTTCGGCGGCGGCTCCCTGGCCCGGCCGTCGCGCCTGGCCGAGGCGTGGCAGATGCCGCACAGCGGCTTGCCCACGCGCTAAGGCCTGGGCCTCGCCGTGTTGCGGGCCCGTCCTGCCGTGGGCGGTGGCCGATGAGTTTCGCGCGAACGGCGGGTCGGACTGGGGGACGGGGCCGATGGCGCCCCCGACCAACCCAGGAGGACACGATGGTCACTGTTCGAGCGCATCTCTGGTTCGCCAACAACAAGGCCGGTGAGGCCGCCGCGTTCTACGCAGAGCACATCCCCGGCTCGTCCGTCGACAACGTCGTGAAGGCGCCGGAGGACGCGCCGGGTGCCGAGCCGGGCGCGGACTTCGTCGTGGAGTTCACGGTGGGCGGTCTGCCCGTCACCGGGCTGAACGCTGGGCCGCACGTCACGCTGAACGAGTCGTTCTCGTTCTACCTGTCCGTCGAGGGGCAGGAGGAGGTCGACCACTACTGGGACCTCCTGACCGCCGGCGGCGGCGAGCCCGGCGCCTGCGGCTGGCTCAAGGACAAGTTCGGGGTGTCCTGGCAGGTGATCCCCCAGGAGCTCGAGCAGCTCTCCGGCACGTACTCGACGCCTGCGCAGATCGCCACGATGAACGCGATGCTCAAGATGGGCAAGATAGACGTCGCGGCGCTGAAGGCAGCCCACGACGGGGCGTGACGGGATCGGGGCCGGCGGCCGCTGTCAGAGGTGGCCGTTAGGCTTCCCCGGTGCCCCTGATCGTCGCCACTGCCAATGTCAACGGGATCCGCGCGGCCGTCCGCCGCGGCATGGACTCCTGGATCGCCACACGTACGCCCGACGTGCTCCTGCTGCAGGAGGTGCGCGCTCCTGACAAGGTCGCCCGCGAGCTGCTCGACGGCTGGCACGTTGCACATGCCGAGAGCGAGGTCAAGGGACGCGCCGGGGTGCTCGTGGCGTCCCGGCTGCCGCTCGGCGAGGTGCGGACGGGCCTGGCGGCCTACGGCCCCGACGGTGCGGTGGAGTCGGGCCCTGACACCGGCCGCTGGGTCGAGGCGGACATCCAGCTGCCCGACGGCGGCACGCTCACCGCCGTCTCCGCCTACCTCCACTCCGGGTCGACCAAGCCGGGCGAGGAGCACACGATGGTGGCCAAGTACGCCTACCTGAAGAAGGTGTCGGCGCGCCTGGCAGAGCTCTCCGCTGCGGAGGCTCCCGCGGTCGTGGCCGGCGACCTCAACATCGCCCATCAGAACGTTGACATGAAGAACTGGAAGGGCAACCTGAAGAGCGCCGGCTTCCTGCCCGAGGAGCGCGCGTACGTGACGCACTGGCTCGACGAGCTCGGCTGGACCGACCTCGGGCGCGCACACGCCGGCGACGGACCCGGCCCGTACACGTGGTGGTCCTGGCGCGGCAAGGCGTACGACAACGACGCCGGCTGGCGTATCGACTACCAGCTCGCCAACCGGGCCCTCGCGGGTGCGTGCCGCAAGGTCGAGGTCGACCGCGCCCCCACCTACGCCGAGCGCTGGAGCGACCACGCCCCGGTAGTGGCCACCTACGAGCCGTAGACGGGCCGCCCGCCCGTCAGCTCCCCTTCGAGACCTACGTTCCTTCGCTTTCAGCCTGCCCAAAGCGAAGAAACGTAGGTCTCGAAGGGGACTGGCGGGCGCAGCCCTGGCCGCCGGCCGGCCACGCCCGCCGTCAGTAGCGGATCGCGTCGATGACCTTGACGCGGACCGCGTAGATCGCCGGGATCAGGCCCGCCAGGGCACCGATGCCGATCGCGCACGCCATGCCCACCAGCGCGGCGTCGAACGGGAAGCCCGGCAGGTCGTCGATCGGCCGGCCGAAGATGCGGTCGATCGGGATGTTCTTGATGATCGCCACGGCGATCACCACCCCGACCACGCCTGCGACGGTGGTCGCGACCACCGACTCCATGAGGACGCCGAAGAACACGCGGCCGCTCGTCGCCCCGAACGACCGGCGGATGCCGATCTCCCGGATCCGGTAGCGCACCGTGACGAGCGCGATGTTGAGCAGGCCGAGCCCGCCCAGCAGCAGCGCGAACCCGCCCACGCCGAGCACGAGGTACTGCAGCACGCGGTCGATCACCAGCGGGTCCTCCTGCGGCGGCTGCACGTCGAACGGCACGCCGGCCGCCGCCAGGTCGCGAGGCAGCACCGCGGCGAACTCCTCGGCGAGCTCCGGCGGCACCCAGAACCGGTACGCGTCGGCCATGACCCGGTCCGGGAACCAGTGCATCGCCTGGTCGAACAGCAGCAGGGCACGCGGCCCCTCGTCGTTCCACTGCACGGGTATCTCGCCGATCACGGTGGCGGCGACCGGCGTCTCGCCTTCGATCACGACCGTCGGGTGCGTCGTGGCGGAGGCGCCGTCGGCGTACGTGTCCAGGAAGGCCTGGTTGACCACGAGCACGGGAGCCAGCCGCTCGGTGTCGGTGTCGCTGAACCAGCGGCCCTCCTCCATGCCCTGGCGGGTGATGGTCTCGTGGTCGACGTCGACGGCCGACCACTCGACGTAGTCACCGGGCTGGGCGCCACGGACCTTCAGGTCGGCCGTCGCCTGCACGGAGTGGTACGAGATGTCGTGCCGCTCGGTGACTCCGTCGACCGCGGCGTCCACCTCGGCGGGCGACATGTTCCCGCTGCCCATGGACCAGGCCTGGAGGGTGGTGTCCCGGCCGGACATACGCTCGGTCTCCTCCTGCATGGCCTGACCGACCATGGTCACGGCCGCCGTGATGCCGGTGATCGCGGTGACGGCGCAGGCGACGCCGATCAGCGCCAGGAGCACCCGCACCCGGTGGATCCGTAGCTCGTCCCAGGCCTCGAGGACCGCGCCGACGATGCCGGTCATGTGGTCAGCCTCGCCGTCTCGGCGACGGCGATGGTCGCGACGGCCGCGTTCTCGGCCACCGCGGCGGGCGCGTCGAGGTGGATCGGGACCAGGACGCCGTCGGCCAGCCGGAACTGGCGGTCGGCGCGAGCCGCGATCGCCAGGTCGTGCGTGATGGTGACCAGCGCCGACCCGGTCTCGCTCGCGGCGTCGTCCAGGAGGGTCATGATGGCCTGGCCGGTCTCGACGTCGAGGGCACCCGTCGGCTCGTCGGCGAGGATGACCCGCGGCCCGCGCACGAGCGCGCGGGCGATGGCGACGCGCTGCTGCTCGCCGCCGGAGAGCTTCTCCGGCCGGGTGTCGAGCCGTTCGCCCAGGCCGACGCGCGTGAGGGACTGCGTGGCGAGCTTCGTCCGGTTCCAGAACTGCTTGCCGCGTGCGTACAGCAGGGGCGCGGCGACGTTCTCGAGCGCCGTGCGTCCCTGCAGCAGGTTGAACTGCTGGAACACGAAGCCGAAGTCGTCGCCCCGCCGCCGGGCCAGGGCCCGGCTGCGCAGGCGGCCGACCGGCTCGCCCTCCAGGAGGTACTCGCCGGAGGTGGGGGAGTCGAGCAGCCCCAGGATGTTCAGCAGCGTGGACTTGCCGGTGCCTGAGCGGCCGACGATCGCGACGTGCTCGCCCGGGCCGACCGTCAGGTCGACTCCGCGGAGGATCTCGAGGGTGCTGCCGTTCGGCAGCTCGACGTGCCGGGTGACGCCCTGCAGGTCGACGAGCGGAGTGGCCGTCATCCGAAGCACTCCTCCTCGAACGCCTGCATCGTCTCCATGTCGCCGTCCATCGACGCCTGGTCGTAGGCGGCCATGTCGTCGCAGTCGACGCCGCCCTCTGTACCGTCGTCGACGGGGATGAACTCCAGGATCTCCTCGCCCGGCTTCAGGCCCTTGGTGATCTCCACCTGCAGGCCGTCGGTCAGACCGAGCGTCACCTCGCGGGGCTCGGCCTCCGCACCCTCCTCGGCGACCGTCCACACCTTGCCGGTCTGCGAGGTGCCGAGCACCGCGCTGATCGGGACGACCACGACGCCCTTCGCGTTGCCGTTGGTGATCTCGATCTCCCCGCCGAGGCCGGAGAACGCCTTGATCTTGGACGGGATGGAGCAGCTGACGGCGCCGGTGGCGGCATCGGTGGGCGCTTCCGCCATGACCTCGTCGCCGCCTTCGCCGCCCGCGCCACCAGGTGCCTCGCCGATGGTGAGCCCGGTGCAGGTGAACGGTGCGGGGCCGCCCTTGAGCGTCACCTGCGCCCTCCCGGCTGCGCCGACGAGCCGGTACTGCTGGTCGGCGGTCAGCGTGCCCGAGACGGACAGCGTGCCGGGGGAGACGGTGCCGAGGACCTCGCCGACGGTGACCGCCTGGTCCTTGAGCACCGTGATGTCGACGGTGCCGTCGACGGGCGCGAGGGCCGAGGTCCAGATGACCTCCGGCTCCTGCTCGGTGACGGTCTCCTCGCCGGTCTTCTCGTCGACCTCGACGACGGGCTCGACGAGCTCCTCGGTCTTGATCCACAGGACGCGGGTGTCCGTGCCGACCTCCGCGTCGTCCACCTCGATCTCGGCGATGACACCGTCGGCGGTGGCCTTGATCTCGACGGGCGGGTCGGAGACCACGGAGGCAGGCACCGTCACCGCGTTGGTGACGGAGCCCTTCTCGACGGCGATGACCGACTCGCTGATCTCGCCGGTGGGCTGGAGCGCGTCCGGCGGGTCGAGCTCGGCTCCCTTGAGGGCGAGTGCGACGAGCGCTGCGGCGATCACCGCCCAGATGATGATCCTGGCGGTGGGGAAGACGTACTGGCGGACGGCACCCATGTGGGCTCCTCGCGGCGGGGACATTGGGGGCTGCGGACTGGCAGCCCGGCGGACATTAGCGCAGGTCCAGGGCGGGACGGGATGAAAATACGGGGTGAAGCCAACATTTTGCGTGGAGCGGGCGACCTGCTGGGGCACCGGCCCGCAGCCGCGCGACACACACTACTCCGCGATGCGCGATACCGCCGGAAAGCCTGCTTCGTCGTGAGCGTGATCGTTGCGACCTGGCGTCCGTCACAGGCGCAACGATCACGCTCACAGCAAGACGGGCTATGCCGCCGGGGCGGAGGGCGGGGCCAGGAGGAACGCCGGGGGCGTCAGGTGCGCCTCCGCGAAGGCCTCCGCGACCACCTGGGCGACCATGTCGACGTCGGCCAGGCGGACCAGCGCGATGGCGCTCCCGCCGAACCCGCCGCCGGTCATGCGCGCGCCGAGCGCGCCCGCCGCCATGGCGGAGTCGACGACGAGGTCGAGCTCACGGCAGGAGACCTCGTAGTCGTCACGCAGCGAGGTGTGCGAGGCCAGCATGAACGGGCCGACGTCGGCGGCGCGGCCCTCCCGAACCAGGTCGGCGAAGCGCGCGGTGCGGTCGATCTCGGACACGACGTGCCGCACGCGGCGGCGCAGCACGCCGTCGGGGTCGTGCGGCTCGAGCTCGGCCAGCGCGCGGTCGATGCCCATGCCGCCGAGGGTCGGGGCGATCTCGCGGAGGGAGTCCAGCCCGAGCAGCTTCGCGGCCTGTTCGCAGGTGGCGCGGCGGGCGCCGTACTCGCCGTCGACGTGCGAGTGCTCGGCCCTTGTGTCGACGACCAGCAGCGTCAGGCCGGCCGTGGCCAGGTCGAACGGTACCGGCACGCCGGACTCCAGCGGGTTCAGGCCCGGCCGGAAGTCGAGCAGCAGCGCGTATCCCTCGCGGCAGCGCAGCGACGCCGACTGGTCGAGGCCACCGGTGGGCGCACCGGCGATCTCGTTCTCCGCGCGCCGGCTGGCCTCGACCAGCTCGGCTCGCCCGGCGTCGGACGCCGCGAGGCCGAGCCCCGCCACCGCGTCCAGGGCCACCGCCGCCGCTGCCTCCAGCGCCGCCGACGAGCTCAGCCCGGCCCCGAACGGCACGCACGAGTCGACGGCGGCGTCGAAGCCGCCGATCTTGTGGCCGGCCTCGGCCAGGGCCCAGGCGACGCCCGCGACGTAGGCGCCCCAGCCGCGCACCGCGCCGGGCGCGACGTCGGACAGGCGGGCCTCCCACACGCCCTCTGCCTGCGCTGACACCAGCCGGACCTGGTCGTCCTCGCGCGGGCGCAGCGCGATGTAGGTGCGGTGCGGCAGGGCGGTGGGCAGGCAGAGCCCGGCGTTGTAGTCGGTGTGCTCGCCGATGAGGTTGACCCGGCCGGGGGCGGACCAGACGCCCTCCGGGGGGCCGTCGAACGAACGGGTGAAGAGCTCGTCGACCCGGCGCGCGCCGTCCTCGGCGGTCCAGGCCTCGAGCCACTGCGGTTCAGTCATGGGGGACATTGTCTCTCGGCATCAGCGGGTGGTGGTGCGCAGCACCCGGACCGCGCCGGCCGGCACGTCGACGTCGTCCGTCACCGCGTCGCCGGTGAGCAGGTCGGTGGCCGGCGAGCCGAGGGGGAGCCTCGCAGGGCCGTCGGTGTGGTTGATCGCCACGGTGTAGGTGCCGCCGTCCCCGGTGCGGTGCACCACCTCCAGTCCCGCCACGGTGTCCGACGGCGCCAGGCCAGCGCCCGCGTACACGTCGGCCATGACCGTGGCCAGGGTCTCGACGTCAAGGCTCGTCGAGACGTACCAGCCGGTGCCCGCGCCGTGGCGGTGCCGCGTGATGGCGGCGCCACCCGGCTTGGGGCCGTCCGTGTAGGTGCCGACGGGCTCGGCGCCGTCGAGCACGAGGTCGTCGGCCCAGACCGTGCCGGTGAGCGCCGTGGAGTCCATGCTCGCGCTGCCGGCGGACGCCGCCCCCGCGCGGTACGAGACGGTGATCGAGTCGTCCTCGCGGAGCGGCAGGAACTCTTCGACCCGTACGCCCAGCGCGTCGCGCAGCGGGGCCATGAGACCGCCGGGGTGCACGGCGTCGTGCTGGTCGACGATGCCGCTGAAGTAGCTGACCAGCAGCGTGCCGCCGGCCTCGACGTAGGCGGTGAGGTTCGCGGCGTCGTCTGCTGTGAGCAGGTACGACGCCGGCGCGACGACCAGCTTGTACCCCGAAAGGTCCTGGCTCGGCCGCGCCAGGTCGACGGTGTGGCCGTCGCGCCAGAGGCGGTCGTAGTAGGTGTCGACGCGCTCGCGGTGACGTGCGCCCTGGCTCGGCCGGAACTCGAGGTCCTGCGCCCAGAACGACTCGTAGTCCCACAGCAGGGCGACGTCCGCGTGCACCCGGGAGCCGGCCAGCTCGGTCAGCCGGCCGAGGTTCGCGCCCAGCTCGGTCACCTCGCGCCAGACCCGCGAACCGGTGCCGGCGTGGGGCAGCATCGCCGAGTGGAACTTCTCCGCGCCGGAGCGGGAGGCGCGCCACTGGAAGAACATGATCGCGTCCGCGCCGCGGCCCAGGTGCGAGAACGAGTTGCGGGCCAGCTCGCCTGGCCGCTTGGCGACGTTGCGGGGCTGCCAGTTCACCGCCGACGTCGAGTGCTCCAGCAGGAGCCACGGCTTGCCGCCGGCTACCGACCGGGTCAGGTCGGCGGCCAGCGCGAGGCCCACGTACCCGCGTGGGTCCGCCGCCTGCAGGTAGTGGTCGTTCGAGACGATGTCGACCTCCTTGCCCCACGCGAACAGGTCCGTGGCCGGGCAGCTGGCCGCCATGAAGTTCGTGGTGACGGGCGCGGTGGAGTGCTCGCGGACGGCGTCGCGCTCCGCGACGAAGCAGGCGCGCAGGGCGGCGTCGGAGAACCGCGCGAAGTCGAGCTGTTGCGCAGGGTTGGCCGGGGTGGTGGTCGCCGCCGGTACCTGCACGTGCTCCCAGTCCGCGTAGTGCTGGCCCCAGAAGGCGGTGCCCCAGGCGGCGTTCAGGCTGTCCAGCGAGCCGTACCGCTCGCGAAGCCACTCGCGGAACGCGCGCTGGGCGTGGACGGAGTAGTCGAGCGCCACCGGCGTGCCGTACTCGTTGTGCACGTGCCACCCCACGACGGCCGGGTGCTTGCCGTACCGCTCGGCCAGCTCGGTGGTGATGCGCAGCGCCGCCTCCCGGTACGCCGGCGCGGTCGGGGCCATGAGGCCGCGCCCGCCGGGACCCATCGGCGTGCCGGTCCGGTCGACCACCCGGGCATCGGGGTGGGCCGCGTACAGCCACGCCGGCGGGGCCGCTGTGGGCGTGGCGAGCAGCACCCGCACGCCGCCGTCGTGGAGCAGACCGATCACCCGGTCGAGCCAAGCGAAGTCGAACTCGCCCTCGCGCGGCTCCAGCAGCGCCCAGCTGAAGATGCCGAGGCTGACGAGGTTCACGCCCGCCTCGTTCATCAGCCGGACGTCCTCCGCCCAGACCTCCTCGGGCCACTGCTCCGGGTTGTAGTCGCCGCCGTAGCCGATCTGCTCGACGCCGGTCAGCCACCCGTCGTACTGCGGTCCGGGAACGAAGGGGGTCTGAGACATGTGCTGGGTCCTTTCACGGGTACATCTCGAGAAACAGCACGACGTCCACGACCCATCGGTCGGGGACTTCCTTGCCCGGTCGGGAGCGTTCGTGCGGAGTGTCCGGGGAATACGGTATGTCCTCGACGCGCGGGTGGGAATACGCTTCCCGGTCGCTGACGGGTCGTGATTTCGGTCCTCTGCATCGTGGCGCCGCCGGCGGGCCTGCCCGTATGCCACGCGATGATTCGCCAGGAGCAGATCCACGTGCCTAGCCGGCCGCTATGCGGTTCGGTGGGACCATGCGAATCCTGCTTCTCGGTGGAACGGTCTTCCTGTCCCGCGCTGTCGCGGAGGCCGCGCTGGCCCACGGGCACGACGTCACGTGCGCGGCACGCGGCGTGAGCGGCACGGTGCCCGACGGCGCGACGCTCGTCCCCTGGGATCGCGCCGACGCGGTGCCAGCGGAGCTCACCAGCACCCCGTTCGACGCCGTCGTCGACGTCTCGCGCATCCCCTCGCACGTGCGCAGCGCGGTCGCGGCGTTCCCGGACGCCCACTGGACGTTCGTCTCGACCATCAACGTCTATGCGGACACCGCCACGCTGGGCGGCACGCCGGCGACGCTGCCCCTGCTCGACCCGATAGAGACCGACGAGGACCCTGGTGACGGCCCGGATGTCTACGGCGCCATGAAGGTGGCGTGCGAGAACACGGTCCGCACCGGCGTCGCGGCCGCGCTCGTGATCCGGCCGGGCCTGATCGTCGGCCCGGGCGACCCGAGCGGCCGGTTCACGTACTGGCCCGCCCGGTTCGCGGAGGCGGCACAGGACGGTCTGCCGGTGCTGGTCCCCGAGCCTACGGACGCCTCGGTCCAGCTCGTCGACGTCCGCGACCTCGCGGAGTGGATAGTGACGGCGGCGGAGGTGGGCACCGTAGGAGACTTCGACGCCGTCTGCCCGCCGCTGCCCCGGTCGGAGCTCCTCGCCAAGGTGGCCGACGGCGCGGGGGCGCTCCCGGAGCTCGTCCCGGTGTCCCCGGAGCTGCTCGCCGAGCACGAGGTCGTCCCGTGGTCGGGCCCTCGCTCGATCCCGTTCTGGGCCGCCGACCTGGTCGACTCCGGCTTCATGGCGCACGACGTCACATCGTCGCTGGAAGCGGGCCTGACGATCCGGCCGTTCGCCGAGACCACGCGCGACACGCTCGCGTGGCTCGGTGCCACGCCGGACGTCAAGGTCACGGGCCTGACCCGCGAGGAGGAGCAGGCAGTGCTGGCGGCCGTCCGCGGCTGAGCGTGTCGGCTATGACGCATTGACGCAATGATTGCGTCATTACTAGGATGGCGTCATGCTCTTCCCGACCCCGGAACTCTCGCCGGACGACGCGCGCGTGCTCGCCGACATCGATCACGCGCGCGACGACCTGCGCCTGCAGGTCCGGTCGACACCTACGAAGTGCACCGACGACCTTCGCCGCTTCCTGACCGCCGACGCCGTCGCCGCCTCGAACTCGATCGAGGGGTTTCAGGTCTCGACCGTCGACGCCGAGGACCTCATGGACGGTGAGCGCGACGTCGACGTCTCGGAGGTGAACCGCGAGGAGACGCTCGCGTACCAGCGGATGATGACCTACATCCAGTCGCTGCACGATGCTCCGGACTTCGGTTACAGCAAGGGTCTTCTCAACGGGCTCCACTGGATGCTCCAGGGGCACCACCACACACCACCGCGTCCAGCTGGACAGTGGCGCAAGGGCTCGGTGTACGTCACCGACACCCGCGACCCGAGCATCGCCGTCTACACCGCGCCCTCGGTGGACAAGGTGCCCGGTCTCATGGCCGAGCTGGTGGACTGGCTCAACGACGATGACGACACCCACCCCGTGGTCCGGGCGGCGATGGCGCACCTGCACCTGGTCTCCATCCACCCGTGGTCGGACGGGAACGGTCGCATGTCGCGCTCGTTGCAGACGCTGGTCACGGCACGGTCGGGCGTCCTGGCCCCCGAGTTCTCGTCGATCGAGGCCTGGCTGGGCAGACCGGGTAACACGTGGGAGTACTACCGCCAGCTCGGCGCCTGGGGGGCCACCTATCTGCCCGACCAGGACGTCTCCGAATGGGTCAGGTTCAACCTTGTGGCGTCCCACCAACAGACCCAGTCCGTCCGGCTGCGGCTCGAACGATCCACCCGGGTGCTCCAGCGGCTGGACACGTTCGTGGAGTCCGTGGGCCTCAGCAGCCGTGTCGTCAGCGCGCTGCACGATGTCGCACTCTCGGGCCGGGTGCGCCGCAGCCGGTACGAACGCTCGGAGAACCTGCGTCTTCAGCAGGCACAGCGCGATCTGCGCGACCTCGTGGCGGCGCGGGTGCTGGAGCCGGTCGGCCGGACCCGTGCCCGCTACTACGTCGCCGGCGAGCAGTTTCCGCAGGCTGCGCTGGAGGAGGCCCGTACCCCGTTCACGCTCACGGACCCGTACGCGCAGTAGTTCATCAGGCGACGGCGATATCCCGCACCGTATGGTTCCGGTCCTGGATATTGCCTGGTCAGGCCGAAACCGGCCCCCTAGGGTCCTGAATCGACAACAGAATCGCGGAAGCACGGGCGGGCCGGAGACGGTCGGTTATCGGATCTCAGGGTGCGGGTTCGACTCCCGCCACTGCCCAAGGGCGGTGTAGCTCAGTGGACAGAGCATGAGACAAAGCTCGGCCGTCGTACACACGCCCACCCGTGCTTCCACGCTCGAGAGCGGTGGCGGGCACACGCCCGCCACCGCTCTCTTCTGCCCGTCACCGGTACGACCCACCCCGAGAGGAGCTTCGCCATGGACATCCTGCGCGCCATCAATCGTCGTCGGACCCCCCAGAACCAGCCCGCCGACCCGCGCCAGGAGGCGAACTCCGCCGGCGGCTACACCTTCGTGCTCGATGATGCCGCACGCCTGCGCCGCTTTCTCACGCTCGGCGTCGACGGCGGCACGTACTACGCAGCGCCCGGCACGCTGGCGCGCGAGAACGCCGAGGTCGTGGCCCGCATGGCGGCCGCCGACCCGGTCACCCTGGTCGACACGATCGTCGAGGTGTCGACCAGCGGCGCCGCGCCCAAGCAGAACCCGGCCCTGTTCGCGCTCGCGTACGCGGCGTCGGTCCCCGAGTCGGCGGCGCTCGCGCTCGCCGCGCTGCCCCGGGTCGCGCGCACCGGCACGCACCTGTTCCTGTTCGCCGGCTACGTCGAGCAGTTCCGTGGCTGGGGCCGCGGGCTGCGCCGCGCCGTCGGCGGGTGGTACACGGCCAAGGACGCCGACGCCGTCGCCTACCAGGCGGTCAAGTACCGGCAGCGTGAGGGCTGGTCGCACCGGGACCTGCTGCGTCTGGCGCACCCCGTCACGGCTGACTCCGCGCTCCGGGCAACCTTCGACTGGGTGGTCCGTGGCGCGACGGGCGAGCAGACTCCCGCCCTGGTCACGGCGTTCCTCAGGGCGCAGGAGGCCACCGCTCCGGCGGCCTGGTCGGCGCTCGTCCGCGAGGCCGGCCTGACCTGGGAGATGCTCCCGGACGCGGCGCTCGCCGAGCCCGCGGTGTGGGACGCGCTGCTCGACGTCGGTATGCCCGCGACGGCGCTGATGCGTCAGCTCCCGCGGCTCACCCGGCTCGGGCTGCTGCCCGCCGTCGGCGGGCGCACCGACGAGGTCGCGAGCCTGCTCGCGGACCCCGAGCGGCTGCGCCGTGCCCCCGTGCACCCGGTGAACGTGCTGGTGGCGCGGCGGACCTACGCGTCGGGCGTCTCGGCCCGGGGCACGGGTACGTGGGAGCCCACGCAGCGCATAGTCGACGCGCTCGACGCCGCGTTCTACGCGGCGTTCGGCGCGGTCGAGCCGGCAGGGAAGCGGATGCTGCTCGCCGTGGACGTGTCGGGTTCGATGGGCACCTCGATCGCCGGTATGCCGCTCACGGCTCGTGAGGCCTCGGCGGCGCTGGCTCTCGTCCAGCTCGCGACCGAGCCGGGCTCGTCTGCCGTAGGGTTCACGACCGGCCCAGGCCAGGGCTGGCGCGAGTCGGTGCTGAAGCCGCTGCGGATCTCGCCGCGCCGTCGGCTCGACGACGCCCTGCGTGTGGTCGACGAGATGCCGATGGGCGGCACGGACTGCGCACAGCCCATGCTGTACGCGCTGGCCAACGGCATGGAGGTCGACACGTTCGTGGTCTACACGGACAGCGAGACCTGGCACGGCGACGTCCACCCGCACCAGGCGCTGCGGCAGTACCGGGAGCGCACGGCTATCGCGGCGCGGCTCGTGGTGGTCGGCATGACCGCCACCGAGTTCTCGATCGCGGACCCGACCGACCCGGGGATGCTCGACGTCGCCGGGTTCGACGCGGCCGTGCCGTCGGTGATCTCGCAGTTCGCGCGCGGCCTGTGACGGGGTGTGACCCTCGCGTGACTTCGATATCGACGTCAAGTTGCTTGACGTCGAAATCGAAGTCACGTAGGCTGACGTCGGTATCGACGTCAGGAGGATGGTAGTGCGAAGCGTTCGGACCGAGATCGACAGCCCCGAGATGCTCGGCTTCGCGTTGCAGCAGGGGCGCCTGGTCCAAGGCCTGAGCCAGCGCGAGCTGGCGGCGCAACTCGGCATCGGCCAGAAGTGGGTGTGGGAGATGGAGGGCGGTAAGCCCGGCATCCTGACGACCCGACTGTTCGCCATGCTCAAGGCGACCGGTGTCCGGCTGTATGCGGACCTGCCGCTGCCGGACGACCCGGCGAAGGGGGGCAGTGATGTCTGAGCTTCATGTCGAGCTGTACGGGCACCTCGTCGGGCACCTGTACGCGTCAGGCGATCGAACGTTCGACTTCCGTACTGACCACGCAGCCTTCGAGCACTTCAGTCCGGCCTCCATGGCTCTCTCGGTGTCCGTGCCGTTGAGCGTGGTGGACAGCCGAGGAAGAGCAGGGCGACGCAGGGTCTTCTTTACCGAGCTGCTCCCCGAGGGGAACATGCTCGTCGACCTGGCTCGCAGAGCAGGCGTGGCCGAGCACGACGTCGTCGGATTCCTGGCTCACTACGGACGCGACGTGGCCGGCGCCGTCCAGATCTGGGACCCGGATCGCCCGGGTGAGCCACGGGCGCCGCGTCTCACCGCGGTCACCGACGATGAGGTCGGGACGTTGCTGCAGGACACCCGGTCCGCGCCACTGGGCAATTCGCCGGTGTCCGGGAAGTCGTCGCTCGCGGGTGTGCAGGAGAAGATAGTTCTGGCGCGGGTCGACGGCGGATGGCACCGCGTGCACGACGGTTATCCGTCCACGCACATCGTTAAACCAGAGACCCGTGAGCATTCGTCGCTGATCTACGACGAGGAGTACGGGACACGCCTCGCCCGCGCGACCGGTCTGACCCGTCACGCCTCATGGATCGAGGACTTCCCCGGCCGGCCGGGCCTGGTGATTGAGCGCTACGACCGGTCACCAGACGCGCCGCAAGGGCGGATCCACCAGGAAGACATGAATCAGGCGCTCGGCGCAATCGGAAACCAGAAGTACCAGGAGTACGGCGGAAAAGTGAGCCTGGCACGCGTCGCGGAGATGCTCGCACGTGTGACGGGCGACGACTCGCAGGAGCGACTGCTTCGTATGACGGCGTTCGCCCTAGCCATCGGCAATCTCGACATGCACGCGAAGAATATCTCGCTGATCCACAACCCGGACCAGACCACGACGCTCGCGCCGGCCTACGATGTCGTGCCCTTGCGGCAGCACCCGACCGATGGCCGGATGGCGCTCGCTGTGAACAAGAAGTACGTGCACGCGACGATTACGGCCGAAGATGTGGTGGCAGAAGGTGCGGCTTGGGGCGTGTCCGATGCCGAGGGGGTTGTGCGGAAGACTCTCGAAGCGACTCTGACCGCCATCGAGGCCGATAAGCCGGATCGGAGAGCGGACCCGAAGCTCCGAGAGACGATCCTCGCATTCACGCGTAACCTGCTGGCCGGCGACCCGGTGTCGTAGGACCCGGCACCGTCACCCGACCAGCACCGTCCGCTCCTCCTTCAGGAAGTCCGCGCACCGCTCGCCGATCATCATCACCGTGATGTTCGGGTTGACCGACGTGATCTCCGGCATCACCGACGCGTCAGCGACGCGCAGCCCCGTGACGCCCTTGACCCGCAGCCGAGGGTCGAGGGGGGAGCTGTCGTCGTCCGGCGCACCCATCCGCACCGAACCGGTCGGGTGGTAGACCGTGTTGTGGGTGCGGGAGATGTAGTCCGCGATCTCCTCGTCGGTCTGCACGTCCGGCCCCGGGTACAGCTCGGGGCCCGCCCACTCGGTCATCGCGGGCTGGGCCACGATCTTCCGCGCGAGCTTGATGCCCTCGACCATGACCGTCATGTCGTGCGGGTCCGTGAAGTAGCGGGGGTCCACCATCGGCTTGTCCCGGAAGTCCAGGGAGCGCAGCCGGACCGTGCCACGCGAACGGGCGTGCGTCACGTTCGGGGTGAGGCAGAACCCGTTCTCCGTGGTCGGGTAACCCTGCCGCGCCGTGTGCATGTCGAACGGCACCGAGCCGTAGTGCATCATCAGGTCCGGCCGGTCCAGGCCCGGCTCTGTGGCCGCGAAGATGCCGATCTCCCACCACTGCGTGGAGGAGGTGACCATGGGCTGCTTCGCCTCCCACTGGATCACCCCTTCGGGATGGTCCTGCATGTGCGAGCCGACGCCGGGCGAGTCGACCAGGACGTCGACCCCCACCTCCGCGAGGTGCTCCGCCGGGCCGATGCCGGAGAGCATGAGCAGCTTGGGCGAGTCGATGGCGCCGGCGGACAGGATCACCTCCTGCCGAGCGGTGAACGTCCGGTGGTGGATCAGGTCCGGGCCGAGCACCTCGACACCGGTGCAGCGGGTGCCCTCGAAGATCAGCCGCTTGGCGCGATGCTCCGTGAGGATCGTCAGGTTCGGCCGGTCGAGGATCGGGTGCAGGTAGCTCACCGACGACGACGAGCGGACGCCGTCCTCCCGCGCGTTGATCTGGAAGAAGCTCGCGCCGGTCACGACGGTGGAGCCGTCGTTGAACTGCACGCGAGGGATGCCCGCCTGCTCGCAGGCGTCCAGCACCGCCACGCCGCACGGGTCGGTCGGCGGGACCTGCCGGATCCGCACCGGGCCGTCATGGCCGTGGTGCGCGCCGGCCTGGTCGTTGTTCTCGAGCTTCGTGTAGTACGGGCGGGACTCCTGTGCGCGCCAGCCGGCGGCGCCCATCGCCTCCCACTGGTCCAGGTCCTCCGCGGGCGCCCAGAACGCGATGCAGGAGTTGTGCGAGGAGCAGCCGCCGAGGACCTTGGCACGCGCCTGCCGCATGAACGAGTTGCCTGCTGTCTGCGGCTCGATCTGGTAGTCCCAGTCGTAGCCCGACTCCAGCAGCCCCATCCAGCGGTCGAGCCGCAGGATCGCGTCGTCGCCGACGTCGGACGGGCCCGCCTCCAGCAGGACGACCGAGACCTCAGGGTCCTCGCTGAGCCGGGCCGCGACGGCGGCGCCGGCGGAGCCGCCGCCGATCACCACGTAGTCGAACGTGGCCTCGCTCGTCCGCGTGTCCGCCTGCTTGGTCGGCCGCTTCGCGGGCAGCTCAGTCATCGGTGCCTCCGAACCACCCGGTCACGGCCGGGCGCAGGTTCTGGTAGATGTGCTTGGACTCCTGGTACTCGGCCAGGCCGGCCAGCCCGAGCTCCCGCCCGAACCCGGACTGCCCGTAGCCGCCCCACTCCGCCTGCGGCAGGTAGGGGTGGTAGTCGTTGATCCAGATCGTGCCGTGCCGCAGCCGGTTCGCCACCCGCTGCGCCTTGCCCGCGTCCTGCGACCACACGGCACCGGCCAGGCCGTAGAACGTGTCGTTGGCGATCTCGACGGCCTCGTCCTCGCTGCTGAACGTCTCGACGGTGACGACGGGACCGAACGCCTCGTCGATGACCGCCGAGCTGCCGCGCCGGACGCCGTCGAGCACCGTGGGCAGGTAGTAGAAGCCCTGCTCCAGCTCGCCGGTGCCCCACTCGCCGCCGCACCGCACGACGGCGCCCTCCGCGACCGCCTGCGCCACGTACGCCGTGACCTTGTCCCGGTGCGCGGCCGAGATCAGCGGACCGGTCTCGGCGGACTCGTCCCACGGGCCGCCCAGCCGGATCTCCCGGGCACGGCGCACCAGCTCGTCGACGAAGCGGTCGTGGACGGACTCCTCGACGACCAGCCGCGCCCCTGCGGAGCACACCTGCCCCGAGTGGACGAACGCCCCGTTGAGCGCGTTGTCCACGGCGGCGTCGAAGTCGGCGTCCGCGAAGATGACGTTCGGGTTCTTGCCGCCCAGCTCCAGCGCGACCTTCTTGACCGTTGCCGCTGCGCTCGCCGCGATGATCCGGCCCGTGGCGAGGCCGCCGGTGAACGACACCATGTCGACGTCGGCGTGCGACGAGAGCGGTGCGCCCGCCTCGGGCCCGGCGCCGAGCACCAGGTTGGCGACGCCGGCGGGCACCCCGGCGTCGGACAGCACCTCCATCAGGAGGACCGCGGTGTGGGGTGTGAGCTCGCTCGGCTTGAGCACGAACGTGTTGCCCGCCGCGAGGCAGGGTGCCACCTTCCACACGGCCTGCAGGAGCGGGTAGTTCCAGGGGGAGATGAGGCCGCAGACCCCCACGGGCTCGTGCACGACGCGGCTGAGCACGTCCGCGCTGCCCGCGTCGACGATGCGGCCGGCGTCGACGCCCGCCACCTTGGCGTACCAGCGGAAGCAGGCGATGCAGTCGTCGATGTCGATGCGGCTCTCGACGAGGCGCTTGCCCGTGTCGCGGGACTCGGCGAGCGCGAAGTCCTCCGCCCGCTCGGTGAGCAGCTCCGCCACACGGTGCAGCAGCTCACCGCGCTCGGGCGCGGTGGTGGAGCGCCACGGGCCGGTGTCGAACGCGCGCCGCGCCGCGGCGATCGCCCGCTCGGCGTCGGCGGCGGTCGCCTCGGACACCTCCGCGACGAGCGAGCCGTCCGCCGGGCAGCGGATCTCACGGGTGCCGCCGGCGGCCGCTGCCGTCCAGGTGCCGTCGATGTACAGGGTGGTCGGTGTGCTCATGGTGGTGCTCCGGGTCGGGGCGTACGGGATCTGCGGGCGTGCGGTGGTCAGCCTTCGATCTGTTCGGTGTCGTGCGTCGGCGAGCTGCTCGCGTGCAGGAAGAGCAGGTGCCGCTCGTACTGGTCAAGGACGTCGGCGATGAGCTGCTCCTTGGCGTAGTCGGTCACGTCGTAGCCCTGCGTGCCCTCGGCGAGGAGCACCTCGACGCGGAAGTACGTGTCGTCCTGGTCCGAGGTGTTCATGCGGAACGTCGGCGTGGGGTGCGCCTGCGGCCACAGCGTGTACGTGAACTGGTCCTCGTCGCCGTGCTCGGCGGTGAGCGTGATGGCGGGCAGCCCGCTGTCGCCAACGGGGGCCTCGGTGCAGGAGGTCGAGATGCCCTGCTCCTCCAGCGCTGCGGAGACCTCGGTCAGCGCGGGGCGGACCGTCCTGTCGATGAACCGCAGGGCGTGCCGCCGGTCCGGGAAGCTGACGAGCCGCGTGAGGCGCTGCCGCCAGCCGGGGGTTCCGGCCGTTCCGTGCCCGATCCGGCCGGACAGGCTCGAGGGCAGGGCCGTGCGCAAGGTGTCGAACTTCTTTCCCTCGGTGCGCAGCACCTTGTAGAGCGCGAACATCACGCCGAACATCACGAGCGAGAACGGCAGGCCCATGATGATCGTGCCGGACTGCAGCGTCGAGATGCCGCCAGCGAGCAGCATGCCCATGGTGAGCAGGCCCGTGGCCGCCGCCCAGAAGACGCGCAGCCAGATCGGTCCGTCGTCGCCCGCCCGGTGCAGCTTGGAGGTCAGGTTGGACAGGACGAGCGCGCCGGAGTCGGCCGACGTCACGTAGAAGAGCAGGCCGATGAAGATGGCCAGACCGATGGTCGCCGGCGCGGCAGGGAACTGCTCGAGCAGGGCGTAGATGCCCGACGCCGGGTCGTTCATCGCGGCGTCGCCGAACGCGGCGCCCTCGGCACCGCCGTTCCGCATGTAGTCCAGCGCGCTGTTGCCGAAGACGGACACCCACAGCAGCACGAACACGAACGGGATGGTGAGCGTCCCCACCACGAACTGGCGGATGGTCCGGCCCCGCGAGATGCGCGCGAGGAACAGGCCGACGAACGGCGCCCAGGCCACCCACCAGGCCCAGAAGAACAGCGTCCACGCGTTCATCCAGTCGGTCGGCGCGTCGAACGCGTAGGTGTTCAGCGTCATGCCGGGCAGCCGGGACACGTAGTCGCCGACGTTCATCACCAGCGCGTTGAACAGGAACGTCGTCTTGCCGGTGACGACGAGGAACAGCACCAGCAGCAGGGCGAGCACGACGTTGAGCTCGGACAGCCGCCGCACACCACGCTGCACGCCGGAGACCACCGACAGCGTCGCCATCACCACGGCGAGCGCGAGCAGCGCGACCTGGGCGCCGACGCCGATCGGCACCCCGAACAGGTTGGCGAGCCCGCGGTTGAGCATCTCGACGCCGATCCCGAGCGTGGTGGCGAGGCCGAAGATGGTGCCGATCACCGCGGCGATGTCGACCGCGTCGCCCAGCTTGCCCCAGACGCGGTCGCCGAACAGGGGGTGCAGCACCGAGCGGATGCTCAGTGGCATGTTGCGCCGGTAGGCGAAGTAGGCGATGGCCATGCCCATCAGGGCGTACATGCCCCAGCCGATGATGCCGTAGTGGAACAGCGTCCAGACGATGGCCATCCGGGCGGCCTCGACCGTGCCGCCGTCGCCGACGGGTGGCGCAAGGTACTGCGACGCCGGCTCGGCCACCGAGTAGAACATCAGGTCGGTGCCGATGCCGGCGGCGAACAGCATCGCGGACCAGGTGAAGAGCCCGAACTGGGGCTTGGACTGCTCAGGGCCGAGCTTGATACGGCCGGCCCGGGACAGAGCGACGCCGATGACGAACACCAGGAACGCGGCGGCGGCGATGAAGTAGTAGGCACCGAACCAGTCGGAGATCCAGGCGACGACGACGCCGATGTACTTCTCGGTGCGCGCCGGCCAGATGATCGCGACCAGGCCGACCACGAGGATCAGCGTCGCCGAGCCGAAGAACACCGTTGGATTGATGCCGCTGTGCCGTCGCGGTTCGGGCGCGCTGTCGGCTGCTGCGGTCGGGTTCTCGGTCTTCGCCGGGGTGCTCATGTCTACCTTCGTCGATGGTCTGGGCGCTGCCCACCGTACAACTACATGAATATTCACCTGCTGCCGACCCGGGGCGCACCGGAGCTGCCCCGCCTGAAGCCGAGATTACGCCCGCCGCCACCTGGTCGCGCGCTGCTCCGCCCAGCCCGCGGTGTCAGACCGGTGCGAGCCCCAGGCTGCGGCCCGCCAGGCCGCGACGGCGCTTCGAGAGCCCGCGGGCGACGTCGGCCAGCACCCGCGCGCCCGGTGAGTCCGGTGCGGTCAGGACGACCGGCGTGCCGTCGTCCCCGCCCTCACGGACGGCGACGTCGAGCGGGATCTGGCCGAGCAGCGGCACGTCCTTGCCCACGAGCTCGGTGAGCCGGGCCGAGACCTTCGCGCCACCGCCCGCCCCGAAGATCTCGACGCGGGTGCCGTCGGGCTGCTCCAGCCACGACATGTTCTCGATCACGCCCACCACACCCTGCTGTGTCTGGGTCGCGACGGCGCCCGCGCGCTCCGCGACCTCGGCGGCCGCGGCCTGCGGCGTCGTGACGACCAGGATCTCGGAGCTCGGCAGCAGCTGTGCCACGGAGATGGCGATGTCGCCGGTACCGGGCGGCAGGTCGAGGAGGAGCACGTCCAGGTCGCCCCAGAACACGTCGGCCAGGAACTGCTCCAGCGCGCGGTGCAGCATGGGTCCGCGCCAGACGACGGGCTGCCCGGCCGGTACGAACATGCCGATCGAGACCACCTTGACGCCGTGCGCGATGGGCGGCAGCAGCATGTTGTCCACCCGCGTGGGCTGCCGGTCCACGCCCAGCATGCGGGGGATCGAGAAGCCGTAGATGTCGGCGTCGATCACTCCGACCGACAGGCCGTCCGCCGCCAGCGCCACCGCGAGGTTCGCCGTGACCGACGACTTGCCCACACCGCCCTTGCCGGAGGCCACGGCGTACACCTTGGTCATCGAACCCGGCTGCGAGAACGGGATGACGGGGTCGCCCGCGCCGCCGCGCAGCATCGACCGCAGGGAGGAACGCTGCTCCGGCGTCATGACGCCCAGCTCGACATCGACGGCCGCCACGCCCTCGACGGCCGTCGCGGCGGCCGTCACGTCCTTGATCAGCGTCGACTTCATGGGACAGCCTGCAACGGTCAGGTCGATGCCGACGGCGACGTGCCCGCTTGTCGACACGTCCACCGACCGAACCATGCCAAGGTCGGTGATGGGTCGCCGGATCTCTGGGTCGAGCACACCGGTCAGTGCGTCACGCACCCGAGCCTCGAGTGTGGGGGAGTCGACTGGGGTCATGGATCGATCTTATGGGCGAGGTCCAGGGGTACCGGAATCCGGGTGGTCTTCCATGACTTTGCAATGAAGGTACGTTGAAAACGGTACGCTGCGTCACCACCAAGGGTGAGGAGGCCCCATGACCGAGCCACGCGTTCCCACGCGAGTTCGGCGTGTCGCCTCCGAGGACCAGGCCCGCGAGCTCGCCGCCGCTCTGCAGCGGCCGGGCCGCAGCAGCCCGGTGGTGGTCATCTCGACGCCCGCCGGGCACGACGTCCCGTTCGTCGACCCTCAGCGGGTGCTCGACGACGTCGCAGGGCTCGCCGAGGTGGTCGTGATCCCGACGGGTGACGTGTCGTGGGCGTTCTCGTCGGGCATGCCGCCGGACACCCAGGTCTACGGTGGTGCGTCCCGCGTCTACGGCACGGACCTGGAGTGGGTGCACCACCCCCGCCGGTCGCCGCTGCACTTCGCCTACTCCGCGGACGAGGACGTGCGCGTGCGCGACCGCCTGGTCAGCGACGTCATGCGGTTCGCGGTCCGTGCGGGGATCGTCGGCTCCGTGCGGTCCGCGCCGGACGTGGCGCCCACCGGCGGGAAGGTGCTGGGGGTGCTCGGCACGCGTGCCCTGATCAGCACCGAGGACGGCGGCCAGGCCACGATCGCGGAGGAGCTCGTCTTCGCCGACGTCGCGCTGGCGCGGTTGCTCGCACCGGGCATGCGGGTCACCGGCGTGCTCGACCCGGCGCGTCGCCTCCTCGACGTCCGCCGCATGGTGCCCGACGTCGACGCGCTGCGCCGGGCGGTGAACGCCGCCTACCGCGTGGGCCAGGTCGTGCTCGGCCGGGTCGAGGCGGTCGAGCACGACGCCGTGCGCATCGCCCTGGCTCCGGGCGTCCTCGTGCGGGTGCGCCGTGCGGAGATCACGGGCAACGACCTGGACCTGCTGAGCGACCTCTTCACCGCGGGCGAGGTGGTCGCGGCCCGCAGGGTGCCGGCGCCGCTCGACGGCCTGGCGCTGCGGCTGGACGACGTCGACGAGTCCGAGGACCAGCCGGTCCCGGCCATCGCTCTGCTGGACGGTGGGCCGCCGTGGCTCGAGCCGCCGCTGCCGCCGGCCGAGCACGTCGGGACCCGCCCCTCGCTGGTCGAGCCCGTCGAGCCGCGGCTCCCCGTGGCTGAGCCCGTCGGGACCCGCACCGACGACACCCCGCCCACGCCCGCCGACCTGTTCGGGGTGCGCCCCGCAGAGCCCGGCACCGACCGGGCGCGCGCCGAGCGCCCCGCCCCGGGCCCCGACACCGGGCCCGTCCTGACGCCTCCGGGCGGCCAGCGGGCCCCGACGCCTGGTGACGTGGCCGCGTGGCACGCGGGTGGGCACGAGGCCCTGCCCTCGCCCGCGGCGTCCGAGTCCCCTGCGGAACCGGCAGGCAAGGCGGCACGCGACCTCAGCCTCTCCCTCGACGCGGCGAAGGCCCAGGTGTCGGTGCTCGCGAAGGAGCTGCTGGACGACAAGGTCAAGCGACACCAGGTCGAGCTGGAGGTCGACCGCCTCCTGGGGCGCGTCGGCGAGCTCACGGAACGGCTCGAACGCAGCGAGCGGCGTGCCGAGCAGCAGGCGACGGCCCTGCGCAAGGCACGCCAGGAGGCCGCACGCCTGCGCCGTCGGCTCGGTGACGCCGGAGGCGAGGAGCCCGAGGACCGCTACTTCCTCGACGACGAGGAACAGCTCCGGTTCGAGGTCCTGGCCGAGTGGGCCCGCGCGATCCCGGCCGCCGAGAAGTCCGGTCGCCCCCTGGCGGAGTACACGGTCGGGCCACGGTTCCTCGCCTCCCTCGCCGACGTCGAGGGAGTCAGCCGGGACCGCGTGGTCTGGACGCTCGTCATGGTGCTTACCGGGCACGCGCCCGAGATGAACGGCCTGCAGGTGCACCGCCTGCGGACGGGCTCCGGTGGTGACGACCCGGTCCGCCAGCGCGACGACGGCGCCGCGTGCTGGCGGGTGTCGCTCCAGGTCAACACGCCGTCGGCGCGCAGGCTGCACTACTGGAAGCTGCCGGGCGGGGCCTACGAACTGTCGCGCGTGGTGGTCCACGACGACGTGGAGCCCTGACCGCGGTCCTTCTCGTCCAGCTCCTCCAGGAGGTTGCGGATCTCCGACCGCACGAAGTCGCGGGTGGCGACCTCCGACAGGGCGATCCGGAGCGCCGCCATCTCGCGGGCCAGGTACTCCGTGTCCGCGAGATTGCGCTCGCCCCGCCGTCGGTCCTGCTCGGCCGTGACGCGGTCGCGGTCGTCCTGCCGGTTCTGCGCCAGCAGGATCAGCGGGGCCGCGTAGCTGGCCTGCAGCGACAGCATCAGGGTGAGCGCGGTGAACCCGTTGGCAGCGCTGTCGAACCGCAGGTTCTCCGGGCCCCACGCGTTCCACGCGAGCCAGATGATGCAGAACACCGTGAGGTAGATCAGGAAGCGTGGAGTACCCAGGAACCGCGCGATGCCCTCGGTGGCCTTCCCGACGGCGTCCTGCTCCATCCGGAACCGGGGTACCAGGCTGCGCCGTTGCGCGAGCGGGGTGTCCAGGCGGTCAGCCACGGGTCGCCTCCCGTCGGTTCGACTGCCGTCGGTTCGCGGGGGCGGACTGGGCGGCGATCGACTCGAGGTGCTCGTCGTCGCTCGCCCGCCAGTCGTCCGGGAGGATGTGGTCCAGCACGTCGTCGACCGTGACCACGCCAAGCAGCCGGCGCTGGGCGTCGAGCACCGGCAGCGCGAGCAGGTCGTAGGCGGCGAGCAGGCGCGTCACCTGACCCACCGACGCGTCATGGGTCAGCCACTCGGTCTCCGCGTCCAGCACCGACGCGACCGCGGCGTGCGGCGGTTCGCGCAGCAGCCGCTGGAAGTGCGCGACGCCGAGGAACCGGCCGGTCGGCGTCTCCTGCGGGGGCCGCACCACGAACACCATGGACGCCAGCGCCGGGGGCAGCTCGGCTCGCCGGATCTGGGCCAGCGCGGTGGCGATGGTGTCGTCCGCACCGAGGATCACCGGCTCCGTGGTCATGAGGCCGCCCGCCGTGTCCTCGGCGTACTCCAGCAGGCGCCGGACGTCGGCCGCCTCCTCCGGCTCCATGAGATTCAGGAGCTGGGTCGCCTGCTCGTCGGGCAGCTCGTTCAGGAGGTCGGCGGCGTCGTCGGGCTCCATGGCGTCCAGCACGTCCGCCGCACGCTCCCGGTCCAGGCCGGACAGGATCGCCACCTGAGCGTCCTCCGGGAGCTCCTCCAGCACGTCGGCGAGCCGCTCGTCGTTCAGCGCGCCGGCGATCTCCAGCCGACGCGCCGTCCCGAGCTCCTGGATCACGTCCGCGAGGTCGGCCGCCCGCATGTCCTCGTACGCCTCCAGCAGACGAGCGGCACCCTGCTCGACCGACCGACGGGTGAGGTCCTGCACGGCGTCGACCGGGATGGTCAGCGTGGAGCCCCGGCGGAACCGGGTCGATCCCCGCGCGGACCGGCGCCGCACGAACAGCTGGTCCACCAGCCAGTCGCCGGTGCGCTGCTGCGCGATCGAGACGTCCTCGATGGTGACCTCGCCCGAGCCGTCCTTGAGCTGCACGCGGCGGTCCAGCAGCTCGCCCAGCACCACCGACTCCATGGCCCGCTGCTCGAACCGCCGCAGGTTCACGAGGCCCGTGCTGATCACCTGGCCCGAGTCGATGCTGGTCACCCGGGTCAGCGGGAGAAAGACACGGCGACGGCCCGGGACCTCGACCACCAGACCCACCGCCCGCGGCGCGCCCTTGGCCCGGACCAGCACGACGACATCACGAACCCGGCCCACCTGGTCGCCGATCGGGTCGAAGACCACCGTGCCTGCCAGGCGTGCGACGAAAACCCGGGTGCTGGCGCTCACGCTGGTCAGCCTACGACCCTGCTCTGTCGCACGCTCCTCGCCACCAGCGACAAGGTAGGGGAGACTATGGGGTATGAGCATGTCTCGCCCGGGTGCTGTCCCGAAGGTCCCGACCCTGCCGGCAGGCGACGAGGTCGCCGCGTACTCCACCTATCTGGAGGCGCAGAAAGCAGTCGACTACCTCTCCGACAACAAGTTCCCCGTCGAGAACGTCACCATCGTGGGCACCGACCTGCGCATGGTCGAGCGCGTCACGGGGCGCCTCACGTACGGCCGGGTGGCGCTCGCTGGCGCTCTCTCCGGCGCATGGTTCGGTTTCTTCGTGGGACTGCTGATCACGCTGTTCGCCGGCGAGGCCGGCTTCCAGGTGATGTTCGCCGGTATCGCGCTCGGTGCCGGCTTCGGCCTGCTGTTCTCTGTGCTGTCCTACGCCTTCACGCGCGGGCGGCGGGACTTCACGTCCTCCTCGCAGATCGTGGCAGCCACCTACGCGATCCTCTGTGGCCACGACCACGCGGGCGACGCACGGGCGCTCCTGATGCGCTCGCCGAGCGGGCTGGGCAAGTCGCGCGGCAACGCCACCGTGGGGGTGCCGGCTCCCTTCCCGCCGCAGGCACCTGCCGCCCCGGCGCCTGGTGCGCAGGCACCTGGCGCCGATCCCGCGCAGCCCGCCGCGCCGCCGACTCGCCCGACCGACCCGCGCTGGGTCACGCCGACGGGTGAGCCCCGCTACGGCGCGATGCGGCCGGGAGCGGGTGGCGCCGGAGCGGCGCCGGCCGAGCCGCCGTCGGATGCGCGGGCTCCGGAAGCTCCGGCCGACGCGCAGACGGGGTCACCGACCCCGCCCGACCAGGCAGCGCAGGCCCCGGACAAGCAGCGCCCGGACGGGACGAACAGCCCGGACGACGACTCGCCCACGTCGCGCACCCGCTTCACGAACCCCTACGCCCCGCCGAGCGACGACCAGAAGTAGCACCACTGCCTGAGCGGGCGTGACTTCGGTCGGATGGGATGAGCTCGGTCGGTCAACCGACCGAGCTCATCCCATCCGACCGAAGTCACTGCCGTGCCGCCAGGGGATCAGCGCAGCGACGCCATCCAGGCCTCGATGTCCTCCGCGCGACGGGGCAGCGCCGCCGAGAGGTTCTCGTTGCCGTCCGCGGTGATCAGCACGTCGTCCTCGATGCGCACGCCGATGCCGCGGAACTCCTCGGGCACGGCGAGGTCGTCGGCCTTGAAGTAGAGGCCGGGCTCGATGGTGAACACCATGCCCGGCTCCAGGACGCCGTCGAGGTAGAGCTCGCGCCGGGCCTGGGCGCAGTCGTGGACGTCGAGGCCCAGGTGGTGGGAGGTGCCGTGCACCATCCAGCGGCGGTGCTGCTGACCGTCGTCCGCCAGGGCGTCGGCGGCGGTGACGCCGTCGGGCAGGAAGCCCCACTCCTCGAGACGGGCCGCGATGACCTCCATGGCGGCCGCGTGGACGTCGCGGAACTTGGCACCGGGCCTGGAGACGGCGAACGCCGCGTCGGCAGCGTCGAGCACCGCCTGATAGATCTTGCGCTGCACGTCGCTGTACTCACCGTCGACGGGCAGGGAGCGCGTCACGTCGGCGGTGTAGAGCGAGTCGACCTCGACGCCGCCGTCGAGCAGCAGGACGTCGCCGGGGTGGATCTCGCCGTCGTTCCGGATCCAGTGCAGGGTGGTGGCGTGCTCACCCGAGGCCGCGATGGTCTCGTAGCCGACCGCGTTGCCCTCGAGGCGCGCGTGCCCGTCGAAGGTGGTCTCCACGACGCGCTCGCCGCGGCGGTGCTCCTTCGCTGCGGGCAGTGCTCGGATGACGGCCTCGAAGCCCTCGATGGTGCGCGCCACCGCCTCGCGCATCTGCTCGATCTCGTACTCGTCCTTGACCAGGCGCAGCTCGGAGGTCACCTCGACGAGCTTCTCGTCGGTCAGCGCGTTCTCGTCCTCGCCGGCCTCCAGGCGCAGCTCCTCGACGAGCGACTCGACGGCGTCGTCCGCGCCGGTCACCACGAGGAGGTGCACGCCGCCGTCGCCCACGTCCTTCGCCAGGGCGTCGCCCAGCTCGTCGATGTGGCGGGCCTCGATGCCGGTGAGCGCCTCGACGTCGGCCAGCGACGGGCGGGCACCGACCCAGAACTCGCCGTAGCGGGCGTCGGCGTAGAACTCTTCGTTGTCGCGCGGTGCGAGGGGGCGCACGTACAGCACTGCGTGGTGGTTCGCGCCTGCGTCGCCGGAGCCGGACTCGACCGGGTGCAGCACCAGGACGGCGTCCGGCTCGCGGTCGGTGCCCAGCCCGGTGAGGTGCGCGAACGCCGAGTGCGGCCGGAACCGGTAGTCGGTGTCGTTGGAGCGGGTCTTGAGCGAGCCCGCCGGGATCACGAGGCGCACGCCGGGCAGACGCTCGGAGAGAGCGGCTCGCCGCGAGACCGTGTGCGGCGCGGCTGCCGATGCCGTCAGGCCCAGCTCGGCACGCGGGGCCCACTGCGACATCACGAAGTTCTTGAACGCGGTGGAGGCGGGGCGGTGTGAACGGTTGGACCCGCGGTCGGCGGTTCCCTGCTCGTCAGGCTGCGATGTGGTGGTGGGCTCGCTCATGCGCCCCAGTGTTTCACGCACGCCGCTCGAAGTCCGCAAGCGCCTTGGTGAGCACGCGGTTGAAGGTCGAGGGGGCCTCCATGTTGACGTCGTGGCCCGCACCGGGGATGACCACGAGCGACCCGTACCGGGCCGCTGCGAGGTGCCGCTGCTCCTCGATCCGCATGGCGTCGCGAGCGCCGTTGACGAACCAGAGGGGGACCTGCGCCGCGCGTACGTTGGCGATCGACGAGCGTCCGGCCAGGTGGGTCAGTGCGTCGGTGACGACGTCCCAGGCGGGGTGGTACGGCTCGGCGGTCTGGTGCGGCGCGATATCGACGCGGCGGAGGTCGGCACCGCCGGGTGGGCTGCGGAGGGGGCGGAGCGCGGGCACGGAGAGGCGTGCGCGGTGCACGCTCGGGCGCACCACCCTGCCGGTCACGCGACGAGTGAGGTAGGCGGCGTTCGCCACGCTCTTCGCGACGTCCCGGTACAGCCGGACCGGCTTGCCCTTCGGGTCCGAGGTACAGCCGGCCGCGAGCACGCCCACCAGGCGGTCGGTGGTGTCGGGGCGGGCAGCCCAGGCGAGCGAGGTGTAGCCGCCAAGGGACAGCCCGACCATCGCGACCGGTCCCGGCGGGAGGCCGGCGACGGCCTCGTCCAGCGCTTCGAAGGCGCCGTCCATGCTGAACCGGTCGTGGCGCCGTGCGCCGTGTGCGGGCAGGTCCACTGCGACGGCCTCGTGGCCGGCGGCGCGCACGTGGGCGAGCTGGTTCTCCCAGATCACGCCGGAGCTGCGCACACCGTGCACGAAGACGACGCTCGTGCTGGCGTCCTGCGGGGGCTGGTTGCAGCTTTTCATCCCTTCGATGATGCATTATCGGCTTGGGCAGGCGGCGGACGGCGGCGGAACAGCCCGTGAACGTGCTGTGTGGGCTTTTTACCCGCGCGCCGGGCACCGGCGGGGGTGCCGCACCTCACGCCGCCGTGACCCGCCAGCGGCCGCGACCGGGCCGGGGGATCTCTACGCTGGTGGAGTGATCGACCTCCATACGCACTCCACCGCGTCAGACGGCACCGACTCGCCAGCGCGCCTGGTGGAGGTCGCGGCGCTGGCCGGCGTCACCACGCTGGCCATCACCGACCACGACACGACGTCGGGCTGGCCAGAGGCCGCGGAGTCGGCGGGCCGGCATCAGATCGGCCTGGTGCGCGGCGCCGAGATATCGGCGCTCGCCAGGACCCCCGGGTGGGGTACGGGTGTGCACCTGCTCGCGTACCTGCACGACCCGACGCATCCCGACCTGCTGGCCGAGACGGAGCGCACGCGCGACGACCGGACGTCCAGGGCCCGGCGCATGGTGGACCTGCTCGGTGAGGACTACCCGATCACCTGGGAAGACCTGCTCGCCCAGACGAAGTCGGGGACCACCATCGGCCGTCCGCACATCGCGGACGCGCTGGTGGCGGCGGGCGTCGTGCCCGGCCGTGACGAGGCGTTCGCCACGATGCTCCGTCCCGGCACCCGGTACTACGTGGGCCACTACGCGCCCGACGCCGTCGCCGCCGTCCGGGCGATCCGCGCCGCCGGCGGGGTCCCGGTCTTCGCGCACCCCGGGGCCGACGCGCGGGGTCGGGTGGTGCCCGACTCGACCATCGAGGAGCTCGCCGCAGCCGGTCTCGCGGGTCTCGAGGTCGACCACCGCGACCACACCCAGGACGGGCGCCGACGGCTGCGCGACATCGCAGGGTCGCTGGACCTGCTGGTCACGGGCTCGAGCGACTTCCACGGGGAAGGCAAGAAGAACCGCCTCGGCGAGAACACGACCGCGCCGGACGTGCTCGAGGCGATCGCTGCGCAGGGGGCGCTCGAAGTACTCAGGTGACCTGGACGGGTTCTGCCGGGCCCGCGGCGGACATCTCAGATGTCGATGGTTTCTAGGGCTACCGTCACCGGCCGCTCCGGGGTCAGGTCCTCCGCCTGCCGAACCTTCTTCTTCAGGGGCAGCACGTAGCCGCCGTCGCGGTCACTGGGGAAGACGGAGGTGGTCCAGGTGGTCCTCCCGACCGTCACGCGCACCCGGATCGAGCCGAACCCGCGTGGAGGCAGCGGGAGGTCGGCCAGCTCGTCGGAGTGCTCGGGTGGCACGGTGACGAACCACCAGGAGTCGGTACGTACCTGCCACTGCCACAGGACAGCCGTGAACTCGATCTGCACGGGAGCAACCTAAGGGCTGACACGCTGGCTGGACCTGAGGCACACCGCCCCCGACGAGTTCGGTCGGACGGGATGAGATCGGTCGGTTGATCGACCGATCTCATCCCGTCCGACCGAACTCATGCCACGGCTGGTCAGTCCTGTGCCTCGCCGCCACGCGTGCGGCGGCGGTTGCGGCTCCGACGGCGGCGCTGACCGGCCTCGTTCTCGCCGCTCGACGCCGGGCGCTCACCCGAGTCGGCGCTCGTGGCGGCCGGCGCACCGGCGTCCTGCCGGGTGGCCACGCGCGGCTCGCTGTGCGAGCCGCCCTGCCGCCCGCCGGAGCGCGGTGCGCCGGAGCGCGGTGCGCCAGAGCGGGGTGCGCCGGAGCGTGGGCCGCCGTTGCGCTTGCCGGTCTCGCCCAGGTCTTCGACGACCTCGGCGTCCAGCCCGGCGAGGTGCTGCGCGGACCGCGGCAGGCGGCCCTTGGTGCCCTCGGGGATGTTCAGGTCGGCGAACAGGTGCGGCGACGTGGAGTACGTCTCGACCGGCTCGGGGTACCCGATCTCGAGCGCCTTGTCGATGAGCGACCAGCGCGGTACGTCGTCCCAGTCCACGAAGGTGACGGCGGTACCGGTGTTGCCCGCGCGGCCGGTGCGGCCCACCCGGTGCAGGTAGATGCGCTCGTCCTCGGGGCACTGGTAGTTGACCACGTGCGTGACGTCGTCGACGTCGATGCCGCGGGCGGCGACGTCGGTGGCGACGAGCACGTCGATCTTGCCGTTGCGGAACGCGCGCAGTGCCTGCTCGCGTGCGCCCTGGCCCAGGTCGCCGTGGATCGCGCCTGACGCGAAGCCGCGCGTCTGCAGCTCGTCCGCGACCTTCGCGGCCGTGCGCTTGGTGCGCGCGAACACGATGGAGCGGCCGCGGCCCTCGGACTGGAGCAGGCGGGCCAGGACCTCGACCTTGTCCAGGGCGTGGGCCCGGTACACGACCTGCTTGATGTTCTTGACGGTCGCGCCCTGGTCGTCCGGCTCGGCGGCCCGGATGTGCGTGGGCTGCTTCATGTAGCGGCGGGCCATCGAGACCACGGCGCCCGGCATGGTGGCGCTGAACAGCATGGTGTGCCGCTGCGCGGGGGTACGGGCGAGGATCTTCTCGACGTCGGGCAGGAACCCGAGGTCGAGCATCTCGTCGGCCTCGTCGAGCACCACGGTCGCCGCGCGGAGCAGCGTGAGGTGGCCCTGGTTGAGCAGGTCGATCATGCGGCCGGGCGTGCCCACCACGACGTCGACGCCGGTCTTCATGGCCTCGATCTGGGGTTCGTAGGCGCGGCCGCCGTATACCTGCACGATCCGCACGCTGCGGTGGGAGGACGCCGTGCTCAGGTCGTTCGCGACCTGGACCGCGAGCTCGCGCGTGGGGACCACGACGACGGCCTGCGGCTTGCCGGGAGCGACGAGCTCGTCGTAGCCGGGCTCGCCGGGGGCGACGACGCGGTGCAGCAGCGGCACGCCGAAGCCGAGCGTCTTCCCGGTACCGGTCTTGGCCTGGCCGATGATGTCGTGGCCGCTCATCGCGACGGGCAGGGTCATCGCCTGGATCGGGAACGGATGGGTGATGCCCGAGTCGTTGAGCGCCGCGACGATCTCAGGGCGGACGCCGAAGTCCGCGAACGTCACGTTCTGCGCCTGGATGGCGGACGGGCTGGAGTAGTCGGGTCCCGAGCTGATCGTCGGCTCGGGACTTGTCGTGATGACCGCGTCTGCGGCCGGGGTGTCTGTGGTAGTCACTGGCGCCTTCATCTCTCGCGGCGCGGTGGGCCCTCATGGCCCGGCGATCGCGCCTTCGTGCGGCAGCCGATCGTGAAAATCATCGCGCGCCGGGATTGACCCAGGCTGCGCGTCCTGTCGGGGCGGCCTCCTGGGAAGACCGAAGCACAGGCTCGGGGGTCGGAACGTGACGACCGGGCAACCGATGTACGCCATTCATGGTACGCGCACGATGTTTCCGTGCGGTTAGCGAAACACGTCAACCACCCCGTTAGTAATGAACGCCACGTGGCGGACGGCCCCTGCGGGCGTGCCGTCCGCCACCTGGCGTCAGGGACAACTCGCTCAGACCGCGCCGAAGCCGACCTTGCGCTGCTCCTCGGAGCCGATCTCGACGTAGCCGATCGCGGCGCCGGGGATGATCACTTGACGGCCGCGGGAGTCGGTGAGCTCGAGGGGGCCACCGGTCAGGGCCTTCTTGACGGCTGTCGCGACGGCGTCCGCGCTCTCGTCCGTCTCGACCACGACCTCGCGCGGCAAATTCTGCACACCGATGGTGACGTCCACGTTTACTCCAGTTCGGTCGGGGATTGCGCCGTGTGCCCGGTGATCCGGGGACCCGGCCTGTCGATCCTAGTCACGCTCCGGCGCCGTCGGCCCTCGGTTTCGCCGTGAGCCGACAGGACGTGCGCCACGTGGCCCACCGGACCGGGGCGGGCGGGCGCGATCACGCGACTCCCTGTGGACAGAGGCATGGGCTCGCGGGCGTGTGCGTGGCACCATGGTCGGCGTGAGCAGTCCGTCCTTCCACCGGCGTACCGGCAGGCACGCCACTGGCGGCGTGCCCGTCGGTCTCGGTGCGGAGGGCGTAGGCGCCGGTCGTCCCGCGGCGCGGAGCGTCAAGCGGCGCCCTGCCCAGAACCCCCGGCGTTCGATGATCGCGCTCAGCCTGTGCCTCGCGGCAGGGCTGGGCGGAGGCATGGCGGCGACCATGAGCACAGAGCCGGACGCGTCCGCCGCCGTCGTCGCAGGGGCGGTCGAGGACAGCCTTGGCGTCGAGGCGGGCGACGCGGTGCGCAGCGCGTACGAGGCCGCCAGGTCCGGTGACCGCACGTCGCCACCCGCGCAGGCGCTCTCGTCGGAGGCCACCTCGGAGGCCGCCTCGGAGGCCGACGTCGCCTCGGGCACGGGGCCAGGGGTCGGCGCCGCCGGCGCGGAAGGCTTGCCGGAGCCGGCGGCTTCCGGGCTGCCCGCGCCCGTCGCCTCGGCGCCGGCGGGCGGGTCGTCCCCCGAGAGGTCGGCGCCGCCGTCGCCCGGCCCGAGCCCGAGTCCCAGCGCTGGTCCGACGCCGGAGCCCGGCTCCGGCCTGATCGGTTCGAGGTTCGATGTCGAGCAGAAGCTCTCGGGCAAGCTCGTCGTGGCGAGCGGGTCCCGGCGTGCGCCCGCCGACGGGAAGGTCTGGCGGGTCCAGATCACCGTCGAGAAGGGCCTGCCGGTGGACCCGGAGGTGTTCGCCGAGTCGGTGCTGGCCACCCTGAACGACCCGCGCGGCTGGAACGCGGCGGACGGCTCCACCTTCGCCTGGACCGACTCGGAGCGCTACGACGCCCGCGTCGTGCTCGCGAGCCCTGACACCACCGACGAGCTCTGCCTCCCGCTGGACACGATCGGCGAGCTCTCGTGCGGCATCGAGGAGACCGCCGTGCTCAACTTCAAGCGCTGGGCCACGGGGTCCCAGGCATGGGAGAGCACCTCCCGCTACCGGCAGTACCTCGTGAACCACGAGGTGGGGCACGTCATCGGGTACCGCCATGACCTGTGCGCCGGCGAGGGGAAGCACGCGACGATCATGGTGCAGCAGACCACGACGACGAGCGGCTGCATCCCCGAGCCCTGGCCCGTCCCCGACGCGGGTTGAACAGGCCCCTGCGGGATGAATCGGGCATTCGTGACGCCTCCGCGCGGGGCGTCGGGGACTGTCAGTGGCTCGTGGTTCGATCGTCCGCGTGACACCGACCCTCGCTCTCGCACCTCGGCTGACGCCGCCCGGGACTCGTCCCGACGCCGCGGTCTCCGTGCCGCTCGACGACACCCAGGCGGCCGCCGCCGAGGCTGCGCTGAGCCACCGTGCGACGCTGGTCCTCGGCGCCCCCGGCTCGGGCAAGACCACGGTCACCTGCGAGGTCGCAGTGCGGGCCCTCGCCTCGGGTATGCGGCCGGAGCGCGTGCTGGTCCTCGCGTCGTCACGGCGTGCGGCGGCGCGCCTGCGGGACGAGGTGGCGGCTCAGGCAGGGCAGACGGTCGGCGCACCGATGGTGCGCACGGCGTCGTCGGCCGCGTTCGCGGTACTTCACAAGCGGGCCGCGGCGCTCGAGCAGCCCACACCCACCCTGGTCTCGGGTCCGGAGCAGGACCTGGTGCTGGCCGAGCTGCTCGCCGGCCACGTGGCAGGAGAGGGGCGGCCGCTCGTGCTGCCGGTGGGCCTGCCGGAGGAGTCGCTCGGCCTGCGTGGCCTGCGCCAGGAGCTGCGTGACCTGCTGATGCGGGCCGCCGAGCGAGGCCTCGGGCCGGTCGAGCTCGACGAGATGGGGCGCACGAACGATCGCCCGGAGTGGGTCATGGCCGCGCAGCTCTACGAGGAGTACCTCGACACCATGGCGCTGCGGCTCGCCACGCCCGACGCAGGGCCGCGCTACGACCCGGCGGTCGTGATCGACGAGGCTGCTGAGTCCCTGCGCTCCTGGTCGGACGAGGTGCCTGGTGTGGCCCGTCCGACGTGGGACCTGGTGGTCGTGGACGACTACCAGGAGGCGACGGCCGCGACGGTCCGCCTCCTGCGGGTCCTGCACGACGACGGTGCGCGTCTGGTCCTGCTCTCCGACCCTGACTCCGCGGTCCAGACCTTCCGCGGCGCCGCACCGGGCCTCACCGGCCGGGCCGCCGCTCCTGCTGGTCCTGGCCGTGCCTTCGGCGCCTTCGACGCCGAGACGGTGGTGCTGGGGACCGTCTGGCGGCAGTCACCCGAGCTGCGCGCGGTCACGCGTGCGGTGACGAACCGGATCCCGGTGTCGGCGAGCGCGCTGCACCGGCGCGCGACGGCGTACACGGCCGAGCCTGCTGCCGACGAGCCTGCCGATGATGAGCCGGCCACCGACGAGTCGGCCCCGGGCCAGGCCTCGGACACCGTGGGAGAGACGCCCGCGGCCGCGGGGATGCCCGCAGGGCACGCACCGTCCGTCCAGGTGGCGGTGCTCTCGGGTGCGGCACAGGAGGCGGCCTGGATCGCGCGGGAGCTGCGGGCCGAGCACCTGCTGCGGGGCACGCCCTGGGAGCGGATGGCGGTCATCGCCCGCAGTGGCACGCGGTTGGGGGCGCTGCGGCGTGAGCTGGTGTCGGCCTCGGTGCCCGTCGCGCTGCTCGGTTCGGACCTGCCGCTGCGTGACGAGCCCGCCGTGGCGCCCATGCTGGCGGCCGTGAAGACCTGCGCGGGTGCGCCGCGGGGAAGCC
This sequence comes from Promicromonospora umidemergens, assembly GCF_024171995.1. Lineage (GTDB taxonomy): Bacteria > Actinomycetota > Actinomycetes > Actinomycetales > Cellulomonadaceae > Promicromonospora > Promicromonospora umidemergens. The sequence continues at coordinate 154,229 of NZ_JAMTCT010000003.1, read as the reverse complement.
TGGAGGCGCTGATCGCAGAGGAGCTCGACGGCGATGAGCGCGTGCTGGACCCCGAGACGGCGGCGTTGCTGCTCATCTCACCGATCGGCGGACTCGACGCCGTGGCGCTCCGCCGGTTGCGCCGCGCACTGCGGTCCGACGAGCTGTCGGCCGGGGGCGGTCGTACCTCGGACGCCCTGCTGGTGGAGGTGCTGGCCGACCCCGCACGTGCGGCGCTGCTGCCCACGCAGGTGCGACGAGGGCCGCTCGCGGTGGCCCGGGTGCTCGCCGCCGGGCGCGAGGCCGCTGGGGAGCCGGGCGCCACCGCGCAGACGGTGCTCTGGGCCGTGTGGGCGGCGACCGGCCTGGCCGAGCGGTGGAGTGCCGCCGCCCTCACCGGTGGTCCGGCGGGCCTGCGGGCCGACCGGGACCTGGACGCCGTGCTCGCCCTGTTCCGAGCGGCCGAGACGTTCGTGGACCGGATGCCGGGCGCTCCGGTCGCCGCGTTCGTCGACTACCTGGCGTCTCAGGACCTCCCTGCCGACTCCCTGGCGGCGTCCGCCCAGGGTGCGGGCGCCGTGGAGGCACTGACACCCCCGGGCGCCGCGGGGCGGGAATGGGACGTGGTGGTCGTCGCCGGCGTGCAGGACGGGGTCTGGCCCGACCTGCGCCTGCGTGACTCCCTGCTCGGCTCGCAGGCCCTCGTCGAGCTCATCGCCGGCCGGTCGGAGGACGGTCGGGTGGTCGGCGCCGAGGCGCGGCGCCAGGTCCTCACGGACGAGCTGCGTGCCTTCGCGGTGGCGGTCTCCCGCGCCCGCCGGCGCCTCCTGGTCACCGCCGTCGAGGACACGGAGGAAGCGCCCAGCGTGTTCTGCGACCTGGTGTCCCCGCGGGACGACGGCGGCGACGGGCCCGACCCGCGACGGGTACCGGTCGGTCCGCCGCTCGATCTGCGCGGCGTGGTGGCCGCCGCCCGCTCGGACCTGGTGCGGGCGGCCGCGCTGTCGGCGTCGGGCAGCCAGCCCGCTGCCGCGCTCCTGGCGGACCTCTCGGCAGCGGGGGTCGCCGAGGCGGAGCCGAGCACCTGGTACGGCGTTGCCGGGGTGTCGAGCGAGGTGCCGCTGTGGGGGGCGCAGGACACGGTGACGGTGTCGCCGTCGAAGGTCGAGACGGTGACCACGTGCGCCTTGCGCTGGGCGTTCGAGGCGGCGGGCGGCACCAAGCCGGACGACACGCACCAGACGCTCGGCACGCTGCTGCACTCGATAGCACAGAGCCACCCCAAGGGTTCGCTCACCGACCTGAAGAAGGAGCTGGACAGGCGCTGGCCGGAGCTCGCGCTGCCCGACGGGTGGCCGTCGCTGCAGCTTCGCAAGCGCGCCGAGCGCATGGTGGTGCGGCTGGCGGACTACCTGGCCGACTCGGGCGAGCCGCTCCTCGTCGAGGCCGACTTCGACCTGCAGGTGGGGCGCGCGCGGCTGCGCGGCCAGGTCGACCGCGTCGAGGATGCGGGCGAGGGCGGCGTGACGGTGGCCGACCTCAAGACCGGCAAGACAGCGGCCAGCAAGGACAAGGCGGTGGACAACCCGCAGCTCGGCGCCTACCAGCTCGCTGTGGAGGAGGGCGCGCTCGACCTGCCCGACGGCGCGGTCAGCAAGGGCGCGAGCCTCGTCTACGTGGGCACGGAGACGGTGTCGGCGAGCGTGCGCAACCAGCCGGCCCTGGTCCCGGACGACGAGGGCAACAGCTGGGCACGTACCGCCGTGGAGGGCGCGGCCGACACGATGGCCGCGGCCGAGTTCGCGGCCAAGAAGAACGACCTGTGCGAGATGTGTCCGGTGCGACACTCGTGCCCGCTGCAGCCAGAAGGACGGAAGGTGGTCGAGTGACCGGGCACGAGCCGGAGGTCCGGCTGTCCGCGCGGGCGATCGCGCGGCTCCTCGGCCGTCATGACCCCACCGACGAGCAGGTCCGCATCATCGAGTCGCCCCTGGAGCCAGCGCTCGTCGTGGCGGGCGCAGGCTCGGGCAAGACCGAGACCATGGCGGCGCGCGTGGTGTGGCTCATCGCCAACAGGTTCGTCCAGCCCGAGCAGGTGCTCGGCCTGACGTTCACGCGCAAGGCCGCCGGCGAGCTCACCCAGCGCGTGCAGACACGGCTGGCGCAGCTGGGCCGGGCACTGGGGGAGGAATCGGGCGAGGCGCTCGCCGGCCTGGACCTCGACCGGCCCACCGTCGCCACCTACAACGCCTACGCCGCCTCCCTGGTCGCCGACCACGGCCTCCGCCTCGGCGTCGAGCCCAGTGCTCGCCTCCTCGGCCAGGCCGAGCAGTGGCAGCTCGCCTCCCAGGTCGTGGAGTCCTGGGACGAGGACCTCGGTACCGACAAGGCGGTCAGCACCGTCACCGGTGCGGTCGTTGCGCTGTCCGGCGCGCTCGGCGAGCACCTCGTCGACCCCGCCGACGCCCGCGACCGGCTCACCGAGATGGCCGAGCACCTCGAGTCCATCCCGCTCGGTCCGAAGCAGAAGAAGCGCACCAAGGACGTCGACAAGCTCATCGGCTCGGTCGCCGAACGGGCACGGTTCGTGGACCTCGTCGTCGAGTACCGCCGCCGCAAGCGCATCGCGGAGGCGCTCGACTTCGGCGACCAGGTCGCCTTCGCCGCCCAGCTCGCCCGCGAGGTGCCGATGGTGGGCGCCGCCGAGCGGGCCCGGTTCGAGGTGGTCCTGCTCGACGAGTACCAGGACACGTCCTACGCCCAGGTCGAGCTGCTGTCCGGCCTGTTCGGCGGTGGGCACCCCGTGACCGCCGTCGGCGACCCGCACCAGTCCATCTACGGGTGGCGTGGCGCCTCCGCGGCGGGCCTCGCCCGCTTCCCCGGCCGCTTCCAGCGCGACGACGGCGTCCCCGCCGCCGTCCACTACCTCTCGACGTCCTGGCGCAACGACGCCGCGGTGCTCTCCGCCGCCAACGTCGTGTCCAGCCCGCTGCGCTCGCGGTCAGGGGCGGGCACCAACGTCGAGGTGCCTCCGCTGGACCTGCGCCCTGGAGCCGGCGAGGGCGTGGTGTCCGCGCACGTCGCCGCCACCCTGGAGGAGGAGGCCGACGCCGTCGCCGAGTGGGTGGCGGCACGCTGGCGCTCCGGCACGCACCCGGACGGACGCTCCACGGCGGCAGTTCTCTGCCGTGCGCGGGCCCAGTTCGCCACCATCGAGGTGGCGCTACGCCGCCGCGGCCTTCCGGTCGAGGTGGTGGGCCTGGGCGGTCTGCTGTCCACGCCAGAGGTGGTCGACGTCGTCGCGCTGCTCCAGGCCGCACACGACCCGTCCCGTGGTGACTCGCTGCTGCGCCTGCTCACCGGCCCGCGCCTCAACCTCGGCGCCGCAGACCTGCACGCGCTGGGGTCCTGGGCGGCGGACCTGGCGCGTATGGACGACCCGCGCCGGGCCGCGGCGGCCGCTCGGGCGAGCGACGGTGCGGAGGGCGCCGACGACGATCCCCGTGTGGTGGAGGGTGACGTCTCCGACCACCGCTCGATCATCGACGCGCTCGACGACCTTCCGGTGGCGGGGAGGCCGGCCCGTGACGGGCGAGTGCTGTCCGAGGACGCGCACCAGCGGCTGGCCGCGCTGGCCCGGCTGCTGCGCGACCTGCGCGGCCTCACGTACCTCTCGCTTCCCGAGCTGGTGGTCCAGGCGGAGCGCGCGCTCGGGCTCGACGTCGAGGCGGCCACGGCGCTCGCCCTGGCGGGCGCAGGGGTCGGCGGAGCCGTGAGCGATCGCGGGCGCGAGCATCTCGACGCGTTCCGGGACGTCGCCGCGTCGTTCGCCCAGTCGTCCGACACGGCGACCCTCGGTGCGTTCCTCGCCTGGCTCGGGGTCGCAGGTGAGAAGGAGCGCGGCCTCGACATGCCGGTGCGCGAGCCCGACCCGGACGCCGTCCAGGTGATCACGGCGCACGCCGCCAAGGGCCTGGAGTGGGACGCGGTGGCGGTGGCGGGCCTTGCCGACGGGGCCTTCCCCACGTGGGACAGGGGTTCGCGGTCGGGGGAGTCGTCCTCGGGCTGGCTGTCCGACCTCGGCGAGCTGCCCTACCACCTGCGCGGTGACGCGGACGACCTGCCTGCCTTCGCCTGGGAGCACGCCTCCGACACCAAGGACCTCGTCGCGCTGCGGGACGAGTTCAAGCTCGACTGCGGCGAGCACCGCCTCGCGGAGGAGCGCCGGCTGGCCTACGTGGCGTTCACGCGTGCCCGGCGGGAGCTCTTCCTCACGGCGTCGTGGTGGGGCACCGCGAGCCGCCCGCGCGGTGTCTCCCCGTTCCTCGTCGAGCTGGCCGAGGCGGGCCTGGTCGCGACAGACCTCTGGGCGCCCATGCCTGACCCGGACGCCGAGAACCCCCGCAACGCGGAAGAGCTCACGGCGGTCTGGCCCACGCCGGACGGGCGCCCCGACCGGCCTGGAACCGACGGAACCACCGGAACCGACGGAACCGACCAGGCCGGGACCGACCAGGGCACGGCCGGCGGTCAGCTCCGGACCGCCCGGGACGTCCTGCGCGCCACGGCCAGGCTCGTCGACGAGGCGGCGGAGGAACGTCTGGTCGCACTCGCCGCCATGCGCCTCCCGACCGGCGTCCTCACCGCGCCGCAGGGCGCCCTCACCGATGCGGCGGGTCACGACCTCGTCGACCTCGCCCGCATGCTCCTGGCGGAGCGTGACCGGCACGCGGACCGGGAGGTCGCGTTCCCCGCGCACGTTTCGGCGTCCGGACTGGTACGGCTGGCCGCGGACCGCGAAGCGTTCGCGCTGCAGCTGCGCCGCCCCGTGCCGGTGCAGCCCACCGTGCACGCCCGGCGGGGTACGAGGTTCCACGAGTGGGTGGAGCAGTTCTTCACCTCGGCCACGCTGCTGGACGTCGACGACCTGCCCAGTGCCGAGGACGAGGACCTCCCGGAGGACACCGACCTCGAGAAGCTGCGCGACACCTTCCTGGGGTCCGAGTGGTCAGCCCGCACGCCTGTGGCCGTAGAGGCCGACGTCGAGACGCCGGTGGCCGGCGTCATGCTGCGGTGCCGCATGGATGCGGTCTTCCGGGACCCGCCCAGGGGGCCGGACGCCGTGGTGGTCGTGGACTGGAAGACCGGCCGTGAGCCCCTCGACACCGCGGCGCGGGCCGCCCGCGAGGTGCAGCTCGCCGTGTACCGGCTGGCGTGGTCCCGCTGGACCGGGGTGCCGCTGGACCAGGTGAGCGCTGCCTTCTACTACGTGGGCTCGGACACGACGGTCCGGCCAGAGCGGCTGCTCGACGAGGCGGAGCTGGAGGCGCTCATCCGGGGCGAGTAACGCTGTCGTCCACGCGAGCGTGGCCGACAGGCGGAGCCTAAGCGCCCTCTTCGAGCGTCGCCTCGTCCAGGTCCTCCAGCATCGACGTCGCGTCCTCGACCACCTCGGGCAGCCGGTGCCGCACGCCGTGCAACAGCCACCGTGCGAGGGCCAGCTCGCCCACGAGCATCGCGCGCTCCGCGAGGCGCGAGTCGCTCAGCTCGGTGCGGCGCAGCTGGTAGGCCTCCATGATCGAGTCGACCGCCTCGATCGGGGCCGCGGCGATGAGCCAGGCAAGATCGTCGGCCGGGTCGGCCACGCGGGCCTCCGACCAGCCCGAGACCGCCACGACCCGCTGCCGGTCCACGAGCAGCTGGTCCGGCGCCAGGTCGCCGTGCGCGACGACCGGCTTGAACTTCCAGAGGGACACGTCCTCGAGCGCCGTCTCCCAGCGTCGCAGCAGCGTGGATGGCACCCGCCCGGTCCTCGCGGCCTCGTCCACCTCCGTGAGCCGCCGCTCGCGGTACTCGGTGGCCGTGTAGCTGGGCAGGCCGCACGTCTCGACGACGGAGGTCGGCAGCTCGTGGATGGCGGCGATGGCCCGGCCCAGGTCGGCGGCCAGACCGGGGCCCGACTCCAGCGCCTCGACGTCGAGGTTGCTGCCGATGATCCGCCGGTGCACCACCGCCCGGCCACCTTCCGGCAGCAGGGCGTAGCCGGCGACCTGCGGCACGACGAACGGGAGCACCCCCGTGTCGATGTACAGGCGGAGCGCGTCGAGCAGCTCGATCTCCGCCTCCAGAGCCGCGCCGGCCACCGTGGTGCGCGGTGCGCGAACTACCCATTCCTGGTCGTCCTGGCCCGTGACGACGGCTACGTCGTAGTCGCCGACGAGGTCGCCGACACGGACCGACTGGGCGTCGAGACCGGGCACGGCGGCGGTCGAGAGGGCGGCGAGGGCGAGGGGCGTGCGGGACACGTGCTCACCGTATTGCAGTGTTCGCGTGCCATGGCACAGCGCGGTGGTGTGTCCGTGCTCCCGCGTGGACCGGAGCGGCACGTCAGAGGCACGTCACACGGTCGGGTGGTCTCGCACCCGGCGACGTGACGTGCCTCGTTCTCGGACGGACCCGGTGGTGGGGCCTGGCAGTGCTACATGCGGCCGGGCGTGCGCGGCCGGGCGTGCATGAGGGCTTGGCTCGCGCCGAGGGTGATGAACAGCCCGCCCGCCCACCAGACGCCCGAGGTGAGCATCCCCGGATCGAGCGCGGAATACACCAGAGCCGCGACGCCGACCACGGCCAGGATGATGCCGGCCCACGGCTTGCCGAGGGCCATCAGCACGCCAAGAGCGGCGACCACGGCGGTGTAGAGCACGCTCTCGAGGGTCAGGCCCCAGCTGCCGACGAGGGCCCCGCCGACACCCAGGGCCATGGGCAGGACGGCGAGCACACCTCCGGCGATCCGCCAGCCGGCCGCGGGCGGTCCGTTGCGGGCGATGACCGGTACGACGAGTGCGGCCCACGCGAGCCAGGCGGTGGGGGCGAAAGCCCAGCCCTCGGGGAAGGTGAAGCTCACGACCGACAGCATGATCGCCACCGCGGCGGTGAAGACGGTACGGGCACGCGAGGAGGCGAAGTTCGGGAGCGCCGCGATCAGCGCGGGGACCAGGCTCAACAGCACGATCCCGAAGCCGTGCGCCTCGAACTGGGTGTTCGGCATCGGGAGGGAGTCGTCCGGGTGCCAGAACGAGACGAACATCGCGGAGAAGACCGCCACACCGGTCGCGAGCCACTGCAGCACGCGCCTCATCCGGTCGGTCTGGCCTCGTTCGTGGCCCAGCTCGGTCCGTACTCGTTCGGTGAACTGCGCAGGGTCGCCGAGGCTCTCCGCGGCCTGCTCAGGGGTGCGGCCCGCATCCGCGGCATCCGCGAAGTGGGCTCGGACGTCGTCGAGCACCGCATCGCGCTGCTCGGGGGTGAGCGCACGCAGGCGCTTGCCCACGTCACGCAGGTAGGCGCCCTCGGTGTTCGCGTTCATCGCGGTCCTCTCGGTCATCGTGATGTTCTCAGTCATCGTGATCCCTCCAGCAGGGCGTCGACCTGCGCGCCGAGCGACGCCCAGACCTGGGCGAAGGTGGTGAGCTGGCCGGTGCCGTCATCGGTGATGGCGTAGTAGCGGCGGGGACGGCCGGTGCCGGACGCGTCCCATCGGGGCTCGACGAGCCCGTTCTCGCGCATGCGGGCCAGCAACGGGTACAGGCTGCCCTCGCTCGCGATGAGCCCTCGCGTGGTGAGGTCGTCCGCCAGCTCCAGGCCGTACTTCTCGCCGTGGGAGAGCAGCGCGAGCACGCAGTACTCGAGCACTCCCTTGCGGAGGTTCGTCGCGATGCGCTCTTCGGTCATGACAGAAATCTAACCTTGCGTAGCAAGACTTGCAATACAAGTCTTGCAAGACAAGGTTCGAGGTCGCCGAGATGGTGCTCCGTCGAGCCGGCCAGGATCCGGGTGCCGTGGTGGGCGGCTACTGTCGTCCTGTGCCAGTTCTCGACCTCCCCCTCGCCCGTGCCGCTCACTACCGCGCCGCGCATCGACGCGCCGAGCCGGGCCTCGTGGGCGACCTTCTCAAGGAGCTGGGCACCCGGGTGCTCGTGGTGCGCGGGAACCGGGCAGCGTTGGCCGGCCAGCGGCTCGCACTGTTCGCGCCCGACGACGTCGCGCACCTCGCCGTCGGCACGTACCTCTTCCTCGGGGAGGCCGACGGCGTCGCCTACCTCGCGGCGGTCCTTGCCGACGCGGAGGCGGAGCCCGACCTCGACGTCGAGTGGGCCGGGCTGCGCACCATCGACGAACCCGACCTGGCACAGGGACTCGTGGTCGAGGCCATCGCGCTGTCCCAGTGGCACGCGGTGCACACCCACTGCCCGCGGTGCGGCACGAGGTCGGAGGTGACGCAGGGCGGCTGGGTCCGGCACTGCCCGGCCGACGGCACGAACCAGTTCCCGCGGACCGACCCCGCCGTGATCATGGCCATCACCGACGCCGACGACCGCCTGCTCCTGGCCCGCGGGGCGCAGTGGGCCCCAGGCCGCCGGTCGGTGCTGGCCGGGTTCGTGGAGCCGGGGGAAGGGCTCGAGCAGGCGGTGGTGCGCGAGACCATGGAGGAGGTCGCCGTCGTCGTCGACCCCGACTCGGTCGAGTACCGCGGCAGCCAGTCCTGGCCGCTGCCCGCTTCCCTCATGCTCGGCTTCCGCGCTCGCGCGTCCACCACGCGGCTGGTGCGACAGGAGGACGAGATCGCCGAGGCCGACTGGTTCACCCGGGAGGAGATGGCCGCGGCGGTGGCCGACGGCGACCTGGGCCTACCGGGCCGCTCCTCGATCGCCCGCTCGCTGATCGAGGACTGGTACGGCGCTCGCCTGGAGGACTGACCGGGGCGGATGGTCGGCAGAACGTCAGATGATCGGCACCCCGGAGTGCCGAACACGTGACGGACTACCGACTACGGGACGTCCTGCCGACCAGCCCGGGGGTCAGTTCGCCAGCGCAAGCTTCACGGCTGCCAGGCTCGGGTTCGTCGCCGCAGAGCCGTCGGGGTACACGACGGTGGGTACCGTCTGGTTGCCGCCGTTGACCTGCTCGACGTAGGCGGCGAACTCGGGCTGCTGCTCGATGTCGATGACCGTGTAGCCGATGCCCTCCGAGTCGAGCTGTGTACGCAGCCGACGGCAGTACCCGCACCAGGTCGTCGAGTACATCAGGACCGTGCCGTCCGCAGGGATCGGCGCGAGGATCGGCGGGGTCGTCTCGGACATCTGTGCTCCTTGTCAGTGGTTGCTGCGAGAATCGCAGACGATGCTCACCCAGACCAACTCCGCCGCCGGTTCGAATCATCCTGGACCGATGAGCCCCGACGCGATCCTGACCGCCCTCGACCCCGAGCAGCGCGAGGTCGCCCTCGCGCTCAACGGTCCGGTGGTGGTGCTAGCCGGAGCGGGCACCGGCAAGACGCGCGCCATCACGCACCGCATCGCGTACGGCGTCCGCATCGGCGCCTACAAGCCGACCAGCGTGCTGGCCGTGACCTTCACGGCGCGAGCGGCCGGAGAGATGCGCACCCGCCTGCGTGAGCTCGGCGTCCAGGGCGTACAGGCCCGCACGTTCCACGCCGCGGCGCTGCGCCAGCTCGGGTACTTCTGGCCGCGCGTCGTTGGCGGAGCCCCGCCCCGGCTGCAGGAGCACAAGGCACAGATCATCGCGGAGGCGGCGCGCCGGCTCGGTCTCAGCGTGGACCGCGTGGCCGTCCGCGACCTCAGCAGCGAGGTGGAGTGGGCGAAGGTCTCGCTGGTCACGGCGGACGACTACGAGAGGGCGGCGTCCGCGACCGGCCGCGAGGCGCCGTCGGGCTACGACGCGCAGACGGTGTCGCGCCTCATCACGGCGTACGAGGACGTGAAGACGGAACGCGAGGTCATCGACTTCGAGGACGTGCTCCTCATGCTCGGGGACATGCTGAACAGCCACAAGAACGTGGCGGACGAGGTGCGCTCGCAGTACCGGCGCTTCGTCGTGGACGAGTACCAGGACGTGTCGCCGCTGCAGCAGTTCCTGCTGGACCAGTGGCTCGGCGGACGCAAGGAGCTGTGCGTGGTGGGTGACCCGTCGCAGACCATCTACTCCTTCACCGGCGCCTCGCCGCGTCACCTCCTGGAGTTCCGGCGTGCCTACCCGGAGGCGCAGGAGATCCGCCTCGTGCGCGACTACCGCTCCACGCCCCAGGTGGTGAACCTCGCCAACGAGGTGCTCAAGCGCGCGGGCCGCGCGGGCGGGGCCCACCAGGCGCTGGAGCTGGTCGCACAGCGGAAGCCCGGCCCGCCGGCCGCCTTCACGGCGTACGACGACGACGAGGCCGAGGCGAAGGGTGTCGCCACCCGCGCCGCGCGCCTGATCCAGTCGGGCGTGAAGCCGAGCGAGATAGCCGTGCTCTACCGCACCAACGCCCAGTCGGAGGCCTTCGAGGCGGCGTTCGCCGACGCCGGTGTGGGGTACCTGGTGCGGGGCGGGCAGCGCTTCTTCCAGCGCAAGGAGGTGCGCGACGCGATAGTGCTGCTGCGCGGCGCCGCCCGGTCGGCCGATCCGGAGCTGCCCATGCCCGACCAGGTGCGCGACGTCCTCGCCGCCGCAGGCTGGGCCGACCAGGCACCCGCGGCGCGTGGTGCCGCCAGGGAACGCTGGGACGCCATGCAGGCGCTCGTCTCGCTCGCCGACGACCTGGCCGCCGCCGCGACCCCGGAGGACCCGGCGACGATCACCGGGCTCGTCGCCGAGCTCGACGAGCGCGCTTCCGCGCAGCACGCGCCGACGGTCGAGGGCGTCACGCTCGCGTCGCTGCACGCGGCGAAGGGCCTGGAGTGGGACGCCGTCTTCCTCGCCGGGATGAGCGAGGGGCTCATGCCCATCTCGCTGGCGGAGACCGACGCCGCCGTGCACGAGGAGCGTCGCCTGCTCTACGTGGGGATCACCCGCGCCCGTGAGCACCTGGAGCTGTCGTTCGGGCGTGCGCGCAACCCGGGTGGTCGCGCCAGCCGCAAGCGCACGAGGTTCCTCGACGGGCTGTGGCCGGACGAGCCTCGCGCACCGCGTGCCCGCAGCGTGCCGAAGGGCCGGGCCCGCGCGCTCCTTACGGGCGTGCACGACGCCGCGCTCTTCGACGCGCTGCGTGAGTGGCGCCTCGAGGTGGCCCGGGAGACGGACAAGCCCGCCTATACGGTGCTCACGGACGCGACACTGGCGGCTATCGCGGAGATCCGACCTTCGGCCATAGCCGAACTGGCTCGCGTGGACGGGATCGGTCCCGCGAAGATCGACAGGTACGGCGCCACGATCCTCGCGATCGTGGCGAGCGCACCGGCTGAACCGAGTCCCTGAGCGGCTCGCCGGGGCGCCGGGCGAAGAATTTCTGAGTGGTTCCGGCTGTCCGGGAGGGCAGTCCAGCTGGTCATCCCGGCTGGTCCGAAAAACTTCTCAAGAAAGTTTGGAAAAAGAGTTGGCTCGCCATGGCGGCCCGGCATATTGTTCACATGTCCCTGACGGCAGTGGGCGAGACCGAAAGGTCTGGCCCGGATTCGAGTGAGGAGGTGGGTGTCTTGGAGATGAACATGATTTCGCAGACGGATCTGCAGGTGTGCGCGTACACGCTCGGCAACGAGCCCGTTTCGGCAACCGGCGCAGCTCTGTCCTTCCGCGCGCGCACTCACCGCGGAGGCAGCAAGCCGTCCGCTCTCGCACCCGACTCCGCATCTCCAGGAGACTCGCCGGTCTAACGACCGAGTCATCCAGGCCGCGGAGTCCATCTAGGACCCGCGGCCTTAGTTTTTGCCCGGAGACCCGGCCCTGTCAGGGCCGGCCGGCAGAGATCTAGCCCGGGGTCCTGTTCCCCCAGACGTTCACCGACGACGTTCATCCATACAGGACACAGGAGACAACCGTGCGCCTCACTGCGCTCCTCGACACTCTTCCCCAGGGCGGCTCGGGCCCCTGGGACCCGCCCCAACACCCCGCAACGAGCCGGACCGGTTCGGACTCGGCGGAGTTCAACCGGCTGATGGACACACTGCTGCCGTGCCGTACCAACGACCCGGAGCTGTGGTTCGCCGAGCACAGCACCCAGGTGGAGCAGGCCAAGGCCCTGTGCCGCACCTGCCCCCTGATGCAGGGTTGCCTCGCCGGCGCCCTCGAGCGCAACGAGCCCTGGGGCGTCTGGGGCGGCGAGGTCTTCGTCGACGGCGCCGTCGTCGCTCGTAAGCGTGGCCGCGGCAGGCCCCGCAAGTCGGAGAACGTCGCCGCGGCCTGACCAAGCCGAAGCATCGAGTGCTGGGTATTCGCTGGGCAAGCAGCCCTGGACCAACAAATACCCAGCACTCAACGGGAGGGTCAGGCTCTACTCGTACTGCCTGAGCCTGCGGTTCCGCTCCGGGCGGGTGCCTCGTCCCTCGGCCCCCACCCTGCGCTGCACCTCCGGCTCAGGCAGGCAGGGTCACGCAGCCGCAGCGCGGGTGCGGGTCTGCCGGCCTGGCGCGGGGGAGCCCCGCCGGGAGCGAGATCTCCAGGCACGCACCGACGGCCGCCGGCCGGTGCCCGTCCAGCTGGGCGAGCACCTGGCCGGCGGCCGTTGCCGCTGCCACGGCGGCGAGCGTCGCCTCGTGCGTCGGCTCCGCCGTCTTCCGTAGCTGCGTCGCCAGCGCCGGCCACTCGCGGTCGGCGTCGGCGTGGGCAAGGTCCACACAGGTGACGCACGCTGACCGGCCCGGCCGGACGAACGGCCCCACGACGACGTCCGCCTCCCGCACCACCACCGGCAGGTGCGGCACCCCGAGGCCGAGCAGCCGCTGGTACCGCGCAGGATGGGCGGCGTGCGGCTCGGTGACCACCACGACGTCGAGTGCTGTCGGGTCCAGCCCCATGCCGCCCGCCCCGCTGTCGTCCACCCGTACGGCCACGCGCGGTGAACGCTCCGCCAGCAGCGCTCGCACCGCGGCGTCGCGCGCCTGTCCCACGTCGATGGTCCGCAGGCCGCCCAGCCCGACGTCGGTGATCTGCACCGGCAGGGGGTCGTGCAGAAGGAGCCGGCCGACGCCGGCTGTCGCCAGGTGCAGCGCGACGGCCGTCCCCAGCCGCCCGAGGCCGACCACGCCGACCATGCGCCGCGCGCGGTCGGCCAGGGTCGCGAGGCCCGCGCCGTCGGGCCGCAGCATGCCGAGCGCCGTCGCGTCGGCGGCGCCGTCGGCCGGAGCGGTCACCGCACCCACGGTTCCTGGCACCGGGACGAGCACACCTGCGCGAACCAGGACGGTCATGATCTCGTCGCGCCGCTCGGCGGGCACACCGCACCGCGCCGCAGACTGCTCGACCGTCACGTGCCGGCGCTCGGCGATCTCCTCGAGCCACGTCTCCTCGGCAGGGGTGAGTCCCGACAGCACGAACGACCAGCGCGGGTCGGATCCGCACTGCATCTGGCCGCCGCCGCGGCTGAGCACCGGCGTGCCCGGCCGCAGCCGGAGGAGAGGAGGGGGCTTCATGCCCACAACGATGCCCGACGGCGGCGTTCGCCGCGGGTGCTCGTCCACAGTTCCAGAGGTATATCCAAAGCATCGCGAGAGCCGGAAGTTCCCGTGTGCGCCCAGAGCCAAATGGACGGCGTAGACCTTGCGGACCCGGTTACGGTGACTCTATGAGCGACCAGCACCAGCCCGGCGAGACTCCCCAGTCGTGGGAGGAGATGCTGCGCTCCATGCTCGGCGACGGCGCAGACGAAGTGATGGCCGAGATGCGGGAGCGGGGTATCGACCCGACCGCCCTCGGCGGACCACCCGACCCCGTGATGATGCAGTACGCGCTGGCCCAGGTGCAGAAGATGCTCTCGGCCGAGGGCGCCGGACCGGTCAACGCCGACGTCGCGCACGACGTCGCCCGGCAGGTCGCCGTCAGCAAGGGCGACCCGTCCCTGACGGGAAAGCAGGCCAAGGAGGCCACCGACGCGCTGGCCGTGGCCGAGCTCTGGCTCGACGCCGTCACCGACCTTCCGCCCGCCGGCGGGACCAGGCGCGCCTGGAACCGGTCCGAGTGGGTGGAGGCCACGCTCCCGGTGTGGAACCAGCTGGCGGCCCCCGTCGCCTCCTCCGTCTCGGAGGCCCTCGCGACCGTGCTGCGCGACCAGCTCCCTGAGGGCATCGACGACGGTGAGGCGATCCCGGGGATGCCCGCGGGCGTGCTGCACGGTCTCGGCGGTTCGATCGACCCGGCCCAGATGATGCGGAGGCTCGGTTCGGCGGTGTTCGGCATGCAGGTCGGCCAGGCCGCCGGCACGCTCTCGCACGAGGTGTTCGGCGCCACGGACGTCGGCCTGCCGCTGCTGGACAGCCCGGACACCGTGCTGCTGCCCACCAACGTGGCCGCGTTTGCGGAGGGTCTGGACGCGCCGATCGAGGAGGTCCGGCAGTTCCTGGCGGTCCGCGAGTCCGCCCACGCCCGGCTGTTCACCCATGTCCCGTGGCTCCGGTCGCACCTCCTGTCGATAGTGGAGCGCTATGCGCGCGGCATCACCATCGACCTCGACGCGCTCGAGTCCCAGGTGCGGGACATCGATCTCGCCGACTCCGACGCCCTGCGCAGCGCCCTGTCCGGTGGAGTGTTCGGGCTGCAGAACACGGACGAGCAAAAGTCCGTGCTGCTCAACCTGGAGACCACGCTTGCACTGGTGGAGGGCTGGGTCGACGAGGTCAGCGCCATCGCCACCCTGCCGCACCTGCCGCACGCGATCCCGCTGCGGGAGATGATCCGACGTCGGCGCGCCGCCGGCGGGCCCGCCGAGCAGACGTTCTCGACCCTGGTCGGGCTGGAGCTGCGGCCGCGCCGGTCGCGCGACGCGGCGACCCTGTTCTCGATAGTGGCGCGTGTCCACGGCACCATGGGGCGCGACGCCGTGTGGGACCACCCCGACCTGCTGCCCGGTACCCAGGACCTCGACGACCCGTCGGGCTACCTGGTGCGCCGCGAGGCCGCGGAGAACGAGCACGCCGACGTGGACGCAGCGCTCAAGGAGATCTTCGGCGAGGACATGGCGGGCGATGACCAGCCCGCTGACAACAAGGGCTCGGACGATACGCCCGCTGAACAGGACGGCCCTGCCCAACAGGACGGCCCGGCCGAAAAGGACAGCCCCGCGGAAGAGGACGGTCCCGCTGACGGGACGAAGGGCGAGGGGCGAGGCTGACCTGAGGCCGGCGTCGAGCGTGGGCGCCGGTCCGGTACGGACCACTCGATTGCCGTGGCTTCCCAGCTGACCGGGGGCTAGTGTCGGCGCTGATGGACGTCAGACAGAGCTGAAGTACCCGTCGAGCCAAGAGCTCGCCGGGATCTCACTCATGCCTGTTTCCCATCGAAAGTGACCTCTCCCGTGCCTCAGCGTGCACCCGGGCGTATCGACGCCTGCCTCACTCTTTCCTTGTCTCTCGCAGCACTGTCCGGAGGCCTGTTCCTCCCGCTGTCGCTGGTCTACTTCACTGTCCTGACCGACATCCCGCTCCCCGTGCTGGGCGCGATCATCAGCGGGAGCGTCCTGATCGGGCTCCCGCTTCCCCTCGTGACCGGGATGCTGGTCGATCGCTGGACCGCCCATCCCGTCGTGGCTGTCGGGCTAGGGCTCCAGGCCGTCGCGTACGCAGGTTTCGTCGTAGCCCGCGACCCGCTCGAAGTGTTGCTCGCATCAGCCGTGCTGGCCGTCGGGGTGCGGCTCTTCTGGTCGTCGGTGTTCACCTTCCTCGCGGACTACGCGGAGACCAGGGACGGCCTGTCGATGGAGCAGTGGTTCGGTCGCCTCAACGCGGCTCGGACGGTCGGCATCGTCGTCGGCGGGCTCATCACGGGAGCCGTGATCTCGGTCCAGGCGGAGGGCGCCTACCTGGCGCTCGCCTGGGCGGCGTCGGGGTGCACCGCTCTCTCGACAGGCCTGATCCTCGGTGTCGTGCGGACCAGGCCGCGAGCGGGCGATGCTCCCGGCGACGAGCCGTCGACCTATGTCTCGATCCTCCGGGACCGCGTGTTCCTGCGGTTTCTCGCGCTGAACAGCGTGCTTGCACTGGCGACCCTGTTCTTCGGCCTCTCGTTGCCCACGGTCGTCCGTTCGCGGCTGGACGGACCGGGCTGGTTGACGGCTGCCCTCCTGGTCGCCAACGCCCTGCTGGTCGCGGTGCTGTCGGCACGCGGTGCCGACCTGTCGTCCCGCACGTCGAAGGTGCGGCTCTTGAAGCGTGCGGCGCTCCTGTGGTCCGGCGCCTTCGCCGTCCTCGCCGTCGCGATGACTCTGCCCTTGGCCGCGGCCGCCCTGGTGCTCCTGCTCGGCGTCGCCCTGCTGAGCGTCGCCGAGATCCTGCACGCACCGTCGTCCACGGCACTGGTCGACGAGCTCGCACGAGGCGCGCGGGGAAGGTATCTCGCCGCGTTCCAGTACTCGTTCGTCGTCGCGGAGCTTGTCGGACCGATCATGTTCACCGCCCTGTTCGACCTCGCTGCCGCACTCCCGTTCGCGGTGGTCGCCGTCGGCTGCGGACTTGTCGCCGTGGCACTGAACCGTAGGGAGCGCCGTCCGCTTCCCATCGGCTGAGGCTGTCGCGCGGCGATCAGAGCCGCGCAGCGGCCTCCGCCGTGGCGGCGGCTCGTCGGGACTCGTCAGTCGTCCCCGTCGTCGGAGGTGATCTGGCCGGGGTCGTCCTGCGCGAACGACGCGCCCTCCAGGAAACCGCGCGCCCGGTCGGTCCTCGGGTACACCTCGAGGATCTTCCAGAACTCGGGACCGTGGCCGGCGTGCAGCAGGTGTGCCAGCTCGTGCAGCAGCACGTAGTCGAGCACCCAGGAGGGCATGCCCTGGACCCGGGTGGAGATCCGGATGGAGCCGTCGAGCAGCGTGCAAGACCCCCAGCGTCGACCCTGGTTCGTCGACCAGCGCACGCTCGACGGCTTGGCGTGGCCGTCGAGGTACTTGATGGAGAGCTCACCGGCACGGTCCATCAGCTCTTGGTCGGACGGACGGCGGCGCCGTTCCTTGTCCTCGAGCCGGGCCACCATCTTGGCCACCCACTCTCGTTCCTGTGCCCGAGAGAAGCGCGCGGGAATGGCGACGATGGTCCGTCCACCGTCGCGATATGCGCTCACCGTGGCGGTGCGACGGCGGCTCCGGCGCACCTCCACGGACGTCAAGGCGTCGTGGGCCACGGAACGACCGTAGCGTGTTATCGGCGTGGCGTGGGCTATAACACACCGTTCAAGTGGAAATTCTTTGCCCGACGGCGTAGTGCTTGGCATGGTGCGAGCAGGTGCCCACGCCGCCGTCGGGCCGCTTTCACGGAACCTCCAGCCAAGTGAGGAATGATGGGCCGGTGACCGATATGCGCGACCGCCAGCACGCCCCGCAGCCCGAGCCGTCGCCGTTCGGTGACGAGCCGGCCGCGGGCGAACCGATTGCGCGCCGCACCGTGACGCTGGGTGTCTCCCTGCTGGCCACGGCCGCTCTCGCGGCGGTGGCGCTGGTGGTGCCGACGCCCTACGCGATGCGCTCGCCGGGGCCCACAGAGGACACGCTGCAGCGCAACCTCATCCAGATCGACGGCGCCCGGACGTACGAGTCGACGGGCGAGCTGCGCCTGACGACGGTGTCGGTGCTCGGCGGGCCGGGCTACCCGATGTTGTCCGGGCAGGTGATCCAGGGCTGGCTGGACCCGCAGCGCTCCGTGCTCCCGGTGGAAGCCATCTTCCCCGAGGCGATCACCAAGGAGCAGCAGCAGGAGGCCAGCCAGGCCGAGATGGTGTCGTCGCAGGAGTCGGCAACGGTCGCGGCCCTGACACACCCGGCACTCGGCTACGACGTGCCGGCCGTCCTGGACGTCGCCGGTACGGAGCCAGGTTCCGGGGCTGAGGGCAAGCTAAACGATGGCGACGTCATCACCGGGTTCCAAGGTGCGCCGGTCGGCACCTACTCGGACCTCATCGACGGGCTCGCCGAGACGAGCCCTGGTGACGTCGTGACGCTCGGCGTGCAGCGCGGCAAGCGCACGATGGAGGTCGACATCACCACCACGGGCAACGAGGAGCGGGCGGTGCTCGGCGTCTTCATCGACCCGCAGTACGACTTCCCCGTGGACGTCTCGATCGAGATCGAGAACATCGGCGGGCCGAGCGCCGGCACCATGTTCGCGCTCGGGATCATCGACAAGCTCACGCCGGAGGACGAGGCGAACGGCCAGGTCATTGCCGGTACGGGCACCATGAGCCCCGAGGGCACGGTGGGTCCCATCGGCGGCATCGAGCAGAAGCTGTACGGGGCCGTCCGTGACGAGGCCGAATGGTTCCTCGCCCCGGCGGACAACTGTCCGCAGGTGGTGGGCAACGTGCCCGACGGGCTGAACGTCGTGCGGGTGGCGACGCTCGCAGAGGCCTACGACGCCGTCGAGCAGATCGGGCGCGGCGAGGGCGATGACCTCCCGACGTGTTCCTGACCTCCGGGTGCTGCTGTTGACCGTGTGTTGCACATCTGGAGGATGTGGGAACCTTGTGCTGGGAACCTTGAGCAGAGCCTGGTCGTTCCATCGTGGTACGGCCCAACCATTTGATGACGTGAGGTAACGCAGTCGTGTCCTTCGCCGCAGCACCTCGTCGCCCTTCCGGCGGCGGCACCCCCCGAGCCCGACGACGCAGTCCGCTGGGGGTGGCGGTAGTCGCGGTCGCCGTCGTCGTCGCGGCGCTGCTCCTTCTAGCGCAGTTCTGGACCGAGGTGAAGTGGTTCGAGCAGCTCGGGTTCTCCCGGGTGATCTGGACCGAGTGGGGCACGCGCGCCGCCCTGTTCGCCGCAGGGTTCCTGATCATGGCTGGGACAGTGTTCTGGTCCTTCACCGCCGCCTACCGGTCGCGCCCGATCTACGCCCCGAGCACGCCCGAGCAGGCGACGCTCGACCAGTACCGCGAGGCGGTCGAGCCGCTGCGCCGGGTAGTGATGATCGCCGCACCGGTGCTCGTCGGCTTCTTCGCGGGCCTCGCGGCGTCGGCGCAGTGGCGCACGGTGCTGCTGGCGTTCAACGGCGAGTCCTTCGGCGAGACCGACCCCGAGTTCAACATGGACCTCGGGTTCTTCGTCTTCACGCTGCCCATGCTGCGGTTCAGCGTCGGGTTCCTCATCTCGGTGGTCGTGATCGCCGGTATCGCCGGGCTGATCACGCACTACCTGTACGGCGGGCTCCGGGTCGGCCCTTCGGCGGCGGGCGGCCCTCGTACGACCCCCTCCGCGCGCATCCATCTGTCCGTCGTCGGCGCGGTCGGCCTGCTGCTGATCGCCGCGAACTACTGGCTGGACCGCTACTCGCTCCTGACGAACACGGGTGACCGCTTCGACGGCGCTTCGTACGCCGACGTGAACGCGGTGATCCCCTCCAAGGGGATTCTCGCGGTCGTGGCGATCTTCGTCGCCGTGCTGTTCATCGTCACCGCGTTCCGTGGTGACTGGCGGCTGCCGGCCATCGGTGTCGGGCTCATGGTGGTCTCCGCCATCGCGATCGGCGGTATCTACCCCGCGGTCGTGCAGCGCTTCCAGGTGAACCCGAACGCGCAGGAGCTGGAGAGCGAGTTCATCCAGCGCAACATCGACGCTACGTTGTCGGCGTTCGGTATCGACGACGTCGAGAAGGAACAGTACGACGCAACGACCGAGGCGGAAGAGGGCGCACTGCGGTCGGACGCCGAGACCGCCGCGTCGATCCGCCTGCTGGACCCGCAGATCGTGTCGCCGTCGTTCCGGCAGCTGCAGCAGAACAAGCAGTACTACAACTTCGACGACTCGTTGTCGGTCGACCGCTACGAGATCGACGGCGAGTCCCGGGACACCGTGATCGCGGTGCGCGAGCTGAACCTCGACGGCCTGGGTCAGGACCAGCGCAACTGGGTCAACGACCACACGGTGTACACGCACGGCTACGGGGTCGTGGCCGCGTTCGGTGAGCAGACCGGCCCGGACGGACGCCCGGCGTTCTTCGAGGGTGGCATCCCGTCGGAGGGCGCCATCACCGACCTCGAGGGCGGGTACGAGCCCCGCATCTACTTCAGCCCGAGCACCGACACCTACTCGATCGTGGGGGCCCCCGAGGGCACGAAGGCATGGGAGCTCGACTACCAGGCCGACGACCAGGAGAACGGTGGCCAGGTCAACACGACCTTCGCCGGCGAGGCCGGGCCGAGCGTCGGGTCGTTCGGGAGCAAGCTGCTGTTCGCGCTGAAGTTCGGCGAGGAGCAGCTCCTGTTCTCCGACCGCGTGACGAGCGAGTCGCAGATCCTGTACGACCGCGACCCCCAGCAGCGCGTCAGCAAGGTCGCGCCGTGGCTCACGCTCGACAACAAGGTCTACCCGGCTGTCGTGGACGGTCGCGTGAAGTGGATCGTCGACGCGTACACCACGACCAACGCCTACCCGTACTCGGCGTCGACCCCGCTCGACGAGGCGGTGGCGGACACGCTGACCCAGCAGCAGGGCGGCGCTCCCATCGAGCTGCCGGAGGAAGTCAACTACATCCGCAACTCGGTGAAGGCCACCGTCGACGCCTACGACGGGTCAGTCGACCTGTACGCGTGGGACGACGAGGACCCCATCCTCAAGGCCTGGACCAACGTCTTCCCGGCGTCGGTCAAGCCGATGGAGGAGATCTCGGGCGACCTGATGAGCCACGTCCGGTACCCGGAGGACCTGTTCAAGGTGCAGCGCACCCTGCTCAGCCAGTACCACGTGACGGACTCGGCCGAGTTCTTCTCGGGCCAGGACTTCTGGAACAACCCGACCGACCCGACGTCGGACGCGGCCACTGCGCCGCTGCAGCCGCCGTACTACCTGACGCTGCAGATGCCGGGGCAGGAGGAGTCGTCGTTCTCCTTGACGTCCACCTTCATCCCTGGCGGTAACACCGACCGCGAGGTGCTCACCGGGTTCCTCGCAGCGGACGCCGACGCAGGTAGCAAGGACGGCACGAGAGCCGAGGACTACGGCAAGCTACGCCTGCTGGAGCTGCCACGAGATACGACGGTGCCAGGCCCCGGCCAGGTGCAGAACAACTTCGACTCGAACCCGACGATCTCCGAGCAGCTGAACATCCTCGAGATCGGTGCCTCCACGGTGCGCCGTGGCAACCAGCTCACCCTGCCGGTCGGCGGTGGTCTGCTGTACGTGCAGCCGGTGTACATCCAGTCGACCGGTGGCACGCAGTTCCCGCTGCTGCGCAAGGTGCTGGTCGCCTTTGGTGACAACATCGGCTTCGCCGACACGCTCGACGAGGCACTGGACCAGGTGTTCGACGGCGACTCGGGTGTCGAGGCCAGCGATGCCGGCACGGCCGAGGACGAAGCGCCGATCGCTCCGCCCACCGGCGAGCCGGGCACGGAACCGTCGGGTGAGCCGTCGGGTGAGCCCTCCGTCGAGCCGTCCGGTGAGCCCTCCGCCCCGGCGACGGAAGAGCCGGGTAGTGGCGGGTCCACGGAGCTGGACGCCGCGCTGCAGGAGGCGGCCACCGCCATGGAGGAGGCCACCGCCGCCCAGCAGGACGGTGACTGGGCTGCTTACGGTGAGGCGCAGGACCGCCTCCAGCAGGCGCTGGAGGACGCGATCGCGGCCGAGGAGGCGCAGGGCGGCTCGGCAGGGTAGTCCGCTGGTCGCACGCTGAGCGTGCGGTACGCGTCAGACAATGGCTCCCCGGTGTTCGCACCGGGGAGCCCTTGTCGTACGAGGGTCGTGCTGGCCGCCGACCGCTTTCAGGCGCGTCTGCGGGCCACCACCACCGAGTTGATGACGTCGTCGGTGGGATGCACGACCTCCAGCACCTCGAAGCCTGGCATCGCGCCCAGGTCCACCGGTGGATACAGGAGGGTACGCAGGCCGCGCGCGCTGCGCGCCAGCAGCATCGCGCCGGGTCGCATGGCGCCGGCCACCCGCCGCAGGATCGCCGCCTTGGCCGACGGCGTCTCGCCCACCAGTGCCGCGAGCACCACGGCGTCGTATCCCATGAGGCCGACGTCGGCGGCGTCGGCCTCCTCGAACCGCACCGCGGTGGACCCGGTCCGGGTGGCGACCCGTCGGGCGAGGGCGACCGCCGCGGGTTCTCGGTCCAGGCCGACGACGGGGCAGCCGAGCGCGTCGGCGTAGCCGAGGGTGCTCAGGGGGAGCGGTCCGCAGCCGAGCACGGCCACCGACCTCGGCGTGCCGCCCGCGTGGACGAGGAGGCGCACCTCGAGGGCCGTGAGCCGGTCATAGTTGTCGAGATAGGGGAACGTGGCCAGCGCGGCCCTCGGGTCGGGCGCGGTGGCGATGTGCTCGGCCCAGGCGTGCTCAAGGGCGGTCTCGCCGCGCGCGGAGAGGTCTCGGACTGTGCTCCTCCGCCCGTCGACCTCAGGGTGCGCGAGGATCTCGCGGGCCTGGCGGTCGGGCGCCGAGAGGATCGCCTGGACCAGGTCGCCGAAGAGCGCGTTCGTACGCGGGTCCGGCCGTAGGTGGGAAAGGGCGGAAAGCTGGTCGGTGAGGTGGACGATCCTGTCGGCGGTCAGGGTGGTGTCGCTCAGCTCCGTCGTCATGGAGAGGATCGTTCCACGGCCGGATCGGTTCGATCGCTTGTGACCTGCGTCTCTACCCCCTGACCCCGTTTGCGCTCAGCCCCTGGGCGTGCGTAAAGTAGGGGTTACCGCCGCGGGGTGGAGCAGTTCGGTAGCTCGCTGGGCTCATAACCCAGAGGTCGCAGGTTCAAATCCTGCCCCCGCTACAAATGGGATGTCGCAGGACATCGGAATGGCCCGGACCCACGAATTGTGGGTTCGGGCCATTGTCATGTCTGGGGTCTGGGGTCGCGTGGCTGCCAGTGGGCGGGGGTTCTCGCTGTGCTGGTAGCACCACCATTCGATCGAATTACTCAACCGCGCTTCGAAACGGTGTCGTTGGCAATCTGCCACATCTCATAGTTCCCGCACTCTGCCGTGATCTCGGCCGTCTCCTGCGCCGCGGCGAAGAAGTCGTCGGCCAGCGGCGACGTCCGCGACGCCGCCATCGCGACGAATACCTGGTCGGGCGCCAGATCGGGGATGGGCACGTAGGTGATGTCCGGCCGCGAGTAGAACACTGTCTCTGAACGTCCCACGAATGAGATGCCACGGCCGGCCGCGACATGCTCGAGCTTCTCCTCGACCCCGCGCACCCGGAGCCCGGAGTCGGGGTGCGGGCGCCGGGTGGGCTGCGTGCTCGGGTCGGCATGCCAGACCACAGTCTCACGGGCCAGGTCGGCCTCGGTGACCTCCTCCTTGCCGGCCAGCCGGTGACCGGTGGGCAGCGCCACCATGAGGGGCTCGGTGTAGAGCGGAGTCAGGCGCAGGCCGGTCTCGTCGATGGGCAGCCGCACATAGGCGACGTCGACGCGGCCGTCGAGCAGCATCGGGGCCTGGTCGTCCCATTCCATGCGCTGCACGTCCACGACTGCGTCCGGATGCTGGGCCTCGAACACCCGCGTCGCCGGGATGACCGGGATACCGGCCCGGAAGCCGACCACCAGCCGCTGGCCGCCGCGTTCTGCCACGGACACCCGGCGCCGGACCGCGTGCGCGGAGGCGAGCAGCGGACCGGTGTCGTCCAGCAGCTGTCGGCCCGCGTCGGTCAGCGTGACGCCGTGGCTGTCCCTGGTGAACAGCGAGGCGCCGAGATCCTGTTCCAGCGCGCGGATCTGCCGACTGAGCACCGGCTGCGCGATGTGCAGATCGTCGGCGGCGCGGCCGAAGTGCAGCCTCTCGGCGACGGCGACGAAGTAGCGCAGCTTGCGCAGGTCCAGATCCATGAAGCCTCCCGAGCCGGCAATGCCCCGAGGGTATCACCACGGCTGAAAAGGGTCTTGGACACCCGCTCAGGCCGGTGGCATTGTTCATGAGGCCGGGAGAACTCGGTACAAGAATTCGGGATCGGCATTTGATAGCTGGGACCCAGACCAGCATGAGCGCGTCATTAATTGGGCCCTTCCATGCCTTTTTCGAAAAACCCATCAATTCAAAGGAGTGACCGTGGGAAAGCTCGATGGCAAGGTCGCAGTGATCACCGGCGGATCGACCGGCCTGGCGCTGGCCGGGGCCAAGCTGTTCGTCGAGGAAGGAGCGTATGTCTTCATCCAGGCCCGGCGGCAGGAAGCGCTGGACGAGGCCGTCAAGGTGATCGGCCGCAACGTGACCGCCGTCCAGGGTGACGCGGCCGAGCTGGACGACCTTGAGCGCTTGTACGACACCGTCAAGCGGGAGAAGGGCTCGATCGACGTGCTGTGGGCCAGCGCCGGGTTCGGCGAACCTGCCGTCCTCGGCGAGATCACGGAGGAGCAGTTCGAACGCTCCTTCTCGCTCAACGCGCGCGGCACCCTGTTCACCGTGCAGAAGGCACTACCGCTGATCAACGACAACGGCTCGATCCTCATGACCGGTTCCAACGCCTCCCTCGGCGCCTTCCCCGGCTGGAGCCTCTACGCGGGAAGCAAAGCCGTCCAGCAGGCCTGGGCCCGTGTCTGGCTCAACGAGCTGCGCGACCGCAAGATCCGGGTGAACGTCCTGACCCCCGGCCAGGTCGGCACCGCAAAGCAGGAAGAGCTGTTCGACGAGGCGACGAGGGCCGCATTCGAGTCCCTCATCCCCCGCGGAACGATGGGCCGCCCCGAAGAGATCGCCAGCATCGCCCTGTTCCTCGCCTCCGACGACTCCAGCTACGTCAACGGCCTGGAACTGGTCGCCGACGGCGGCACGACCGCCATCTGATCCACATCCGAACGAGTCAGAACGGCGCCCGGACCACAGGCGCCTCGGGAACACAAGAAGAGGCACAGCTCATGAGCAGCATCACCTTCATCGGTGCGGGGAACATGGCCCGCACGATCGGCACGCTCGCGGTGGCCGGCGGCAACACCGTCGAGATCATGGCGCGCAACCAGTCCAAGGCCGACGACCTGGCCAAGGCACTGGGCGGCGGCACCACGGCAGGTCAGTGGGGCGCCGTCCCGGCCGGGGACATCGTCATCACGGCCATGCTGTACGCCGGCGTCGTCTCGACCGTCGCCGAGTACGGAGACGCCCTCGCGGGCAAGACCATCGTCGACATCAGCAACCCGTTCAACGCCACGTTCGACGGGCTGGCCCACAGCGAGCCGACCTCGATCGCACAGGAGATCGCCAAGGTCGCCCCGGCCGACGCCAAGGTCTTCAAGGCGTTCAACACCATCTTCCGTGGGGTCCTGGAGACCGGCCGGCCCGACGTCTTCTTCGCCGGCGACGACCCACAGGGCAAGGCGGACCTGGCGGCCTTTATCGAAAGCCTCGGGCTGCGCCCGATGGATGTCGGGGGCCTGAAGATGGCGCACTGGCTGGAAGGAGCTGGCGTGCTCACGGTCGGCCTCGCGGGCAACGGAGTCGGCCACGGAAACTTCGCCCTCGGCGTCAACGAAGTCAACGGCTGATCTGCCCGGGCCGAACGGTCGCCGAACAAGGCGCCGTCGGCCCCGGCTGGTCGCTGGACCACCGACTCTCATGTCGGAAATCAATAACGGCCAGATTTCGCCTGAGGAGGCTTATCACCATGCAGCTCGGTTTCACGATTCCAGTTGTGGGGCCCGCCGTCAGCGACGCTCCCGCCCTGAGCGCTTTCGTCCGCGGGCTCGAGGACCTTGGCTACGACACCCTGTGGATCGGTGATCGCCTGGTCACGCCGGTTGATCTGGGCAGCGGCTACCTGGACCGAGGGCCGCAGATGGCCCGCTCCTTCGATCCGGTGCTGCTGCTGACCGTCGCCGCGGCGGCGACCAGCAGGGTGCGCCTGAACACCAGCACGCTCAGCACGTTCTACTACGAGCCGCCGCACCTGGCCCGGCAGCTGACCACGCTCGACGTGCTCAGCGGGGGACGCCTCGGCGTCGGGGTCGGGGTGGGGTGGATGAAGCAGGAGTACGACGCGGCTCGTAACGCGGACTGGCAGCGGCGCGGCAAGATGCTTGACGACACGCTGGCGTTCCTGCAGGCGTGGTGGACGACCAGTCCCGTGTCCTGGGACAGCGAGTTCTTCACCATGCCGCCGGTCCACGTCGGCCTCCGTCCGGTCCAGGCGGGCGGGCCGCCCATCTGGATCGGCGGTGCCAGCGAGGCCGCGATGCGTCGGGTCGGCCGCAGCGGGGTCGGCTGGCTCGGGGTCGAAGGACCGGCGCCCGCCGCGTCGATCAGCAGCCAGGACGAGGGCGCCGACCGCCTGTGGTCGATCGCCCGTCGAGCGGCGGAGGACGCCGGCCGCGATCCGGACGCACTGAAGAAGGCCATGCGGATCAATCTCGAGCCCGGCACGTCCGTCGACCTGGTCGCGGACCAGCTCAAGCGGTACGCCGACTCCGGCGTTGACGAGGCGTACTTCGATGCCTTCGCGATGTTCACCAGCCTTGACCAGCTGCTCGACTTCGCCGGCCAGGTGATCGAGCGTACCGGCCGGTTATGACCACCGAAGAAATAACCACCCAAGAAATAACCACCCAGAACGATCACCCAAGAAAGGGAGCACTCATCATGAGCAGCATCAGCTTCATCGGCCTCGGGGGCATGGCCCACGCCATCGCCTCCCGCGCGGTCACAGGCGGGCATTCCGTCGAGCTCATCGGCCGTGACCCGGCCAAGGCCAAGGGCCTGGCCGCCGAGCTCGGCGCCGGGGCAACGGCGGGGACCTTCGGCACCGTCCCTGTGGGCGACATCGTCGTCCTCGCCGTGCCGTACACGAGCGCCGTGCCGGTCGTCACCCAGTATGGGGATGCCTTGGCCGGCAAGGTCATCATCGACATCTCCAACACCTTCAACGCCGCCGCCACCGGGGTGCTCACTCCTGAGGGCACCTCCGGTGCGCAGGAGATCGCCAAGGCGGCCCCGGCGAGCGCGCACGTCGTGAAGGCGTTCAACACCGTCTTCGGCCACGTGCTGGTCCAGGAGCGTCCGTTGGACGTGTTCTTCGCCGGAGACGACGCGGGCGCCAAGGCGAGCGTGTCGGTGTTCATCGAGAGCCTCGGGCTGCGTCCCCTCGATGTCGGCGGCCTGGAGATGGCTCGCTGGCTGGAAGGGGTCGGGCCGCTGCTGATGGGCCTGGCCCGGAACGGCGCGGGCACCTTCGACATCGCCCTCAGCGTCGACTTCCCCCGCTGAGCCAACCCCGTACTACCAACGCTTCCCCCGCACCACTCACCCCGCACCACTCACCCCGCACCACTCACCCCGCACCACTCACCCCGCACCACTCACCCTGCACCACTCACAAGGAGTAGTACCGTGCGCGTCTTCGTCACTGGCGGGACCGGCCATTCCGGTTCGCACATCATTCCCGAGCTCATCACCGCCGGGCACGAGGTCACCGGCCTGGCTCGGTCGGAAACAGCCGCGGCGGCGCTGTCCGCGCTCGGCGCGAAGGTCAGACGCGGCGACCTCCAGGACCTCGACGGGCTCAAGGAGGCCGCTGCGGACTCCGACGGCGTCATCCACGTCGCGCACAGGCAGGACCTGCTGTCGTCCGGCGGGATCGACGCCGTGGCCGCAGCGGAGCTCCCGATCATGCTCGCGTACGGCGAGGCTCTCGCGGGAAGCGGAAAGCCGTTGGTCGCTGCGGGGAGCATCGGCTCGCCCGGGACCGGGAGGGACCTGGGTCGGCCGGGTACCGAGGACGACCCGGCCCTTCCTGTCGGCGACGAGCACAAGGGCACCCTGCGGGCTCGTAACGTCGTGGAGACCGCCGTGATCGGGCTCGCCGAGCGAGGAGTGCGGTCTTCGGTCGTGCGGCTTGCCAACATCGCGCACGACACTACTGATAATGCCGGCTTCCTCCCCACGCTGATCGCCCTGGCGAAGGAGAAGGGCTTCTCCGGCTACCCAGGAGACGGCTCGAACCGCTGGAACGCCGTGCACATCCGCGACGCCGCCGCCGTGTTCCGCCTGGCGCTGGAGAAGGGCCCGGCGGGCAGCTACTGGCACGCGGTCGAGGACGGAGGCATCCCGTTCCGCGAGATCGCCGAGGCCATCGGCAGCCGCCTGGGCGTGCCCGTCGTGAGCGTCCCCCTGGACGAGCTGATGCTGCCGGGACACTTCGGGTTCCTCGCGAACGTGGTCAGGCAGAGCTACCCGACGTCCAACCTCATCACCCGCCGGACCCTCGGCTGGGAGCCGGCTCAGCCCCGCCTCCTCGACGACCTGGACAACGGCCACTACTTCCCCGCCACCTGACAGCAGGGACCCCCACCGCAACGAGTCCGGCATGACAAGGACCAGGCCCTACTGGAAGGACACCAAGAACATGACAACCATAGGTTTCATCGGAAGCGGAAACCTCGGCGGCAACATCGCGCGGCTCGCCGTCGCGGCCGGCCATCAGGTCGTGCTCAGCAACTCGCGTGGCCCCGAGACGCTCGCGGGCACGGTCGCGGAGCTGGGGCCGCTGGCCTCCGCAGGGACGCGCGAGGAAGCCGCGGCGGCCGGTGACATCGTCGTGGTCTCGATCCCGGTCACGGCGTTCGCCGACGTCCCCGTCGCGCCGCTGGCGGGGAAGGCGGTCATCGACACGTCCAACTACGGCCCCGAACGTGACGGGCAGATCCCCGAGCTCGACGACGCGTCGCTCACCTCGAGCGGTCTGCTGCTCCGGTACATCCCGGACGCCGGGGTCGTGAAGGCGTTCAACACCATCTATTTCAAGCACCTCCTCTCACTCGCCCGCCCGGCGGGTGCGGCCGACCGCTCGTACCTGCCGATCGCCGGGGACTCCGCACCCGCGAAGGCGGCGGTGAACGCATTCACCGACTCCATCGGGTACAGCGTGGTGGACGCGGGCACGCTGGCCGACAGCTGGCGGCAGTCGACGGGCACGCCGGTGTGGGGGACCCCCTACGGGCCAGCCTCGAACGGGAAGGGCCAGCCGGCCGGCGCGGACGCCATCCGCGCGGCACTGGCCGCCGCAACCCGATAACCGTAAGTTGGCGCGGGCCGCCGTATGGCCCTGGCCGTGTCGTGGCCTCGTCCGGACGCTATCGGGCGGGGCCATGGGCGAGCCCGGTCACCGCCCACGAGCACGACCAGGAGAGGCACATGACCGACCACCCGCCACTGATCGCGGTGACCGACGCAGACCTCGAAGACCTGCGCGCGCGGCTGCGCAATACCCGGTGGCCCACCTCCTGGCCCGTCGAGGGCTGGGAGGCGGGCGCCGACACCACCGAGGTGCGCCGCCTGGCGGAGTACTGGGCCACCGGCTATGACTGGCGGACCCATGAGGCGCGGATCAACGCCCTGCCGCACCACACGGCCGACGTCGGCGGCACGCCCGTCCACTACCTCCGGTTCGACGGCGAGCGACCCGACGCCCTGCCGATCGTGCTGACCCACGGCTGGCCCAGCACCTTCCTGGAGCTCACCGACCTCGCCCGGCGCCTCGCGGAACCGTCGAAGCACGGCGGCGACCCGGCCGACGCGTTCACGGTGATCGTTCCCTCGCTCCCCGGCTACATGTTCTCGCCGCAACGCCCGGCCCTCCCGCCCGCACTCCAGACGCACGAGATCTGGCACCGGCTCATGCGGGACGAGTTCGGCTTCGACCGGTACGCCGCCCACGGCGGCGACCTGGGCGCGGGGATCACCTCACGTCTGGGTGAGGCCTACCCGGAGTCGCTGGCCGGTATCCACCTGCTCGCCGTCGCCGCACCCCAGGAGTACGACGACGCGAGCCTCACCCCGGACGAACAGGCCTACCTCGACCAGGTCGCCACCTGGAGCGCGGAGGAGGGCGGTTACCAGCACCAGCAGAACACCCGCCCG
Organism: Promicromonospora umidemergens; assembly: GCF_024171995.1. Taxonomy (GTDB): domain Bacteria; phylum Actinomycetota; class Actinomycetes; order Actinomycetales; family Cellulomonadaceae; genus Promicromonospora; species Promicromonospora umidemergens. The sequence continues at coordinate 124,514 of NZ_JAMTCT010000003.1, read as the reverse complement.
CTCACCCTTGCCCACGCTCTGTCCGACTCTCCGACCGGCCTGCTGGCCTGGATCGTCGAGAAGTACCGCGCCTGGAGCGACTCGGGCGGCGACCTCTCGTCCCGGTTCACCGACGACTTCGTCCTCACCCAGGCGTCCCTGTACTGGTTCACGGGCACGATCTCGACGTCGTTCCGGCCCTACTACGAGTACGCCAGCGGCCTGACCCGGCGCGTCGAGAAGGTCGAGGTGCCCACCGCCGTCGCCGTCTTCCCCGCCGACCTCACCCAGCCCCCGCGCTCCTGGGCCGAACGCACCTACAACATCACCCGGTACACGACGACGCCACGCGGCGGACACTTCGCCGCCCACGAAGAGCCCGAGCTGCTCGCCGACGACATCACCGAGTTCTTCCGCCAGCTGCGCTGAGGTCGACCTTGCAGCGGTCGGAGCGGCTCCGCGGGCGTCATGTCTGCGGAGCCTCGCCGTTTGCCGCGGGCATCTCGACGGAAGTCGCGACGCGGCAGCTTCTCGCCTGTACTCCGCGCCTGGCGCCGCGCAGCCGTCGGGTGGGCCGCTTGCTCCTTCGACGGCTGGTCATGATGCGGTGCCGTGTGTGGCCTGTCGTTCGGGCCCGGTTTGCGGACACGGTGACCTGTTAGGTCACCAGGCCGCTGCGGTAGGCGTGGACCACTGCCTGCACGCGGTCGCGCAGGCCGAGCTTGGCCAGGATGCGCGAGACGTAGGTCTTGACGGTCTCCTGGCTGATCACCAGCGTCGTGGCGATCTCGCTGTTCGACAGCCCGTTGGCGATCAGGCGCAGCACCTCGAGCTCGCGCGGCGTCAGCGCGGACTCGGGGTCCGCGTTCTCGGCCGGGCGGATCCGCGCCGCGTACCTGCCGACGAGCTTCCGGGTCACCTCGGGCGCCAGCAGCGCCGCCCCGGTCGCGACCGTGCGGATGCCGTGCAGGAGCTGCGCCGCCGGGGCGTCCTTGAGCAGGAACCCGCTGGCGCCGGCGCGCAGTGCCTCGTAGACGTACTCGTCGAGGTTGAACGTCGTCACCACGAGCACCTTGACGGGGCGCGCGACCCCGACGCCGGCGAGCAGGCGGGTCGCCTCGATCCCGTCGAGCACCGGCATCCGGACGTCCATCACCACGACGTCCGGGTTCAGCCGCCCGGCGAGCTCGACGGCGGCCTGCCCGTCCCCGCACTCGCCGACGACCTCGAGGTCGGGCTGGGCGTCGATGATCGTCGTGAACCCCGTTCGGATCAGCGCCTGGTCGTCACACACCAGGACCCGGATCGGCGGGTTCATGCCGGGCTCCCGGTAGGGATGCGCGCGTGGACGACGAACCCACCGTCCGCTCGCCGGTCCGCGCCGAACTCGCCCCCGAGGGCGTCCACCCGCTCACGGAGCCCGACGAGCCCCCGGCCGGTCCCCGCGGCCGGGCGCTGTCGGACGCCGGCGGGTTGAGGGCTCGCGCCGGCGGTGCTGACCTCCACGGTGATCTCCCTGTCGTCGTAGCGCACGCCGACCGCCGTCGGGCTGCCGTGTGCGTGCTTGAGGGCGTTCGTCAGGGCTTCCTGGACCACTCGGTGGGCGACCAGCTCGGCGCTCCCTGCCGACTCCGATGGTGTGCCCTCCTCGGTGAGCTCCACGGGTTGCCCGGCTCGGCGGGTCTGCTCGACGAGCGTGTGCAGCTCCCGGAGCGATGGTGTCTGGGCGGCGGTGTCGTGGCCCGGGTCGAGCAGGTCCAGGAGGTGCCGGAGGTCGCCGATGGCCCGCCGACCCGTGTCGGTGACCGCGTTCAGGGTCTCGTCGAGGCGGTCGGGGGCGGCTGTGAGGTATCGGGCGGCTTCTGTCTGCACGACCATGGCTGTGACGTGGTGGGTCACGACGTCGTGCAGCTCGCGGGCGATCCGCGTGCGCTCGGCGGTGCGGGTCTCCTCGGCGACCCGGAGCCGGCGATCGGCCTCGGCCGCCCGGGTGGAGCGCAGCCACGAGCCGACGGCCCACACGAGGATGAGCGCCAGGTAGAACGTCACGTACCCGTCCACCCGCTCCGTCCCGCCGGCCAGGTGGAGCGCGACCGCAAGCACCACGTACGCACCCGACAGGAGGACCGTGACCGTCCGGCGACGGCGTTCCAGGTAGGCACCCGCGCTGAGCAGCGCGATAGCGAGCCCGGTGCCCGCGAGCGTGTGGTAGCCCTGGAGCTGATCGAGGGCGAAGCCGAGGAACACCACGACGAGGACGGCGGCCGGCCACCGTCGGCGAACGGCGAGCGGGAAGCACTGAAGGACGATCGCGACGACGGCCAGCGCGTCGAAGGGACGGTCCGGCAGCTTGCCGATGTCCGTCCCCAGCCCGTGGAACGCCGGCACGAACGACACGACCGCGAGCAGCAACGCGAGCGGCAGGTCCCGGACTGTGACGTCGAGCTGACGCCACCGGTCCAGGACCTGCCGGAGTTCGGTCACCGGGTGAGCCTAGCGGCCACGTCCGCTCGGGCCGAGCGACGGACAGGGACCACGTGACCACGCCGGTAGGCCAGCCACATGAACAGGCCGGTGGCCAGCACGCCGAGCACCACCGGGAAGATGCTCGCCTCCGGTCCGAAGTCGCCGCCCGTGACCAGCGCGGGACCCGACATGGTCGCGTCCAGCAGACCCTGCGCGGTGTTGCTGCCGGACACCTCGGTGCTGAAGATCGCGCTCGCGGCGATGTTCCAGCCGAAGTGCAGACCGATCGGCACCCACAGCTTGCGGGTGGCGATGTACGCGGCGGTCAGCATTCCGCCTGCCTCGATGGCGATAGCGATGGCACCCAACGGGGTCGCGTTCGGGTTGGCCAGGTGGATCAGGCCGAACAGCGAGCCGGTCAGCCCGAGTGCGATCCAGGTTCCGGTCCAGCGCTCGATGTTCCGGAACAGGACACCGCGGAAGACCAGCTCCTCGGCCACGGCGGCACCCGCCATGACCCCGAGCAGGGTGACGGCGCCAGCCGGGTTGCCCAGGCCGTTGATCGTGTAGTCACCGAAGAAGGCGATGTTCGCGATGACTGCCCCGAACATCGCGATGCCGAGCAGAGTGCCCCAGCTGATCCCGGAACCCGCTCCCTTCAGCGACACCTCGACAGGGGCCCGGTGCTCGGTTCGCCGCACCACCCAGCCGTAGACGATGACCGCGACGACGGCCGTCAGCAGGCCGGCGGCGAGCGCCAGCCAGGGGTTGTCCTTCATCGCAGCCGTGCCCAGGTTGCCGAGGATCCAGACCGCCGCAACCGCCAAGAGCTGCCATACGAAACGCACGATGACTCCTTGTGAGAAGCCGCGGCGGGAGCGCCGCGGGCTACCCCAGACGTTATGGACCCAACGGCTCTTTGTAGTCACCGCGCGGTGGACACTCGCAGGTAGCTCGCACGGGGGACAGGCTGGGCAGCGGCGGGCAGCCAGCGTCCGGTCATCAGGTCAGTGCGGCGATTCCTCAGCGCTGATGTCGGTGACAGCCGCACCGTAGGCGGCGACCAGGGCGTCCGCGTCGATGAAGGCGATGCGCCCGGCCGCCCCCGCGCCCATGGCGATACGGCGGCCGACTATTCGCTCGTCGGCGACGACCGGCCAGGCCGTGGTCGACCCGATCGGCGTGACGCCGCGCTGGTAGCCCGTCGCGTCGAGGGCCATCTCCTCGTCGGACATCCGCAGCTTGTTGACGCCCACCACCGCGCGGAGCTTCGGCCACGAGACCTGGCGGCTGCCGGGGATCAGCGCGAACAGGAAGTTTCCGTCGTGCCGCTTCACGACAAGCGACTTCACGATGTCGTCCGGCTGGATGCTGAGCTGATCGGCTAGCTCTGCGAGGTTCTGCGCTTCCAGATGCTCGACGATCTCAACGTCGAGTCCGCGCGCGACAGCATCCGCCTCGAACCGCTCCGCGCCGTCCATCACACGACCTGCGTCGCTCATTCCTCCACCTCTCAGGCTTGAGCACGCAGGTATATGGCCCTCCGCACGGGCATCACAATAGCCCGCAAGCTTCCAGGGTAGAAAGCAATCCGGTCGAGTGAACGTCGAGTGAACCGTCGCCTCCACAGGGGAGCGCCCGCAGCTGTCATCTGCCGTCAGGGCCGGACGAGCGGGTCGGGCCTCGACCCGGCCGACCACGGAGCGCGACTGTCATGGGACGAGGGTCCAACCTCCGCTTGCGAGACGTACAGTCTCGATAGTGACGAGGGGAGCAGCAATGGCTGACGAAGTGGTCGTCGTGATCGGCGCCGGAGGTATGGGCCAGGCGATCGCGCGGCGCCAAGGCTCGGGCAGGAAGCTGGTCCTCGCCGACTTCGACCAGGCAGGCCTGGACCGGACGGTCGAGGCCCTGCGCGGCGAAGGACACCAGGTGGACGGGCACGTGGTCGATGTGTCCTCCGCAACGTCGGTCACCGATCTTGCCGACGCCGCGGCTGCTGCGGGCGGCGTCGTGCAGGTGATCCATACGGCCGGCCTCTCGCCGACCCAGGCGACGGTGGACCGGATCCTCCACGTCGACCTCCTGGGTGTCGCACACGTCCTCGACGCGTTCGGCGCGGTCGTCGCGCCGGGCGGTGCGGGTGTGGTGATCGCCAGCATGGCGGGAAGCCTGACGTCCGGGCGCCTTCCCGCCGAGCTGGAGGGCGCACTGGCGCTGACGCCGACCGACCAGCTCCTCGACCTCCCGTTCTGGACCGACCAGGCGTTCGCTTCCCCGGGTGCCGCCTACGGTCTCGCCAAGCGAGCCAACCAGCTCCGGGTGCAGGCCGCGAGCCGTGCGTGGGGTGCGCGGCGTGCACGGATCAACAGCGTCAGCCCCGGCGTCATCTCCACGCCAATGGGCCAGGAGGAGCTCGACAGCGGAAGCGGCGCGCAGATGCGTGCCATGGTCGAGGCCTCCGGCACGAAGCGGCTGGGCACGCCAGGCGACATCGCGGACGCGGTCGCGTTCCTGCTCGGCCCCGAGTCGTCCTTCGTCACCGGCACCGACCTGCTGGTCGACGGCGGAGTCGTCGCCGCTGTCCGCTCTGGCGCGCTGGCCAACGGCTGAGGGCCGGACGTTCTCGGGTATGACCGGACACTGCTCGCGCCCGGTATGACAAGACGCCTCCGGGGCGTCAGCTGCCCGAGGGGGACCATTCGGCCGGGAGACCGGACTGCTTGAGCACGTCGGCGAGGTTGTAGTAGTCGTTGTTGGTGTGGATGCGCGCGCCTCGCAGCTTCATGATGGTGACGGCCGGTACGGCGAACGGCTTGGTCGCACCGGGCATCACACCGGAGAAGGTCCACTCGACGGCGATCTGGTTACCGCTGCGGAAATGCGACTTGACCTCTACTCGGACGTCCTTGATACCGGCGTGGGTATTGGTCACCCACTGGCCGATCTCGGCCTTGCCGTGCCACGCCACATTCAAGGCGACGTCGGTGTAGTTGGCATCGCGGCTGAACAGCTCGGCCAGCTCGTCCGGCCGGTTGCCGTTCCACGCCGATGCCCACCTGGTGACGATGGCACGCGTGCGGTGCTGGTTTCCATGGCCGCCATCGGCGGACGCCGCCGACGAAGACGACGACCTCTCCGAGGCCGCAACCTTGGCGTTCGCGGGGGCGGCCAAGGCGATCGCTGCGACCGCCACCATGGCGGCCTGCTGCGTGACGACATCGTGGACGGCGCCACGAGGCTCCTCAACAGCGGTACGGAGCAGAGCGTGACCCTGCGCGCTGTGGCCAGAGAGGTCGGGATCTCGGCGCCGGCCATCTATCAGCACTTTCCCGACCGCGACGGGATCCTGCTTGCGGTCACCCAACGCGTCTTCGCAGAGCTCGGCCACGAGCTCCGCGAGGTCGGGGACCACTCCGACCCTGCCGACCACCTGCGGGCGGTCTGTACGGCCTACCTGGCGTTCGCTGAGCAGTGGCCCAACCGCTACCGAATTCTGTTCGGTGCTGTCTGGGACGCCAGCCAGGCCCTCAAGCACGCCCCCGACCTGGCCGACGACCTCGCCGCGCTCGGGATGGAGACCTTCAACATCCTGCGGCAAGCCGTCGCCGACTGCGCCGAAGCCGGTCGTTCAACAAGCTCCGATCCACATGCCGACACGGCGGCGCTGTGGGTCGGACTCCACGGACTCGCCCAGCTGCGAGTCGCGGCACCCCTGTTCCCGTGGCCGCCGCACCTGCAGTCCTCCGTCATCGACCGACTGTCATTACTGCGCGACTGAAGACTCTGGCGCGGGTTGCCATGATCGCGGCGCCGCTACTCCCGAGGTGGTTCAAGACATCCTCGGCGGCGGGCATCGAGGCAATCGTGATGAGGGGCGGAGCCCCGGATCGTGGGACTCCCCCTCGCTTGGCAGGCGGCCAGTTGCGGCTACCGGTCGCTCGTGCCCTGCGGCGACGTCGCGGAAGTCCCACGTGCCGTGAGTTCAGCAAGAAAGCGATGGCACTGTTGGGCACGTTCCGAGTCTTCTGCCATCACCTGCTCGAAGAACCGCGCGATCTCCTCAACGCCAGCGTTGCGAGCATCGCGTACGTACTGCCCGTAGTCGTGGCCCGCCTTGAGCGAGTGGTACTGCACAGAGATGAGGTCGAACGTGACGTCATCGAATCCGGTTTCTCCCGTTGCCATGATCCATCCTCCAGGTGTTGGCCCGCCAGCTCGGCCGTCAGGCAACTGTCCGACAGGTCTGGGTGGCCCCGTCTCTGGGCCAGTTCCCACCATCGCAGGCTCGCCCTGGCTCGCAACCCACACGCGCAACAGTCATCCGGAGCGCGGTGAGCCAGAGGGAGCCACGATAGGCGGACTCCCGTAGTCCGGCTGGTCCCAAGCACTACAGCCGTAGATCGGGTCGCTGACCTGGGATGACGCCGGGACGTGGGGGCCACCGCCGGGATGCTTCGGTGCTTGTGTGGGACAAGAAGTCCGTGGCCTCGCGCCAGAACGAGGCGAGCCCGCCGATGGTCCCGCGTCCGATGCTGACGAACTTCATGAGTGGCTTCTCTCGTGGGTGATGACGGGTGCGTACCCGAGCTCGGTGGTGGCTTTGTCGGTGCGCAGGAGGCACGGCTGGCCGAGGAACCAGCGGGCGGGGACCGGGACCTGCTCGGCGGCGGTCTCGGCGTCCATGTCGGGGATCGGCGTGTCCAGGCCGTAGCTCGCGAACTGCTCCTCCAGGAACTCGCGCAGGACGACACGGTGCTGGTCGGTGACGAAGTACGCCTGGCCGGGGCGACCCTTCGTCCAGCCGAGCATCAGGCCCTCGACGGCGTTGGCGACGTGGGTGACGTCGGTGAGGTGGCGGCCACCTTCGATCCAGGCGAACTGGCCCGCTCGGGCGCCGGCGACGAGACCCTCGATGAGGATGCTTTCAGGACCCCAGACGAACCGGGGGCGGATCGACACGGTGGCCAGGCCGGGGCCGTTCGCGTCCAGGACGATCTGCTCGGCGTCAGCCTTGGTGGCGCTGTAGGCGGCCTCCGAGTCCGGCCGCAGCGGGGCCGTCTCGTCGACCTCGAGGAGCGGTTCGCCGGCGAGCAGAGCCGCCTCGCTCCCGCAGTACACGAGGCGGGGCGCCTGCGCGAAGCGGGCCACCGCGACCACGGCGCGCGTGCCCTCCACGGTGACCAGCTCGTGGCGCGCCCGGTCCGCGGTGATATCGGTCTCCGCGGCCAGGTGGAACACCACGTCGCTTCCGGTGACCGCGTCCTGCCAGGTCGCCGGGTCGGTCAGCTCACCGGTCACCGCTCGCGCGCCGAACGCGGTGACGACCTGGGCCGAGGCGGCGCTGCGGACCAGGGCACGGACCGAATGCCCCTCGTCGAGCAGGCGCCGTACGAGCACCCGTCCGATGAAGCCTGAACCGCCGGTGACGAATACCTGTGCCATCTGATTCTCCTTGGTTCGCGGGCCTTCGTTCCCTCGGCTCGGGCACGGGACTCCGTACGTCTCAGCACGCGGCAGGGCCGAGCGATTCCCTCCAGGCTTCTCATAGTTTGGACGGCTCCCATAAGGTTTATGGATGACATCTCTCCGAGCGCTGGAGTGCCTCGTCGCGGTGGCGGACGCCGGGTCGATCACCCAGGCCGCGCGCTTGCTCTACTCGTCGCAGCCCGCCGTCTCGCACCAGCTCTCTGCGCTCGAGCGGGAGGTGGGGACGGCGCTGATCCGCCGCGAGGCGCGCGGCGTCCGGCTCACTCCGGCGGGGCGCGCCGCCGTCGTCGAGGCCAGGAGGGCTGTGGAGGCGGCCGCCTCCGCGATCCGTACGGCACGTGCTACGGGTGAGGGCCGCGGCGGGGCGCTCCGGCTGGCCTGCGCGCAGAGCCTCGTCTCCGTGGTGGCGCCCGTGCTCGGCGACTGGCACCGCGACCATCCGGACGTCGCGATCTCGGTGCGCGAATCCACGTCGCCGGACGAGCTGCACGGCCTGGTCGACGGAGACGAGGCTGATCTCGTACTGATGCCCGGCGCCGTCCCGGACCGATTCACGGCGACGGTGGTTGCAGAGGAGGAGATCGTGCTCGTGGCGCCGACCGATCATCCCCTGGCGACACGTCCCTCGGTAAGCCTGCAGGACCTGGACGGCGTGTGCCTGGTCCACTTCGCCCCGGACAACGGACTCAGCGTCTGGCTCGACCGGCACCTGGCCGACGCCGGGGTGCGGGTCGACCCCGTCATGCGCACCTCGGTCACGACGGCCGCACCTCAGCTCGCCGCAGCGGGCCTCGGCATCGCGGTCTGCCCGGCCAGCGCCGTCGGCCCGGGTCTGCCTGCGGCGGTCCGGTCCTTCACGCCGAGGTGGACGCGGGAACTCGTCGCGCTGACGTCGGCCGCACCCGATGTGCTGGCCGCGCGGTTCATCGCCGACCTCGCCCAGCGCGGCGTGCCGGTTCCGCGGGCGGTCGCGCCGGAGCCGTCGTCGGCCCGGTAGGCAGGGTATCTGCGACGCCCGTCACGACCCGAGGGCCGGGCCTCCAAGAGGCCACGGCCTGGAGATCGGCTACTTCTGCCGGGCTGAGCGATCAGCGGGACGTCGTACCCGGTCGCGGCGAACGTATGCCACACGAACCGACGGTCGAACTGAGCGTTGTGCGCCACGAACGTGCGTCCCCGCAGTAGCTCGGCCACCAGGCCCGCGATCCGGTCCTGTCCGCCGGGGAACAACCCGGTGGTCTCTACGTCCACGACGACGTAGCCGGTCACGTGCGTCTCCGTTCGCAGCGGCGCGTGCAGAACCGGCCGATCGTGGCAGCCGACCTGGTGCCGTGCCGGGTGGCTGGCGGGTGAACCAGGTGGAGTCGCCGAAATCGTCTTGCTTGCCCGTGCCAGGATGCGACCGTGGAGATGACCGACGTCACGCGCGCCGTCACGGCTGCGACCTCGGTCGCCGCGTCGCTCGACCTGCTCGCCGACGCCGCCGTCGTGCTGCACAACTCGAACAAGCTGGCCCTGCGGCTGACGCCGTGCGACGTCTTCGCCCGCGTCGCCCTGGTGGGGCAAGAGGTCGCGCAGTTCGAGGTCGACCTCGCCCAGCGGCTCGTCGAGGTCGGAGCTCCACTGGCTCACCTGGAGCCTCGGGTGGACCCGCGGGTGTACGAGCGCGACGGCTTCGCCGTGACTCTTTGGACCTACTACGAGTCTGTGACGCCGGGGGCTTCGCCGGTCGGCTTCGCCAAGGCCCTGAAGCGGCTGCACGACGGCATGCGCACGGTCGACCTGCCGAGCCCGCGGTTCACGGACCGGATCACGGAGGCGGAGAAGATCGTCATCGACGTGGGCCGCTCGCCGGAGCTCGCCGACGCCGACCGCGCGCTTCTCGTCGGCGAGCTGGCCGGCCTGCGACGAGCGATCGACGATCGCGGCGCCGCGGAGCAGCTGCTCCATGGCGAGCCGCATCCGGGCAACGTGCTCAGCACGGAGTACGGCCCGTTGTTCATCGACCTCGAGACCTGTTGCCGGGGACCCGTCGAGTTCGATCTCGCCCATGTTCCGGAGGCGGTCAGCGAGCACTACCCGGGCGTTCACCACGAGCTGCTGGACGAGTGCCGGCACCTCGTCCTCGCGATGGTCGCCGCCTGGCGTTGGGACGTCGACGACCAGTTCCCGCGGGGGAGACTGTTCGGTGAGGAGCTCTTGCGCGTACTGCGCGCAGGATCTCCGTGGCCGACGCTCGACACGGTGGTCAGTCGGGTAGACGGTCTGTAGTGCGGGTGGAGAGGTTCACGAGGATCGTCTGGATTCTTCTCGGAGCGGTTCTGATCCTCGATGCCCTGATCGTGTCGATCACGTTCAGCATCAATTCGGGCGTCGTCGCGACGTTCGGGATCGGCGTCCTCTACCTGTTCTACGGTCTCTGTCGAGACAGGGTCCGGGCCAGCAGGCGAAAAGGGCTGCTCCAGTGGATGAGGATCCCCATCCTGATCGGCAGCGGGCTGATGCTTCTCCTGTTCGCGTTCATCGCAGTTCTCGGCAGGGTGGACACCGTCTCGCACCAGGAGGATGCCGTCATCGTCCTCGGGACGGCGCTGAACGGCGAGGAGGTGACGCCGCCGCTCCGCTCTCGGCTGGACGTGGCTGTCGAGTACTCCACCGCGAACCCGGATGCCGTCATCGCTGTGGCCGGAGGCCAAGGGCCCGGTGATTCCATCACCGAGGCACTCGCGATGGAGCGGTACCTGGTCTCGCGCGGAGTCGCGGAGGACCGGATCATGCGGGAGGACCGGTCGACCAGCACCTACGAGAACTTCGTCTTCGCGAAGAGGCTCCTGCACGCGCACTTCGACGCGGACTGCACGACGGCCTTCATCACGAACGACTACCACGTGTACAGGGCAGGCGAGATCGCCGAGGTAGCGGGAATCGCCAGCACCCACGCGCACGCGGACACGCCGTGGTACGGGATCCCTGTCGACTACGTGCGGGAGTTCCTGGCGATCACGAAGTTCGTCCTGACGGGGCGCTGAGCACCGCGGGGAATCCTGGCGCGGAAGTCACTGTCTCGCCCCGGGTCTGATGGAGACATCGAAGACCCGGAAGGATCTGGAGCATGGCTGCACCGTCGTCTCCACGGGGGAGTGCGATGTGTCCTCCGCGCCGCCGGTCGCCGATCAGCCGCACCACCACAGGCGCCAGGCCCCACTCACCGTTCCTCTTGGTCGGCGAGCTCGTGTGCGCGTGACGCGGAGGTGCCGAGGACCAGCAGGCTGGTGATCGTGGCGGCGCGGACGTCGGGCGCACCCTCGGCCCGATGTTGGTCGGCGATGGTGAACACCGTTGCGTAGGCGATCTGTCCGAGGACCATGGCGGGCAGGTGTCGCCCGAAGGTTCCTGCGTCCTGGCCACGTTGCACGAGATCGGCCAGGGTTCGGTCGACCGAACCCAGCAGGGCGTGGATCTCGTCGCCCTGTTCGCCACGACGCAACGCCAGCAGCACCCGGTACCGGTGCGCCAGCGGCCAGAGACGTGCGACGAACAGCGCCCACGCCGCATCGACGGGCGCATCATCGGCGTCGATCTCCTTCAGCACGTCGGTAATCTCCTCGACTGCCCGCTCGGCGAGAGTGCGCACCAGGTCAGAACGAGCCGGGAAGTACCCGTACACCGTCCGGCGCACGACGCCTGCTGCGGTTGCGATGTCGCCCATTCCCGCGTCGGGGTTCTGCCCCAGGATGTCGCGGGCGACGTCGAGAATCCGGTTCCGTGTCTTCTCCATGGCCCTCGCCCGGGCGGATTCCGGCTTCATGACTCAATGATTGCACACCTCTGTGCAAGGGAGTACGGTGGTGGCATCGAAGTTGCACACGCGTGTGCAACGAAGGCGTTTCGCCAGTAGTTCCGAAGAGGAGCACACATTCCATGACGACATCGACGCAGATCCGGCCCTTCGTAGCGGCGGTTCCCGACGCGGACATCCAGGACCTCAGGGAGCGGCTTGCGAGAACCCGGTGGCCGGACGCGGAGACCGTCGGTGACTGGTCCCAGGGGGTCCGTCTGGGCAGGGCGAAGGCGCTTGTCCAGGACTGGCGGCACAACTACGACTGGCGTCGGTTCGAGACGGACCTGAACCGGTACCCGCAGTTCCTGACCGAGATCGACGGACTCGACATTCACTTCATCCACGTCAAGTCCCCGAACCCGGACGCGATGCCGTTGATCCTGACTCATGGGTGGCCGAGCTCTGTGGCGGACTTCCTGAAGCTGATCGGCCCGCTCACCGACCCGGGAGCGCACGGCGGGGCGATCGAGGACTCCTTCGACGTGGTCATTCCGTCGCTACCCGGGTTCGGCTTTTCCGCCAAGCCGACCGAGACGGGGTGGAACGTCGAACGCATCGCAGCGGCCTGGGCTGAGCTGATGCAGCGGCTCGGCTACACCCGGTGGGCCGCGCACGGTGGTGACTGGGGCGCCGTCGTGACGACGATGCTCGGGGCCATGCAGCCGGACGGGCTGATCGGGATCCATCTGAATACCCCATACGCGTTCCCGGCGACGATCCCGCAGGCGTTGTCGCCGGAGGAGCAGTCCGCCGTCGACGGTCTCGCCCTCTACAGCGGCACTCTCGGGGGATCCAACCACCTCCAGGGCACCAAACCACAGACCCCCGGCTTTGCCCTCGCTGACTCCCCAGCAGGGCAGGCGGCGTGGATCTATGAGAAGTTCCAGTCCAAGACCGACAACCACGGCCTCGCCGAGGACGCGATCGATCTCAACGACATCCTCGACGCGATCTCGCTGTTCTGGTTCACCAACACCGCCGCGTCCTCCGCTCGGATCTACTGGGAGAACCGTGCCGCCACCATGGCCGGCCCGAAGCTGACACTGCCGGTCGCGGTGACAGTGTTCCCCCGCGACATCCCATTGATGCCGCGCACATGGATCGAAGACACCTACGTCAATCTCATCCACTACGGAAAAGCGAGCAAGGGTGGCCATTTCGCCGCCCTTGAGCAGCCCGAAGTCCTCCTTGATGAGATCCGCAGCGGTCTCCGCAGCCTCCGGCGTGGTCTCACCGAGGGCAGAGTGAGCGTGCCCAAGGCTCCGCCGGCCGTCGACGTCGTGACGGGCGGGTCCCGCGCGTCGGCGTCTACAGGTGCTCGATCAGCTTGTCGGGGGTGATGGGGACGTCGTACACCCGGATACCGGTGGCGTTGTGGACGGCGTTGCCGATCGCTGCCGCCGAGCCGACGTTGCCGATCTCCCCGAGGCCGCGTGCCCCCAGGCTCCTGGTCCCGACGTCCTCGCTGCCGTCGCCCAGCGGCCCCGTCAGGACGGGGTCGGGCCGGTCGAGCATGTGCACGTCGATGTCGGGGACGTCGGCGTTCACGGGCACCAGGTAGTCGGCCAGCGTGCTGTTCGCCAGGCGTCCGGTGGCGAGCTCCAGATGGTTCTCCTCCAGCAGCGCGTACCCGATGCCGAAGATGACGCCGCCGACGAGCTGGCTCCGGGCGGCCCGGGCGTTGATGATGCGGCCGACGTCGGCGACGGTGGTGAACCGGGTGACGCGGGTCTCGCCGGTGAACCGGTTGACCCGCACCTCGCAGAAATGGGCGCCAAAGCTGTGGTACGCGTACCCGGGGATGGGCTCGCCACCGCCCGGCGAGGACTCCATCTCGACGCCCGGCGATCCGACGGCGGCCAGCAGGCGGCCGAAGGTCATCGAGTGGCCGAGCCCGTGCAGGATGCCGCGCTCGTACCGCAGGTCCGAGGTGTCCGCACCCTGCCAGGGCGACCCGTTCTCGGTGACGGCGACCCGCTTGAGCTCGGCGATGACGTTCCGGGCGGCGTCCACGACTAGCGGTACGGTCGCGTGCGTGTTGCTGGAGCCCACCGCGGGTGCGCCCGGGGGCAGGAGGGTGTCACCGATCTCCGGGGTGACCCGCTTCATGGGGAGGCCAAGGGCGTCGGCGCCGGAGATCGCCACCACGGTCGCCCCGCCGGTACCGACGTCCGAGACGCCGGTGGACACCACCGCCGTGTCGTCGTCGCGCAGCCGGATACTGCGCATCCTGGACCGGCTGGAGGACACGCCCGCCGAGATCGTCACCGAGGTCGGCGAGACGCTGCGGCAGACGCCGATGGGTGTCGCGCTCACCGGCGACACGACCCGGTTCACGGGACCTGCCCGGAGCATGGGCTACCGGTGGTTCACCGACCCGGCCGCACGGGACCTCTACGCTCCGGAGGAGCACGCGTTCCTGACCAGGATGTTCGCGTCAGGGCTGCGCGCGCTGGTCACCCTCAGGGGCCCGGAGTCCCGGGCCGCGTACCTGGCGGGTCTGTTGCTGGACAGCAGCGAGGAGTTCCGGCGCGTGTGGGACGACCACGAGATCGGGATCCACCCGCACGAGGTCAAGCACTTCGTCCACCCGGAGGTCGGTGCCCTCGAGCTCAACTGCCAGCGGCTGGTCGACCCGGGTCAGGCCCACTCGCTGATGGTCTACACCGCAGTGCCAGGCACCGAGAGCTACGAGAAGCTTCAGGTCCTGTCCGTCATCGGCGCGCAGGCACTGAGCAGTCGGTGAGCGGCACGAGGGCGGTCGGGCTGGTGCTCGCGGCCGGCGCCGGTACCCGTTACGGCATGCCCAAGGCGCTGGCCAGGACCGACGCCGGAACGTCGTGGCTTGAGCTGGCCTGCCGGGCGCTCGTCGGCGGCGGCTGCGGGGAGGTCGTCGTCGTGCTCGGAGCCCGGGCCGACGAGGCCGAGGAGCTGGTCCCCGCCCACGCCCGGACGGTGGTCGCCTCGGGGTGGCGCAGCGGTATCGCGGCGTCGCTGCGCACCGGCCTCGCGGCCGCCGACCGGCCGGGAGCGCGAGTCGCCGTCGTCTCCCTGGTCGACCTTCCCGGCCTGCGGCCCGACGCCGTACGCCGGGTCCTGGGCTCCGTGCCGCAGCAGGATGCCCACCACGCGCTCGCCCGCGCCACCTACGACGGCAGGCCAGGGCACCCCGTGCTGGTGGGCCGCGCGCACTGGCAGCTCCTCGGCGCCGCGGTGCGCCGGGACACCGGCGCAGGGCCGTACCTGCGTGCGCACGGCGCCCTCGCCGTCGACTGCACGGACCTGGGCGGCGGGGACGACGTCGACCACCCGGACGGGAGCCGGTGAGGGGCCCTGCTCGGGTGCACGTCAGATCCGTTCGAGGCGAAGCATCGACCAGGACACCGGCGGCAGGTCCACGTGCGCGTGGTCGTCGGAGACCTTCGCCGTCGTGTTGGGCCGTGGCAGCACGGAGGTGGCGTCGTCCGCCGTCGCCGACCACGTGTGGTCGGGGTTGGACAGCGTGAGCGCCTCGGCCACCCGGAGCCCGGGGAAGCCGCGCAGGTCGACGTCGAGCGCCACGTCGTCGGTGAGCGACCGGTTCACCGCGAGGAGCACCACGGCCCCCGTCTCGGCGTCGTGCGTCGCGACGGCGTCGAGCACCGGGACGGCGCCGAACTTGGCCGTCTCCTGAACGGGTGCGGCCACGGCCAGGCGCAGCACGTCCCCTGCGGCGTGCCTGGCGGTGAGCGCGAAGGGGTGGAACGTCGTCTGCCGCCAGGACCGCCCGCCCGGCTCGGTCATGATCGGCGCGATGACGTTGACGAGCTGCGCGAGCGAGGCCGCGTGCACACGGTCGGTGTGCCGCAGCAGGGAGATGAGCAGGTTGCCGACCACGACGGCGTCGGCGACGTTGTAGCGGTCCTCCAGCAGCACGGGCGCCACGGGCCAGTCGTCGCCCGACGGCGGCCGGGACTCGGCGCGCTTCTGGTACCAGACGTTCCACTCGTCGAACGAGACGTGGATCCGCTTGGTGTGCTTGCCCGCCGCGCGCACGGCGTCGGCGGTCGCGGCCACCGCGTCGACGAAGCGGTCCATGTCCACGGCGGAGGCGAGGAAGGACGCGAGGTCGCCGTCCTCCTCCCAGTAGTACGCGTGCGCCGAGATGTGGTCGACGTGCTCGTACGTCTCGGTGAGCACCGTGTGCTCCCACTCGCCGAACGTAGGGATCTGCGAGCCCGACGAGCCGCACACCACGAGCTCGAGGTCCGGGTCGACCATGCGCATCGCCCGCGCCGTCTCGGCAGCGAGCCGCCCGTACTCGTGCGCGGTCTTGTGGCCGATCTGCCACGGTCCGTCCATCTCGTTGCCGAGGCACCACATCTTGATCCGGTACGGGTCCTTGGCGCCGTTGGCCCTGCGCAGGTCGCTCCACTCCGTGCCGCCCGGCACGTTGCAGTACTCGAGCAGGTCCAGCGCCTCCTGCACACCGCGGGTGCCGAGGTTGACGGCCATCATCGGTTCGACGCCGGCCCTGACGCACCACCGCACGAACTCGTCGACCCCCACCAGGTTCGGGTCGGTCGAGTGCCACGCGAGGTCGAGACGCCGGGGACGCTGCTCGACCGGTCCGATGCCGTCCTCCCAGCGGTACCCCGAGACGAAGTTGCCGCCGGGATAGCGCACCGTCGAGACCCCCAGCTCGCGCGTGAGCTCGACGACGTCGCCACGAAAGCCGTCGGCGTCGGCGGTCGGGTGGCCGGGGTCGTGGAGGCCCGTGTACACGCTGCGGCCCAGGTGCTCGACGAACGAGCCGAACGTGCGGGGGCGTACCGGCCCGACGACGAACGCCGGGTCGATGGTGACGGATGCGGACAGCATGAGTGATGTACTCCTCGGTGGTCGGTGCTTGCGGCATGCTTCGCGCGGGCGGGGCGGCTGCCGTCGCGACCGCAGCCGCCCCGCCCGCGCGTTCAGAGGGCCAGGGCCTTACTGCCCGAGCTGGTTCTCCAGGTCGGCCTGCGCCTGGTCAAGGGCCTCCTGGACCGGCGTGCCGTTCTCGTAGATCTCGTTGAGCGTGACCGTGCGGAACGTGTCGTCCACGGTGGGCCAGCTGGGGTCGCTGAACGACTCGAAGTGTCCGATGCCGTCCTGCACCTCGCGCAGGACGTCGAACAGGTTGTTCTGGAAGTACTTGTTGAACTTGTTCTCCGGGTTGTCGGTGACCTCTTCGTCCTCCCAGACGGCCATGTTCACCGGGTCGAAGCCCAGCACCTCCCACACGGCGACGTTCGCCTCGGGGGAGAGCTTCGCGAACGCGAGCCAGTCGGCGGCGAGGTCCTTGTTCGGCGAGACGGCCGGGACCGCCGCCCCGGTGCCGCCGCCGCCGATGGTCTGCACGACGGCGTCGTCGGGCACCGGCGCCGGAGCGATGGCGACCTTGCCGGCGAGGTCGGGCATGTAGTCGACGAAGCGGGAGGTGTACCACGCCGGGTAGACGATCGCGGCGTAGTCGCCGTCGTTGATGGCGCCGAACGCCTCCTCGGAGTCGGGGCTCCCACCGGGGATCGTGGAGACCGCACCGGCGTCCTGCATGTCCTTGACCGTCGAGAGGGTCTCGACGACCTCGGGGCTGTTCACCTGCACGTTGCCGTCGGCGTCGAAGAACTGCCCGCCGAGCTGCGCCGCGATGAGCGGCTCCAGGAACATGACGCTGGTGCTCGCGACGCCGAACTCCTTGCCGGTCTCCTCGTTGTACCGGGTGCCGGCCTCCTTGAAGTCGTCCCAGGTCTCGATGGTCGTGTAGTCGATCCCGGCGCCCTCGAGCGCCTCCGTGTTGTAGAACGTCGTGAAGGCGCCGACGTGCGTGGGGAACCCGTAGATCTTCCAGTCCTTGCTGTACAGGTCGAGGCGGGCCTGGACGATGTCGTCCGTGTACGGCGCCGCGGCCTCGGTCAGGTCGACCAGGGGCGGGTTCTCGCCCTTGACGAAGTTGGCGAACTTGTTGACCTCGATGTCGACGACGTCGGGCAGGCCCTCACCGGAGTTCACCGCGAGCTGCAGCTTGTTGTGCATGTCGTCGTAGGGATAGACGGTGACCTCGAGCCTGATCTCCTGGTCAGGGTTGGCCTCGTTCCACCGCTCGGCCATCTCCTCGTAGTACGCGGCGTGCACGTCGGCGAACGTCCACATGTCCAGCGTCGTCGAGCCGTCCGAGTTCTTGACGGGTGCCTCCGGCTGACCGCCGCCCCCGCATGCGGTGAGCGCCGTCACCGCGAGGGCGGCGACCAGCGTGGACACCGTCGTCCGTAGCCTTGTCATGAGTTTCTCCGTTCGATCTGGGGAGGGGTCAGCCTTTGACCGCTCCCGCGGTGATTCCTTCGATGAAGGCCCGCTGGAATGCGAGGAAAAGAATGAGGACGGGGATCAGCGAGAAGAAGGCCCCGATGATGAGCAGCTCGTAGTTGTTCCCGTACGGCGTCAGGAGGGTGTTCAGGCCGATGGGGAGTGTGAACTTCTCCGGGCTGCGCAGCACCAGCAGCGGCCAGAGAAAGTTGTTCCAGCAGAGCATCCCGTTGAGGATCGCCATGGCGGCCATCGCCGGTCTGGTGATCGGCAGCACGAGGCGGAAGAAGATCCCGAACTCGCTCACGCCGTCGACCCGGCCGGCCTCGATGATCTCCTTCGGTATGCCGAGGAAGTACTGGCGGAAGAAGAAGATGGTCACGGCAGATGCCAGGAACGGGAGCGCGATCACCGTGTAGGTGTCGGCCAGCCCCATGTCGTTCACCTGGACGTACAGGGGGAGCATGAGCATCTCGAACGGCACGGTCATGACCAGCAGCACCATGACGAACCACAGCGTCTTGGTCCTGAACTCATACATCGCGAAGCCGTAGGCGACGAACGAGCTCACCAGGAGCGTGCCGGCGACCTGAGCGACCGTCAGGAGCAGCGTGTTGGCGAACCACCGGAAGTAGGGGCCGGAGTCCGTGAGGAGCAGGACGTAGTTGTCCAGGCTCAGCGCGCCGAGGTCGACGTCGAACGTCATGCCCCGCCGGATCACCTCGTTGCCGTCCTGGAACGTGCCAACGAAGATCGCGAGGAGCGGAACCAGGGAGATCAGCGCGATCACGACGAGGAAGGCGCCCTGGATCCACGCAGCGGTGGACGGGGCGATGGACCGGCGGGCGGTCGGCTGAGCGGCCATCACGCGGCCTCCTTCTTGAAGGTGCCGCTGGCGACGAGGTAAGAGATGTTCAGCGTCATGACGACGACGAGCAGCACCACACCGACCGCGGAGGCGAAGCCGAGGTCGTTCTCCTCGATGCCCTTGCGGTAGAGGTATCCGACGACCGTGAGGCCCTGGTTGTTGGGTGAGTTGTTGCCCGCGTAGAGCATGAAGCTCTCGAGGAACATCGAGAGGCCGCCGTAGATGCTGATCGTGACGACGTAGACGACCGTCGGCTTGATGTTGGGGATCGTGATGTGGATGAACTGCCGGAACTTGTTCGCCCCGTCGATCGACGCCGCCTCGTAGTACTCGGTCGGGATCGCCTGCATTCCTGCCAGGAAATACATCATGTTCACCCCTGCCCACCGCCAGAGCGCGATGGCCAGCAGCGCCACGAGCCCGGTGAGGTCGCTGCGCAACCAGCGGACGGGACCGAACCCGAAGAACTCCACCACCTGGTTCATCATCGCGGAGTCGGACTCCGCGAAGATGAGGCGGAAGACGATGCCCGCGACCACGACGGAGGTCAGCGCGGGGACGAACATCGAGGCCTTGAAGAAGCCCTTGATCCGAGCACTACCGATGTTCGAGTTGACCAGCGCCGCGAGGGCGAGCGGGATCGGGACGAGCAGGACGAGCGTGAGCACCATGTAGCGCAGGCTGTTGAACAGCGCCTGCCAGAAGATGCGGTCCCCCCAGAGCCGCTCGTAGTTGCCGAGCCCGATGAACGTCGCCTGCCCGTAGAGCACTTCTTGGGTGCTCATCACGAACGAGCGGCCCAGCGGGACCACCCAGAAGACGGCGAGCGTCACGAGAAAGGGCAGGATGAACAGATAGGGCGCGAGTTTCTTCGAGTACAGGAGCTGCTTCACGGCGGTCTGGATCCTCCTTGATCAGAGCCATGGGGTGACGCCGGCGCGAACGGACGAGGCCGTCGATCGCGGGGTGTCATGATGGGCGGCGTGGTGAAGATGAGTGATGTGGCGCGAGAAGCCGGGGTTTCGAAGATGACGGTCTCGAATGTCATCAACGGGCGGCCGGGGGCGAGTGATGACACGCGCGCCCGCGTGCTCGAGGCGGTGGCCCGGCTGGGCTATCGGGTGAACGCGACCGCGCGCCGGCTGCGGGCCGGCCGCACCGGTGCGATCGGCCTGCTGGTACCCCACCTGGACGGGCCGTACTACTCCCACCTCGCCGCGCGCCTGGACACCCTGGCGCGAGCGCGGGGATACCACGTCATCATCGAGCGCACGGGTGCGAGCAGGGAGGGCGAGCTCGCCGCCATCTCTCCCGAGCGGGTGCGTCCGTACGACGGTGTGGTGTTCAGCCCGGTGCAGATCGACACGGCGGACGTACGTCGTGCCGGCGTCGAGGTGCCGGTGCTCCTGCTCGGTGAGCGGCGCCTGGCCGGCGAGTTCGACCACGTGATGATGGACAACGTCGGCGGTGCGGAGCTCGCGACCTCGTACCTGCTCGAGCGTGGTGCGCGGCGCATCGCCCTGATCGGTGGCCGCACGGACGACGGCGTCGACAGCATGGCGACGCTGCGCACCCGTGGCTACCGGAAGGCGCACGCCACGGCGGGCGTGCCCGTCGACGAGCAGCTCGTCGTCGACGCCGCCTCGTTCACCACGAAGGACGGCTACGAGGCGGTCATGCGGCTCCACCGCGACGGCGTCCGGTTCGACGGGGCCTTCGCCCTGACGGACGCGGCGGCGATGGGCGCGCTGCGCGCGCTGGCCGACATCGGCCTGCGCGTCCCTGACGACGTCCAGGTGGTCGGCTTCGACAACGACGCGGAGGGCGAGTACCTCGTCCCGCGCCTGACGACCATGGACCCCGACAACGACACGATGGCCGAACGCATCATGGACCTGCTCCTGCGCCGCGTCGAGGAGGACTCGTCCGACGTCGGAGACGTGGTGGAGTCGGTGATGTCGGCGCGGATCGTCGTGCGTGAGTCGACGCTCGACGAGGCACTCGGCCGCTAGTCGGTCGGTCATGGCTGCTCCTCCTCGAGTCGCTGTCCGGCCGATATTTATCGATAAAGTAGAGCGCGCTGCCGAGGGTGTCAACGCCTTGTCGAAACCGTGTCTTTACCGTTAAAGTCCTGGCGACCGGACCGCACTCGTGCAAGGGAGCACGCAGATGACCAGAAGGTTCCGCACCACCGTCCGCCTCGCCAAGGCAGCAGTCGCCACCGCCACGATCGCCGTCCTGGCAGGGCTCGCGCCCGTCGCGCAGGCGGGACCGGCCGAACCGCCGCCGCCGGCTTCCCCGGTGCGCCCGGCTGCTCAGGCCGCCGGGCCGACGGCGTCGGGCACGCCGTCGTTCCGCTGGACCACCCGCGATCCGGTGATCACGCCCATGCCCGACCAGGAGCACGAATCGGTGGCGGTCAAGGACCCGAGCGTCGTCCGGTCCGGCGGCAAGTACCACGTGTTCATGACGACCACGCCCGGCGAGGGCAAGGGCTGGCACATGGCCTACAAGAGCTTCACCGACTGGTCGGAGGCCGACACCGCGCCGATCCACTACCTGGACGAGACTGCTGTCGGCCCCGGGTACCGGGCCGCGCCGCAGGTGTTCTGGTTCGAGCCGCAGCAGCTCTGGTACCTGGTCTACCAGGACGGGAACGCCGCGTACTCGACCACCGAGGACATCAGCGACCCCACCTCGTGGAGCGCGCCGAAGCACTTCTACTCGGGCATGCCACAGATCATCCAGGACAACATCGGCAACGGCTACTGGCTCGACTTCTGGAACATCTGCGACCGTGGGAAGTGCTACCTGTTCTCCTCCGACGACAACGGTCACCTCTATCGGTCGGAGACGTCGGTCGCGGACTTCCCGAACGGGTACGACGAGAGCACCGTCATCGCGCGTGAGGAGGCCGATCGCTTCGACTTCTTCGAGGCCGGCGCCCTGTACAAGATCCGGGGGACCGGCAAGTACCTCCTGCTGATGGAGGCGATCGGGGACGACGGCGCACGCCTGTACCGGTCGTGGACCGCTGACTCGCCCGACGCCGACGGCGACGAGTGGGTGCCCCTCGCGGACACGGCGGAGAACCCGTTCGCCCGGTCGAACAACGTCAGCTACGAGACCGAGCCGTGGTCGGTCGACGTCTCGCACGGCGAGCTCCTGCGCACCCAGCGCGGCATGACGCCGACGATCGACCCCTGCGAGCCGCTCCAGATGGTCTTCCAGGGCTACGACCCCGACGGCGTCGTCGAGGGCGGTGGCTACGGTGACCTGCCGTACCGCCTTGGCCTGCTCACCGCGGACGGACCTAACCCGATCAGCGCCCTGTGCGAGGAGCGGTAGACCCGGGCCGTCCGGGTCCGTACGGGAACGGCGCCGCGCCACAAGGGGTGCGGCGCCGTTCCGCTGGTCTAGCGCTGGAGGGTGAGCAGGCCCGGCCGGTACGGGAGCAGCCCGTAGTCCCCGCCAGAGCTGGGGGAGCGGCCCTGGTACAGGAACTGCAGGTTGCAGGGATCGATCGTCATGGTCTGGCCGGCACTGGTGCGGATGAGCTCACCGTGGCTGATGTCGTTGGTCCAGGTGGCGCCGCTGTTGGCCTTGCCGGCGAACGGGTTGCTCTCCGTGGCGGCCTGCGGGGTCCACGAACCGGAGAGGCTGTTCGCCGTGAACGAGCGGAAGTACCGTCCGTTCGCGCCGATCGCCTCGACGATCATGAGGTACTTGTTCTGGTCCTGGACCTTGTAGACCTGGACGGCCTCGAACAGGTTGTTCGTGGTGTCGCTCATGATGGTCTCGTACGAGCTGCCGAAGCTGCCGGGGAAGTTGCCGATCGGCATGCTCGCCCGGTAGATCTTCCCGTTGTCCCCGGCGAAGAACAAGTACATGTTCGTGCCGTCGCCGATGACCGCCTGGTCGATGGGCCCGGTGCCCGAGCCGGAGATCGACCCGGTGAACAGCGGGCTCGCAGCCGACCACCCGTTCGGGTTCCTCGGGTCGCTGGATGTCCGGTACATGAACGGTGACGGACCCCACTGGTAGGTGAGCACCCAGATGTTCCGCGGGGCGAAGTAGAACAGCGACGGGGCCACCGTCGACGACGACATCTGGTTCTGGCTGGCGCCGGCCATGTCCGACCAGCTGTCGAGGAGGCTGAAGTTCATCGAGCCCCAGGACGTGCCGGTGTCGTGCGTGGTCGCGTAGACGAGGTGCTTGCCGTTGTACGGCGCCGTGGTGAAGTCCTTGAGCGCGACCCAGCCCGACCTCGGGTTGGCCAGGACGCCCGTCGATGTCCAGCGGTAGGTCGACGGCAGGTCGCAGGCCGCGGCGGAGCTGCTCGTGAGCGAGGCGTCGTCGATGTAGAGGCCGTCGGTACCGGCCGCCGTCTCCACGTAGAACGCGGCGGACGACAGGGTGCCCGACCAGGACACGTTCGCGGTGCCGGTCAGTCGCGTCCAGCCGGAGGAGCTCACCGCCCCCTGGGCCAGGTTGACATAGCTCGTCGTGCCGCCCGCGGTCACGCGCAGCGTGACGCGGCCGGTCGGGGAGCCGCTCTGGGACCGCACCCACACGCTCGCCGTGTAGCTGGCGTTGTTCGTCAGCGACGGCGTGACGGTCTGGGCGGGGCCGTTCCACGAGGCGGTGCGGCCCGTCTGTGCGAGGGAACGGCCGCCCGCGTGGACCGGGTTCGTGCTGGACGTCAGCGTCCCGGCGCCGAACGCCGACCAGCCGGTCGTGCCGTTCTCCAGCTCGCCGTTCACGAGCAGGTTGCCGTCCGCCGCGGCGGCGGCCGGGACGTCGGCGGTCGGCAGCACCGTGGCCGAGGCCAGTACCAGTGTTGCGGCCAGCCCCAGCGCGAGACTTGCGATGGACCTCTTCATCCTTCGCTCCTATATCTGTCGGGGCACCGGCCCGCGAGGGCGGTGCCGTGGCGTGCGTGGTGCCCTACCTGCGGCGTGATCAGCGCCGCGGCTCAGGGGAGCCGCCTGCGTGGAACCTTGCTGTGTGAGCGCTAACATCGGTGTCGCGACATGTCTTCGAGCAGCGGTAGGTTTACCGATACAGTACTGAATCCGCTTGGATCATTCAAGACATATCCCTTAAAAGTCACGGGGTGGTCAGGCGTGTGCCCTCGGGTGGGTGGCCCCGAGGTGCCAGGCGTGGACGTCGCACCTTGCGGCCACGATCCTGACCGCTGTCCCGGGGCGGCACCAAGCAGGCGTGGCACCTTTCTCCCACTTCCCGGCACTTGAGGCTGATTGCCAACATCTTCCTATCCGGTGCGGGATCCCGAACCGGCAGGAGATGCGGGTCGCTCTGCGACCTGGTGGAGGGAGAAATGGTGATGAGAAGAGCGTCTGCGCTTCTCGCGGTCTTCGCGTTGATGGCCTCGATGCTGGCGGCCGTGGTGGGTGTGGCGGCCCCCGCGTCCGCCGCGGCACGTGACGGGAACTGCGACAGCGGCGAGTTCTGTTATTACTACAACAGCGACAATGCAGGGTCTGTCTCGGACTTCACCGGTTCGGTCGATGACTACGGCACCACGCAGCCGTCGTGCTACGACTTCAAGGGTTCGGGCTCCGGTCAGGGCGAGTGCATCAAGAACAACGCTGCCTCGGTGTGGAACCGGACCGGCGAGACCGTGCGTGTGTATTTCAACACCGGCTACGGCGGTATGTACCAGAACATCGGCGCGGGCTACAAGGGCCAGCTCAGCGCGGAGCTGTACAACAACAACGCCTCGCACCAGCTCGTCGGGACCGCCGGCACGGACACCGGTGCACGCAGCGGCACCTGCGAGAGCGGCGAGTTCTGCTACTACTACAACAGCGGGAACGCAGGGTCGATCTCGGACTTCACCGAGTCCGCCGGCAGCTACGGTGACGCACAGCCCACCTGTTATGACTTCAAGGGCGCTGGTGCCGGCCAGGGCGAGTGCATCAAGAACAACGCCGCATCCGTCTGGAACCGGTCGAGCAAGGCCGTCCGCGTCTACTTCAACAGCAACTACGGAGGCTCGTACCAGGACGTGGCGCCGGGCTTCAAGGGCCAGCTCAACAGCACCGTCTACAACAACAACGCCTCGCACCAGTTCGTCGGCGCGACCGCACCCGGCAGCGGTTCGCGCAGCGGTACCTGCGAGAGCGGTGAGCTCTGCTACTACTACAACAGCGGCAACGCAGGCTCGATCTCGGACTTCACCGACTCGGTCGGTGACTACGGCACCACGCAGCCGTCGTGCTACGACTTCAAGGGTGCGGGCTCCGGCCAGGGCGAGTGCATCAAGAACAACGCCGCGTCCGTGTGGAACCGGTCCAGCAAGACGGTCTGCATCTACTTCAACAGCTATTACGGCGGCTCCGCGCAGGAGGTTGCGGCCGGCTTCAAGGGGCAGCTGAACGGCACGCTGTACAACAACAACGCCTCCCACAAGTTCGTCACGAGCTCCGAGTGCCCTGTCTCCGAGGGTGGCGGCGGCGGTGGCGGCGGTGGGGACACCAGCGGTGACTACGCACAGAAGGTCGAACGGGTCATCCAGGCCGCACTGTCGCAGACCGGTCAGGGCTACACCTACTCGTGGGGCGGCGGCAACAAGTACGGCCCGACCTACGGCGTCTGCTGCAGCCCTGGTGGCTACGACGACCGGAGCCGGTACGGCTTCGACTGCTCCGGCCTGACGCAGTACGCGTTCTGGCAGGGCGCTGGCGTCGACATCGGTACGTACACCGGTGCGCACCTCAGCAAGGGCACGAAGGTCTCGATGAGCAACCTGCGGCGCGGCGACCTCATCATGTGGGGCGGCTGGTCGAGCACCTATCACGTCGCCATATATCTAGGAAATGGCCAGATGGTCGAGGCATCATCACCACGCACCTCGACCAGCGTGCACGTGACCAACGTGTACGGCGGTGACTTCGGGATCCGCGTGAACATGTGATCCTGGCGCGCAACTGAGCAGATGGCACGGTCCTGCCACCGCCTCCGGTGGCAGGACCGTGCCATTTCTTGTTGTCGCGGCAGGGATTGCTGGGGCACTTTCGTGACAGCCCGCATCCCTTGTTGCGTACCGAGAGGCGGGAAAGGATCAAGGCAGAAGCCAAGAAGCCCCCGTCGAGACGGAGAATCATCGTGCAGCTCAACGTCCTCCAGCGCGCTACCGCCGTCGTCGTGACCGCCGTCCTGCTCACCGCCGCGGGCCAGGGCGTGGCGAGCGCGTCCGACCCGCAGTGGGAGTCGGACCCCCAGTGGGAGTCGGCTCCGCCCACCTCCGCCCAACCCTGACGATCGATGCGCATCGTCAGGATCGTCGTCGAGGCCCCACGCACCGCGGCCTGGACCACGTCGGCGCAGGTCGCCGAGGCGGTCCGGGCCGTAGCCGTCCCGCAGGACGAGCTGAGGCACGTCTACGTCGGCCCGCTGCCCGCAGGCTTCGGTGTGGTGCTCTTTCTCCTGGTCCCGCTGGACCAGGCGGCAGCGACCGGGTGCCGGCTGGTGCTCGCCGCTGCCGACTCCCTCGAGCTGCCGGGCTGGAGGCTGGGTACGGTCAGAGTCTCCAGCCCGGCCGGAATCAGCTGAGGTCCGCCGGATCCAGCCAGCCGCACTCCAGCGCCAGCGCTCCCGCCTGGAAGCGGCTGCAGGCGTCCAGCCGTTCCATGAGACCGCTGCTCAGGCGGCGCACCGTGCGCAGGGACACCCCGAGCCTGCGGCCGGCTGCCTCGTCGGTAGCTCCCTTGGCCCACAGCCGGAGCAGCTCGTGCTCCTGCACCGACAGGCCGTCGTCGTCGTGCCGGCGGTCCGCGCCCAGCGGGGTGGCCGAACGCCAGGTCTGGGTGAACAGGGCCATGAGGGCGGCCACGACGCCGGGGGACGTCATCACGACAGCTCCGGAACCCGACTCGGTGTCGGTCAGGGGCACCATCGCGTGGTCCTGGTCGATGATCTGCAGGCGGACCGGGACGGTCGCGGCCAGCCGCACCTCTGCCCCGTTGTTGCGCAGCCAGGTCGCGTGGTCCCAGGTCGGCTGGTCGTTGCGGATGCTCTCCAGGTAGACGGTGCGCATCCGGACGCCGCGTTCCAGGAGCGTCTCGCTCAGCGCACGGCTCGACTCCAGCGCACGCGACGACGTCGCACGGGTCGGCACGAAGGTGCACAGGTCCTGCGTGCACTGCTCCGTGAGCGTCGCCAGGCGGTCCCTCGCCTCCGCAGCGGTCTCGAGGACCTCGACGTCCGGGCCCTTGCGCACGTTCTGCAGCTCGGAGACGAGGCGGGCGAGCGCGACCCGGCCCTCCTCGATCTCCTGGTTGCGCCGCGCGACGTCCGCCTGTTCCCTGGCGAGCAGTGCGGCGAGCCCTACCTCCGGGCTGACCGGACGAAGCCCGTCGTCACCGGCCCAGGAGTCCTCGACCAGCATCAGGCGGGACAGCTCGTCCAGCGCGTCGTGGACCTGCGCCTCGTCGATCCCGAGCGCGTCCGCGATCCGGTCCGGCCCCGCGTCGCGGTCCCTCAGCATCTGCAGGTAGACCGACTCGGCCGTACCGGACATCCCCAGGCTCTGCAGCATCCTCTGACTCCCCGATCGAACGGACGAACGGGCCCCGGGTGGCCGCCCCGGTGTCGCATGTTTGCACAGGGTGCCAGGCTCGGACAGGGTTTTGACACGAATTCATCCCCTCCTCACGACCGCCTGAGCCGGCCCACCTGGCACCCTCCGAGACGGAGCGACCTGCCCGGCCGGCGCCGGCGGACCGGCCGACGCGGTTCGGTTCGCCGACGGGCCACGGTCGCGCGGAGTTCACCCGCCCGTCAGCGCACGGCGCTTGCATGGCCTCAGCAGGCAGCCCACCCGGCAGTCACAAGGAGACAACCATGCGCGTACGAACCACCATCGGAGCGGCCCTCGCGGCCGCCACCCTGCTCGCGGGGCTGGCCACGCCGGCGTCGGCCACGCTGCCCGGGGGCGGCGCCGACCTGGGCGAGCCGCACGACGCCGCGCACGCCCACAACGACTACGAGCACGACCGCCCGCTCCACGACGCGCTGTCCCACGGCTTCACGAGCGTCGAGGCGGACGTCTGGCTGGTCGACGGCGAGCTGCTCGTCGCGCACGACCTCGTCGACGTGGACCCCGCCCGAACCTTGGAGAGCCTCTACCTCGACCCGCTGCGGGACCTGGCGCGCGGGCGCGGCCGCAGCGTCTACCCCGGCTGGGACGGCAGCCTGCAGCTCCTCATCGACATCAAGTCGGACGGGGAGTCCACGTACGCGGAGATCCACGAGGCGCTCGCCGAGCACAGGGCGATCATGTCTCGCGCCGTGCACGGCCGGGTCCATGACGGCCCCGTCACCGCCGTCATCAGCGGCAACCGGCCGCTGGAGACGATGCGGTCGCAGGCGGTGCGGTACGCGTTCTACGACGGACGCTCCGGCGACCTGGGCTCGGGGCTCCCGGCGAGCCTGATGCCGCTGGTCAGCGACAACTGGACCAAGCTGTTCACGTGGCAGGGTGATGGCGAGATGCCCGCGGCCGAGCGGGAGCGCCTGCACGCGTTCGTGAACCAGGCGCACGCAGCGGGCCACCGCGTCCGGTTCTGGGCGACGCCCGACCAGCCGGGCGCGGCGCGCGAGGCGATGTGGACGGAGCTCGCCGACGCCGGCGTCGACCACATCAACACCGACGACCTCCCAGCCCTGGACGGCTTCCTCACCAACCGGTGACCGCCGGCTGAGCGCCGGCTGTCCGCGCTCTCCGGGGTCGGAAAGACGCAGACAGCCGGCACTCAACGGATCGGGTCAGGAGGCGAGGGCCGCCGTCGGGGGCGTCCGGGCCGCGCGGACCGCCGGGTAGAGGCCGGCTACGGCGCCGATGACGAGGGTCGCCGTGACGGCTACCACGATCGCGGCCGGCGGCAGGGCGAACGGCCAGCCGTTGATGCCGGCCATGATCGCGGTGGCGCCCGCCCCGAAGGCGCTCCCGAAGAGGCCGCCCAGAGCGGAGAGCAGCAGCGCCTCGGCCAGGAACTGGACCAGGATGTGCCGCCGGGTGGCCCCGAGGGAGCGCCGGAGCCCGATCTCCCGCCGGCGCTCGAGCACCGAGATGATCATGGTGTTGGCCACGCCGATCCCGCCGACGAGCAGCGCGATCGACCCGAGCCCGAGCAGCAGGCCGGTGAACGCCTGGTTGGCGGCGGTGCGCGCGGCGAGGGCGTCCGACGGCCGGGACACCTCGACCTCGCCCGGTGCCTCCGGTGCGATCGTCGGGGCCAGCAGCACGCGGACGTCCTCGACGGCCTCGTCGGCCGAGCGCTCGTAGATCGTGGTGGGGCTGCCGTCGAAGTCGAACAGGTCGGTGGCGACGTCCGCACCGATGAGCGCGGCGGAGTCCAGCTCGGGAGCCAGCGCGACCGGGTCCAGGATGCCGACCACGGTGAAGTGGGTGCCGCCCAGCCAGACCTGGGTGCCGGGCGAGGTCACGCCCAGCCGCTCGGCGGCGACGCTGCCGAGCACCACCGCAGGGAAGCGCTCGGTGGCCGGGTTGAGCCAGACCCCTGAGCCGACCTGGCCGGAGACCACGCCGAGCAGGTTCTGGTCGGCGGCCATGGTGGCGATCCCGCCGGTCGCGTCCGGGTCCGACAGCGAGCTGCGGTAGACAGGTTCCGGCACGAGCGCGGTGCTGCTCGCGCTCTCGACCCCGTCGACCCGCCGCACCTTGCCGAGGGTGTCGGGCGGCAGAGCGGTCTGCTCCCCGGTGATGCTCGTGCCGGCCTGCGCGGTCAGGAGGTTCGTGCCGAGCTGCGCGAGCTGGTCGTTCAGCCGGGCCTGGCTGGACGACGAGATGCCCACCACGGCGACCATCGCGGCGATGCCGATGGCGATCCCCAGCGCGGAGAGCACCGCGCGGGTCGGCCGCGCACGCAGCCCCGTGGTGCCGAGTCGCACCACGTCCTGGCCGAGCAGACGCGACCTGGCCGGAAGGCGTCCGTCCGGCGGCCGGCTCGTCGTCCCGGGCGGGGGAGCGGTGACGGTGCTCATCTCGGCTCCCCGATGCCGGTCGAGTCGCTGACCACGCGCCCGTCCCGCAGGGCGATCCGGCGCGGGAGCCGCCCGGCCAGCTCCGCGTCGTGGGTGATCACCACGACCGTCGTGCCCTGGGCGTTGAGCTCGTGGAGCAGCTCGACGATCGCGGCACCCGAGGCGGTGTCGAGGTTGCCGGTGGGCTCGTCGGCCAGCAGCAGCGGCGGGTCCCCGACGACGGCGCGGGCTATCGCGACCCGCTGGCGCTCGCCGCCCGAGAGCTGGTTCGAGTGATGGTCGAGCCGCCGGCCCAGCCCGACACGCTCCAGCGCTTCGGCGGCCCGCCGACGACGTTCTGCGCGCGGGACACCGGTGTACAGGAGACCGTCGGCGACGTTGTCCAGCGCGGTGACGCCCTCGGCGAGGTGGAACTGCTGGAACACGAACCCGATGCGGTACGCCCGCAGGGCCGAGAGGGACCGGTCGTCAAGGTCGTCGACGTCCAGGCCGTCGATGCGTGCGACACCCGCGGTGGGGCGGTCCAGCGTGCCGATCAGGTTCAGCAGCGTCGACTTGCCGGACCCGCTGGGCCCGACGATCGCGACCAGCTCACCGGGCATGATCCGCAGGCTCACTCCCGCGCAGGCCAGGACCGGTGGCTCGCCGTAGGCACGCTGGACGTCGTCGAGGGCGACGAGCGGGTTCACCGGGCGGGCGGGCAGGGCAGCAGCAGTGGCGGTCATCGCTGGGGCACCACCACTCGCTGGCCGGCCTCGACGTCGTCGCCGGAGACCTCCACGCGGCCACCGGCGAACAGCCCGGTGGTCACGGGGACCTGGTGCGTCGAGCCGTCCGGGTCGACCACCTCGATACCGAACTGCTGGGGCGTGATCGCGACGAGAGCCCCCACGGGCACCGAGAGCACGTCCTTGCGCCGTTCGCTGGGGATGTCGACGCTCACCGTGGCCTCCTGGAAGGCTGCCGCCTCCTTCGGGGAGTCCAGCGAGACGACGACGGGGATGACCGTCTTCGCCTGTCCGGTGGAGTCCTCGGTCTCCGTCGGGGTGCCGACCGAGGTGATGGTCCCGGCCGTCTCCTTCCCACCGGGGAGGCGCACCGTGACCGGGTTGCCGATGACGGCGAGCTGCTGGTCGTCCAGCCCCAGGTCCACGCTCACGACCTGACCGGTACCTGTCGTCTCGAACAGCTCGGCACCGGGGCCGGCCTGGCTCCCGATGCTCGCCGTCAGCGTACCGATGCGCAGGTCACCCCTTGCGAACAGGACCGACCCGAGGACCAGCTCGCCGGTGCGCCTCAGATCGCCCGCCTCCTGCCAGTCCATGATCGCCTCGGTGGTGGTCCAGTCGAAGTCCTCGTCGGGCTCGGCATCGAAGTGGCCGAGCTCGCGGAGGTTCTCCTCCAGCTGGCGCACGTCCGGCCCGTCGCTCATCCCGGAGACGTAGTCGCGCCAGGCGGGCAGCTTGCCGCGCAGCAGGAACACCGGGGCGTCGTCGACCGCGTAGAGCCGCTCGCCCTGGCTCACGACCGAGCCGGCCTTCGGCAGGCTGGTCACGACTCCCGCGAGGGCAGTCTGGATGGTGCGCGGGTCGGAGAACCGCAGGGTGCCCGCCGCGGTGGTGCTGCCCTCCAGGTCGCCGAGGACGACCTCGTCGGTGTCGCCCTGGAAGTTCTTGGCCGTGTCGTCCTGCTGGTTTGCAGAGCTCGCGAACGCGTGGATCCCGAAGCCGGCGCCTGCTGCTGCTGCCGCTACGGCTATCAGCCCGACCACTGCCCGCCGCCGCCGACGTCGTGGCCGTCCCGGGGCGGCGCCGGACTCTTCGGTCGCCGCCATCAGCTGCCACCTGCGCCGGTGGAGCCGCCGATGCCCTCGGGCGCGCACTCCTCGAGGACCGCCTCAGGGGCGTCCATGGGGATGGTGATCGTCTCGCCGGGCCCCGGGTCCGGGACGTCGTGGCCCTGGTCGCGGAAGCACGCGGCGATCTTCAGCCATTCTGCTCGCATCTCCTCCTCCGACTGCTGCGGACCGGCACCGGGAGCGGCCGGCGGCTCGCCCAGCTCGGCCTGGCACGTCTCGGCCGCCTCCATGAACCCGTCGCCCGCCTGCGCCTCGACCGAGCCGTCCGTGTTCGGGTCGGGCATGTCGACGCCCTGGTCACGCATGCAGGAAGCGAACGCGAGCTGGTAGTCGTCGAAGGACTGGGACGACGACGTGTCGCTGCCCGTACCGCCGTCCGTACCGCCGCCGGCGTCCGGTGTGTCGTCGCTGGTACCGCACGCGGCGAGGGCGCCCAGCAGCAGCGGGATCGCCAGTGCCGCCGCGGTGAGCCTCGAGGTCAGGTAGGTCGTCATGGGTGATCCTTCGGTCGGTGCCACGGGCTGTCCGTGGACGCCGCCAAGTCGAGCACCGGAGGCGTTGTCAGGGTGTTCAGGGTTTCCTTTACGTTTTCCCAACCCTCGATGTGATTGCCTGTCCGAGTTCCGCATTCCTGCCTGACCCGTCTTTCGACCTGTGCCTGGAGGCCCCGCAGTGCGCGTGCTGATCGTCGAGGACGAGCCATATCTCGCCGACGCCGTCCGGGTGGGCCTGCGTCGCGAGACCATCGCCGCCGACGTCGTCCACGACGGCGCCGCTGCCCTCGAGGCGGTCGCAGGGAGCAGCTACGACGTCGTGGTCCTCGACCGTGACCTGCCCGGCATCCACGGCGACGAGGTTTGCGCGCGGCTCGCGAGGGACCATCCAGAGGTGCGGGTGCTGATGCTCACGGCGGCGCGCTCCCTGGGCGACCGCGTGGCCGGGTTCGAGCTGGGGGCTGACGACTACCTGCTCAAACCGTTCGAGTTCCCCGAGCTGGTCGCCCGGCTGCGCGCGCTCGAACGCCGCACCCAGCCCGCACGGCCCCCGGTGGTCGAGGCCCATGGCGTCCGGCTCGACGCGTTCCGGCGCGAGGTCTACCGCGACGGCCGGCTGGTCCGGCTCAGTCCCAAGGAGTTCGCGGTGCTCCAGGTGCTGATGAACGCCGACGGCGGGGTGGTCAGCGCCGAGGCCCTGCTGGAGCGCGCCTGGGACGCCAACACCGACCCGTTCACCAACACGATCCGGGTCACCATCTCCAACCTGCGCAGGCGTCTCGGCGAGCCGTGGGTCATCCGGACGGTGCCGGGCGCCGGCTACCGGTTCGGTGCCTGAGATGGGGATCAGGCGGCTGACGATCCGCGCCCGGCTCACCCTCAGCTACGCAGGCTTGATCACCGGGTGCGGCGCGGTGCTGATCGCCATCGTCTACCTGTACATGCGCTTCGTCCCGAGCTACCAGATCGCGCCGGCTCGCCGCCTCGATTCCGCTGAGTTCCAACCTGCCACCCCCATCGGGGCGTCGGGACCGACGCAGGCCATCGAGATCCAGACGGTCGACGACTTCCTCGACAACCTGCTGACCGCGTCGGTCGTGGCACTGGTCCTGCTCGCGGTGCTTGGCGGCACCGTCGGCTGGCTCCTGGCCGGACGCATCATCAAGCCGCTCGCCGTGATCAACGCCGCGGCCAACCGGGCCTCCACCGGCACCCTCGACCACCGCATCGGCCTCGGCGGGCCTGCCGACGAGATCCACGACCTCGCCGACACCTTCGACCGCATGCTCGCGTCGCTGGAACGCTCGTTCGCCGCCCACCGCCGGTTCGCCGCGAACGCCTCCCACGAGCTGCGCACCCCGCTGGCCACCACCAAGACCATGATCGACGTGGCCCTCGCCGACCCCGGTGCTGACCGGGCCGAGCTGCGCCGGCTGGCCGAACGCGTCGGCGAGGTCAACCGCGCCAGCGTCGAGACCGTCGACGCGCTCCTCGACCTCGCTGACGCGGAATCCGGCACCGCGGCCCGAGCACCCGTCGACCTGACCGCCATGGCCCACGACGTGGCGGCGGACCTGGCCGACGAGGCGGTCGCCGCCGACGTCGACCTCATCGCCGTCGGCCCGCCGTGCGTGGCCCTTGGCGACGCGGTCCTGCTGCGCCAGGCAGTCACGAACCTCGTACGCAACGCGATCCGGCACAACGTGCCGGCGGGGCACGCCATCGTGCGGGTCGCCACCGACCACGACCGGGCGTGCGTCACCGTCACCAACACCGGCCGGCAGGTGCCTCGTGAGTCGCTGGACGCGCTCACCGAGCCCTTCGTGCGTGGGGCGGGGCGCTCCCTCACGCGCGGGTCGGGCCACGGCCTCGGCCTCGCCATCGTCTCGGCCGTCGCCACGGCGCACGACGGCACGCTCGCGCTGCACCCCAACGCGGACGGCGGCCTCACCGTGCACCTCGACCTGCCACGCCCGGCCGAGGCTCCCGTGGCGGCATCGTAGGGTCTGGTCATGACCAAGGAGCCGCTTCGGCAGGACGAGGTGGAGGCCTTCGAGAGCTTCCGGCCGCGCCTCGAGGCCATCGCGTACCGCCTGCTGGGATCGGCCGCGGAGGCCGAGGACGTCGCCCAGGAGGTGTTCCTGCGCTGGGCGGCTGCCGACCGCGAGCAGATCAGGGTGCCGGAGGCGTGGCTGACCCGGGTCCTGACCAACCTGTGCCTCACCCAGCTCAGGTCCGCGCGGTCCCGGCGCGAGGTCTACGTCGGCCAGTGGCTGCCCGAGCCGGTGCTGGGCGGTGACTCGATGCTCGGCCCGGCCGACACCGCGGAGCAGCGCGACTCCGTGTCGACGGCGATGCTCGTGCTGATGGAGCGCCTCACGCCGAACGAGCGGGCGGTCTACGTGCTGCGGGAGGCGTTCGCCCTCACGCACGCGGAGATCGCCGAGATGCTCGACATCACGGAGGTCGGCAGCCAGCAGATCCTCCACCGCGCCAAGCAGCACCTGGCCACCGAGCGGGTCCGCGCCGCCGTCGACCAGGCCGCGGCCCGGCAGGTGGTGGCGGAGTTCCTCGCGGCCGCCACGAGCGGCCGGACAGAGCCGCTGGTGCGGCTCCTGACCTCGGACGTGATGGGGATGGGCGACGGCGGCGGCAAGATCCCGGCGCGCCGCAAGCCGTTCTTCGGTGCGGCGGCCGTCGCCCAGTTCCTGCGCGGGCTGTTCCGGCCGGCGGAGGCCAAGTGGGCGCTCGTCGGCGGGCGCCCGGACCTCTACGCGTGGACGGCCAACGGCCGCCCTGCGCTGGTCGCGGTCGTGCACGGCGAGCTGGTCGGCGTCATGACCCTCGAGGCGACCACCGAGGGCATCTCCGCGGTGCTCAGCCAGGTCAACCCGGACAAGCTGGGCCGCGCGGCGCGCCAGTGGGCGGCATCGGAGCACGGCGAGCCCCTGCTCAGCTGGTGAAGCGGGCTCCGGGCGGTGGGTGACCACCGTCACACGTGCGGGTGTCAGGGACCGGGCGGCCACCCGGTTCAGGGAGCACAGTCACCGCACGACAGGAGCTGATGGACTCATGAAGCACCGCATAGTGATTCTCGGAGCCGGATACGCCGGGGCGTCCGCCGCCGGCCGCCTCGCGCGGCGCCTGCACGCCGACGACGTGGACGTCACCCTGGTCAACGCCGAGCCGGACTTCGTCGAACGGGTCCGCCTGCACCAGGTGGCCGCCGGCCAGGAGCTGCGGCAGCGGCCGCTGCGCGACGTGCTCGCCGGTACGGGGGCCACCCTGCGCGTCGCCCGGGTCACCGCCGTCGACGTCGACCGCCGGACCGTAGCCCTGACGGCGGCCGCCGGCGCGGACGGCGTCGGCAGCGCGGGCAGCTCCGACGAGCTGGGGTACGACACGCTCGTCTACGCCCTCGGCAGCTCGCTGGACCGGCGCGGGGTGCCCGGCGTCGCCGAGCACGCGTACGACGTCGCCGGACGGCCGGGTGCGCTCCGGCTGCGCGAGCGCCTGGGGGAGCTGGCCCCCGGCGGACGCGTGGTGGTGGTCGGGGGCGGCCTGACCGGTGTCGAGGCGGTCAGCGAGATCGCCGAGGCCCGTGGGGACCTGGAGGTGGCCCTGGCGGTCCGCGGCGGACTGGGCGACTGGCTCTCGCCGGCGGGGCAGCGGCATCTGCGCGCGACCTTCGGCCGCCTCGGTGTCGCGGTCCACGAGCACGCGCATGTCGAGCAGGTGGGCGCCGCAGAGGTGCTGACCCGCGACGGCGCCGCGATCCCTGCGGACGTCACCGTCTGGACCGCAGGGTTCGCCGTGCACCCGATCGCCGCCGCCACGGCGCTGGAGGTGTCGGAGAGCGGCCAGATCGTCGTCGACGACACCATGCGGTCCGTCTCGCACCCGGACGTCTACGCCGTCGGCGACGCCGCGCTGGCCGACGGCCCTCTGGGCACGCCCCTGCGGATGTCCTGCGCCTCGGGCATCCCGATGGCCTGGCAGGCTGCCGACTCCGTCGTCGCGCGCCTGACCGGCGGCAAGCTTCCGAACATGCCGCTCGGCTACGTGCACCAGTGCATCAGCCTCGGCCGACACGACGCCGTCATCCAGCTGGTCACGGCCGACGACCGGGCCAAGCCCGCCGCCCCCAGCGGGCGCCTCGCCGCCGGGTACAAGGAGCTGGTCTGCGCGAGTGCCGCGTTCATGGTGGCCCACCCGCTGCCGTACCCGGCCCGCCGCCGTCGGCTGGTGATCGTGGGAGAGCGTCGGCAGTCCCGGTCCCGGCCGGCCTCGAACGCCTCGACCCGCTGATACCCGCGAGGCTCGCGGAGCGGGGGGACATCCCCCCACGGCTCGGCGGTGCACCCCATGTCGGGGACGGCCCGCACGCCCGAACCTGGGAGCATGACAACCATGGCCCTCAACCGGCAGGCAGTCGGCACCGTCCAGAGTGACGTGCGCTTCCTGAACGCGCCCTTCGCGAGCCGTACCTGGCGCCAGTACGGGTTCCTGTGGCTCGTGCTGCTGCTCGCGCCGTTCGCCCTCGCGTACGGGATCCTGTCGGTCGCGCTGACGGTCGGGACCGCCGTGACCGTCGTCGGCCTGTTCGTCGCCGGCGGCGTCGTCCTCGGTGGGCGTGGCTGGGGCGCGACCTATCGCGGCCTGGTACGCAACCTGCTCGACGTCGACATCACCCCGCCCGCGCCGTACGTGCGCCGACGGCTGGGCTTCTGGCGCACCCTCGGCTCGATGATCGGCGACCCCGTCGGCTGGCGCGCCGTGCTGTTCATGATCGTCTCGTTCCCTGCCACCGTCGTCAGCTTCCTGGTGAGCACGGTCTTCCTGTGCACAGGGCTGGGCGGCCTCACCTTCTGGTACTGGCACCGGTTCCTGCCGCTGGAGCAGGCGAGCGACGGCACGTGGTACCGCGGTGGGGAGCTCGCAGGCACGGCCCTCGGCCAGCTCGTGATCGCGCTCGGCGGCCTCGTGCTGCTGTTCCTGTGGCCGTGGGTCCAGTGGCTGTTCGTCGCCCTGATCCGGGTTCTCGCCGTCGCCCTGCTCAGCCCGACCCGCGCGAGCGTGCGCGTCGCGGAGCTGGAGGCCTCGCGCGCGGGGACGGTGGACGACGCCGACGCACGCCTGCGCCGCATCGAGCGCGACCTGCACGACGGCACGCAGGCCCGCCTGGTCGCCGTCGCCATGCAGCTCGGCGAGGCGAAGGAACAGCTCGCCCGGCAGGGCGACCCGCGCGAGGCCGCCCAGCTGCTCGACACCGCGCACACCTCGACCAAGGAAGCGCTCGTCGAGCTCCGCGAGCTCGCCCGTGGCATCCACCCGCCAGCGCTCGACGACGGCCTCGCGGTCGCGCTCGCGACGCTGGCCGCACGGGCTCCGCTGCCGGTCACCGTCGAGGTGGACCCGCGGGTCGAGGCGAGCGGGCGGCTGGCGCCGGCCATCGAGTCCATCGCCTACTTCACGATCGCGGAGCTGGTCACCAACACCGCCAAGCACGCCCGCGCGTCGGGCGTGCGCGTGCTGGTGGAGCGCTTCGGAACCGGTGCGGCCGGCGCCGTCGGTATCCAGGTGCACGACGACGGGCGCGGCGGCGCGAGCGTGGTGCCGCCCGACGGCTCCGGCCTCCGGTCCGGTCTGGCCGGTCTGGCCGAGCGGGTGCGGTCCGTTGACGGCACGTTCGAGGTGTCCAGCCCGGTCGGCGGGCCCACGCTGGTGGCCGTGACCCTGCCGGCCCAGGCGGCGCCGCGCCGCGGATAGCCTCATCGAGCCCGAGACGTGAGCAGCGCCCGGCCGTGGTTCACAGCCGGGCGCTGCACGTGCGCCAGACAGGCGTCAGGGGGTCGGGGCGAGCTCCGGCAGCACGAGCGCGGAGTGGGCAGGCGGTGGGGTCGTCGCGGGCATGGCGGCCAGGCCACGGAGCATGGCGTTGCGTCGTTCCAGGGCCTCGGCGGTGGTGGGGAAGAGCCGTGCCCCGCCGTTGTCGACCAGCGCCTGGTTCATCGTCACGAACTCCCTGGTGTCGCGTTCGTAGGCGGCGAAGGCCGCCGCGTGATCACTGTGCCTGGTCAGGGAGTCGGCGAGCATGTAGGCCCCGACCAGCGCGAGGCTGGAGCCCTGCCCGGTCAGGAACGAGGGTGCGTAGGCCGCGTCGCCGGCCAGCGCCACCCGGCCGTTCGACCAGGTAGGCATGCGGATCTGGCTGACGACGTCGAAGAACAGGTCGTCCGCGTGCCGCATGGCCCCCACGATGCCGGGGACCTCCCAGCCGGCCCCCGCGAAGGTCCTCGCGACCAGGTCCCACCGGGCCTGCGGGTCACGCAGGGCGGCCAGCGGCCGTTCGGGCTGGTGGAAGGTGAGGAAGGCGTTCAGCTCGTCGCCGTCCCCGGTGGCGTAGAGCGCCGCCGACCGGCCCGGGGTGCTCCACAGCGCCACCTCACGGGAGAGCCCGAACGTGTTGGGGACGGTGCACACCGCGACGGCGTAGCCGAGGTAGCGGTCGAACTGCTCCTCGGGGCCGAGCAGGAGCTCCCGGGTGCGTGAGTGGATGCCGTCAGCACCGAGCACCAGGTCGAACGTGCGCCGCGTGCCGCTGCGGAAGGTGACGTCGACCCCTGGCCCGGACTGGTCGAGGGTGTCGACGGAGTCGTCGAACAGGAGCTCCACGTCCTCCCGGACTGCCCCGTACAGGATCGCGGTCAGGTCTCCTCGCCGTACCTCGAGGTCCTGTCCCTGCACGCTCCCCGCGACGGTGTCCGCGCCGAGCGCGGCGACCAGGCCGCCGTCGGCGTCCAGGAAGGTGAACCGTCCGGTGTCGACGTGCGCGTCCCGCAGCTGCGGCAGGATCCCCATGCGCCGAACCACCTCGATCGCCGTGCCGCGGATGTCGATCGGGTAGCCGCCCCCGCGCGGGGCGCTCGCCTTCTCGACGACCGTGACCCCGAACCCGGCCCGGTGCAGCCAGTAGGCCAGGGCGGGCCCGGTGATGCTGGCCCCGGAGATCAGGACGGTGCGCTGCGGTGTGCTCCACGGAGATGTCATGCCTCAGCTCCCTTCTTCAGGTGACGAACGACGAGCAGCGACAGCACGGCGACGAGGCCTGCGACGACGAAGCCTGTGACGAAGGCCGACTCGGCCGGCTCTCCCGACGCCGGGTCGATCCCCGCCGCGAGGACCGAGCCGGCGATCTGGCCGCCCAGGACGGCCCCGACCAGGCGGACCACCACGAGCAGGCTGGTGGCGATGCCGGTGTCCGCTGCGGCGACGGCGACAGCGGTGCTGGCGAGCAGCGCCGTGGTGGCAAGGCTCCCGGCGAAGGCGGCAAGCGCCCGGACGACGACGAGCTGCCAGGACGCGTCGTGCAGCAGGGCAAGGGCGAGCAGGGCGCCCGCCGTGACGACGACGCTCGCTGTCACCACGACGCGCGCGCCGTAGCGCTGCACGGCCAGCCCGCCGACCGAGCCTGCCACCACCCCTGCGATGGTGGCGGGCATCATGAGCAGCCCGATCTCGGTCGTGCTGAGCCCGAAGCCGTAACCGTCACCGGCAACCCCGAACATCTTGGGGATGACGGTCTGCAGCATCGCGGAGATAGCGGCGATGGCGACGGTGAGCACGCTCGCGCTCCACATGGCCGGCGCTGCCAGCATGCGCAGCTCGACCATCGGCGAGACCGCCCGGCGTTCGACGGCCACCCACGCCGCGGCGAGCGCGGCGACGACCGCCACGACGCCACCGACCGCCAGGGGCGGCATGCTGCCATCGGTCACCATCAGGAGGCCGAGCATGAGGGCGAGCAGCGTGGCACTCAGCAGAGCCACACCGAGCCAGTCGATCGCGGTGTCCTGCTCGCTCGGCGGGTCGTTCGGCATGAGCCGGGACACGACCGCCGTCGCAGCGACGATCACGATCGTCGGCGCCGCGAAGATCCAGTTCCAGGACAGGCCTTCCGCCAGCGGCCCGGCAATCAGCGTGCCGATCGCACCGCCGGCGGTGAACAGCGCGCTGACCACGCCGATGGCCACCTGCGTCTGTCCCGGCGGGAGGTGCTTGCGCACCAGGATGAACGACAGGGGCAGCGCACCCACCATCGCGCCCTGCAGCATCTGGCCCACCAGCAGGACCGGCAGGTTCGGTGCGAGGCTCGACACCGCACCGCCGGCCGAGACCAGCGCCATCAGCACGAGCAGGACTCGCTTTCCGCCGTAGCGGTCGCCGAGCTTGCCCGCGATGGGCGCGACGATCGCGCCGGTGATCAGCAGCGTGCTGACGATCAGCGCCGCCCCGGCCGAGTCGATGCCCAGCTCGCGCTCCAGCATGGGGCGGGCGGGATCCACCACCGTCTGCAGGGTGCCCAGAGCGAGCGCCAGGACGCCGAGGGCACCGATCGCCGGCCCTCCCATGCGTGCCGGCGACGGTCGCCCGATGGGGACAGGGGAATCAAGAGCTACGGACATGGACGGCCCTTTCACGGTTGGAGATCTCCATGACCTCGAACCTAGATTCCGGGCACGGCGGCCCGGAATGGTGCCCACCGCCGCAGTCGACTGGGGCTGTCCCCCCTACGGCGAATCGCCTCTGACCAGCGCGTACATACAGATCAGGTGCCTATACCAGCACTCGACGAGGGGTCAGCTCTCCTGCGGGCGGCGGCGCGCCCAGGAGCTCGTGATGTGGTCGCGCATGGCGTCCGCTGCGGCGTCGGCGTCGGTGTCGAGCAGCGCGGCGACGATCCGCCGGTGGCCGGCGTGCGTGTGCTCGAGGTCCTCGCGCGTCGGCTGCCCGCTGTACTGCGGGGTGTGCAGCGCCTTGCCCTGGATGTTCGACACGATCGCGCGGCCGAACGCGTCCTGCGAGGCACGGTGGATCAGCTCGTGGAGCTCGACGTCGGTGGCCGCGTAGGCGGTCGGGTCGTCCATCAGCCCGCCGAGCTCGTCGAGCTTGGCCGACAGCGCCGTCCGGTCCGCCGCGTCGAGCCGGCTCGCGGCGCGTGCCGCCATGGCGCACTCCAGGGTGGCCCGGACCTCGACGAGGTTGTCGAGGTAGACGAGGCGGTCGTCGCGCTGGAAGAGCGCGTCCAGGACCAGGGGGTCCAGGAGGCTCCACTGCTCCTGGTCGAGCACCACGGTGCCCCAGCCCTGCCGGGTCGCGACGAGGCCCTTCTCGGCCAGCGTCGTGGTGGCCTCACGGATCACCGTGCGGCTGACCTCGTACTGCTCGCAGAGGACGCCGGCGGGCGGAAGCGCCGACCCGGGCGCGTAGTCGCCGATGACTATCGCATCGACCAGGCTCTTGATGACAGCCGCGGCGAGCGGGGGCCGGTGCCGTTGGGGCCGGGGCACGGCGGCACCGGCCGCAGGTGTCGCGTTCATGTCGTGGGTGACTCCATCGTGGGCGGGTCCGGCGGGGTGCCGCCGGACAGACCGAGGGTAGCCGAGTGTTGTACTATCGTCACTCGTATCATAAGTTATGAATGACATGCTGGCGGAACCTGCGAGCGTGCTGTCTCGACGATGCGGAGCACGATGCGAATCACCGGGTACCGGAGCCTGACCACGGTCCACCGCTGGGGCCGCCCGGTGGGCGACGTCAACGGCATCGTCGCCGGTGGTGTCACGGAGGTCCCGATCGTGCTGGTCGAGACCGACGGCGGCCTGACCGGGGTAGGCCTCGGTGCGCACCCGGACGTCGAGCGGGTCTTTCCCGCGCTCGACGGACAGGACCCGCGAGCGGTGACCGCGCTCTACGACCGGATGCTCGCGTTCGTCTTCAAGTCGGGCCACCACGGCGCGACCTTCGGCACCATCGGTGCCCTGGACATGGCGCTGTGGGACCTCAAGGCGAAGCTCGCGGAGGAGCCGCTGTGGCGCACGCTCGGTGCGACCGACCGGTTCGTGCCCGCCTACGCCTCGGGGCTGGAGTACGGCCTCGCCGACGACGAGCTGGCCGCCCTCTACGAGCCGTGGGCCGAACGCGGGTACACGGGCGCGAAGGTGAAGGGCGGCCTCGACGTCGACCAGGACGTGAAACGGCTGGCCGCCGTACGGGACGTGCTGCGCGTCAACAGCGACCAGCCCGCCATCATGTACGACGTGAACGAGGCGTGGGGCCGCCACCAGGCGGTGCGGCTCGCGCGCCGGGTCGAGGAGCAGGTCGACCTCACCTGGATCGAGGAGCCGGTGCGTCGCTGGGACGTGGCGGGGCACCGCGCCGTCGTCGCGGGCATCCACGGGGCGGTGGCCACGGGGGAGAACCTCACCGGGCTCGAGCAGTACCGGCAGCTGCTCGACGCCGACGCCGTCGGCGTGGTGCAGACCGGGAGCGTGTGGGGCATCACGCACTTCCTGCGGGTGTCGGTCCTCGCGCTCGGCCACGACCTCCCGGTCAGCCCGGTGGCCTACGACGTCAACCCCCTCGCGCACGCCTCGGCCGCGGTCCCGAACCACCTCGTCACCGAGGTCCAGGACCTCGAGCTTCCCGTCGGCCTGCGTGCCGACCAGGAGCTGGCCGACGGCGGCATCGTGCTCGGGGACGCACCCGGCCTGGGGATCGAGGTCGACGAAGGCGTCATCGGCGCACTGCGCGAGGCCGGGGTGTGGGCGACCGTCGCTGGCCCCCACGTGCGCCCGGCCGACGCGGGGCTGCGGCTCGCGCCGCGTCGATCGTGACCCTGGAACCGCCGGCGACCACCCCGGCCGAGCACAGCAGGATGACCACCATGACGACCCAGCACCCCCGCGCGGTCCTGGCGTTCGGGCCCCGGTCCCTCGTGCCCAGGATCTTCAGCCACGGGGCGGCCGGGCGCCTGAGGGCGGCGCTCGACGTCGACGTCGACCAGGTCCTCACCGAGGTCGCGTCCGGCCGGGCGCGCCGCCTGCTCGCTTCCGCAGAGGTGCTGATCGCGGGCTGGGGAGCGCCCCAGGTCCCGGTGGAGCTCACGCCACGGCTGCGGGCGGTCCTGTACGCGGGCGGCGTCGCGCGCACGTGCCTCGCCGACCCCGGGGCGCACGCCGCACGCGGCGTGGTCGCGTCGAACGCGCGCGCAGCCAACGCCGTCCCCGTCGCCGAGTACACCCTCGCGACGATCCTGCTGGCGGGCAAGCGGGCCCGCGCGGCCGAACGCGAGCTCCGTGCGCACCGGCGCCTGCCGGACCGCGAGCAGGAGCCCGCCGGCCTGGGCAACTACCGCCGCACCGTCGGGATCGTCGGGGCGTCGCAGGTGGGCCGCCGGGTCATCGAGCTGCTGCGTCCGTTCGACCTCGAC
Source organism: Promicromonospora umidemergens (assembly GCF_024171995.1). Taxonomy (GTDB): domain Bacteria; phylum Actinomycetota; class Actinomycetes; order Actinomycetales; family Cellulomonadaceae; genus Promicromonospora; species Promicromonospora umidemergens. The sequence goes on along the minus strand of NZ_JAMTCT010000003.1, from coordinate 80,891 downwards.
GTCGTGGTCCACAGCCCCGAGCTGACGCCGGAGAGCGCGGCCGCGCTCGGCGTGCGCTGTGCGACGCTCGAGGAGGTCGCCGCGCAGAGCGACGTGCTGTCCCTCCACCAGCCGCTGCTGCCGGAGACGGTCGGCCAGATCGACGCGCACGTCCTCGCGCTGCTGCCCGACGGCGCGACGCTGATCAACACGGCGCGCGGCGCGGTGGTCGACGAGCCCGCGCTCCTCGCAGAGCTGCGCACCGGCCGGATCGACGCCGTCCTCGACGTCACCGCACCCGAACCCCCGGCCCCGGACAGCGCCCTGTGGGACCTGCCCAACCTGGTGCTGACCCCGCACATCGCCGGGTCCGCTGGCGGCGAGCTGCACCGGCTGGGCGACCACGTGGCGGCGGAGGCCGAACGCTTCGCACGCGGTCTGCCGTTCGCGCACCCGGAGGATCTCGCGGACGGCGCGGCACCCGCACCGGGCGCACCGGCGACAGAAGGGCACGGGCATGCGTGAGCACCGGCTGCGGACCGGCGTCCGGCTGACGGAGCTGGGCTTCGGCGCCGCCCAGCTCGGCAACCTCTACCGCCGCACCACTGACGAGGAGGCGCGCGACGCCGTCGACACGGCCTGGGGCGCGGGGATCCGCTACTTCGACACGGCGCCCCACTACGGCCTCGGGCTCTCCGAGCGCCGGCTGGGCGCGGCGCTCGCCGGCCGGCCGCGCGACGAGTACGTGCTGTCGACCAAGGTGGGGCGCGCCCTGGTGCCGACGCCGGACCGGGCACACCTGCGGGACGACGACGGGTTCGACGTGCCCGCGCGGTTCCGGCGCGAGTGGGACTTCACGCGCGACGGGGTCCTGCGGTCGCTGGAGGGTAGTCTCGGCCGGCTCGGTACGGACCGGGTCGACGTCGTCTACCTGCACGACCCGGACGCGCACTGGGCGGAGGCGGCCACCAGCGGGATCGACGCCCTCGTGGAGCTGCGCGACCAGGGCGTCGTCTCGGCGGTCGGGGCCGGGATGAACCAGTCGGGGATGCTCGCGCGGTTCGTCCGCGAGACCGACGTCGACGTGGTGATGTGCGCCGGCCGCCTCACGCTCGTGGACGGTGCGGCGCTCACCGACCTGCTCCCCGCCGCGCTGGACCGCGGCGTGTCGGTGGTGGCGGCCGCGGTCTACAGCTCGGGGCTCCTGGCCGGCCCCCGGCCGCGGCCCGGCGCCCGGTACGACTACCAGCAGGCGCCCGCTGACGTGCTCGACCGCGTGCACCGGATCGCCGACGTCGCCGAGCCCTTCGGGATCACCGTCCCTGAGCTCGCCGCGCGGTACCCGCTGCGGCATCCCGCAGTGCCCTCGGTGGTGCTCGGCATGCGGACGGCCGCGCACGTCACGGCGAACACCGCTCGGATGACGCGTGCGGTACCCGAAGAGCTCTGGGACCAGCTCGACCACCTCGGCCTCGTGCCGGGCGTGGGCAGCGATCAGGACGGCACACAGGACGGAGCACCCCATGACTGAACGCGCGGACGTCACTGCGCTCGCCCGCTGGCTGCGCACTTGGGTGGGCGAGGAGGGGCAGATCAGGGGGTTCCACAACCACAGCGTGTGGGGCACCAACCCCGCCACCTTCCTCGACTTCACCAGCGGGCACCAGGCGTTCTCGGCCCCGGCGACGGCGGCGTTCGCCGAGGCCCTGGCCCGCCGGCCCGACGAGCGCGCGCTGGCGATGTGGCGCCGGATGATGCTCTTCCAGGCCCGCACCGTCCAGGCGGACGGCCAGTTCTGCCACATCGGCTTCCAGGTGGGGGAGTCCGCGACGGCCGGCCTGATCCACAACATGGTGGGCTGCATCGGCCTGCTCGAAGGCCTGCGGCATGCCGGGCACCTGCTGGAGCCCGCCGAGCAGGCGGAGGTGCTGGCGGCCGTCCGGGCCAACCTCGACGCGTGCCGGGTGTACGGCGGGGGACGGCCCACCGCCGAGGGCACCGTGAACCAGGAGTACGCCCGGGTCTGGGCGAAGCTGCGCTACACCGAGCTGTCCGGGGACGACCGGTACGCCGACGAGCTGGCGGACGACCTCGACGACCTCGTCCGGCTCAGCAGCGTCCCTGGCGTGCCCGACGCCGAGAGCGCCGGCGCCTACCGGCAGCCGACGGACCGTGCGGGCGGCGGCATCCTCGAGCCGGCGGAGTACTACGGCCTGATGATCGTGCCGCTCGTGCTCGGTGCCCGGCGGTTCGGCCGGCCCGACCTGCTGGCCGAGGCGGTGCGGCTGAGCCTGCACGTCGCGCGGTCCGCCTGGGTCGACGACCGGGGCTGTACCCGCTACCACCGCTACTGGTACGTGCGGGACTCCACCGTGCTGCGGACCACCACCCCCATGCTTGTCGCCGGGATGGGCCTGAGCCTCTACGGCATCGACGAGGTCCTTGCCGACGTCGACCACACGGAGCTGGCCGAGTTCGTGGACCGGTGCCTGGCGACGTATGCCGCCTACCAGACGCCCGCCGGGTACTTCGCCTCCGCCACGGGGTGGCACAACGAGGCGGACGTCGCCCCGAGCACCGCGTGGCACGCGCACGACCTGCTGTTCCTCGTGCGGCACACGGAGACGCCTGCGTCCTTCTGGGACGCGGTGTTCGCCGAGCACGACCGGCAGTCCGTGCTGCTGTCGGACCGCGCGTACTGGGTCGAGGACGGTGTCCACTGGGCGATCCTCAGTCCGGCGACCGCCGGCGACCTCAGCATCTACGGCCGCAAGGACCGCGACGTGTTCGGACGATCGTTCTTCGCGTGGACGGACAAGGAGCCGCTGCCGGCGGAGCTGGAGCTGCCGGGGGCGCCACAGTTCTTCGTGGCCGACGACGGGATCTACCGCCTCGACGACTCCGAGCGGGCCGTCGACGTGTCGGTGCTGGGCGCGCTCCCGTACCAGGGGCACCTCCGGGACGCCTGACGCCCGGGTCCCTTGCCCCGAACTTTGCACATGTAGTATGTATGACAAGTAGTCGTCGTTCTTCCGGACACGACTCTGACCCAACGCAGGGAGACAAAGATGTCAACTTCGTTCCGGCGCCGGGCGCGCGGAGCCGCGGCCCTCGGCTTCGTCCCCGTCCTCGCGCTCGCGGCCTGCAGCACGGGTGACGCGAGCGCCGACACCGATGACGGCTCGGTGCGCATGCTCGTGAACATCACGGACAACCTCACGCAGGCCAAGTGGGAGGAGCTGGTCAAGCCGTTCGAGGACGAGAGCGGGATCGACGTCAAGATCGAGGGCCCGAGCGGCCAGTCGGTCGCGGAGTCGTTCCCCGCGCTCCTCGCGGCGGGCACGGCCCCCGACGTGATCCAGTCGATCGTGCCAGGGCCCGACACGGCCCCGGAGCTCCTCGACCTGACGGAGTACGACTGGGCCTCCGACACGCCCATGGCCGACCTGTACTCGACGGACGGCGCGATCAACGTCGTCGGCGTCGGCATGCAGGCGCAGTCGCTCATGTTCTACAACGCGGACCTCTTCGAGGAGGCGGGCATCACCGAGCCGCCGGCCACCTGGGACGAGCTCGACGCCGCCCTGGCCGCGCTCGACGACGCCGGGGTGGCCACCCCCATCGCGTTCGCCTCGGACTGGGCGACCGGTGTGCAGGTCCAGCAGATCTGGCACCCGCAGCAGAACCTCACGACCCCGGGCTGGCAGCAGAGTGTCGCGGACGGGTCCTCGACGCTCGGCGACCAGTTCCAGCCCGTGCTCGAGCACGTCGCCGGCTGGGTCGAGGCGGGGTACACGACCGCCGACGACGTCGCGACCGACAGCGGGACGCAGGAAGCCAACTTCATCGCGGGCGAGGTCGGCATCTACCCGATGGGCTCGTGGTTCAGCACGACCCTCGCCGCGTCGCCGCCCGACTTCGAGGTGGGCGTCTTCGCGCCACCGGTGGACGACGCCGCCGATGCCCCCGGGCCGATGGGCGCGACCATCGCCTTCCCGTACATGGTCTGGGACGGCACCGCGAACCCGGACGGTGCGACCGCGCTCGTGGAGTACCTCGTGACCTCCGACGAGGCGATCGCGAAGCAGGCCGAGATGGACAGCTTCAGCCGCGAGGGCCTGGAGCCCAGCGGCAACGAGTACGCGGGGCAGGTGCAGGAGCTGACGGACAGCGCGCCGTCGTACGTGGTGCCCGGCAACCAGACCGTCGGTGACTACGCGCTGCCGGTGGCCGGGTTCAACCCGAAGTTCACCGAGCTCGCCCAGGGGCTGTGGCAGGGCCGGCCGCCGGCCGACGTCGCCGCCGACCTCACGGCCTGGTACGAGGCGGAGAAGCTCGGCTGACATGGCGCGCACCACTTCCTCCCGGCGCGGGTTCGCCGGCAGCCTCGTGAGCGGGCTGATGACGATCCCTGCGGCCGCCGTCTACACCGGGCTGACGGTGGTGCCGGTCGGGTTCGCCGTCTACTACTCCTTCACGCAGTACAACGGGATCCCCAGCCAGCCGCCGACCTGGGTCGGGTTCGAGAACTACGCGCGGATCATCCAGGACCCGATCGGCGACCTGCGCCCGGCGGTCGTGGTCACGGCCCTGATCGCCGTGGCGGGCGCGTTCCTGGTGAACGGCGCGGCGCTGGGGCTGGCGCTGCTCCTGCGGCGGACCACGCCGTTCAACACGTTCGCGCGCGTCGTGATGTTCTACCCGCACGTGCTCTCCGCGCTGATCGTCGGGTTCCTCTGGCAGGCGATCCTCGGACCGCAGGGGGCGGTGAACAACCTGCTCGAGAGCAGGGGAGCGTCGTCGCTGCCGTTCCTGGCGGACCCGGACTGGGCCCTCACCACGCTGATCGTGGTGATCGTGTGGGCGCAGTTCGGCGTCCAGCTCGTCCTCTACCTTGCGGGCCTGCAGGCGGTGTCGCCGGAGCTCCAGGAGGCGGCCCGGCTCGACGGCGCGGGCAGCGTGCAGGTGTTCCGGCACGTCACGTGGCCGGCGCTCGCGCCGACCGTGACGGTCACGATCGTGACGTCGGTGCTCTCGCTCCTCAAGGTCTACGACGTCGTGCTGGGCCTCACCAACGGCGGGCCGGGCGACGCTACGCAGACCTGGGCGTACGAGATCCTCGCGGTCTCGTTCGCGAACAACAAGGTGGGGCTCGCCTGCGCGCAGGCGGTCCTGCTGGTCCTGGTCGCCGGGATCCTGTCGTTCACCATCATCGCGCTGCGCAGGCGTGCCGAAGAAGGAGCGGAGGCCGTCGGATGACCAGGACATCTGTCCGTTCCGCGGTGCGGGTCGCAGTCGTGGCGGTGCTGTCGGTCGCCATGCTCGTGCCGATGTACATCATGGTGGTCAACGCGTTCAAGCCGCAGCAGGAGATCCTGCTGTCGCCGCTCGGCCTCGACCTGGCGACCGCGACCACCGAGCACCTCGCGGCCGCGTGGCAGAACACCAGCTTCCCGGTGGTCGAGGGCTACGCCGTCACCCTGTTCCTGGTGCTGGCCTGCAACGTCGTGGCGATCGGGACGTCGGTCCCCGCCGCGTACGCGATCGCCCGGACGCCGGGGCCGCTGTTCCGGTTCCTGCTGTTCTTCTTCGTCGCGGGGATGTTCGTCCCGGCGCAGATCATCCTCGTGCCCGCGATCTTCGTGCTCAGGGCGACCGGTCTCATGGGGACGCTGCCCGGTCTGGTGCTCTTCATGGCCTCGACGATGATCCCGTTCACGCTGTTCGTCTTCAGCGGCTACATCAGGATGCTGCCCCGGTCCCTGGACGAGGCGGCGTCGATCGACGGCGCGAGCCGCCAGCGCATCCTGTGGACCATCGTCTTCCCGCTCATGCGGCCGATCGTCGCCACCGCGTTCATTCTCAACGCCCTGAGCGCGTGGAACGACTTCGTCAGCCCCCAGCTCATCCTCGGGCCCGGCTCGGAGTTCAAGACGATCACGACCGGGGTGTACGCCGCCGTGTCCACGTACACGACCAACTACGAGATCGTCTTCCCCACCCTGCTGCTCGCCGTCGTGCCGATCCTGGTGATCTTCGTGGTCATGCAGCGGCACATCATGGGCGGCCTCTCGGCGGGCGCAGTGAAGGGCTGACCTGCCCGCACCCCACCAGCTCTCGTATCAAGGAGACCCAGATGACCGTCGACTTCACCGACCCCAAGCAGGTCGCCAAGGCGATCCAGTACACGAACGTCAACCCGGACCTGACGAGGGCAGGAGTCGTGCGGCACCTCAAGACCTGCGTCGAGTACGGGTTCGACGCCGCGATGATCGCGCCCTACTGGGTCTCGCTCGCCAAGGACGTGCTGGCCGGCACGGAGGTGCGGATCGCGTCGACCCTTAACTTCCCGATGGCCAACGACACCCTGCCGATGCGGCTGGCAGCGCTCCGCGCGCTCGTCGCGGAGGGCGTGGACGAGCTCGACTTCCCGCCGCATCCCGGGCTCCTCCTCGGCGGCGACGAGGAGCTGTACGCCAAGGACGTGCGCGAGATCGTCCAGGTGGCCCACGCCGAGGGGGTCCGGGTGAAGGCGATGCTGGAGTTCGGGTTCCTGGAGACCGACGAGCTCAAGGTGAAGGCCACCCGCATCGCGTACGAGGCGGGCGTCGACTGGGTCAAGCAGTCCTCCGGCTGGGGCAAGGGCGGCCTCGCCGCCACCGAGCACGACGTGCGTCTGCTCGCTCAGAACATCGAACCACCCTGCCGCGTGAAGGTGTCCGGCAAGGTCAACACGCTGGAGAAGATGGCGTCGCTCTTCGCGGCGGGCGCCGAGCTGGTCGGTACGAGCTCCGGCCCGGCCATCGTCGACGGCCTCGTGGGGGACCCCGATGCCTACTGAGCGCCCGGCCGTCGCCGTGGTCGGCAGCTACGCGAAGGCCCTCGTGATGACGGCGGACCGGATCCCGACACCCGGCGAGACCCTGATCGGCCGGGACTTCCGCGGCACGTTCGGCGGCAAGGGCTCCGACATGGCCGTCCAGGCGGCCCGGCTCGGGGCCGCGGTATCCTACCTCGGCGTCGTGGGCGACGACGGTCACGGCGCCGAGCTCCGCGACCTCCTGGAGCACGAGGGCGTCGACCTTGGCGGCCTGCGCGTTGCGCCCGGTACGCCGACGGGCGTCGGGTTCATCGTCAAGGACACGGCGGGCAGCAATGTCATCGTCGTCGACCCGGGGGCGAACGCCGGCTTCTCCACCGCCGACGTCGACGCGGCCGCCGAGCTGGTGCGTGCCGCCGACGTCGCGCTCGCCCAGCTGGAGATCCCGCTCGGGACCGCCCTGCACGCCCTCGCGCTGGCCCGAGCGGCAGGAGTCACCACCATCCTGAACCCCGCCCCGGCCGTCGACCTGCGGCACACCGACCTGACCTGCGTGGACGTGCTGACGCCGAACGAGCACGAGGCGAAGGTCGCCCTCGGCCTCTGGCCCGACGACGTGGTCCCCGCCGAGGACCTGGGCCGCAGGCTGCTCGCGCTCGGCCCGCGGGCCGTGATCATCACGCTCGGCGAGTCCGGCGCCCTGGTGATCACCGCGGAGCACGTCACGGAGGTGGCCCCGGTCCGCGTCGCCGTCGTCGACTCGAACGGCGCCGGCGACGGCTTCAACGCGGCCCTCGCCGTCGCCCTCGGCGAGGGCCGGGACCTGGCCGCCGCCGCGCGGTTCGCCGGCACCGTCGCGGCGCTGTGCTGCGAGCACTGGGAGACCGTCCCGTCCTACCAGGACCGGGCGACCGTCGAGGCCTTCCTGGCCGCGAACCTGACGACGACCGCCACGAGCCCCACGACCACGACCACCACGGAGGCACGACGATGAGAGCCGGACGGATCCTGCACCCCGAGCTGGCCCGCGGCCTGGCCACGCTCGGACACACCGACGTCGTGCTGGTCACGGACGCCGGTTTCCCGATCCCCGCCGGGGCGAACCGCGTGGACCTCGGGCTGACGCCAGGGCACATCGGTGTCCGGACAGTGCTCCGGACGCTCCTCGACGAGATCTTCGTGGAGGAGGTGCACCTCGCCCGCGAGCTCAAGACGCACCATCCGCGCCTCTACGGCGAGGCCCAGGAGATCTTTACCGGGTCGGGCGCCACCTTCCACGGCACCACGCACGAGGCGCTCATCGGTCAGTGGGCCCCGCGCGCCAAGGTCGTGGTGCGGTCCGGCTCGTTCGAGCCGTGGGCCAACTTCGCCCTCGTCGCCTCGACGGCGCCCTTCGAGTGGTTCGCCGACGACGACGTGACGATCCTGCCCGCGTACGTGCAACGGCATCGGCTGATCACCGAGGCGGTGCGCCCCGACGTCCCGGAGGAGCAAGGTTGAGGTTCATGCAGGCCCTGCGCGCCCGTCGGGACTGACCCGTGGCCTTGACGTGCGCCCGCTCGGACACAATGTCGCAACGGTCACGAGGGGCCCGACGACCCCTACGGACGGCACGGGACACGCCGATCGAGGCGTGCGTGCCGTTGGAGTCGAATCCGGTCCTGCCAGGATTCGGTCGGGACGAGGTCCGCGGGCCCTTCGGTGGACCGAGCACCCTCTGACATGCGGAAAGATGCCCGCATGAGGTTCGAGTATTTCGCAGCCCCGGACGACGAGAGCGCGGCCAAGACCATCGACGGTGGCGAGGTCGACGGCAGCGTGGGATCCCACGTCGTCGACCCCGCCTCGGTGCTGGGCCAGCTGGAACGGCTGCTCGGTGGACCGGTAGGGGACGACGGCCTGCGCAGCGCCCAGCTCGTGGCCGAGAGCGCCGACGGCGCCCGGCTCGTGATCCGGCTGTCCAACCACCTGGTGTCGCTGTTCGGGATGGTGCGCCCGACGACGCTGGACGACGTGGTCAGGCAATGGTCGCTGTCCCGCCGGTTCCGCCGCGCGGACCCGGAAGACCTGAACGCCTTCGCGGTCGGGCTGAACGAGCTGTGCAAGGGAACCGGCAAGCGCGTCTACTGCCGGGCGACGGCGGACGAGGCCGAGCTCGCCGCGGCGCTGGCCCCGGCCGGAGTCGGTGCGGGTGCGGGCGGCGACCCGGAGGAACCGAGGCCCCTGCCGCGGCGGCGATGACGGGCACCCGGCTGATCTATTCGCTTCCGCGGGTTCGGGAGCGCGCATAGGCTCCACGAGCGTGAGCCCGTTCGAGACCTTCCGCCACCTGTCGCACCGCGAAGCGGCAGGGCGCCTGCTCGCCGACGGCTGGAACGTGTGCGGAGTCGGGGACTGGGCGACGGTCTGGCGCTCGCCCGAGGGAACGCAGGTCGCCAGGGTGAGTCCGTTCGAGCCTGCCTACGAGATCTTCGTGAACCTGTGCCGCGGCCTCGAGGGGCATCCGCTGCTGCCACGGATCGACGTCGACACCCCCTTGGCGGGCGGGGGTCGCCTCACTGCGATGGAGTTCCTGCTGCCGGTCGACGCTGCCGAGGCGAACGGCGTCGTCGAGCGGTGGGCTGCCGCCCTGCCGGACGACCCGATCAGCGAGGTCCGCCGGAGGGCCGAACAGCTCGACGCCGAAGCGGCGACGTCGATCCCGTTCTGGGGCGGACTCGACCACAACCCGGGCAACGTCATGAAGAACGCCGCCGGCGAGATCAAGCTCGTCGACCTGTTCTACGCCGCCGGCCTGGAGATCTACCGGGTCCTGCTGGAGGACCCGGCGAAGATCGCCGAGGCCTTCGCAGCAGACCGGCGCCAGTACCTCTGCGACATCGCGGCGGTGGCCCGGAGGTCGGCGCCGGACGAGCTGGCGGCACTACGAGCCGCGGCGGAGAGCATCGCGTGAGCGCCGCCCCGAGACCTCGGCCATCGGCGCCGGTGCCTCGGCCACACCGAGTCCGCCCTGAGACGACTTCTCGCCGAACGGCGTCCGTGCTCACGCCTGCTTCGGCAGGGTGAGGATCTCGGCCCCGTCGTCCGTGATGGCGATCGTGTGCTCGCTGTGCGCCGTCCGGCTGCCTGTCGCGCTGCGGAGCGTCCACCCGTCGGCGTCGGTCACGAGCTCGTCGGTGTCCGCCATGACCCACGGCTCCAGCGCGAGCAGGAGTCCTGGGCGCAGCCGGTAGCCACGGCCGGGCCGCCCGGTGTTCGCGATGTGCGGGTCCTGGTGCATCGTCGATCCGATGCCGTGCCCGCCGAACTCCGTGTTGATCGGGTACCCCGCCGCGCTGAGGACGGAGCCGATGGCGTGGGAGAGGTCGCCGATGCGTGCCCCCGGTCCGGCGGCGGCGATCCCCGCTGCGAGCGCGCGTTCGGTCGTGTCGATCATGGCCACGCTCTCCGCGGGCCTGCTGGTGCCCACGAGGAAGCTGATGGCCGAGTCCGCGGCGATCCCGCCCTGGGAGACGGCGAGGTCGAGGGTCAGCAGGTCGCCGTCGGCGAGCGCGTAGTCGTGCGGCATCCCGTGCAGCACCGCGTCGTTGACGGCCGTGCAGATGTAGTGGCCGAACGGCCCGCGGCCGAAGGACGGTGCGTAGTCGACGTAGCACGACTGCGCGCCGGCCTCGACGATCATGGCCTTGGCCCACCGGTCGATGTCCAGGAGGTTCGTGCCGACGGCGCTGCGCCCCTTCAGGGTCTGCAGGATGTGCGCGACCAGAGCGCCCGTGTCCTTCGCTCGGGCCAGCTCGGTGCGGTTCAGGATCTCGATCATGCGGTTGCCTCTCCCATGCGACCAATAACTATCCCGGCCATATTATCCCGGGATTAGTATTGGTCCATGGTCCGGTTGCCACTTACTCCCGCCGAGCTCGAGCGTGGACAGCGCCTCGGCGCCCTGCTGCGCCGCGCGCGGGGCGAACGCTCGATGCTCGAGATCGCGCTCGACGCGCGCGTGTCACCGGAGACCCTCCGGAAGATCGAGTCCGGCCGCGTGGCGACACCGGCCTTCCCCACCATCGCGGCGATCGCCGAGGTCCTCGGGCTCTCGCTCGACGCGGTGTGGGCCGAGATCAGCCGGCCCGACGGCGGTGCCGAACCCGCGCGCTCGGCTCGCGAGGCGCGTGCGCGGTTGGTCTCGTAGGCCTCTGGCCCGTGGCTGCCCCTGCGCCTGCCGACGCAGGAGGGTGAGCGCGGCTCCGGGCCGAGGGTCAGGACGGCCGGCGGTCGCCCCGTGAGTTCCCGAGCCGGTCGAGCAGCTCGCCGAGCAGCGCCTGCTCCCCCGCGGTCAGGAGTCCGCCGGTCTGCCCGAGGGCGGCCTTGAGCGCCGTGGCGTGCTGCGGGTACCTGGGAGCGCTGGGCGGTGCGTCACCCGTGACCACGCCGAGGACGGCCTCCCGCAGCCGGCCGGGCAGCTCCGGGTCGCGTTCACCGGGCGGCGTCCCGATGAGGTGGAACGTGAGACCGCTGCCCGCGGAGTGGATCATCGCGGCGGCGGTCTCGACGGTGACCGCCAGGCGGCCCGCCGCGGCGACGCGCTCGACGAGCAGGTGCAGCCGGTCGGCCGAGCGCTGGGCGGCTGCCGACGTCTCGCCCGGAGTGCGCCTGCCGTACATGAGCAGGTAGTGGGCCGGGTGGGTGAGGCCGAACTCGACATGGAGGTCCCAGCCGTTGCGCAGGTCCTGCACGGGGTCGTCCGTGAGGCCGACGGCGTGCTTCTGGGCGAGGTGGCTGTCGAAGCCGTGCGCAGCCACCGCATCCAGGAGGCCGTTCATGTCGGTGAACTGCCGGTAGATGGTCGGCGGCTGGACCCCGGCCGCGTGGCTCACCGCGCGCGTGGTGACGCCGTCTCGCCCGTGCTCCTCCAGCAGGCCTGCCGCCGCGTCGAGGATCCGTTGCCGGGTGCTGGTGGGCTCGCTCATGTATCGACGATAACGCAAATCTGATATCGATAGTTGCGTACACTCGATAACGAGACTAGCGTTACCGTCGATAACACTTGGACGGAAGGAACGCCTGTGTTCAACGCAACGCGTAGCGCCCTGGTGGCAGCGGCCGCCACGGCGTCCTTGGCAGTTCTGGTGACCGCTGGGTGCGGTGGACCGACGTCCGCCCCGGGGGGCGAGGCCGGTGGCGAGCTGACCGAGCTCACGACAGGGCTGGAGGCACCATGGGGGCTGGCCTTCCTCCCGGACGGGTCGGCCCTGCTCACCGAGCGGCTGACGGCCAGGGTGCTGCGGGTGCCTGCCGACGGCGGACCTCCGCAGGAGGTCGGCGTGGTCCCCGACGTGGAGACCAGCTCGGAGGGCGGCCTGCTCGGCCTGGTCGCGTCGCCCGACTTCGCGACAGACCGCACGGTGTTCGCCTACGCCTCCGGCTCGCCGACCAACAGGGTGGTCGCCCTGGAGATCGGGCCTGACTTCGACTCGCTGGACGTCTCGCGGGTGCTGCTCGATGGCATCGAGACCGCCGACCGGCACCACGGCGGCCGCCTGCGGATAGGCCCGGACGGCCACCTCTGGATCGGCACCGGCGACGCGTTCCTGCCCGAGAACGCCGCGGACGACAGGTCGCTGAACGGCAAGATCCTGCGGATCGCGCTCGACGGCTCGATCCCGGAGGACAACCCGTCCGGGACCGCCGTCTACTCCTCGGGCCACCGCAACGTCCAGGGCATCACCTTCGGTCCGGACGGGACGGCGTACGCCTCGGAGCTCGGGCACCGCACCTGGGACGAGGTCAACGTGCTGCGTCCCGGCGCGGACTACGGCTGGCCGGAGACGGAGGGCGTTGCAGGGGACACCGGCGAGCCGCCCCTGTTCACCATCCATCCCGACGACGCGTCGCCGTCCGGCATCGCCTACGCCGACGGATCTCTCTGGATGGGCGCCCTGGGCGGGCAGCGCCTGTGGCAGCTGCCCGTGGACGGACCCGAAGCGACCGGGGACCCGATCGAGCACTACACCGGCGAGTACGGCCGGATCCGCACCGTCGAGGTCGCGCCAGACGGCGCGCTCTGGCTGGTCACGTCCAACACCGACGGCGCGACGTGGGGCGGCACGGAGGCCAGGCCGGGTGACGACAGGATCCTCCGGCTCGAGCTCGGCCCCACCGAATGACCGGCCTCGCTCAGCGCTGGGCCGTCGGGCGCACGATGATCTCGTTCACGTCGACGTCGGCGGGCTGGCCGAGCGCGAACGAGATCGCCCGGGCGATCGCGTCCGCCGGTATGACGTTGCGCCGATAGGTCTCCATGGCGTCCAGCGCCAAGGGGTCCGAGATGTGCTGGGCGAGCTCGCTCTCGACCACGCCGGGCGTGATCGTGGTGGTCCGGATGCTCGGGTCCGACTCGAGCCGGAGACCCTCGGTGATCGCCCACGCGGCGAACTTGGTCGCCGAGTAGACGGCCGACGTCGGGACCACCTCGTGCGCGCCGACCGAGGCGACCGTCACGACGTGCCCGGCGCCCTGCCGCTGGAAGTGCGGCAGCACCGCGGCGACGCCGTGGAGCAGCCCCTTGACGTTGACCTCGATCATGCGGTCCCACTCGTCGACGAGCAGCGCGTCGAGCCGGGACAGCGGCATGACGCCGGCGTTGTTCACGATGACGTCGATCCGGCCGTGCTCATCGACGACGCGGTCCACGACGGCGCGCACGTCGTCGCGGTCGGTCACGTCGAGCCGGTGGACGCTCGCCCGCCCGCCGTCGGCCACGATGCGGGCGGCCACCGCCTCGAGACGGTCCGTCCGGCGGGCGCCGAGCGCCACCCGGTGGCCCTCCGACGCGAGCCGGAGGGCGGTGGCCTCACCGATGCCGCTGCTGGCGCCGGTGACGAGGACGACGCGGGAGGTTCTGGTCTGTGCTGTCGTTTCCGTGGTCATGGCTCCAGACTGCGACGCCGTGCGCCAGGCAGGAAGGGCGCCCTCTTCCTGGGTGCGGCACACCCTGGATGCGCGCGGCAGGCGCCCCCGGCTCACGCCGGAGGCGCTCGGGCCGGTGTCTGTCAAACTTGACCCGTGACAGATCGGATCCCCACCGGAGTACCGACCCGGCCGGGGCCCAGGCCTCGGGTTGCCATCCCCTACCCGCGCCTGTCGCCCGGACTGCGCACCTACTTCGCGACCGAGGGCGGGGGAGCGACTCTCCTGCTCGCGGCGTCCGCCATCGCCCTGGTCTGGGCGAACGTGGCGAGCGGTTCCTACGACGCCGTGTGGGAGACGCCGGTCAACCTCACGGTCGGCACCTGGGAGCTGCACCTGTCGCTGCACCACTGGGTGAACGACTTCCTCATGGCGGTGTTCTTCTTCGTGGTCGGGGTCGAGGTCAACCGCGAGCTCACCGTCGGCGAGCTGCGCACCTTCCGTGCCGCGTCCGTGCCGCTCTTCGGGGCGATCGGCGGGCTGGCCGTCCCGATCGGGCTGTACCTGCTGATCAACCCGTCCGGTCCCGACATGTCCGGCTGGGGTCTGCCGATGTCCACGGACACGGCGTTCGTCATCGGCGTGCTCGCGCTGGCCGGGCCGCGCTGCCCCGACCAGCTCCGGGTCTTCCTGCTGACGCTGGCGATCTTCGACGACATCGGGGCCATCGCCCTGCTCGGCATCTTCTACTCCGACGCGATCTCCCTTGGCGCGCTGGCGCTCGCGGCCCTGCTCGCGGTCGTGCTGTTCGCGATGCGCTGGATCGGCGTCTGGCAGATTCCCCCGTACCTGCTGGTGGGCCTGATCCTGTGGGTGACGGTCCTCGAGTCCGGGTTGCACCCGACCCTCGCGGGCGTCGTCGTGGGCCTCGCTGTCCCTACCGTCCGTCGTGGGCGCGACGACGAGGCGCGGCGGCACCTCGGGTTCTACGGGCGAGCGCTCATGGAAGAGCTCGGCCCCGCCCGCTCGCGCCTCGCCGTCAGCGCCGCGCGGTCGGCGGTCCCGACGAGCGACCGCATCCTCGACGCGCTGCACCCGGTGAGCTCGTACTTCGTCGTGCCGGTGTTCGGGCTGGCCAACGCCGGCGTGGCGCTGTCCGGTGAGTCGATCAGTGCCGCCATGACCAGCCCGGTCACGCTCGGCGTCCTGGTCGGTCTCGTGCTCGGCAAGGGGATCGGCGTCTTCGCCGGGGCGATGATCGCGCTCGTGACCGGTCTGGGCACCCTGCCGGGCCAGGTGCGCTACGGGCATCTCGCCGGCGGCGCGTTCCTGTGCGGCATCGGCTTCACCATCGCGCTGTTCGTCAGCGAGCTCGCCTTCGACGACGACGCCCTGATCAACGAGGCCAAGGTGGGCATCATCGTGGGATCGGTCCTGTCCGGCGTCATCGGCATAGTGATCCTCCGGTACTTCGGTGACCGCCTTCCGCTGTGCTCGCCCACCGAGGCCAGCGGTCCGCCCCCGCTCCCGGACGGAGCCTGGCGCCAGCCGGTGTGACGGTCGCGCGCCCCGCCGGCTGTATGAGATCGGTCGGTTGGGATGAGATCGGTCAATCAACCGACCGATCTCATCCCAACCGACCGAAGTCACTCAGGGCCGCCGTCAGCTCGTGAGGAACTCCGTCAGGGCACGCAGGTGATCTCCGACCGGCCCGGCGGTCAGGACGCCGCTGCCCGCTGCCACCTCGTCCGCTGCCGGGACGAGCGCCGCGCGGGCGCGCTCGGCGACCCGGCGGTCGCCGACGGCGATCGCCGCCCGCCCCGCCAGGACCCACAGCACCTCGGCGAGCAGGCCGGGCGGCGGGTCGGGGATGCGGCGGACGGCGGCCGCGGCGTCGGCGTCCGCCCCGTGGGACAGGAGCAGGTGCGGGCGGGCCCACGGCTCGTAGGGGCCCCAGCCGCCGCCGGCCGCACCGCCGTCGGCCGCACCTCCGTCGGCCCGCGGAGCCGGTTCGGCCGGCAGCCCGTGCCAGACGCGCAGAGCGAGCACCGCCAGCGGGAGCAGGCCGTCGGCGAGCCCCGGCATGCCGGATCCGTCGAGCAGGGCAGCGGCCCGGCGGTAGGCGCGTTCGGCGTCGTCCACCGGGGCGCCGGACGCCGCCGTCCGCAGCGCGGCGAACCACCGGGTGAACACCTCCACGAGCGGCCGCTCGTGCCGCAGCCCGAGCGCGGCGGCGGCGTCCGCGTGCTGTTGCGCAGCGTCCCACCGGCCGAGGGCCGACAGCGCCTGCATCCGCACCAGGTGCCCCAGGACCTCGAAGGTGGACAGCCCGTGCCGGGCGGCCAGGTCCCCCAGCTCCGTACCGATCGCGTCCCGTTCCCGGGCCAGTCCCGTCCGGTCGAAGGCCGTCAGGTACCGGCCGGCCAGGGCGAACGCCAGGACCGCCGGGTCGCCGGACCGCCGCGCGAGCGCCTCGGCCCGGCGCGCGGCCTCCGGACCGCGCGGGCCGGGAAGGCCGCGTGACTCGCCGCCGACCGTCGCGAGCAGCCTGGAACGGACGGCGTCGGGTGCGTCGGCGGGAAGAGCGTCCAGCGTGCGCTCCGCTGCGGCGACCGCCTCGGCGGCCAGCTCAGCGTCGTCGGACCGGGTCCAGGCCCCCGGGACGTCGAACGCGCCGATCACCCGGGCGGTGAGCTCCGGGTCGCCGAGCTGCTCCGCGGCGCGTACTGCCCCCATCCGCTGGGAGCGGGCAGCGGCCAGCCCGGCACCACCGGTCAGCGCCAGGGCGCGCAGGAGGGTCGCGGTGGACTCCAGCCGGGAGCGGGCACCGGCCGCGACGACGCGTTCGTACGCGGTGGTGGTGTCGCGCCACACGTCGTCGGGCGCTGGCGCCGAGCCCACCTCGTGCCGCAGCACCTGGGCCTCCAGCTCCACGAGTCGCGGTCCCGGATCGACGCCGAGCTCGCCGCCGAGCATCGTGCGTGCCCGCCGGAGCACGGCGAGCGCCTCCGCCTGCCGGCCCGACCGGTACAGCGCGAGCGCGAGCAGGCGCCACGACTCCTCCCGCCACGGGTGCTCGGCCACGTGCGCGTCCAGGCCCGGCACGACGTCGGCCGCGGCACCGAGCGAGATCCGCATCTCGGCGCGGCGTTCCGTCGCTACCAGTCGCAGCTCGGCGAGCCGGGCCCGCTCGGCGACCGCCCACGGCTGGTCCAGCGCGGCGTAAGGAGTCCCGCGCCAGGCGTCGAGCGCCCGGTCGAGGGCGGCGTGCGCCGCACCGGGGGCCAGATCCCGGGCACCGGACACCGTGGCCTCGAACGACCAGGCGTCCACCTCGACGCCGCGCAGCGCGTATCCGGGGCCGTCGGTCACGAGCAGCCGGGCCGGAGTGCGCGCCGTCCGCCCGGGCTCGATGCCGCGACGCAGCGCCGCGACGAACGTGCGCAGCGTGACCAGCGCACCCTGCGGCGGGTCCTCCCACAGGTCCTCGACCAGGCGGCCGGCGGTCACGACCCGTCCGCGGGCGGCGACCAGCCGCGCGAGCACCGCCCGCTGGCGCGGGCCGCCAAGGGTCGCCTCGGCGCCGTCGACCCACGCGGTGACGGGGCCGAGCACCCCGACGCGCACGTCCGCACTCATCACTTGCTCATTGACGTGCTGGAGATTCGGGGCATGACACCGACAATTCCTCAGTTCGACTATCAGCGCGTCGCCGTGGGCGACGTCGTCCTCAACGTAGCCGTCGGCGGCGCCGGCAGCCCGGTCGTGCTGCTGCACGGGTTTCCGCAGACGCACCTGATGTGGCGGCACGTCGCGGCGGACCTCGCCGACGACCACACCGTGATCGTTCCCGACCTGCGCGGCTACGGCGCGAGCGGCAAGCCCGCCGAGCAGGACCGGACCACCTACGCCAAGCGGACCATGGCCGAGGACGTGGTGGAGCTGGCGCGCGCGCTGGGCCACGAGACGTTCGCGCTCGCCGGGCACGACCGCGGCGCGCTCGTCGCGATCCGTGCGGGCCTGGACCACCCGGACCGTGTCACCCACCTGGCCGTGCTCGACGTGCTGCCCACCCTCGACATGTGGGACGTGCTGCACGGTGCCGACGCCGCCGTCGCGTTCCACCTGTACCTGATGGCGCAGCCGCCCGGCCTGCCCGAGCGGATGATCGAGGCCTCCGCCGACGAGTTCTTCGGGTTCTTCCTCGACGCCTGGGGCGCCGGCCAGGACGCGATCCCGGCCGAGGTCCGGGCGGAGTACCTGCGCGCCTCGCGGGAGGCGGTGCCCTCGATCGTGGCGGACTACCGCGCGTCGGCGGGGATCGACGTCGAGCACGACCGGGTGGACCGGGCGGCCGGGCGGCGGCTGGCCATGCCGGTCACCGTGCTCCAGCAGGACTGGGGCACGGCCCTCGGCTACGACGCGGCGGGACTGTGGTCGGCGTGGGCCGCAGACCTCGAGCACCGCACCCTGGACGCGGGACACTTCATGGCCGAGCAGTCACCGCACGAGGTGGTGGCCCACCTGCGCGCGCTGCTGGCGCGGTAGGCAGCGGCTACCGGCCGAAGCGGGCGCGCTTGCGTGACAGCCCGATCGTGTCCCGCAGGTCGGTGAGCGTGACGCCGTCGGTGTACGGCCGGCCGTTGATGAACAGCGTGGGCGTACCGTGCACGCCGGCGTCGATGCCGTCCTGGTAGTCCGTGCGGACGGCGTCGGCGAACCGCTGGGCCGGGTCGCCGACCAGTGCGGTGGTGTCGAGGCCGAGCTGCTCCCCGTAGCGGACTATCGCCGCGTCGTCGAGGCTGTCCTGGTTCTTGAAGAGCAGACCGGCCATCGGCCAGAACGCTCCCTGGTGTCCCGCCGCCTCGGCCGCGAGGGCCGCGGTCAGGGCGTACGGGTGCGGCTCGAACAGGGGGAAGTGACGCCACACCAGGCGCACCTGGCCTTCCGACCTGTTGACGAGCTCTGCCAGCACGGGCTTGGCGGCGCCGCAGTACGGGCACTCGAAGTCGCCGAACTCCACGATCGTGAATGGCGCCTCGGGGTTGCCGTAGGCCCAGCGAAACGCGAAGTCGCCCTCGTGCGGGCCGCTCTGCAGGCTGAGCGGGGCTGCTTCCTGCGTGCCGCCGTCGGGCTCGTCGGTCGTCATGGCACCCATCGTCTCAGCCGCGCCCGGTCATGGCGACGTCGATCAGCGTCTCCGCGGCGGCACGCGCCTGGTGCGCGGCCTCCGGGGTGCCCGCGATGGCGGCCGTGGTCTGCGCCCCCTCGGCGAGGATCGCGAGCTGGGGCGCCAGGGCGGCGGGCGCGCCGACGTCGGCCACGAGGCGGGCCACGTACTCCTGGAAGGTGCGCTTCTGCTCACGGACGGCGTCCGCGACGGCCGACGACGTCGCGCCCAGCTCCCCGTGGGTGTTGATGAACGCGCACCCGCGGAAGTCCGGTTCCCGGAACCAGGCGTCGAGGAAGTCGAAGATCGCGAGGATGCGCTCGCGGGCCGACGTCGCCCGCTCGGACGTGGTGGCGAGCCCGGCGTCCCAGATCGTGGTGCGGTGGTGCAGCACTGCGACGATGAGCTCGTCCTTGGAGGCGAAGAGCGAGTAGATGCGCTTGAGCGATACGCCGGCCGCCGTCCGGACCGCGTCCATGCCGACAGCCTGGACGCCGCGCGTGTAGAAGAGCTCGTCCGCGGCCCGGACCACGGCGTCCCGTGCGGTCGTCTCGTCGATCATCCGATCTCACCCCGTCTTCTGCTCCGCACGACTTGCGCGGAGAACGTTCGTTCTCTACTGTAACGGATATCGGGCAGAGAACGTTCGTTCTCCGCCGCGGCGCAGGTTCACGAAGGGACAGATCATGGGTTACATCAAGGTCGGCACCGAGAACAGCACCACCACGGAGCTCTACTACGAGGACCACGGAACGGGTCAGCCGGTAGTGCTCATCCACGGCTACCCGCTGGACGGCAACAGCTGGGAGCGCCAGTCCCGCGAGCTGATCGCCGCCGGGTACCGCGTCATCACCTACGACCGCCGCGGGTTCGGGCAGTCGAGCAAGGTGGGCGCCGGCTACGACTACGACACGTTCGCCGCCGACCTGAACA
Organism: Promicromonospora umidemergens; assembly: GCF_024171995.1. Taxonomy (GTDB): domain Bacteria; phylum Actinomycetota; class Actinomycetes; order Actinomycetales; family Cellulomonadaceae; genus Promicromonospora; species Promicromonospora umidemergens. The sequence goes on along the minus strand of NZ_JAMTCT010000003.1, from coordinate 61,083 downwards.
CGGTGCTGAACACCCTCGACCTGCGCGACGTCATCCTGGTCGGCTTCTCGATGGGCACCGGCGAGCTCGCCCGCTACGTGAAGAACCACGGCCACGAGCGGGTCGCCAAGCTGGCCTTCCTCGCCTCGCTCGAGCCGTTCCTCGTCGCGGCCGACGACAACCCGACCGGTGTGCCGCAGTCCGTCTTCGACGGGATCGAGGCGGCGGCCCGTGCCGACCGCTTCGCCTGGTTCACGAACTTCTACCAGGACTTCTACAACCTGGACGAGAACCTCGGCAGCCGGATCAGCCAGGAGGTCGTCACGGCCAGCTGGAACACGGCGACGGGCAGCGCGCCGGTCGCGGCGTACGCCGTCGTCTCGGCCTGGACCGAGGACTTCCGGGCCGACGTCGAGGCGGTCCGCGCCGCGGGCAAGCCGTCCCTGATCCTGCACGGGACCAAGGACAACATCCTGCCGATCGACTCCACCGGCCGCCCGTTCCACAAGGCCTTCCCTGAGGCGCAGTACGTCGAGATCGAGGGCGCGCCGCACGGCCTGCTCTGGACGCACGCGGCCGAGGTCAACGAGACCCTCCTGGCGTTCGTCAAGGCCTGACACGGGGGCTGACGCGGGCTGACGCGGGCTGACGCCCGCCAGCGAGTGATCGGCAAAGGGTCAGGTGGTCGGCAGCCCGAGCTGTCGACCACCTGACCTTCTGCCGATCACCGGCTGACGGCGGCGGGCAGCCCGTCCCGCTCGAGCCGGCGCGGGCGCTGCGGTGACCGGATCCGTCCGCCCCGGGACCCGATCCGGCCTCCCGCCCGCGCGCCGTCGGACACAGACTGGGGGCATGAACCGAGCCCTGATCGTCGTCGATGTCCAGGAGTCCTTCCGCGCCCGCCCGCAGTGGGCCGACACGCTCAACCCAGGTCTGGCGGAGCCCGTCAACCGGCTGGTCGACCTCGCCCGCGCGGCCGGTGACCTGATCGTGTGGGTGCTGCACACAGAGCCCGGCACGGGCAACGCGTTCGACCCGGAGTCCGGCCACGTCCGGTTCCTCGAGGAGCTGAGCGATCCCCGCCCCGGCGAGCCCGTCCTCCGCAAGACCTCGCACAACGCGTTCACCACGACCAACCTGCAGCAGATCCTCACCACCCACGGCGTGAGCGAGCTGCGGGTCTGCGGCATCCGGGCCGAGCAGTGCGTGGAGACCACCACGCGGGTCGGCTCCGACCTCGGCTACGACATGACGTTCGTCAGCGACGCGACCAGCACCGACCCACTGGGCCGGTTCAGCGCCGCGGACATCCTGGAGCGCACCGAGGCCGTGCTCCGTGACCGGTTCGCGCGGATCGCCACCGTCGCGGAGCTCGAGGCGGAAGCGGCGTCCGCTCCCGGCGCCGAGGTGGCAGCATCGGCGGTGTGACCACCGTCGTCTTCGTGCTCCTGCCCGGGGTCCACCTGCTCGACCTCGCGGGTCCCGCGCAGGCCTTCTTCACGGCGGGGGACCTCGGCCGCCCCTACGACCTGCGCTACGTCTCGGGCGCGCCGGCCGGCGACCATCCCGGGTCCGACGCCGGTGTGGTCGCCTCGGCGCAGGGCCTCCCGCTCGTCGCGAGTACCGACTGGCCGGAGCTGGGGCCGGACGACCTGGTCGTCGTCCCCGGTTGGCGCGTGGGCAGCGACCCGGCCGCCTGGCCGCTCGTGAGCGAGCCGGTGCGGGAGCGGCTCCGTTGGCACCACGCGGGGGGCGGGACGGTCGCGAGCGTGTGCGCGGGCGCTGACGCGCTCGGCCAGGCCGGGCTGCTCGACGGCCGGCGCTGCACCACGCACCACGCGGTCCAGGACGACCTCGCTGCCCGGCACCCCCTGGCGCACGTCGTGCGGGACGTCCTGTTCACCACGGACGACGGCGTGGTGACCTCAGCGGGCATCGCCAGCGGCATCGACCTGTCGCTGCACCTGCTCGCCGTGCGGCACGGCCCGGCGCTCGCGGCGCGGGTGGCCAGGGAGATGGTCGTGTACGCCCGCAGGAACGGGACGGAACCGCAGGCCAGCGCCATGTTGCGGCACCGGGCGCACGTCGACGACACGGTCCACCGCGTGCAGAACCACATCGACACGCACTTCGCACGCGCGCTGCCGCTCGCCGACCTGGCCAGGCATGCCGGCGTCGCCGAACGCACCCTCACCAGGCTGTTCACCCGCGCGGCCGGGGTGACGCCCTTGCGCTACCAGCAGCTGCTCCGGCTGGAGCGGGCGGAGCACCTCATCGGCCACGGCGCCACTGTCGAGTCGGCGGCCCGCACGGTCGGCTTCCAGGACGCGCGCATGCTGCGCCGCCTCCGGAACACCCCCCACCTCGTCCGTTGAGTGGGTGGGGGTCAGGCGCCTGCGCCGCCGTCCACCTGGAGGACCGCGCCCGTGACGTACGAGGCACGATCGCTCAGGAGCCAGGCCGCGGCCTCGGCGATCTCCTCGGGCTGCGCTCCGCGGCGCAGCGGTATCGCGGGCGTCATGTGCTCCATCAGCCCCGGAGTGTGCTCCTCCCAGGTCCGGATCATCTCCGTGTAGGTGCCGCCGGGGGATACCGCGTTGACCCGGATCCCCTCCGGGCCGTAGGTCACGGCGGCCGACTCCGTGAGGCTGTTCAGGCCCCGCTTCATCGCGCCGTAGGCGGGCAGCACGGGGTTGGCCCGCAGGCTGCCGATGCTGGTGGTGTTCACGATGGCGCCCGTGCCCGCGGTGGCGCGGATGGCGTTGATCTCGGCGACCATGGCCAGCCAGGGCCCGCGCAGGTTGACGGCGTAGACGCGGTCGAAGTCGGCCTCGGACACCTCGTCCAGCGGCTGTGGCGGGGTGAACGCAGCGCCGTTGTTGAACGCGACGTCCAGGCGCCCGTACAGCTTCACCGCGCGGTCGACGGCGGCGCGCACGCTGTCGGCGTCGGACAGGTCGGCCACCACGTACTCCGCGGTGCCGCCCGCCGCCCGGACCTCCTCGGTCACTGTCTTGAGCTGCGACTCCGTGCGGGCCGAGAGCAGCACGGTGGCGCCCTCGCGGGCGAACAGGCGGGCCGCGGCCGCGCCGATGCCGCGGCCGGCACCGGTGATGAAGGCGACCTTGCCGGCCAGCAGGCCGGCTCCGGTCGTCGTGGTGGTTGCTTCGGTGGCTGGTGTGCTCATACCGACGAGCCTGCGCCGGGTCCCAGGACCTATCCAGGCATCGCGGGTACCTGGCTACGGTCGCGGCCCCCGTTCATACTCGGGAACATGGACAGAGCCGAGCTCGCGACGTTCCTGCGCGGCCGGCGCGAGCGGATCAGCCCCGCCGACGTCGGACTGCCCGCAGGGCAGCGACGTCGTACACCGGGCCTGCGCCGCGAGGAGGTGGCGCAGCTCGCGTACATCTCGACCGAGTACTACACGCGGCTGGAGCAGGCCCGCGGCCCGCACCCGTCGCGCGAGGTCCTGGGCGGGCTCGCCCGGGCGCTGCGCCTGTCCGACGCCGAACGGAGCTACCTGCACCAGCTCGCCGGCGTCCCTCCGGGCCCGCCGCCCGGACCGTCGCGCGAGGTGCGCCCGAGCATCCAGCTCATGCTGGACCGGCTGCCGCAGGCCGCGGCGTTCGTGACCTCCGCGACCCTCGAGGTGATCGCCTGGAACGGCCTCGCGGCGGCGCTCATGGAGGACTGGTCGGCGCTGCCCCGGCGCGAGCGCAACCTCGCGCGGCGGGCGTTCCTCGGGCCGGAGGCCCCGGGCGACCGGCTGTACGGGGTGTCCGACGCCGACGAGTTCGCCCGCTCCGCCACCGCCAGGCTGCGTGTCACGGCGGCCCGGTTCCCGGGCGACCCCGAGGTGACCGTGCTGATCGACGAGCTCGTCGCGGGCAGCCCGGAGTTCGCCGAGCTCTGGGCTGCCGGTGACGTGCAGACGACCCGCACGCTGCGCAAGTCCTTCCAGCACCCGCTGGTCGGGCTGGTCACCGTGAACTGCGACGCGCTCGACCTCACCGACCAGGACCAGCAGGTGGTGGTCTACACGGCCGAACCAGGATCGTCGTCCGAGGATGCGCTGCGCCTCCTGTCGGTCATCGGCACGCAGAACATGACCGTCCCCACCTGACCCCCAGCTTGGTTGTGGGCGTGATCGTTGCGCCTCGGCCTGCTCCGCCGTCATGCCGAACGTCCGCTCAGCGCGCGGGGCTGTTGACCGGTTCCCCCCGGCTGGACGGGCTCGCCGGGAATAGGTGGCACGTCGTCATCGCTCCGGTTCGTATGGAATGGGAGATGACGGCGCTGCGGCGCGAGCGGCTGCCCGCTGAGGCGAGCCTGGTTCGGCCCGGCGCGCTCTGGGGCCTGGTCCTGTCCGGTGCCGTGACCCTCGAGACGGCGGGTGACCGCCGGACGATCCTGCCCGGGGACGCGGTGCTCGTCGACCCGCGGACGGCGCACCGGCTCACCGCCGACGTCGAGACCGACCTCGTGCACGGGGACCTGCGCCGGTCCGTCACGTCCACGCCGCTGCCGAGCCCGCTGGTCCAGCGCCGGTTCGGCAAGGAGCATCGCGGCATCGTCGCGCTCGTGACGACCTGCCCGCTCTCGGTGCAGTGCAGGGTGGACCGGTTCGCGTCAGCCTACGCGGGCCTCATCGGGGCGGCGATCTCGTCTCTGTCGCCTCCGCCCGAGAGGGCCGGCGACCAGGGCGCCGTGCGTGGCCCGGCCGACGACCCGCAGGTCGCCGAGGTGGTGGCAGCTCTCGCGGCGCGGCCGGGTGAGCCGTGGAACCTCGACCGGATGGCCGCCCTCGTGCACCTTTCCCGTTCCGCGCTGACCGATCGCTTCCGACGCGCGACCGGGCACAGCCCGATGCGGATGCTGCGGGAGGTGCGTATGCACCGGGCCCGCCTGCTCCTCACCAAGCAGTGCCTGGCCGTCACGCGGGTCGCGTTCGAGGTGGGGTACGGCTCGGTCGCCGCGTTCAGCAGGGCGTTCGCCGCGGACCACGGCGTCTCGCCGCTCGCGTGGCGGGCGATCCCGAGGGCGTCAGTCGCGAGGTATCCGCAGGAACGCCCAGCCGAGCCCCGCCGCCACCGCCGCTCCAGCCCCGACCAGCAGCAGCGGCCGGACGCCGTACCCGTCCAGTAGCAACCCGCCCAGCGCAGAGCCCACGGTGATCGCCACCTGGAAGGCTGTGACGCTGAGTGACATCGCCGACTCCGTCCGCTGGGGCTCGACCCGTGCGCCCCAGAGCTGGACGATGACGGGGATCATGTTGAACGAGAAGCCCCACAGGACCACCGCGATGGTCAGCACCGGCACGGACGAGGCATTCGCAGTGAGCACGAGGGCGACGCCGAGCGCGATCGGTGCGGCCGCGGCCAGCGGACGCAGCCGGCGCGCGAGCAGCCCGGCCACGATCGTGCCCGTGACGGCGCCGACACCCCACGCCAGCAGCATCCAGGTGGTGGCGCCGGGATCGATGCGGTCGATCGCGAGGCGGATGTACGGGTAGGCCGCGAAGTTGCCGAACGCGACCAGCACCACGCAACCGATGCCTGCCATCAGCCGCGTGTTGCGCAGGGCCTCCCTCAGCATCCGCAGCCCCGCCGTCGGGTGGGCCGGTACGGACGGGATGGCAGCGGCGAACGCGACCGCGCTGATCACGCAGAGGACGGCGGCGCCACCGAACGCAGCCCGCCAGCCGACGGCGTCGCCCACGATCGATCCGACCGGGACGCCGAGCACCGTCGCGATGCTGACGCCGAACGAGATGGCCGACGACACCAGGCGGTCCTTGCCGGGGACGGCGTGGGTGCCGACGCCGAAGGCGAACGACCAGTACCCGGCGATCGCGATGCCGAGCAGGAGGCGGCCGATCAGCAGCACCGCGAAGCTCGGTGCGACGGCGACCACGAGGTTCGACACCGCGGCGGCGGCAAGCAGGCCGAGCATGACCGTGCGCCGGTCGGCCCGGGGGAGGAGCACCGCGATGCTCGGCGCGGTGAAGGCTCCGGCGATCGCCGTCGCGGCCACGGCAAGGCCCGCGATGCCTTCGCTCACGCCGATGTCGGCCGCGAGGCCCGGCAGGACGCTCGCGGGCAGGAACTCGCTCGCGACCAGGATCGCGATACCGAAGGAGAGCGCGACGACCGCGGTCCAGGTGCGGCGTGGGGTGCTCGGGGCAGTGCTCGACGGAGGCGGTGCGGGCACAGTAATGCTCTGGGTGGGCATGCCCTCAGCCTGGGCGTCGCACGCGCGCTCTAGTTGATCCTGCGGCGCGCGCTGTTGATCGCCCGGCCAGCCACCTCACCGTGTGTGGTCGGTAGAAGGTCAGGCGTTCGGCAGCTCGGGATGCCGACCACCTGACGTCCTGCCGATCACGCTCGGGGAGTCGTCGCTCGCTCCTGCCGCCACGCGCGGATGCCCGCGACCACCGACGCGGCGATGACCACGCCCGCCACGACGTACGCGACGGGGCGCACCGACGGGTCCGACGCCGCGAAGTATCCGAGCACCGTGATCAGCACGGCCCAGCTCAGCGCCCCGAAGACGTTCGCGGTGAGGAACTTCGCGTACGGCATGCGGGCCACGCCCGCGATGACCGGGACGAACACGCGGGCCCACGGCATGTAGCGGCCGATGACGACGGACCACCACCCGAAAAGGTCGTAGAACTTCTCTGTCCGGGCCACGGCCGCCTGCACCCAGCGGCCCTTCCGCGACTCGAGGTACGGCCGCCCGTACCTGCGGCCCAGCAGGAACGCGACCTGGTCGCCCGCCACGGCGGCGACGCCGACGCCGACCGCGAGCACGAGGATGTCGATACGGTCGGTGCTCCCTGCCACGATCCCCGCGCCGAACAGCAGGCCGTCGCCGGTCAGGAACGGGATGAAGACGCCGACGAAGAACGCCGTCCCGACGAACACGAGGCCCCAGACCACCAGGTAGAACGTGAGGGGACCGAGCACGTCGAGCCAGCCGGCGACGTCGTCGGACACCGTGGTTCTGATCATCGAGGGCACCCTCCGGTCGGGACAGGAAAGTCCTGTTAGGACACCCTAAGGCGTACCGCGCCCGCGCCGGTCGTGGTCAGGCGCCCGGCCGGTCGACCACCCTGGACATCACCAGCGCCGTGCGCGTCTTGACCACGTGCGTGACGGTCCGGATGCGTTCGACGACGTGCTCGACCTGTTCCATGTTCGCCGCCATGACGTGCACCATCGCGTCGGCGTCGCCCGTCACGGTGGAGACGCGTACCACCTCCGGGATGGGGGCGAAGTCGCGCTCGAGCACCGCCGGCGACACGATGCCGGAGCAGAAGATCTCGACGTAACCCTCCAGGGTCCAGCCCATCGCCTGCGGGTCCACGCGTACGGTGAAGCCGGCGATCTCCCCGCGGGCGATCATGAGGTCGACCCGCCGCTTCACGGCGGGGGCGGAGAGCCCGACGACGCTGCCGACCTCCTGGTAGGTGGCGCGCCCGTCGCGCAGCAGCTCTCCGACGATCGCGCGGTTCACGGCATCCATGAACGAATCGTTCAGTACATCCCGCGATTGCGCAAGAAACCGTGGCTGGATGCGCAACGGATGCGTGCCTGTTGTGAATCGGTCCGGCCGTAGCCTCACGATATGACGCAGACCACCGCCATGCCGCACACCACCGCGCAGCGGACCGCCACACCGAGGCACTACCTCATGTGCCCGCCCACGTACTTCGACGTCGTCTATGCCATCAACCCCTGGATGGACCCGTCCTCGCCGGTCGACACCGCCAAGGCCCTCGCGCAGTGGGAGGTGCTCCGCGCCACCTACGAGGCACGCGGACACCGGGTCGACGTCATCGAGCCAGAGCCCGGCCTGCCCGACATGGTGTACGCGGCCAACGGCGGGATCGTCGTCGGCGGACGGGCGCTCGCCGCCCGGTTCACCTACCCTGAGCGTGCCGCCGAGGGCCCCGCGTACGACCGCTGGTTCGACACCGACGCCGCCGCGCCGTATCGCCGGCTCGGCGAAGCCGTCGAGACCATGGAGGGTGAGGGCGACCTGCTCCTCATCGGCAAGGTGCTGCTCGCGGGCACCGGCTTCCGTACCACGCCCGCCGGCCACGCGGAGGTCGCCGAGCGACTGGAGCTCGCCGAGCAGGGCATCGAGCTGGTCCCGCTCGAGCTCGTCGACCCGCGCTACTACCACCTCGACACCGCCCTCTCGGTGCTCGACGACGGCGCCGTGTCCGGCGAGACCGTCGTCGCCTACCACCCCGAGGCGTTCAGCCCGGCCGCCCAGGAGACCCTGCGCGGCCTGTTCCCCGACGCGATCCTGGTCGGCGCCGACGACGCCGCCGTCCTCGGCCTGAACGTCGTCTCCGACGGGCTGCACGTGTTCCTCAGCGAGCGCGCCCGCGACTACGCCGACGCGCTCAAGGAGCGCGGGTTCGTCCCCGTCGGTATCGACCTGTCCGAGATCTTCAAGGGCGGCGGCTCGGTCAAGTGCTGCACGCTCGAGCTGCGCCCCGGCGCCGCTGCCGCAACCACCGAGGAGACCCAGCGATGACCACAGTTCCGTACCTCGACGTCGCCGCCACCGCCCGCTGGGTGGCCCGGCGCGGCCCCGAGGCCGCCATCGCCGCGCTCACCGACGCCCTGGAGCGCGACTTCGCCCGCTGGCCCGAGCTCGACAAGCGGCCGCGCATCGCCTCGCACTCGGCCGACGGCGTCATCGAGCTCATGCCCACCTCCGACGAAGAGACCTACGGGTTCAAGCTCGTCAACGGGCACCCGCTCAACCCGTCCCTGGGGTTCCAGACGGTGACGGCGATCGGCATGCTCGCCTCCGTGCGCAACGGCTACCCGACGTTCCTCGCCGAGATGACGCTGCTCACCGCCCTGCGCACCGCCGCGACGTCGGCGCTGGCAGCCCGGTATCTCGCGCCGGCCGGGTCCCGCACGCTGGCCCTGATCGGGTGCGGCTCGCAGGCCGAGTTCCAGGCGCTCGGCATGCGCGCCGAGCTGGGCATCGAGACGCTGCGGGTCTTCGACGTCGACCGCGACGCGATGGAGAAGCTGGCGCGGCACGCGAAGGCGCTCGGTTTCGACGTCGTCCTGGCCGACGACGCCGCTGACGCGGCCCGCGGCGCCGACGTGATCACCACCTGCACCGCCGACAAGCAGAACGCGACGGTGCTGCACGACGCCGACGTGTCCGGCGGGGTGCTCATCAACGCGATCGGCGGCGACTGCCCGGGCAAGACCGAGCTGGACCCGGCGATCGTCGCCCGCGCGAGCGTGTTCGTGGAGCTCCCGGAGCAGACCCGCATCGAGGGCGAGATCCAGCGCCAGGCGGCCGACTTCCCCGTCACCGAGCTGTGGGCGGTCATCACCGGCGCCGAGCACGGGCGACGGGACCAGGACGAGCTGGTCGTGTGGGACTCCGTCGGGTTCGCCGTGGAGGACTGGACGGCCCTCAAGTTCGTGCTGGAGGACGTGACGACGAACGCGCCGGAGCTGCTCCAGCACCTCGACCTGATCGCAGAGCCGACGGACCCGAAGGACCTGTACTCCCTGGTCGCCGAGGCCTGACCGCCCCGCACCGACGAGGGGTCGGAGGAGTCGGCGCGCGAACGACCCCTACATCGTGCACGCGACCGTCGGCGTGTCGCGTGCACGATGTAGGGGTCGTCTCGTGGGCCGCCGGTGGCGCCCGTCGCCACCGCCCGCTATGGCAGGGTCCAGCGCTGGACGGTGCTCCCGTCGCAGCCGGCGATCTCGGTGCGGGCGCCGTCGGTCTGCGTTCGGCCGACGGGTTGCAGGCAGCGCCCGGACTGCGGGTTGCGCAGTGCCTGGGTGCCGCTCGTGTGGGCCCACTGCTGGGCGCCGGTCCCGTTGCACTCCCAGAGCTGCACGGCGGTGCCCGCCGCGGTACCGCCGCCGGCCACGTCGAGGCACTTGCCGAGTGCACGGACGGTGCCGTCCGAGCCGACCGTCCACTGCTGGGCCTGGCCGCCGTTGCAGTGCGCGAGCTGGATGGGCGTGCCGTTGGCCGTCCCCGCTCCGGCGACGTCGAGACAGATCCCGTTGCTTGCGGTGACCGTCCCGGTGGAGCCGCCGCCACCGCCACCCGTCGAGTCGTAGACGCGGACGTAGTCGACGACCATCTGCTGCGGGAACTGTGTGGATCCGTCGGGGTAGCCGGGCCAGTTGCCGCCGACTGCGACGTTCAGGATGAAGAAGAACGGCTGGTTGAAGACCCACGGGTTGCTGCCGGTGTTCGCAGTGGTGAAGGTCTGGTACGCGTTGCCGTCCACGAGCCAGGTGATGGAGTTGGGGCTCCAGTCGATGGCGAAGGTGTGGAAGTCGTCGGCGAAGGACCAGTTCTGCGGGTGCTGGTACGACCCGGTGATGGGGTTGCCACCCGAGTAGCCCGGGCCGTGCAGCGTGCCGTGCACCCGGTTGGGCTCGCGGCCGATGTTCTCCATGATGTCGATCTCGCCCGAGTTCGGCCACTGCGTGCCAGGGAACTGGCCGCCGAGCATCCAGAACGCGGGCCAGATGCCCTGCCCCCTGGGGATCTTGATGCGGGCCTCGAGGTGGCCGTACTGGGGCTGGAACTTGCCCTTGGTGGTCATCCGCGCCGAGGTGTAGCCGCCGTTGCCGTCCTGGCGGGCCGTGATGACGAGGTTGCCGTTGCCGTCCAGCGCCGAGCTCTGCCGCGAGCTCGTGTAGTTCTGCAGCTCGTTGTTGCCCCAGCCGCCTGCGCCGGTCTCGTGGTTCCAGTTGGCGGCGTTCGGGGCGGCGCCCGCCGGCCCGTCGAACTCGTCCGACCAGGTCAGGGCGGCGGCAGCGGCGGAGGTGCCGGACGAGGCCGAGCCCCCGTCGGATGCCGGCCCGGCGTCGGGCGCCTTCGCCGTCGCCGCCGAGGCGACGAGCGAGACCGACAGGACCAGGGTCAGGGCCGCGGTCGCCGTCAGGACAGTGCGGGTCGTGCGGTGTCTCGTGCTGCGCATCGAACGCTCCTTCGCGAACGTGTTCCCCGCCGCACGGAGCCGCGCGACAGGCATGACTGCGGCAGTCGCGCGTGCACTCCGGTGTGCGACGGCGGTGCGTGAGAGCCGACGAGTACTCACGAGAAAGTATCGGGGCGCCGTAGCGGCTGCACAACGGCCTGATCAGCACATACGGGTTTTCCCCGACGGCGTCCCACAGCGGCGGCGACGGCGTCGTGACCGTCGCACGCGGACGGCGCCCGGCCGCAGGAGCGGTCGGACGCCGTCGTGGTGCCGCTGAGGTGATCAGGCGGCGGTGGTGACCTCGATGCGCTGCGGCGTCGTGCCGGCGAAGACGCCGGGGACGGTGACCGTCAGCACGCCGGCGTCGTACGACGCGGTGACGGCGTCGCCGTCCACGGTCTTCGGCAGCGTGACGGTGCGCCGGAAGGAGCCGAAGCGGACCTCCGAGATGCGGCGGCCCTCGGACTCCTCCGAACGCTGGTCCTTGCGCTCGCCGCGCACGACGAGCTTGCGGCCCTCGACCTCGACCGTGATGTCGGTGGCCGGGTCGACACCCGGCACGTCGAGGCGGGCGACGAGGTCCTCGCCCTCGCGGTAGACGTCGGCAGCGGGCACGGGGCCCTCGGCGACGGCTGACTGCGGGCTCCACGGGTCGCGGAGCCAGGTCTGGGCGAACGGTGAACGGGTCAGAACGGTGGTCATGATGTTCTCCTCCGGATGGGGTTGATGATCAGTTCAACCTGAGTCGACCCGACTCAATTTCCGGGTTCGCCGACGGCGGACGGCGACGGCTGCATCCGGGCTGCGCGGGCGCGGGCTCCTATGCGAAGGCCAAGGTCTCCGAGCTCGTCGAGCAGAGCGACCGTGCCCCAGACCTGGTTTCGCGTGCGATCCGTGAGCGGCCGGATGATCTCGGCGTCGTGCAGCCGGCTGATCGCGGCATACACCGTGGAGATGGCACCACTGGTCATGTCCTCCGCGTCTTCTGTCGAGAAGACAGGATAGGCGGACAGCGCGCTCAGGAGCTCTGCGGCGGCACTTCCCCGCCGAGGCCGGTCTGCTGCCGTAGCCCACTCTTCCGGCAGTGCGGAGATCCGGGCCGCCGTGGTGCGCGACTCCTCCGCGGCGATCGCAGCCGCGACCGTGAAGGCCTCGACCACCGGCCCTGCGTCGCCGTCACGATAGGCATTCAGGGTGTCGAAGTACTCCTCGCGGTGCACGACCAGGGCGGATGCCAGCGGGACGACGACGCGGGAGGTGACGCCGCGACGGCGCAGAACCGTGTTGACGAGCGCACGCCCGATGCGTCCGTTGCCGTCGGTGTAGGGATGGATGGACTCGAACTGTGCGTGGACGACGGCGGCCTGGACCAGTGCGCTGAGGTCGTCGCGGTTGGCGAACCGGACGAGATCGTCCATGTATTCGTCGACGGTCTCAGGCGGCGGGGGTACGAAGAGCGCCCCGCGCGGCGAGTAGTCGGAACCGCCGATCCAGTTCTGCATGTCGCGGAACCGGCCCGCGTAGTCCTTCTCGTACGGGTCGCCCGCCATGAGCGCGGCGTGTGCCCGGTGAATGTTGGCGAGTGTCAGGTCTGCGCCCCCCACGACGGAGGCGATCAGGTGCTCGAGCGCGTGGGTCGAGGCCACCATGGACGTTGCCGACTCGTTCGCCCGGATGCCGTGCATGGCTCGCGCAAAGTCGTCGATCGAGGCCTCGACGTGCTCGATCTTGGACGAGGCGACCGACTCGTTGCGCAGCAGCAGGGCGGAGAGCGCATCGAGATGTACACCGTGTGCGTGGTCGAGGTTCGAGACCTCGCGAAGGGCTGCTTCGAGACGACTGGTGAGATGGGCGCCGGCGACCAGGTCAAGGTCTGCGATGTGTGGTGGCAGTCGCACCGTCACCTCGCCGAGCCGACGGTCGTCGGCGGTGCCGCCACGCACCGACTGCTCCCAAGGCACCACCGCAGAGCGGTGCGGTGCGAGGGCGATCGACTCGGTCATCGGGCTCCACAACTCAGATTTGGGGGGAGTTATTCTGACTTACCTATCGTAACTCAGAATAACTCCCGCGAAGTCTGACATACGACGGCCTCGGCGCCGTACCCCCACAGCGCAGACGCTCAGATCATCTCCGGTGGTCCGAGCGCCTGGCGCGTGGTGTCAGTGCCGGGTGATGGTCAGGCTTGTCGCGTCCTCGGCGACGACGGCCTCCGCCGTCCCGCCGACCGGGAGCGTGAGCAGCGGGCTCGTGTGCCCGAAGTCCACGCCGGCCAGCACGGGCTTGCCCCGTAGCGCCGGCTGCCGCTCGACGATCTCGTCGAGGGCCGCGCGGGTCACCGCGGAGCTGCTCTGGAACCGGCCGATCACGAGGCCGGTGATGCCGTCGGCGCCGGGCTGCTGGAGCAGCGCGGTGAGGTTGCGCGCGACGTGCGCGGCGTCCGACTCGAAGTCGTCCTCGAGGAAGAGGAGGGCGCCGTCGAGAGACGGCATGTACGCGGTGCCCTGCAGCAGGCCGAGCGTGGAGAGGTTGCCGCCGACGACCCGGCCCGATGCCTGCCCCGGGCGCAGCGGCCACCAGCCCTCGTTCGGGACGGGCGTGCGGGTGTCCTGGTCCATGAACCAGGGGTCGTCCGTCCACGCCTGCGCGGGTTCGACGGCGATCGGGGCGTCCTCCATGACCGCAGCCCTGAACCAGTCCCCGGTCGGCTCGAAGTGGTCGCGCATGCCCCAGCTCGACCAGTGCGGGCCCGAGTAGGTGACCAGGCCGGTGCGGGCGAGGATCGCGTTCTGCAGCGCCGTGATGTCCGAGTACCCGCAGAAGACCTTCGGGTTGGCCGCGATGAGGTCGAAGTCCAGGTGGGGGAGCAGCTCGTTGCTGTTGAACCCGCCGATCACAGTGAGGATCCCGGCGACCGAGGGGTCGGCGAACGCGGCGTGCAGGTCCGCCACGCGGTGCTCGATCGAGGCGCTGCGGAACTGGTCGTCCTCGTCGACGTGCGCGCCGAACGTGAGGGTGAGTCCCATGGCGGCGAACCGTTCGTCGATCCACCGCGTGTTGTCGTGCTCCATGATCATCGCCCGCGACCTGGCGGGTGCGACCACCCGGACGGTGTCGCCGGCTCGGAGCCTGGGCGGGAGGACGGTCTCTGCGTGCTCTGACATGCCCTGAGCCTAGGGTCGCGGCGCCGCCGGAGGCGCCCGATTTCTTGGCTCCGTGTCGGCCGGACGGCCCAGTGCGCCGGTTCCTCGTGCGGGCGGTGGCGGCAATGGATCAGCATGGTGAACCGCCCAGGGCGGACTCGGGAGCTGGTCATCGCGGCGAACCAAGCCCGCGAGCTGGGGTGGAGTCAGCGCAGGATCGGATCGGCGCTGAGCCGCAGCCAGCCAGAGGTTGCTCGTCTCCTGAAGCTTGAGGTGGAGGGCACTGGCGATGAACACGGGCAAGACGTCGTTCCGTTGCTGTCTCTGCTCCTTGGGGACCTACGGGACGAGATCGTCAAGATCGCCGCACGCCATGGTGTGCGGAACGTTCGCGTCTTCGGGTCGGTGGCACGTGGCGAGGACACACCAGAGTCGGACGTCGACCTACTGGTAGACCTCGATCCAGGCGTCGGCATGTTCGCGATCGGTGCGTTAGAGGTCGAGCTTGAGGAGATGCTGGGGCGTGAGGTCGACGTGGTGATCGCGCGTGCTCTGCGCGAGAGCGTCGCGGCGACGGTCGAGGCGATTCCACTGTGATCGACAAGGATCAGCGCAACGTGGAATCGGCGTTGCACGCAGCCTGGGCGATCTCCACTTCTTACGCCGGGTCGCCTTCGGGACCGGGCTGGTGCAGCCGCACCGATACCGAGGCGTTCAGCCCGTCCTGCCGCGCGATCGCATGACCCGTGCGGTCGATCCCGTCCAGCTCGACGGAGATCGGACCGCCCTCGCCGGTGAAGTTGCGCCACCAGTTCTTCTGGTCGGCGAGACGGACGCCGATCTCGACCGTGTCACCCGTCCGCCGGTAGCCCACGGGGATGCTGAACGTCCGGCCCGAACGTCGTCCCGTATAGGTCACGACGGTCAGGTGCCGCCGCACCAAGCGGCCCCACCGTGGGGACGATCGCATGGCCAGGACGCGAGCGTTGAAGCCGTCGACCGCCCTGCCGATCCGCTGCTTGTTCGTCCTCATCGCATCTCCTCTTTCGTGGCCCCCGGTGTGCCCACCGTAGTGGCGAACGAGGCGAGGACCGTGCCGGCCGCCGTTCTGGTGCGGGTGCCGCGGACCGGCATCCGGGGCGATGATGGAAGGGTCCGCAACGACGCGAGGAGGACCCCATGAAGGCAGCAGTGGGCGACCGGATAGTCACGGCCTCTGGTGTGGTCGGCGGCGCCGTCCGTGACGGCGTGATCACCGAGTGCCCCCACGACGACGGCTCGCCGCCCTACCGGGTGCGGTGGTCCGACACCGGCGAGGAGACGCTCGTCTACCCCGGTGCCGACACGGTGGTCGACCCGGCGGCCCGGGCGGCGCTCGGTGTGCCTGGCACGTCGGGGGAGCAGGCGGGGCCGAAGGAGCCGCGGCAGGGGCGCGCGCTCACCTGGGACGTCCGGATCACGGTGGTCGAGTCAGGGGGCAGCACGACGGCGGAGGCCACGGTGATGAACGGTCCGTCGGACGCGCTGCGCGGCGTCGGGCACGCCAGGAAGGCGCCGGAGGACCCCGAGGTACCACTGATCGGCGACGAGCTCGCCGCCGGCCGGGCGCTGCGACGGCTGGCCGACCGCCTGCTCGCCGTGGCCGAGCAGGACGTCTCGGCGGCGGTCGGGCACAAGGCGCACGTGCACCGGTAGCGCCGCGGCTATGCCAGGATGCCGGAGGCGTCCAGCGCGTGCCGCACCGTGGCATCGAGCCACGGCTCGATGCCCTCCCAGGTGGTGCGCCACGAGATGCCGCTGATCTGGCTGCCGTCGGGGAACGTCTCGATGTAGTCCGCCTGGAGCACGCCGAAGCTGTCGCACCAGAAGGCGTTCGCGGGGCTGCCGTCGAGCAGCTGGTCGATGCGCATCGCCGACGTCGAGACGCCGTCCGGCAACCTGAGCGGCTGGGTGTCGGTGCGCACCAGCAGGGCATGCTGCGTGCGCGCCGGGTCGGCGTCGTCGAGCTGGGTGTACTCGACCCACGCGCCCACCGTCGCGAGCTCCAGCACCAGGAGGTATCGCGCGAACGACGGCACGCCGTCCCCGACCCCTGGCGGCAGCTCGGCACGCTCGAACGCGACGTCCACGCCGCCGGGCTCGCGCTGCAGGGAGTAGCGCACCCAGCGGCGCACGTCGCCATCGAACTCGACCCGCTGCCGGGCCCGCAGGACGATGCCGGGCGTGGGGCGCATGGCGAGCACGGAGTCGAGCACCCGCAGCCCGTCGCGGGTCTGGGACTCCCGGCGCACGAGAGCGCCGTCGGGCGTGGTCCCGTTGTTGCTCAGCGCGTGGATGTGCATGCTCGATTCTTGCGCCCGGCCCGGCCCGGGCGCCATAGCGCCGGGCGCGCTCGACCCCGGTGTGCTTTGCCCCCGGTGGGCCGGGTAGGTTGCGGACATGAGCGAGCGCGTTGACGTGGAACAGCATCGGGCCGACGTCGCGGAGCTCCTCGCGGAGCTCGCAGACCGGCCAACGGAAGAGGTATCCATCCACCGGGAGGTGCTCGGGCGGGTCCTGGCGCGTGACGTCGTCGCGCCGGTGCCGCTGCCCCGCTTCCGCAACTCGCAGATGGACGGGTTCGCGGTGCGTGCGGCCGACGTCGCCTCGGCCGGCCCCGACACTCCCGTCACCCTGCCCGTCGCGGGCGACGTGGCCGCGGCGCCGGGCGAGCCGGCCCCGCTGGAGCCCGGCACCGCGGTCCGCATCATGACCGGCGCGCCGGTACCCGAGGGCGCCGACGCGGTGGTTCCCGTCGAGGACACCGACCACGTGACCTTCAACGGGGTGGACGACTCCCTGACGAAGGTCGAGGTGGTGCGCAGCCGCGACGCCGGGGAGTTCGTCCGGGAGCCCGGATCCGACGTCGCCGAGGGCGCCGTCGTGCTGCGTGCGGGGACCGTGCTGGCGCCGCACCACGTGGCGGCCGCCGCCGCGTGCGGTATCGCCCGGCTGACGGTCCGCGTGCCGGTGTCCGTGGCCATCGTGTCCACGGGGAGCGAGCTCGTCGCGCCGGACGGCGAGCCCGGACCCGGCCAGATCTGGGACGCGAACGGCCCGGCCCTCGCGGCCGCGGTCCGTGCGGCGGGCGGGCGGGTCGGTCTGCGCCTGACGGTCCCCGACGAGCCGAAGATTCTGCGCATGGGCCTGGAACGGGCTGCGGCGCTGTGCGACGTCGTCCTGACGACCGGCGGAGTCAGCCAGGGGGCGTACGAGGTGGTCAAGGAGGCGCTGCCGGAGGTCACCTTCCGCTCGGTGGCCATGCAGCCCGGCGGGCCGCAGGGTCTCGGAAGGGTCGGGGGCAAGCCCGTGCTGACCTTCCCGGGCAACCCGGTCAGCGCACAGGTCTCGTTCATCGTGTTCCTCCGCGACATCCTGCGGCAGGCGGGCAGCCTGCCGCCCGTCGAGCCGGTCGCGGCGGTGCTCGACGCCGCCGTCGGCTCGCCGGACGGGAAGCGGCAGCTGCTGCGTGGGCGGTGGGTCGCCGGTGCCGGTGCGCGGGTCGCTGTGGTCGGCGGGCCGGGGTCGCACCTCGTGGCGTCGATGGCCGCGGCGGACGTGCTGATCGACGTCCCGGCCGCCGCGACCACACTCAATGAGGGCACCGAGGTGACCACGTGGCCGCTGTGACGCCGGCTCGGCCGACGCAGGCTCGGCCCACGTGCGCGAGGGAGTGCTGATGAACGAGGCCGTCCGGGTGACGCAGGACGTGCTCGACGACGCCGTCGGGCGCGCCGTCGAGGCCGCGGTGGCCGCGCCCGAGTGCGGCGCGGTGGTCACGTTCCGCGGCGTGGTGCGCGACGACGACGGCGGCCGCGCCGTCACGAGCCTCGACTACGAGGCGCACCCTGATGCGACAGGTGTTCTACAAAAAGTGTGCCAGGCGGTGGCTGCGGAGACGGGCCTGCGCGTGGCCGCCACCCATCGGTACGGGCACCTCGAGGTCGGGGACGTCGCGCTCGTGGCGTCGGCGTCGGCCGGGCACCGCAAGGAGGCGTTCGAGGCGTGCTCCCTGCTGGTGGAGCGCATCAAGGCCGAGGTGCCGATCTGGAAGAAGCAGCAGTTCACCGACGGCGAGTCGGAGTGGGTCGGCCTGTAGCGATCCGACGCAGGCGCGTGGCTGTACTCACGGTGTGGTTCAACCGCGTCCGCGAGGCGAAACCGATCGGGCCGGAGCGAACGCCCCCAGAGCGAAGGCGAGCAGCGCCAGACCGCTGAGCACGCCGCTGACGATCGTGATCGGTTCGACGTGTCCGAGCGCCCGGAGCACGAACCCCGCGATCCCGAACGTCGTGACGATCGCGCCGAGGACGTGGAACCGTGCGAGGCGGAAGATGCGTGCCAGGGCGAAGAAGTGCGTGCCCACCACGAACGCGACCCAGGCGACACCGAGCTCCGGAAAGCCGAGGCCGGTGATGATCCGGATGCCGCCGAACAGTGCGACTGCCTCTATGCCGACGACCAGCCAGTACGCCCGGCCGAACGGTGAGCCACCGGGCTGCCCGCCCGGCTGAGCGGTGTGCGTGGGCAGGGCGCTCGCCGCCTGCGCCTGCCGGCGGTAGCTGCGCATGCTGAGCAGCACTATGGCGAGCAGGGCGGTGCCGGCGACGACCAGCAGAGGTACTCGCACGGGCGGGGCGAGCGTCGTCGAGTTGATCGACACGAACACCATGCCGAACGCTCCGGCGATCTGGGCGCCGATCTCGCGGCCGGGAGCAGGCGTGGTCCGGGGCGTCGGGGTGATCGGCGTAGCCATGTGTATGCCTTCCATCGTGGTCTCCAGCAATTGACTGTAGTCAACTCTATCCAATAGAGTTCCGTCAACACCGAACCTGGGAGGCGCGTCTTGTCCGATCGGCCGTCCTCGACCCGCCGCTACCGATCGTCCCTGCGAGAGGCCCAGGCGGCCCGGACCCGCGCCGACATCACGGCGGCGGCACGCGAGCTCTTCGAGTCGGTGGGGTTCGCCGACACCACCATCGCCGCGATCGCGGCTCGGGCAGGTTTCTCACCCCAGACGGTCTACGCAGCCTTCGGTTCGAAGGCGAAGGTGGCGCGCGCCGTCGTCGAGCAGATGGAGGAGACCGCCGATGCCGCGCGGTGGAGGGAGAGGATCGCCGTCGAGCGCGACCCGCGGAGGATCCTCCAGGCGTTCGCGGAGTGGACCAGCGCGTTCTTCACCGCGAGCGGGCCGCAGCTGTCCCTCGCCCGTGACCTGACCGCCGAGATGGAAGAGATGGTCGCGGAGGGCAATGCACGCCGTCGTGCGGCACTGACCGCACTGATCGATCGGTTCGCCGGCGACGGGGCCGTCCGCCGAGACCTGACGCCGGGCATGGCAGTCGACCGGGCATGGCTCCTCACCGGCCTGGAGACCTACCTCAACGCGACCGCTGGATGCGGATGGTCTCCGGCCGAGTACGCCGCGTGGCTGGGCGAGACGCTGGCGCAGCAGGTCCTCGAACCTGTCGGCTCCGCCGGCTCACCGAGCGAGCCGTGAGTCCTGGCGGCTCAGCCGCCGATGGCGCCCATGCTGCGCTCGGTGTCGGCGAAGGCGTCGGCCGCCAGCTCGACGGCGTCGCTGCCGTGCGCGCGGGGCTTCGCCCACATGGCGGCCCGCCAGGCGTCGCCGACCTCGTCGTCCGTGGCGCCGTTGCGCAGCAGCGCCTTCAGGTCCGTCTCCTCGTTGCCGAACAGGCACGACCGGACGGTGCCTTCTGCCGTCAGCCGGGTGCGGTCGCAGGCGCCGCAGAAGGAGCGGGTCACCGACGCGATGATGCCGACTGTGGCAGGCCCGTCGTCCACCAGCCATTCCTCGGCCGGGGCTGACGGATCCTCACGGCCTGCCGGGGTCAGCGCGAACCGTTCCCCGAGCCGGCTCAGCAGGTCGGCAGCGCTCACGACGTCGTCGCGCGTCCACTGCCCGTCCGCGTCGAGCGGCATCTCCTCGATGAAGCGCAGGTTGCAGCCGTGCTCGACGGCCCACGCGAGCAGGTCGGCGGCGCCCGTCAGGGTCTCGGGCAGGAGGACCGCGTTGATCTTGACCGGCGCCAGGCCCGCGGCGATGGCCGCCCGGATCCCGGTGAGCACGTCGTCCAGGCGGTCGCGCCGGGTCAAGGTCGCGAATGCCTCCCGGTCCACCGTGTCGAGCGAGACGTTGACCCGGTCCAGCCCTGCCGCGACCAGCGCGCCGGCGCGCTTGTCGAGTCCGAGGGCGTTCGAGGTCATGGCGATACGGACGTGCTCGGGTGCTCCCTGGCTGCCCGTTGTGGCCTCGACGGACGACATGGCGTCGTCGGCCGCCGTCCGTGCGGCACCGATGATCTGCTCCAGGTCGCGCCGCATGAGCGGCTCACCACCGGTGAAGCGGATGTCGCGGATGCCGAGGTCCCGCACGCCGATGCCGACGAGCCGACCGATCTCCTCCGGCGTCATCAGCTCGTCACGCGGCACCAGGGGCAGCCCCTCCGCCGGCATGCAGTAGGTGCAGCGCAGGGAGCACGCCGTCGTGATGGAGACGCGCAGGTCGCGCGCGACCCGCCCGTACCGGTCGACGAGGAGCGGGGTCTCGGGACGCGGTTTGCCGGCCGGCGTGGCGGCGCGCCGCGGCAGGCCTCGGACCGACGGGATCCCGAGCGTGACAGCTGGCATGTTCCGAGACTAGACCAGCATCGCCCGCGACCGGGATGAGCGTGAGACCCGCGCGGGTGCCGAACCGCAGGTTGCGGGTGGACGGAGGCTGTCGGACGGCGTCGAACCGCAACTTACGGGTGCACCCGCTCGTCGGACGGCGTCGAGCCGCAACCTGAACGTGGTGCCGGGTGCCCAACCGCAACGTTCGCGCCGCTCAGTGCGGTGATGGACCAACGTCTTGCGGCTCGGCGTCCAGGGTCCTGGTCAGCTTGCGGTTCGGCGCCGGTGGCCGGCGATGTGGACGACCAACCTGCGGTTCGGCGCAGCCCAGCGCCATCGCGCCAGCCCACATCCCGGACGTCGGCCGGCTCCGAGCAGCACCGTCGGCCGCCGCTCTGGACCGGGGCGCCTGCCTACGATGAGCCCCATGACTGACAACCTCATCGCGATCATCGGCCCTGGCGCGATCGGCGGCCTCACCGCCGCCCTGCTCCAGCGCGCGGGGCACGACGTCGTCGTGGTCGCCCGGGAGAAGACCGCCCGGCAGATCACGGAGCACGGCCTGGACGTGGCGACCGACGAGTTCGGGACGTGGCACGCCCCGCTGGTCGCGACGACGGAGGTCCCGCACGGTGCGCGCGTGATCGTGGCGGTCAAGGCCGAGGGCGTCGCGGACGCCGCCGCGCTGCTCACCGGCACCGCGCCAACGGAGGTGCTGTCCCTGCTCAACGGCCTGGACCACCTGGAAGTGCTGCGCTCGGCGCTGCCCGGCGTGCGTGTCGTGGGCGCCACCGTCGCGGGCGAGACCCTGCGTACGGGCGCCGGCGGCTTCGGGCCCGCGCTGGTCCGGCACCGCGGAGCGCTGCTGCGTGCGGTCGTGCCCGACGACGCCGTCGCGCTCGGCGTCGTCGCTGCCCTGCGGGACACACCCATCGAGGTGGTCACCGGCGGGACCGACACAGAGGTGCTGTGGAAGAAGCTGCGCTTCCTCGCACCGCTCGCGCTGCTGACGTCGGCCTGGGCAACCGGCATCGGGGACGCGCTGACCCGTGACCCGCGCCAGACCTCCGGGCTGCTGGCCGAGATCGCCGCGACCGCCACCGCGGAGGGCGTGCCGACCACCGGCGAGGACCTCCAGGGCATCCTGGGCGGTTTCCCTGCGCCCATGCGGTCGTCGCTGCAGGCGGACATCGAGGCAGGACGGGCCGGTGAGCTCGACGCCATCGGCGGTGCGGTGCGCCGCCGGGCGGCGTCCCACGGGATCGCCACACCGCTCCTGGACGATGTGATCGCCCAGGTCCGTGCACGGATCGACCGATGACCGACCGGCCTCACACGACCGACGGTGCGTGACCCGGGGGCCAGGCGTAGCTGACCCCGGCGAGGTCAGGCGTAGCCGGCCTTGACCACCAGGACCGGTGCGGGGGAGTCGAGCAGCACCCGCTGCGTCGTCGACCCGACGAGGAACTTGCCGACCGTCGAGTGCTTGCGCGAGCCGATGACCACGAGGTCCGCCGCGACGGCCTCGGCCTGGTCGACGATCGCGTCGGCGACGTCGACCTGCTCGGAGCGGAAGGTGATCGGCGCGACCGTGACGGTGGCGGGGACGCTGTCGAGGAGGTGCGCCAGCGCGGCGGGGACGTTGGCGCCCACCTGCGGCGTGAGGACGAGTACCGCCAGCTCCTGCCGACGTCGCACCGCTTCGGTGACGGCGGCACGCATCGCGGCCTCACCCTGGGGCGACTCGTTGTACGCCACGAGGACGGTCATCGGTCCTTGCACCTCCGGACGGGTTCGCCGGGTGTGACCCCTGCTGGTGAAACTCTCTCACATGTCAGAGGCTCAGGCAGTCGTCCGCTGCCACGTGATGCGCAGCCTCTTTCGTTCCGCAGGGGTGCGCAGGATTGTAGGGTCCCAGTGCTTGCAGCGTCCGGGCGAGCAGCCGGGTAGGTAGAGAACGAAGGAGCACGTCATGGGCCTGCTGGACAAGATAAAGGGCGAGCTGGTCGACATCGTCGAATGGCTCGACGACACACGGGACACCATCGTGTGGCGGTTCCCTCGCTACGAGAACGAGATCAAGATGGGCGCACAGCTCGTCGTGCGCGAGTCGCAGACCGCCGTCTTCGTCAACGAGGGTCTGATCGCCGACGTGTTCGAGCCGGGCACCTACACGCTCGAGACCCAGAACCTGCCGGTCCTGTCGACGCTGAAGGGCTGGAAGTACGGCTTCCACTCGCCCTTCAAGGCCGAGGTGTACTTCGTCAGCACCCGGCAGTTCACCGACCTGAAGTGGGGCACCAAGAACCCCGTCATGATGCGGGACCCGGAGCTGGGCATGGTGCGCCTGCGCGCCTTCGGCGCGTTCGCCGCCCGCGTCACCGACCCGCAGAAGCTGTTGCGTGAGCTCGTCGGCACCGACCCGCAGTTCCGTACCGACGAGGTGCACGAGTACCTGCGCCAGAACGTCGTGAGTCACCTCGCGAGCGCGCTCGCGTCCGCGGGGATCCCCGTGATCGACCTCGCCGCCCACCACGCCGCGCTGGGCACCCAGCTCGCGACCAAGCTCACCGACGAGCTCGCAGAGCTGGGCATCTCGGTGCCGAACTTCGTCATCGAGAACATCTCCCTGCCGCCAGAGGTCGAGGAGGCGCTCGACAAGCGCACGTCCATGGGCATCGTCTCCTCAGGGACCGTCGGCAGCATGGCCGCCTTCCAGCAGTTCCAGGCGGGCGCCGCGATGGAGGCGGCGGCCGACGGCGGCGGGAGCGCCGGTGCCGTGATCGGCATGGGCCTCGGGCAGTCGGTCGGCAACGCGATCGTGCCGCCCACCCAGACGGCGCCCGCCCCGACCCAGACCGCTCCGGCGTCGGGTCCGCCGCCGCTGCCCGGCTGGTACCTCGGCAACGGTGGCGCGCAGACCGGCCCGTTCGACGACGCCGCGCTGGCCGCCCAGGCCGCCGCCGGCACGCTGACGGCCGGGACGCTGATCTGGCGCGCCGGGATGTCGGCCTGGGAGCCTGCGTCGTCGGTGCCCGACGTCGCGAGGCATCTCGGCGCCACCCCGCCCCCGCTCCCGCAGGCCTGAGGATGGCGGAGCTCACAGAGGGCGGTACGACCGCCCACCACGCCTACCCGTGCGAGCAGTGCGGGGCCAGTGTCGAGTTCGCGGCCGGCACCGGGACGCTGACCTGCCCGTACTGCGGGCACGCGCAGCAGGTCACCGCCGTCGGCGAGGTGCGCGAGCACGACTTCGCGAGCCTCGCCGCCACGCCACGGCCGGCCGCCCCGACCACGCACGAGTACCGGTGCGGCACGTGCGGCGCGATGACCACGAGCGACCACCTGTCGCAGAAGTGCGGGTTCTGCGGATCGCCGATGGTCGCAGAGGTCGAGGCGCTCGGCCTGGTCGAACCGGAGGCGGTCCTCCCGTTCGGGGTCGACAGGCCGTCGATGCAGAGCGCCCTGCAGAAGTGGGTGCGCTCGCGGTGGTTCGCGCCGTCGGCCCTGAAGAAGGTGGTGTCCGCGGAGCAGGCGCACGGCGTCTACCTGCCGCACTGGACGTTCGACGCGCAGACCCGGTCCGCCTACACGGGGCAGCGCGGCGAGCACTACTGGGTGACCGAGACGTACACCACCACCGACTCCGAGGGCCGCAGCCAGACGCAGACCCGGCAGGTGCAGAAGACCCGCTGGTACCCCGCGTCCGGCACGGTGGCTCGGGCCTTCGACGACGTGCTCGTCGCCGGGACCGGTCGGGTCATGCCGGAGCACCTGGCGAAGCTCAGCCCCTGGCCGCTGGAGCAGGCGGCGCAGTACCAGCCCGACTACCTGGCGGGCTACGAGACGCTGCGGTACGACGTCGAGCCGGAGGCGGGCCTGGACGTGGCCAAGCAGAAGATGGCGCCCGTCATCGAGAACGACTGCGAGCGGGACATCGGCGGCGACGTCCAGCGGGTGCACCACGTGGACACCGGCTACTCGGAGATCACCTACAAGCTGCTGCTGCTGCCGGTGTGGATCGCGACGTACCTGTACGGCGGCAAGCCGTTCCAGGTGCTGGTCAACGCCCGGACGGCCGAGGTGGTGGGCGAGCGCCCGTGGTCGGCCTGGAAGATCGCGATGGCGGTCCTCGCGGGTCTGGTCCTGATCGCCGCGGTCGCGTGGTTGGTGGTGTCGTCCCAGGACGGCGGTGCGACCGCCACCGTCTACTCGGGGCTCGCGCTGTTGGGTGATCCAGCCGCCCGTGAGAGCGTGGGGCCCTACATGGAACCCGGCGTCTGATCCTGACGTCGCGGAACCGCACGCTCGGCCCGTCCGTTGATGATCTGCAGACGACGACCGCAAGGAGACCCTTACGATGCTGTGCCCCATCGACCAGACCACGCTCGTCATGTCCGAGCGCAAGGGGATCGAGATCGACTACTGCCCCACGTGTCGTGGCGTGTGGCTCGACCGCGGTGAGCTCGACAAGGTCATCGACCGCTCGGTGGAGAACGAGATCGCCGCCGAGAACCGGCCGAGCGCGCCCGTCGCGCCCGCCACCCCCGCACCTCAGGCGCCGCCCGTGCCGAACCCCGTGCAGGCGGGCCCGTACGGCTCGCCGCAGCCGGCCTACGACCCGCGGTACGACGACCGTCGGCGTGACGACGACCGCCGCTACGACAGGGACCGCCGGTACGACGGTGACCGCCGCTATGACGGCGACCGCCAGTACGACCCGCGCTACAAGAAGAAGCGCAAGGACTCCTTCCTGGAGAACCTCTTCGACTTCTGAGCCATCCGGGCCGGATCGGGTCGGGTCGGACGACCCCAGCACCATGCACGCGACACGCCGAAGGTGGCGTGCACGGTGTTGGGGTCGTCTGCTGTCCGGACCCGGCCAGCTGCCCCGTCCCGTCCTGGAAGGTTGACCTCAAGTTTGGTTGAGGTTCTAGCGTTCAGCGCGACACGACGTGCGGACCAGGTCCGCGATCTGCGACGGGAGCTGCTGATGGGTGAGTTCGAGCTGGGGCCGATGGGGATGGTTCTCGACGTGGCGGACGACCGTGCGCACCTCGAGCGGGCCGCCGAGGCCGAACGGCTCGGCTTCTCCGCGCTGTGGGTGCCCGGTGGACAGCTCGAGACGCTCGAGCCGCTGGTCGAGCTGCTGCGGGCGACCCAGAAGGCAACGGTCGCCCCAGGGATCATGTCGCTCGACGTGCACGGTGCCGCGGACGTCGTACGCCTCTTCGACCTGCTGGCCGACCGCGAGGCCGAACGGCTGGTCGCGGGTTTCGGCGGGCCGCAGCAGGCGGCGCGGCCGCTCGCCGCGATGCGGCAGTTCCTGGACGAGCTCGACGCCGCGCCCGCCGCGCCCGTCCCCGCCGCACGCCGGCTGATCGCGGCGCTCGGCCCCCGCAAGCTGGAGCTCGCCCGGGAGCGCGCGGCGGGTGCGATCACCATGCTGGTCACGCCCGGCTACACCGAGTGGGCGCGGTCGGTCCTCGGTCCGGACGCGACGCTCGTGGTGCAGCAGCTGGTGGTGCTGGACAGCGACGTCGACAGTGCCCGGCGGACCGTGCGGGGCCCGCTCAGCTTCCTGCTGGGCCCCGGCGTCGGCGGGTACGCGGCGAACATGCGCCGGATGGGATTCGGCGACGACGACATCACCGGTCTGAGCGATGACCTCGTGGACGCCGTGGCAACCATCGGGGACGCCGAGGCGATAGTCGCCGCGGCGCAGGCGCACCTGGCCGCGGGCGCCGACCACGTGGCGCTGTCCGTGCTGTCCGACGGCCGGCAGCCGGGGCAGATCGAGGTGGCCCGAGCCGTAGCAACCGCCATGCGTCAGCGGCCTGTCAGGGTCCCGGCGCCCGGCGTCAACGTTCCGTCAAGGGAAGGGTTCGCCGGGCGTCGTCGGGCATAGACCAGTGGCATGACCGATCTGGCCTACATCCTCCTGACCGTGGTGTTCTTCACCGCGGTGGCCCTGGTGGCGCGTCGCGCCGCCACGCACGAGCCCGCCCCGCGCGACTCGTCCGCCGACCCCCTGGGGAGGCGGAAGTGAACCCGTTCGACGTCGTGGGCCTGGTGCTCACGCTGGCCGGCCTCGGGTACCTCTTCGTGGCGCTGCTGCGCGCCGACCGGACGCGGTGATCGCCATGAGCACCGCAGCCCCCGTGCTCGTGGCACTGGCGCAGATCCTTGTGCTGGTCGCCGCGCTCGCCGCCGTGCACGTGCCGCTGGGCGCGTACCTGGCGCGCACCTACAGCAGCCCGAACCACCTGCGGGCCGAGCGCCTCTGGTACCGCGCCGTGCGCGTGGACCCGGACGCCGAGCAGCGCTGGACCACCTACCTGATGTCGCTGCTGGGCTTCTCGCTCGTCTCCGTGCTCTTCCTCTACGGGCTGGGGCGGCTCCAGGCCTACCTGCCGTGGGACCTCGGCTTCACCGGGCTCGACCCGGGCGGCGCCTGGAACACCGCCGTCAGCTTCACCACGAACACGAACTGGCAGTGGTACTCGGGAGAGGCCGCAGCGGGACACCTCCTGCAGATGACCGGTCTCACGGTGCAGAACTTCGTCTCGGCGGCCGTCGGCATGGCCGTCGCCATCGCGCTGGTGCGTGGCTTCGCCCGCTCGGGTACCGACGCCCGCGTCGGCAACTTCTGGTCCGACCTGACCCGCGGCGTGGTCCGCGTCCTCCTGCCGCTCTCCGTCGTCGCCGCGATCGTCCTGATGGCGGGCGGCGTCATCCAGAACCTTGACCCGCACACGGCGATCCGCACGGTGGAGGGCGCCACCCAGCACGTGCTGGGCGGCCCGGTCGCCTCCCAGGAGGCCATCAAGAACCTCGGCACCAACGGCGGCGGGTTCTTCAACGCGAACTCGGCGCACCCCTTCGAGAACCCGACGCCGTTCACGAACCTCGTCGAGATCTTCCTGCTGCTCGTCATCCCGTTCACCCTGCCGCGGGCGTTCGGCATCATGGTCGGTGACCGCCGCCAAGGTTGGGCGATCCTCGGCGTCATGGGCGGCCTCTGGGCGGCGTCGCTGGCGCTGACCACCTGGGCCGAGCTCGCGGGCCCCGGCGCAGCGCCCCAGGCGGCAGGTGCCGCCATGGAGGGCAAGGAGTCCCGGTTCGGGCTCGCCGCGAGCGCCCTGTTCGCGGTGTCGACGACGGCGACGTCGACGGGGTCGGTGAACTCGATGCACGACTCGTTCACGGCGCCGGGCGGCGGCATGCTGCTGTTCAACATGCTGCTGGGCGAGGTGGCGCCGGGCGGGGTGGGCGCGGGTCTGTACGGGATGCTCCTGCTGGCGGTGGTCGCGGTGTTCGTCGCGGGCCTGATGGTGGGCCGTACCCCGGAGTACCTGGGCAAGAAGATCGGCCGTCGGGAGATGACGATCGTCGCGCTGTACGTGCTGACGGTGCCCGCGCTGGTGCTGGTCGGTACGGCGGTGGCGGTCGTCGTCGAGCCGGGGCTGGCGGGGATCCAGGAGACCGGTCCCCACGGCCTGTCCGAGGTGCTGTACGCGTTCGCGTCTGCGGCGAACAACAACGGGTCGGCGTTCGCGGGCCTGGCCACGGGCACCCCGTTCTACGAGGTGGCGCAGGGTCTGGCGATGCTGGCCGGGCGCTTCGTCCCGATAGCCCTGGTGCTGGCCCTGGCCGGCCGGCTCGCGAGCCAGACGGCGGTCCCGGCGACGTCGGGCACGCTGCCGACGCACCGTCCGCTGTTCGCGGGCCTGCTGGCCGCGGTGGCGCTAGTCGTCGTGGGGCTCACCTTCATTCCTGTCCTGTCCCTCGGTCCCGTTGTGGAGTCCCTGTCATGACCATCGACACCCGGAGCGTTCCTGAGGCTCCCGCTGAAGTGCCCGCCGAGACCCGGCACCGCTCGAAGCGTTCGGTCCCGCGTGCCCTGACCTGGGCGCAGCTGCGTGCGGCGCTCCCTGGTGCGCTGCGGAAGCTCGACCCGCGCGTGCTGTACACGTCGCCGGTGATGTTCGTGGTCGAGGTGGGCGCGTTCGTCACGACGGTCCTCGCGGTCGTCGAGCCTGGCGTGTTCGCCGGGTGGATCGCCGTGTGGCTGTGGGCGACGGTGTTCTTCGCGACGCTCGCGGAGTCGGTGGCGGAGTCGCGCGGCAAGGCGCAGGCCTCCACCCTGCGGGCCACCCAGCGGCAGACGACGGCGCGCAAGGTCGCCGCGCCCCAGGACACGCTGGTCTCGGGCTCGCGCCTGGACCTGCTGCCGACGGTCGAGGTGCCGTCCTCGACGCTCCAGGTGGGCGACGTCGTGGTGGTCGCTGCGGGGGAGACCCTGCCGGGCGACGGCGACGTCGTCGAGGGCGTCGCGTCGGTGGACGAGTCGGCGGTGACCGGCGAGTCGGCCCCCGTCATCAGGGAGTCCGGCGGCGACCGGTCGGCGGTCACGGGCGGCACCGTCGTGCTGTCCGACCAGATCGTCGTGCGCATCACGGCGCCGGCGGGCTCGACGTTCGTGGACCGGATGATCGCGCTGGTGGAGGGCAGCGAGCGGCAGAAGACGCCGAACGAGGTGGCGCTGAACATCCTGCTCACGTCGCTCACCATCGTGTTCCTCCTTGCGGTCGCGACGCTGCAGCCGTTCGCGGTGTACTCGGGCTCGCGGCAGTCGCTGCTGGTGCTGGTGGCGCTGCTGGTCTGCCTGATCCCGACGACGATCGGCGCGCTGCTCAGCGCGATCGGCATCGCGGGTATGGACCGGCTGGTGCAGCGCAACGTGCTGGCGATGTCGGGCCGGGCGGTCGAGGCGGCCGGCGACGTCGACGTGCTGCTGCTCGACAAGACCGGCACCATCACGTACGGCAACCGGCGCGCCACGGAGGTGCTGCCGGTGGGCGGGGTGACGTCCCGCGAGCTGGCCGAGGCGGCACGGCTGGCCTCGCTGGCGGACGAGACGCCGGAGGGTCGCAGCATCGTCGACCTGGTCGACTCCCTGTACTCGACGACGGGTGCGGGCGGGACGGGGCACGACCTGCCGCCGGACGCCGAGCTGGTGCCGTTCACGGCCCAGACCCGGATGTCGGGCGTCGACCTGCCGGGTGCCGTCCGCATCCGGAAGGGGGCAGGCAGCGCCGTGCAGCTCTGGGTGCACAGCACCGGCGCTCGGCCCACCCCCGCGGAGGCCGAGGAGCTGGCGGCCCACGTCGACGCCGTGTCCCGGACGGGCGGCACGCCCCTCGTCGTCGCCGAGCAGGCCGGCGAGGCGCCGGCGCGCGTGCTCGGCGTCGTCCGGCTCAAGGACGTCGTCAAGGAGGGGATGCGCGAGCGGTTCGACCAGCTGCGCGCCATGGGCATCCGGTCCGTCATGGTCACCGGCGACAACGCCGTGACCGCGCGGGCCATCGCCGCGGAGGCCGGGGTGGACGACGTCCTGGCCGAGGCCACGCCCGAGGACAAGCTCGACCTGATCCGGCGCGAGCAGGAGGGCGGCAAGCTGGTCGCCATGGCCGGGGACGGCACGAACGACGCCCCTGCGCTCGCGCAGTCCGACGTCGGCGTCGCGATGAACACCGGCACGTCCGCCGCCAAGGAGGCGGGCAACATGGTGGACCTCGACTCCGACCCCACCAAGCTCATCGAGATCGTGGAGATCGGCAAGCAGCTGCTCATCACGCGCGGCGCCCTGACGACGTTCTCCGTGGCGAACGACGTCGCGAAGTACTTCGCGATCCTGCCCGCCATGTTCCTTACGGTGTTCCCGCAGCTCGAGGTGCTGAACATCATGCGGCTGTCGAGCCCCGGCTCGGCGATCCTGTCGGCCGTCATCTTCAACGCGCTGATCATCCTCGTGCTGATCCCGCTGTCGCTGCGCGGTGTGCGGTACCGGCCGGCGTCGGCGTCGGCCCTGCTGCGGCGCAACCTGCTGATCTACGGCCTCGGCGGCCTCGTCGCCCCGTTCGTGGGCATCAAGCTCATCGACCTCGTCGTCTCGCTGCTCCCGGGCCTGTAGCCCGGCCCTGCGGCCCCGGAACACACAAAGGAACTGACATGGCAACGACCACAGCGGCGAGCGACCTCGCCACGCTGACCCGCCACTCGCTGGCCGGGCTGCGCATGCTGCTCGCCTTCACCCTGCTGACCGGGCTGGCCTACCCGCTCGCGATGACCGCCGTCGGGCAGGTGGCCTTCGGCTGGCAGGCCGACGGCTCGCTCGTGACGTCCGACGGCGTCCGCACCACCTCGCGCGACGACGCGGCCGGCTCCGCGCTGCTCGCCCAGGGCTTCGCGGGCGAGCAGTACTTCCACCCCCGGCCGTCGGCCGGCGAGTACGACACCCTCGCGTCCGGCGGGTCCAACCTCGGCCCGCTCAACCCCGACCTGGTCGCCGACATCGAGGAGCGCAAGGCGGCGGTCGCCGACCTGGAGGGCGTGGACCCGGCCGACGTCCCCGCCGACGCCGTCACGGCGTCGGCCTCGGGCCTCGACCCGCACGTCAGCCCTGGGTACGCGGCGATCCAGGTCGCGCGGGTCGCTGCCGCCCGGGGCCTGCCCGACGCCGACGTGGCCGACCTGGTGGCGCAGCACACCGCCGGGCGTGACCTGGGCGTGCTCGGCGAGCCGCGGGTGAACGTCCTGGAGCTCAACCTCGCACTCGATGTCGCACACTTAAGGCCATGACCACCGGACGCCGGGGCCGCCTCACCGTCTACCTCGGGGCGGCCCCTGGCGTGGGCAAGACCTACGCCATGCTCGACGAGGCGTGCCGTCGCCGCGCACGCGGCACCGACGTCGTGATCGGCCTCGTGGAGACCCACGGCCGGGCCGCGACCGTCGACCGGATCAGGGACCTGGAGCTGGTCCCGCGGCGGCTCGTCGAGCACCGCGGGACCACGCTCACGGAGCTCGACGTCGCGGCAGTGCTGGAACGGGCGCCCAAGGTCGCGCTCGTGGACGAGCTCGCGCACACCAACGCCCCCGGGTCCCAGCACGCCAAGCGGTGGCAGGACGTGCACGAGCTGCTCGACGCGGGCATCGACGTGGTCACCACGGTCAACGTGCAGCACCTCGCGTCCCTGACCGACGACGTCGAGGCGATCACCGGCGTCCGGCAGCGGGAGACGGTGCCCGACCAGGTGGTGCGCGACGCCGACCAGATCCAGCTCGTCGACCTCTCGCCCCAGCAGCTCCGGCGCCGGCTCGCCCACGGCAACGTGTACCGGGCCGAGCAGATCGACGCGTCCATGTCGTCGTTCTTCCGCGTCGGCAACCTGACGGCGCTGCGCGAGCTCGCGCTGCTCTGGCTCGCCGACCGCGTCGACGACGCCCTGACCAGGTACCGCGCCGACCACGCGATCGACGGCACGTGGCCCGCCCGCGAGCGCATCGTCGTCGCCGTCACCGGCGGCCCGGAGACGGAGACGCTGCTGCGCCGGGGCGCGCGCATCGCGCAGCGCGCGGCAGGCACCGAGCTGCTGGCCGTGCACGTGCTGCCGACGGACGGGCTGCCGTCGACGCCGTCGGCCACCATCAGCGCGCACCGGGCCCTGGTGGAGTCGCTCGGCGGCTCGTTCCACACGGTCGTCGGGGAGGACGTGCCGTCAGCGGTCGTGGACTTCGCGCGCGGGGTCAACGCGACGATGATCGTGGTGGGCGTGTCTCGGCACAGCGTGTGGCGGCAGGCGCTGCTCGGTTCCTCCGGAGCGGAGATCGCGCGCCTGTCCGGCGCCATCGACGTGCACCTCGTGACGCACGAGCGGGCCCGCGTGGGGGTGAGCGTGGGGTCCCGGTACTCGTCGCTGTCACCGGGGCGCAGGGCCGCGGGCTGGGGGTCGGCGCTCGCGATGCCGACGGCCCTGACCGCCATCCTCCTGCTGATCGGCCGGGACGACGTGGCCCTCGCGACCGACGCCATGCTGCTCCTGGCCGGCGTGGTCGGGGTCGCCCTGATCGGGGGCCTCTGGCCGGCCATCGTGGCCGCCATCGTGTCGAACCTGTGCCTCAACTGGTTCTTCACGCCCCCGGTGACCCGATGGACGATCGCGGAGGCGGAGAACGTGTTCGCGCTCGCCGTGTTCGTGGTGGTGGCGGTCGCTGCCGCGTCGGTGGTCGACCTCGCGGCGCGGCGCACCACCCAGGCCTACCGGGCCCGTGCCGAGGCGTCCACGCTGGCCGCCCTGTCGCGCTCGGTGCTGTCCGGGCAGGACACGGCCCAGGCGATCGTGCAGCGGCTGGCGCAGACCTTCGGGATGTCCGACGTGCGGCTGGAGGAGCGTGCCGACGACCGTGCGCCGTGGGTGGCCGTGGCGCACGAGTCGCGGGGCGCCGAGCCGGTCCCGGACGGGCCCGTGACCGAGGTGGCGATCGACGACCGGCACCGGCTGCTCCTGGCCGGGCGGGTGCTTCCGGCGACGGACCGGCAGGTGGTCGAGGCGTTCGGGGCGCAGGCGGGGATCGTCCTGGAGCACCGGCGGCTGCGCGAGCAGGCGGCGCAGGCGGAGGTGCTGGAGCAGACCGAGCGCACGCGCACGGCGCTGCTCGCAGCGGTCTCCCACGACCTGCGCACCCCGCTCGCCGTGATCCGCACGGCCGTTGACGGGCTCGCCTCGCCCGACGTCGAGCTCGACCGGGAGGACCGCGACACCCTGACGGCGACGATCGCGGAGTCGACCCACCGCCTCGAGCGGCTCATCGGCAACCTCCTCGACCTGTCGCGCCTGCAGACCGGGGCCGTCCGTCCGGCCCTGCGCGCCGCGTCGCTGGAGGAGGTGGTGCCGATCGCCGTCGAGCCGTGGCTGTCCGTGCTGGCGCTCGACGTGCCCGAGGACCTCCCGCTGGTGCACACGGACCCGGGCCTGTTCGAGCGGGTGGTGGCGAACGTCGTCTCCAACGCGGTGCGGCACTCCCCGGCCGGGGCGAAGGTCCTGGTCACGGCCTCCGCGACGCGTGAGACCGTCGAGCTGCGCGTGGCGGACACCGGACCTGGCGTTCCCGACGACCGCAAGGCCACCATGTTCGAGCCGTTCCAGCGCCTCGACGACACGAGCACGGGCGGCCTGGGCCTCGGCCTGGCCGTCGCGTCGGGGCTCGCGGCCGCCGTCGGCGCGTGGATCGCCGCGGAGGACACTCCGGGCGGCGGCCTGACGATGGTGCTCACGGTGCCACGCGCCCGGGACGCCGAGCGTGATGGGATGGCCCTGTGATCGGTGAGCCGGGTGGCGGGGGCGAGCGGGCGTCGGCGTCGGGCAACCGGGTGCTCGTGGTGGACGACGACGCCGCGCTGGCCCGTGCGCTGGCCATCAACCTGCGGGCGCACGGCTGGGACGTCACCGCAGCGCCGACGGGCGCCGCCGCCCTGGATGCCGTGGCGTCGGCCCGGCCGGACGTGGTGCTGCTCGACCTCGGCCTGCCCGACATGCCGGGTCTCGACGTCATCGAGGGGATCCGGGGCTGGACGCGGGTGCCGATCGTGGTGCTGTCCGCGCGCCAGCTCGGCGACGACAAGGTCGACGCCCTGGACGCCGGCGCCGACGACTACGTGACCAAGCCGTTCGCGATGAACGAGCTGCTCGCACGGCTGCGCGCCGCCGTCCGGCGGGCGGAGCCGGCCCGGTCGGAGGAACCCGTGGTCACGGCGGGCGAGCTGCGGATCGACCTGGCGCGCCGGCAGGTGTCCCGCGCCGGCGCCGAGGTGCGGCTCAGCCCTACGGAGTGGGCGCTGCTGGAGGTGCTCGTGCGCAACCGCGGCCGGCTCGTGGACCGCAAGCTGCTGCTGCACGAGGTCTGGGGCCCCGCGTACTCCACGGAGACCAACTACCTGCGCGTCTACACGGCGCAGCTGCGGCGCAAGCTGGAGCAGGACCCGTCCCACCCGCGCCACATCCTCACCCACCCGGGAGCTGGCTACCGGTTCGAGGCGTGACCCTCGCGCCGGTGGAGGGCGTCAGTCCAGCGGATCGACCAGCCTGGTGAGCACCCGTTCGAAGGCCTCCCGGTCGCCCGGCGGGACATCACGCAGCAGGTCGTCCTCCATCTCGCGGATGTCGGCCCGGCACCGTTCGAGGATCCGCCGTCCCTCGGCAGTGAGGGAGACGACGCGGTTACGGCGGTCCGCGGGATCCGGTTCACGCGTGACGAGCCCGAGCCGCTCCAGCTGGTCGAGGTTGCCGATCAGCCGTGTCTTGTCGCGCCCGGTGGCGGCCGCCAGCTGGGCCTGGGTCGGTGCGGCGTTCTCCGTGAGGGCGCTGAGGACCGCGTAGTCCCACATCCGTAGTCCGGCGTTCGCCAGGATCGGTTCCTCCCGAGCCATCGCCGTCCGCAGCAGCCGGGTCAGCAGGTAGCCAAGCTCAGGTCGCTCCACCTGGCGATCCTAACCACCCCCATATGATCTACCGTGGTGTATCGTCTACGCATGCTTACTTATTCTAAGATGCTCGCTCTGCACGACGGCGCACTCGCCGACACCGGACCGCTGGTCGACGGGGCGGCCCGCGGTGACCTCGGGGTCGCGACGCCGTGCGAGGGCTGGAACCTCGCAGACCTCCTGTCGCACATGATCGGCCAGAACCGCGGCTTCGCGGCCGCCGTCACCGCCGGCGACGCGGAGGCGGCGAGCTACGCAGGGCCGGAGGTCACCCCGGCGAACGCCGTCGGCGAGTGGGGCGCGTCCGCCGAGGCCCTGCGCGCCGCGTTCGGGGCGGCCGACGAGAACGCCACCGCCCACCTCGCCGAGCTCGACATCGACGTGACCGCGGCAGGCGCGCTCAGCATGCAGCTCCTCGACACCGCCGTCCATGCCTGGGACGTCGCCACGGCGCTCGGCGACACCTACCGCCCCGACGACTCCGTCACCGAGCTCGTCCTCGACCTCGCCCGGAAGATCGCGAGCCGGCCCGGCAGGTCGCCCGGCGTCTTCGGGGGAGCGCTGGCCGAACGCGGCGACGACGGGTGGTTCGACGCCCTGCGCCTCCTGGGCCGGGACCCGCGACCGGTCGGCTGAGCCCCGAGCACGACGCCGACGACCACCACGCCAACCCCCACCCACACCACCGGTCCAGGCACGGGACCGCCGAGCAGCACGCTGCCCACCGCCGACGCAACGGGCACCACGCCGGTGAACAGCCCCGCACGCCCCGGTCCGATCCGCCCGACCGCCGTGTACCAGAGCAGGAACGCCACCACCGTGACGGAGAGGGCGAGGTGCAGCGTGGCGGGTACGTGCTCGGCGCGCAGGGTCAGAGCCGCGCCCGGCCCCTCCGTCGTGAGGCTCAGCGCCCAGAGCGCCACCGCCGCGATCCAGACCGCATGGAGCGACACCCCGTGCGGCCCGAGCCTGCGCAGCACGGGTACGGCCAGCAGTGTGAACCCGGCCTCGCAGAGCAGCGTCAGCAGCGCGTAGCCCAGCCCCACGGCGTCGGAGCGGCCGCCCCCGGTCACCAGGACGGCGCCCAGCGTCACCACCGCTGCCGCGACCACCACCATCGGCGTCGGCCGGGTGCGTCCCAGCAGCGGCCCCACGAGCGCCAGCAGGATCGGTACCGCCGCGACGGCGACGCCGATCACCGCGGGCTCGGCGTGCGCGACGCCGCGCACCACTCCGACGTTGAACAGCACCAGCCCGGTCAGCGCCACTCCCGCGAGCCACGCCCACTCCCGGCCGCGGGGTACCGGGACCGCGCGCCCGGTGCACCGCAGGACCACCAGCAGCACCAGGGCGGCCAGCGTGTACCGGATCGCCTGCACAGCGAAGAGGGGAGCGTCGGCGAGCACACCCGACACCGCCACCTGGCTGCCCACCAGCGCCATGCCGATGCCCGCGTACAGCGGCCCGGACCACGGCCTGGCCTGCGGGCGCGGGCGGGTGTCGTCCTCGGCGCTGCTCGTGGTGCCCGGTTCGGTGCTCGGCTCGGTGCCCGGCTCGGTGGGCGTCCTGGTCGTCATGTCCGCGAGCCTGCTCGGACTTTGGTATATCTGATAGAGCCAAACGATCGACTGTCGAGAGGACCAAGATGGGCGGGGCCGACTTTCTCCAGCTCGACCCAGCACAGGCCGGCCGCGGGAACCTCACCGCGTGGCTGGCCGAGGCGGTGCGGGGCGCGGTGTCCGACGGCCGGCTCGCCCCGGACGACCGGCTGCCCTCGACCCGCGTCCTCGCAGGCCAGCTCGGCTGCTCGCGCGGTGTGGTGGTCGAGGCCTACCGGCGCCTCACCGACGAGGGCCTGCTGTCCGGCCGGCACGGAGGCGGCACGACGGTCCGCGCCGCATGGGCCCCGGTGTCCGTCCTGCCCGACCCGGCCACCTCGGCGACGCCGGACTACCGTGCAGACCCGCCCGACCTGATCGACCTGTCGCCCGGCCTGCCCGACCTGTCCGCGTTTCCCCGCGCCGCCTGGGCCCGCGCTGAACGGTCGGCGCTGACCGGGCTGGCATCGAGCGAGCTCGGCTACGGGGACCCGCGCGGCCTGCCCGCGCTCCGCGAGGCGCTCGCCGGCTGGCTCGCGCGCACCCGGGGAATCCGCGCCCGCCCTGACGACATCCTCGTGGTCAACGGCGTCTCGCAGGGCCTCATGCTCCTCGCCCGGGCGCTCGGCGCGCGAGGGCTGCACCGGATCGGGTTCGAGGACCCGGGATCCTTCGGGGCGCGCGAGCACCTCCGGTGGTGGGACCTGGAACCCGTCCCCGTCCCCGTGGACCACGACGGCCTGGACGTGGCCGCGCTCGGCAGGAGCGGGGTCGACGCCGTGGTGGTCACCCCGGCGCACCAGTTCCCCACGGGCGTCGTGCTCGCCCCGGACCGGCGCCGGGAGCTGGTCGCCTGGGCGCGCGGCGCGCCGCCGTCGGGCCGCGGACGCCTGCCCGGACGGCTCGTCATCGAGGACGACTACGACGCCGAGCACCGCTACGACCGTCCGCCGGTCCCGGCGCTGCGCGCGCTCGCGCCCGACCACGTGGTCCACCTCGGCAGCGTGTCCAAGTCGCTCGCGCCGGCCATCCGCATCGGCTGGCTGCTCGCACCCGCCGCGCTCCAGGCCGAGCTGGTCGAGGCGCGCTACTGGACCGACCTGGCCGGCCCGGCGCTGCCGCAGCTAGCACTGGCGCACTTCATCACCACCGGTGGGTTCGAACGGCACCTTCGCCAGGTCCGGCGGCGACACCGCGCCCGCCGCGACGCCCTGCTCGCGGCACTCGCCGCCGAGCTGCCCGACAGCACCGCTCACGGGGTGGCCGCCGGCCTGCACCTCCTGGTGACCGTGCCCGGCACGGACGACGTCGCCGTGGCCCGACGCGCGGGCGAGGCAGGGGTGCGCGTGCAGCCCCTCTCGGCGCACCGGCTGGGCGCCGGACCGTCGGGCCTGGTGATCGGCTATGCGGCGAACACCCCGGACCGGCTGCGTGAAGCGGTACGGCGGATCGCGCAGAGCCTGAGGTGAACCGTGCGGTCGTCTGTCGGGCGCCGAGTGGTGAGCAGGGCGACCGTCCAGGTCAGGAGTCCCGCGCGAGCCGCCACAGCGAGGTGACCTCGCGCCGCCGGGCGTCGTGCAGGGCGTCCGCGGCGTCTGTGGCTCGGGGGTGCCGCGGAGCGGTGTCGTGGCGGCCGGTGACCCGGAGACCCGCGGCGTCGATGCGGCCGAGGAGCTCGTCGCGGGTGCGCAGCCCGAGGTGCTCGGCGAGGTCGGAGAGGACGAGCCAGCCCTCGCCGGCCGGAGCGAGGTGGTCGGCGAGCCCGTCGACGAACCGGTGGAGCACGTCGGAGCCGGCATCGTAGATCCCGAGCTCCAGGGCGGAGGTCGGACGCGCGGGCAGCCACGGCGGGTTGCACACGATCAGGTCGGCGCGCCCGCTCGGCCACAGGTCGACCTCGGCGGCCTGTACCCGGTCCGTCAGCCCGAGCCGCTGCATGTTCTCGCGGGCGCAGGCCACCGCTCGGGGATTGATGTCGGTGGCGACGACCCGGCCGGCTCCGCGGCGGGCCAGGACAGCGGCGAGCACCCCCGTACCCGTGCCGAGGTCGAAGACGACCGCCGGTGCATCGTCGCCAGGGAACGGAGTCTGTGCGACGAGGTCGACGTACTCGCCGCGCACGGGAGAGAAGACGCCGTACGCGGGATGGACACGCGCGCCCAGGGCGTCGATCTCGACGCCCTGCTGGTGCCACTGGTACGCGCTGAGCACGCCGACGAGCTCGGTGAGCGCTATGCACGTCCCGCCGGTATCGGCGTCGCCGTCGGCAGCGTCGGTGTCGGCCGTGCCGTAAGCGTGGTCGCAGGCCGCGCGGACGTCGGGCGCCCGGCCCAGCCGCAGGGTGTGGTCGGGCTCGAGCACGACCAGCAGGCTCCCGAGCAGCCGGGCTCGTTCCGCGCGCCCAGCACGATGGCTGTGGAAGAGGGTGGCGGTGCCGTCGCCTGCCGCGCCCTTGCTGAGCGCGGCGGAGCGGGAGCGGCCGTGCAACCGGTCCATGGCACGCAGGAGCTGCCTGGCGTTGTGGAAGTCGCCGCGCCACAGGAGACCCGCGCCGCTCCGAGCCATGCGGTAGGCGGCCTTGGCGGTGGTGCGGTCGTCGACGACCACGACGCGGGCTGGTGCGGGGGCGGCGTTCTCGGAGTGCCAGCGGGCGGAGTGGGGTGTCCCGTCCTCGGACCAGCGGACCACAGACATGACGTACTCCTGAACAGGATCGAAGGTGCCGGACCAGGCCCGTGGTCACGGCGGATTCTTCCCGTCATGCGTGCCCATATCTTCTCACGGCACCGTAGCCACCGACGAGGCCCGAATTCCTCTCGTCACGCCCTGCGGACGGTTGGCATGATCGCGGCATGACTCGCGTGCGACCCACCTGGCCGGACCTCCCCGCGCACGTGCGCGATGCCGTCGTCGGCAGGCTGGGCGGCCCGGTCACGGGATGGACGTCGCACGACGGCGGCTACTCGCCCGGGTGGGCGCTGACCCTGGAGTCCGCCACGGGCAGGATCTTCGTGAAGGTCGCCTCGACCGAGCACGCGGTCGCCGCGCGCCTGCATCGTCAGGAGGCGGTGCGCACGGCGGCGCTGCCCGACGGCGTCCCCGCGCCCGCCTTCCGCTGGATCCTTGAGCTGCCTGACGCCGAGGGAGGGGATCCGGCATGGGTGGTCATCGCGTCCGACGTCGTCAGCGGGCGGGAGCCCCGGACCGAGCCGTGGGACCTGGCCGACCTCGACCGGCTGCAGCGCCTCGCTCGCAGCATCGCCCAGCACGAGGTGCCGGACTGCGGGGCGTTCCCCGCGTTCGCCGACCACACCTGGCCAGAGGCCGCCCTGCTGGCCGACGAGCGCCCGACGGGTCTGGCGACCTACGACCCCTGGCTGGCGGAGAACCTCGACCTGATCGCAGGGACTGCCGCGCCGGAGCGTCAGGCCGAGGCGTTCGCCGGCCCGCACCTGGTGCACGGAGACCTGCGCGCCGACAACGCGCTCGTCGTCCGGCGGGCCGACGGCGGGGAGGAAGCGGTCGCCGTCGACTGGCCCCACGCCATGCGGGGTGCGCAGTTCCTGGACCAGACCGGCATGCTCCCGGCGGTGCACGCGGGCGGTGGGCCGGCCCCGGGGGAGGTCCTGCAGCGGACGCCCCTCCCGGCGGACGTCGACCCGGAGGCGGTCACCGTCTGGGTGGCGGTCCTGACCGCCTACCTCGCCCGCGGCTCGCTGCTGGACCCGCCGCCCGGCATCCCGCACCTGCGCGCGTTCCAGCGGATCCAGGCGGAGGCCTGCATCCCGTGGCTGCGGGAGCGGCTGCGCGCGGGGTGGTGATGCCCAGATGCGCGCTTCTACCTAGTGATTGGGCCCAAAGAGTCGCACCGTTTCGGGCCCAATCACTGGGTAGCCGGTTCTAGACCTGTGCGGCCGCCAGCTGCTCGCGGACCTGGCGCTTGGCGCGGGTCAGCATGCCCGCCATGCCGTTGAGCCGCAGCAGGCTGACCACCTTGGTGAGGCCGAGCTGGAGCGGGTAGTCCTCTGGCACGTCCAGCACCTGCTGCGCGGTGAGCCCGGTCAGGCCCTGCGCGAGGATCGACGCGAAGCCGCGCGTGGTGGGCGCCTCTTCCGGTGCGCTCGCGTGGAAGGCGACCACCCCGGCGTCGTCCACCTCGGCGAAGGCGTAGACGGGGGACTGGCACTCCTGCACGCGCTCCAGCCGTTCCGGCGCGTCCGCGTACCTGGCGGGCAGCGGCGGAAGCTCGCGGGAGACCTCCAGCAGCAGGAGGAGCCGGTCCTTCTCGGGCGTCTCCAGGAAGGCGTCCCGCAGCTCGGCGAGGGCCTCGGGCAGGTCGACGTCGTTGGTGCTCATCTGTTCATCCTCCCACCGCGCGCAGGGCTCGAGCGAGCGACCGGGCGGCGTCGTAGGGTTGATGCATGGCCGAGAAGAAGCGGTCGGGCGAGCGGCCTGGCGAGGACGGCGAGCGCTGGTCCCAGGACGTCACCGAAGGCAGCGACGCCCTTGACCTGGAAGACGGCGTCTTCACGTGGGACGACCCCGCGCGGATCGCCAGGTCGCTCAAGCGATCCGCTGAGTCGAGCGACCGGCGCAAGAGCTCCCCGTACCGCTCGGCGATGTCGATGCTCACGTTCTACGTGAACCGCGCGGGCAAGGAGCTCGACGCGGACCAGCGCGAGGTGCTCGAGCGTGCCAAGGACGAGCTCCGTAAGGAGTTCGGCCGCGCCTGAGCCGTGACCGGGCCTGACCTGTCAGACCGTGCCCGGTTCGCTGCCCGTCGCCACGGGGACGCGGACGGCGTTGCCCCACTCGGTCCAGGAACCGTCGTAGTTGCGCACGTCGGTGTAGCCGAGCAGATAGGTGAGCGCGAACCAGGTGTGGCTGGAGCGCTCGCCGATGCGGCAGTAGGTGATCACGGCGTCGTCCACGCTCATGCCCAGGTCGGCCGTGTAGATCGCCTCAAGATCCTCGCGCGTCTTGTACGTGCCGTCCTCCGCGACCGCCGTCGCCCACGGGACGTTGCGTGCCGTGGGGATGTGGCCGCCGCGCAGCACGCCCTCCTCGGGGTAGTCCGGGATGGCGATGCGCTCGCCCGTGTACTCCTGCGGGGAGCGGATGTCGACGAGCGGGCCTGTGCCGAGGTGCTGCAGCACGTCCTCGCGGAAGGCGCGGATCGTGGTGTCGTCGCGAGCGATCGTGGGGTACTCGACCGGGGCGGGTGCAGGGACGTCGGTGGTGAGCTCGCGGCCCTCAGCGCTCCACAGCCCGCGACCGCCGTCGAGCAGGCGCACGTCCGTGTGCCCGAACAGGGTGAACACCCAGGCCGTGTACGCGGCCCACCAGTTGTTCTTGTCCCCGTAGACGATGATCGTCGTGTCGCGCGTGATGCCCTTGCTGCCCATGAGCTCGGCGAACGCCGCGCCGTCCAGGTAGTCGCGCATCTGCGGGTGCTGCAGCTCGGTGTGCCAGTCGACCTTTATGGCGCCCGGGATGTGCCCCGTCTCGTAGAGCAGGACGTCCTCGTCGGACTCGACCACGACGACCCCCGGGTCCTTCAGGTGGTCGGCGAGCCAGGCGGTGCTCACGAGTCGTTCCGGGTGGGCGTACTGCGCGATCTTGTCCGACGGGTCGATGGGCGCGGGCATGGGGCCTCCTCGTAGAGCACGTGCTGACGAGAGTAGAACACGCGGCCGTACCGAAAAGATCCCGCTCACGGCCGTTCAGGCCAACCGCCGCTCCAGCACGCCCAGGTGCGCCGACGCTCGCGCCGCCTGCGGCCCGCCTGCCGGTGCCAGCCGGGCCAGGCGCGCCCAGGCCGCGTGGTCGTCAGCGCCCTCGCTCCGTGCGGTCCACTGCTCGACGGCGGCCGCGTCGCCGCAGGCGTGCACCGCCTCGCGGACCTCGGCCTCGAGCTCCTCGCGCAGCCGTTCGACCCCCGGCGCGACCGACCGGCGCAGCAGTGGCTCCGGGTAGGCCGCGAGCGCGCCGCGTACGTCGCCGCGGCGGAGCCGGGACCGCACCGTGTCGGTGTCGGACCGCAGTGCGCGGGCGAGGCGGTACGGGCGGGCGCCGGCGAGCAGCGGGCCGTCCAGGACGCCGTCGGTCACCCGGCGCAGGCGGGAGATCTCGGCGCGTACCGCGACGAGCGACAGGTCGCCGGGGTGCAGCAGCACGGCGAGCTCCTCCGCGCTGAGCCCGCGGGGATGCTCGGCGAGCAGCAGCAGGATCTCGGCGTGCCGCAGCGAGAGCCGCCGCCCGCGGAGGGCCGGCGCGCCGAGCAGCCGGAGGTCGGGAACGG
The DNA here is from genome assembly GCF_024171995.1 of Promicromonospora umidemergens. Taxonomy (GTDB): domain Bacteria; phylum Actinomycetota; class Actinomycetes; order Actinomycetales; family Cellulomonadaceae; genus Promicromonospora; species Promicromonospora umidemergens. The sequence continues at coordinate 18,059 of NZ_JAMTCT010000003.1, read as the reverse complement.
GTTCGGCCGCAGCACCCGCCGCACCGAGGTCGGGGGCTAGCTCGCGCGCCCAGGCAGGGTCTCCGCCGTCGGGCCCCCGTAGCCGGGCGGCCCGGGCGGCGAGCTCGCGCTCGACCATCGCGACAGTGGCCCGGACCAGGGCGAGGGCGACGTGGGAACCGGCGGCACTGCCGCCGGTGAGGTCGAGGACGCCGACGATCCCGCCGGCCGGGTCGTGCACCGGCGCCGCCGTACAGCTGAGCTGCTGGACCGGCCGCACGAAGTGTTCGGCCCCGAGCACCTGGACCGGGCGCCGGGTGGCCAGGGCGGTGCCGGGTGCGTTGGTGCCGACGGACTCCTCGCGCCACACCGCGCCCTCGACGAAACCCACGTGGTCCACCGCGGAGCGGACCGGGCCGCGGCCCTCGATCCAGAGGAGGCGTCCGACGTCGTCCGACACCGCGACCACCAGGCCGTCACCCGTCGCGCCGCCCACCAGGTCGCGCACGAGGGGCATCGCGACGGCCAGGGGATGGTCGCGGCGGTAGTCGTCCAGGTCGTCCGACGCCGCGACGGCCACAGCGCCCGGGTGGTCCGGGTCCACGCCGTTGCGCAGGCTCCGCCGCCAGGAGGCCGCGACGACCGGGTCGATCCCGGCGGGCTCCTGCGAGCCGGCGGAACCGACGAAGCTCTCGTATGCCGCGCGTACCCACTGCGCGTCCCGGTGTGGCACCTGCGTCATGCTGCCCCTGACCTGGTTCCGACGTCGTCGTCGAACCAGGCAAGTGTAGGCACCGGATCAAGGTCATCAACAGGTTGTCCACCGCGATCCCCAAGTTATCCACCGCATCGAGCCGGTTTCCCACAGATCACGGATGTATTACGGCCTCGGCGCGCGAGACGCTAGAACTAGTCCTAGCGTCATTACATCGGTTGGTATTGGGCCACGAGCCCGACACTTTGTTTTCATGGGATCTCTCTTTGGGGGAAGAGTTGAACACCATCGCTTTGACCAAGCCGGAACCTGGCCTCTCCGGATCGGACGAACCGCCGGGCGACAGACCGGTCCGGCTGCCCGGGCTCGGCGCGGTCGACCTGCCGCCGCTCGACTCCGATGAGCCGCCGCTCGCTGATCTTGCCGGCGCCCGCGGGCGCCGGCGCTGGACCTTCGGTGCCGCGATCGTCACCGGCGTCGTCGTCGCCGTCGCACTCTGGTCGGCCTCGGTCCGGGCCGACGAGACGAGCCACCTCGTGACCCTCAACTCCCAGATCGACACCCAGGTCAGCACCACCTCGGCCCGTTCGCACGACCTCGTCGCCGTCCTGGACACGGCCGAGCGCGTCTACGAGCACTCGAACGGCCAGGTCGCGGACCCGGCAACGCGCGACGTCCTCGCCGAGGCGCTCGCCGATGCCCGGACGGCCGCCGCGCAGCGCGTCACGGATGCACCGCCGTCGTCCGTGACGCAGGCTCGCACCCTCCTTGCCCAGGCGGCGCACATCGAGAACTCACTGGACTGGGCCACCGAGGACCTGCGCGTCGCCGTCGACATGGTCCAGCAGTCGCAGGGCGCGCAGCGCGTCCTGGACACCCGGGACCCGGTCGGCGACCGGACCGTGCTCACGTCCAACGCAGGTTCTTGACGCATTGCGCCGGCATTTGACGGCGGCGTGAAAGTCCGTCACTTTCCAGGCGCCGAAACCCTTTTCCAGGAATTGCCGGGGTTCGCACGGCTCGCGTTCTTCTGACTTTTCGATCAGATCAATGCTTTGAGCGTTCCTTGCGGCGCTGCGCCTCCGCCGCGAAGTAAAGATCACGCCAGACCGCGGTAGACCTCGACGAGGTCGACGAACTCCGCCCGCAGCCCGTACGGGTCAGCACCCAGGGCGCTCGTCGCTCGCTCCCGCACCGCGTCGAGGCTCGCGCCGGCCCGGTACTCCGAGCCCGTGGCGATCAGCCCGAGCTCGGCGACGGCGGACGCGAAGGCGAAGTCGGCCGTCGGGGCAGCCGTGAACGCGTCAGCGCCCACGGGAAACGCGACCTCGGTGCTCGAAGCAGGGTCGGGGCCCTCCGGTGTCTTGTAGCGCAGGTGCACCGTCATGAAGTCGTCGCTGGTGCCCACCTCTCGGTCGATGTACTTCAGGTCGCCACCGTCCTGGACGCCGGTGCCGTCGGGGTCCGAGCCGGCCGGAACCAGCTCGTAGAACGCCGTCACGGAGTGCCCGGCACCGACGTCGCCCGCGTCCTTGGCGTCGTCGTCGAAGTCCTCGTCCGCCAGGCGCCGGTTGTCGTACCCGATCAGCCGGTAGGAGCCGACGGTGGCGGGGTTGAGCTCCACCTGCAGCTTCAGGTCCTTGGCGACCACGAACATGGTGGAGCCGAACTCGTCCACGAGGACCTTGCGTGCCTCGGCCAGGGTGTCGATGTAGGCGTAGTTGCCGTTCCCGTGGTCGGCGATGGCCTCCATCGTGTCGTCCTTCAGGTTGTACATGCCGAAGCCCAGCACCGAGACGTAGACCCCCGACTCGCGCTCGGCCTCGATCAGCTCGGTGAGCTCCTCCGGGCTGGACGGGCCGACGTTGAAGTCGCCGTCGGTCGCCAGGACCACCCGGTTGTTGCCGCCCTCGACGAAGTTCTTCTCGGCCAGCTCGTACGCCGTCCGCAGGCCGTCCGCGCCGCCCGTGGACCCGCCGGCCCGCAGCGACCGCAGGTGGTCCACCAGCACCCCGTGCTCCGAGCCGGGCACGGAGTCCGCGACCACCTGGTTGTCACCCGCGTACGTCACGATCGACACCCGGTCGTCCTCGGAGAGCTGCTCCACGAGCAGCGCGAACGACTCGGCGAGCAGCGGCAGCTTGTTCGGCTCGTCCATCGACCCGGACACGTCGAGCAGGAAGACGATGTTGTTGCCCTCCGACGTCGGCAGAGCCTCCGTCGCCTGCACACCGACCATCGCGAGCTGGTGGTCCGGGTTCCACGGCGCCGCCGCCACCTGGGCCGACACCGAGAACGGGTGCCCGGCGGCCGGGTCGGGCGCCGGGTAGTCGTAGTCGAAGTAGTTGACGAGCTCCTCGATCCGCACGCCCTCCGGCACGACGCCCTGATGCACCTGGCGGCGCAGGTTCGAGTACGACGCCGTGTCGACGTCGGCCGAGAACGTGGACAGCGGGCTGGTGGCGACGTCCTGGAACGGCGTCTCGGGGGAGTCGTCGTACTCCTCGTTCGAGCCGGTCGGTTCAGGGCCAGGCGGTACCGGTCCGGGCAGCACAGGGACCGGCAGGTCGCCCAGCGCCTCGGGTGCCGGGATCGCGAGGTTCGCCCCGTCGGCGGCGGTCTCCGTCACGCCGCCGTCGGCGGTGCAGCCTGCGAGCGCCAGCGTCGCCGCCAGCAGGGCCGCGAGCGGTACTGCCCGCCGCCGCGCAGGGCGTGCGCAGGGGGTGGTCCGGTGGGCTGCGGATGTCATGGGGTGGCCTCTCGTCGTGGTCGGCGTGCTTCCTCGGACCGGCGTTCTGCCCTCTGCTTCCATCTGTTCCGTCGCCGGTCCCCCTTGCCGCGTCGAGGTCACGGTCGGGTTGCAACCCCGATGCAACGCCCGGCTGCCTAACCTCGCCCCACCCGGGTGCGCCGCTGCACCCGGGGCGTGGCTCCGCCGTCGGGCAGCCGACGGCGGGCACGAGAACCTGCGAGGAGGCAGACCATGACCGTGTACGCAGCCCCAGGTACCGAAGGTGCCATCGCCAGCTTTCGGCCCCGGTACGACCACTGGATCGGGGGCGAGTACGTTCCGCCCGCGAACGGCCAGTACTTCGAGAACCCCAGCCCCGTGAACGGGCGGACCTTCACGGAGGTCGCGCGCGGCGACGCCGACGACATCGACCGGGCCCTCGACGCCGCGCACGGCGCCGCGCACGCGTGGGGGCGGACGTCGGTCACGGAGCGCGCGCGGGTCCTGAACAAGATCGCCGACCGCATGGAGGAGCACCTCGAGGAGCTGGCCGTCGCAGAGACCTGGGAGAACGGCAAGCCGGTGCGCGAGACGCTCGCCGCCGACCTGCCGCTGGCGATCGACCACTTTCGCTACTTCGCGGGTGCGATCCGAGCGCAGGAGGGCTCGATCAGCGAGATCGACGGCGACACGATCGCCTACCACTTCCATGAGCCGCTGGGCGTGGTCGGGCAGATCATCCCGTGGAACTTCCCGATCCTCATGGCCGTGTGGAAGCTGGCGCCGGCGCTCGCTGCCGGCAACGCGGTGGTGCTCAAGCCGGCCGAGCAGACGCCGACGTCGATCCTGTACCTCATGGAGCTCATCGCGGACCTGATCCCGCCGGGCGTCCTGAACGTGGTCAACGGGTTCGGCGCGGAGGCGGGCAAGCCGCTGGCGAGCTCGCCCCGGATCCGCAAGATCGCGTTCACCGGCGAGACCACGACCGGCCGCCTGATCATGCAGTACGCGTCGCAGAACATCATCCCGGTCACCCTGGAGCTGGGCGGCAAGTCGCCGAACATCTTCTTCAGCGACGTCGCGGCGGCGAACGACGAGTTCTACGACAAGGCGCTGGAGGGCTTCACGATGTTCGCCCTCAACCAGGGGGAGGTGTGCACGTGCCCGTCGCGTGCGCTCATCCAGGCGGACATCTACCAGTCCTTCCTGGCCGACGCCGTCGCGCGCACCGAGGCCGTTCTGCAGGGCAACCCGCTGGACACCGACACGATGATCGGGGCGCAGGCGAGCAACGACCAGCTGGAGAAGATCCTCAGCTACTTCGACATCGGCAAGGCGGAGGGCGCCAAGGTGCTCACCGGCGGGTACCGGGCCGAGATGGAGGGCGACCTCGCGGGCGGGTACTACGTGACGCCCACGATCTTCGAGGGCAAGAACTCCATGCGGATCTTCCAGGAGGAGATCTTCGGGCCCGTGGTCGCGGTCACCGAGTTCGCCGACTTCGACGATGCCATCAAGGTCGCCAACGACACCCTCTACGGGCTCGGCGCGGGCGTCTGGACCCGCTCCGGCGCGGACGCCTACCGCGCAGGGCGCGCGATCGAGGCCGGCCGCGTGTGGACCAACTGCTACCACGCCTACCCGGCGGCCGCGGCGTTCGGCGGCTACAAGGGGTCGGGCGTAGGGCGCGAGAACCACAAGATGATGCTCGACCACTACCAGCAGACCAAGAACCTGCTGGTGAGCTACGCGCAGGGCAAGCAGGGCTTCTTCTAGGCTCCGCAGCCCCGGGGGGTCAGACGTACAGGTCACCCGGGTGACCCGTACGTCTGACAACAGCGACTGATACGAGGAGGTCCGATGTCCGACGACGTCTTGTCGGCCCCAGCGGCCGGCGCACCACCCGCACGGGTCGCCGTGACCGATTCCGCCGCCGCGTTGCTCGCACGGCTGCGGGCCAAGCACGGCGAGCTGATGTTCCACCAGTCCGGCGGGTGCTGCGACGGCTCCTCGCCCATGTGCTACCCCGACGGCGACTTCATCACCGGGGACGCCGACATCCACCTCGGGGACCTCGCCGTCGCGGCCGACGACGCCTCGTTCACCGTCCCGGTCTGGATGAGCCGCAACCAGTTCGAGTACTGGAAGCACACGCACCTCACCATCGACGTGGTCCCCGGCCGTGGCGCCGGCTTCAGCGTGGAGGCGCCCGAGGGCGTGCGGTTCCTCATCCGCTCGCGGCTGTTCACCGACGAGGAGTGGAAGCTGCTGCGCGACTGACCGGGGCAGAGGCGGGCGCGCGGCGCCGGGTCTCGCGTCCGCCCGGCGCGAGGCACCGGGCCTCGCGTCAGTCTGGCGTGAGGGGGCGGACGCCGTCCGCCGTCGCGAGGAAGAACGCGGCGAGCGTGAGCCCGTGCCCGGCGGTGGCCGTGTGGAGTGCCGCACGCCACGCGAGGTCGTCGAAGGATCCGGCCGCCGGGCCGGGCCGCTCGAGCATCAGGAGGACCGACGCGCCCGGCTCGTCCTGCAAGATCTCGTGCCAGGCCTGGCCCAGGTTGCCCACCAGGAGCGGATCGGGCTCGTCCGGCACGTGGTCGACCGGCACGATCACCGGCAGCGGACGGCGCTCGCGGTCCAGCATCACGAACCACAGCGTGCGGCGGCGTGGTGTGACGCCGTCGTGCAGGAACCTCGCGAAGGCGAGCAGCGCAGCCTCGTCGGTCAGCGCTTGATCCGGAATGATATCGCTTGATGAGGTCATGTAGCCAGTATCGGCTCCTGGCCCGGGGCGGCGGACTTATCCACAGGCTGTCTCCGACGGGCACGAAACTTCGTCTCGGGAAGGGGTTGAAGTTGACGCGGCGTCAATCTCTACCGTGATGGTCATGCAATGGTCCATCCAGGAGATCGCACGGCTGACCGGTGTCACGAGCCGGACCCTGCGCCACTACGACGCCGTCGGGCTGCTGCCCGCCGGCCGTACGACGGCGAGCGGCCCGCGCCGCTACGACCGCACCGCACTGGTGCGGCTGCAGCGGATCCTGCTGCTCCGTGACCTCGGGCTCGGCCTCGCCGACATCGCCGAGGTGCTCGACAGCGGCCAGGACGAGGCGACGGCCCTGCGGAGCCACCTCACCTCGTTACGGGCCGAGGAGAGCCGGCTGGCGCGGCAGGTCGCGTCGGTCGAACGGACCATCGCAGCCCTGGAGAACGATCCCGAGGAGAAGGAGGACATCATGGCGAAGGACATGCTCGACGGATTCGATCACACGCAGTACGAGGAGGAGGTCACCGAGCGCTGGGGCCGCGACGCGTACCAGACGGGCGACGCGTGGTGGCGAGGCCTCGGCGAGGACGGCCAGCGAGAATGGAAGGCGAGGCTCGAGGCGCTGATCAAGGCCTGGACCGACGCGGCGGAGGCCGGGCTGGACCCGGCCTCGGACGAGGCGCAGGCGGTTGCCGCCCGGCACGCGGCGTGGCTCGTCTCCGTCCCGGGCACGCCCGGCCACGAGGAGGGGCGACCCGACCGCGGCTACCTGCTGGGCCTGGCCGACCTGTACGTGGCCGACGAGCGGTTCGCCGCGAACTACGGCGGCACCGAGGGGGCTACGTTCGTGCGTGACGTGCTCCGTGTCTACGCGGAGCGGGCCTACGCGGAGCCGGCCAACCCGGACGGAAAGGCCTGAGCGCGGTACAGATCGCGCAGCAGGCAGATCTCGCCGCCGTGCGCCATGGCCTCGCGGCTGAGGTGCGTCACGAGCGCGGCCATCGGGAACTCGGCGTACGCCAGGCCCTTGGAGCCGATCGGGCGCAGCAAGGACTCGTCGTCCAGGGCGGCGATACCGGCCCGCCAGGACCGGTAGCCCTCCTGGAGCATCGCAAGGCCGCCCTCTGCGGTGACCGGTGCCTGGCGCCAGTGCCGCGCGTCGAACATGTCGGCATCGGCCGGCGCGTCCGTTGGCCCGAACAGGGCCCTGGCGCGTCGGCCGAACACGTCCCGGCCGACATGGACCATGCGCCATGCGATGGTGGTGACCGGCGGTATCTCCGGCTCGGGCACTTCGTGCTCGAGCCGTGGCTCGCCGTCAGGCCCTGGGCGCACGCTCCAGGCCGGTGAGGCAGGCTCCCAGAGATACTCCGCGTCCGTGAGGCCCTCCAGGCGTGGCCAGAGATGGAAGTCCCAGTAGAAGCCGAGCTGGTCGAGGAGAAGGTCACGCCATGTCGTCGACGACTCTGTCGGGGGCGTCGTCGGCCCGGAAGTGGTCATACAAGAACGGTACGCAGGGTCACTGACACGCGGTTTCACAGGTAACCTCTGCACATGCCGGAAGCTCCTCCCGAATCTCACCAAAAACCGCCAGTGACCTGCTGGTTTGCTGGTCTTACGACGCTCGATGTGATCCACCGCAGCGCCGTTCGACCGGGGCCGAACCAGAAGATCACCGCCGTCCGCCAGGACGTCTCAGCGGGCGGCCCCGCCGCCAACGCGGCGGTCACCGCCGCGACGCTCGGAGCACGAGCTCTGCTGATCAGCGCCATGGGGTCGGGTCCCGTCGGGGCGGCCGCACGCGGCGACCTGGAGCGGCACGGGGTCGAGATCCACGACACCGCTGCGGGCCGCGAGATCCCGCTGGCGGTCTCGGCGGTGCTGGTCGACGACGAGACCGGCGACCGGTCGGTGGTCTCGCCCGACGCCACGCTCGCCGACGGGCTCGACGTCACGCCGGCCGAGCTCGACACCCTGCCCCGACCCGACGTGGTCCTGCTCGACGGGCACCACCCCGACCTGGCACGGAGCGTCCTCGCCTACGCGAGCGCACTGGAGCCCCGCCCGCTGATCGTCCTCGATGCGGGCCGGTGGCGCCCCGTCTTCGCCGACCTCATGGGGGAGGCCGACGTCACCGCGCGGTCCGCGGACTTCCGGGCCCCTGCCGGCGTCCCCCGATCCCGTGCCACCGTCGCCACCCACGGCGCCGAACAGGTGACCTGGTGCGACGGGGACGGCCGGCGCGGGACCAGCGACGTGCCGGCCGTCGACGTTCGCGACACGCTCGGCGCCGGCGACGCGTTCCACGGCGCACTGGTCGTGGCGCTCGCGCAGGGCGCCGGGCTGGAGGCCGCCGTCGACGAGGCGGTGCGGGTCGCGTCGCTCCGCGTGCAGTACATCGGTCCGCGCACCTGGCTGGAGAACCTGTCGTGCGCCTGACCACCGCCGAGCTCGTCGAGCGGGCGACGGAGCTCGTCGCCGAAGCCTTTCTGGCGAGCGAGACCCGCGTCCTGGGGATCACAGGCCCGCCCGGGGCGGGCAAGTCGACGCTGGCAGCCGCTCTTGTCGACGGCCTGGGCCACGGCACCGCCGTGGTCGTCGGCATGGACGGCTTCCACCTGTCCAACGCCGTCCTGGAGGCGCGCGGCAGCCGCGACCGCAAGGGAGCCATCGACACGTTCGACGACGCCGGGTACGCCGCTCTGATCGATCGGCTCGCGGACCAGGTCCCCGGCGGCCCGCCCGTCTACGCGCCGGAGTTCCGGCGGGAGATCGAGGAGCCGATCGCCGCGGGCATCGCCGTGGCCGACGTGCCCCTGGTGATCACGGAGGGCAACTACCTCCTCTCGCCCGGCGGCGCCTGGCCGGCCGCCCGCTCCCGAATGGCCGAGGTCTGGTACGTCGACCTGCCCGATCGTGAGCGCCTGCGGCGCCTCGTGGCCAGGCACCGGTCGTTCGGCAGGTCGCTGCCCGACGCCGAGGGTTGGGCCGGCGGCACCGACCAGCGCAACGCCGACCGCATAGCGGCGACTCGGGCCGAGGCGGACCTGCTCGTCGAGTGGGTCTGACCGCGCTCCGCAGAGGCTCGTCGCCGGCCGGGCGGGCTCAGCCGATCTCGAGGACCGCCACGCGCCAGACGCCTCGCCGAGCCTCCAGCCGCACGGCAGCAGCCCGCACCCGGCCCTCGTCGTGGAGGATCACCGTCGCCTCGGCGGACGACGCGCCCAGCCGGACCATCCGCACGCGGCGCACCGTCGCCGCGTGCGCCTTGGGTCGCGGCGTCCGGCTCTGTCGCACCTCCCGCATGAGCCGGCCCCGCTCCAGGAGCTGGTCGTAGACCTGCGGGGTGACCCAGCGCGCGAGCTGGGCCGCCGGCCGCTCGCCGCGGAGCACCTCCACCGCGGCGCGGACCACCCGGCACACCTGCGCGGTGGGGTCGGGCAGGGTGGGGTCGGGTTCGGGAGCGGGGCGTCCGCCCACGGCCTCGAGGGCGGCGGCCGCGTTCTGCAGCTCGAGGTACGGCGTGCCGCCGATCCGCATGCGGCGTAGCCGTCGGCCGATCCCGGGCCCGGTGACCGGCCCGATCCGTGGCGTGGCGGGGCGGCGGGCCGGCACTGGCTGGACCGGCGCGGTGGCTCGCACCGATGGGGCCGTTGCAGCCGGCGCTGCCGCCGCCCGCGCTGCTGCTGCCGGGGCCACCGTCGCAGGGCTTTCCGGTACGGGGCTCGGCACTTCCCGGGCCGGTGTGGTGGGGCGGCGGAGGGGTGCGGCGTCGGGCGGGGCGTCGGGCGAGACGTCGAGGGTGGTCATGCGGGCTCTCCTGGGAGTCGTGCGTGCGAGGGCTGGAGGGGGCGGGCTTCGGGGTCGGGCAGGGCGGGTCCGTCACGGCTGGCGCAGCACCGTGCCAGGGCTGATCAGGTCGGGGTCCGTGCCCAGCACCTGACGGTTGGCGTCGTGCCACCGAGTGACGGCCTCGGCGATCGCGGCGTCGGACGGGTTCGTACCGGTTCGCTCGGCGCCGGTGCGCTCGTCGGCGAGACGCTCGGCGGCGATCGCCCAGAGCGTGTCGCCCGGCTCGACCACGACCAGCGGCTCGCGCACGGTCCCGGTGCGCAGGCCGCGGTTGACCAGTGCCGACCGTTCGGGTGCCGGGCGAGGCCTCGGCGTGGCAGACCGGTCCGGCTCTCTGCCGGCGGCGGTGTCCTGGTCTGCCACCAGGTCCGTGGGCTGCCAGCCCAGGTCGAGCACGACGACCGAGCCGTCTCCCGCGGAGGTGATCGCACCAGCGCCACGGTCCGGCAGGGCCATCGCAGTCGGCGTGGCGAGGGCGAGTCCCAGCCCCGCGCCCGCAGCGGCGCGGGCGAGTCGGCGCACCACTGCCGGTGCGTGCCGTGCGACGGCCCGTTCGCCCGCTGCCCAGCACCGACCGCGCCGGTCCGCTATGACACAGCCGAGTGCCACGAGCGCATGCAGTCCCGACCAGCCCGCGACCACCGTGCCACCGGCCACCGCCGCGAGCTCGACGATGTCCTCGATCGGGAAGAGCGCCGGGCCGAGGCCCGAGCCGACGTGCCAGGTGCGCACGCCGAGCGCGCCCGACGCTGCGACGAGCATGCCGGCGAGGGCCAGCAGACCGGTCAGGGCGCGCACAGTGCTTCCTGCGCCGTCAGTCCCCTCAGCGTCCGCGCGATGCCGCGCCGACCCGGTCGCCGGCGGTGACTCTCCATGGTCCGGCTGACAATTTTCGGCATCGTACGCCGGCGATGCCTGAGTGAGGGCGTGGTTCGACATGGTTCCCCCTGCGATGGTGAGTTCCGGACAAGAAGGAGCGGTCCACCAATTTTGATGACTTTTGATGGCGTCCGGTGCTCGATATTCAACCTCGGTGCGGTCGGGGTGTCTACCGGAAGCGGGATGGTTGTGGATAGCGGAGGGTGGCCCCATGGCATCCATGCACTCGGCCGGTCCCACGCGCTGGGAGGCACTGTTCGGGGATCTCGAGGCGCAGGCTCGTGCCCAGTCAGCAGCCGAGGCGGACGCGCTCGTGTCCGAGATGACGCGCGCCGAGCACGCGACGATGACGCTCGCGGACCGCTTCCGCGCCGTCGTCGGCGCCGTGGTCACGCTGGAGCTGCTGGCCGGTGCTCACCTGCGCGGCACGGTGCGGGAGGTGGCGGACGAGTGGGCGCTGGTGCAGGGGGTCCGGCCCGGACCGGCGAGCCAGCACCTCGTACCGCTGCCTGCGATAGCCGGCGTGCACGGGCTGGGTCGTCAGGCGGCGCAGGCGACGTCGCGGCGGGATGCGCTCGGGCTGGGCCCGGTGCTTCGGGCGCTGCAGCGGGACCGCGCTCGGGTCACCGTGCGCACGCTGAGCGGCACGGTGGGGGGCCGCATCGCGCGGGTCGGCAGGGATCATCTGGACATCGATGTGCTCGATGATCGCGGATCACGGCTGGTTCCGTTCTCTGCCCTGCTGGTGGTGAGCGAGGCACCCTGAAACCGTTGGAAATGTCGTAAAAGGAGAACGGGACCGGCACTCCACATGGAGTGCGCCGGTCCCGTCGGTGTGTAGCTGAGGGCTTTCAGGCGTCCGTGGTCGCCGAGCCCTTGAGTCGCTCGCGGCTCTTTGCGTACATGCGCTCGATGTACGACTCGAGCTCCGCGGCCTCGACGCGCCAGACCTTCTTGGGGCCCACCTGGATGGCGGGAAGGTCGCCGGTCCGAACCAGGGCATAGCCCTGAGCCATCGAGATGTTCAGGGTCTCGACCACATCGGCCAGAGAGAGAAAGCGCTTTTCCATGGGAACAGTGTGGCACGAGACACCGACATGAGGGGGTTATCCACACGAAGTGTTTATCTGATGCCGGATCGGCGGTGTTCGATCACTATGGTTCCGGCGCTCTGCCTGGGCTGCGCACCATTACGTCCAGATCGACGTTCAACTTGTACGCGAAGGTCTACCCAAAGTCCACGAAAGTACACGGAAGGACCGACATGACGTATGCCCCGGCGGCGCCGGCGCCCCCCAGCCTCGGTCAGGGTCTCCCCGAGCCCGCGGTCGCCCGGCTGCGTCGCCCCAGCTGGCGCGACCCGCGGCTCCTGATCGGCGTCGTCATCGTCGCACTCTCCGTGGCGCTCGGGTCCTGGGTGGTGTCGGCGGCGGGCCGCACCGTCCCGGTGCTCGTCGCGGACGGTGCCCTGACGCCGGGTGCGCCCCTCACCGCTGACGCGCTCCGTGCGGTGGATGTGCGGCTCGGTGCCGGCGCGGGCAGCTATCTCCCCGCGGACGAGCCGCTGCCCGAGGACCTGGTGCTGCTCCGCGTGGTGGACGACGGCGAGCTGGTCCCGCTCACGGCGCTCGGCGCCGACGCCGACGTCAGGTCCGTCGCGGTGCCGGTCAGGTCCGGCCTCTCGGACCGGATCCGTGCCGGCGCGGTGGTGGACCTGTGGTTCGTGCCCGACGCGCCGGTGACTCCCGGCGGGGCCGGCGGCAGGTCGGGCAAGCCGGAGCCGAGCACGCTCGCACAGAGCGTGGTCGTCGAGCAGGTCGCCGCGGAGGAGGGCGCGATCGTCGTGGACGGTACCGTCACGCTCCACGTGCTCGTACCGACCGGCTCGCTCCCGACCGTGCTGACCGCCCTCTCGGACGCGGGCACCGTCGCCGTCGTGCCGGTGGCGGGCAAGGTCCGATGAGCGAGGAGCGGATGGTCACCGTGCTGGTTGCGGTGCGCGCGCCGGAGGAGGAGGCGGCGGCCGTCACCGTGCTCGGCGCGCAGCCGCAGGTGACCGTGGCCCGACGGTGCGCGGAGCTGACAGAGCTCCTGGCGGCAGCCGAGGCCGGAGCCGGGACGGCCGCCGTCGTCTCGGGGGACCTGCCCGGCCTGGACCGGGACGCGGTGGCGCGGCTGCGCGGCGCGGGCCTGCGGGTGGTCGCGATCGAGGACCCTGCGACGTCCGCAGAGCGGCTCGCCGGGCTGGGGTGCGACGTGGTGGTGGTCGAGGGGGACGCGGAGAACCTCGTCGCCGCCGTGCGCGGTGACGCACCGGAGGTCGCTCCGCCCGCCGTCCTGGCGCCCGGCCACGAGGGCCGGCCGGGAACGCTCGTCGCCGTGTGGGGTCCTGCCGGGTCGCCCGGCCGGACCACCACCGCCATCGAGCTCGCCGCTGCTCTCGCGGGGGTGGGCGCCGTGGAGCGACGCCGCTCGAGCCTGCTGCGGCGGTCGCACCACGCCGCACCGCCCCACGGGCCGGGCACGGTCGTGCTGGCCGACGCCGACACGTACGCGGCGTCCGTGACCTCCCGCCTCGGCCTGCTCGACGACGCACCGGGGCTCGCCGCCGCCGCGCGTGCTGCCGGACAGGGGGTGCTGGACGTCGTGACGCTCGCCGGGTACGGCCCGGTGGTGCTGCCAGGGGTGCGGGTGCTCACGGGTATCACTCGTGCGTCGCGCTGGCCCGAGCTGCCCGCTACCTCGCTCGACGTGGTGTTCCAGCGGTGCCGCGAGCTCGCGGCGTGGACCGTCGTCGACTGCGGCCCGGTCCTCGAGGCCGACGAGCTGCTGATGTACGACACGCGCGCACCGCAGCGCAACGGCGCGACCCTGAGTGCGCTGCAGGCCGCGGATCTCGTGGTCGTCGTCGGCGGCGCGGACGCGGTGGGCCTGCAGCGCCTGGTGCGGGGCCTGGAGGACCTGCGTGACGCGGCGGTACCCGTGCCGGCGGCGCGCCTGGTGGTGGTCAACCGGGTGCGCGACTCCGCGATCGGGCGGCGTGCCGAGTCCCAGATCCGCGATGCGCTCGCCCGGTACGCGGGGGTCGACGACGTGCACATCGTCCCCGACGATCCGGCAGGCCTCGACGCGGCGCTGCTGGCCGGCCGGGTGCTCGCGGAGTGCGCGCCCACCTCCCCGGCCCGGGCGGGGTTCAGGGGGCTCGCCGACCGGGTCAGGGAGCTCGTGCCCGCCGCCGTGTGAGAGGGCTGCATCGGGAGCCTCCTGGGTAACGATCCGCCCGCCCGGCGCGGGTCGGCGACGGAAAAGTGACATCCGGCGCTAGGTTGTGCCCGTGGCCGCCATGACGAAGGACAACTACGCCGACGACCTCCGTCTGGCGCACGTGATCGCCGACCAGGTCGATTCGATCACCATGTCGCGCTTCAAGGCGCTCGACCTCAAGGTCGAGACCAAGCCCGACCTGACGCCGGTGACCGACGCCGACCGCGCCGCCGAGGACTTCATCCGCGGCCAGCTCGCCCGCGCCCGCACGCGCGACGCGATCGTCGGGGAGGAGTACGGCTCCGCCGGCAGCGGTGCACGGCGCTGGATCGTCGACCCGATCGACGGCACCAAGAACTTCGTCCGTGGCGTCCCCGTGTGGGCCACGCTGATCGCCCTGGCCGACGGCGACGAGGTCGTGGTCGGCCTGGTCAGCGCGCCGGCGCTGGGCCGGCGCTGGTGGGCGGCGAAGGGCTCGGGGGCGTGGACGGGCAAGTCGCTCGCGGCTGCCGCGCGCATGTCCGTGTCCGGGGTGTCCCGGGTCGCCGACGCGTCGTTCAGCTACGCGTCCCTCGGCGGCTGGGAGGAGCGCGGGTCGCTCGACGGCTTCCTCGACCTGACCCGCGCCTGCGCCCGCACCCGGGGGTACGGCGACTTCTGGTCCTACATGCTGGTGGCCGACGGCGCCGTCGACATCGCGGCCGAGCCAGAGCTCGAGGTGTACGACATGGCCGCACTGGTGCCGATCGTCACCGAGGCGGGTGGCACCTTCACCTCGCTCGACGGCGCGCCCGGCCCGTGGGGCGGCAACGCGGTCGCGACGAACGGGAAGCTGCACAAGGAAGCGCTCGACTACCTGACCTGACCGAACCCCGGCGCGGGCCCGCCGAGACGCGTCAGCCCCGCGGGATGTCCTTGATCTCGCTCCAGTCGTACCAGAGCAGGTCCCGGTCGGTGACGCGCTGCAGCGCGGCGTCGAGGGCGGTCTCCGACTCCTCGCCGACGTCCGCCGTCGACTCGGCATCGCTCTCCTCGTCCGCGGCCGCGAGCACGTCCGCGATGTCGGCGGCTGCCTCCGTCTCGTCGACGTGCACGCAGACGATCACCACGTCCTCGACGGTGCTGGTGACCTCGACCTCCGAGCCGACCGGCTCGTCGTCGTCCGCGCCGCCGGGGGTACCGTCCCTCGCCGGGCCCACCGCGGTGTCGGGCACCTCCACCGTGATGACCACGCGCTGGTGCGGGGCGTCGGGGCGGCCGGCGATGAGCGCGAGGGAGTCGTCCGCGGCGTTCAGCGCGGCGACGTACTCGAGGGCCTCGGCGTCATCGTCGGGCAGGGCGGCCTCGAGGTCCTTCGTGACGGCGTGCGCACGGCGCGGTGCGACGGTCCAGCGGGCGGCGCCGGAGGTGTGGGTGACGGCGTCGAGCTCGTCGAGCGTGGCGGGCACGTAGATGCGCATGTGCCCAGTCTGCCGTGTGCGGGCCCGGAGCGAGCGCTGCCACCCGCGCTCTCCAGCGTCCGGTGGCGGTGTCGGTGCGTGCCCGTACTCTCGTGTGCGGTGTCGGGGCGGGTGCCGAGGGCAGGAGCAGCAGCCGAGGGTGGGAGACAAGATGAGTGCCAAGACCGCGATGCTGGTGTACACGGACGGGGACGTGGCGGCAGGGCTGACCGAAGCGGCGGAGTTCGCGGACGAGGCGGGCGCCGCCGAGCTGCTCGGCCTGCTGTGGCCGCCCGCACGGATCCGCCCGGACGGGGAGGAACCGTGGGAGCTCGGTGACGCGGTGTTCCCGCCGGAGGGCCGGGCGTGCGCGCTGTCGACTCCTGAGGTGGACGTCCTGTGCGACCAGGCGCTCATGCTGGACCGGCCGTCGCAGCTCCCCGCACACCTGGTCGGGGCGAGCATGGGCCGCACCCTGTACCTGCACGCGATGCACAGCGCGGTGGACTGGTTCGCCTTCGCGATGTGGCGGGACGGGGCGCTCGTGCGCTCGCTGAGCCTGTCTCCCGACGACGGCGTCCTCGAGGACACCGGGGAGCGGCTCGCCTTCGAGGAGCCGTTCTGGGCGGGCAAGCACCCGGCGCCGGCCGGGGCCGGCTATCCGTTCCCGTTCCACCCGCTGGTCCTGGGGGACCAGGCGCTGCAGGAGCTCTTCGGGTTCAGCGGCGAGGGTGCGGCCGACGGCGGGCCGTCGGCCGGCCGGCTGGACCCGTGGGCCGTGGAGCTGTTCGGTTTCCAGATCGTGTAGGCGGACAGACTCGACAGATCCTCGAACCGCTCGTACAGTTGTTCGAGAACGAGGAGGTCTGGTCATGCCCGAGCCCACAGCTGTTTCCGAACCCGCGGTGATCCCCATGCTGTCCTACCAGGATGGTGTCACCGCCATGGACTGGCTCATCGAAGCCTTCGGCTTCACCGAGGCGGAACGCTGGCTGGACGACGACGGCCACCTCTCCCACGGCGAGCTCGACGCCGGGGGCGGGCGTCTGATGCTGTCCGAGCTGGCGTCCTACGAAGGCCCGGCGGTGCACCGCAAGCACTGCACCGCGGCGGACGCCTGGTTGTCGACGCCCTGGGTGATCGACGGCGTGCTGGTCCACGTGACCGACGTCGACGCCCACTTCGCCCGTGCGCAGGCAGCCGGTGCCGGACTGCTCTCCGAGATCGAGGACGCCCCGTACGGCCGGTTGTACCGGGCGGAGGACGTGGAGGGGCACCGCTGGATGTTCCTCCAGCCGTGAGCCGGTGGACCGTGCGTCCGGTGCCGCTCAGCCGGGCGAGGGGTCGTCCGGCGCGGCGCCACGCGCCAGCCGGTCCACCCGGCGCAGGGCGTCCGGGAACCGTGCGTCGCCGGCCATCTCGCGTACGAGGTTCGCTGCGGCGTCCAGCGTCATGCCCGATGCGGTGACGTACAGCGGCCGGGCGGACTGCCCGCGCAGCACCTCGGCGGCGTGCGTCGCGGCCTGGAACCGGGTCTTGGCGACGCCGAGCACGATCGGCGCGAGCCCGGCGCCTGCGACGTGGGCGCCCAGCCCGGGTCGCCCGGCGGGGTCGAGGTCCACGTATCCGTCGACGATCAGCAGGTCAAGGGGTGCGGCGCCGGACAGGACCCGCTCCAGCGCCGGCAGCTCACGCTCGTAGAACCGGCCGGGTTGATACTCGGCCACCTGGTCCACGAGCATCGTGCGTTCCTCGACGAGCGTGGTGAAGACGGGGTCCGTGGCGACGACCAGTGCGGCCCGCGCCCCGCCGTCGTCCAGGTACTGCACGTCCACCGCGCCGAAGCGGCCGCCGCTGCCCGGTGCGGCTGCTTGTGGCTTGGTCTGCGCCAAGTCGTGCTCGAAGGTCACCCGCACAGTCTGGCGTCGAAAGAGTCCCGGGCGGACCATGGGCGGCAGCGGTGATGGTGCTCGCGCAAGCCCGCCTCGCGCCGAACCGCAACCTGCGGGTCGATGTGGGCGCCCATCAGCGCCGAACCGCAACCCAAACGTCAGGTGGAGCGCCGAACCGCAATCTGCTGGTCGATAAGTCGGGCGGATTCATACGGTCAGTGCAACGTCGACTGATCGGGGATTGTGATGCCGTCTGGGTATCCGTGGCCGTTGTCCAAGCGGCGGGAAGTGCTGGATGCTGTGGCGTCGGGGATGCCGATGTTGCAGGCGTTCAGGGTGTGCGGGGTGTCGTTCGCGACGGTCCGTGAGTGGTGGGTCCAGGCTGCCGGGATGGGACTGTTGAAGTCAGGTCGGGGCGGTAACAGCTTGCGGGTGGTGCCGGATCCGGACCGTCCTGGCGGGCTTGGGCGCCGGTTGAGCTTGGATGAGCGGATCTCGATCCAGCACGGGCGGGATCTGGGCTGGACGCTGGCCCGGATCG
>NZ_JAMTCT010000002.1:361457-531356 GCF_024171995.1 Promicromonospora umidemergens | reverse complement strand
CTCACCACACCACCCTTGAAAGGGGTTGGGTTGGTGGGTGGAGACGGGTTTTGCCTTCTCGATAGTGTTACGGTGGTCATAGCGTGGGGGAAACGCCCGGTCCCATTCCGAACCCGGAAGCTCAGCCCTACAGCGCCGATGGTACTGCCCTGGAGACGGGGTGGGAGAGTAGGACGCCGCCGGACAACCATTCCCAGCAGGGGATGGAACCCGCACAACCCTCCGGGGTAGTGCAGGTTCCATCCCCTGACTGCATTTCCCCACCAATCCCAAGACACCATCACACCAACGGCGGTGTGCAAGGTCCCCGGTTCCGCGCTGTGGAATGCTGTTTCCGTCGGGCGGTAGGTCCGGCGTTCTGATGGGGAGGGTGTCGTGGCAGAACCTGGCGTGCAGTCGGTCGAGCGAGCGCTTGATCTGCTCGAGATCCTGGCGGAGGTCGGCGGTGATGCCGGCCTGAGCGAGCTCTCGGAGCAGTCGGGGCTGCCGCTGCCGACCATTCACCGGTTGATGCGCACCCTGGTTGCCCGCGGGTACGCGCGCAGGCTTCCGTCGCGCCGTTACGCCCTCGGCGCCCGCATGATCCGCCTGGGCGAGTCGGCCGGCCGACAGCTCGGAGCCGGTGCACGGCGACATCTGGCACGCGTGGCCCGCGAGCTCGGGGAGACCGCGAACCTCGCCATGCTCGACGGGGAGATGGCTGTGTACGTGGCGCAGGCGGCGTCGTCGCACTCGATGCGGATGTTTACCGAGGTGGGAAGACGAGTCCACCTGCACAGCACGGGCGTCGGCAAGGCGCTCCTCGGCGAGCTTCCCGACGCATCCGTCCGTGATATCGCGACACGGGCAGGCCTGGCGCCGGCGACCGATCGGACCATCACGGACCTCGACGCGCTGCTGGCCGCGATGAGGGAGATCCGCGAGCAGGGCTACGCCGTGGACGACGGCGAGCAGGAGATCGGCGTGCGGTGTTTCGCCGTCGTCGTCCCGGGTGCGCCCGTGCCGACGGCGCTGTCCGTCTCGGGCCCGGCGGCACGGGTGTCCTACGAGTTCGGCGAGCGCGCGGTGCCCGTGCTCCACGAGGTGGCGCTCGACGTCGCGGCGGAGCTGTCCGGAGGCTGAGCGTCGCGTTGACCCCGCGCCGTCGGCCACCTACTGTTTTCACTAGGAAGTATTTGGTTTCCGGATCGTGGAATCGACGCGGCTCCGGACCAAGCCACTCGACCGAGGGAAGACACGTGGACACTCCGGACGGCCTGACGATCACTGGTGACATCGCAGCGCGCGCGCAGGAGGTGCTCACCCCGCAGGCGCTGGCGCTCGTCGCGGCCCTGCACCGTGCGCTGGACGACCGCCGGCTGGAGCTCCTCGACGCCCGGCAGCGGCGGGTCGAGGACCTTGCCGCGGGCGGCACGCTGGACTTCCTGCCCGAGACGCGGCACATCCGTGAGGACCCGACCTGGCGTGTCGCGCCGCCGGCGCCCGGCATCGAGGACCGGCGGTGCGAGATCACCGGGCCGACCGACCGCAAGATGACGATCAACGCGCTGAACTCCGGCGCGAAGGCGTGGCTGGCGGACCACGAGGACGCGAACACGCCGCAGTGGAGTGCCGTCGTGGGCGGGCAGCTCAACCTGCTCGACGCGATCAACCGCACCATCGACTTCACCGGCGAGAACGGCAAGCACTACGCGCTCAAGGCGGACGAGGAGCTGGCCACGATCATCGTGCGGCCCCGCGGCTGGCATCTGCCGGAGAAGCACATCCAGGTCGACGGGCGCCCGGTGTCGGGGAGCCTGGTGGACTTCGCGCTCTACGTCGCGACCGCCGGTCTGCGGCAGATCGAGAAGGGCCAGGGCCCGTACTTCTACCTGCCCAAGATGGAGTCCTACCTGGAGGCGCGGCTCTGGAACGACGCGTTCGTGCTCGCCCAGGACTTCCTGGGTATCCCGCAGGGCACCATCCGCGCCACCGTGCTCATCGAGACCTACCCGGCGGCGTTCGAGATGGAAGAGATCCTGTACGAGCTGCGGGAGCACAGCTCGGGCCTGAACGCCGGCCGCTGGGACTTCATGTTCTCGGTGATCAAGTCGTTCCGGACCCGCGGCACCGAGTTCATGCTGCCCGACCGCAACGCCGTCACCATGACCGTGCCCTTCATGCGCGCGTACACCGAGCTGCTGGTCAAGACCTGCCACACGCGCGGCGCGCACGCCATCGGCGGCATGGCCGCTTTCATCCCGAGCCGCGACGAGGCGGTCAACGGGGCCGCGTTCGCCAAGGTCCGCGACGACAAGACCCGCGAGGCGAACGACGGCTTCGACGGTTCCTGGGTGGCGCACCCGGGCATGGTGGAGCTCTGCAAGGAGGTCTTCACCTCGGTGCTCGGTGACAAGCCGAACCAGATCGACCGGACCCGCGACGAGGTGCACGTCACCGCGGCGCAGCTGCTCGACGTCGCCTCGACGCCGGGAGACGTGACCGAGGCCGGCCTGCGGAACAACATCTCGGTGGGTGTCCAGTACCTCAAGGCGTGGCTCGGCGGGCTCGGCGCCGTCGCGATCTTCAACCTGATGGAGGACGCCGCGACCGCGGAGATCTCGCGGTCCCAGGTGTGGCAGTGGCTCCACAACGACGTGACGCTCGCGGACACCGGCCACCAGGTCACGCGCGAGCTGATCGACCAGCTCGTCGAGGAGGAGATCGCCAAGCTGCCGGGCGACGCGGCGGACTACGCGGAAGCGAAGCAGACGTTCCTCGAGGTCGCGGTGGCGGACGACTACGCGGACTTCCTCACTCTCCCGGCCTACGCCAAGATGCCCTGACTCGACATGCCCTGACTTGACGAAGACGTTGTGGCTCGCAACAAGGAGGTTGCCATGTCCGGGAACGCGTCCGCGGCGCTCGACGTCGTCATCGGCGAGCTGGTCGACGAGCTCGGTCCGGAGCGGGTGATCACCGACCGGCAGCGGCGTCGTACGTACGAGTGCGACGGGCTCGCGGCCTACCGGGTGATCCCGGGGGTGGTGGTCCTGGCCCGGGGGTCGGACGACGTCGCTACCGCGGTCCGGGCCTGTGCGCGGCACTCGGTGCCGTTCGTCGCGCGCGGGTCGGGCACAGGTCTGTCGGGCGGGGCGCTGCCGCACTCGGAGGGCGTGCTCGTGGTCCTGTCGCAGATGCGATCGATCCGGGACGCCGACGTCGACGACCAGCGCGCCGTCGTCGACCCCGGGGTGATCAACCTGCAGCTCACCGCCGCGACGAGCCCGGACGGGTACTACTTCGCGCCGGACCCCTCCAGCCAGTCCGTCTGCTCGATCGGCGGCAACGTCGCCGAGAACTCGGGCGGCGCGCACTGCCTGAAGTACGGCTTCACCACCAACCACGTCACCGGCGTGGACCTCGTGACGCCCGCCGGCGAGCAGGTCGAGATCGGCGGCAAGGCGCCGGACCCGCCCGGGTACGACCTGCTCGGCGCGCTGGTGGGGAGCGAGGGCACGCTCGGCATCGTCACCTCGGCCACCGTGCGCCTGACGCGGCTTCCGCAGGAGGTCCGGACCCTGCTCGCCGCCTTCCGCTCCATGGACGACGCCGGCGCCGCGACCTCCGCGATCATCGCCGCCGGCGTGATCCCCGCCGCGATCGAGATGATGGACGCCCTCGCGATCGAGGCCGCGGAGGCGGCGGTGCACTGCAACTACCCGGCGGGCGCGGGCGCGGTGCTCGTGGTCGAGCTGGACGGGCCGTCACCCGACGTCGCGGGGGAGTTCGACGACGTGGTGCGGCTCTGCGAGGCGGCCGGCTCCTTCGAGGTGCGGGTCGCGGCGGACGACGACGAGCGCGCCCTGATCTGGAAGGGCCGCAAGTCCGCTTTCGCGGCGGTGGGCCGGATCAGCCCGGACTACATCGTCCAGGACGGCGTGATCCCGCGGACCGCGCTGCCGCTGGTGCTGCGGCAGATCGCCGCGCTCGGAGAGAGCGCCGGCGTGCGGGTCGCGAACGTGTTCCACGCCGGCGACGGCAACCTGCACCCGCTCGTGCTGTTCGACGGCTCGGTCGAGGGCGCCGTCGACCGGGCGGAAGAGGTGGCCGGCGGGATCCTCGACCTGTGCCTTGAGCACGGCGGCTCCATCACGGGTGAGCACGGCGTGGGCGCGGACAAGGCCAAGCACATGCCGCGCATGTTCACCGCCGACGACCTGGAGACCATGCAGGCGGTACGCTGCGCCTTCGACCCCGAGGGCATCGCCAACCCCGGCAAGGTCTTCCCCACGCCGCGACTGTGCGGGGAGCAGCCGGGGCGGCATCGGGGCGCGCACCCGCTCGCGGAGTCCGGCGTGGCGGAGGTCTTCTGATGGCGGACCTGCAGCGGCTCGAGGACGCGCTGAAGCAGGCCGGCGGCCAGGTCACCGTCGCGGGTCCGGCGGATACCGTGGACGGAGTGCCTGCAGCTGCAGTCGCGCGGCCGACGTCGGCTGACGGGGTGGCAGCGGTGCTGCGCGAGGCGACCGCCCAGGGCCTGGTCACAGTCGCGCGCGGCGCCGCGACCGCCCTGGACTGGGGCGCCCCGCCCGAGCGGGTCGACCTGATCCTGGACACCACGGGCCTGCACCGGCTGGTGGAGCACGGCGCGGGTGACCTCGTGGTCGTTGCCGAGGCGGGGCTGCCGGTGGCGGAGCTCTCGGAGACGGTCCGGGCAGCGGCGCAGGAGCTCGTGGTGGACCTGCCGCCGGAACGGCTCGCGGCCGGATCCACCGTGGGCGGGGCGCTGTCGACCGGAGCGTCCGGGCCGCGTCGCCTGCAGCGCGGCGCGCTCCGCGACCTGGTGCTCGGGGCCACCGTGGTGCTCGCCGACGGCACCACTGCGTCGTCGGGCGGCAAGGTCGTCAAGAATGTCGCCGGGTACGACCTGGCCAAGCTCCTGACCGGAGCGTACGGCACGCTCGGCGTGGTGGTGCGAGCCGCGTTCCGGCTGCACCCGGCCCGTCCCGACCGGGCGTACGCCGTGGCCACCGGCCGGCTGGCCGACGTCGCCGCGCGGGCTCGGGACGTCGTCGCGTCGCAGCTCGCGCCCGCCGCAGTGGAGATCGACCGGCCGGCAGGGAGTGACGTCGCCGAGGTGGCAGTGCTGATCGAGGGCACGGGGAGCGCGGTGGGGCAGCGGGCCGCCGCTGTCGCCGAGCTGCTGGGCGGGCGGGTGCAGGCAGAGGCGCCCCGCTGGTGGGCGGCGTTGCCGGGTGCGGGGGTCTCGACAGGCTCGACCGGCGGTGGTGGCACCTGTGCCAAGGCGACCGCGACCCTTACCGGTGTGGCCGGTCTGCTGGCGGCGGCCCGGGACGCTGAGCAGCGGTACGGCGTCGGCGTGGCGTTGCGGGGGAGCGCCGCCGGGGTGCTGCACGCGCTGGTGACGGGGACGCCGGAGGCTACGGCGGCCGCCGTCGGGCACCTGCGGGGTGCCGCAACGCACCCGCGCGACGGGACCGTCACCGTGCTGCGGGCGTCGCGCGAGGTGCGCGCGGAGCTGGACGCGTGGGGGCCCGTGGGCGGGCTCGATCTCATGCGTGCGGTCAAGCGGCAGCTCGATCCCGGGCGCAACCTGGCGCCCGGCCGATTCGTGGGAGGCATCTGATGACCGAGGCGAAGCCGGACCTGCTGGGCTCGTTGGGCGGGGCCTTCGACGAGCATCATCCGCCGGCTCGCGAGCTGGTGGACGACTGCGTGCACTGCGGGTTCTGCCTACCCGCCTGTCCCACGTACTCGCTGTGGGGCGAGGAGATGGACTCCCCGCGCGGGCGGATCTACCTCATGAAGGAGGGGCTCGAGGGGGAGCCGATGTCGCCGTCGCTGGTGCAGCACGTCGACGCGTGCCTCGGCTGCATGGCGTGCGTGACCGCGTGCCCGTCGGGCGTGCAGTACGACAAGCTGGTCGAGGCGACGCGACAGCAGGTCGAACGGCGTGGTGCCGAGCACCGGACGCGGGGGCAGCGGCTGCTGCGGTCGGCGATCTTCGCGCTGTTCCCCCGGCCCGAACGGCTTCGCCTGGTGCGGCCCTTGCTCGCGCTGTACCAGCGCAGCGGCCTGTCGAGGCTGGTGCGGCCGGTGCTGGCCCGCCTGTCGCCGACGCTGGCGACGATGGAGGCGATAGCGCCGCCGGTGGGTCCGCGCGTCCCGGTGCCCGCGCTCGTGCCCGCCGTCGGCGTGCAGCGGATGACCGTCGGGATGCTGCTCGGCTGCGTGCAGCGGGAGTTCTACCCGGGGGTCAACGCGGCGACGGCGCGGGTGCTGGCGGCCGAGGGGTGCGAGGTCGTCGTGCCGCCGGACCAGGGGTGCTGCGGTGCGCTGTCCGTGCACGCCGGGCGCGAGGCGGAAGGGCTGGACTACGCGCGGGCGCTCATCGACACGTTCTCCGAGACGGGTGTCGAGCGGATCGTGGCCAACTCGGCCGGGTGCGGGTCCACCATGAAGGACTACGCGGACCTGCTGGCGGACGACCCCCGGTACGCGGAGCGGGCCGCGGACTTCGCCGCGCGGTCCCGGGACGTCTCGGAGGTGCTGGCGGAGCTGGAGCCCGTCGCGCAGCGGCACCCGCTGCCGATGACCGTCGCGTATCACGACGCCTGTCACCTGCGGCACGCGCAGGGTGTGAAGGCGCAGCCGAGGGCCGTGCTCGCGACGATCCCTGAGCTGGTGGTCAAGGAGATCGCCGAGGGCGACATGTGCTGCGGGTCCGCCGGCATCTACAACCTGACCAATCCGGAGCCCGCGCGGGAGCTGGGTGACCGGAAGGCTGCGAACGTAGCTGCCACCGGCGCCGAGCTGCTCGTCACGTCCAACCCGGGGTGCCTGCTGCAGATCACCGACGCCCTGGGCCGGCAGGGACGTGAGATGCCGACGGCGCACATGGTGCTGGTGCTCGACGCGTCGCTGCGCGGCGTCGGGCCGGGGGACCTGCTGACGTGATCTTGGGTACTCCCGGTGGCCTGGGGTAACTGCTACGTTTGTCGGACAGTGGAGTGATAGTTCCGACATGCGAAATAACTAGCGCACCCTACCCGGCAGCGTCGCCGGAGCTGGAGTCATCATGGACAACCTCGCCGTCCTTGCCCTGCTCGCACTTCTCCCCATCCTTGTTGTGGGAACCCTGCTGCTCGGCTTCCGCTGGCCCGCCCGGACGGCGATGCCCGTCGGCCTCGCGGTGGTCGTGCTCGTCGCCCTGTTCGCGTGGAAGATGTCGCTGGTCGCGGTCAGCGCGTCCATCGTGCAGGGCCTGCTGATCGCGATCGGGCTGCTCTGGATCATCTTCGGTGCGCTGCTCATGCTGGAGACGCTCACCAAGAGCGGCGCCCTGCAGACGATCCGGGCCGGCTTCACCACCATCAGCCCGGACCGGCGGGTCCAGGTGATCATCATCGCCTGGCTGTTCGGGTCGTTCATCGAGGGGGCCGCCGGGTTCGGTACGCCCGCCGCCGTCGTCGCCCCCCTCCTGCTGGCGCTCGGCTTCCCGGCGGCGGCCGCCGTCATGGCCGGCCTCATCATCCAGTCCACGCCGGTGAGCTTCGGCGCCGTCGGCACGCCGATGCTGACGGGGCTCGGGACCGGGCTGGCGGACACCTCTGGCGCGCTGGCGCCCGAGGTGCAGGCGCGGGCCGACGTGCTCGGTCTGGACCACCTCGGTTTCATCGCGCACACCGCCACGCAGGTGGCGACCATCCACGCGATCGTCGGCATCCTGGTGCCGCTCATCCTGGTCACCCTCATGTGCGGGTTCTACGGTGAGAAGCGGTCGTTCCGGTCCGGCCTCGCCGTCGCACCGTTCGCGGTCTACGCGGCGCTCGCGATGATCGTGCCCTACGTGACCGTCGCCTACGTGCTCGGGCCGGAGTTCCCGGCGATGCTCGGCGGGTTCATCGGGCTGGTGCTCGTGATGTTCACGTCCTCGAAGGGCTTCCTGATGCCCAAGGACGTGTGGGACTTCCCGCCACGAGAGCGCTGGAGCGACCGCTGGATGGGCACCGTCGACCCCACGAAGGAGGCGGCCACCCTCACCCGCAAGATGTCGATGGTCCGGGCCTGGTCGCCGTACCTCATCGTGGCGGCACTGCTCCTGGTCACCCGGAACGTCCCGGCGATCAAGGAGTTCCTGACCGGCCCGGCGGTGCTGGAGGTGTCGAACATCTTCGGCACCGGGATCAGCCAGAACATGGACCTCCTGTACTCGCCGGGCGCGATCTTCCTGCTCGCGTGCCTCGTCACCTACGTGCTGCACGGCATGAAGGGCTCGCAGATCAGGGAGTCGTGGAAGGTGGCGGCCGGGCAGCTCGGCGGCGCGGCGTTCGCCCTCCTGTGCGCGGTGCCGCTGGTGCGGATCTTCATCAACTCCGGGCCCGACTTCAACGGGGCAGGGATCGACTCGATGCCGATCACGCTCGCCCAGGCCGCTGCCGACCTGGCCGGTCAGGGCTGGCCCATCGTGTCGCCGTTCATCGGGGCGCTCGGCGCTTTCGTGGCCGGATCGAACACCGTGTCCAACATGATGTTCTCCCTGTTCCAGTTCAACACCGGTCTCGGTATCGGCGCGGCCTCGCCCGAGACGGTAGCCGCCCTGCAGGCCGTGGGTGGCGCGGCGGGCAACATGGTGGCCGTGCACAACGTGGTCGCCGCCGCCGCGACCGTTGGCCTGCTCGGGCGCGAGGGTGACCTGATCCGCAAGACGATCCTGCCGATGACCTACTACTGCCTCGCGGCGGGCGGCATCGGCTACCTGTGGATCTTCGGGTTCGCGTTCAACGCAGGGATGGTGGTGCTGCTGGTCCTGGTGGCGGTCCTGGTCCTGACGGCGATACGCATGGTGCGCAAGCCCGACGCCTTCAACCCGGAGGTCGCCCGGGTGCGGGTGTGAGGCTGGGTGACCTGACAGACGCGGGGTCGGCTTCGGGCACGCAACGTCACAGCCTTTCGACCCCTGGGGACGGCCGCCCGCATGGGAGAATGAGCGGGCATCTGTCATCGAAGGGAACACCGTGAACGAAACGCCCCGTGACCAGGGGAACGACCGCGAGGGCGACCGCCAAGGCGAGCGCAAGAGCGGCAGTCGCAACGAGGGCCAGGGTCCGCGTCGCGAAGACCGCGGCGGAGAGCGCGGTAGTGACCGGGGCCGCCGGTTCGACGGCGCCCGTGGCGGTGACAGCCCTCGGCGCGACGACCGCGGCTCAGACCGCCCGCGCCGGCCGTACGAGGACCGTGGCGCTGACCGCCCGCGCCGCGACGACCGTGGCGCTGACCGCCCGCGTCAGGACGACCGGAGCGTCGGCGACCGCGCGCCCCGCCGCAACGATGACGACCGTTCCCCCCGTTCCTCTGGGGACCGGGACAACCGCGGCGGCACCTCCGCGTACCGGGGCGGCCGCGACGACCGCGCACCACGCACCGACCGCCCGCACCGCGGGAACGACGGCGACCGTTCGCGTCGACCGTACGAGAACCGGGACAACCGGGGCGGCGACCGTCCGGTGCGCCGCGACGGTGAGCGCCCTGTGCGCCGTGAGCACGACCGTCCCCAGCGCCGGGAAGATGACCGTCCGGCACGGCGTGATGACGGCCCCCGCCGTAGCTTCGACCGCGACGACCGTCCGCAGCGTAGCTTCGAGGACCGTGGTGGCAGCCGTCCGGCGCGTCGGGACGATGACCGTCCGGCACGTCGGGACGACGAGCGTCCCCGTCGTTCGTTCGAGGACCGGGGCGCCGATCGCCCGCGTCGCGACGACCGGGGCACGGATCGCCCGGCACGTCGGGACGACGACCGCTCGCACCGCTCCTTCGGCGACCGGGATGACCGCCCGCGTCGTTCGTTCGAGGACCGTGGTACCGACCGTCCGCGTCGTGACGACCGGGGTGCTGACCGTCCGCGTCGCAACGACGCTGACCGCCCGGTTCGCCGTGATGACCGGGGCACGGATCGTCCGGTCCGTCGTGATGACCGGAGCACCGACCGCCCGGCACGTCGGGACGACGACCGCCCGCGTCGCACGTTCGAGGACCGTGGTACCGACCGTCCGCGTCGTGACGACCGGGGTGCTGACCGCCCGCGTCGCAACGACGCTGACCGCCCGGTCCGCCGTGACGACCGGGGCACGGATCGTCCGGTCCGCCGTGACGACCGGAGCGCCGACCGCCCGGCACGCAGGGACGACGACCGCCCGCGTCGTTCGTTCGGCGACCGTGACGACCGGGGCGCGCGGGACAGCCGTGGCCGTGACGACCGGGGTGCTCGCCCGCTCCGCGGGAACACCACTGACCGCCCGGCGCGCCGCGACGACCGCCCGGCCCAGGGCGTCCGCGAGGAGCGCGAGGAACGTGCGCCGCGGCCCCCCGAGCCGGAGATCGCCGAGGACGCCGCGTTCAACCAGCTCGACCGTGACGTGCGCGGGCGCCTGCGCGGCCTGAGCAAGGACCACGCCGAGTACGTCGGGCTGCACCTGGTGATGGCGGGCCGCCTGCTCGACGTCGACCCGGAGCGCGCCTACGAGCACACCCAGGCGGCCGTGCGTGGCGCGGGCCGGATCGACATCGTGCGCGAGGCCGCCGGCCTGGCCGCGTATCACACCAACCGGTTCGCGGAGGCGCTGCGCGAGCTGCGCACGGTTCGCCGGCTGAACGGCTCGTCCGAGCACCTGCCGATCATGGCGGACGCCGAGCGCGGCCTCGGCCGCCCGGAGCGTGCACTGGCGCTCGCCGCGTCGGAGGAGGCCGCGTCGCTCGACGTGACCGGCCGCGTCGAGCTCGCGATCGTGGCTAGCGGTGCCCGCTCGGACCTGGGCGAGCACGAGGCCGCCCTGGCCGTGCTCGACAAGGTCGCGGCCGACGACGCCAAGGGTGACCTGGCGCTGCGGGTCGTGCAGGCGCGCGCAGTGGCGCTCGAGGCCGCAGGTCGGCCGGACGAGGCGACCGCGCTGCTGGCGTCGGTCGACAGCAAGGCGCTCGAGCGGGTCATCGGCGCTGACACACCCGGCGAGGACATCACGGTGTTCGACGTCGAGGAGGACGCGATGCTCGCCGAGGAGGAGTACGTCGCCGACCACCCCGAGGAGGTCGCGGAGGACACTTCGAACGACGAAGGTGATGTGCCTGAGGAGTCGGCTGACGTAGCTGCGGACGAGCCTGCCGACGAGCCCGACAGCGACGAGAAGGTCGCCGACGAGCCGAACGACGAGCCGAACGACGAGGACGACGAGTCAGCCGGCTCTGCTGACTCCGGGGATTCGGCGGACTCGTCCGACTCGTCCGACTCAGCGGACTCAGCGGACTCGGCAGACTCGGCAGACTCGGCAGACTCGGCAGACTCGGCAGACTCGGCAGACTCGGCCGACTCGGCCGACTCGGCCGACTCGGCCGACGAGCCTGACGAGCCCGACGAGCCCGACGAGCCCGACGATGTGGACCACGCCGACGATCCCGGATCGGCCAACGAGGCCGACGACGCCAACGCGGCCGACCAGCCCGCGGTGGTCGCCGTCGACGAGCCGAGCGAGCCGGCAACGGACGCGCCTGACTCGCCGAGCGAGCCCGAGTCGGCCGCCGGCTCAGCGGACGAGGACTCGGCGGAGACCTCCGCCGACGAGCCAGAGGTGAGCACCGCCGAGGGCGAGTCGGTCCCTGAGGGTGACCGGCCCGACGTCGGGCAGGAGAAGGCGTGATCGCAAGTGCCGGCCTGCTGGCGAGCGATGCCCCGCTCGCCGCGGTGTACGACCTCGCGCTCGTCGACCTGGACGGCGTGGCGTACAAGGGGCACCTGCCGATCGAGCACGCGTCGGCGAGCCTGACCGCCGCGCGTTCGGGCGGGATGCGCCTGGTGTTCGTGACGAACAACGCGTCACGGGAGCCGGAGGACGTCGCCGGCCAGCTCACGGGCCTGGAGATTCCGACGGATCCGGACGAGGTGATGACTGCCGCGCAGGCCTGCGCCGCGCTGCTCACCACCCGGCTCGACCCGGGCGCGAAGGTCCTGGTCGTGGGCGGAAAGGGGCTGGTGACGGCGGTGCGGTCCGCGGGCTTCACCGTGGTGGAGTCGGCGGACGACAAGCCGGACGCCGTCGCGCAGGGCTACGCGCCCGAGGTGGGCTGGACTCAGCTCGCCGAGGCGGCGTACGCGGTGGGCGGTGGTGCCTGGCACGTGGCGAGCAACCTGGACCTGTCGCTCCCGACGGCGCGCGGGTTCGCGCCGGGGAACGGTGCCCTCGTGGGTGCCGTGGTGTCGGCGACGGGTGTCACGCCCGACAGCGCCGGCAAGCCGTCGCCGACCATGTACCGGCTCGCGGTCGAGCGGGCCGGGGCGAGCCGGCCGCTGGTGATCGGGGACCGGCTCGACACGGACCTCGCCGGCGCGCGCGCCGGCGGGTACCCGGGGTTGCACGTCCTGACAGGTGTCTCGGGGGCGCGCGACGCCGTGCTTGCCGAGCCGGGCGAACGCCCGTCGTTCCTGGGGGCCGACCTGCGTGCGCTGCTCGAACCGCACCCTGCGCCAGGGCTCGCGGACGACTGGTACGTGTGCGGCGGTGCGGCGGCCCAAGTGTCGGACGGCGGGCTGCGGCTGGACGGAGCGGGGATCGACCTGGTCCGTGCGGCGTGCGCTGCGACGTGGGCCGCCGTCGATGCGGGAGAGCCGCTGGACCGGACGTCGGTACCCGACCTGTCCGTCTGAGCCAGGTTGACTGCAGACTTTGTCGCACTCCGATTCGGCGAGTGCAGAGCTGGTTGCGGATACAGGGTCGCTGTCCGCAACCAGCTCTGCAGTCGCTGATCACGGGCGCGACGAAGTCTGCACTCGGCAGGGAAGCTGGTCATTTTCGGTGGAGTTCGCGCCGCTTATCCCAGGTTCCGGGGGTGGCGGCGGGTACCGTGTCAGGCAGCAGGCAGCAGGCAGCAGGCAGCAGGCAGCAGGCAGACGGCAGACGGCTCAGGGCAACGGGCGGCAGCCCGACGGGCACGGACGAGCACAGTGGAGCGTTGACGCACGATGGACGAGTTCTACGAGACCGAGGAAACCCTGAGCGGCCCGGCTGATCCCGACGCGGGTGTCCGGAGCGCCCTCGACGCGCTCGACGGGCTCGACGACCTGCCCCCGGCCGATCACGTGGCCCGGTTCGAGGCCGTGCACGACGCCCTCCGGGCCCACCTCGCCGGTGACGCCTGACAGTGGTGACCATGACAGGGAGCACGCGGGTGGACGCGGAGCTGGTCCGCCGTGGGCTGGCCCGCTCCCGGCGGCACGCCGCGGAGCTTGTCGGGTCCGGCCGGGTGCTGGTCGCGGGCCGGGTGGTGGTCAAGCCGTCGTCGGCGGTGGCTGACGGAACGGACGTGTCGCTGCTGCCAGGGCACGACCCGGCGCACGAGTTCGCGTCGCGCGCCGCGCTGAAGCTGACCGGTGCGCTGGACGCTCTGGCCCGGGTGCCGGGCGGGCCACAGGTCGAGGGTGCGTTCTGCGCCGACCTGGGCGCGTCCACCGGCGGCTTCACCGACGTGCTGCTGCGCAGGGGCGCCGCTCACGTGGTCGCCATCGACGTGGGTCACGACCAGCTCTTTCCGGCGCTGCGTGCCGACGATCGGGTGACGGTCGTCGAGGGCTTCAACGTCCGCGACCTGACGCCGGCCGATCTCGCACGACCGCCGGACCTCGTGGTCGCCGACCTCTCGTTCATCTCCCTGACCATGGTGCTGCCTGCTGTGGCGGGCGTGCTGCGCCCGGGGACGCACGCGTTGCTGATGATCAAGCCGCAGTTCGAGGTCGGGCGCGAGCGGCTGGGCAGCGGTGGCGTGGTGCGCGACTCGGCGCTGCACGCCGAGGTGGTGCGCACGGTGGCGCACGCAGCGGAGCACGCGGGCCTGCGGGTGTGTGCGGTCGTGCCGAGCCCGCTGCCCGGGCCGAGCGGGAACCGGGAGTTCTTCCTGTGGCTCGTGCGCGAGGCCGGCCCGGGGCCCGTCGAGGGGAGCACGGGACAGCTCGCCGGGGAGCCCGGCGCGGGACCCCGCGAGCACGAGCTGGCCGACGCCGTCGAGACCGCGGTGGCCTGGCTCCCGGCGCAGGGCGAGCCCGAGCGGCCGGGCCACCCGCCTGAGCCACCGGCCGTCGTCGTGCGGGGGCCTGTGGGCGCCGCACGGAGGACTCAGCAGACCGACGAGCAGAAGGAGCGCGAGCTGTGACCAGGCGCGTCCTGATCGTGACCCACGGTGGCCGCCCCAAGGCGGTCGCGGCGCTGGCCGAGGCCCTGCGCGAGCTGAAGTCGGCGGGCTTCGAGTACACGCTGC
This sequence comes from Promicromonospora umidemergens, assembly GCF_024171995.1. GTDB lineage: Bacteria > Actinomycetota > Actinomycetes > Actinomycetales > Cellulomonadaceae > Promicromonospora > Promicromonospora umidemergens. The sequence goes on along the minus strand of NZ_JAMTCT010000002.1, from coordinate 517,055 downwards.
ACGACGACGCGCTGGCCGAGGAGTTCGGCGACCACATGGCGGCCAAGCGCGTCGCGGAGGGCGTGCACAACGCCGAGGCGGTGATGGTGCTCGGCGGTGACGGCACGATCCTGCGCGCCGCGGAGCTCACCCGTGGCACCGACGTCCCCCTGCTCGGCGTGAACCTTGGGCACGTGGGCTTCCTCGCGGAGTCGGAGCGGGAGGACCTGCGCGCCGCGGTGCAGCGGCTCGCGGCCCGGGACTACGAGGTCGAGGAGCGCGCGACGGTCGAGGTCACGGTGCACCTGCCCGGCACGGCGGAGCCGGTGGTCGGCTGGGCGCTGAACGAGGCGACCGTGGAGAAGGCCACGCGCGACCGCATGCTCGAGGTGGCGATCGGGGTGGACGGCCGCCCGCTGCTGTCGTTCGGCTGCGACGGTGTGGTGATGGCCACGGCGACGGGCTCCACGGCGCACGCCTTCTCGGGCGGCGGCCCGGTGATCTGGCCCGACGTCGACGCCGTGCTCATGGTCCCGCTGTCGGCGCACGCCCTGTTCGCGCGGCCGCTCGTGATCGGTCCGCGGTCGAGGTATACGGTCGACGTGCTGCCGCAGTCGACGGTCGAGGGGGTGCTGACCTGCGACGGCCGCCGGGAGATCCGGCTGCCCCGTGGCTCTCGCGTCGTCGTGCGTCAGGGGGGTACGGTGCGGCTCGCACGACTGTCGAACGCGCCGTTCGCGGACCGGCTCGTGTCGAAGTTCAATCTGCCCGTGTCGGGCTGGCGGGACCGTGTCGGGTCAGGGCACGTGGAGGTCCAGGATGTACCTTCTGACCCAGCCGACACCACACCAGAGAATTAAGGAGTCAGGTGCTCGAGGAGATCGCGATCGAGAACCTGGGCGTCATCCGCTCGGCCCGGGTACCCCTGTCCGACGGCCTGACCGTCATCACGGGTGAGACCGGTGCCGGCAAGACGATGGTGCTCACGGGGCTCAACCTGCTCATGGGCGCCAAGGCGGACCCGCAGTCGGTGCGCCCGGGTGCGTCGTCGGCGGCGGTCGAGGGCCGGGTACGCGTCTCGGGGCGGGATGCCGTCCTTGGCCGCGTCGATGAGGCGGGCGGCGAGGTGGAGGACGACGGCACCGTCGTGATCCTGCGCACCATCGCCGACGGCCGGTCACGCGCCCACCTGGGCGGCCGCGCGGTGCCGCAGGGTGTGCTCGCGGAGATCGCCGAGGACCTGTTCACCGTGCACGGCCAGTCCGACCAGCTCCGGCTGCGCACGTCGGCCAAGCAGCGCGACGCCCTGGACACGTTCGTGGGCCCGGCCCACCAGCGGGTGCTGTCCGCCTACCGCACCGCATGGACGGAGCGCGGCGGTCTCCTGACCGAGATCGCGGACCTGGAGGCGCGCGGCGCCGAGCGGGCGCGCGAGGTCGAGCTGCTGCGGATCGGCCTGGAGGAGATCGAGCGGGTGGACCCGGTGACGGGTGAGGACGCCGAGCTGCAGGCCCTGATCGAGCGCCTGTCCAACGCGGAAGGGCTCCGCACCGCTGCCACCGAGGCGCACGAGGCGGTCGCGGGAGAAGACGCGGACGGCGCGCGCGAGAACGCGATAGCGCTCGTAGAGCGGGCGCGGCGCGCCCTGGACTCCGCCGCCCACTCTGACGCCGCGCTCGGCGCGCTCGCCACACGGTTCGCAGAGGTGGGCTACCTGCTGGCGGACGTCGCCACCGACGTCGCCGCGTACGTGGACGACCTGCAGGCGGACCCGGCCGGGCTGGAGACGGCGCACAACCGCATGGCCGAGCTGAACGCCCTGACGCGCTCCTACGGCGAGACCATCGACGACGTCCTGCAGTGGGCCAGCGACGCAGGCCTGCGCCTGCTCGACCTGGACGACGGCGGCGACCGCCTCGCCTCGATGCGCGACCGGGTGACCGAGCTGGACGGCGAGCTGGCCAGGCTGGCCGAGATCCTCACGGCGGAGCGCACCCGCGGCGCGTCGCAGCTCGCCGAGGCCGTGACGAACGAGCTGCACGGCCTCGCGATGGGCGGCGCCCACCTCGTGGTCTCGGCGGAGCCGCTCGAGCAGCCCGGCCCGTTCGGTGCGGACCAGATCACGTTCCTGCTCGTGCCGCACCCCGGTGCGCCGGAGCGGCCGCTCGGCAAGGGCGCGTCCGGCGGTGAGCTCTCACGCGTGATGCTGGCGCTCGAGGTCGCCCTGGCCACCTCGGGCGGCGCAGCGGCCGAGCGCACCGCCGACACCCCGCGCAGCACCTTCGTGTTCGACGAGGTCGACGCAGGCGTGGGTGGCCGGGCCGCCGTCGAGGTCGGCCGCCGGCTGGCGCAGCTGGGCCGTAGCACCCAGGTGGTCGTCGTGACCCACCTGGCGCAGGTAGCGGCGTTCGCGGACGCGCACCTCGTGGTCACCAAGAGCTCCGACGGCGACGCCGGATCGTCCGGTTCCGACGACGGGATGATCACCGTCACGGGCGTGCGTGAAGTCACCGCGGACGCCCGCGTCCGTGAGCTGGCGCGCATGCTGTCCGGCCAGGACGACTCCGAGACGGCGCGGACCCACGCGCTCGAGCTCCTGGAGTCCTCGGTCGTGGGACGATAGAGCGGATGAAGCTGATCTCCCGACCCGAGAAGCGCGCTGACAAGAGCGCAGCGAAGAGCGCCACCGACCACGGAACGGCCCATCCGCAGGCCACTGTGCACGGACCTGCCCGGATCGGAGCGCGGACCAAGGAGCTGACGTCCCGGCTCAACCCGGGTGATATCGCCGTGATCGACCACGTCGACATCGACCGCGTCGCGGCGGACGCCCTCGTGTCCGCCGGTCCCGTCGCGGTGCTGAACGCCGCCCGGTCCACCTCCGGCAGGTACCCCAACACGGGCCCGGACATCCTGGTCGCCGCCGGCATCGCCCTGGTGGACGACCTCGGCCCCGCGGTCATGGCGATCGACGAGCGCACCGAGGTCCGGATCGCGGGCGGCGAGGTCTTCGTCGGCGACGTCGTCGTGGCGACGGGCACCTACCAGACGCCGCAGACCGTGGCCACGGACCAGGCAGCCGCACGCGAAGGCCTGTCGGCCGAGATCGAGCGGTTTGCCGAGAACACCATGACCTACCTGCGGCGCGAGCGGGACCTCCTGCTCGACGGCGTGGGCGTGCCCGACATCAGCACCTCCATCGAGGGCCGCCACGTGCTGATCGTGGTGCGCGGCTACCACTACCGCGAGGACCTGGCACTGCTGCGGTCCTACATCCGGGAGAACCGGCCGGTCCTGATCGGCGTGGACGGCGGTGCGGACGCGATCATCGACGCCGGCTGGCAGCCCGACATGATCGTCGGCGACATGGACTCCGTGTCCGACCGGACGCTGGCCTGTGGCGCGGAGATCGTCGTGCACGCCTACCGTGACGGCAAGGCCCCCGGTCTGGAGCGCGTCAAGGCGCTCGGTGTGGACCCAGTGGTCTTTCCCGCCACGGGGACCAGCGAGGACATCACGATGCTCCTGGCGGACGACAAGGGCGCCGAGCTCATCGTCGCCGTCGGCACGCACGCCACGCTGGTCGAGTTCCTCGACAAGGGGCGGGCGGGCATGGCGTCGACCTTCCTCACCCGGCTCCGTGTCGGTGGCAAGCTCGTGGACGCCAAGGGCGTCTCGAGGCTCTACCGCACGCGGATCTCGAACACCCAGCTCACGCTGCTGTCCGGGGCGGGCGTCGCGGCGGTGCTCGCGGCGCTGGCCTCGACCTCGGCGGGCCAGACCTTCTTCGGACTGATCGGGGCACGCTTCGACGACGTAGTGTCCTGGATCAGCCACCTGTTCGGCGGCTGACCGGCCCGGAGCACACGCTCCGACCCTCCTGCCGCCCCGACCTGATGCCGGGCACCCGCTGCCCGGAACATGCCTAAGGACTCTTCCGTACCGTGATCGACTTCCGATACCACCTCGTCTCGCTCATCTCCGTCTTCCTCGCCCTCGCCGTCGGCATCATCCTCGGTGCCGGACCGCTGCAGGGCGCGATCGGGGAGACCCTGACGGAACAGGTGGACGCGCTGCGCGCCGAGCGTACCGACCTGCGCACCGAGCTGGACGCCACGCAGACCGCCCTCGACGGCGACGAGCGCTTCATCGAGGCGGCGGGCACGCAGCTCGTCACCGGATCGCTCGAGGGCACGCGCGTGGCGGTCGTGCAGCTCGGCGAGGTCTCCCAGGACGTGCACGACGGCGTCCTGAACCAGATCGACACGGCCGGCGCCACCGTGGTGTCCAAGTCGGTGCTCACCGAGGCGTGGACGGACGCCGCCGAGGAGTCGTCCCGCGAGACCCTCGCCCAGGGGCTGCGCGCCAACCTCGGCGAGGCGGCGCCGGAGCAGGAGGACCCGAGCGCCGTGCTCGGCGCGGCGCTCGCCCTCTCGCTCACCGGCAGCGACGGTGGCACGGACCGCAGCTCGCAGGCCACCGACCTCGAGCTGCAGCTGGAGCGGTTCGGCCTCGTGGAGCCGGGCGACGAGCAGAGCCAGGCAGCTGAAGCGGTGGTGCTGCTGGTCGGCCCCGCCGGCCAGCCGCAGGAGACCGCCGACGGCGCCACCGAGGAGGCGGAACCGGGTGCGGAGGACGTGTGGCTCTCCGTCGTACAGGCGGTGCAGCAGGTCTCCGGCGCCGCGGTCCTCGCCGGACCGACCACGGAACGGGGCGACGTCGTGCAGGCGGTGCGGGACGACGAGGAGATCGCCCCAGAGGTGAGCACGGTGAGCGGCATCGACCGGCTCGTGGGCCGCATCAACGTGCCGCTGGCCGTCGCGGCGCGCCTGGGCGGCGTCGTCGGGCAGTACGGCCTGGAGGACGACGCGACGGCGGTCCTTCCGCCGTCGGTCGACTGAGCCGGAGGTGCAGCGCAGGGTGAGGACCGAGGAACGAGGTACTCGCCCGAAGCGGAACCGCAGGCTCAGTCGATATGAGTAGAGGCTGAGCCGGAGCAGAAGCTGAGAGTCCGACCCGAAGCACGGACCGAAGAACCGACACAGACCGAGGGGTACTCATGGGTGCAGGCAGGTTCATCGCCGCTGGCATCGTCGCAGGCGTCGCGACGGCGTTCGCGCGCCGCAAGCTGGGCGAGAAGGTCGCCGAGGGCGGCCTCGGCGGCGCCTCCCTGTGGACGCGGACCAACCATCGCGGCGAGCCGATCAGCCTGCTGGAGGGTCCGGCGGTCACCGCGGGGCTCGTGGCCGGCGCGGCAGTCAGCGGCGGCCGGGCACCGGGGGCGTCGGCGTTCGCGACGGCCGCGGCAGGCGCCTTCGGCCTGGTCGACGACCTCGCCGAGGACACGTCAGTGCGCACCAAGGGCCTGCGAGGCCACCTCGGCGCCCTCGTGGAGGGGCGGCTGACCACCGGCGGGCTCAAGGTGCTCGGCATCTCCGGCTCTGCGCTCGTCGCCGCTGCGGTGGGTACGCCTCGCACGGGCAGCGCGTTCGGTCACCTGGTCGACGTCGGGCTCAACGGCGCTCTCATCGGGGGCACCGCGAACCTGATCAACCTCTTCGACCTGCGTCCCGGCCGGGCGCTCAAGGCAGGCACGGCGGCAAGCCTCCCGTTCATGCTGGGCGGCGCGGGCGCCGCCACCGGCGCGGGCGCCGCCACCGGTGCGGTGCTGGGCGCCGCTGCCGCTGCCGCACCCGGCGACCTGGGGGAGCAGGACATGCTCGGCGACGGCGGCGCCAACGCGCTCGGCGCCCTGGTCGGCAGCCAGATCGCGTTCGGCACGTCCCGCGCGGTGCGCTGGACGGCGCTCGCTGGCGTGGTCGGGCTCATGCTGGCCTCGGAGAAGGTCAGCTTCTCGAAGGTGATCGCGGGCAACGAGTGGCTGAACAAGGCCGACATGCTCGGTAGGCGACCCGTGGCCTCCCCGGGCGCGTGAGCCGCGCCAGAACCCTGGCGAGCGCCGCGCTGCTCGTCACGGTCGTCACGCTCGCCAGCCGCATGGTCGGCTTCGGCCGCTGGCTCGGACAGGGCTGGTGGCTCGGGTCCGACGGCGTCGGGACGGTCTTCAACTCCGCCAACCAGCTGCCCAACCTGCTCTTCGAGGTCGCGGCCGGCGGTGCGCTCGCGGGCGCCGTCGTGCCGCTGCTGGCCGGGCCGCTGAGCCGGGCCGCGTTCGGCGCCGACGGCACGGCCAGCGCCGACGGCACGGCCGACTCGAAGGAGCGGGCGTCGAGGATCGCCTCGGCGCTGCTCGGCTGGACGCTGGTGGTGCTGGTGCCGCTGGCCGGGCTCATGGCGCTCCTGGCGCGCCCGATCATCAGCCTGACCGGGCTGACCGACCCGGTGCACGTCGACGTCGCCACGGGCTTCCTGCGCGTGTTCGCCGTACAGGTACCGCTCTACGGCCTCGCCGTCGTGCTGGGCGGCATCCTGCAGGCGCACAAGCGGTTCTTCTGGCCGGCGTTCGCGCCCCTGGTGTCCAGCCTCGTCGTGATCGTCGTCTACGCGGTCTTCGGCGCGCTGGCGCACGGCGACCAGCAGGACGTCGCCGCGCTGACGACCAGGGCGCTCGGGTGGCTGGCGTGGGGGACCACGCTCGGCGTGCTGTTCCTTGCCCTGCCGCTCGTGGTGCCCGTGTGGCGCACCGGGCTCCGGCTGCGGCCCACGCTGCGGTTCCCGTCGGGGGAGGGGCCGCGGGCCGCGCGCCTGGCCTTCGCGGGCGTCGGAGCCCTGGTCGTCCAGCAGCTGTCGGTGTTCCTGACGCTGCGCGCCGCCAACGCCGCTGGCGGCGACGGCACGCTTTCCGTCTACCTGTACGCCCAGCAGGTCTACTTCCTGCCGTACGCCGTGCTCGCGTTCCCGATCGCCACCAGTGCGTTCCCGTACTTCGCCGAGCACGCGTCGGCCGGCCGCCTCGGCGAGCTGCGCGCTCTCGTGGCACGCACCACGCGCACCCTGCTGCTCGTGACGGCTGCCGGCGTCGCCGCGCTGATGGCGGCAGCGCCGTTCGTCGAGCGGGTCTTCGACCTCATCGTGCGGGGCGACGCTCCGGGGATGGCCACTGGACTCATCTGGCTGGCGCCCGGGCTGATCGGCTTCGCGCTGATCCTGCACCTGTCGCGCGCGCTGTACGCCCTCGACCACGGGCGGGCCGCCGTCATCGCCACCGCGAGCGGGTGGGGCGTGTCCGCGATCGGCGCTGCCCTCGTCCCGCTGCTGTTCGCCGGCCGGTCGCCGGGGCGGGGCTGCACGGTGCCCTCCTGCTCGGAGTACGCGCTGCGGTCCGACGTCATGGCGGTCCTGGGTGCCGTCGGCACCGCCGGGATGATCGTGGCCGGGCTGGGGCTGCTCCTGGCCGTGCGCAGGCACCTTGGCCCGGACGCGCTGAGCGGCGTCTGGCGGGCGCTCGGGGTGCTCGTGGTGGCCGCGGGCGCCGGGACCGCCGCGGGCTTGCTGGTGCCCGCGTGGCTCGCGCCGGAGCGCCTCTCCTTCGGGTGGTTCGACTCCGCGCCGCTGCGCGAGGTGGAGTTCGACGGCGGCAGCTTCGCCGCCGCTCTCGGCCTCGGGCTGGCCGTAGGCCTGCTGGCCGCGCTCGTCACGCTCGTGATCGCCGTTCTGCTCGACCCCCGTCTGCGCGCCGCCGTCGGCCCCCGCCTGGGCAAGCTGCGGAGGAAGTTCTCCCGGAGCGCCTGATCCGGCGGGCGAGAACGGCTCCGCGGGGGCAGACTCGATCGGAACAACCGACGATCCGCGAGTGAACGGCGGGTGTGCTGGGAGTTACACCACGAGCACGCCGTACCTCGGATAGGGTGGAGTTCCGTGGTCGAACACCGAAGCAGTCTCCAGTCCCGTCAGCGGTCCGGCGCCTCCACGCCGACCAAGCACATCTTCGTCACCGGTGGTGTGGCGTCCTCTCTCGGCAAAGGGCTGACGGCGTCATCGCTCGGCCGTCTGCTCCGCTCGCGTGGCCTCAGCGTCACCATGCAGAAGCTGGATCCCTATCTCAACGTGGATCCCGGCACGATGAACCCGTTCCAGCACGGTGAGGTCTTCGTCACCGAGGACGGTGCCGAGACCGACCTGGACATCGGGCACTACGAGCGGTTCCTCGACATCGAGCTGCCCGCCTCCTCGAACGTGACGACCGGCCAGGTGTACTCCCGCGTCATCGCCAAGGAGCGCCGCGGCGAGTACCTCGGCGACACCGTGCAGGTCATCCCGCACATCACCGACGAGATCAAGTTCCGGATGCGCGAGCAGGCGTCCGACGCCGTCGACGTGATCATCACCGAGATCGGCGGCACCGTCGGCGACATCGAGTCGCAGCCGTTCCTCGAGGCTGCGCGCCAGGTGCGGCACGAGCTCGGCCGCGACGACGTGTTCTTCCTGCACGTCTCGCTGGTGCCGTACATCGGTCCGTCCGGCGAGCTCAAGACCAAGCCGACGCAGCACTCCGTGGCCGCGCTGCGGACCGTCGGCATCCAGCCGGACGCCATCGTGCTGCGCTCCGACCGCGTGGTGCCGCAGGGCATCAAGAACAAGATCGCGCTCATGTGCGACGTCGACAACGAGGCAGTGATCAACTGCGCCGACGCCCCGTCGATCTACGACATCCCGCGCGTCATCCACTCCGAGGGCCTGGACGCCTACGTGGTGCGCCGCCTCGGCATGCCGTTCCACGACGTCGACTGGGACGGCTGGAGCCGCCTCCTGGAGCGTGTGCACGAGCCCGAGCACAACGTCGAGGTCGCGCTCGTCGGCAAGTACATCGATCTGCCTGACGCCTACCTCTCCGTGACCGAGGCGCTGCGTGCCGGCGGCTTCGCGAACGACGCGAAGGTCGGCATCCGCTGGGTCGCCGCGGACGACTGCCAGACGCCGGAGGGTGCGAAGGCATCGCTCGAGGGCGTCGACGCGATCCTCGTGCCGGGCGGCTTCGGGGTGCGCGGCATCGACGGCAAGGTCGGGGCGCTGCGCTGGGCGCGCGAGAACCTCGTGCCGACCCTCGGCATCTGCCTCGGCCTGCAGTCGATGGTCATCGAGTACGCGCGCAACGTGCTGGGCTGGGCGGACGCGTCGTCCACCGAGTTCCACCCGAGCAGCAGCCACCCGGTCGTGGCGACCATGGCCGAGCAGAAGGCGATCGTCGAGGGTGAGGGCGACATGGGCGGCACCATGCGCCTCGGCGCCTACCAGGCCCAGCTCACCGCGGGTTCCGTGGTGGCCAAGGCGTACGGCAGCGAGAAGGTGTCCGAGCGGCACCGGCACCGCTACGAGGTGAACAACGCGTACCGCGGCGAGCTGGAGGAGGCGGGCCTGCTGATCTCCGGCACGTCGCCCGACTCGTCGCTCGTGGAGTTCGTCGAGCTCCGCGCCGACCTGCACCCGTACTACGTGTCCACGCAGGCCCACCCGGAGTTCAAGTCGCGCCCCACGCGGGCGCACCCGCTGTTCTCGGGCCTGATCGCCGCCGCGCTCGAGAAGCAGCCCTCGTGACCATGAGCACGGAGCAGGTCGGCGACGTCATCGACCCGCGACCCGCGCGTCGGCTGGACGTCCCGTTCCAGGGCTTCGTGGTCGACATGGTCTCCGACGAGGTCGACCTGGGCGAGACCGGCGGCATCGTCCGCCGCGAGTACGTGGACCACCCGGGCGCGGTGGTCGTCGTGGCGCTGACCGGCGACGGTGACGTCCTGCTCCTGCGCCAGTACCGGCACCCGGTCGGCGCCTTCCTCTGGGAGGCGCCCGCCGGCCTGCTCGACCTGGACGGCGAGGACCCGCACGTCGCGGCGGCTCGTGAGCTGGCCGAGGAGGCGGACATGACCGCAGGCACCTGGGACGTGCTCCTCGACCTGCTGCCCACGCCGGGTGGCAGCAACGAGGCGGTGCGCGTCTACCTGGCCCGCGACCTGACGCCGGTGCCGGACGACGAGCTGCACACGCGCGAGGCCGAGGAGGCTGACATGGTCGTCGTGCCCGTGCCGCTGGAGGAGGCGGCCGCGCTCGCGCTCGCCGGCAAGCTGCACAACGCCGCGACCATCGCGGGCGTGCTCGCGGCGGCGATCGGCCGGGCGTCCGACTGGGAGACGCTGCGCCCGGTCGACAGCCCGTGGGAGTACCGCAAGAACTGACCGGAGTGCAGCCCGGTGACCGGTCGCGGTTAGAGCGACGTCATCGGGCTGCGCTATTCTCCCCGCGTGACCAGCGAACCCGACATGCTTCCCAACGTATCGTCCCTTCCGGCGTGGCTCGTTCCGTCCGTCTACCTCAACTGGTCCGAGGACTGGCTGGGCGAGGCGGTCGCGATCGCGAGCCGCAGCCACGAGCACCGACTGCCGGGTGGTGCCGACGGACCGCAGCGCGGCGACGTGGTCGTCACCGTCGTGGGCTCCGAACCCGGCATCGTGGCCGCGGTCGAGCTCATGGGCACCAGCCAGGGCGAGGACTGGGTCAGCGACGAGGTGTTCGGCCCCGACAAGCCAGTGGTGTGGGACGACCTCTTCAACGGCGCCGCAGCGTACGCGCGGTCGTCCGGCTGGCTGCCCCAGGAGCACGCCCGCCTGGTGCTCGACGGCATCGCCCACCAGTACAAGCACGGTGCCACCGGCACGCTCGACGCCGGCAACTGCGAGACCGACGAGCTGTCGCCCAACCTGCACGTCCTGCGTCTGCTCGGGCACAAGCAGGTGGCGGGCGCCGACCTGCGCCGCGAGGAGCGGTGTGCGTCGTGCGAGCGGTTCGTCGACGTCATGCAGCTGCGGCCGCACGACGACGGTGCCCACACCGGCGAGACCGGCGAGCGCCCCCTCGGTGAGCTCATCGAGCAGACGTTCCTGGTGTGCGGACCGTGCCACGCCCTGCTGCACCCGCACCCGGTGCTGTCGCAGCGGGCGCAGATGCGTCCGTCGTGCCCGTCGTGCGGCCAGCGTGGCGCCACCAAGCGCATCGTGTGGGGCCAGGCCATCCACGACAACATGAAGCTCGAGCCGGACGTCGTGTACGGCGGGTTCGACACCCCGGTGCCGACGCCCGACTGGTACTGCCCCGAGTGCTACGCGAACTTCTCGTCGGGTGCCGTGGCGCAGCGCGCGCTGGGCGACCTGCCGGAGGCCGCGCCGGTGCCGGTACCCGTTGGCGCTGGACCGGTCGGCACGCCGCCGTCGGGCGAGGACCTCTGGGTCCCGGAGGTCTGAGTTTCCGGTCCTACCCAGCGATTCGGCCCGAAACTCTCAACGGTTTCGGGCCGAATCGCTGGGTAGACGTGTCTACTCCGCGCCGGCGCCCAGCAGGCGGTCGTATTCCGCCATGGCCGTCGCTACCGCCGTCTGGGCCCAGAAGCGGTGGTAGGTGAACTGCGGGACGTCGCCGCCGTCCAGGTACTCCTGGACCTCGGGGAACATGGGGTCGTCCTCGTAGAACGACCGGAGGTCCAGGAACGAGACGCCGGCCGAGGCCTGGTCGCCGTTGGGGTAGGTGCCGGTCCAGCCCTCCGGGACGTAGACGCCGTCGCCGCCGGGCTGGTACTCGTCGTCGAACCGGCCGAAGTCGGCGCGGGACTCGACGGTGCCGATGCCCTTCTCGTCGCTGTCCTGCTCCCACATCGCGTCGAGCAGGGCCTTGGCCGTGTCGGCCGCCTGCTGGTTGCCAGAGGCCGCTGCGTAGTAGATGAGCGTGCGGGCGATGGCGCCGGCCACGCCGACGTCCTGCCCGTGCGAGATGACGTCCACGTGCAGGCCCGTGTTGGCTCCGGGGCTGTCCGGGTCCCAGGTGTCCGGGGCGCCGGTCCACGACAGCTCGGACGGTACCTGCCAGGAGTCGGCGGTCACGGTGATCTCGTCGAGCACCCAGGGCACCCACTTGTCGAGGATGGACTGCGCCCGCTCGTCGCCCGTCTGGTGGTACAGCTGGGCGATCCGCTCCACGCCCCAGCCCTGCATGCCGAACCACTGGTTCGACGGCGGGTCGTGGTAGACGGGTGCCTCGTCGTACGCCATGTCGTAGAACGTGGGAGTACCTGCCGGGTGCGAGCCGTAGGACCCGTCCACGCTGTTGGTGGCGCCGCCCGCGATACCGCCCTCAGCCGACTGCAGCCACTGGAAGAACTCGAGCTGCCGGTCCATGCTGGTCGACCAGTCGTCCTGAGCGGTCGGCGAGGCGGGGACGAGGTCGGCGTCGGTGGACAGCGCGTAGGCCGCCAGCGGGTTCTGGTAGCCGAAGTGTGCGTGCGACGAGCCGATGCGCCAGGCCCAGGGGCCGCTCGTGTCCAGGGCGCCGCCCCAGGCGTAGTACCAGGACATCAGGTAGTGCGCCGAGCTGCGCTCGGATCCCGCCGCGCAGCCAGTGGACTCGCAGCCGATCTCCTTGAAGTACTTGTCGAACAACGAGTACCGCAGGTAGTCGCCCATCTTGGACGCCTTGTCGACGGTGCCGGAGATCTCGCCGCCCGCGCCCTGCTCGTCGGCGAACTGCTTGGCCCAGTACACGGCCTCGACGGCGCGCGCGTCGGCGTCGGGCGCGTTGGTGTACTTCCACTGCCGCGCATAGCTCGCGTCCCCGGTGAACAGGTCCAGGTACCCGTTCGGGCCGCCGTAGGAGAAGTCGTCGATGGCGGGCTGCGGGATGGTCTCCCAGACCGACTCCTGCGGCCCGCGCTGGAACGTGTTGATGTACGAGGTGCCCTCGTAGTCCGGGCCCAGCAGCTCGGAGGAGCCGGGTGCCGCGCCGAAGCCGTACACGTTGTCGACGTCGGCCAGCCAGTGCATGCCGTAGATCTCGCTGGTGCCGTAGGTCTGGCGGAGCTCCGCGCCGATCGGGTCCTGGCCGACGGAGACGCCCGAGTCGAGCTGCGCGGGGTAGGCGCTCGGGTGGTTGTGCTCCGGCGCGTACGTGGCCGGGGAGGCCGGGTTGTACGCGCCGTTGGTCGGCTGGTTCTCCGTGGTCGGGATCATGTACGCCTCGAGCGTGTCCCAGGCGTTGTTGAACGGTTCCCAGTCGCCGGTGATCTGGCCGTACGAGGCTTCCAGCCACAGCCAGAAGCTGTACGCCTCCGACGTCGTCTCGTGGCCGTAGTCCGGTGCCTCCACGAGGAGCGTCTCGGCGGAGTGGTAGGGGATGCCCTGCGCTGAGAAGTAGCCGTTGGCGGGGTCGTGCATCTTGTCGTACATCACCAGGAACCGGTCGGCGTACTCCCCGGTCACGGCGCGGGGCGCCGCCTGTGTGACGGGATCCGGGTCGGCTTCGGCGGGTCCGGCGGGTCCGGCGGCCGCCGGCACGATGCCGAGGGCGCCCAGAGACAGTGCGGCCAGTGCTGCGGCGGCTAGGACTCTCCGCCTTCGGGCTCGGTTCATGGCGTGGCCTCCGATGCGTGCGTCGTCGAACGGCGCCCGCGGCGCGGGCGTACCTCGACGGTCGGCGCCGGCGGTGGCGCAGGCAACGGACTTAACTGATTCACACGGCGGGGCTGTCACCGCCGCTGCTGTCGGCCTTGCGCTCGTCGGGGCCGGGGCCGGGGCCGGGGCCGGGGCCGGTGCCGCGTTCGTCCGGGCCGAGGTCGGTGCGCGGGCCGGTGCCTCGCTCGTCGTCCGCGGTGGTGGCGAGCGTGCCTGCGACGAGGGCCCGCGCGAGCTCGTGCGCCGACGGGACGCCGGTGTCGCTGGGGGAGGTGACGAGGGCGAACAACGCGGCACCGTAGAGCGTGATGAGCATCGGGGCCGCCCGTGGCGGCAGGTCGAGGCCCAGCAGGGTGTGCTGGTCGCCGGTGAAGGCGGCGGCACCGCCGGCGAGGCGGGACATGGCCGTGGCGAGCGCTGGACGGCGCCGCGACTCGAGCACCAGCTCGAAGATCGCCAGGTACCGGTCGCGCAGGGACGACGACGCGGTCTCGAGCGAGATCCCGATCAGCTCGGCGAGGTCCGGCGCCCGGTCGGTGCCCTCGCGGACGGCGTCGGTGTTGACGCGGTCCATCTCCTCGAGGTGGAGCTCGAGGATTCGCTCGGCCGCCGCGACCAGCAGCTCCTCGCGGTTGCGGAAGTAGTTGGAGGCGGTGCCCGCAGGGAGCCCCGCCGCGCGTTCGGCGGAACGGTGGGTGAGCCCGTGCACACCGTCGGACGCGAGCAGGGAGATGGCGGCGTCGGTCAGGGCGCGGCGTCGGGCCGGGTTGGTACGGGGCACCTCTCGAGTATGGCACCATGTGTACTACTACGTACGTAGTGGTGTCGCGAACAGTCGCCAGGGAGGCTTGATGACCAGGAGTGCGATAGTCGTCGGAGCGGGGATCGCGGGGCTGACCACGGCGAACGCGCTCCTGCGCTGCGGCTGGGACGTCCGGGTGCTCGAACGTTCGCCCGAGCCGCGCACCACGGGTGCAGGCATCGTGCTGATGGCGAACGCGCTGCGCGGCCTGGACGCGGCAGGGGTGGGCGGCACGGTGCGGCCGGCGGGCCGGCCGATCTCCCCAGGTATGCTCCGCGACGGCTCGGGCCGGGCGCTGGTCCACCTGTCGGCCGAGCAGATCGCCGCACGGCTCGGCACCATCGCCATCGCCTTCCACCGGCCCCGCCTCCAAGAGGCCCTCCTGGACGCCCTCGGCGAGGCCCACGTCACCTACGGCGCGGGGGCGCTCGCGGTCGAGCCCGGCGACGCCGCACGACCCGCCACCGTCACTCTCGAGGACGGATCCACGCTGAGCGCGGACCTGGTGGTCGCCGCCGACGGCGTCCGGTCGAACCTGCGCGCCGCCGTCGCCCCGGGCGCGACTGAACCCACGTACGTGGGGTCGACGACCTGGCTCGCCGTGCTCGACAACCCCGGGATCACGGAGATGTCCCAGACGTGGGGGCCTGGCGGCGAGTTCGGCCTGATCGCTCTGGCCGACGAACAGCTCTACTGGTACGCGACACAGGTGGGCCCGCCGGGTCGGCCGACGGGCGACCCGGTCGAAGACCTGGACGCCGCCAGGACAGCCTTCGCGGGCTGGCACGACCCCATTCCGCAGGTCCTGGCCGCCACACCGCCGGAGCGGCTGCTGCAGCTCGACCTCTACGGCTTTCCGAAGCCGATCCCGCGCATGACGCGAGGCCGGGTCGCCCTGGTGGGCGACGCGGCGCACGCGATGCCGCCGAACGTGGGCCAGGGCGGAGGCCAGGGGATCGAGGACGCCGTGGTGCTCGCGGCGTCGGTCTCCGGCCCCGCCTCGGTGGTCGAGGGCCTCGCCGACTACGACCGCGTGCGGCGTCCCCGGACCGCCGGGGTGCTGCGCTCCGCCTGGGCGAGCGCGCGGTTCGGCGAGCAGCTGGCCAACCCTGCGCTCGTCGGCATGCGCAACGCGTTCCTGCGCACGCTCCCGTCGGGCGCCATGCTCGGTGCCATGGAGCGGTTCGCGAGCTGGGCGCCACCCGTGCTGCCGGTGCGCTGATGCTGGCGCTCTGCCGCGAAGTCACGACCTCGGGGATCACCGCGGCGCGCCGTCGGGCTGCTCCGCGTGTGCTCCCGTCGGGCGTTCTGCTCGGTGCCCTGGAGCGGCTCGTGAGCCGGACGCCCCCGGTTCACACGGTGCGGGCCTCGGGTGGGTCGCCGGCGTCGACGCAACGGCGGAACAGGCCGACCAGCCGGCGCACGTCGTCGGGACGCACGGTGAACCGGTTCTCCACGACCTCGCCGTCGGCGTTCAGCTGAGCCTCCCACCCCACGGCGTCGTCCCAGACCACCAGGCTCATCGAGGCCTCTGACGGCACCCGGTCGTTCCGGACCGTGTGGACCTGGATGCCCGCCTGCTCGTGCTGCGCGACGAGGTCGCGCGTCTGGTCGGTCATCTCGTCGTAGGCGAACACCCGCGCGACCCGGACGCCGCGCTGCACCGCACGCCGGTTCTCCTCCCAGTACTTGGGCCCCACGAAGGCCTGCTCCCCGGTATGGGTCCGCAGGTTCGTGATGGCCCACATGGTGCTCTTGGCCTCCCTGGTGGCCCGGACGATCAACCGGTAGTCGCTGCCGGGAAACCTCATCCGTCCGGACGCCAGCTCCTCGACGTCCTGGAGCAGGCGGTCGACGCGTCGCTGCGCCTCGGCCTCGACCTGGGATCCTGGGTACCGCTCTGACACCTCGATCAGCCAGTCCGCGACCTGCTCCATGCGGGACTCGAGCTCGGGCGCCCGGGCGAACCGCTCCCGCCACCGGAACCGTCGTTCGGCCAGCACGATCGACTCGAGGACGAGAGTGATCGCCGTACCGACGAGACCGACGATCAGTGGCTCCGCACCGGTCGCCAGGCCGGACACGTCGAGGACCACCGAGACGACGACGGAGAAGAGCACACCAGCCACGAGGACCGGGTCGAGATACCTACGGACTCGCTGCATCGATGCAACCCTTTCGGCGGTGCCCGGGATTCCCGTGACGACCCTAGCGGCACGGCCTCCGCGCCGTCAGTCCTGAGGCCGCACCGTCCTCAGTGCCGTCCGTGGTCGACGTTCAGGCGCGGACCTCGCTGGGGCAGTACACCGCCCAGCCGGCTACGCAGCGGTCAGGGCCGTCGCGGCTCAGCGCACCCGGGTCGTCAGCCAGACCCGCGTGGTGCCGGCGATCAGGACGGCGGCGCCGATCATGTGCAGCCCCACCAGCAGCTCGGGCAGGTCGGTGAAGTACTGCACGTACCCGATGAGGCCCTGCGCCAGCGTGATGGCGAGCAGGATCAGTGCTGCGCGCCGTACCGGTGCGGGTCCGCCGCGAGCTGCTACCAGGTAGGCGGCCAGGGCGGCCAGGAACACCCACACCGCGGCGGCGTGCCACCTGGTCAGCAGCGCCGGGTCGACGGCGATCCGGTAGCCCACCTCGGCGTCGCCGCTGTGGGGGCCCGCGCCCGTGGTCAGCACGCCGAGCACGACCACGACGGCGGTCAGCGCGGCGAGCGCCCAGGCCAGGGCGCGGACACGGGGCCCGACCACGCGGGTAGGGGCCTTGTCGCCCTCGTCGTGCCGGTGCAGCACGTACAGCGACGCCGCCACGAGAGCGGCCGACACGCCGAAGTGCAGGGACACCCAGCCCGGGTGCAGGTGCAGCAGCACCACGACGCCGCCGATCAGGGCCTGCGCCAGCACGCCGAGGAGCGGCACCAGGCCGAGCAGGCGATAGGACTGCGACCGCTTCAGGTCGGTGCACACCGCGACGGCGAGCAGGACCCCGATGAGTGCCAGCACGCCGGTCAGCGTGCGGTTCCCGAACTCTATGTACGGGTGCAGGGTCGTGGCCTCGTGGAACTGCGGCGTGAACTGGCCGGGCTCGCACTGCGGCCAGGTCGAGCAGCCCAGTCCTGACTTGGTCAGGCGCACGGCACCGCCGGTCCCGATGATGCCGATCTGGCCGATCAGGTTCGCGACCAGGATGGCGCGCGTCCAGTGGCGGAAGCGGTCGATCCAGCCGGCGAACGCGGCGAACCGGGACGTGGGGGCGGCGGTTGCGGTCACAGCCCAACGCTAGCGGCCGACGGCGGCGTCGCGCCCCGCATGCGGTCCTGACCGGGTGTGATCTGTGCCCGGGCGCAGAGGAGGGGCCGGATGCGGGCCGACCCCTCCTGCCGTGGCAGTCCTGCTGGGCCAGTCCTGCCGGTTCAGGGCACGAACGCGCCGAGCTGCTCGTCGAGCCAGGGGTAGAGCTCTTCGGCCCTGGTGCCCATCCGGGACCTCAGGTCACGCGTCGGCTCGTCGGCCAGCACCTCGAGCGCGCCGTCCGCGACGCCGTCGTAGGCCTGGGTGACCACGCTCTCGGCGCTGACCTTCGGAACGTCCCATCGCTGAGCCATCGGCGTGTCCACCATGCCGACGAGGAGGCCGACCACGTGCGTGCCCTGGGCCCGCAGCTGGAGCCGCAGCCCGTTGGTGGCCGACCACATCGCCGCCTTCGACGCCGCGTAGCCGGTCGGCACATTGCTCCAGGCTGCCGCGGACAGGATGTTCAGGAGGGTTCCGCCGCCGTTGGCCGCGAGCACCGGCGCGAAGGCGTTCGCGACGCGCAGCGTGCCGAAGAAGTTCGTCTCGAAGGTGCGACGCAGCTCGTCCTCGGGCCCCGAGAGGGAGTCATCGGCCAGCGCGATGCCCGCGTTGTTGACCAGCAGGTCGACATCGGAGGCCGTGGCGGCCGCTCGGGTGGCGTCGTCGGGGCCGGTGAGGTCGAGGCTCAGCTGCTGGATCCGTGGGTCCGTCCAGCGCCCGGGGGAGCGGGTCGCCGCATAGACCTTGCGGGCCCCGCGGTCGAGCGCCTGCTGCACGAGCTGCGCTCCGAGGCCGCCGTTGGCGCCCGTCACGAGCACCGTCCGGCCGTCGAGTGTCTGGTTCATCTATACTCCTCGATCATGTGGGGAGTGTCCCCGGATCAGTATGTGGGGACGCTCCCCGTTTACGCAAGGAGAGATGCCATGCCTGCTGCTCGAGGTGCTCCCGCACCAGCGCCGCGGCCCTTGCGGGCCGATGCGCGACGCAACCGCGACGCGGTCCTGCGCGCGGCGCGCGAGACCTTCGCGGAGGACGGCGTGCTCGCCTCGCTGGACGGCATCGCCCTGCGGGCCGGGGTGGGCAACGCCACGCTCTACCGGAACTTCCCCACCCGGGACGACCTGCTGGCAGCGGTCATGGAGGACTACATCGGCACGGCGCTGGCCGACGCCGACGAGCTAGCTCGTTCGCGCCCCCCGCGGGAGGCGCTCGTGGAGTGGCTGGTGCGGCTGACGTGGCAGCTGCGCATCTGGCACGACCTGCCGTACTGCGTCGCCACCGCGTACGACGACCCCGAGTCGCCGCTCTACTCCGCGTGCAACCCGCTCCTCGTGCGGACGGGTGACCTGCTCGACGCCGCGAAGTCGTCGGGCGACGCGGCCGACGCCGTCACCCGCGACGAGGTGTTCGAGCTGGCCACGACACTGTCCTGGGGAGTCGACCGGTTCGGTGACGACGAACGGGCCGGGCGCCGTCGGGTGGAGATGGGGACGGCGGGCATCTTCGCCTGACGGACCCGGGGGCCACGAAGGGACCCCGGCCGGGTGCCGGGGTCCCTTCGGGATCTGTGGGTGTGGTCGTCAGAGGCCGCTGACGTTCAGCAGCAGGTTCGGCGAGCCGGTGCCCGGGTCGGTCACGACGTCCGGCAGGGCAGCGCCCGACAGGCTGGCGCCGACCTCGGCCGGGGTAGCCGCGGGGTTGCCGGACAGCACGAGCGCCGCAGCGCCCGCGACGTGGGGTGTGGCCATCGAGGTGCCGCTGATCGTGTTGGTGTCCATGTCGCCGGTGTACCAGGCCGACGTGATGCCGGTACCCGGCGCGAAGATGTCCACGCAGGTGCCGATGTTCGAGTACGCGGCGCGGGCGTCCGAGTCCTCGGTGGCGCCCACCGTGATCGCCTCAGGGGTGGAGCTCGGCGAACCGTCGCAGGCATCGGCTCCGCTGTCGTTGCCGGCAGCGAGGGCGAAGGTGACGCCGTCGGCGACGGCCGTGGAGACGGCGTCGTTCACGGCCTGCGAGAAGCCGCCGCCGAGCGACATGTTGGCCACGGCGGGCTCGCCGGCCTGGTGGTCCGCGGTCACCCAGTCGATGCCCGCGATGACGCCGTCGAAGCTGCCGGAGCCGCCGCAGTCGAGAACCCGCACACCGACCAGCGAGACGTCCTTCGCGACGCCGTAGGCCGAACCACCCACGGTGCCGGCCACGTGCGTGCCATGACCCGCGCAGTCGGTGGCGTCGTCGTCACCGTCCACGGTGTCGGTGCCGCTGACGGCGCGACCGCCGAAGTCCTCGTGGGTGTTCAGGATGCCCGTGTCGACGATGTACGCCGTCACCCCGGACCCGGTGCTCTCGTACGTGTACGAGTCGTCGAGGGGCAGCTCCACCTGGTCGATCCGGTCCAGGCCCCAGGAAGGGACCGGCGACTGGGTGTCGCTGGCTGTCATCACGCGGTTCTGCTCCACGTACGCCACCGACGGGTCTGCCTCGAGCTGCTTGGCCTGGCCCGGCGACATCGACGCCGAGAAGCCCCGTACCGCGTTGGTGTACGAGTGCCGCACCTCGCCGCCGTACTTCTGCACCAGGCCCTTGGCCGTGCTCCTGACCTCTGCCTTGGCGACGTCGGAGTCCTCGAGCACGACGATGTACGAGTCCTCGATCAGTGCGCCCGCGACGGGCGCAGGGGCCTCGTCCGGTGTCGCGTGCGTCATGGCCGCAGCGGCTGGAGCCGCTGCGAGGGCGATGGCGATACCGGCGCCGACGATCAGCCGACGGCGGTTGCTGTGAGTGGAAGTCACGCTGCCTCCCTGGGGAATGTAGGTGAAGTGAACCCTAAAAGGGCAAATTTCACCCGCCTACTCGCGAAAGAGTCATACCGAGCCGCTATGAGTGAGGGTAGGTAGATTCCCGCGGCGAACCGGGTTGGCGCGTCGCCGGTTTCCAGCGCTTGATTCATTTTGAATCAAGCGTTAGATTCGTCTGCAAGGAGGTAGCCATGTCAAACGCGTTGGCGAAGAGCGAGTCGGGTCTGAGGTCGGCGTACGCGCATGCCCGTCTCGCTGAGATAGAACGCACCCGCCGGATCTACCAGGCCGCTGAAGCCGGGATGGCGCAGCGGGAGATTGCTCGAGCTGTGCACATGTCGCAGGCGAGTGTCCACCGTGTGATTGCTCGGGCCAGTGCGGTTGGTGTGGCCCCTAGCGTGGAGGAGATCGTGCTCCAGCGGCATGTTGGGCTCCTGATCGCCACGGAGATGTTCGAGCTCCTCGCAGCCCTGGAGTCGTGGGTGCCACGCGTGGTCGACCCCGTGGACGGTGTGCTGCCTGGTTCTTCCGAGGAGGATGTGGAGGCGCTCCTGGCTGACGGCTTCATCAGTGAGGCGGAGGCGGACCGAATCCTGGACTTCCACCGCGACGCTGATGGAGTACGACAACGGCAGGCTCACAACCGTTGATGCCAAGCCACCACGAGCGCTCGGCTGCGAGACTCGTCCAGACCGTTGGACGCCGGTGACGATGCCGCGCACGCCGAGTCTGGACAGGCCGTGACGACCCGGTTCAGTGCCAGCGGAAGAGCCGGGCCGCACCCGCGCCGAGCGCCGCGGTCCAGCCCAGCAGGATGACCACGGAGAACGCCGGGACGGACCCGTGCAGCAGCGCTCCGCGCATCGCCTCGCCCAGGGCGCCCGACGGCAGGAGCACCGCGACGTGCGCCAGCGGGCCGGCGAGCTGCGCGGCGGGCAGGAGCACGCCGCCGCCCACCGTGAGGAGCACGAGCACCAGGTTGGCCACGGCGAGCACGCCCTCTGCGCGCAGCGTTCCGGCCAACAGGAGGGCGAGGGCGGTGAACGCAGCGGTACCCAGCAGCCCGGCGCCGACGACGGCGGGCAACGCGCCCAGCTCCGGCCGCCAGCCGAGTGCCAGTGCGGTGCCCGCGATGACGATCACCTGGACCACCTCGACGGCGAGAACGCCCAGCACCTTGCCGGCCAGCAGCCCGGTGCGGCCCAGCGGGGTGGTGGCCAGCAGGCGCAGCACGCCGTTTCGACGGTCGAAGGCGGTGGCTATCGCCTGCGACGTGAACGCAGTGGACATGACGGCCAGCGCCAGGACGCCGGGCGTCACGAAGTCGATGCGCGTGTACCCCTGCGTGTCGAGGTCCACGAACGAGGTCCGGACCAGGCCGACGAGCACCAGGACGGGCAGCACTATCGTCACGAGCAGCTGCTCGCCGTTGCGCAGGATCGCCCGCGCCTCGAACGAGGCCTGGGCCGCGATCCGGCGGACGGCGGGCGCGGCGGCCGGAACGGTCTGGACGCTCATCGCAGGTTTCTCCCCGTGAGGTCGAGGAATACGTCCTCGAGCGTGCGGCGGCCGGTGGTGACCGACCGGGCCAGCACGCCCCGGTCGGCGAGCCACGCGGTCACGTCGGCGAGTGCCGCGGCGTCCACCGGTCCGGTCACGGTGTACACGCCGGGCTCGGGCTCCGCGGCTGCCCACGAAGGGTTGGGACCGAGGGTGGTGAGCAGGCCCGTCAGGTCCAGGCCGGGCGTCGCCTCGATGCGTACCGTGCCGGGGCCGGTGTCGCCGTCGGTCAGCTCGCGGACGCTGCCGGAGGCGATCAGGCGCCCGTGGTCCACGATGTGGACGTGGTCGGCGAGGTCGGCTGCCTCGTCCATGAGGTGGGTGGTCAGGACGATGGCGACGCCGTCGGCGCGCAGCTCGCGCACGAGGTCCCAGACGGCGCGCCGGCTCTGGGGGTCCATGCCGGCGCTGGGCTCGTCGAGGAAGACGACGTCGGGCCGCCCGACGACCGCTGCGGCGAGGGCCACGCGCTGGCGCTGCCCGCCGGACAGGCGGCGCACCGTGGTGCGGGCGAAGCCGTGCAGGCCCAGCCGTTCGGCGAGCTCGTCCACGGAGCGCGGGGCCGCGTACATGGCGGCGACGTGGCGCAGCAGCTCGAGGGCACGCACGCCGGTGGGCAGGCCGCCGTCCTGGAGCATGACGCCGACGCGAGGGCGCAGCGCCCGGGCGTCGGCGACGGGGTCGCGGCCCAGCACGCGGACGGTGCCGCCGTCGGGGGAGCGCAGGCCCTCGCAGCACTCGATGGTGGTCGTCTTGCCCGCGCCGTTCGGTCCCAGGACGGCGGTGACGGCGCCTGGCCGGGCCACCAGGTCGAGACCGTCGACGACCGCGCGGCCGTCGTAGCGTTTGACGAGGCCACGCACTTCCACGGCGACCTCGCGGTCGGCTGCGGCGTCAGCGGGGCTGGTTGTGGCGGCGCTCGCGGTGACCGCCTGGGCGGGGTCGATCGCGGGCGCGTCGGACAGGGGCACCGAACAATCGTAGGCGGCGGTGCGGGGAGCGTCGGCGCAGTACGTGTCCCGGGTGTGGACCGGACGTGTGAGATGTGTCGCGATCGGCCCGAACTGAGGCTCGCCTTCCTTGCGCATCTTGAATTAGGGAACAAGGATGTTCTCAAAAGCATTGGCGTCTAGGAAGGCGTGCATACCCGGGGGCGAAGCCTGCCCTCGGACCGACGTGAGGGAGGTGACCAGCATGAGCGCACCGACACAGGTGCCGGTCGGCCACGTGGCGAGCCACGAGACCGACGGCACCACACGTCGACGAGTGCTCGAGCTCGTCGCGTCCCGCGGCCCGGTCACCGCCGGCGCCCTCGCCGCTGTCCTCGAGCTCACGGCCCCGGCCGTGCGCAGGCACCTGGCCCTCCTGGAGGAGGACGGCAAGATCACCGTGCACGAGGCCTCGCGGTCGGGTGCTCCCCGGCGTGGGCGCCCCGCGCGGCGGTACGTCGTCACGGGTGGCGGCCAGTCCGAGCTGGCGGGCGGCTACCAGGAGATCGCCCGGCAGGTCCTGCGGTTCCTGCGGGAGACGGGCGGCAGCGAGGCGGTGGCGGGTTTCGCCAAGGAGCGGTTCGACGCCGTCGCCAGCAGCTACGCGCCGCACCTCACCGCCGACACCGCGGAGGGCCGGGCCGCCCAGCTCGTCCAGCTGCTGTCCGCCGACGGCTATGCCGCGTCCGTCCGGCCCGTTCCCGCTCCGCTGACCGGCCCGACGGCCGGCACCGTGGCGCGGGCGGTCCAGCTCTGCCAGGGGCACTGCCCGGTCCAGCACGTGGCCGAGGAGTTTCCTGAGCTGTGCGAGCAGGAGGCCCGCGCGTTCAGCGAGCTGCTGGGCTCGCACGTCCAGCGCCTCTCGACCATCGCCGGCGGCGCGCACGCCTGCACGACGAATATCCCCGTGAACCTTCCCTTGCCCACCCCCGCGACGAACATCCCCGCGACGACCCCCACCGAAGGAAAGTGATGAGCGCAGAAACGCAAGCGCCAGAACAGAGCTCCGGCCGGCAGACCGATGACGAGATCATCTCGTCGATCGGCTCTTACGAGTACGGCTGGCACGACAGCGACGCCGCGGGCATGTCCGCGCAGCGAGGCCTGAGCGAGGAAGTGGTCCGCAACATCTCGGCTCTGAAGAACGAGCCCGAGTGGATGCTGAACCAGCGTCTCAAGGCGCTGCGCCTCTTCGGCAAGAAGCCCATGCCGAGCTGGGGCTCCGACCTGTCGGGCATCGACTTCGACAAGATCAAGTACTTCGTGCGCTCCACGGAGAAGCAGGCCACCTCTTGGGAGGACCTGCCCGACGACATCAAGAACACGTACGACAGGCTCGGTATCCCCGAGGCCGAGAAGCAGCGCCTCGTCGCGGGCGTCGCCGCCCAGTACGAGTCCGAGGTCGTCTACCACCAGATCCGCGAGGACCTGGAGGAGCAGGGCGTCATCTTCGTCGACACCGACACGGGCCTGCGCGACTACCCCGAGCTGTTCCAGGAGTACTTCGGCACGGTCATCCCCTCCGGTGACAACAAGTTCTCCGCGCTGAACTCGTCCGTGTGGTCGGGTGGCTCGTTCGTCTACGTGCCGCCGGGCGTGCACGTGGAGATCCCGCTGCAGGCCTACTTCCGGATCAACACCGAGAACATGGGCCAGTTCGAGCGCACGCTGATCATCGCCGACGAGGGCAGTTACGTGCACTACGTCGAGGGCTGCACGGCGCCGATCTACACGTCGGACTCCCTGCACTCGGCAGTGGTCGAGATCATCGTGAAGAAGAACGCCCGCGTGCGCTACACGACGATCCAGAACTGGTCGAACAACGTGTACAACCTGGTCACCAAGCGCGCCACGGCCGCTGAGGGTGCCCAGATGGAGTGGGTCGACGGCAACATCGGCTCCAAGGTCACCATGAAGTACCCGGCGATCTACCTGCTGGGCGAGCACGCCCGCGGCGAGACGCTGTCCATCGCCTTCGCGGGCGAGGGCCAGCACCAGGACGCCGGCGCCAAGATGGTGCACGCGGCGCCGAACACCTCGTCGTCGATCGTGAGCAAGTCCGTGGCGCGTGGCGGCGGTCGCACGTCCTACCGTGGTCTGGTCCAGGTGCTCGAGGGCGCCTCCCACTCCGCGTCCAACGTCCTCTGCGACGCGCTGCTGGTGGACCAGATCTCCCGCAGCGACACCTACCCCTACGTGGACGTCCGCGAGGACGACGTGTCCATGGGTCACGAGGCCACGGTCTCGCGGGTGAGCGAGGACCAGCTGTTCTACCTCATGTCCCGAGGTATGGAAGAGACCGAGGCCATGGCCATGATCGTGCGCGGGTTCGTCGAGCCCATCGCGCGTGAGCTGCCCATGGAGTACGCACTCGAGCTCAACCGCCTCATCGAGCTGCAGATGGAAGGGTCCGTCGGCTGATATGACTCTCACGACCGATCACACGCGCGCTGTTGCCGACGGCGCCCACACGCACGGCGCCGTCAAGCCCCAGGGCTCGCGCGCAGAGCGCCGCACCTCCTTCTCCCTCGAGGACATCCCCATCCCCAACGGCCGCGAGGAGGAGTGGCGCTTCTCCCCGGCCGACCGCCTCCAGCCGCTGTTCCAGGCAGACCTCGGCACCTCCGGCGTCACGGTCGAGGTGTCCGCGGCCCCCGAGGTGGTGGTGGAGACCGTCGCTCGCGACGACGCCCGCCTCGGCACGGCCGGCAAGCCCGGCGACCGCACGGCCGTCACCGCGTGGAACGCCTTCGAGCAGGCCACGATCGTGACGATCCCCAAGGAGGCCGTGGCCTCCGAGGTCACCTCGGTGCGCCTGACGGGTGTGTCGAAGGACGCGACGGCCGCCCACGTGCTGGTCCGCGCCGAGCGGCACTCCGAGGCCGTGGTGGTCCTGGACCACGACGGATCCGGCACGCTCGCCGAGACGGTCGAGATCGTCGTCGAGGACGGCGCGCACCTCACCGTCGTCAGCGTCCAGGACTGGGCTGCCGGCGCCGTGCACGCTTCCTCGCACCGGGCCCGCCTGGGCCGCGACGCGAAGCTCAAGCACGTCGTGGTGACGTTCGGCGGCGACGTCGTGCGCGTCACCCCGGACACGGAGTTCACCGCCACCGGCGGTGAGGTCGAGATGGTGGGCCTCTACTTCGCGGACACCGACCAGCACCAGGAGCACCGCCTCTTCGTGGACCACGCGGTGCCGGACTGCAAGTCCCGCGTGACCTACAAGGGCGCCCTGCAGGGTTCCGGTGCGCACACCGTGTGGGTGGGCGACGTCCTGATCCGGGCCGCCGCAGAGAACACCGACACGTACGAGCTCAACCGCAACCTCGTCCTGTCGGACGGCGCGCGCGCGGACTCCGTGCCGAACCTCGAGATCGAGACCGGCGAGATCGCCGGCGCCGGCCACGCCAGCGCCACCGGCCGGTTCGACGACGAGCAGCTCTTCTACCTCCAGGCCCGGGGCATCCCCGAGATCGAGGCCCGTCGTCTCGTCGTGCGCGGCTTCTTCGCCGAGCTCATCCACGAGATCGGCGTCCCCGAGGTCGAGGAGCGCCTGCTCGCCTCCATCGAGGCCGAGCTGGAGAAGTCGATGAGCGTGATCACCGGAGCGCCGACCGCATGACCGCGCAGCTCGCCTGTATGACCGACGACCTGGGGCCGGAGGAAGCGATGCTCGTCGAGCTCGACGGCGCCGACGGTGCCCCGGTCCCGGTCGCCGTGGCGCGCGACGCAGACGGCACCTTCCACGCCATCTCGGACATCTGCTCCCACGGCGCCGTCTCGCTGTCCGACGGCGAGGTGGAGGGCTGCCTCGTGGAGTGCTGGCTGCACGGCTCGCAGTTCGACCTGCGGACCGGCCAGCCCGTCCAGCTTCCGGCGGTGCGCCCCGTGCCCGTCTACCCGGTGACCGTCGACGGCGAGCGGGTGCTCGTCGACATCGACGTCACCGTGCCCGTCTCTTGAACAACTGACTTCGCAAGCTAACCCAGGAGTAACCGATATGCCCACCCTCGAGATTCGCGACCTGCACGTCAGCGTCGAGACCAAGGAAGGCCCCAAGCCGATCCTGCGCGGTGTCGACCTGACCATCGCCAGCGGTGAGACCCACGCCATCATGGGTCCCAACGGCTCCGGCAAGTCGACCCTCGCGTCGGCGCTCGCCGGCCACCCCAAGTACACGGTCACCTCGGGTACCGCCACGCTCGACGGCGAGGACCTGCTGACGATGACCGTCGACCAGCGCGCCCGCGCCGGCCTGTTCCTCGCCATGCAGTACCCGGTCGAGGTCTCCGGTGTCTCGGTCGCCAACTTCTTGCGCACCGCCAAGACCGCCATCTCCGGCGAGGCCCCCAAGCTCCGCACCTGGGGCAAGGAGGTCAAGGGCGCGATGGAGAACCTCCGCATGGACCCGGCCTTCGCCGAGCGCTCCGTGAACGAGGGCTTCTCCGGTGGCGAGAAGAAGCGCCACGAGATCCTCCAGATGGAGCTCTTCAAGCCGCGCTTCGCGATCCTCGACGAGACCGACTCCGGCCTCGACGTCGACGCGCTGCGCGTCGTGTCAGAGGGCGTGAACCGGGCCAAGGAGGAGACCGACATCGGCATCCTGCTCATCACGCACTACACGCGCATCCTGCGTTACATCAAGCCTGACTTCGTGCACGTCTTCGTCGACGGCAAGATCGCCGAGGAGGGTGGCTCCGAGCTGGCCGACCGCCTCGAGGAAGAGGGCTACGACAAGTACCTCGGCGCGAACAAGACGGTCTCGGCCTGATCCACTGCTGACGCATCGCGAAGGGACACCATGACCACCACCGACACCGTGCGTCCGGGCGACATCGCCCCGGGCGACGCCACCGCCGTCGAGATCTCGACGACCGAGCTGGCCGCCGTCCGGGCGGACTTCCCGCTGCTCGAGCGCACGGTGCGGGGCGGTCAGCCGCTGGTGTACCTGGACTCCGCCGCGACGTCCCAGAAACCGCAGGTGGTGCTCGACACCGAGGTGGACTTCTACGAGCAGCGCAACGCAGCGGTCCACCGCGGTGCGCACCAGCTCGCAGAGGAGGCCACCGAGGCGTTCGAGCAGGCGCGCGCGGCGGTCGCCGCGTTCGTCGGGGCGGACGACGGCGAGATCGTCTGGCAGTCGGGCGCTACGGCCGCGATCAACGTCGTGGCCTACGCCTTCTCCAACGCGACCCTCGGTCGCGGGGGAGAGGCGGCCGCGCGGTTCCGGCTCGCGCCGGGCGACGAGATCCTCGTGACCGAGGCGGAGCACCACGCCAACCTCGTCCCCTGGCAGGAGCTGAGCGCACGTACGGGCGCCACCCTGCGCTGGATCCCGGTGACCGACGACGGCAGGCTCGACCTGTCGGACCTCGACACGCTCCTCACCGAGCGCACCAAGGTGCTCGCGTTCGGGCACGTCTCGAACGTGACCGGGGCCGTGGCGCCCGTCGCCACGCTCGTGGCGGCGGCTCAGCGCGTCGGCGCCCTCACGGTGCTCGACGCGTGCCAGTCCGTGCCGAACATGCCGGTGAACTTCCACGAGCTCGGCGTCGACTTCGCCGCGTTCAGCGGGCACAAGATGCTCGGGCCCACCGGCGTCGGCGCCCTGTACGGGCGGCGCGAGCTGCTCGCAGCCATGCCGCCCACCATCACCGGTGGGTCCATGGTCGAGGTGGTGACCATGGAGAGCACCACCTACGCGCCGCCCCCGCAGCGCTTCGAGGCCGGTACCCAGATGGTCGCCCAGGCCGTCGGCATGGGGTGCGCGGCGCAGTACCTCGGCGAGCTCGGCATGGCCGGCGTCGCCCGGCACGAGACCGAGCTGGCCGCCGAGCTGCTCAAGATCGCCGAGATCCCGGGTGTCCGGGTGATCGGTCCGCTCGATACGGCCGATCGCCTCGCCGTGGTCTCGTTCGTGGTCGACGGCGTGCACGCGCACGACGTCGGGCAGGTGCTCGACGACAAGGGCATCGCTGTCCGGGTGGGCCACCACTGCGCGCAGCCGCTGCACCGCCGGTTCGGCGTGGCCGCGACGGCGCGCGCGTCGGCGTCCGTCTACACGACGGTCGAAGAGGTCGTGGCGTTCCGGGAAGCGTTGGCGGGGGTCCGCGCGTTCTTCGGAGCAGAGTGAGAACTTCGGCCGGACTGTTCGGACGGTTGTTCGGACGATCAAGAGAGGCAGCGTCGTGAGTACGCTCGAGCAGATGTACCAGCAGGTGATCCTGGACCACGCGAAGCGTCCGGTGGGCCACGGGCTCGTCGACCTGGCGGCCGTGGAGGGGCACCTCGCGGGGGAGTCGCACCAGGTGAACCCGACGTGCGGTGACGAGGTGACCCTCCGGGTCGACGTCACGCCGGAGGGCACGGTGGCGGGCGTCTCGTGGGAAGGGCAGGGATGTTCCATCTCCCAGGCGTCGGTGTCGGTCATGACATCGTTGGTCGAGGGCGTTCCTCTCGCTGAGGTGGCGCGGCTCGACGGGCTGTTCCACGACCTCATGTCGTCCCGAGGCAAGGGCCTGGGCGACGAGGCCGAGGACGCTCTCGGCGACGCGGCGGCCTTCACCGGTGTGTCGCAGTACCCCGCGCGAATCAAGTGCGCGCTGCTCGGTTGGGCAGCGCTCAAGGACTCGCTGGCGCGCAGTGGCGCGCTGGCAACGAGGTGAGGAGAGACCGATGACTGAGGCGAGCACCGAGGTCGGGCAGGAAGCCCCGGCCGCTCCCGCTGACGGGGTGGGCTCTTCGCCCACCACCGCGGTGGACGTCGAGGAAGCGATGCGCGACGTGATCGACCCCGAGCTGGGCATCAACGTCGTCGACCTGGGCCTGGTGTACGGCGTCCAGGTGGACCAGAACAACCACACGACCATCGACATGACGCTCACGTCGGCGGCCTGCCCGCTGACGGACGTGATCGAGGACCAGACCGCGCAGGCGCTCGAAGGCATCGTCGACGGGTTCCGCGTGAACTGGGTCTGGATGCCGCCGTGGGGTCCGGAGAAGATCACGGACGACGGCAAGGAGCAGCTGCGGATGCTCGGGTTCAACGTCTGAGCCGGAGGTGCAGCGCAGGGTGCGGGCCGAGGAACGAGGCACGCGCCCGTAGCGGAACCGCAGGCTCAGACGTCGGAAGCACGTCTGAGGATCGAGGAGGTCGGGCGGCAGGTCCCTGAACTGGGGAAATGTCGCCTGACCTGCTGTTTCTTCTTCGGGCCCGTGAGACGGAAGTGGACGCGAGTGGCCTCGTGAGGCCATGCGGAGGAAGCGCGGTCGCGGACGTGGCACGGACAGGAGAAGTCCGACGGACGTGGCGCGCTGTACTCGGCCTATCAGACACTGTCGTCGATCCTGAACGACGCCGTCGACCACGAGCTGCTCGACGCCTCGCCGGCGAAGGTCAGGGGAGCCCTGCGGTACAAGGCGGTGCACGAGCCGATCGTGGTGACTGCCGACCAGATGTGGCGGATGACCGAACTGATGCCGGCATACCTTCAAGCGATCGTGCCGCTGGCTGTTGGCGCGGGTCTGCGCAATGGGGAACTGCGAGCGTTGCGGCGGCGGCACCTTGACCTCTCGGACCCGACGCGGGCAAAGGTGGCAGTGCGGGGCACCGCAGCGAATCAGAAGGTCGCCGGCAAGTACAACCAGATCGGGCCGCCGAAGACTGACGCCTCCTACCGAGACGTGGCAATCCCGTCGTTCGTCGTGCCGATCCTCAAGGAGCACCTGGCGAGGTTCTCTCCGCCAGGACCGGACGGGATGCTCTTCCGGGCGAAGCGCGGGGGTGTGCTGCACGCTTCGATCATCGAGCGGAACTGGTCTGTGGTTCGTGTTGCCGTGGGACTCGACGAGCTGCATTTTCACGACCTGCGCCACACAGCCTTGACCTGGGCGGCGCGATCGGGAGCCACGTTGGCGGGAGCTGATGGCGATCGCTGGGCACAGCAACCCCACCGTGGTTCTTCATTACCAGCACCTTGAACCGGCCCGGGTTCCCTGCCGCTACTTTGCGGGTTCGGGCTCTCGGGTGAGGAGGATGGGCAGCATGGCGGTTCTCCCTCGGCGCGGTGATGTCTGCGCTGGGAAGGTGTGCCGCCCGCACCACAACCAAGGGCGTCGGGGCGTGCTGCGGGAGCCAATAGCTCTCGTCGGTGACGTACATGGTTCTGTGCCCGGCGTGGTCGAGTGACAGGCTGATGAAGGTGCCGTCGTTGAGTTCGATTCCCGTCGGGCGGCTGATCGGTCCGCCGCCGGGGCGAAGCGTCACGGGTGATCTCATTCCCGTGACGGTTTGCCCAGGGAGCTCGTCGGGCGCGGCCGAACGGCCCTGCCTCAGCGCGTGGCGGCGGGTCGCGCAAGTGGAGTGAGCGCGGGTCCGGACCTGCGGGTCCACCACCACACGAGGGCGGTGATCACTATCACCGCCGCGGTCGGGATGAGCTGGGTGGGCGAACCGACCCCCGCGGATCGGTCGGCGAGCGCGCCGCCGAGATCGATGCGGAACAACGGCGCGCCGAGGAGGGCGACCGTGTTGAGGACGGCGTGGAGGACTATCGCGATCTCGAGGCCGCCCGTGCGCCACGTGATGATCGCCAGGCAGCACCAGAGCACCATGTACCAGGTGTTGATGTACACATCGGTGGAGGCGTGGACCGCGGTGAAGATGATGCTCGAGACGAGGACCCCGGCGATGAGCCCGGCCCGGCGGCTGCGCGTCCAGCTCCCGATCACACGGAACATCAGCCCTCGTGCGCCGTACTCCTCTCCTGTGGTCTGCAGCGGTGTGAGCAGAAGAGTGCCGACGAAGATGCCGATGAGGTCCAGGCGCGAC
Organism: Promicromonospora umidemergens; assembly: GCF_024171995.1. GTDB lineage: Bacteria > Actinomycetota > Actinomycetes > Actinomycetales > Cellulomonadaceae > Promicromonospora > Promicromonospora umidemergens. Next base: position 485,410 of record NZ_JAMTCT010000002.1, on the reverse strand, counting down.
CAGGGCACCTCGTCGCTGGGTCCGAAGAACCCGATGACGTTCACGAGCAGCCAGGCAGGCCCGAACACGATGAGCGCCTTGCCGAGCACATCGAACCGGAATCGAGAGGTCACCGAGTGCAGGGACGCGGCGGGGATGCCGTAGAGCCAGCGCTGGATGAGCATGCTCCACGGCGCAAGCAGGGCGAGGGAGATCATCGAGCCCGCGTGGTACAGCGGCGTGTAGTCGTTGCCACCGAGGATCGGTGTCGTGTTTCCCATCTGCAGGTCGACGAGTCCCAGGAGCCGTCCGATGACGGTCGGGAAGACGACGATCCCGGCCAGCAGGAGCACGATCGCGAGGATGCCACGTCCGATGCGACGTCTGTCGCCGGCAAGGACGCGGTGGTACTCGACCCCGCCTGGTACGGCCTGCGCGTGGCGCGATTCTCCGGGGCTGAGCAGCCAGCTGGGCGCGACGGTTGTTGCCATGGGTTCTTTTCTCCTTGAGCCGTTTAGTTGCCGGAGTTCGGTCAGTTGCCGGCCATGTCGAGCAGGGGCGTGTACCGCAACCGGAGTGCTCGTTCCATGCTCGCCAGCACTGCCCCGGCGCCGAGGGCGAGGTTGAGCCACAGCGGAAGGTGGATGGGGGACTCGAAGGTTCCGAGGCTCTCCGCGATCGGCGGGATCTGGGAGATCGGTTCTGCGACCTGGAGCAGGTTCAGACCGATCCCTATGACGAGCATCAGGATCGAGACGCTTCCGATCGTCCGGCTCAAGACCGGATGATCCGCGTCGAGGCGGGCCCGACGGCCTTCCGCGGAAGCGGGGTCGGGGCTGAGCTGCTGTGGTGTGCCCTGGGCGGGAATGTAGTGACAGCGCCTGACCCCGAAGTTGCTCATCGTTACCGCGATCCTGCCGCCGTCGACGGGAAACGACGCCGGCACCTTCGATTCAGCCTCATGTCTTTCGTCGATGAACAGGTGAGCCCGGACCTTGCTGTCGTCGAGCCGCGCCCAGTGCCGGACGTCGACGGCAAACGTTCCGACACCGCCATCTGAGCTGGTCAGCTGGATCGAGAACAGCGAGCGAACCGGCATCTGCCACCAGCGGAATCGCTGCAGCGGCCGGCCGTCACCCGGCTTGACTCGCCTTGCCGCCCACCACTGCCCCACGCTCATGTGACCAGCCTTTCTCGACAGCTCAGATCTACTAGTACAGTGTGATAGTCAGGACGCTATCACACTGTGTTAGTAGACTGTGGCGTGAGGATCACCCGGCTTCGGAGGAGGAACGTTGAGCAGTTCGCGCGAGGAGGTGCTGAAGGCGGCTGCCGAGATGATCGCCGAAGACACGGCCGCAAAGCTGAGCGTTCGGGCCGTCGCGGCACGCGCCGGCGTGAGCACGGGGTCCCTGCGGTTCCACTTCCCCACCCAACGCGACCTGCGGGAAGCGGTACTCGGGCGGATCTACGAGCACGTCATGCCGGACGACCCGATCCGGGACCGGTCCCTCCCCGCCCGGGACCGGTTGGTCAACTGCCTGCGGCAGGTGCTGGCACCGGCAGGTGTCGGCGCAGACGCGCGACGGGGATGGACCATCGCCTACGAGGCCTTCATCGCGCCCGAACCGACCGAGCAGGTTCGCGCCGCGTACCTCGCTCACGAACAAGCGGGAAGTCGCCGTATCGAGTACTGGCTCACCGTGCTCGCAGCGGAGGGCGCCCTGCCTCGGCAGGACCACATTCGCGCCGTGAGATTCCTGGCCACGGTCCTCGACGGGCTCTCCGTCGAACGAGCGCTTCCCGCCGGCGAATCCATCCTGAGAACCGAGACCGAGACGCTCTACACAGCCGTAGACGCCGTCCTCAACCAGGGAGCAGCCTGATGGTGCCGTGTAGGTGATGCGGTCGCCGTCGAGCCAGGGCTCGACGTTCACCTAGACCTCGGCGTCCACCCGTGACCAGGCGAATGGCGATGTCACACAGGAGTGGGGCGGCGCGGTGGCCCTGCTCTGTGAGGCGGATCTGCCAGAGATCAAGTGACGGGCTCGACCGACTGCGCCCTCGGGTCGGTGGCGGCGAGTGGCCTCCCTCAATGACGCACCTCCGTGGCGGACGGACGAGATCACTGATGAGCGGCTGATCCAGCTGGGTGACCGTGACGCGATCCTCGTCTACACGGGTCGTGCTTACCGTGACGGCGATGAGCCCCAGCTTCCTGTACCCGCGAGGCGCGTTCGCTGGGGCCGCCCGACGTCAAGCAGGGCATCGTCGGTGTTGATCAGCGCCGTGGCCAGCTCCTGGCGAGCGGTCTCGCCTGCGGGGAAGCTGGTGGTCGCATCCACCGATGCCAGGAGCGACGCCAGATTTTCGTCAGCCTCCCCCTCCCGCTCGACGTGGGCGGAGACGTTCTCGAAGGAGGCGGGCGCTCGCCTCTCACGGACCAGAGTCGGCCATGCGCGCACCGGTACGTCACGGAGCTCATCGACTCTGCAGTCCGGGGCCGCACCGGAACCTGGACGCCGGAGAAGGGCGGTGTTCCACAAGCCTCAAGGCTTCCGAGACACGCCGTAGCCGGACCTCAGTCCGCGCCGGCCTGCTGGACCAGCAGCGCCACCTGCGTGCGGTTCTCCACGCCGAGCTTCACGAGCACGCTCGAGACGTGCGCCTTCACCGTCGGGATGCTGAGGTGGAGCCGCCGCGCGATCTCCGCGTTGGACGTGCCGCGCCCGATCTCCACGGCGACCTCGCGCTCGCGGCTCGTGAGCCGGTCCAGCGCGGCCCGTGCTTCCCCCGCCCCGCCGCCCCCGGCGGCGACGGTGTCCATGAGGCGGCGCGCGATGTCGGGCGCGAGCACCGGCTCGCCCACGGCGGCCGCGCGGACCGCCGCCGCTATGCGCGCCGGCGGCATGTCCTTGAGCAGGTAGCCGGCGGCACCGGCGCGCAGCGCGCCGACCACCTCGGCGTCGGTGTCGAAGGTCGTGAGCACCACGACGGCGGGCGGGGACGGCCGGGACCGCACCCGGCGGGTGGCCTCGATCCCGTCGACACCTGGCATCCGCAGGTCCATGAGCACGACGTCGGCCGGGTGGGCGTCGAGCACCCGGGGCACGTCGCCGCCGTCGCAGGCCTCACCGACCACGCGGATCCCGTCGGCGCCGTCGAGCATGAGGCGCAGTCCGGCGCGCACCAGCGCGTCGTCGTCGACGATCACTATCCGGGTCTCCATCAGCGCCACGGTATCCGCACGTCCAGGAGGAAACCGGTGGGGGAGCGGCCTGCGTCGAGCGTGCCGCCCAGGAGCTCGACCCGCTCGCGCAGGCCGACCAGTCCTGTGCCCGGGGTGCCGCTCTCGGGGCGGGCCGGGCCGTCGTCGGCCACGGTGACCAGGACCTCGTCCACGCGCGTGGTCACCGCGACGCGGACCGCGGCGCCGGGCGCGTGCCGCCGCGCGTTGGTGAGTCCTTCCTGGACCACGCGGTAGGCGGCGGTGGCGACGGCGGGCGGCGCCCCGTCGCCGTCCGGCCCGTCCGGTAGGTCGAGGTCGAGGTCGACGGCGGTGCCGACGGACCGGGCGGCGTCGACCAGGCCCCGGATGTCGGCGAGGGTGGGTGGCGGAGCCAGGCGGTCCGAGCCGTCGCGGAGCAGGCGCACCAGCTGCCGCAGGTCCTCCAGCGCGTCCGCCGCGCCGGTCCGGATCCGGCCGGCGGCGGCCGCGAGCTGCTCCGACGGGGCGTCCGGCCGGAACTCGACGGCGCCCGCGGTGGCGGCCAGCAGGGACAGCCGGTGGCCGAGGGCGTCGTGCATCTCGGCGGCGATCCGGTTGCGCTCGGCGGCGCGGGCCTCTGTCAGTGCCCTGCCCCGGTCGGTCTCCGCGCGGCGAGCGCGTTCCCGCAGGTCGCGCAGCACCTGCGCTCGTGCCTGCCAGAACGCGCCCCAGCCGAGGAGCGCCGCGTGCACGGCGACGTCGCACAGCAGCCACCAGCCCCACGGCAGGGCCGTGGGGCGCCAGAGGGCCTGAACGGCATGTGCGGCGACGCCCGCGACCGCGACGAGGACCGCCGTGCGGAGGGGGAACCAGCGCGCGACCTGCAGCGTGCCGGCGGTCGCCGCGGGCGTGGCGACGGGCGAGACGGCGGCGAGGACCGTGAGGCCCAGCACCACCGCCACCGGGTGCCGTGACCAGAGGAAGGGGACGAGGGCGAGCGCGATGACTGCCACGGCGGAGTCCAGCACCGTGAGCTGGTCCGGGCCGAGGAGCCCGGAGACCGCCGACCGCTGGGCCAGGACCGCCCAGACCATCAGGGCGGCGAGCACCACCACGGCAGGCACCGCCGTCCGCCACGGCGACCCTCGTCTGCGGCCGAGCCGTCCGGGACGGGTGTCGCCGTCCGGCGGGCAGTCCTGCGCGTCATCACGTGTCATGTCGGCGACCCTACGTACGGCGGCCAGGGCACAGAACCGACCGAAGTAGGGGGACCCCCGACTGAAGGGCCGGTCGGGTCGGTACTGCAGGCTGATGCCCGGCGGGCCGGTCCCCGGGAGGCTGGCTCAAGGCACGACGGACGTGCCGAGAAGGAGGACTCCCATGACCGAGATCTCAACAGCAGCAGCTCAGCGTAGGTGGCCCGCCTGGACGGTGCCGTTCGTCGGCGCGGCGGCCGCCGTGGCGGTCTGGCTGGTCGGTGCGGCGCTCGGCGTCGAGCTCGAGGCGCGCACCGGAGCGAGCACCCAGTCCGTCTCGGTGGTGGCCATGCTGGTCGCCGCGCTCGTCAGCGGACTGGTGGGCTGGGGCGTGCGGACCGTGATCGGGCGGCTCGCGAAGGGCGGCGGCGAGGTGGCATGGCTGGTGCTGTGCGGCGTCGTCCTGCTCGGGTCGCTGGTGGGCGCCGCTTCCGGCACCACACCGGGGGCCGTCACGGTACTGATGGTCGCGCACGTCGTGGTGGGTCTGGTCGTGGCGCTGGGCCTGCGTCACGGCTCGGGGACCGCCTCAAGGACCTCGTAGTGCGGGCTACCGTGCGTCCATCCGAATACTTCTGGCGCACCGCATGCTTGCGTCCAGCCGCCCCCTGAGGCGGGGCAAGACCCGTCGCTTCTGGGACACGAGGTTCAAGGTCTTGAACTCGCTTGCGAACAGGCTCGGTGCCGTCCTCTTCGGACGTACGCGGGAGCGTCAACCTGCACTCTGACAGCGTTATCCAGCGCGTGTGGCTCGGGAGCGGTCTCGGTCTCCCGCGCACCGAGCGATCCTGCACTAGTGCACAGGAGCCGTCGGAACTGGCCAGGCGTACGCGTCCATACGGTGTCCGCATGCGCTATCTGGAAGGGCCCTTCGAGCCCGGCACGATGGTCAACTACGTGCGCGGTACCGCGGTGAACATCGAGTCCGAGGCCGGTGCCGAGCTCGACACCGGGATGACCAGCAAGCAGTGGACCGTCGCACGGCTCGCCGTCGACGGTCCACTGGTCGCCCAGGTGACGGAGCCAGGCACGGAGCTCGATCTCGAGTCGCTGTTCTCGTTCGGGCTCGAACGCCTGCTCGACGGCCTGACGCTGCTGCTCACCTCCAGGCGCCGCCTTGCCCAGGGCAGATGCTCCGGTTGAGCGGGCTTCTTCGTTGCTCAGGAGGCGTCTTCCGCGCTGCGTGGTCAGGCGCCGACCTTGGCGGTCTCGCGGGCGGCGCGCACGCGCAGTACCAGGGTGACGCCGAGCACGGTGACAGCGACTGCCGCTGCGGCCGTTGCCGTCGGTCCTGAGTGCGGCATGGTGTCCCACCGGGCCACGGCGATCCAGGCCAGGCCCCAGGCGATCGCCGCGGCCACGGCGATACGGCCCCTGCTCCGTGTCGCCAGAGCGATCCCGATACCGCCGAGGACCACCAGCATCGTGACCGCCCACGTCTCAGGGTCAAGGCCGGCTCCGTCGAAACCGGAGCTGGTGAGGGCCGCCGCGACGTTGGCCGCGGTGGCTACGCAGACCCAGCCCAGGTAGACGCCGAGGGTCCCATCGACGAGAACACGTTCCAGCGGCCCGCTCGCACGGGACCGCATCAGGATCACCAGGACCCGGCAGAGCAGGGCGAGCAGTACCGCGATGACCGCAACGCTCGCCCAGATCCAACCGGCCTGGACCACCAGGATCCACGCCGTGTTGAGCAGCATCGTCCCGGCGACCGGCAGCCGGAGGTGGCGCTGCCGGGCAGCGGATGCCGGTGTGGGGAACCACTGCAGCACCGTGTATCCCGCGAGCCCGAGATAGACCACCGTCCAGACCGAGAAGGCCCCGGACGCCGGGGCGAGCAGCGTGGCGTCGGCAGCGAGCGCACCGTCTGCTGCGGACGCGATCGGTGTGCCGCCGAACACGCCGACTCCGATCATGGAGCCGACCAGGCACACCAGGAAGCTGGCGGTGACGACGATCTGCTGAGCCCGGTCCCTGGAACGTCGGTCGGTTGCGTGGTCCGTCATGAAGCCCTCCTTATGGGCGGCCTGAGCCGATCTGTTAGAGGTCGCGCAGGCCGATGACTGTGGCGTTCGCTAGCCTATCTAGGAATACGTTCAGTCACACGAGGGCGAGCGAGGAAGCGGGAGCGGTCGCAATGACATGGATCGAACGACGGCGGACGCGCCGGTGACGGGCCAGTTGCGTGTCCTGGTGACCGGGGCCACCGGTTATATCGGGGGGCGGTTGGTGCCTGAGCTGCTGGCTGCCGGGTACGACGTGCGCGTGCTGGCCCGCCATCCGGACCGGATCGCCTCCCGCGACTGGTCCGACGACGTGGAGGTGGTCGCCGGTGACGCCACCTCACGCGACGACCTGCGCAGGGCGCTCGACGGCGTGGACGTTGCCTACTACCTGATCCACGCGCTGGGGACCGGTTCGGGCTTCGCCGAGCGCGACCGCCGTACCGCGCGAGGCTTCGCGGTCGTGGCGCGGGAGATCGGCGTCGGCCGCGTCATCTACCTCGGTGGACTGTACCCGGACGGTGAGCGGCTCTCGCCCCACCTGGAGTCCCGTCGGGAGGTCGAGCAGATCCTGCTCGACGGCGGCGCGCCGACCCTCGTGCTGCGCGCCGCGGTGATCCTCGGCTCGGGCAGCGCGTCCTTCGAGATGATGCGGTACCTGACGGAGCGTCTGCCGGCGATGGTCGCGCCGCGCTGGATCAACAATCGCATCCAGCCCATCGCCGTGCGCGACGTCCTGCGCTACCTCGTCGGAGCGGCCGGCATCCCGACGACGGTCAGCCGCGGCTTCGACATCGGCGGACCCGACGTCCTGACCTACCGCGAGATGATGCAGCGCTATGCCGCCGTCGCCGGGCTTCGCCCCCGGTTCATTCGTGCCGTGCCCGTGCTGACGCCCGGGCTGGCCAGCCACTGGGTCGGTCTCGTGACCCCGGTGCCGCCGGGAATCGCGCGACCGCTCGTGGGGTCGCTGGTGCACGAGGTCGTGGCCCAGGAGCACGACATCAAGGAGTACGTGCCTGACCCGCCCGAGGGGCTCATCGACTTCGACACGGCGGTCGAGCTCGCGCTCGCCCGGATCCGCGACCTGGACGTGCGCACGAGCTGGGTCTCGGCCTCCACTCCCGGCGCGCCGTCCGACCCCCTGCCCGAGGATCCGGACTGGGCCGGCGGGAGTCTGCTCGTGGACGACCGGTCGAGCGAGGTGGATACGACGAGCGAGGCGCTCTGGACGGTGATCGAGGGCATCGGTGGCGCGCGTGGCTGGTACTCCTGGCGTCTGGGCTGGGTGGCCCGCGGCGTCATGGACCGCCTCTTCGGTGGTCCCGGACTCCGGCGGGGCCGCAGGCACCCGGACCGCCTCGCTCCCGGCGACGCGCTCGACTGGTGGCGGGTGGAGACGGTCGACCCAGGTCGGCTGCTGCGGTTGCGGGCCGAGATGCGTCTGCCTGGACTGGCCTGGCTCGAACTGTCCATCGAGGGCGACACCGCTGAACGACCCACGTTCCGCCAGCGTGCGATCTTCTCGCCGCGGGGGCTACCCGGACAGCTGTACTGGTGGGCGATCAGCCCGTTCCACGGCATCGTGTTCGGTGGGATGCAGCGCAACATCGCCCGCGCAGCCGAGGAGCAGAACCGCAGGAGGAGGCCGTGAACAACGCGAGCCGCTCCTCGTCGGCCTCGGGCTCCGCCGGCCCAGCGCTCGTGGCGTGCGTCGGAGCAGATCCCGCCACTTTCGGTCCCGTCTACGACGCACTGGCGCCCGTGGCCTTCGGCGTCTCGCTCGGTGTGGTGAGCAACGCGGATCGCGCTGCCGAGGTGACTCGAGACGTCATGATGGAGGTCTGGCAGACCGCCGCGCTGTACGACCCTGCACACGCTTCCGCCAGGACCTGGGTCGCTACGATCGCTCGCCGGCGAGCTTGCGACCACGTCCGGGCCGAGCGTTCCGGGCGCGACCCAGGCTTGCGCGACCTGGCTGTCGATGCCGGAGCCGTAGCCACACCTGACGACGCCCGTGACGTCGATGCCGGGGTCAAGGACGAAGCCCTGCGCCGTCACCTGGACTCGCTGGCACCGGATCAGCGCGAGGCCATCACCGTGGCCTGCTGCCGAGGCCTCACCTATCGTGAGGTCGCCGATCACCTCGGCGTGGAACCCTTGACAGTCAAGACCCGTATTCGTGACGGGCTCGAGTGCTTGTGCGGTCACCGGGGTCGCCCGCGCGCCTGACGACGAACCCCGCCCGCCCGTGTGCGAGGTGCGGTCGGACGACACAGACTGCACTCATGAGCGAGAAAAGGGTCCACCAGGGAGACGAGGTCACCTGGTCCAGTCATGGGCAGACGGTGCACGGCGAGGTGGTCGAGGAGATCACCGAGGACACTGAGGCGGCCGGCCGGACGGTTCGGGCTTCGGAGGACGACCCTCAGTACCGCGTGCGCAGCGACAAGAGCGGGAAGGACGCGGTGCACAAGCCGTCCGCGCTGGGGGACGACGCGTGAGCGACGAGTTCGACGAGGCCGTGAACATGACGGCGACCGAGCTGGAGCGGTGGCTGGCCACCGACGAGTCGAGGTCGGTGGGCCAGTCCGACGGCGGCGAGTCGGTCGGCCACGAGTCCGGCCGGCACATCGTGCGCCTGCTGCGCAAGAAGAAGGGCGACCTGACGGACGACGACCAGGCGCACATGCGCAAGGTCGTCGGGTATGTCCATCGGCACCTCGCCCAGCGCCCGGACGGGGACGTGGAGCACACGAGGTGGCGCTACTCCTTGATGAACTGGGGGCACGACCCCCTCAACGGCTGAGCCCGGCCGGCGGGGCGGCCGGCCCGTAGAACCAGCCGTGGAACGCCGCGCGCGCGGGCTGGGGAAGCACCGAGGCGATCGCGACCATCGCCTTGGCCTGCAGACCGGGAACGGCCTCGGCGCGGCCGTCTTGTAGTGCGTCGACTGCCCGGCGGGCCACCATCGTGGGGCCGGACTTCGGGATCCGGCCGATACGCGTGCGTTCCATATGGGCCGTGCGGTAGATCGGGGTCTGGGTCGCCGAGGGTAGGACCGTCGTCACGCTGACGCCGGTGCCGGCGAGCTCGCGGCGCAACGACCAGGCGAAGGAGCGCAGAAAGGCCTTCGACGCGGCATACGTGCCAAAGAGAGGGGCGGGCATCGTCGCCGCGATCGACGACATGATCAGCAGCCGTCCCGAGCCTGCCGCGACCAGGTCGGGAACGACGAGATGCGCGAGGTGCACGACAGAGCGGACGTTCAGATCGACGAGCCGCAGCTGATTCTCCAGGGGAGTGTGCCGGAACGGTCCGTGCACGGCGGCACCCGCGTTGAGCACGAACGTGCGCACCCCCAGCTCCCGGGTACGGGCGATGACCTCCTCGACACCGGCGGGCACAGAGAGGTCGACCTCGAGGCCGGTCACCCGGGTGTCCGAGTGCTCGCGCAGCCGGCGCACGGCGTCGTCCACGCCTCGATCGGCCACGACGAGCACGTCGTGACCCTGGCGTACGAGCTCGCGCGCGATCGCGAACCCGATGCCGCTGGACGCGCCGGTGACGAGCGCGACGTCCTGTCTTGTCCCCGAGCTCCTGGGCCGTGTCCGGTGCCGAGAGCGGCGCGTCACAAGGTGCCTCTCGACGCGCTGTGCCCCAGTGCAGAACTACCGGTGGGGAGGAGCGGATCTTGGGTCATCGGGCGCTCCCTGGCTCGGGCTGGCCCCCGTCTCGAAGCCGTCTTCCCGACCATAAGCACGGTTTCTCCCGTACGCACGCGACCGCGAGCCGTGCTCCCTGGTGCAACGGCGGACCTGGTCCGGGCTGAGCTGGAACTCAGGCGACGGTTCCAACTTCCGAACGACGCAGGACTGCCTGGGTGGCACGGGTGCCGCTGGCCATCGCTCCCTGGATGGAAGGCGTGTCGCGGTGGTCGCCCGCGACGAAGAGACCGTCGCCGAGGTCGACCGACCGACGCAGGTCACCCAGCGGTGGTGGCGCGGCGGGCAGCGCGTTCGGGATGGTCACGGTTCGCAGATGCTCCCAGCGCGCCGTGGATGCGCCGTAGAGATGAGCGAGCCGCCGGCGAACAGCCGGTTCATCGGCCTCCACGGAGGCGGACCCCACGAGCGAGGTCGCGATGAGCGCGCGACCGTCGGGGGCGTACGCGGCAGCGGCGTTGCTCAGGACGACCGAGTTGGCGATCGTGCGGTCAGGATTGCCGTCGAGCAGCAGGATCGGTTCGGCACCGGGCGGTTCCGGCGCGGCGTGATAGATCGTCGTCAGACCACATGCCCGCGGCGGGCACGCCCACGCGACCGCGAACGAAGCTGCGCCAGACCAGGTCGACATAGCGACTCGACGTGTTCGGCTCGTCCTCGCCCAGCACACCGGCCAGGAACGGCCGCAGGAAGCGCTCGAGCCCCGCCCCTCTGAGACCCCACCAGCGTAGGGATTCGCCAGCGGTTGTCTCGTCCCACGTGAGCACGCGGTGGACGGGTCGGTACGCCGCGTGGGCGGTGTAGGTGGCCAGTGCCAGCTTGTCGTTCCACGGCAGCAGCCTTGACCCGACGGTCGCCGCGAGGCCGCCGGGGTGTCGGCGTGGATTGACGACCCGGTGCAGCCGACTCCCGTGGCGCACCAGCGCGCCCGCGGTGAACAGCCGCAGGTCGAGCGACGGAAGGTCCAGTCGGCGACGAGCCCGGCCATGCCCGCTCCGACGATCACCACGTCGTGATCTGTCACCGAGACCTCCCAGGTATGGCCAGTTTTCCACGACCTTCGCACCCGTCCGGGTCACGCGCATGGCGGCGTCTACCGGGCACGGCTACGTTGGTGCAGACATGGATGACTCCCCAGTGCTGGTGTGGTTCCGCCGCGACCTGCGCGTGACTGACCAGCCCACGTTCCTCGCTGCGGGGCAGAACACTCGAGCACTGGCACTGTTCGTGCTCGACCAGCGCCTGCTCGCGCCGGCCGGGGCGCCGCGGCAGTGGTTCCTCTACGGGTGTCTGCGAGATCTCGACGAGAGCCTGGACGGCCGGCTGCTGGTCGTCGAGGGCGACCCGGTCGAGGTCGTCCCGCGGGTCGCCCGCGAGATCGGCGCGGACAGCGTCCACATCGCCGCCGACTTCGGGCCCTACGGCCAGGCACGCGACCGTGCCGTGGAACGGGTGCTCACCGAGCAGGACCGAGAGCTGGTCCGCACAGGCTCTCCCTACGCGGTGGCACCTGGCCGGGTCCGGAGCGCGGACGGCGGTCGCTACCGGGTGTTCACCCCGTTTCGACGGGCCTGGGCCGAGCACGGATGGCGCGCCCCGGCCGACACCGATGGCGGCTACCTCGACTGGATCGACCCGGGGACGGTCAAGGTCGAGGCGACCCCAGTGCCTGACGACGTCACTGTCACCGCGGAGCTGCCTGAACCCGGAGAGGCGGCGGCACGGAAGCGGTGGGAGAGCTTTGTGCATGATCACCTCCTGGACTACGCGGACGGCCGCGACCGGCCCGACCAGCCCGGTACCTCGCGCATGTCGGTCTACCTCAAGTACGGCTGCGTGCACGTTCGCACCCTGCTCGCCGACCTCGCTGCCAAGAGATCGGCCGGGGCGCAGTCGTTCCGCAGCGAGCTCGCGTGGCGCGACTTCTACGCCGACGTCCTCGACCAGCGCCCGGACTCCGCGCGTCGAAACTACGACCGCTCGTACGACGTGCTGAAGACCGGCAGCGGGCCGGAAGCCGACCGGCTGTTCACCGCCTGGAAAGAGGGTCGCACCGGGTTTCCCGTCGTCGACGCCGGGATGCGGCAGCTGCTGGCCGAGGGATGGATGCACAACCGCGTGCGGATGATCACCGCGTCGTTCCTCGTCAAAGACCTTCACCTGCCGTGGTGGTGGGGAGCCAAGCACTTCATGCGCTCGCTCGTCGACGGCGACCTCGCCTCCAACCAGCACGGCTGGCAGTGGGTCGCCGGTAGCGGTACCGACGCCGCACCGTTCTTCCGGGTGTTCAACCCGGTGCTGCAGGGAGAACGGTTCGACCCGAACGGCGACTACGTGCGGACCTACGTGCCCGAGCTCGCTGACGTGACCGGTCAGGCAGTGCACAAGCCCTGGGCTCTGCCGGACGGCCCGCCTGCCGGGTATCCCGCACCCGTCGTCGACCACAAGCGCGAACGGGCAGAAGCCCTGGACCGTTACGAAGCCGTCCGGGAGGCGCGCCGCCGCGAACGCGGAGAGCACTGACCGAGGTGTCGTCGACCCGGGCGCTGGTCGCCAGACCCGAGATGCCGCCGCCGACCACGACCTCACGTCGACCGCGCACCGCATCGTCCGTGCAGCCGTTCATGTGTCCCATCGCCTGCCTTCCCGCGCCCCGGCCAGTGCTGTGGCGACTATGCGGAGCTCACAACACTGCCACCGTCGATATCTTGACGTGTTGTAGAGATATACGTGACCCTCGTAGAGGGCACAGCACGAGCCCGAGACCAGTCCGTTCCAGACCAAGGAGACAGCTATGAGCGATAACCCTCAGCTACTTCATGTGGCGACGTTCTGCGGCCAGTGCGACTGCGGTTGCCCGGAACTGTTCGTCGACCCGACCGCGGAGCCCGAGAAGCAGATCGTGATCACTGACGACTTCGGACAGCGGATCCAGATGAGCCACGACCAGCTCGCGGACCTCGTAGAGCAGGCCCGCAGCGGAGCGCTGGACGCGACGGCGCTCCAGCCGGCCTGACGACCGGGGCTGCTCCGTCCGGCATTCCGGACGACGGCGGAGGTGGCCGTCCACGAGCCAGTGGGCGGCCACCTCTGCGCTATGGTCCTGCCAGGAGGGCAACATGTCAGGCAGGAATCGCGCACGTGGACAGCTCGAGGCAGAGGTCATGCGCATCCTCTGGGACCACGAGGACGCGATCGGAGCACGACGGATCCAGGAGGGCTTCGGGGACGGCAACGTCCCGGCTTACACGACACTCCTGACCGTGCTGGACCGCCTCGAGAGGAAGGGTGAGGTGGACCGGGTCGCTACCTCCCCCAGGAAGGTCCGCTTTCGGCCGACGCGCTCGGACGGCGAACGCGCGGGCGCAGCGATGCTGTCGGCGCTCGAAGCTACTGGTGACCGAGCCGAAGCGCTCGCCAGGTTCGCGGGCCAGCTGACCGCCAACGATATCGAGATGCTGGAGCGAGCCCTGCGTTCGAAGCACACAGCAAGGCGCTAGCACAGGCGCGGGGCGCGGACGGGTCGGCCGATCAGCCCGCGAGCATGGTGGCGCACATCGCGGCCATCCCGAGGCTCATGGCAGCGCCCGCCAGCAGGTCGGAGCCGACGCGGTCACAGACGAAGCCACGCACGCGCACGTGTCGTGAAAGGGCGAACAGGAAACTGATCCCGCCGGCGACGAGCGTCACGACCAGCAGAACGCCGCTGACCATGGCCCATAGTCCAGTCGGCGCGTGCGCGACGGCGTGAGGGCCCTGGTGTCCCCCCGGTCCAAGGGCTGCGGCTGGGGAGGCAAGAGCAAGGCTCATGATCGCCACGGCCCACACCATCGCCAGCATCATCACCGCGTGCACCGCCTGTGCCCATGCGCTCTCGTGATGGCCCGTACGGGAGACGCTGGATGCGAGCCCGCGCGGGCGTGCGTCGACCACGCGCCACCCCGCGACGGCCGCGAAGAACGCCGCGGCCAGGACGAACAACGCAAGCTGCGGCAGTGTCGGCAGGTAGGCCCACCATGGCCACACCATGGCGACCATGATCGCGTTCATGCCCAGGTGGAGCAGATACCCCACCGCTGAGAAGGTTCGCCGGGCGGTGGCGAGGCACCACAGGGAATGTGCGCTCAAGAGGCCGAAGAGGGTTGTCATCGCCCACTGGACCGCTGGGTCCGACGTCACTGGCGCCCCCGCGTTCTCGACAGGTTTTTGCCATGTGCAGCGACAGCACTGATCGAATCGCCGCCGACATTACCACATCATGTAGAGATGCCGTACTGTTCTTGAGACGGGGAGCGGGGTGGATCCGGTGAGCACGGTCGAGATCGATGTGAGCACCGGCGGTTGCGAGCACTGCCAACGCGCGCTCTATGCCGAGCTGTCCGCCGTACCGGGCGTCTGGCGGGTACGACTCGACGCCCCGAGCGGTCGGGTCACGTTCTGCGCCATAGCGCCGGTCGACCGCGTCCAGGTCGCCGAAGCCGTCGCCGACGCCGGATACGAGCTGCGTGCCTGGCACTGAGCCACGATCCTGCTGCTCGAGGACGGGGCAAGCGGTCGGCGCATTGCCCGAGGCGCCCCAGTGGGCGGACCATACCGACGCGGGTCAGGTGGCTCGTGTCTGGCGAGAAGGCCATCGGCTAGGGCATGTTTCGGAATTGGTCCGTGACCTGCGGTTTCGGCATGCTTCGGGCTCGTGGTGGACGCGGCTGGACGACATGATCTGACGGACGAGGCGTGGGCAGTGGTCGGGCCGTTGTTGCCGGTAGCGGCGTGCGGTCGTCCGGCGCGGTATCTGCGGCGGCAGGTCGACGGGATCCGGCACCGGGTCCGGGCGGGGTGCCCGTGGCGAGACGTGCCGGACCGGTACGGGCGCGGTAGGGGGCAGGGATTCGGGCCGGTCTCGTCTGTGTCGTCGGAGAGCTGGCTGGGTGAGTCCATGTCTGGCTCCCGGTCGGTCGCTGAACCGTTCCGCGGTGTGCGGGTGGGGCTGGGCATGGAGGGGGAGGTCCAGGGCGCTATCGCACCGGGCCGGGCCCTCGCGCATCTCGGCCTCACCTCAAGATCAGCCAGGGCATACGTTCCGGCGTGGTGGCCAGGAAGGTTCAGGAAGACACGGCGGTAGAAGGAGCGGAACACCATCTCGCCGGTCGAATAGATCCGCCGATCACGGACCCGTGACGCCACCTCGGTCAGCGACGGGCCTTGGCTCGAGCCTTGATCGCGAGGATTACCTCGCTCTTGGCGTCGGCGTAGGCGTTCATGTCGTCCCACCGTTGGCTGATCAGGGCCCGCTTGACGCCCTCGTAGAGGGCGCGATCGTCTGCGTCGGTGCGGAGGTGGTCACGGAGGAGGAGGTACTCGTGCACTGCTGCGTCCCCTCGTTCATACGCGTGCACGTGGACGTCGCGAGTCGGCGTACGCACGAGCCGATGCCCCGGCTCGCGAACTCGCAGCTCGTAACCGGCGGCCAGCAGCTCGTCGAGGTATTCCTCCTCTGCCGTGATGTCGGGCACGGCCACGACGATGTCAACGATCGGCTTGGCGGCAAGGCCTGGGACCGACGTGGATCCGATGTGCTCGACATCGACGTCCACTGCCGCCAGCGCAGCAAGGATGCGACGCCGGTGATACAGGTAGTCCTCCGCCCACCGGGCGTCATAGCTCTGCAGACCGACCTCGAGTTTCTCTGGACCACCGATGATCTCGACCGTCGTGACGTCCGGCCGGCGCGGCATGTCGCTGTTCGTCACCAGTACCTTCCTCCGTCGTGCGTGAACTCGCCATCTCGATCGCCGCTGCGGTTGGCGGCGAGCCGTTCGAACCTTGCCAGCGCGTACGCCTTGAGAACGGTGATCATGGCGCCCGCGGGGCGTTGTCGCGGGTCTGCTTTTCGGTCGACCGGCCGTTCTGCAGCGGCCGGTGCGGAAGGTGCCCCACGTGGGTTGGGACGGGGCCTCTGGACAACGTAGCGGACGCGGCAGAGCGCCCGGGGACCCTGTCCTCGATGGGATGGATCTCCCGACGCCCCGATCGTCTACACCGGGCGCGGGCCGAAGATTCGAAACCTGTTGTTCTCCGGGTCGCGGAAGACTACCCAACGGGTGCCGTCGTCTTGCTCGTTGTCGCTGACGCGCTCGGCGCCGAGCGCCTCGATGCGGTCGGCCTGCTGAGCCCAGTCAGTGTCACCGCTGAGGTCAAGCATCAGTCGGTTGTCCCCGGAGGCAAGCTCACCCTCGGGCTGGTGGAACATCCATGTCGGACCTGGGCCGTCAAAACCGATCGTAGCGAAGGCTGGGTTCGCCCCCTCGTCCACCGGCCGCATCAGGACGGCCGACCAGAACCTGGCCAGAGCTGCCGCATCTTTGCAGTTGAAGGCGTACATGCCGACATCTATGGGGTCACGCGATTTCACTTGCGTCTCCCTTCGCGAGGAACGTTCGTCAGGGCAGACTGGCCACGAACGGAGAACTCATCGCTGTCAGCGCGGCGGCCGGCATCGCCGAGCAGCACCGGGGAGGTCGAAGTCCTCTCAGGCTGCGTCGACCGGGTCGCACCGGCTGACGGTGGAGGTGCAGCAGGAGCGATCGGACCGCCCCGCAAAAATGCTGACCGAGCAGCTGGCCGCGATCCGCGGTCCGGGCTCGTGGTCGCAGAGCTGCACCACCTGTCGCGTCAGGCTTTGTGGCGGCTCAGATCTGAACCATGGGGTACGAATCAGCTCCACGATGCGGCTCTGTGCCGGAATCCCATCGGAACACCACACTGCCGACGAGCGACTCGACCTGCTCGCAGCATCCTGCGGCGTCGCTGCTGCTGGCCGTTGCGGCAAGCCTGTACTGGCGCAGGGTGATGGTCACTTCGAGCTTGGAGCCAAGCACTGCGGCGGCCCGGCACGCGAATACGCTCGGGAACCTCTGGACGCTCAGCGCACCTGTCCCATCTGGTGAACGGTGCGTAGCGCTCGACGGCAGCACCGGCGCAGACTCGAAAACGAGTCCCGCGATCCCTGCCGGTCGCGGGACTCCAAGAGTGGAACTGGGGCTCATGTCACGGGCGCATGACCACGTGCCTCGTCGAAGGGCCATGTCCGCCAACTGCTCCTCAGCCGAGGAGCTCCGGGAAGTCCGCGAGTACGTTCACGCGTGCACGAACTGTCGAGGAGGAGTAGTCAGAACCTCACGTACGGGAGGTAGGCAAATGCCAGGTAGAAGGCTGCCGCGACCACCAGTGGTCCACCTGACGCGAGCGCTACTGGCAGCGCGCCCCGGATGCGTCGGACGAGCGTCCACGCCATCAGGGCCAGGCCTGCGATGCCGATCACGGTCCAGTAGACAGGGCTCGTGGTCTCGCGGATGATCGTCAGCCCATGCACGCACTCCCCCAGGGCGATGCCGGCGAGCAGCGCGGTACTGATGGCCGCCCGGACGCCGGTGGCACGCAGCCATGCCGCGGCCACTCCCACGAACGGCCCGAGGACCACTCCCACGATGGAGTAGTGCACAGGGTCGTAGACGAATCCCCGCATCTGGTGCGCCACCATGTATCCGAGCACGAGCAGCACGAAACTGACGGCCCCCAGCACCGCTGCGGGTACCGCGCGCGCCCGTGACCAGTACACGAGCAGCACGGTGAGCAGGGTCCAGCCGCTGCCGGAGTTGGCGAACGAGGAGAGCGCGTCCGGCAGGAACCCGCCTTGGGCGTACGACGTCAGGCCGCCCAGCAGGAAGCTCAGGACCACGACGACCGCGATCCGCACCGGGGGACGGGACACCGCGGCGCGGGTGGACGTGGCCTGTGTGTCCGTGGTCATGGCGGAAAATCTACAGACCGGCACCCCGCCTCACATCCGGCCTGGGGTGGACAGCCAGTCATGCCACGGTCCCCTGTTGTGCGGCAAGAAGGGCACGAGCCAGTGCGACCGGTTCCGACCCGGCCGGCAGATCGCTTCGTCCTGGGCGCGGGAGACGCAGTCGGCGATCAGCGCGGTGGATGCCTCGTAGGTGTCGTGGGCGTGGGCGAGGACTTCCGGATCGGCGCTGCCGAGCTCGCAGGTGCTGTTGGCGAGCAGGCAGCCGCGTCGTGCACCGGACTTGGTCCCCTCATCGTTTGGCGCTTCGAGGAGCATGCGGAGAGCGTCGATGGCTCGTGGAGCCTCGGTGAGGACTCTCCGGAGATGGTCGTGGTCGCCTTCGGTGTAGTTGCCCAGCACCCGGAGGAAGAGTTGACGTTTGTCACCGAACGCCGCGTAGAGGCTGCCTTTGCCCAGCCCACTGACCCGCATCAGGTCTGCCAGCGAGGTAGCGGCGTAGCCGGCGTCCCAGAACTGCTCCCGAACCGCGTTCAGTACCTGCATCTCGTCGAACGCTCGTGGACGTCCCATGGCTCCAGGATACGCATGCTTGACCGCTCGGTCCATTACTCTCTATGGTGGACCGCGCGGTCAAGAACGGCGTCGCGCATCGAGATGGGAGCTGGAAGATCATGGGAAAGCTGGATGGCAAGGTAGCGATCGTCACGGGCGGATCGCGGGGGATTGGGGCAGCATCAGCGCTGGCGTTGGCTGACGAAGGAGCTGACGTCGCGATCAGCTACTCGTCATCGGCGGATCGGGCCAAGGCCGTAGTCGCTGACCTGGAGGCGAAGGGGGTGCGCGCGGCGGCCTTTCGAGCTGACCAGGCGGATGCGACGCAGGCGGCAGGTCTCATCCAGAGCGTGGGCCAGCAGTTCGGAAGACTGGACATCTTGGTCAACAACGCGGGCTATACCGCCGCTGCCCCGATCGACAGTGAGGACGCCGACGAGTCGGCCTTCGACCGCCAGCTCGCGGTGAACTACACCGGCGTCGTGGCTGCGATCAGAACAGCGTTCCCGCTGCTGCCGGACGGTGGGCGGATCGTGAGCATCAGTACCGGCGCAGCGACGCGGGCGGGCTTCCCCGGGATGGCCGACTATGCAGCCTCCAAGTCAGCCCTCGAGGGCTACAGCCGGGGCGCAGCGCGTGACCTGGCACACCGAGGCATCACGGTAAACGTGATCCAAGTCGGCTTCATCGACACCGACATGAACCCGGCCGACAGTCCGGCCGCGTCCATGTTCCTTCCCACGACGGCGATGGGGAGGTACGGCAGGCCGGAGGAGGTCGCCGCAGGGGTTGTCTTCCTCGCCAGTCCGGAGGCGTCCTACGTCACCGGCGCGGTGCTGAGAGTCGACGGCGGATACGCCGCGTAGCACGATCGTGCGGCTGAGAAGCGCTCGAAGAGAAGAGAGATGAAATGACCGAGTCCATCAAGGTCGACATCTGGGTCGATATTGTGTGCCCCTTCTGCTACATCGCGACGTCGAGATTCGAGGTGGCCGTGTCCCAGGTAGCGGTTCCCGTCGACATCGAATATCACTCGTTCCAACTGATGCCGGACCTGCCGGAGGACTACGAGGGCAGTAACGCAGAGTTCTTCCGGGACTACCGCGGGATACCGCCGGAGGAGCTCGAGGAGAGGAGCCGGCCGCTGATCCGGATGACGGCCGAAGCGGCACTGCCCTACCGTCTCCGGGACATCCAGCAGGCGAGCACCCTGAAGGCTCATCAGCTCCTGCACCATGCCAAGGCACGTGGCCGACAGGTCGACGCGGCCGCAGCGTTGTACCGCGCCCACTTCGCCGAAGGCAAACACATCGGTCACCTTGACGTTCTCCTCGCCATCGCCGAAGGGCTGGGCCTCGACCGGGCCGATGTCGAGCGTTCACTGGTATCGGAACAGCACCTCGGGGATGTCCGTGCAGACACCGATCGAGCGGGGCAGCTGGGCATCCAGGTCGTGCCCTTCTTCGTCTTCGAGAACACGTACAGCCTGTCCGGGGCACAGGAGATCGAGACGCTCGTCGACGTCCTCACGCAGATGCGCAACGAGGCGACCACGGCGGGCGCCTGAACAGCGAGGACGCCGACGCCCGAGCCCACCTCGAAGGCGCACCAGCACCGCCAGTTGCCGCAGACCCGCCTGGTACAGGAGCGGCGCGATCCCTGTGGATTCTCGGCCACCTCCGTAGCCAGTTGGCTGAACTCCCAGCAGAACGGTACCCAGGATCGAGTTTTCCCCGTGTCGCAAAGTCTCGGCCGCCGCGTTATCGACTCTCTGCGAGCATCTGCCGAGTGCGGCAGCGGCAAGCGCCTGGTGCTCGGCCTGTACGTGCTCAACGTCCTGTGCGGACCCCGGGCGGGTACGGAGACCGGCAGGACGAAGACTTCAGCATCCTGCTCGTGGCGTCGAGCGGTTCCCACATCGGTGGTGCGGGCTGGTAAATGGGCAACAGTCACCTCGCTCATCGCCAGCCCAGTGCGCGTTCACGGCCTCGACACCGGGGTCATGCCCATTCACTCATTTGCGGGCCCAGGGCGAGAAGATGCCTAGTGTGTTCCTGGACAAGATGGACATCCACGATCGGCTCATGGACGCCGACTGGGCCGCTGGTCGTCGGACAGGCGAGTAGCGACGAGACTGGCAAGGCGTCGCGCAAGTCGGACACATCAAGGTCGGTCGCGCCCATGCGCCCATGCTGGCGTGTGCCAGGAGCACCGCCCACCCCGGGAATCATCAACGGCTGGCTGTCACCTGGCCGCGTAGTCGGCGAGGTCGTCGGCCATGCGCTGCATCACGCCGGGCAGGACGAAGGGTAGTGTCCAGCCGATGCCGGGACGCGTCCGCCAGGTGCCGTGCCAGTCGATGTTGGTACCGCCGGTGCTGGTCGGTTCCAGTTCGATGACTGCCCGGTAGTCCTTGAGCGCGAAGTTGAAGGCGTCCTCGTATGCCATGCGCTGCTGGGGGGCCAGTTCGGTCAGACGTTCGCCGGTGACGATCCGGCCGGTGCGGAACGCGCGGATCGCTCCGACGCTATCGCGGCCGTGTGGGTCGAGCCCGCTGGAACGCTCCTGCACCAGCTCGTCCAGTCCGGAGGACCAGCGCGGCCAGGTACGACCGTCGATCAGCAGATCCCACACGGTGTGGGGTGGAGCCGAGGTCGTTGCGCTTGCCTGGTAGTGCGGCATGTCGTGTCCTTTTGTCGTTCTCGGGAAGGCCGAGCGGTGGTCGTGCACCGGTTCCAAGCCGCGTCATTCACCCTGTGCGGCTGGAGCCGGTGCGAGCGTAGGGGTAGCGGCGGGCTCGCGTCGCTGCCGGCGCTGGAGCAAGGGCTGGACGGTGCGCTGGACGATGAAGTACTCGGCCACCATGACGTTGACGACGATGGATGCCCATCCGCTGGCGTGGTAGACCTGCTCGAATTCCAGCGACGGGAAAGCAGGCATCAGTACGCCGGTGCCGGTGATCAGGAAGACGCGCAGGCTCACCGCGGCGAAGGTGAGCGCGTAGTTGCGGATCATCCAGATCCGGTGCAGCTGGACCTCACCGCGCCGGATGGTGCGATAGGCCTGCGCCGCTGTGTACAGCCAGGCGGCCGCGAGCAGGTAGAACGCGACCTGGATCGAGAAGCCGCTGAGCGAGACCGTGGCGGCGTAGAAGGACGCGACCGCCGCGACCACCACGGCGATCAGGTAGATTCGGCCGATGAGCAGGTGCGCCGCGGGATACCGGACGCGCAGCGGCCGCACGAACTGAAACGGCCCCAGGAGCAGTGCCACTCCGCCGGGCAGGCCATGGACCAGGATGGACAGGAAGTGGGTCGCCACGTCCGGGTCGATCGGGATGAGGCTCGCGTCCTCGCCACCGAGCACCAGGGCTCCGAGGGAGGTGATGCCGAATCCGACAGCGGAGACAGCCAGGAACGCCCACAGCGCCCACCACCACCGGCGTCGGACGGAGCGAGAGGTTGTCGTCATCAGTGTGTCCCCAGGTGAGTAGTCGGTCGGCTGTGTGCGGAGGTCGGGTTCACCGATGAACCTAGGAGGCCACGGCGACGCCGTCCTCGGAGCCAGGTATCTGAGGAGGTCGTCCTCCGGACCAGGAATGCGCCGTCGCCTCCTCCCACGGGAGGAGGCAGGCCGGCACCGCGGTCGGATCCCGGCATCGGCTGGCTATATTTCTGGCATGCTCTCCCTGCTCCGAGACCGCGACGGGTTCGTCATCGGAGCCGCCATGCTGGGTACCGGCATGGGATTGCTCAACCTCGCCTACACGTCGGACTGGGGCTGGGTCCCGGCACTCGCGATCATCCCGGCGCTGATCGTGCGCGCCGTGTGGCGGTCGATGCCGGGCTGGTTGCTCCTGTCGTGGATCCTGGCCCCGACGCTCGTCGGTGACGCCGCGGTGGTCACCCAGAGCGGCTTCATGGTGGTGGTCGTGGCGCTGGCAGTGGTCGCGGCCGGCCCCGTGCGACGGCCGGACGCCGTCCTCATGATCCTGAGCCTGGTGTCGCCGTTCCTCGTCTGGGCGCTGCAGAACGCTAGCTGGTCCCGCGGGATCGGTGCCTGGATCTGGTGCGGCGGACTGCTGATCGGCTGGGGCTTCGGCCACGTCGTCGGGCAGCAGTGGGCGCTCATCGACGAGCTGGACCGGACCCGCACGCAGCTCGCCGAGACAGCCGTGGCCGAGGATCGCCAGCGCGTCGCCCGGGACCTGCACGACCTGGTGGGGCACAGCTTCTCCGTCGTCCTGCTCCACCTGTCGGGCGCGCGGCTGAACCTGGCCTCCTCGCCCACCGAGGCCGCCGAGGCCCTGCGGCAGGCCGAAGCCGTGGGCCGCCAGGGCATGGACGAGCTGCGCCAGGCCCTGATGCTCATGCACCAGGGCAACAGCGCGCCCGCACCGTTCGAACCCGGCGAGCTCGACCGTTTGGTGACCAGGTACCGCGAGGCAGGTATGCGCATCGACCTCGATGTCTCGGGTGATGCCGACGGTATCGACGCGGCTACGCGCATCGTCCTGCACGACGTGCTGCGCGAGGCCCTCACCAACGTGGCCAAGCACGCTCTCGCGCCCGAGGCGACGATCCGGATTGAGGGCGATCGCGACATGATCAGTGTGCGGGTGGAGAACGCACTGGGTCCGCACACGCCGCCCGCGGGTGCCGGTATCGGGCTGGCCGGGCTCGAGCATCGGGTGGCCGCGATCGACGGCAACTTCCAGGCCCGTCCCGACCGCGGCAGCTGGGTGGTCGAAGCGTCCTTGCCTCGCAGACTCGTCAGGGCGAGCTCGTGATCCGCGTCCTCTTGGTCGACGACCAGCCGATGGTGCGCGCCGGCCTCGGACTGATCCTGCGCAGCCAGCCGGACATCCGCGTGGTGGCCGAGCGGGGTGACGGCGGCGACGTCGTCCAGGCCGTTGCCCAGCACACACCCGACGTCGTGTGCATGGACGTACGGATGCCGGGTGTCGACGGCGTCGAGGCGACTCGCCGACTGCGGGCCGCGGACGGCCCGCCGGTCTGCATCCTCACCACGTTCGACGACGACCACGTGCTGTGGTCCGCGGTCGACGCCGGCGCCGCGGGCTTCGAGCTGAAGTCCGCCACCGCCGAGAACCTGATCGAGGCAATACGGACGGTCGCTGCCGGCGGTACCTGGATCGACGGGACCCTACTGGGGCCGATCCTCGACTCCTACCGCCGGTCGGTGCGCCCGTTGACCCACTACGACGACCGGCTCGACGCGCTCACCGGCCGCGAGCTCGACGTCCTGCGGCTCATGGCGCGGGGCGCGTCCAACCAAGAGATCGCCGACCGGCTCTTTCTCGCCGAGACCACGGTCAAGACTCATGTCGGCGGCCTCTTCACCAAGCTCGGCGCCCGCGACCGGGCCGCGGCGATCGTTTTCGCCTACGACGCGGGACTCGTCCAGCCCCGACGCTGAAGCAACGGCCTCTCGGCGAGCGCACGGCGTCGACTCGGTGTCGTGGCTAAGGCAACGGAGACATCCCCGCGGAGGGCGGCACCGCGACCAGACCATCGTCGTCGCGCCTCAACTAACGCGGCCTGAGCTCTCTCACTCGGCGACCTGGAGCCAGCCGCGCAGAACAAGCAGTCACAGTGCGGCAGTCAGCGCTCAGGACGGCTGGTCGAGCTGCCGTCGAAGCCGGTCGGCTTCCACCTCGGCGCGGGCAAGGTGTTCTGTGAGGCGCTCGCGCGTGGTCTTGGGCGCAGTGAGGAAGTTTTGCACGGTCCCGACCGAGACGCCGGTGGATCGTGCGATGGAGCGGAGCGTCCGCTGGTCATCGTCTCGGTGTTGTGGCGGCAGGTGAGGGCGGCCTTCCACCGGAACAGCTCCGTTGGGTCTGGCAGGAGGAGCACGGCCAGATCTGGCGGGCATCATCGTGCCGTTCATGGGGACCAGCCTGAACGCCGACGCGGTCAGCCGCAACGCGGCGATCGACGCGTTCCGCGCCCCGGCCGAGCGCGCCAGCGCGCTACTCAAGGCGACCTGGCCCATCCTGCGCCGCATCACGCTGGATCCTTGGCGCATCACCGGGATGGCCGCGGCCACCCTCGTACTGCTCCGCCTTCAACGCCCGGCCACAGAATGAGGCGAGAAAACCTCAGTTGGAACCCCTATTGAACTGATCTGATACCGTGCTCGCTGAAACGTCCAAAATTGAACATCCCTGTAGCGTGGCGGGAGAGTTCACCTGAGCGACCCTCAGGTGGCGCCGTAGGAGCAACACCTCCCCAGGAATCTCTCAGGCCCCCGTACCGCCACGACAAGGAACTCTGGAGAGCAGCCGAGCTTCGTGCCTGGCTCACCGACGGGGCAAGCCGGCCATGTGTCGGCACAAAACTCTCAGGTCACAGACAGAGCGGGGAGGAACTCATCGTGCTGGCGTCCGCCGGCCTGGCCTTGGAGTTCCCATGATCTGCTCCCACCCCTCCAGTTCTGACGATCGCATCAGCAGCCCAGATGGGCCTAGGGTGCCCTCGACAGTTCGTCAACGCAGACGACCATCCCGACTGCCCATCGGGATCGGGGTGTCGCACGTCGCGACCGAAGCCCTGGGCGACATCGTCCATGTCGATCTGCCCGCGGTCGGCAGCCAGCTGCGCAACGGTGCCGACACATGAGCAGGGTCGACAGCCGCATCGTGCAGCAGAGTGGACCACCCGAGCACGCGACTGTCGGCAAAGCCGCCGCGTTCGGTATAGCGGCGTCCGCAGACTTCCGTGAGCAGATGGAACGTGTCGTGACGGGCGTCAGTTTCTCGTCATCGGACTACACGAGGAGAAACTCACCCATGCACATCCGCCCGCGGGCACGCCGTCATGAGGAGCGCTCATGGCGCTGAGCGCGCTCGACCTGTTCTCCATCGGGATCGGGCCATCGTCTTCCCACACGGTCGGGCCGATGCGCGCGGCCGGCGCGTTCGTCGACGCGCTACGGGACCAGGACGAACTAGGCAGGGTTGTGCGCGTGCAGGCCGAGCTGTTCGGCTCCCTGGGCGCCACAGGTCGCGGGCACGGCTCGGACGAGGCTGTGATCTTGGGCCTGTTGGGAGACACACCCGAGGCCGTCGACACTGCCACCGTCGGTGCCCGGGCCAGGCAGATCTGCGCGGACGGACTGCTGCTGCTCGGTGGAGAGCATCAGATCGGCTTCTCACGCAGCGATGACCTGATCCTGCACAGACGCCGGAGCCTGCCGGAGCACCCCAACGGGATGACCTTCCGCGCCTTCGACCGGCAGGGCGACGCGGTCCATGAGTCGACGTACTTCTCGGTTGGTGGTGGGTTTGTGGTGGCCCAGGACGCGATGGCGCAACGACGCATCACCCCTGGCGCCACCCGTCTCCCGTATCCGTTCGCCTCGGGCGCTGAACTGCTGCGTCACTGCTCCCAGGAACAGTTGAGCATCGCCGAGGTCATGCTGGCCAACGAGCTGGTGTGGCGGTCTGAGGAGCAACTGCGTAGCGAGCTGCTGCGAATCTGGGCGGCGATGAAAGAGTGCGTCCATAACGGGTGCACCAGCCAGGAGCAGCTGCTCCCCGGAGGGTTGCA
Organism: Promicromonospora umidemergens; assembly: GCF_024171995.1. Lineage (GTDB taxonomy): Bacteria > Actinomycetota > Actinomycetes > Actinomycetales > Cellulomonadaceae > Promicromonospora > Promicromonospora umidemergens. The sequence continues at coordinate 459,306 of NZ_JAMTCT010000002.1, read as the reverse complement.
GGTGCCGCGCCGCGCCCCGCTGCTTCATACGAAGCTGTCGGCCGAGCCGGGCCGAAGCGACCCCATCGGCGCCATGGACTGGGTCACTCTCTTCGCGCTGGCGGTGAATGAGGAGAACGCCGCCGGCGGACGCGTCGTGACCGCTCCGACCAACGGCGCGGCGGGCGTCCTCCCGGCAGTACTGCACTATTACGACCGGTTCATCCCGGACGCCAGCGACGACGGAGTGGTGACGTTCCTCCTCACCGCAGCAGGCATCGGCATCCTCATCAAGGAGAACGCGTCGATCTCAGGTGCAGAAGTCGGGTGCCAGGGCGAGATTGGCTCGGCCTGCTCGATGGCCGCTGCCGGACTGTGCGCAGTCATGGGCGGGACACCCGAGCAGGTCGAGAACGCTGCCGAGATCGGCATGGAGCACAATCTGGGGCTCACGTGCGACCCGATCGGTGGACTCGTTCAGATCCCCTGTATCGAGCGCAACGCCATCGCGAGTACCAAGGCGATCAACGCGGCGCGCATCGCCCTGCACGGTGACGGCAACCACCGGGTCTCCCTCGACCAGGTGATCAAGACCATGCGCGACACCGGTGCCGACATGAAGCTGAAGTACAAGGAGACCTCTCGTGGAGGGCTGGCGGTGAACGTGATCGAATGTTGAGCGCGATGATCGGCTACCGCTCTTGGCGATCCCCGCAAAAGGAGTCGGATCTCCGTTGATGGGCGTGACGAGCCTCGTCGGTCTGCCTTGGCATGACCAACGGGCGGCCGGTGAACCTCAAGTTCGACGTCGATGTGACGCCCGAGATCAGATAGCACCCGTCCGGGGTGATGTACTCCGCCGCCGGGTTGCCACGAGAGCGGTGGCGGAGTGATCGACCAGCGGCACGGTGCTGGAAGCGGTCGCCCTATGAGGCGGGCACGGTCGGCGGCGTTGTTGTCGGTCGTCCCGAAGACAGGACTGCCCTGGGGAACTCGCCACCCTTTACCGGCGCAGGTTCACAATCGAGTTGGGCGAATGTGCGCGTCTTGGACGTGGCCCTTACCAGGGATCAGGTGTGCGGGCGTAACTAGCCGACGCGATCCGAACTGTCCGAAGCCTGACCTTCATAACGCAGAGGTCTGGCGATATCGCCCGTACGCATTGAGGTGTATTGCGTGCAGCCCGCCCACGACGGCAACTGGGATCAGGTAGTAGTTGAGGTCTCCGTCGATGATGAAGAAGTCATCGATCTCATCCGGGTCGTATGTCCGGCGCTCACCTCGTGTCGTCGAGAGATACACCTTCCAGCTGCCACCTGCCTGAGTCCTCGTGGTCTTCACCTGCACGCGGCGGATTCCCGCGAGACTGCAGACGAGCAGGTCATATCTGCTGGGCTCGAGTGGCCATGAGACATCGAGGCCGCACAACAGATACCACGCCGCCGCGAGGGCGGGTCCTGCACGATCGAGATGATCGAGCGTCGGCGCCAGTTGACTGCTGTTCGACGTCCGGCTTGTCACCCGAAGGTGTGTCGTGTCTGCACCGATTCGCGCGGCATGCCCCTTGATCAAGGTGGCGCCGGCATCGGCCTCAATACCCAGACGTGCGGTCACCGCGGTCCACGAATCCGATTCAGCGATAGCGGTGCGAATCTCGGCGTCTGTCCAACGGCGCTGGCCAACAAAATGGGAATAGTCGAGACCGAGACGATCTGCCTCAGCACGCACCGATCTCATCGCTGTGGAAGACGACGTGGCGAACCCTCACTCGCGTAGCACTCCTCGCCAGCTCTTCGAGGCGGAGAGAACAGTGACAAGGCGTTCGTCCGTGTACCTTCGCGCGGGGGGCATGTCGAAACCGTACGGCGTGCCTCTGACATTGGGGCGCGACGGTATCGCCCACCGCATGCATTGACGGGATATCGGTCCAGCTCTCACATGTGTGATCGAGCCGTTCCGGATCTCGGGAGACAACGAACAGCCGGACCCACGCAATCGTGGATCCGGCTGTTCGGGGTACCGTGCGACATCACAGTGTCGGGCTGACAGGATTTGAACCTGCGACCCCCTGACCCCCAGTCAGGTGCGCTACCAAGCTGCGCCACAGCCCGCGGCGTTCCGAGCATGCTCGGAAGTGCCGGTTTCGACCCCGTAGGGACGACCGAAATACTACCCCACCTCCGGCCGTGTGCCCGACCACGGGCAGCACGCGGGAGAGATCCGCCCGGCTAGTCTTGGCGCCGTGCACCACTCACCGGCCGCGGGCGTCCGACGTATCGACTACTTTCCCTGGGAGTACGACCCCACGTCTCCGGAGGCCGAGGCACAGGCGGCGCGGCAGGTCGAGCTGGCCGCCGAGGGCGCGGTGTTCGGTGACGGCGTCTTCATCGCCCAGAACGCCGCGGTCTTCTGCGACCAGCTCTCCATCGGCGACCGCAGCTACGTCGGAGCGCTCGCCTACGTCACGGGTGAGCTGACGATCGGCGCGGACTGCTCGATCAACCCCTACGCCGTGGTCCGTGGCGAGATCCGGATGGGCGACGGCGTCCGGATCGGCGCGCACAGCTCGATCCTCGGGTTCAACCACCGCATGTCCAACGATCTGCCGATCCACGAGCAGGGCACCTGGAGCAAGGGCATCACGCTCGGCGACGACGTGTGGATCGGCTCCAACGCCACGATCCTCGACGGGGTCACGGTCGGCGACCACGTCATCATCGGGGCTTCCGCGGTCGTCACCAAGGATGTGCCGGACTGGGCGGTCGTCGCGGGCAACCCGGCGCGCGTCATCCGCGACCGGCGCGCGGAGACCCGCGCCACCCGGGCCCATGAGCTCGAGGCAGAGCTCCACGACTTCGCGGAGCGGGCCCGCGAGCAGGCCGGCGACCTGCTGGCCCGCTGCTACGAGGACGGCCGGTTCGTCGACCGCCCGTCGGCGTCCGCCGGGACCCAGGTGCCGGCCGTCCGCCCCTGGGCCGACGCCGTCGAGATCGCCGACGTCCTGCTCGGCACCCCTCCACCGGGATTCGACGCCGCAGACCTGGTCCGGCGGCTGACCGCCCGACAGGACCCGGCGACCGGGCTCATCCCGGCCGGCGACCTCTCCGACCAGGGCCTGACGCGGCCGGCGACGTCGGACGAGCCACTCGACCCCGCGGACGGCAGCGCGAGCTATCACGTCCTCAGCGTCGGCTACGCGGTCCGGCTGCTCGGTGGGCGCCTCCCGTATCCCGTGCATGCCGTGCACGAGCTGAGCGAGCAGCAGGTCATCGACTCTCTCGAAGCGCGTGACTGGGGCGCCCAGGCGTGGGGGAGCGGGGCCGCCGTCGACGCCCTCGCCACCGCGTGCGCCCTCAACATCACCGACTTCTCGGCGGACCTCGCCGGCGGCGGCGTCGGCCCGGTCTACGGGCTCCTGGGCTGGCTGTCCGCACGGGCGAACCCCGAGACGGGCCTGTGGGGCGCGCCGCAGCCCGGGCCCGCGCCGCGCTGGCTGCAGGCCGTGAACGGTTTCTACCGGCTGACCCGCGGCTCGTACGCCCAGCTCGGGCTGCCGCTGCCGTATCCGGAGGCGGCCATCGACACCGTGCTGGAGCATGCGAGCGACCCGCACCTCGGCACTCCTGAGGGGTACACCGCCTGCAACATCCTCGACGTGATCCATCCGCTCTGGCTCGCGGCCAAGCAGACCGGGCACCGGCGCGCAGAGGGCAGTGCGTGGGCACACGACCAGCTCCAGCGGGCGCTCCAGAGCTGGTCCGCCGGCGAGGGCTTCGCCTTCGCGCCGCACAGCACGGGGGCCGACGGCGTCGCCGGCCTCCAGGGGACCGAGATGTGGCTGAGCATCGTCTGGCTCCTGGCCGACTACCTCGGTCTGTCGGACGCCCTGGGCTACCGGCCGCGCGGCGTGCACAGCCCGGACCCGCTCGTTCGCCTCACACCGATCGACGGGCAGCCGTAGACCCACGGACGACGAGCGTCGTGGCGAGCTCCTCGCGCGGCGCCTCGGCGGGCGGGTCGGCGCTGATGCGCAGCAGCATCCGCAGCGCCGCCTCGCCCATCTCGGCGATCGGCTGACGCACGGTGGTCAGCGCAGGGCTGACCCACTGGGCCTCCGGCAGGTCGTCGAAGCCGACCACGCTCACGTCGTCGGGGATCCGGAGCCCGAGGGCGGCCGCGGCGTCGTACACACCGAGCGCCATGGTGTCGGAACAGGCGAAGACCGCCGTCGGTGCCGGGGTGCCACGCAGCAGCTGGGTCGCGAGCTCGGCGGCGCTCGCGCGCTGCCGGCCGGTATGGGCGACCCGGCTGTCCGGAAGGTCGAGCCTGGCCTGCGTGACGGCGGAGCGGAACCCGTCGACCCTCGCCTGGCTGTAGAGGTGCGTGCGCCGCCCGGCGAGCACGGAGAGGTGCTGGTGCCCCAGCGAGAGGAGGTGCTCGGCGGCGGCCCGCCCGCCGGCCCAGTTCGCCGCACCTACGCTGGCGACCGTGCTCGGTGGCTGGGTGACGGGATCGAGCAGCACGATCGGCACCTGTGCCGCCGCCAGCGTCGCGAGCTGTTCGCTCGTCGTGTCGACGAGCGCCAGCACGGCGCCGCGCAGCCTCCGCGCGAGCAGCCGCGTGAGCCAGGCGTCGTCGGGCGGCCGGGCCACGGAGACGACGATGTCGACGCCCGCCCCCTCAGCGGCGCGTTCCACGCCGCTGAGCGCGCGGTTCGCCCAGGTGCCCTCGACGCCGCTGAGTACCAGGTCGACGAACGGGGAGCGTCCTCCGCGCGACGGCGCGTCCCTGCCGGAGCGGCCGCGATACCCGAGCTCCTCGACGATCCGCATGATGCGCGCGCGGGTCTCGGCCGAGACGTCCGACCGACCGCTCAGGACCTTCGAGACGGTGGGCGTCGTCGTGCCGGCAGCCTTCGCGACGTCCGCGAGCGTCGTCCGAGGTGGGTTCGGCATACGGACGACGTTAACCGCAGCGGCAGAAGTTGCGCAACTAACTGGCCCTTGATCTGGCTCGGCACCTGCTGTATCAAAGGGGGGCCGCTTTGTTCCGGCCCAATGTTGCGCAACGTTTGAGCGGAGAGCATGGACATGACACCTTCGAAGAAGAAGCACGCGCTGATCGTGCGCGGGGGATGGGACGGGCATCAGCCCGTCGAGACCACCGACGCGTTCCTCCCCTTCCTGGACGAGCACGGGTACGAGGTCCGGGTCGAGGACGAGACGACCGTCTACACGGACACCGGGTACATGGCCGGCGTCGACGTCGTCATCCAGACCAACACGATGAGCACGATCGCCGGTGACGAGCTTCGCGGACTCATCGCCGCGGTGAGGAACGGCGCAGGCCTCGCCGGCTGGCACGGCGGCATCGCCGACTCCTACCGGAGCAGCTCGGACTACCTCCAGCTGATCGGCGGGCAGTTCGCCTGCCACCCGGCGAAGGCGGTACCTGACGAGCTGGCGGGCGAGGCGGCCGACAACTTCGTGCGGCACACGATCGATATCGTCTCCGACCGGGCCGACCACCCGATCGTCGCGGGGATCACGGACTTCGAGCTGACGACCGAGCAGTACTGGGTGCTGTCCGACGACTACAACGACGTGCTCGCGACCACGACGCTCGCCGCCCGCGACTTCGACCCGTGGCACCGGCCGGTCACCTGCCCGGCCATCTGGACCCGGCTGTGGGGCGAGGGCCGGGTCTTCGTCTCGACGCCGGGCCACGACCTCGCGGTCGTCCAGGAACCGAACGTCCGGACCATCATCGAGAGGGGAATCCTGTGGGCCAGCCGCTGAGGGTAGGGATCGTCGGCCTCGGAGCGATCTCCGGCCAGTACCTGTCCACGTTCGAGCGGCTGGAGGCCGTGCGCCTGGTCGCGGTCGCCGACCTCGACGCGACCCGCGCGGCGTCGGTCGCGGCGGAGCAGGGCGTGCGCGCACTGACCGTCGGCGAGCTGACGACGGACCCCGACATCGACCTGGTGCTGAACCTCACGACCCCTGCCAGTCATGCCGAGATCGCCCTGAAGGCCATCGCGGCGGGCAAGGCGGTGTACGGCGAGAAGCCCCTGGCGGTCACGCTCGAGGACGCCCGCACCGTGCTGGAGGCGGGCCGTGCGGCCGGGGTGCGGGTGGGGTGCGCGCCGGACACCGTGCTCGGGACGGGGGTGCAGACGGCGCGGAAGGCCATCGACGACGGTGCGATCGGAGAGCCGGTCGCGGCGACGGCGGTCATGATGACGCCCGGCCACGAGCGGTGGCACCCCAACCCGGACTTCTACTACCTGTCCGGTGGCGGACCGCTGCTGGACATGGGCCCGTACTACGTGACCACGCTGGTCACCCTGCTCGGCCCGGTCGTGTCGGTGGTCGGCGCCGCGAGCCACACCAGGGCGACCCGTGAGATCGGGTCGGGCGACCGGGTCGGACAGGTCATCCCCGTCGACGTCGACACGCACGTGACCGGGGTGCTCCGGCACGCGTCGGGGGTGCTGTCGACCCTGGTGATGAGCTTCGACTCGGTCGCCACCCGAGCCTCGCAGATCGAGGTCCACGGCCAGGCGGGCTCGCTCGTCGTCCCCGATCCCAACCGGTTCGACGGCGACGTGCAGCTGCACGAGCTCGGTGGCGCCTGGCAGACCCTCCCGCCCAGCGCCGGGTACCGGGACGCGGGCCGTGGGTACGGCGTCGCCGACCTCGCGGCCACGCCACCGAGCGTCGTCGCGCGTGCGAACGGCGAGGTCGCGTACCACGTCCTCGACATCATGACCGCGCTGCTCGCGGCCGCCGACACCGGCACGACGGTCAGCGTGGAGAGCACCTGCGACCGGCCGGCGCCCGTCCCGCTGTCGGACGCGCCACGCTGACCGGCCAGAGAGAGGCCCGGGCCGGCGTGCGAGCCCGCGTTCAGGGCTCCACGCTGCGCCGGAACGACCGCACCGCGAGGTCGGCGGCGACGTGCCGCGGCATGTCCTGGTTGCTGACCTCGGCTGCGGTGTAGAGCAGCGCATAGTAGACGGAGACGGCCCAAGAGGTCGGGATCCGCTCGTCGATCGCCCCGTCCGCACGGGCGCGGTCGACGAGCGCCCGCATCTCGCCGTCTCCGTCGTCGGCGGACCAGTGCGGGTTGCCTGCGAACCTGTTCGGGTCCGCGAACAGGAAGATCACACGGTCGCCCATCTCGACCCCTGCACGCAGGTACTGCTCGAGCGTGTCCATCGCCGGGGCGCTCGCGGCACCGCCGTCGTCCAGCGTCTCCAGCCGGGCCAGCGAGTCGAGCAGCAGGGCGTCCACCAGCGCCTGGCGATCGGTGAAGTAGCGGTGCAGCGTCGATCGGCTGACCTGGGCGCGCTCGGCGATCGCGCTCAGCGACGCCGAGAAGTCGTGTGCCCACACCGCCGCGGCCGCGTCCAGCACCGCCTGCCGCGTGCGTGCGCGTGCTCCTCGTTCGATCTGCTCGGTCGTCACCAGCCGAGGGTATGCGGTGGGCACTCGCGGCACAATTCAGTTGCTTAATAGGACAGTAGTGTCGCAGAATGAATCGCTCGTGTACGAACGGGCTTGCGGCTGGACCGACTGGACGGAGCAGGACGTGGAACGGACCACCAAGCAGAAGGCGGGCATCCTCTGGGCCTATGCCAGGCCGCACAAGGCGGTGCTGGTCGTCGCCCTCGTCCTCGGCGCGGTGGCGACCGCTGCCGAGCTGGCGACGCCGCTCGTCACCAAGGCGGTGCTCGACGGGCTCGAGACGTCCGCCTCCCTGCGCACCCCGATCACGATCCTCGGCGTCCTGCTGGTCGCCGGGTCCGCCATGGGGCTGATCCAGGGCATCATGCTCGGCACGCTGGCCGAGCGGATCATCCTCGCGGCACGCACCGGCCTCGTCCGCCACCTGCTGCACGCTCGCGTCCCCGAGGTCACCGCCCGCCAGCCGGGCGAGCTCGTCACCCGCGTCACCTCGGACACCCTGCTCATCCGCGAGGCGACGACGTCCAGCGTGGTCAACTTCGTCAACGGCGTCATCGGTCTGATCGGTGCGGTGGCGCTCATGGCCTACTTGGACGTCGTGCTGCTCGGCGTGACCCTCGTCGTCCTGGTGCTCGCCGGCATCAGCGTGGTCGCCCTGATGCCGCGGCTGTCCAAGGCGCAGCAGGAGGCACAGGAGCACGTGGGCGCGCTCGGCGGGCGCCTCGAAGGAGTTGTCCGGGCCCTGCGGACCGTGAAGTCCGCCCGCGCCGAGTCGCGCGAGACCGCCCGGGTCTCCGAGCATGCCGAGGCGTCGGCCCGCAGCGGCATCCGCGCCGTCAAGCTCGAGAACGTGTCCTGGACGATCACCGGGGTCGCGGTCAACCTGGCCGTGATGCTGCTGCTCGGCGTCGGGGCCTGGCGGGTCTCGACCGACGCGATCACCGTCAGCACGCTCGTGGCGTTCCTGCTGTACGTGTTCCAGCTGATGATGCCGGTCATGCTCCTGACGATGTCGCTGACGTCGCTCCAGTCCGGGCTCGCGGCCGCCGCGCGGATCGCCGAGGTCGAGGAGATGGAGCTGGAGGCGGACGACGGCGTCCCCGGGCCCGGTTCGCGCAGCGATCACGGGGACGCGGCGGGCGTCGACGTCGAGCCGCCGGTGCTGCGGCTGCACGACGTCACCTACCGCTATGCCGGCGCGGACGCCGCCGCGGCGCCGGCGCTCGACGGCGTGAGCCTCGACGTGCCACGGCGTGGTCACACCGCGATCGTCGGCCCCTCTGGCGCCGGGAAGACGACGATCATGTCGCTGCTGCTCCGGTTCCTCAGCCCGGACGGCGGGCGGGTAGAGCTCGACGGGCACCCCTACGCGCACTGGAGCACCGACGAGATCCGGGCCCGGATCGCCTACGTCGAGCAGGACACGCCGATCGTCCCTGGCACCCTGCGGGAGAACCTCGCCTATGCCAGGCCGGACGCCACCGACGCCGAGATCCAGGCCGCCGTCGACGCCCTGCGGCTGACCGAGCGGGTGGCGGTGCTGCCGGACGGCCTCGACACGGAGGTCAACGCGTCGCAGCTCTCCGGCGGTGAACGGCAGCGGGTGGCGGTGGCGCGGGCGCTGGTCGCCCGGCCGGAGATCCTGCTGCTCGACGAGGCGACGGCACAGCTCGACGGCCTGACCGAGGCGGCGCTGGCCGCGGCGATCCGGGACGTCGCAGGCACCGGGGCCGTCGTGACCATCGCACACCGGATCTCGACGATCATCGACGCCGACCAGATCGTGCTGGTCGAGCGCGGCCGCGTGCGAGCGGTCGGCCGGCACACGGAGCTGCTCGAGGTGGACGAGCTGTACCGCGAGCTCGTGGCCGCGCTGCGCCTGGACACGAACGTCGCTGCGCCCACCTCATGACGAAGGGCGCCGTCCACCGTGGACGGCGCCCCCCTTCGGTCTCCGCTACTCGCCGTCCGCCCAGCCGTCGATGGCGTCATCCATCGAGCCGTTGAAGTCGGCCACCTCGGCGTACACGCCCGGGCTGCCGGGTTCGGCGCAGCCGTCGCCCCAGCTGACGATGCCGACCAGGATCTGGCGGCCTTTGTCGTCTGGCGCCAGCAGCGGGCCGCCGGAGTCGCCGTCGCACGTGTCGACGCCGCCGTTCTGGAGGTCGCCCGCGCACAGCATGGTCTGTCCGTCGAACGCGCCCGGGTAGGCGTCGGAGCAGGCCTCGTCGTCGACGAAGGGCAGCTCGACCCATCGCGCGACGGTCGGGTAGCCCTCGCCCGTCTGGCCCCAGCCGACCGCCTCGAGGGTCTCGAACTCGGCGGGGTCCACGTCGACCTCGATCGGATCGATGTCGACCGGCTCGTCGAGCAGCAGCAGCGCCCAGTCGTTGGCGGAGCCGACCGGTTCGCCGTAGTCGTGGGCGAGGTGCAGGTCCGTCACCGCGGTCTCGACGAGCTCGTCGGACTCCAGGTCGACGGAGCCGGAGAAGATCACGAGTCCCTCGGGGTCGTCAACCGCGTCCTCGACGCAGTGCGCGGCGGTGAGGACGACCGTCTTGGTGATGACCGAGCCGCCGCAGGACTGCCGCTCCCACGGCGTGCCCTCGCCGGAGGAGCCGATACCCACGAGCCACGGGTACTGGCCCTCCTCGGCGGGCTGGCCGCCGATGACCAGCGGGCGGAGGTCGTCGTCGGAGATCGCTGCCTGGGCGCTGGAGGTGACGCCGGTCCACACGAGCGTCGCAGCGGCGAGGCCTGCGCCGAGGCGGACCATGCGCTTTCGCTTCCTGTCCACTGTGATCCTTTCGGGGTGGATGTACGGATTAGGCCGTTTGGCCGTCCTGACCGAAAAGTACCCAGATCACCGCGGGACCCCTCCCGAGCGCCTCGGTAGAGGCGATCGCGGTAGCGTCTGCTCCATGCGTCTGGGCGTGCTTGACATCGGTTCTAACACGGGACACCTGCTGGTCGTGGATGCCCATGGCGGCGCGGCGCCGTTGCCCGCCTCCTTCCACAAGGAGCCGCTGCGGCTCGCGGAGCACCTGGACGACCAGGGTGTCGTCGGCCAGGCGGGGGTCGACGCCCTCGTGGAGTTCACCGCGCAGGCCATGCGGGTCGCCGAGGAACGGGGCTGCGCCGAGACGCTGGCGTTCGCGACGTCCGCCGTGCGCGACGCCGTGAACTCCGAGACGGTGCTCAGGACGGTGCTCGACCGCACGGGGGTGCGGCTTCAGGTGCTCAGCGGCGAGGACGAGGCCCGGCTGACGTTCCTGGCCGTGCGCCGGTGGTTCGGCTGGTCGGCCGGGCGGCTGGCCGTGTTCGACATCGGCGGTGGCTCCCTGGAGATCGCCGGCGGAGCGGACGAGGCGCCCGACGCCGCGTGGTCGCTCCCGCTCGGGGCGGCCCGCCTCGCCCGCACGCACTTCGGGAGCCTGCCCGACGCCGGGGCGCTCCGCGACCTGCGCCGCGACCTGCGCGCCGAGATCGCGCAGAACGCCGGGAACCTGCTCCGCGGCGGGCGGCCCGACCGTGCGGCCGCGACCTCGAAGACCTTCCGTTCGCTGGCGCGCATCTGCGGGGCCGCCCCGGCGGGCGACGGGCCGCTGGTGCGCCGGGTGCTGCGGCTCGAGACCCTGCGCGAACGCCTCGACGAGCTCACCACCATGGAGGCCGACGACCTGGCCGGCCTGCCCGGCGTCTCACCGGGCAGGGCCCACCAGATCGTGCCGGGCGCGCTGGTGGCCGAGGCGTGCATGGACGTCTTCGACCTGGCCGAGCTCGAGATCTGCCCCTGGGCGCTGCGCGAGGGAGTGATCCTGGAGCGCCTCGACCTGATGCCGCACATCGGCGTCGGCTGACGGGCGGAGCACCGCTCTCGGCGTCGGGCAGCGGGTGGTGAGGAAAAAGCGCCGTGAACGTAACGCCGCGGCTCGCGGCGCGAAACCCGCCTTCGCGAGTCTCCCGTCATGACCCATGTGAAGCCAGCAGACCTCGTGACCCGCATGATCGACGCCGGTGAGGCCAAGGTGCACCTGTCGACGCGGGACACGTTGATCCGGGCCTTCATGGGCGCCGCCCTGCTCACCATCGCCGCGGCGTTCGCCGTCACCGTCTCGACCGAGACGGGCGAGCCGCTGCTCGGCGCGATCCTGTTCCCCGTGGGCTTCTGCATGCTCTACCTGCTGGGGTTCGACCTGCTCACCGGCGTGTTCACGCTCGCGCCGCTGGCCTGGCTGGCCAAGCGGCCGGGCGTCACCGTCCGCGCGGTGCTGCGCAACTGGGGCCTGGTGTTCGTGGGAAACCTGGCCGGCGCGATCATGGTGGCCGTCCTCATGGCCGTCTACTTCACGTACGGGTTCTCGACGGAGCCCAGCGAGGTGGGCCAGGCGATCGGGGTGATCGGTGAGGGCCGGACCGTCGGCTACGCCGACCACGGGGCCGCCGGGATGCTCACGCTGTTCGTCCGCGGCGTGCTGTGCAACTGGATGGTGTCGACGGGTGTGGTCTTCGCGATGGTGTCGACCAGCGTGCTCGGCAAGGTCGTCGCGATGTGGATGCCCGTCATGCTGTTCTTCTACATGGGGTTCGAGCACTCGATCGTGAACATGTTCCTGTTCCCGGCCGGCCTCATGCTCGGCGCCGACTTCACGATCGTGGACTACCTGGTGTGGAACGAGATCCCCACGGTGGTCGGCAATCTCGTGGGCGGCCTGGTCTTCGTCGGGCTGGCCATGTACGCGACGCACGGGCGGACGGCGCCGAGCCGTCGCCCGGCCGTGCCCGTCGCCGCCGGGGGTCCCACCCCGACCGAGCCGACGGCGGGCCGGGAGCGCGAGCTGGTCTGATCGTTGCGCCGGGGGAACTGGGCGCCAGGGGATCCGGGTGCCAGGGGAGCTGGCGCGTACCCGGTCGGTGACGTCCGGATCGGCCCGGCCCCCGGCGTCGAATCGTTCCGGCGCGGATGTGTACGTTCGTACGTTCCATGCGTACGATCACCCTCATGGCCGACCCCTACCGCCGTCTGCGGCTGTCCCTGTTCGCCCTGACCCTGCTGACGGGGATCGGCCTGTCCTCGTGGGTGACCCGCACGCCCGCGGTACGAGACGCGGTGGACGCGTCGACGGCCGGGATGGGCCTGATCCTCTTCGGGCTGTCGGTCGGATCGATGGTCGGTGTCCTGTCGGCGGGTGCGTTCGTCCGGCGTTACGGAGCCCGACCCGTCATCGTGGTGGGCGCCGTGCTCACGGTCGTCGGCATCGGGGTGGTCGGCCTGGGCGCCGGCGCGTCGACGGCGGCGGGGGTCTTCGCGGGACTCCTGCTCGTCGGTCTCGGCGGTGGGGCGGGGGAGATCGGCCTCAACATCGAGGCCGCGGCGGTGGAGACCGCCACCCGACGGCCTGTTCTCCCACTGCTCCACGGCTGCTTCAGCCTCGGCACCGTGGTGGGCGCGCTCGCGGGCATCGGGCTCACCGCGGTCCAGTTCCCGGTGCTCTGGCACCTGCTGGCCGTGGTCGCCGTCATGGCCGCCCTCGCGGTGTGGGCGTTCCCTGGGATACCTGTCGGGACGGGCAGGGCGCCCGCCCCGCGGGTATCCCGGGGAACGCGCGGGCGACGTGCCGACGGCGCCTCGCGGGCCGAGGTGCGCCGCCCCACCGTGTGGCGCGACTCGCGACTCCTGCTCATCGGTGTCGTCGTGCTGGCGATGGCCTTCGCCGAGGGGTCGGCGAACGACTGGCTCCCGCTGCTGATGGTCGACGGGCACGGAGTCTCCGCCACCAGCGGGTCGCTCGTCTACGCGGGCTTCGCGCTCGCCATGACGGTCGGCCGGTTCGCGGGCGGCCCCTTCGTGGTCCGCTACGGGCGTGCGGCCGTCCTGTCCGTCAGCGCCGTGGGCGGGGCGATCGGTGTCGCGGGAGTCGCCTTCGCGCCGAACCCGGTCCTGGCCGGGATCGCCGTCGCGCTCTGGGGGCTCGGCGCCTCGCTCGGGTTCCCGGTGGCGATCTCGGCGGCCGGCGACGATCCCGAGCGTGGCGCCGAGCGGGTCAGCGCGGTCGCGACCTGCGGCTACCTCGCCTTCCTCGTCGGCCCGCCGCTGCTCGGGTTCCTCGGCGAGCATGCCGGGCTGCGGCAGGCGATGCTCGTGGTCATGGGGCTGCTCGTCGTCGCGGCGATCGCCGCGCGGGGCACCAGGCAGGAGGCACGGGTCGAGCTCATCGATCCAACCCCGTGACCAGGACCGGTCTGGCCGCGTAGGTGGCGACCGGGTTCGCGAGCGGGCTGGGCTCGTGCTGCGCTGTCGACACCAGCCGCAGGTCCGGAAGGCGGGTGACGAGCGCGCGGAAGGCCTCGTCGAGCTCGACGCGAGCGACCTGCTGACCGATGCAGCCGTGCGGGCCGTGACCGAATGCCACGTGACCCCGGGCGTCGCGGCGGACATCGAGCACCTCCGGCTCCGCGAACCGTCGCTCGTCCCGGTTCGCCGACACCGTCGACACAGAGACGGTCGTACCGGCCGGGATGGTGCGATCTCCGATCGCGACGGCCTCGGTGGCCGTGCGCGGGAACACGGTGAGGAACATCGTGCAGTAGCGCACGATCTCTTCGACGGCCCCCGGAACGAGATCGGGATCATCGACGAGGATGCCGTACTGCTCCGGGCTCTCCAGAAGGGCGACCACACCGGTCGAGATCATGTAGGCGACCGTGTCTCGTCCCGACAGGCTCAGCATGTGGAGAAGTCCCTCGACCTCGGCGGAGGACAGGTCCTCGTCGGCAAGGAGATCGCTGATCACGTCCTCGCCCGGGTGCTGACGCCGGTGGTCGAGCGCGGCGCGGAGCAGGTCGTGCTGCTCCTGTCGCGGCGCACCGTGGAGAAAGCACGCCGTGTAGCGATCCACGAGATGATCGGGCACCCCGAGCACCAGAGCGTGGACCCGGATCGAGATCGGCTCGGCGAAATGGGCCAGCAGATCAGCGACGGGACCGGCGCCGATCAGGTTCTCCAGCTCTTCGGCGACGATCTCCGCGATGCGTGGTCGATGCGTCCGGCCGGAACGGACGGTGAAGCGTCGCGTGATCGCACGTCTCAGCCGCAGATGTTCCGCGCCGTCGACGCCGAGGATGTTCGCGCTGGACGAAGCCAGGACGCCGGCTTCGTCCAACGGGCCTGGGGGGCGACCGTCCTCGACCGGACCGTCGCTTCTCGGCATGCGCTGCGGCTGCTGGCTGAAACGTGGATCGGACAGGACCAGCTTCGCCTCCTCGTACCGGGTGACGAGCAGTCCTTCGTGCCCGTCTCGAAAGCCCAGGGGCACGAGCGCGGCAGACTCCCTCCAGCGCGCGAACGTCGGGGACGGTCGGGTCGGCATCGAGTCAGCCGGCAGCGCGTGCTGTCCGGCTCCTCCGGGATATCCGTTCATCGTGAGACCTCCTGCGGGATCGTCGTGTCGCCGAGCATCGCTCGTGCGCGGCGGAAACCCCGCGCTGATCCCCACGCCGCCGCGCCGACGCACCGGCCGCGGTCGACAGCGGCAAAGGCGACCGGTGTACCGGCGTCGTCGCGCTCGACCACGTGTGCTTCTGCTGAGGGCGGGATGCGGCCTGCCGCCTGCACCCGGATCCCGTGGAGGTCGGTCCAGAAGTAGGGGACGGCCGTGCGCTGCTGAGGTGCGCCGACGATCCGGCGCGCGACCTCCCGAGCCTGGGCGATGGCAGCGGACTGCGTCCTCCGGGAGACGTCGTACCGGCCGCCCGCGCGATCGGCGACGTCTCCGACGGCCCACACTCCTGGTGCCACCCGCCCCGAGGTGTCGCACCGCACGCCATCGACGGTCGTCGGTAGGGCATTCGCGAGCCAGCAGGCAGTGGCATCGACCCCGACGGCGAGGGCCACGGCGTCGGCGAGCGCCGGGTGGTCACCGCCATCGGCGGTCCAGCCGCCGGCGGACCGGTCCACCCGTGCCGGCTCCGTCCTGACCTCCACGCCATGGGCTCGATGCAGCGGGATCAGTGGTGCAGCGAACACTCCGTGCAGCGGCCCGATCGCCGGCGTAGGACGCGCAAGAAGGATCGTGCGGAGCCCTGCGGATACTGCCGCCGAACAGATCTCCGAGCCGAGCACACCTCCACCGATCACCATCAGGCTCCGCTCGCTGCGGAGCACGGCTGCGAGAGCAGCGGCATCGCGCCGAGTCCTGAGCAGGTGAGCTCCGTCGTCCACGAGGTGGCGAAGCTCAGCGGGAACCGTGGGTGCTGCGCCGCTCGCGATCACCACGTGGTCGTACGGGAGCTTCCCGCGAGCCGTCAGCAATCGCCGATCAGCCACGTCGATCCGTTCTGCCGTCTCACCGGGCCGGAAGTCCACGCCGATCGACTCCAGACCTGCTTCGTCGACGAGGTCAGCGCGTTCCGGGCTGGTCCCCAGCAGTATCTCCTTGGACAACGGCGGCCGCTGGTACGGCCGCCCGCTCTCGGCGTCGAGCAGGACGATCTCGCCGGCGAACCCCAGCTCACGCAGTCCCTGCACCAGGGTGACCCCTGCGACGGAGGCCCCGACGACGACCACTCGGGTCATGGGTCACTCCCTGATCTTGATGGCGCGAGCAGGGCAGAGCGCAGCGGCCTCCCGCACCTCCGAGGTATCGGGGACGTCGTCGGTCAGGAGCATGACGATCCCGCTGTCGTCCTGGTCGAAGACGTCCGGCGCCGTGAGCGTGCACTGTCCTGCTCCGACGCACGAGTCGGCATCGACATCGATCTGCAGCACGAGATGACCCTCCTTCGGGTGGGGGCGATGCCCACCACGATATGCGCGCTATCTGCAGCAGACACGGCGTATCTTGGGCAGCTTGGCGAGGATGTTGGCCTCCGACAGGATCGAGGGACCAGGACCATGTCGACGTCGCGACCGGCGAGGCGCCTGCGGGAGCACTTCCCGAGCCTGCGGCACGCGGGGGTGGCCGCAGAGCGCTACCCGCGCTTCGTCAACCCCGAGCTGGACCCCCACCACCTGGACGTCGTGCTCCTGACCTTCGTGCTGTCCGGCGAGGGGCAGCACCTCATGGGCGACACGACGCACAAGATCGTGTCGCCATCGGTCGCGGTGACGGTGACCGGACAGAAGCACAGTCTCCTCACCGACGAGAACGGCCTGAACGTCGTGAACGTCTTCATCGACCCCGACCTGCACCCGCTGCCGGACCTGCAGCCTCCGCTCGACGAAGCGCTGGCAGCCTTCATCCCCCTGCCGTCGGCACCAGGGTTGCTCACCACGGACTTCGCCCAGGTCCGGCTCGCGCCGTCCGACAACGTCGAGCCCAGCTCGACCTGCTCGTGCAGGAGACAGCCCGTCCGCGAGGCCTGGACCTGCTGTCCGCTCTGCGTACGGCCCTGCTCGCGACCTGTGCGCACGCGGTGATCGACCGCGGGCTGATGAAGGCGACCGAACGGACCTCCCCGTCGGACGACCGCATCATCGCCGTGCGCGACTGGCTCGACCGGAACTGTCGCGAGACGCACACCCTGGCATCCCTGGCCGAGCGCGCCCAGCTGGAGCGGACGTACTTCTCCGCTCGCTTCACCAAGGTCGTGGGGCTCTCGTCGAGCGAGTACATCGCGCGCCTGCGCATCCGCTACGCCATCAGCCTGCTCCAGGCGACCGACGACCCGATCGCGGCCATCGCCCGAAGCAGCGGCTTCTACGACCTGTCCAATTTCGGCAGGACGTTCCGACGGCTCATGGGCAGGTCGCCCCGTCAGTTCCGAGCAGAGACCCGGTCGTTACGAGCCGGACGTTCGCTCCGCACCACGGAATGACGGCCTCGGGATGCGGCTTGCCCAATATCGGCCGACGTCCACAAATATCTGCACACTTACTGGCGAAGTCTTGACTCGGTTAGTGGGCAACTGCAGAATCACGGCAGTTTGAAACGTTCCAAGTTCGCCCGTCAGCGTCGACAGGAGATCTCCATGGCAGAAGCGCGCCCGCGATCGAAGATGTCGCCCTTCGGCCTTCGTCCCACCACAACCCCCTCCTGGGCGGTCTCCCGCCGCGCGGTGCTCCTTGGTGCCCTCGTCGGCGCTGGGAGCCTGGCCGGCTGCACGGTCGTGAGCGACGGCGTCGGAGCCGCGGAGCTCTCCGGAGCGCTCGACAAGCAGCCGGCCGGCGGTCGACCCCGAACCATCGAGATGTACAACCTCTGGGGCGGCCGTGCGGGCAAGGCATGGGTCGCCATGGCCGAGCTCTACGAAGAGATCCAGGACGAGGTCGCCGTGCGCATCACCTTCGCGCCTCCCTCGCCCGACACGCAGGTACGCCTCCTGACGGCGATCGCCTCCGAGAGCCCACCGGACGTGGCCTTCGTCACCCCGGAGCAATATCCGCAGCTGACAGGGCTGGGCGTGACGACCGACCTCGGCCCGTACCTCGCCGCCTCGGGTCTGGGCGAGCAGAACTTCCACCCCACGGTGTGGAACGCGATGAGCGTCACCGGAAGCGTCTACTCGATGCCCGCGATGGTCGACCCCAACTTCCCGCTCTTCTACAACCCGGCACTGCTGGCCGAGGCAGGCCTCGACCCGCAATCCCCTCCCGTCACCCTCGACGACCTGTCACGCATGAGCGACGCGATCCTGCGCCGCGAGGGCGGCCGCGCCACCCGGATCGGCACCATGCCCTGGAACTACTACGGCTACAGCAACTCGCTGTACACGATCGGCTTCGCCTACGGCGCGCACTTCGTCTCGCAGGACAACGCTCGGGTGACCCCGGAAAGCCCGGCGGTCGTGACCGCGCTGGAGTGGATCTGCGACTTCACCGAACGGATGGGCGGGGCAGGCAACGTCGCCGTCACCCCACCAGGATTCTCCTTGCCCGTCCTTGGCACCGGGAACGTCGCCATGATGCCGATGACGGCCAACGATGCCAGCAACCTCGCACAGAACTCCGACATCAAGCTGGCCTCTGTGCCGTTCCCGTTCGCCGAAGGGTACGGAGAGCCGGGCAGCGCCACCTGGATCGGGGGGTGGAACATGTTCATCCCCTCGAAGGCCAAGGATCCGGACGCGGCCTGGGACTTCATCCGGTGGGTGACGACGTCCCCGGAAGGCACCTCGAAGAACTACGAGGAGATGTCCAACATCCCGGGGATCGTCCAGGCGCCGGCGCTCGCGAAGCTCGAGCAGGACCCCACGCTCGGAATCTTCGCAGAGGCGCTGCGGGACGCCCAGAACGTGCGCCCGCCCATCCCCGTCGCCGCCACCTACACCCAGCAGCTGGACATCTTCGTCGGCCAGGCGATCTTCGGCCGGATCAGCCCCGAGCGGGCGATGCAGCGCGTCTCGGAGATCACCAATGCGGAATGGGACGAGTTCCGCGAGAGGAACGGGTCATGACAACGGCGACGACGCACCCCGCACGGACCACCGTACCCACACCTCGTGCGACGCCGGCCCGGCAGCCCTGGATCCCGCGGACCCGACGACAGAAGCACAACTTCTTCTGGGGTCTGGTCTTCACGTCCCCCGCGATCATCGGGCTGGTCCTGTTCACCCTCGCACCGGTGACCACGTCGCTCTTCAACAGCCTGACGGACGTGTCGCTGGTCGGTGGCCGAACCAGCTTCGTGGGACTGCAGAACTACCGCGAGCTGCTCCACGACTCGAGCTGGTGGATGTCCCTGACGAATACCACGATTCTCGCTGTCGCCTCCGTCCCCCTCGGGCTCGCCGTCGCGCTCGGGCTCGCGCTGCTGCTCAACCTGCGGGCGCGTGGGATGTCGGTCTACCGGGTGATCTTCTTCCTCCCCTCGATCGTGCCGATCGTCGCGGCCGCCGTCGTGTGGACCTACGTGCTCGACCCCCAGTACGGCATCCTCAACAACCTGCTGGGCTCGGTGGGCATCCAGGGTCCGGGCTGGCTCAGCGACCCCGCGTGGTCGAAGCCTGCGCTGATCATCTTCGGCCTCTGGGGCGTCGGCAACCTCATGATCATCCTGCTGGCAGGCCTGCAGGGAGTGCCGCAGGAGCTCCGCGAACAGGCGACCATCGACGGGGCGGGGGCCTGGGCTCGATTCCACGCCGTCACCCTTCCGTTCATCAGCCCGCACCTGCTGTTCGGCCTCGTCACCGGCCTCATCGCCGGATTCCAGTACTTCACGCAGGCGTTCGTCCTGGCGGGAGCCAACGGTGACCCGGCGGGATCCACGCTCGTCTCCGGCGTCTACCTGTACACCACCGCGTTCTACAACTTCGAGCTCGGGTACGCGAGCGCCATCGGATGGGTGCTCTTCATCATCATCGCGATCGCATCACTCATGACGTTCCGCCTGGTCGGACGGCACGTCTACTACGGAGGAGCCTCATGAGCGTGCGCACCGCAGAACCGGTCAGCAGGGCCTCGCGCCGGCGCCCCCTCTGGCCGCGCCTCGCCGCCACCCTCACCAAGCACACCGTGCTCATCGTCGTGAGCCTGGTGTTCCTCCTGCCGTTGGTGTGGATGGTGAGCGGATCCCTGAAGACGGCGGCCGATATCGGCAAGTTCCCGATCGAGTGGTTCCCCGAGGTCATCACGACGGGCAACTACGCGTACGGGCTCTCTGCGTTCCCTTTCGCCCGCTACTTCTTCAACACGCTGCTCATCTGCATCCCGTCCATGATCGGCGCCGCGTTCTCGAGCGCCCTGGTGGGCTACGGCCTGGCCCGGATCGACTGGCCGTTCCGCAACGCCCTGTTCGGGGTTCTCGTCGCCACGATGATGATCCCGTTCTACGTCACGATGGTCCCGCTGTTCACCGCATACCGCGCCATCGGATGGACCGACACGTACCTGCCGCTCATCGTGCCCCAGTTCTTCGGGGTGCCGTTCTGCATCTTCCTCATGCGCCAGTTCTTCATGGGGATCCCCACGACTCTCTCGGACGCCGCCCGCGTGGACGGCGCAGGGGAGCTGCGGATCTTCTTCCAGGTGATCCTGCCGCTGTGCAAGCCGGCGCTCGCGGCGGTGGCCCTGTTCCAGTTCCTGGCGTCCTGGAGCGACCTGCTCGGCCCGCTGCTGTACCTGTCCGACAGCAACAGCTACACGTTGTCACTGGGCCTGACGTTCTTCCAGGGAGCAGAGGGTGATACGGCGGTGGGCCCCCTCATGGCCGTCAGCACCCTCGTCCTGATCCCCGTGATCGTGCTGTTCTTCTTCGCCCAGCGCACGTTCATCCAGGGCATCACGATGACCGGGATCAAGGGGTAGGGCCGTAGCTTGCGGCGCCGGCGCCGTCCGTGTCGCTACGTTCCTCGCCACGGACGGCGCCGCAGCGCCAGCAGGGGCCCGTCGGGCTCTCGTTGAGGGCACCGCAGTCGGGGCAGACCTCGGACAGCCAGCAGGCGGCGTCCCCGCCGTCGGGCACGGGCACCTGGGTGTGCGGTCGGTCCGCCGGGTCGGCGTCTGACACTGGCCCTCCTTCAGGACTTCGTGCGCAGGACTTCTCGCGGCCGCGGCCGCGGTCGCTGCGCTGGTGCGAGGCTAGCGCCGGCGGGGCCGCGCCGGCCAGCGCGCTGCCCTTGCTTAACCGAGGCGTTCACGGCAGAGTCTGTCGTGACGCGCCTCACACCGTGGTGAGGGGCGTCGCCAAAGGAGGTGCCGAATGACGACCACCGAATTTGCCACGCTGCGCCGCTCGATCGAGCAGCTGCGCCAGAGCGTGTCCGGAGTGCGCAGCGCCTTCGGCGACGGGCCGGAGGTGCGGCGGCTCATGAACGACCTCGAGCGGCTGGAGATCGACGCGACAGAGCTCGCGTCGGCCGAGCCCCTGCGGCAGACGAACAGCCGCGTGCCCGAGCACGTCGTCGTACCGGACACCCCGCTGGACGAGGCGATGTTCAGCGATGCCGACGACGAAGGGCTCGGCGGCTACCACGGCGACCGGTCGTGACGGCGACCGCCCGGAGCACCGGCTCACGAGGCGTCGACAGCCCGGGCCGCGCGGCCATCAGGGCGCGGACGCTGCGGTCGGACCGGTGGTGGCTGCCGCCCGCCGCGACCACGGCTGGCCTGCTGGTCTTCATCGTGTACGCGACGGTGCGGGCGTTCCAGCAGCAGTACTTCTTCGCCGACGAGCGCTACCTGACGCCGTTCTACTCGCCGTGCGTGTCGCTGGGGTGCGCGGCGGAGCCTGGAGCGGCGCACTTCGGGATGTTCCTCCCGGACCACCCGCTCCTCCCGTACGCGGCGCTCACCCTGCCGTTCCTGCTGCTGTTCCGGCTGACCTGCTACTACTACCGCAAGGCGTACTACCGGTCGTTCGCGCTCTCGCCTGCGGCGTGCGCGGTGCCCGAGCCGCACGCGACGTACACGGGCGAGACGCGTTTCCCGTTGATCATGCAGAACGTCCACCGGTACTTCTTCTACGTCGCGGTGCTCATCTCGCTGATCAACACGTACGACGCCGTCGTCGCGTTCCGGCATCCCACCGACGGGTTCGTGGTGGGCGTCGGCAACCTCGTGCTGCTGGTGAACGTCGCGCTGCTGTGGTGCTACACGGCCTCGTGCCACTCGTGCCGGCACGTGATGGGCGGCCGGCTCACGCACTTCTCGAAGCACCCGGTGCGCTACCGGCTCTGGACGTGGGTGTCCGCGCTCAACACGCGGCACGCGACGTTCGCGTGGATCACGCTCGCGACCCTCATCCTGACGGACCTGTACGTGGCGCTCGTCGCCAGCGGAACCATCACCGACCTGCGCCTGATCGGATGACGCCCAGCGGAAAGAGAGCCCGGCCTTGACGGAGATCGAACGGCACGAGTACGACGTCCTGGTCATCGGAGCCGGGGGTGCCGGGCTGCGCGCCGCGATCGAGGCGCGCGAGCGCGGCCTGCGGGTCGCGATCGTCTGCAAGTCGCTGTTCGGCAAGGCGCACACGGTGATGGCCGAGGGCGGGTGCGCCGCCGCCATGGGCAACGTCAACGACAACGACTCCTGGCAGGTGCACTTCCGCGACACCATGCGCGGGGGCAAGTTCCTGAACAACTGGCGGATGGCGGAGCTGCACGCCAAGGAGGCGCCCGACCGCGTCTGGGAGCTGGAGATGTACGGCGCGCTGTTCGACCGCACGAGTGACGGGCGGATCAGCCAGCGCCACTTCGGCGGGCACACCTACCCGCGCCTGGCGCACGTCGGCGACCGGACCGGGCTCGAGCTGCTGCGCACCATGCAGCAGCGCATCGTCGCGCTGCAGCAGGACGACCATGCCGAGACCGGCGACTACGAGGCCCGGCTGCGCGTGTTCGCCGAGTGCACGGTCACGGAGCTGCTGACCGGCCCGTCGGACGCCCCGGACCAGCCCGGCGCCATCGCCGGAGCCCTCGGGTACTGGCGGGAGTCGGGCCGGCTGGTGCTGTTCTCGGCGCCCGCCGTCGTGCTCGCCACGGGCGGGATCGGCAAGTCGTTCCAGGTGACGTCCAACTCGTGGGAGTACACGGGCGACGGACACGCCCTCGCGCTGCGCGCCGGCGCGGAGCTCATCGACATGGAGTTCGTCCAGTTCCACCCGACCGGCATGGTGTGGCCACCCAGCGTCAAGGGCATCCTCGTGACCGAGGGCGTGCGCGGCGACGGCGGCGTGCTCAAGAACTCGGACGGCAAGCGCTTCATGTTCGACTACGTCCCGGACGTGTTCAAGGGCCAGTACGCCCAGTCCGAGGACGAGGCGGACCGCTGGTACGACGACCAGGAGAACAACCGCCGCACCCCTGACCTCCTGCCGCGCGACGAGGTGGCCCGCGCGATCAACACCGAGGTCAAGGAGGGGCGCGGCTCGCCGCACGGCGGCGTCTACCTCGACATCGCGAGCCGCATGCCTGCCGAGGAGATCAAGCGGCGCCTGCCGTCGATGTACCACCAGTTCAAGGAGCTGGCCGACGTCGACATCACCGCCGAGCCGATGGAGGTCGGCCCCACGTGCCACTACGTGATGGGCGGTATCCACGTCGACCCGGACACCGGGCAGTCCCGCGTGCCGGGGCTGTTCGCGGCGGGGGAGTGCGCCGGCGGCATGCACGGCTCCAACCGGCTCGGCGGCAACTCGCTCTCCGACCTGCTGGTGTTCGGCCGGCGTGCGGGGCTCGGCGCGGCGGACTACGTGGCCGACCTGGACCGCCGTCCCGACGTCCGGCCGGCGGACGTCGACGCGGCGGCCCGGATGACGCTCGCGCCGTTCGACCCGCCGTCGGCCAGGACGGGTGGTGCGAGCGGGGCGGACGCCGCGAGCGGTGCCGGCGCGAACGGTGCCGGAGAGAGCGGTGCCGGCGAGAACCCGTACACGCTGCACGCCGAGCTGCAGCGGATGATGAACGACCTGGTCGGCATCATCCGGACGGAGTCGGAGGTCGCCGAGGCACAGCGGCGCCTCGGCGAGCTGCGCACGCGGGTGCGACAGGTGTTCGTCGAGGGCCACCGGCAGTACAACCCCGGCTGGCACCTGGCGCTGGACCTCCGGAACATGCTCGTCGTGAGCGAGGCAGTGGCGTCGTCGGCCCTGCTGCGCACCGAGAGCCGCGGCGGGCACACCCGCGAGGACCACCCAGGGCTGGACCCGGACTGGCGCCACCGGGTCCTCGTCACGCACCTCGCCCGCGACGGCGAGCCCGACGGCGAGCACGACGGCGGGGTGGACCCGGTGCTGCCGCGGGTCGCCGTCGGACCGGCCGAACGGGCACCGATGCGCGAGGACCTGCTCGCGCTGTTCGACCTCGCCGAGCTCGAGAAGTACTACACGCCGAGCGAGCTGGCGGCGCACCCCGGGAATACGGCAGCTCCAGAGGGAGGGACCGCATGAGCTACACGGGCACGTTCCGGATCTGGCGCGGCGACACCGACGGTGGCGCGCTGACGGACTTCGAGGTCGAGGTCAACGAGGGCGAGGTGGTGCTCGACGTCCTCCACCGGCTGCAGGCCACCCAGGCGCCCGACCTCGCCGTGCGGTGGAACTGCAAGGCGGGCAAGTGCGGGTCGTGCTCGGCGGAGATCAACGGGAAGCCGCGCCTGCTGTGCATGACGCGGATGTCGGTGTTCGAACCCGGCGACGTCGTGACCGTGACACCGATGCGGACGTTCCCGGTGATCCGCGACCTCGTGACGGACGTGTCGTTCAACTACGCGAAGGCTCGCGAGATCCCGTCGTTCACGCCACCGGCCGAGCTGGCGCCGGGGGAGTACCGCATGGCGCAGGTCGACGTGGAGCGGTCCCAGGAGTTCCGTAAGTGCATCGAGTGCTACCTCTGCCAGGACACCTGCCACGTGGTCCGTGACCACGAGGAGAACAAGGATTCGTTCGCCGGGCCGCGCTTCCTCATGCGGGTCGCGGAGCTGGAGATGCACCCGCTCGACGTCGCCGACCGGGTGCCCGCGGCCCAGGAGGAGCACGGGCTCGGCCAGTGCAACATCACGAAGTGCTGCACCGATGTGTGCCCGGAGGGCATCAAGATCACCGACAACGCGCTCATCCCGATGAAGGAGCGCGTGGCGGACCGGCGCTACGACCCCCTGGTGTGGCTGGGGCGGACGATCTCGCGGCGCCGGGGCTGACGACCGGTTTCGGCACAGCCGTCCACTGGGCGAAATGGGCGAGTTGCCCGGTTTGATGGGGTACGGTGTCCAGGGTCCTTGCGGCGAGGCGAGCGTCGGAACAATGATGTTTCACCTTTCCCAGTGTGTGCAACCGGTATTACAGCATCACCGCCGGAAACAGCGCGGACATCTTCGCGCTGTGGAGCGAGCAGCGAATGGGTAGCAACTATCGCGACCCGAACCTGCGCAACGGCGCTGGAAAGGCCGTCGACGCTCCCAACGGGTACAACGAGAACCACAACGATTCGGTCAGCAGCTGGTGGTTCTACGACTGCTAGCCCGTTTCGCGTTGGGTGGGCGTGCACGTGGTGCGCCCACCCAACGCGGAGAAACGGTCGGCGGCCCCTAATAGAGGTGATTGCATAGTGAACAGAATACTCGGAATGCTCGTGCTTGCGGTGGCTAGCCTGGCTCTCACGGCTTGTCAGGGCGGTGATCTGTCCTCGGATGTTTCCGTGGGTGAGAACTCATCCGACTCCGTGGCCGGATCTGACGCTTCCTATACCCTGGACCGTGAGATTGGCGCAGTCATTCTTCCGCTTGACCGGACCGTCCCGGACCGGGAGGACAGCAATCTCATAACCTCCGCCCAGTGGGCGGCGGCCGCGGTCTGCGCTCGCGAAGCGGGTGTCGGGTTCATGACGGATCGCTATGTGGAGAACAATGCCTACCGAGCTGAGGCTTTCTTCGGTCCGTGGACGATTCGCCAGGCAGAAAAATACGGGTTCGTCGAGCCCTGGCTGACCGACGCTGATCTGGTGGCCAACGGGGTCATGCCTGAAGGTCATGGTGATGCCTCCTCGAACAATCCGGAAGTGTCTGCTGTCAACGGCAACCTTTCCGACGAGGAAAAAGCCATCGTCGAGGACTGCTGGGACTCTCCCGAGGTCAAGGAGCTTGACGTGAAATATGGCTCCGCCCCGTGGATGGAGGAAGTCGAGGAAGTCGATTCCCGGTTCATCGAGGGTGCAGCCGGAGGTGAACTTTTCGACGAGCTGTACGCGTGCTATCGCGAGGCTGGGATGGAGCCGGCCGCGGATGTTCCTGGATCTGTCGAGGGCGCTGATCCCCGGGTGATCGACGAGGAGCAGATCGAGCTGGCAGTGAAGACGGTGCAGTGCAAGGAGGAGACCCAGTTCACTGAGCGGTTGGCGAAGGAGTGGGCGCAGGCGCAGGCGCAGGTTCTCGCACCGTACACACAAGAGCTCGCTGACCAGCGTGCGGAGCTCGACAAGCTGCTGAGTGCCGCGGAGGCGTACCTCGCTGACCATCCCGAAGTCGCTGAGCCGACTCGGTGAAGCGGACTACCTGGGTGGCCGTGACCGCGGCGTGCTCAGTGGCCGCGGTAGGAGCAGCCTTCGGCCTGGGCACCTTCGTCGAGTCGCCATGAGAGGAAGCGGTCGCCAACTCTCAGCGGGATCCACTGGTGACGGCCCCGGTGGAGAAGCGCACGCTCGACTCTGATGTGACGGAGGTGCAGGGCCGCTATTCGGCGGGCTCGACGCTTGCGGTTCCAGCGCCTGCGCTCGATGTTCCAGCT
The DNA here is from genome assembly GCF_024171995.1 of Promicromonospora umidemergens. GTDB lineage: Bacteria > Actinomycetota > Actinomycetes > Actinomycetales > Cellulomonadaceae > Promicromonospora > Promicromonospora umidemergens. The sequence continues at coordinate 432,701 of NZ_JAMTCT010000002.1, read as the reverse complement.
GTCGTGACCAGGCAGGTGTTGCGCAAGGGTGAAACCGTGCAATCGGGGTCGGTTCTGGCTGAGGTCTCGGGGCGGCCAGTGATCGGGCTGGCGACACCCTTCCGGCTCTACCGGGATCTGGCTCCCGGAGACGAAGGGCCGGATGTGGCAGCGCTGCAGGATGCGTTGCGGGCACTCGATCTGTACCAGGGTCGTAGCGACGGCGCCTATGGTGCTGGAACCGCTGGCGCGGTCAAGGCGCTCTATTCCAACCGGGGGTACTCCGTGCCTGTCGATGATGAGCTCGTCGAAGCGGTCGAGCAGGCGGAGACCATGCTTGAGGAGACGCTCGCCGCTCGGCCGCCGGTCGTCTCCAGCACTCAGGACGATGCCTTGTCGGACGAGGGTCAGTCCGGTGCTGGAGTCTCCGCGGACGAGTCGATGGGGCCCGACGCAGTGGATCGCTCGGCGGTCGCCGCCGTGGAGAACAGCATCGCCGAGGCGCGTGCTGAGCTGGACGAGGCGCGGTTCGATGCGCTGACCCCGTTTCGTGTCGCGGAGATCGTCCGGCTGCCTGACGTGGCGGTGAAGGTCGTGTCGGCTGCGCAGGTCGGAGCGGAGCTCGGTGGGGGCGGCGTCACGGGCGGGGAGTCAGAGAGTGACGACGGCGCAGCCAGCACGGTCGAACCGGTCGGCGGCGGGGACCTCGGTACTCTCCGCGTCGGACGGCCAAGTCTGGTCCTGCGGGTGCCGATGGCGTCCAAGGACGGCTTTCCGGCCGGCGGCGAGGTCGAGGTACGGGCCATCACCGACCAGAGCACGGTCGTCAGGGGAGTGGTGCGGCAGGTGAGCGAGTTCCGGCAACCCGATGCGGGTACCCCGGGCGGATTGCCGGGTTACGACGTGACGGTCGTCTTCGAGGGGACGCCCGAGTTCACGGACGGCGACACGCTGGTTGCCTCGGGTCTGGAAGCCGTGGCGCCCAAGGCCGACGGCCTGAGCGTCCCTGTGGTCGCGCTCCGTGAGGATCCGGACGGCGCCTACGTGACGGTGGTCGGCCGGGGCAAGGTCGCGGTAACGGTCAAGGCCACCGGCGACGGGTACGCGGTGGTGGAGGCCGAAGGACTGTCTGTCGGCGATCGGGTGGTCGTCTCCGGCGGCGCCGACACGACGGGTGCTGAGGGCGGACAGCCCGTGACGGGATCGGGCTCGTGAGTCTCATGGTGCTGAGCGAGGTCACGAAGACCTACGACGTCGACCCGCCGGTAGAGGCGTTGCGCGGAGTCGACCTCGACGTCTGCGAGGGGGAACGCGTCGCGGTGCTCGGACGATCCGGTTCGGGCAAGTCGACCCTGCTGAACATCGTCGGACTGCTGGATGAGCCCACCTCGGGAACGTACAGCCTGGCCGGCGAGGACGTCTCCCGGGTCGGTGACAGGGTCCGTGACAGGCTGCGTGCGACCATGCTGGGGTTCGTCTTCCAGGAGTCGCACGTGCTGGGGCACCGCACGGTCGAGGAGAACGTGTCGCTCGGGCTGATGGCGGCTGGCCTGGCACGGGACGTGCGAGCGTCGATGGTCACCGAGGTGCTAGGTCGTGTCGGACTGACGCACCGGGCCACGACGCCGGGGCGTCTGCTGTCCGGCGGCGAGAAGCAACGGCTGGCCGTCGCACGGGCCGTGGCGCCGTCGCCGAGGGTCCTCCTGGCGGACGAACCGACCGGGAACCTCGACGACGTGAACGCCCGGGGGGTTCTGGACCTGTTCGACGAGCAGGCCGCCCGGGGCGTCGCTGTCGTCGTCATCACCCACGACGCACGAACCGCCGCGTGGGCGGACCGGCGCCCCGACCTGGTTGACGGCCGGATCGAGCATCGTGCGATCACCAGGGTTCGCGGCAGCGTGCTCGGGGAGCGCGCCGATGCGTAGAAGGACGCTCGGGCGATGGTCACAAGGGCCTGCGGATCTGCTCGAGGACGTCCTCATCGAGCTGTCCTCACGGCGCGCCCGTGCCCTGATGATGGTCGCAGCCGTCGGCCTGTCTACCGGTGCGTTGCTCGCATCGGTGGGGATCTCCGCCGCCGCCTCCGCTCAGATCGGTTCGGACATCGCTGCGTCGACGCTCGACCTGATGACTGTCTCGGTCGCGCCGACACGAGACGGTGAAGGCGCTATGGAGGAGCGCCGCGCGTCGGCGTCGGACAGTGCGAGCCCGGACAGTGCGATTCCGGACAGTGCGAGCCCGGTCTTGCCGGACGACACCGAGCGGCGCCTTCGCGAGGTAGATCTGATCGAGGCCGGAGGACGTCGGCTGGACGTGAGCCTGGTCGCCAGCCCCGTGGTGACGAGGCTTCCGAGCGGTGACGAGCCTGGTCGCGAGGGCGCCGCAAGCCCTCCGGACGTCGTCGCACTGACGTCGGGCTACCTTGCGGCTGCTCGAACACCTGGCCCCAGCGAAAGGTACTTCCTCCTCGACCGCACGGAGCCTGTGGTGCTGCTCGGTGAGACCGCCGCCGGACGGTTGGACGTCCCCGTGACGGACGATCCGACAGGGTTGCAGGTGTCGATCGACGGCAGCCCGTACGACGTGGCGGGGTTTCTCGGCGGCGAAGGGCCGGCGGCGTTGGCCGATGCCGTCGTCGTGCCGTACGCCACGGGTGTGGAGATGGCGGGAGACGACCGCGAGGCGGAGATCCTGATCAGATCCGTACCTGGTGCCGGTACACAGGTCGCGAAGGTCGCTGCGCTCGCGGTGCGCCCGGCCGCCCCGGAACGGCTGAGCGTATCCCCGGTCGTCTCTGTCGACTCGCTTCGGCGTGGTGTCTCGACCCAGCTCGACCGGCTCGCTGCGTGGACAGGAACCATTCTCATGGGGCTGACGATCCTGCTCATTGCGAACTCGATGGTCATCGCGGTCATGGCACGCACCGCTGAGATCGGGCTGCGACGTGCGCTCGGCTGCTCTCGGGCGCAGGTCGCGGCGGTGTTCCTGACCGAAGGTCTGCTCATCGGCCTGCTGGGCGGTCTGGTCGGGGCGGCGGTGGCAGCGGCCGCCGTCGTCGCCACCTCCGCCGCCAACGGATGGACCGCCGTGCTGCACCCCGGGTGGATCGCACTCGGCCCGGTGATCGGTGCTGGCGTCGGGCTGATCGCGTCGGTGTACCCGGCCAGGCGGGCCGCAGCGATCAGCCCAGCGCTCGCTGTCCGTTCCGAGTAGACGTCAGGTCCGGACGTCAGGTCCGTGACCCAGCAACCGTGGCGGCTGAGCCGGTTTTCGCCGGCTCAGCCGGAGGCCAGCGAACCGAGGAGCCTGAGCCGTCCGGCCGAGTCCGAGCCGGGCGCCGCGCCGAGGAAGACGATGCGCTGGGCGGGGGCGTCGGGCAGGTGGAAGCCCTCCGTGTTGAGCGACAGCCTGCCGACCAGCGGGTGCTCGTACTCCTGGACGGAGTGCGTGCACTCGGCGACCGGGTGTGCCGCCCAGATCCGGACGAAGTCGGGGCTCTTGATGCTCAGCTCTCCGACGAGCTCGTTCAGGAGCGGGTCGTCCGGCTGGTCGCCCGAGGCCATCCGGAGATAGGACGCGAGGTAGGTGGCCTCACGCTCCCAGTCGACGTAGAGGTCACGCATCGCCGGGTCGAGGAACATCTGCCGGGCCAAATTCGGCCGCTGCTCGGGCCCGAGCCCCAGCAGCGCGAAGCCGAGCGGGTTGCCGCCGAGCAGGTCGATGCGGCGCCCGACGACGATCACCGCCTGGTCCGTCATGCTCTCGGCGAGAGCCTGCACGGTGTACCGCAGGCGCTCGGGACGGATCTCGCGCCGGGCGACCTGCGCGGGCCAGGCGAGCCGGAGCAGGTGGAGGCGCTCGCTCTCGTCGAGCCGGAGCGCGCCGGCGATCGACTCCAGCACGGCGTCGGACATCTGGTGGCTCTCGCCCTGCTCGATGCGCGTGTAGTAGTTCACGCTCATCCCCGCGAGCCGCGCCACCTCCTCGCGACGCAGCCCCGGCACGCGGCGCTGCTCGCCGTACGTCTTCACTCCGACGCCGGCCGGCGTGAGCGCCTCCCTGCGAGAGCGGAGAAAGCCCGCGAGCCCGACGTTCCGCTGTTCGCTCATGCCCTCCATGGTCCACCGTCCCGGCGCGGTGAGCCATCCCCTGGCGTGGGTACCCACCGCATGGCGTGGTGCTCCGACCGCCGGCCGGCGCACGATGCCGCCATGACCGAGAACAGCAGGACCGAGACCAGCAGGACCGAGACCAGCAGGACAGCTACCGACCAGAAGATCATCGCCGTCGTCGGCGCCACCGGGCAGCAGGGTGGCGGGCTCGCCCGCGCGATCCTCGACGACCCCGACCGACCGTTCGCGCTGCGCGTCCTGACGCGCAACCCCGGGTCCGCGGCGGCCCGGGCCTTCGCACAGCGGGGCGCCGACGTCGTCGAGGCCGATCTGGACGACGAGGCGAGCGTCCGCCGCGCGTTCGACGGGGCCTACGGTGCCTTCGTCGTGACCAACTTCTGGGCCGAGCGGACGCCCGAGGAAGAGGCGGCGCGCAGCCGTCCGCAGATGGAGATCGACCAGGCGGGCGCCGCGGCGCGGGCCGCGAAGGACGCGGGGCTGAAGCACGTGGTCTGGTCCACGCTCGAGGACACCAGGCCGCACTTCGAGCACCTCGGCAGCGAGCCGCCCACGCTCGTCGACGGCTACAAGGTGCCGCACTTCGACGCAAAGAGCGTGGCCGACCACCACTTCACCAGCCTCGGTGTGCCGACGACGTCCCTGCTCACGACTATGTTCTACGAGTCGTTCCTCACGGGAGGGCAGGGCCCGCACCGGGAGCAGGACGGGCGCCTGGTGCTGACCAACCCGCTGGACGACTCGGCGCTCGCGGTGGTTGCCGCGGAGGACATCGGCCGCACCGCGTACGGCATCTTCCGAGCGGGGGCCAAGTACGTGGGCCGCGCCGTGGGGCTCGCCGGAGACCGCCTCACCGGCGTCGAGCTCGCCGAGATGTTCGCCAGGATCCTGGGCGAGGCCGTCGAGTACCGCCCCATGACGCACGACCAGCTTCGGTCCGCGGGGTTCCCCGCGGCCGACGAGGTCGGCAACATGTACCAGTTCTACGCCGAGGCGGCCGAGTACTTCGTCGGGATCCGCGATCCAGAGGCGATCCGTGCGGAGCTCAACCCGGCGCTGGCATCGCTCGAGGACTGGCTGATCGAGCGCAAGGACCAGATCCCGCTCGGCTGAGGGCCGTGACAGCGTGACCGCACCGCCGTCGTGAGCCGGCCCCGCCACTCTCCCGAGGGGAGCGACGGGGCCGACGACGGTCTCCGCTGGGGGAGCTCGAGACCGGTTCAGCTCTGCAGCTTGCGCGGCCGCCGAGTCAGCAGGGGGTCGTGACTCCGCGGCCGGCCGACGGGCTGGACCCCCGCCAGGGCGCGATCCAGCATGTCGTGCGTGACGGCCGTGCCGTCGTCACTGGCCCGCAGCGCCGCCATCACCTGGTCGGCCGCCAGTCGCAGGGAGACACCGGCCCCCTTCGCCGCGGCGACGAGGGCGTCGGTGGCCGCGGTCTCCTCCACACCGCGCACCGCGACGATCACGCCCTTGACCTGCTCGATCGTGGCCTGGCTGACGAAGGCTCGGTTCACCACGCCGTCGGACCGTCGGGCCAGCGCCTCCTTCTGCACCGGCGTCACGTCGACGACGTAGCCGACCAGCTCGGGCGAGCGGCCACGTGGCCCCTGCGACCCCTGGCCGGTCACGACCACCGACCGGGTCCTGCCCTTCCGGTCCACGATCCGGTGCGCGCAGGCGAACGGACGGCCGAGCCGCAGTGCCTCGCCGGCGGCCCGGACCACCCGGCTCCGGTCGTCCGGGTGCTTGCGCGAGCGGAGCGCCTCCAGGCCCGGCTCGACCTCGTCGCGCCGCCACCCGTGCATCGTGTAGACCTCGTCGGACCACCACCAGGTCCCCGAGGCGAGCTCGACGCTGTAGCGGCCGACGAGGAGGTTGGTCCCCAGGCCGAGGGCGCGGGACAGGTCGGCTGCCGACAAGCCGGGCGAGGGGGCCGCGAGATCGCCTCCGGCGTCTTCCGCGAGGGTCGGCTGAGTCTGTGTGAAGGATGACATGTAGACCTCCCAGATCCGGTTCGGATCTGGAGCCGCTTCATGACCCCGAGAGCTCAAGTGTAGAGCCGTTCGGACGATTCGGACAGTCCGCCGTCCCAGATCCTCCGCGCTCTGGATGCGTCCGCGCAGGTCAGACCGGCGTGTCGGCGAGGGGGACGAGCAGCGCGGAAGCACCGTCCTTCCAGCGGCTCAGCGCGAACACGCCGACGTCGCCGTCGATGGCCAGGCAGGCGGCGGCGCCGAGCAGGACGTCGTCCAGGAGCGCTGGTTGCTGCTCGACGAGCCGGCCCGCCAGGTCGCGTGCGGCGATCTGCTCGTGCACCGAGTCCGCCTCGACGTGCTCGTCGAAGTAGCGCGTCGTACCGGCGTCGTGCCCGAGCCGCCGGAACCCGTCGCCGTACAGCCTGCTCGGGATCGACGACGTGATCTCGTACGCGGCCAGGTGGCCGACGATCGCCCCGCGGAGCCGGCGGTGCAGCGCGAACAGCGACATCGTGTTCAGCGAGGCGAGCACCGGCGTCGGCACCACGTCGAGGTACCGGCCGTACGTGTCGTCGAGGCCAGCGCCACGCATCGTGTGCGCGAACAGCTCGGAGTGCAGGCGGCCCGGCGTGCCACCGCCGTACTCGTCCGCCTGGATCTCCACCAGCGCCGCCTTGGGTGTGCCGTGCAGCCGCGGGACCGCCCACGTGTGCGGGTCGGCCTCCATCAGCTGGTAGATCGACCGCAGGACCAGGAACTCGCGAGCCTGCTCGGCGTCGGCGTGCTTGGCGACGTACCGCGCGAGACTCGGGCCGCCGTCGGCATCGGCCAGCTCGAACAGCCGCCGTGCGACGCCGGTGGCGTCGGTCTCGTCGCACGTCGGCTGTCCCGCCCGGGCGCGCACGGCCGCCTCGAACGGACGCTCGAGCGCCTGCCGCACGGCCAGGAGGGCCGGCTCCCACTCCCACGCGTCGTCGATCCCGTCGACACCTCGGTGGTGCAGCTCGTACAGGACCGTGAGCGCGAGCTGCAGGTCGCCGTCGCCGAGGACGCCGCGGTCCTGCTCGTCGTCCTGCTCGTCGGCCTGCTCGTCGGTGGGGCGGGCGCCGCCCTGCGGGCCTGCCGTGTCGGACAGGGCGTTCGCGACCGCCTCGCGCACGGGTGCGAGACGGTCGTGGGCGTCGTCGGTGGGCGGTCCGGCGGTGAGCCCGGCGAGCAGTGCGGCGCTCAACGGGCCGCGCGGGCGCGGGAGCGGGAGGTGGGCAGCGGCGTCGTCCGAGGGGCGCCGGACGGCGTCGTCGGTCGACGCGGGGTCCCGCACGGGAGCTGAGGTCATGTGAAGCCTCCTGATCGTGCACCGGCCGCGCCCCTGCTCGACGCCGCGCCCATCGTGGGCACGAAGCGGTCGGCTCGCAAGGCTGGTGGGCCTGCCGATCGCGGTCGGGTTGCGAGTGCCGCACGGCGTCTTACGTTGGGCCGAGGTCAGGAAGAGGCCGCACCGGTGGAGCAGGGCCACCCGTGGCTCGTGCTCTGCGAACCCGTCCGGCTGGTACCGGGCGTGGACGACGACAGGAGTCGACCATGAGCGAGACGAATGTTCCGTACGGCACGGGGGCCGGTTCGCAGCGAGCCTGGGCGCCCGGCAGCACGGGAGGCGACGCGGGTAGCGACACGACCGGCGTCAAGGATCGGGCCAGCGAGGCGGCGTCGCGGGTCGGCGACGCAGGCCGGGAGACTGCCCACGACGCGAAGGAGCGCGCGCGCGACGTCGCCCACGAGGCGACGGACCGTGCGCGGGGGCTGGTGGACCGCACGCGGACCGAGCTCAGCTCCCAGATGGAGTCCCAGCAGCAGCACCTCGCGGGCGGGCTCCGGTCGCTGGGCGACGAGCTGAACCAGATGGCCGGCGGGACCCAGGACCCGGGTTACGCGACCGACCTGGTGCAGCGCGCGGGCGAGGCCAGCGGCCACGTCGCGCAGTGGTTCGAGGACAGGCAGCCCACCGACGTCCTGCACGAGGTCGAGGACTTCGCCAGGCGCCGGCCGGGCACGTTCGTCCTGCTGGCCGCGGGAGCCGGCCTGCTCGTCGGGCGGTTCCTGCGCGGAGCGAAGGACGCGTCCGGCCAGGACGACGAGGCGGCCCGGCGGGATCCGGGCACGTCCGGCGGCTCGTACGGCGGAGGGAACGCCTGGGCGAGCAGCGCGGGTGGCGCCGGCGGCACGGACGCCGGCGGACTGAGCGGTACCGGCGCGGGGGCCGTCGGGTCCGGCGCGCAGGGCGGTGAGCCGGACATCGGGCGGAGCGGTGCGTTCCCGGCCATGGCAAACGACAACCTTCCGCAGGACCCGCAGGTGCCGACGACCGCTGGCGAGACGCCGCCGGTGTTCCCGCCGCCCACGACACCTGGCGGAACCCGACCGCGGACCACCGGGGGTGAGCACGATGTCGAGCGACCGTGACCCGTTCGCCGCGTCCAGCGCGGCGCAGCCAGTGACGACCACCAGGGGCCAGGAGCCCTTGGGCGCCACGAGCGTGGGCGCGACCGGACCCGCCGACCGGCATGCCCGGGGCGGCGACCAGAGCATAGGAGAGCTCTTCAGCGAGGTCAGCCGGGACCTCTCGACGCTGATCCGGCAGGAGGTCGAGCTGGCGAAGGCCGAAGCGGCGCAGACGGCCAAGCGAGCAGGGAAGGGCGCCGGGATGTTCGGCGGCGCCGGGGTGGCGGGCCACATGGTGCTGCTGTTCCTGTCGCTCGCCCTGTGGTGGGGGCTCAGCTACCTCATGGGAGGTGGCTGGTCAGCCCTGGTCGTCGCCGCGGTCTGGGCCGTGATCGCCGCAGTGCTCGCCGCGCGCGGGCGCAGCGAGATCAAGGCGATGGAAGGACTGCCGCAGACGGCCGACTCGGTCAAGAAGATCCCCGACGCACTGCGAGGACACGAGGAGAAGAACCCATGAGCACCAGCGATCCCGACGAGATCCGGGCGAACATCGAGCGCACGCGCGACGAGCTCAGCTACGACGTCGACACGCTCGGCGACCGGGTACGCCCCAGCAACGTCGCGCAGCGCCAGAAGGACAAGATGCGCTCCCGCATGTCCCAGGTCAAGGACCGGGTCATGGGTACGGCGCACCACACGAGGGACTCGGCCGGGAGCTCCGCGCACCACGCGGCCGACCGCGGACGCGAGAAGGCGGCGTCGGCCGCCGACTCGGCCCGGCACACCGCTTCGTCCGTCGCCGACTCCGTCGGCTCCGCACCGCGCGCGATGCGGGAGCAGACGCAGGGCAGCCCGCTCGGCGTCGGCCTGGTGGCCTTCGGCGTCGGCCTCGCGGTCGCGTCCCTCATCCCGTCGAGCCGCACCGAGCAGCGCGCGGCGACGGCCGCCCAGGAGAAGGCCGCACCGCTCGTCGACGACATGAAGTCGACGGCGAGCGAGGTCGCGGAGGACCTCAAGCAGCCCGCGAGGGAGAGCATGGAGGCCGTCCGGGACTCTGCGAAGGACGCCGCGCAGTCGGTCGGTGAGCACGGCCGCGAGGCCGCCGCCGACGTCCGTTCGCACACGACCCGGAAGGGCTGACACCGGGCGCAGCCCTCTGCCGTCGGCCGGTGCCGTGCCGGTGTTCCCGGCCGGCACCGGCCGACCTGTCCTGGGAGATGACATGACCGACACCAACGACACGTCCGACCGGGTCGGCGCGCCGGCGCCCGACGACCGGCGCAAGCCGGACGCACCGCAGGCCCTGCACCGCACGACGTGGACGTACGTCCTGCGGAACACGGTGCGGCAGTTCTCGCGAGACCAGTGCCTGGACCTCGCCGCCGCCCTGACGTACTACGCCGTGCTCGCGGCGGCGCCCGCCCTGCTGGCGCTGGTCTCGGTGCTCGGGCTCGTGGGGAGCGGTGGCCAAGCGGTCGAGCGGGTGATCGGCACCCTCGAGGGTGTCGTGCCACCGGACGCGCTGGCGGTCGTCGAACCGCTCATCCAGAACGCCGCCGCGGCGGGGGGCGGGGCCGGGTTCGCACTCGTGCTCGGTATCGTCCTCGCCCTGTGGTCCGCCTCCGGGTACGTCGGCGCCTTCGGACGCGCGATGAACCGGATCTACGAGGTCGACGAGGGCCGCCCGGTGTGGAAGCTCCGGCCGGTGATCCTGCTCGTCACCCTCGTGGCGGTGGTGATAGCCGCCCTGGTCGTCGCGTCGCTCGCGCTCAGCGGACCGGTCGCCCGCGCGGTGGGTGACGCCGTCGGCCTCGGTTCGACCGCCGTGACGGTATGGAGCATCGCCAAGTGGCCTGTCGTGCTGCTCCTGGTCGTGGTGCTGGTCGCGATCCTGTACCGCGTCACGCCGAACGTCCGGCAGCCCAGGATGCGGTGGCTCAGCGTCGGCGCGTTCGTCGCGATCCTCGTGTGGATGCTGGCGTCCGCCGCCTTCGGTCTCTACGTCGCGACGTTCGCCAGCTACGACGCCACCTATGGGTCCCTGGCCGGGATCATCGTGTTCCTGCTGTGGCTGTGGATCACGAACCTCGCCCTGCTCTTCGGCGCCGAGCTCGACGCGGAGCTCGAGCGCGGTCGCGAGCTCCAGGCCGGCATCGCGGCGGAGGAGTTGCTGCAGCTACCGCCCAAGGACGCGCGCGCGAGCGAGAAGCGCGCGGCGAAGAGCCAGAAGGAGGTGGAGCGCGGCAGGGAGCTGCGGTCTGCCGCACACCGGTCCGGCACCCAGCGGTCCGGCACCGGCGACACCCCGGACCACGACACCCCGGACCACCGAGCCTGAAGGAGGCCGCATGACGACGTCGGACGATGCCCGGGTCACGCATGCCGGGGAGGTGACCGTCACGGCCTGCCCCGACGGGCCCCTGCTGGTGCGCGGCCCGGCGGAGATCCTGGGACCGGACGGCGAGCCCGTGCCGCGCAACCGGGCGACCGTGGCGCTGTGCCGCTGCGGCGGCACCGCCATCGCGCCCTGGTGCGACGGGACGCACAAGGTGAACGGCTATCGCTCCGACGGGTGACCCTCTGGCAACAGCACACCGCGCTGTCGTGCGGCGCATCTCGCGGGCGGGCTCGTGTGCCCTCATGCTGGCGGTATGTCTGGCGCTATCGTGCACCGTGTGAACCGGTCCAGCGACGGCGGCTCCACGGTCGTCGGACATGTGCGCGCGCCGCTCGACTCCGACCGGGCGGTAGTGCTGGTGCACGGTGTGGGCTCCTCGTCGCGCGCCTACCAGAAGCTGGCCGACCACCTCGTGGAGCACGGCGAGGTGCACGCGGTCGACCTGCCGGGCTACGGCGCGTCCCCGCACCTGACCCGCGACGTCACCATCCCCGAGCACGCTGCCGCCGTCGCTCGGTACGTGCGGGAGCACGTGCTCGACGCCGGGCTGCCCGCGCCGGTCGTCGTGGGCCACTCCATGGGCGCACAGGTGGTGGGCCAGCTGCTCGCGGACCATCCCGACGTCGCGTCCACGGGCGTCCTCATCGGGCCGACGGCGGAGCCCGGCACACGCAGCCTCGGAAGCCAGGCGGCACGCCTGGCGGTCGACGCGGTCGGCGAGAGTCCACGCACCATCGGCGTGCTGCTCGTCGACGCCCTGGTGCGCTGCCGCACCCCGTACTACCTCGGGCAGCTCCGCCACGTCATCGAGTACCGGCTGGAGGACGTCCTGCCCCGCTCCACCGTCCCGGTCGTCGTGGTCCGGGGTAGGCGTGACCCCGTCGCGCCGCCCGACTGGATCGAGCTGCTCGCTGCCCGGGCGCCGTTCGGCCGGCACCGCACCGTGCGCGGCCGGCATCACTCCATGGACACCGACCCCGGCGGCGTCGCTGAGATCGTGCTCGAGGCGTGGCGGTCGGCGGGACGGGGCATCGAGTGACCGAGCGACGTCGTTCACCGGGCGGCAGGCTCGCCCGGCTCGGCGCGTGGGCCGCCGACTACGCGTGGGCCACCGACCGGCAGCTGCGCCACCTCGTCCGGCGCCCGGCGCTGCCCACGGCGGCCGGCGGGGCTCCCGGTCACCGGGCGCCCGTCGTGCTCCTGCCCGGTATCTACGAGACGTGGGAGTTCCTGGACGCTGTGGCGACGGCCCTCGCCCGCGCGGGGCACCCGGTCCACGCGGTCCAGGGCCTGGGGCACAACGCCCGGCCCGTCCCCGAGGCGGCCGACGTCGTGACCGAGCACCTCGAGCGCACCGGGCTGAGCGGTGCGGTGCTCGTGGCGCACAGCAAGGGCGGCCTCATCGGCAAGCGCGTGCTGCTCTCGCCCGCGAGCGACCGGGTGCTCGGCATGGTCGCCATCGCCACGCCGTTCACCGGCTCACGCTGGGCGCGGTACATGCTCACGGGGGCCCTGCGGTCGTTCGACCCGCGTGACCCGGTGCTGCTGGCGCTCGCCGGTGAGCTGCTCGTCAACGAGCGCATCACCGCCGTGTTCCCGCGGTTCGACCCGCACATCCCCGAGACCGGCCGGCTCCCGGGCGCGCGGAACGTCGAGCTCCCGCTGTCCGGCCACTTCCGGCCGCTCGGTCACCCGCTGCTCGTCGACACGGTCGTGGGTGAGGTAGCGCGGGTCGAGACGGAGCATGCGGTCGGCTGACTCGGGGGCCGCGCTCCGCTGCCCGGTTCCGGTCCACCGGGCGGCACGTGGTCCACTGGGATGTGCTCACCGTCCGTCACAGCTCCCCCCGCCGGCTCGACGTCGCCCTGACGCTCGGGCCGCTCGGGCACGGGCCTGCGGACCCGACGTTTCACCGGGGGGTCGACGGGACGGTCTGGCGCACGTCGCTGCTGCACACCGGGCCGGTGACGCAGCGGTTCGTTCCGGCCGGGCCGCACGAGGTGGTGGTGCACCTGTGGGGCGACGGCGCCCGCGAGGCCGCGGAGACCCTGCCGGCGCTGCTCGGCGAGGACGACGACACCACGGGGTTCGCGCCCCCGCCGCAGGTCCGCGACGCCCATCGCCGCGCGGCCGGGATGCGGATGGTGCGGACCGGCCGGGTGCTGGAGGCGCTCGTGCCCGCCGTGCTGGAGCAGCGCGTGCAGATCGTGACCGCGCACCGGGCGTGGCGGTGGCTGGTGCGGCGGCACGGCACGCCGGCGCCCGGCCCGGCGCCGGCGGACGTGCCCGGTGGGCTGCGGGTCGTGCCCGACGCGCGCACGTGGACCCGGGTGCCGGTGTGGGACTGGCACCGTGCCGGCGTCGACCCAGGACGTGCCCGCACCGTGGCGCGGTGCGCCCTGGTGGCGCCGCGGCTCGAGGAGGCGTGCGCGATGGCGCCCGCCGAGGCGCGGCTACGGCTGGAGAAGGTGCAGGGCGTCGGGGTGTGGACGTCGGCGGAGGTGGCGCAGCGGGCCTTCGGCGACGCCGACGCCGTCTCCGTTGGCGACTTCCACCTGCCCGCGGCCGTCGGCTGGGCGCTGTCCGGCGAGCGCACGGACGACGGCGGCATGCTGCGGCTGCTGGCGCCGTACGCCCCGCACCGGCACCGGGTGGTCCGGCTGCTCATGATCGACGGGCGGCACAAGGCACCGCGTCGTGGGCCGAAGCTACCGATCGCGGACTACCGGGCGTTCTGACCCGGGGAGCTGGCCGCGGCTGCCCGGGAGGAGCGGCAGTCGACGCACTGTGGGCGGCGTGGCGGCGCACCGCACCTGACGCAGAGCCGTCAGTGGGTCTGGCGTACCGCACCCACCTCGCGGACACCTCGGACCGCCCACCACACCGCCACGTAGAGGGACAGCGCGGCGATGAGCGCGGCGCCGGCGCCGGTCGCGACGTCGGAGAGCACCACCTCGACCAGGTCGCGCGCCGGAAGCTCGGAGGCGCCGCCCCAGAGCTCGACGGTGCTGACGGCTCCGCCGACGGCGGCGACCCCGCCGGCGACCCCGAGGATCCACCAGGTCCGGCGCCGGCCCGGCGCGCTCCCTGGCAGCAGCCGGGAGCGGCGCCGCCACAGGTACACGGCGAGCACCACCAGCCCGCCGACGGTGCTGACGTGCTGCAGCGCCCTGGCCCACGTGAGCTCGCCGGCCAGCTGAGCGGTCAGGAACGGTACGTGCAGCACGACGTATCCGTCGCTGTGCGTGAAGGAGTCCCAGACCAGGTGGGTGGCGATCCCGATCAGGAGGGACAGCAGCACCCAGCCGCCGCGCCGCAGCAGCGCGATCGTGCCGTCCGGCTCAGGAGCAGGCGGAGCTCCCGCGGGCAGGAGGGCGCCGACCGGGCGCCGGGCAACCAGGTACAGGCCCCACAGCACCAGCGCGTAGGGGAGCGCGACGGTCACGGCGCCGAGCGGGCCGTGCGACGTCGTCGCGTTCATGTACGGCTCGTACCAGGACTGGGCGGTCACCGGGACCGGCACGCTGCGGGCGAAGTACGGCATGTCGGGTGCCACAGCCCCGGCAACCAGCGCAGCGGCGCTGAACGGGCGCCGCAGGAATGGCAGCACGGCCGCAGGATGGGAGAGCGTGAACGGCATGCGTCGTCCTTCGGGGCTCAAGCAGGATCATGGCCGACGTCGCGCACGGCGTACCGGGGCGGTGCTCGTAGGCAACTGTCGGACAGTACCGGCAAAGTCTCGCCCCGGTCGCGGCGGACGGCAGGGGCCGCGTGACGGGGTCGGCTACGACACCCAGCGCACGCCCGCCGGCAGGTCGAACGTCGAGTGGGCTCGAGGCGATCAGGAATCGAGAAGCCCGCCGCGGCCGCCGCGACTAGCGTCGGAGTCACCGACGAGCGGGCGGGAGCCCATTGCTGCAGGAGGAGCAGATCGCTATGAGCAACACGTCCAAGGCAGGCACGTCCAAGGCAGGCGAAGACAAGCGGGCCGAGTCTTCGGCCGGGGTGTTCTCCGAGCAGGAGCGCGCCGCGCTGAAGGCGCGGTCCACCGAGCTGAAGGAGGAGGCCCGCGACGGTCGCGGCGCGAAGAAGGCGGCCAAGGACGAGGCGGCGGTGCTGTCGAAGATCGCTGAGATGGAGTCGCCGGACCGGGAGCTGGCCGCTCGTGTGCACGACATCGTGACGGCTGCCGCCCCGGAGCTGGCACCGAAGCTCTGGTACGGGCAGCCCGCCTACGCCCGGGACGGAGAGGTCGTGTGCTTCTTCCGCAGCGGACAGGTGGACAAGGAGCGCTACTCGACGTTCGGGTTCAGCGTCGCGGCGGCGCTCGACGAGGACGGCGGCATGTGGCCGACGTCGTACGCCCTGACCGGCCTCGACAAAGCCGGTGAGGCCGCGATCGCCGAGCTCGTCAAGAAGGCCCTGCGCTAACCGCGACCCGGGCCTAGAGCCAGTCGTGCTCTCGGGCATATCGGGCTGCCTCGTGGCGGGTCCGGGTCTGGGTCTTCTGCATCGCGTTGGAGAGGTAGTTGCGCACGGTGCCCTCCACGAGATGGAGCTGCGTGGCGATCTCGGCGACCGAGTAGCCCTGGCCGGTCACGCGCAACACGTCGATCTCCCGGTCGGTGAGCGGGCAGTCGTCGGTGACGGCGAGCGCCGAGACGTCCGGGTCGATCCAGCGTTTGCCCCCGTGCAGGGTCGCGATGACCGAGGTGATGTGGGCCGGCTCCGCTGACTTGCTGACGAATCCCTGGACGCCGAGCCGCAAGGCCTTGCGCAGCACCCCGGGTCGGGCGTGCCGGGTCAGCATGAGGATCACCTGGTCGGGAAGCTCGCGGCGGATCTGCGCGACGGCGCCAAGTCCGTCGATGCCCGGCATCTCCAGATCGATCACGAGGACGTCGGGCCGGTGGCGGAGCGTCGCCGTGACGGCTGCCGCGCCGTCCTCCGCCTCGGCCAGCACGGTGATCTCGCCCTCCAGGGGGAGCAGCGCCGCGAGTGCCTTGCGGAGCAGGGCCTCGTCGTCGGCGAGTACGACGGTGGTCATCTCCTGCCCTCCAGCGCTGTCGCTCGGTCGTTTGCGCGGTGCCCGACGCCGGGGAACGCGGCCGCCGTCCGGAACTGCCCGTCGTGCTGCTCCACGGTCAGCTCGCCGCCGTCGTCGGCGACCCGGTCCTTGAGGGAGGCGAGGCCGCTGAGCTCGGGGAGCGGTCCGTCCGGTGCCCCGTCGTTGACGACGGTGATGCCTGACCCACCCAGCGTGATCCGCACGTGTGTCGCCTGGGCGTGCCGCAGGATGTTGGTCGTCGTCTCGCGCAGGACCTGACCGAGGAGCTCGCTGGTCCGGGTGTCGATGTCAGTCTCGCGGTCGACCCAGACGCGGATGCCTGCGGCCTCGAAGAGGTTCTTCGCGTTCTCGAGCTCGGCCGAGAGGTTCAGGCGGCGCTGCGCGTGTGCCAGTGCCTTGGTCTGCGTGATGGTGTCGGCGATCAGGGAATGAATCTCGTGCAGCTCCTCCTCGGCGCGCACGACGTCGCTGTGCACGAGCTTCTGGGCCAGCGTCGCCTTCAGCTTCACCACGTGCAGCGTGTGGCCCTGGATGTCGTGCAGGTCGCCGGCGAACCGGATGCGTTCCCGGGCGACGGCCAGCTCCGCCTCGCGTTCGCGCGTCTCCTTCATGACGTCGTTGTACATCTCGTTGCCGAACATGAGGACGGTCGCCAGCGCTGTCGCTCCCACCGGGATCACGACGTACGAGAACACGACATCGGGCACGGTGTCCGAGGAGACCAGGAGCCGGGCGGCACCCACGGCGCCGACGAATGTGACCAGGCCGAAGGCCGCAGCTATCCGATGGCCGGACAGACGGGGCACGACGAGTGACCCCACGACGGTCATGCCGTAGAACGCCGTGTGCAGGTCGGCAACCGACGCGCCGAACAGCCACACCGCTGCGGTGACGACCAGGCAGGGGACCGCGACACGGCGGAGGTCCTCCGCCGCCCACCGCTCCATCGCGACCACCGCGGTGACCAGGCCCAGGACCAGGACCGCCGTGCCCCACCAGGTCTGCGCGTCCACGGCCACCAGCACGATCCCTGCGCCGACCACGGGAGGGACCTGCAGCACGAGATTGAGCCTGCGCAGCTGTCCCCGCGACGCCTTCTTGTGCGACGCCTCGTCGCGCGCGGCCATGGCGGTCGCGCTGCCCGTGGGCAGCACGGGCGGGAGTCTGGTCGCCATGGGTCTCCGGTCTCGAGCGGGAAGGGACGCCCCCAGTATTCGTGCCGCTCCACGGCACCACCAGTGACGTCGCGTCATGACCGCACCGCGAGGAATGTCACCGTCAGGTCGTGACGTGGTCGCACTGGCCGCCGGGTGGTGCGTCGGGTGTGATCAGGGCATGCCAGTTTCATCGCATGCCAGGTTCATCCGGACCGGCAGCACGGCAGGTAGCACGGCTCGCACCTCACCCCGACCCCCAGGAGGAGCACGTGAAGAGATCACGCGCGGCAGTCAGCACGGCCTCGGTACTCGCCACCGTCGTGGCAGTGACGGGAACGCTCGCGATCCCCGCCGCTACGGCGGCGTCGGGTACGGCGGCGTCTTCCGCACCTGGCAGCGCGTCGGTCGCGACCGCCGACGACCCGGTGACGCACGAGGAGAACGCGCGCGTCCCGGAGGGCTCGGTCTGGACACAGCACTACTTCCCGTCGTCGGACGGCTCCGACGTCGAGCTGCATGCCGACGTGCTGCTGCCCGAGGGCATGAAGAAGGGCGAGCAGGTGCCGGTCATCCTGTCGGCGGGATCGTACTTCGGGCACTCGGGGCAGAGTACGGTCGAGGACCACCCGCACACCGGCCCCTCGGACCGGTTCGGCGATCTGGTCGAGGGCATCGACCTGTTCGACCGCGGCTACGCGCTCGTCCTGGTGGACGTGCGGGGCTACGGCGGGTCCACCGGGTGCATCGACTTCGCGGGACCCGGCGAGCAGGCCGACGTCAAGGCAGCCGTCGGCTGGGCCGCCGACCAGTCGTGGTCGACCGGCGCGGTGGGCATGTACGGCAAGTCCTACGACGCCCTCACCGGCCTGATCGGCAACAACCTGGACCAGGACGCGCTCAAGGCCGTCGTCGCCCAGGAGCCTATCTGGGACATGTACGACCGGGTCAGGTCGAACGGTGTACCCCGCCAGGAGGGCATCATCGCCCCCAGCACGTACAACCAGATCGCGTCTCTCCCGCAGATGCCGGACGACGACCCCCGCTACGTGGAGAACGCCGCGTACGAGACGAAGCACCCGGAGTGCCTCGCGGCGAACACCATGAACACGATGATCGCCGACCCACGGACCCAGTACTGGAAGGACCGTGACCTCGCGAAGCACGCCGAGGGCAGCGACACCCCCCTCTTCGTCACTCAGGGCTTCCTCGAGTGGAACACCCGGCCCGAGGGCATGGAGGAGTACCTCACCAACCACGAGGGTCCTCAGCGCGGTTGGCTCGGTCCGTGGGACCACGTGCGGGGCAACGACCGCACCGAGGACGGGACCCTCAAGATGGGTCGGGAGGGCTGGTTCCAGGAGATAGGTGCCTTCTACGACGAGCATCTCAAGGGTGTCGAGCCGAAGGTCGACTACCCGGCCTATTCGATCCAGGACAGCACCGGCGCCTGGCGCGGCGAGGACACGTGGCCTGTCGTGGACAAGACCGCCAAGATCTCGCTCGGCCGCGGCTCGTACGTGGACGACGGTGGCCCGGCAGAGGACAAGGACGGGGCTCGGTCGAGCTTCCTCAAGTGGTCCGAGCCCGTCGGGCAGGACACGCGCGTCGGCGGTACTCCGCAGATCTCCCTGAACGCCAAGGGAACGGGCAACCTCCTGGTCGAGCTGCACGACGTCGCCCCTGACGGCACCGCCGTCCCGTTCGTCGAGCAGGCCGCCGTCGTGCACGGGGGCCGGCTGACCATCGACCTCGAGTCGACCGACTGGACCCTGGCCGCCGGGCACCGGCTGGCCGTCGAGATCGGCTCGATCCAGACCGGCACCTGGGTCGACACGCCGTCCGGCAAGACGATCAAGGTCAGCAACGCACGGCTGGAGCTGCCGCTGGACGACCCGGCGGACGACACCGCGACGGAGGGTGACCGTGCCACCTGGCTCGACACCTACCTGGCGGCGTACACGGCGGACCTACCCGTCGAGGATCCGAGCTTCACGGTGCCGCCGGTCGGCTGATCTGCGGCGACCCGGTGCCCTGGTCGTCCAGCTCGGCCAGCACGTCCCCCAGCTCCGCCACCGACGGGATCAGGTGGGTGTGCGGCGCCGTCGCGAGCGTCTGTCGGGGCACTCCGCCGCTCAGGACACCGACCACGACCCCGGCCCCGGCGTTGGACCCGGCCTCGAGGTCGAGGACGGTGTCGCCCACGGTAAGGACGTCGGCGGTCCGCAGCACACCGGTGCGCTCCATCGCACGGTGGACCATGTACGGCGCGGGGCGGCCTGCGGGCACGTCGTCGGTGCAGACGACGGTGTCCACGGTGCCGTCCCGCCAGCCGAGCCGCTCGAGCAGGAGGTCCGTGACCTCTGCCGAGAACCCAGTGGTCAGCGCGATCTTCGCGCCCCGGTCACGCAGCGCGGCGAACGCCTCGACGACCCCGGGCATCGCCACGGGCGGCGTCGCGTCGTAGGCCTCGCGGAGCAGCCGCTCGAAGTCGGTGAACGCCTTCTCGACGGCGGTCGGATCGCCGCCCAGCGCGAGCAGCGAGCGGATCGCGGTGCGCTTGTCGGCACCCATCCAGTGCGCGACGTCGGAGACCTCGGCCGTGCTGCCGTGCCGACGCACCGCGTCGTGCAGCGCGCGGTAGACGGCGCTTCCCTCCTCCACGGTGGTGCCGGCGATGTCCAGGGCGGCGAGAGCGATCATGAGTGATTCCTTCCAGAGGGGTCGCACGGGAGTGGACGCGCGACGGGTGGGGTACTACGGGTGGGGTACGACGTGGCGGCTGAAGACGCGTGAGGGATGGTGCGTTGCGGGCGTGCGCAGGAACGACGGGACCGTCGGGCAGGAGCGGCGAACGGCGGTACGAGACGGGACGGTCAGTCCGTGAGCCCGGCCTGGTCGAGCACGTGGGCGGCGAGCCCCAGGCCCGTGGTCATCCCGATGCCGGTGGTGACCGTCGCGACGTGCACCCCCGGTTCGGGCTCGGCGACCAGGAACTCCTCGGGAGCCGTCGCGTACGTGCCCTGCCAGCGCTCGACGACGTCGAGACCCGTGCCGAGCAGGTCGGCGACCAGCCGCAGCAGGACGGCGTAGCCCTCCTCGTCCTGGAACACCGGGGCGTCGATCGCGCGGAGGTGGGTGTCGCCGACGACCAGCGTCCCGTCCCGCTGGGGCGTCAGCATCAGGTTGACGTCCCAGCCCGCCGCGACCGGGTCCGCCGCCGCGAGCTCGTCGGCGACCAGGGAGGCGGACGGGCAGGCGGCGAGCGCCGCGTACCGGACCATGGACCAGCCCGTCAGCACGGGGCCTGTGAACCCTGCTCCGGCGAACCCTGCTCCGGTCGAGCGCGCCCCGGCGGACCTTGCTCCGGTCGAGCGCGCCCCGGCGGACCTTGCTCCGGTCGAGCGCGCCCCGGCGGACCCTGCTCCGGGTGTTCCCGCCCCGGTGGTCGCCTGCCCTGCGCGGCCCGGCGTCGTGCCGGAAGGCCGGACCCGGAGCATGTGCAGGCGGCAGCGACGCACCTGCGCCTGAGCGGCGACGTCGGGCAGGAGGCGGTCGAGGTCGTGGTGGGCGGCGACGATCACGACGTCCGCGTCGATGCGTCCCGTGGTGGTCTCGACGCGGCCGGTGCCGACCGCGCGGGCCGCCGTCCGCCACCGGAAGGTCACTCCTTGGCTCTCGAGCCAGGCGGCCAGTGCCGGCGCCGCGACCCGGGGGTCGACCTGGAGGTCCAGGGGCAGGTACGCCCCGCCGACCACCGGTTCCGGGCGCACTGGCGCGGCCGATCGCGTCTGCGCGGCGTCGAGCAGGTGGACCTCGTCGCCGCCGCGCTCGGCGGCGAACTCTTCGAGCAGCCGTAGCTCGGTGCTCGTCCGGGCGACGACGTGCGTGCCGCTCCGTGCGACGGCGAATCCCGCGGCGGACCCGAGGGACAGCCAGCGTTCGCGAGCTGCGAGAGCGTACTCACGGGCCGGGCCTGCCTGGGCCGTGACACCGACGTGCCCGAAGTTCTGCACGGACGCACCGACCACCGAAGCGGCCTGCTCGACGACGGTCACACGGTAGCCGCGCCGGTGGGCCTCGGCGGCAGCGCCGAGGCCGACCACTCCGGCGCCGACGACCACCACGTGGCCGGCGGCCGTCGGGGCTGGACGGGAGCTGGTCATTGGAGGCCCTTCTGACGGTGGGTCGGGTGCGCGGTGGAGCACGGGTACGAGTTCATGCGGGAGCCACCTGATCGGGTTACGGTCCGTGGGTGACCAAGTCGACCGAGATCGTCCGGGTGCTCGCGGAGGAGCTCGCGAACGTCCCGCCGGGCACCCGGGTCGCGTCGGAGGCCGACGTCGGCCAGCGGTTCGGCGTCGGACGCGCGGCGGCCCGCGCCGCCCTCGTGGAGCTCGAGCGCCGGATGCTCGTGAGCCGGATCCAGGGCGGCGGCACCTTTACGCGGCGGCGCGTCGACTACCTCGTCGCGCCGGGCCGGGCCCCGTCCTGGAGCCGAACGGTCCGCGAGGCCGGGGCGACGCCGCGCACCGTCGTGCTGGCGTGCGACGAGGTCCCGCTGCCGCCCTCCGTCGCGAACGCGCTCGGGACCGAGCCGGGGGAGCCCGGCTTCCGCCTCGTGCGTCGGTCGTTCATCGACGGCATGCCCGCCGCGTGGGGCGTCGAGTGGCTGACGGTGGCGCTCGTGCCCGAGCTGCCGACCGCGCTGCGCCACGAGGAGTCGCTGGACGCCATCCTGCGCGGGGTCGCCAGGGTGCGGCCGGAGCGCGCGTGGACGCGGGCCAGCATGGAGTCCGCGCCCGACGACGCGAGCGCCGGCCTCGGCTGTCGGCCGGGCGACCCCGCCTGGCTGATCGCGAGCCTCGCGCGCGACGGCGTCGACGGGCCGCCGCTGCTCTCGACGGAGCGCTGGGTGCGCGCGGACGCCGTCCGCGTCATCGTGGAGCTCGGTGCCCACGAGCCGGCGCTGCACGAGCCGGCTGCTCATGGGACCACCGCCGCGCGCGGTGCGACGCCGGCCGGACCGGTGAGCAGCCGCCCGACCTGAGACAGCCCGACGGCGGGCGTGACGAGCTCGTGCCACGGCACCGTGTCGCACGTGCGGGCGAGCAGCTCCAGGGCCGCCCGCAGGTGTCGCGGCTCGTAGTTGTGCACGCCCGTGATCGTGAGCCAGCCGCGCACCACACGTTCCGCGTCGAGCGGGACGGACGGTGCGGGCGCCACGGAGCCGGCCAGCACGAGCCGCCCGCCGACGTCGAGGGCGTCGAGGCACCGGGCCACCGCGGAGCTCGCCCCAGACAGCTCGATCGCGACGTCGACGGGGCCGAGCGCGGCAGTGCCGTCGGACACAGGGCCCGGCACGTCGACACCGTGCGTCTCGACACCGTGCGTCTCGACACCGTGCGTCGAGGTGGCGCCGAAGCGCACCGCGAGGTCCAGCCGCGCGCGATCCGGGTCCGTGACCAGGACCTGCGCCGCGCCGGCTGCGCGTGCGGCGGCCACCGCGGTGATGCCGAGCATCCCCGCGCCACTGATCAGGACGCGGCGCCCGGTGAGCGGTCCGGCCGCCTCGAGGGTGGCCATGACGGTCGCGGTGGCGCAGCCGGCGGGGGACGCCAGCTCGTCGGGCAGGGCGTCCGGCACGTGCGCGATCGTCGCGCCGCGCGGCAGCAGGATGTGCTGGGCGTAGGTCCCGCTGAGCGGCCAGGCCGACGCGAACCCCTCGTGCCCCACCTTGCGGACCGACCGGCACTTCGCCGTGCGTCCGGCAGTGCACCTGTCACAGGCGCCGCACGCGACGGTCACGCCCCACACGACCCGGTCGCCCTCTGCGAGCGGACGACCGTCGGCGGCGTCGGCGTCGGCGTCGGCGTCGGCGGCGCCGGCGGTAGCGGTGGCCCCGCCGGAACCGGTCGCGACGACGTCGCCCACCGCCTCGTGCCCGAGTACCGAGGGGACCGGCGCCGCGCGCCGCCCGGACACGGTGTGCCGGTCGCTCCCGCAGACCGTCGCGAGCCGGATGCGGACGAGCACCTCACCGGGGCCCGGTTCGGGGAGCGGTACCTCGACGAGCCGGACGGCGTCGCCGCCCTCCCACAGGGCCACGGTGGTCCGGCCCGTGAGAGGGCCGCCGGGCGGAGCGGGAGCGGGGAGGGCGGAAGGTAGGTCAGTGGTCAGGTCAGCTGTGCGCGGATCCACCCGGAGAGCCTTTCGATGAGCAGGACGACGACGAACACCAGCAGCACGATGCCGCCGACCACCTCGAACCGGAGCGTGCGTACCGCCTCGAACAGCAGGAAGCCCACGCCGCCCGCGCCGACGATCCCGAGGATCGTCGAGGTCCGGATGTTGACGTCGAGCAGGTAGAGCGTCGAGCCGACGACCGACGGCAGGCTCTGGGGCAGGACCGCCGCGAAGAGCACCTTCCACCAGCCGCCGCCGACGGACCGCACCGCCTCGGCGGGCCCGGCGGGAATCTCCTCGACGGCGTCGGCGACCAGCTTGCCGAGGAACCCGATCGAGCCGATGCCGAGCGCGATGGCACCCGCGACCGGACCGAGCCCGACGGCGGCGACCAGGATCACCGCGAGGACGAGCTCAGGGACGGCCCGCACCACGAGCACCGTCGTGCGGGCAGCGGCATGGACCACGGGGTGCGGCGCCACGTTCCGGGCCGCGAGCAGGCCGAGCGGGAGCGACAGCACGACGCCGATCGCCGTCGCCACGAGCCCGATGGCGAGCGTCTGGAGGAGGGCCTCCCAGAGCACCGGCCCGAGCGACGTCAGATCCGGGGGGAAGGTGCGGCCGGCGACCGCGAGCAGGTCGGGCACGGACGTCACCAGGGCGAGAGGGTCGATGCCGAGGCGGACGAACGCGAACACCGTGAGGGCGAGCGCCGCTCCGCCGGAGAGGAACCGCACCACCCGGTCGCGCTCGAAGCGCGGGTTGCGGGGTGCCAGCAGCGCGCGACGGACCGCCATCGACAGCAGCTCCATGGCCGCGACGACCACGAGGATGATCGCGACGATGCCCAGCGCCTTCGGGTACACGAGGCCGCGCAGCGCGTCCTGCAGGGCGAACCCGATCCCGCCCGCGCCGACGAAGCCGAGCACGACGGACGTGCGCAGGTTGATGTCGACCCGGTAGACGAACGCCGACACCCAGGCGGGCACCACCTGGGGCACCACACCGTTGAGCAGCTCGCGCAGCGGGCCGACGCCGACGCTGCGCACCGCCTCGCGGGGGCCCGGGTCGGCGTCCTCGATCGCGTCGGCGAAGAGCTTGCCGAGCATGCCGACCGAGTGCAGCGCGAGGGCGAGCACGCCGGGCAGCACACCGAGCCCGAGCGCCCGGACGAACAGGACCGCGAACACGAGGTCGGGCACCGCGCGGCAGAAGGTGATCAGCCCGCGTGCGACGGTGGCGACGGCGGGGTGCGGCGTCGTCGTCCGGGCGGCGAGGAACGCGAGGGGAACCGACAGGAACGTCGCGAGCACCGTCCCGAGGAACGCCATGAGCACGGTGTCGAGGGTGAGCGCGGCGATGCGCGCGGGGTCGTCGACGCGCGGCGGGAGCATCCGTTCGACGAGCGACGCGACGTCCTCGCCCCCGGCGATCAGCGTCGGCAGGTCGAGGCCGATCGACGACGCCGCGACGAGCGCGAGCAGCACCGAACCGCCGGCGATCCAGCGGAGCGCGCGCTGCTGTGGCGTGGGCGGCGGGGGGAGCCGGCCGCCGGTGCTGTGCCCGCCGGTGTTGTGCGCTCCGGTGTTGTGCCCGTCGCGGCGTTCCCGGGTGGTCGGTGCGCTCACGCCAGAGCCTCTGCCGGTTCGACGTGCCGGTAGATCGACATGGCGTCGTCCCGGGTCAGGCCCGCTGCTGGCCGGTCGAGGACCTTCTCGCCACTGCGCAGCCCGACCAGCCGGTGCGCCCAGCCGAGCGCCAGGTCCACCTGGTGCAGGGTGCACACGACGGTCAGCCCCTCCTCGGCGCACACGCGCACGAGGAGGTCCATCACCGCGCCCGAGTTCTCCGGGTCGAGCGACGCGACGGGCTCGTCGGCCAGGACGAGCTGGGGTCGCTGCATGAGGGTCCTGGCGATGGCGACGCGCTGCTGCTGGCCGCCCGAGAGGGTGTCGGCCCGCTGGTAGGCGTGGTCCGCGAGGCCCACCCGCTCGATGTGGGCGAGCGCCTCCTCCCGCATCGCGCGCGAGTAGGTCGTGACGCCGTACCGAGGCCCGCGGACCCGCCCGAGCCCACCGATCAGGACGTTCTCCAGGCAGGTGAGCCGGCCGACCAGGTTGAACTGCTGGAACACGAAGCCCACCTCCGTGCGCAGGCGGCGCAGCTCGCGCCCCGACGCGCGGTCGACCCGCGTGCCCGCCACGGTGACCTCGCCGGCCGTGGGCCGGTGCAGGCCGTTCAGGCAGCGCAGGAGCGTCGACTTGCCCGAGCCCGACAGACCGAGCAGCACGAGCAGCTCGCCACGGGCCACGTCGAGGTCGACGCCCGCCAGCGCCGTCGTCCCGTCGAACTCCTTGGTGAGGCCGCGCACCCGGACGACGGGCTCGCCGGCGTCGGGCTGCACGGTGTCGGGTCGCACGTTGTCGGGCTGCACGGTGTCGGGCTGCACGGTGTCGGGCTGCACGGTCAGCCCTCGCACTTGTCCGACTTGGTGAGCGTGCAGACCTCACGGGTGCCGTCGTAGTCAGCGTCCTTTGCGGGCGCGAAGCCCCAGGCGTCCTCGTCGGTGAGCAGGCACTCGCCGTCGCAGTAGCCCTCCGACAGCAGGTACTCCGAGTTGGCCTTCTCGGTGATGAGGCTCGTGAGCTTCGCGTTGACGTCCTCGCCGAGCGCGTCGTTGCCGACGAAGAGCGAGCCAGAGATCTTCGGCGAGCGCCAGACCTCCTTCAGGTCGCCGTCGGCGAGGTCGCCGGCCGCCGGGAGCGTCTCGGTGACCATGGACTCCATGGCGAAGCCCGCCTCGCAGTCACCGGCGGCGACACCGAGCGCCGAGGCGTCGTGCGCTCCGGCGTAGACGGGCTGGACACCGGCTGCGACGTCGGCCTCCTTGCCGGAGGCGACGACGCCGGCGTCGATGAGGCCGGCGCTCGGGTACAGGAAGCCGGACGTCGAGCCGGGGTCGACGAAGCACACGCTGTGCCCGGCGAAGTCCTCGAGGCTGTCGATGTCGCTGTCGCCGGGGGCGATGCCGAGCGAGTGGTAGCCGGGCTCGGCGTCCTTCGCCTCGATGGCCGCACCGAGGGGAGTGATCGCTGCGTCGTTGTGCGTGGCGATCACGTACGCGAACGACCCGAGGAACGCGATGTCGACCTTGTCGGCGATGAGACCCTCGATGACGCCCGCGTAGTCGGAGGCCTGGCTCACCTCGACGGTGGCGCCCGTCTCCTCCTCGAGCATCGCGACGATGGGGTCGTACCCGGCGGCGAGATCCGTCGAGTTCTCCGCCGGGATCGCGGCGAGCCGGATGACCGACGGGAAGCCCTCGGCGGTGGTGCTCTCCGCGGCGGCCCCGGAACCACCGGCACACGCGGACATCGTCAGCGCCGTCGCGGCGGCGAACGCCGCCGCGGTGAGGGTCTTGGTGCTCTTCATCATCTCTCCGGTCGTAGCCGTTCAGGCGGTGCTTTCTGGCAGCCCCGTACGGGCGCCGTCGCCGAGTCTGCGAGGGCGGAGAGAACCGGCGGCCCTGCGGTGGTGAACGGCGGGTGAACTGTCGTTCACCGTCCCGCCAGGTCGTCCGGACAACATGAGGCGGTGAACCATGCTGTGGCGGTGAACCATGCTGTGGCGGTGAATCATGCGTCGAGCACGCCGCGGGCTGCGCCGGCCGGGGGCTGGCCGCTCGGGGAGACTCCGGGGGACTGGACCCTCGGCGGCGTCACCGCCGTCCTGCCCGACCGGGTGGTCGACGACGCCTGGGTGGTCGTGCGCGGCGGCCGCATCGTCGAGGTGGGCGCGCGACCGCCCGGAGCGCGCCCCGACCTCGACGGCCGCGGAGCCCTCTGCCTGCCCGGCCTCGTGGACGTGCACACCGACGTCCTCGCCCACGAGCGCAAGCCGCGCCCCGGCGCCGACCTCCCGCTCGACCTCGCCGTCCGCACCGCCACCGAACGTCTCGCCGGCTGCGGGGTGCTCACCGCCTTCCACGGCGTGCCCTTCGGCGCGCACACGCCCGTCGGCCTGCCAGCGGGCCTACCGGGACCAGAGGACCTGCTCCACGCGCTCCAGGCGCCCGAGGCCCGGGCGTCCGGCGCGCGGGTGCTGTACCGGCTCGACATCCGCAGCCCCGCCGCGCTGCCCGAGCTCGAGGCGGCGCTCGCGCACACCTCGCCCCGCGACATCCCACCCCTGGTCTCCCACGAGGACCACACCCCGGGGATCGGGCAGTACGCCGACCCGGCGGCCATGGAACGCCTGCTCGTGGGCAGGGAGGGCTTCTCGGCCGACGACGCACGCGCCCACGTCCGGAGCTGGCGCCAGGAACGCGAGGACCGGTCCAACGTCGCCGCCGCGACCCTGACCCGGCTCGGTGACCTCGCCCACGCCGGCCGGATCCGCCTGGCGGGCCACGACCCGGAATCCGCCGGTGACATCGAGGCGCTGGTGGCCCGCGGCGGCGTCGTCGCCGAGTTCCCGACGACCGTCGAGGCTGCCCGCGCCGCCCGAGCCGACGGGCTCGCGATCGTGGCCGGCGCACCGAACGCGGTGCGCGGCGGCTCGCACACCGCCAACGTCTCGGCGCGCGAGCTGGTGGCCCTCGGGCTCGTGGACGCGCTCGCGTCCGACTACGTGCCTGCCACGTTGCTGGCCGTCATCGAGGTGCTCGTCCGGGAGGGCCTGGCCGACCTGCCGCGCGCCGTAGCCCTCGTCACCTCGGGCCCGGCGCGAGCGGCGGGGCTGACCGACCGCGGATCGCTCGTCCCGGGTGCGCGGGCCGACGTCGTCCTGGTGCGGACCGCGGGCCGGTGGCCCTCCGTCGTCGCGACGCTCCGGGCGACACAGGATCAGCCGCGAGAAGAGGAGCCGGGGCGCTGCTGACGGCACGACGGGAAGCAGTCATCGACGATCCGCATCTGCCGCCGGTACCTGCGATGCCCGTGTCTGTGAACGCCGCAGGCGGGGCGGTGGGCCCGGCCTGCGGCGTCCCTGCTGTGGTCACACGTAGTAGTGCACCGTCTTCCGGATGTGCTCTGCGTGCTCGTAGACCTGGTCGAGCGACTCGATCGCGTGCCGGGTCTCGGTCTTTTCCTCGTCGAAGAGGCCGAGGTACTTCTGCCCGGTGTTGAAGTGGAGCCGCGCGATCGGCTTGCGGTTGTTGTCGTCCAGCAGGACGCCCATGTAGCTCTTCGTATCGCGCTGGACGATCCGAACGGGCGAGACCTCGCTGCAGGCGATCGCGCGCACGATCTGGAACGCCTCGATCTCTTCGAGCGTCGTCTCGAACCCTCGACCGGATCCAGAGCCAGACTCGTCGAGGTCCGCTTCGACGGAGGCCTCTGCGGTGAGGTCTGTGGAACCGGCGGTGGCGTAGACCTTGCCCCCCAGCGCAGCCTTGATCCGGTCGTTCACCTGGTCCGCGACGAACTGCTGCATCGCCTTCGAGACGAGGACGCGGAACTGGTCGCGCACCTTCTGCGTGATCGGTCCCTCGTATACCCGGCCGGTCAGGCCCTTGATCCACTCGTCATCCGGCTCGCGAAACTGGGAAGCGAGGCTCCGCTTGAGCGCTCCGATGTGCTTGAGCTCCTCGGCGGCGCTGACCACGGAGTCCACATCGAAGGTCTCCTTGGTCAGCTTCTGGACCTCGGGGATGAGGGACTCGTCGAGCTCCAGGAGATCCAGCTGCAGGAATGGCGTCTCGTCCATGCGGTTGGGTCTGTCGAGGTCCGTGAAAAAATGATAGTGCTGACCATTTGTCAGAATCGCGATGCGTGCGTTCGCTACCGCGAAGTAGCGAAAAAGCTGCGACGCATGGTTCAGCGCTAGCGGAGCACCGACCGCCTTGGCCTCGATCAAGATCTGAACTTCGCCGTCCTTGACGATGGCGTAGTCGATCTTCTCGCCCTTTTTCGTGCCGACGTCGGCCGTGAACTCAGGAACTACCTCGCCGGGATTGAAGACGTCATAGCCGAGGACATGGGCGATGAACGGCATGATGAATGCGTTCTTGGTCGCCTCTTCCGTCGCGATGTTGGCCTTCTGCTGTTCGATCTTGGTTGCAAGCGAAGCGATTCGCTCGGCGATATCCATGTGCGGGCCTCTGTTCGGGTGACCAGTCACTGCTCTGGTCGTCGGATGCTAGCCGTCGCACTCGAATTCTGTACCCGAATCCTCACCACAGAACTCAAGATCACCCGGGTGATCGATCAGTTCCCGGAAACAAGGTGGCGGAGGCTCCGGGCGCGAGGCCGAGTTGTACGCATGGTGTAGTGACGCAGTCGTCAAGCTCTGCCGCACCGGATATCGCGGGCACCACGGGCACCACGGGCACCACGGGCACCACGGGCACCACGGACATCACGGGCACCACACCGAGGCGCTGGCACTGACCAGCCTGGCGGGACACCGCATCGCGCCGGTCCTGACCGACGTCATCGACCACGATGGCCGGCCCGGTCTGGTCCTGTGCACGGCGACTACCACCCCGGCAACGTCATGGTCACCACCGACGGGGTCAGCGTCATCGGCCGGCCGAACGCTGCACGGGGCGCGCCGCGAGCTACGGCACGTGGAGCCGTGGTGCCGGTTCGATCGCTCGATCGGCTGCCGGATCACCTCCCGGACCGGCTGCCGGATCGATCACCGGGGTCCGGTCGCCGTCCAGGACCGGCACCACATGCCCGGTGCCGAACTGTCGCGACAGCGCCCCACGCAGCCGCTCCCGCCCGCTGAGCCGACCCTTGCCGTCCGGGCGGCCCGGCACGGGTGGGACAGGAGCCACGGACAGCAGCGCCCGCTCCGCGTCGTCGGCCGGCTGGTGGATCTCCGCGTACCCGCCGTTCGGCATCCGGACGATCCGGCCCGTCTCGTGCCCGTGCAGCGCCACCTCGCGGTCCTTGCGCTGCAGGCCGACGCACAGGCGGCGAGCGACCTCGAACGCCAGCGGCGGACCGATGACCAGTGCGACCTGGAGCGTCGTGATGATCGTCTCGAACGGCACGCTGAACTCGGTGGAGACGATGTCGGCGCTCGCGGCGCCCCACAGGATGCCGTAGAAGAGCGCTCCGGCGACGCCGATCCCCGTGCGGACCGGGACGTTCCTCGGCCGGTCGAGGACGTGGTGCGGCTCGCGGTCCTGGTTGACCCACGCCTCGATGTACGGGTAGACGATCAGGATCGCGAAGTATCCGCCGATCACGGCCAGGGGGACCAGGGTCGCGAAGGTGACGGTCCAGCCCATCCACTCGGTCTCCCAGCCGACGGGTACCAGCCGCAGCGCACCGTCCAGGAAGCCCATGTACCAGTCGGGCTGGCTTCCGGCGCCCACCTCGCCGACGGACGCCGGTCCGTAGGACCAGACGGGGCTGATCGTCGAGGTTGCCCCGAGCAGGACCAGCACCGCGCTGGTCAGGCCGACCATCCCGGCGGCCCGGAGGGCGGCGTCGGGCCAGAGGCGCAGCCCGAGCGACGGTGCCGGTGCGGGTCGCGGGTGGGCTGCCTGCCCGTGCCGGACGAAGAGCACCGCGCGCACCGCCAGGACCAGCACGAGCAACCCGGGCGCGACGACGGCGTGCACGGGGTAGAGGTTTTCGATGATCTGGCCGGGGAACGGCCCGCCGAACATCCAGCTCGCCACCCAGGTGCCGACGAACGGGATGCTGAGGACCACGCCCTCCACGATGCGCAGGCCGGTGCCCGACAGCATGTCGTCCGGCAGGGCGTAGCCGCTCCACCCGGCGGCGAGCACCAGGATGAAGGCCACGACCAGCAGGACCCAGCTCAGCTGCCGCGGACGGCGGAACCCGCCGGTGAAGAACGTGACGAGGAGCTGCACGATCATCGACGCCGGCATGACCAGCGCTGCCCAGTGGTGCGTCTGGCGCAGCAGGAGGCCGCCGGTCTGCTCGAACGAGATGCGCATGGTCGAGTCGAAGGCCTTCGTCACCGTGGCACCCTGGAGCGGTGCGTAAGGCCCGTCGTAGGTGACGAGCTCGTTCGACGGCGTGTACCAGGAAGCCAGCAGGACGCCGGTCAGCGCCAGCACGAGCAGGCAGGCGAACGTAACGACGCCGAACAGGTTGGACCAGCGCAGGCGCACCCGCCGTCGGGCGAGGTCCGGGAACCGTGCGTCGAGCTGGGCGAGGACGGCCCGCGGACGACGGCGGCGCTGCTGGCTCTGTTGGCTCTGTTGGCTCTGTTGGCGCCGGAGGTGGCGACGGTCAGCCCGCATCGCGCACCACGCTCAGCTCGGGCCTGTCGTGGGGCTCGGGCCTGTCGTGGGGCGCGGGCCGGACGGCCGGATGCTCGCCGTCGGACCCGGCGAACGGGTCGCCGCCGGCGAGGAAAGCCGCACGTGGCCGCTGCACCGTGGAGAGCGGGATGATGTCCCGGCCGAAGATCACCGCCGACACCCAGACGAGCAGCACGCGGATCTTGCGTTCCCACGTCGGCACGGCGAGGACGTGGTAGCCGCGGTGCATGAGCCAGGCGGGGAAGCCCGTGATGACCAGCCGGCGGTACTGGAAGATGCCGTGCCCGATGCCGAGGGTGGCCACCGTGCCGAGGCTGTGGTGGAGGTAGGGCTGCACGTTCTTGCCGCGGAGGTCCGCGACCAGGTTCTTCGCGAGAAGCTTGCCCTGGCGCACCGCGTGCTGCGCGTTGGGCACGGCCCGCGCGCCGGGGACGGCCGCGGCCAGGTCGGGGACCGCGGCGTTGTCACCGGCGGCCCACGCGTGCGGCACCGGTGCGTCGGAGGTCCCCACCCGGAGGTCGGCCCGGACGCGGACCAGGCCGCGCTCGTCGACCGGAAGATCGGTGTTGCGCGCGACGACGGGGTTGCTGCCGTTGCCTGCAGCCCAGATCAGCAGCCCGTTGCCGTACGACTCGCCGGTGGACAGCATGATCCGGCCGTCGGCGGCCGAGACCACCTGGGTGCCGAGGTGCAGGTGCGCACCCCGCTTCTCCAGGTGGCGCACCACCCAGCGGCCGGGCTCGTCGGTGACCTCTGGCAGGATGCGGTCGTTCGAGTCGACGAGGTGGAAGTCCAGGTCGTCGCGGGAGAGCTCCGGGTAGGCGCGCAGCATGCTCGTGGCCAGGGAAAGCAGCTCGCCGAAGACCTCGACCCCGGTGAACCCACCACCGACGACGGTGACCGTCAGCAGCCGACGGCGCCCGACGCCCGGCGGGAGCAGCGCGGCGCGGTCGAAGGCGGTCAGCAGCTGGTCGCGGATCGCGACGGCCTCCTCGACGTGCTTGAGACCGATCGCCTCCTGTTCGATGCCGGGGACGGGGAACGTGCGGGTCACGGCGCCGGCGGTGACGACGATCGTGTCGTACGCGATCTCGCGCGGGGCGCCGTCGGTGGTCCGGACGGTGGCGGTGCGGTGCGCGTGGTCGATCGACGTCGTCTGTCCGGCGATGACGGTCGTGCGGTGCAGGTGCCCGCGCAGCGAGACCATGACATGCCGCGCCTCGATGGATCCGGCCGCGACCTCGGGCAGGAACGGCTGGTAGGTCATGTAGCCGTGGGGGTCCACGAGGGTGACGTCGGCCTCGCCCCGGCCGAGCTTCTTCTCCAGTCCCCACGCGGCGTAGAAGCCGGCGTAGCCGCCGCCGACGATCAGAATCTTCTCCATGGCAACCTCCTGGTGGTCTTACCCTTTCGACAACGCGGCGCGGCGAGACGTGACGTGGTGGTGGTCACAGCACGCCGGTCGTCGGAGGGCGGGGCGAGGGTGCACGGAGCCATGGAACCCGAACCCGAACCCGAAACAGCACACCGCGCGCCCGGTGGTCGGCCAGCTCTGCGCAGCGGCAGGCAATGACTGCCTGCTCGCCGCGTGGTGGGCGACCGGGGCGTGCCGTCGTCGGATGACGGCACGACCACCGCCGCACTACCTTGAGACATGACCAGTGCGACTCCACCCGCACCGGGTGGCCCTGACTCTGCCGGGTTCGACGCAGCCGGGTTCGACTCCGCCGGGCTGGCCCGCGGCCCCGGTGCCACCCTCACCCCCGGCTTTCGCGGCCGGGCGCGCCCCGAAGGCGTGACTCTGCCGGCGGGGCAGTACGCCGAGAGCGGCTTTCCTGTTCTCTCCGCCGGCCCCACGCCCAACGTCAGCTCGACGACCTGGAGCTTCACCGTCACGAACGAGGCCGGCGTGACGAAGTCCTGGACATGGGCCGAGCTGATGGCCCTGCCCCAGGACGAGCCGACCGTGGACATCCACTGCGTCACGCGGTGGTCCAAGTTCGGTACCCGGTGGCGCGGCGTCTCCCTCGACGTGCTGCTGGCGGAGGTGGAGTCCACCGCGGACTTCGCGATGGTGGGCTCCTACGGCGGTTACACGACCAACCTGCCGGTCGCCGACCTGCTGGGCGGCAAGGCATGGATCGCGCACACCTTCGACGGTGCGCCGCTGCACGCCGAGCACGGCGGCCCCGCGCGGCTGCTGGTGCCGCACCTGTACTTCTGGAAGTCGGCCAAGTGGGTGCGCTCGCTCACCCTCATGCCGGTGGACCGGCCGGGCTTCTGGGAGAAGCTCGGCTATCACGACCTCGGCGACCCCTGGCGCGAGCAGAGGTATCAGGGTGACTGACGTGCCGCGTTCGGGGGTTCGGCCCGACGAGGTGGCACCTGCGGGAACTGAGCCTGCGGGGACTGAGCCTGCGGGACGTGGATCTGCCGTGACGGGGCCCGCCGTGACGGGGCCCGCCGTGACGGCGCCTGCCGGGGAGCCGAGCGCCCGGCTCGGTGAGCGGTATGCCGTCCGGTCCGGCTGGCAGGTCGCCACCCTGGTGGAGCGCCGGACCGAGAGCTCGTCCGCTGTGACGCTCGCGCTCGACGTGCCCGGTTGGCCGGGTCATCAGGCCGGTCAGCACCTCGACCTGCGCCTCACCGCACCCGACGGTTACACCGCCGAACGGTCGTACTCCCTCGCGAGCGGACCGACGGCGACCGGCGCAGGCCGGGTCGAGGTCACCGTCCAGAGGGTGCGCGACGGCGAGGTGTCCCCGTACCTGGTCGACGACTTCCCGCCCGGATCCGCGATCGAGGTTCGTGGGCCCATCGGCGGATGGTTCGTCTGGGACCCCGTGGCTGACGCGGGCACGCCGGTGCTGCTCCTGGCCGGAGGGTCTGGCCTGGTCCCGGTGATGTCCATGGCCCGGGCCCGGCGCGACGCCGGGGACCGGACGCCGGTCCGCCTGATCTACTCGGTCCGGACGGCGGAGGACCAGCTGTACCCGGACGAGCTGGAGGCGCTCGCGGCCCGCGCTGACGGGTTCGAGGCCCGCACGATCTTCACGCGGGCCGTCTCCCTCACCGAATTGCGCGGGCCGCGGCGCCTTACCGCCTCCGAGCTGGCGACGTGGGGCTGGCCGCCCGAGCTGGAGCCGCGGGTGTACGTCTGCGGCCCTACGGGATTCGTCGAGGCGGTCTCGCGCATGATCGTGGCCCAGGGCCACGACCCTGCGCGAGTCCGGACCGAACGCTTCGGCCCGGCGGCAGACTGACGCCGTTCCGTAGCGAGCGATCCTGAGCGACCGGTACTGCCCGGGTCGGTCGGGTCGGCGGGGTCGGGGCCGGTCCGGCGTCGTGCGGCCCGGCCCGACGGCGGCGTGAGGCACCTCAGGAGGGCGCCCCGTCCGCCGTCGGCCACTCGGCTCCGTGCCACATGGGCTGGAGGGCCGGACCACCTTCGGGCAAGTAGATGGGCTCGCTGTGATCCTGGAAGCCGTGCCGCGCGTAGAGCCTCCGGTTCCGGGGGGTCGACGCCTCCAGGTAGACGGGAAGACCGAGCTCACGCGCACGACCGAGGCCGTAGCGAAGGATGGCGGTCCCGGCACCCAGCCCGCGGTGCCGAGGCAAGGCCGCCATCGCCGACAGATAGACATGAGGTACCGCGGGGTGCCGGGCGCCCGTGGCCGACAGGACTGCGGCGAGACGGCGGGAGACCGTGCCATCGTCGTCGGGAAGGTCGGGAAGGTCGGCGAGCCGCGGGGCACCGTCGAGATCGACCCAGACGGAGGCCGCGACGGGGTCCCCGTCGGGAAGGAGCGCGACGACGAGCTGCCCGGAGCCGACGGCCGCCCGAAGCGATGAGGCGAAGAGGTCACGGGTGCGTTCCTGTCGTCTCTCGGGCTCCGGTTCGACCCACGCCGAGACCGCTTCGTCGGCGAAGGCCGCGACGCACATGGGGAGGACGGTGTCGAACTCCGAAGGCACGGACGGGCGGACGGTCAGGTGAGACATCAGCATTCGCCCACGCTCGTGCACGTCGCACGTCTGGTGGAGTAGTTTCGTCGCACGAACGTGCGCGACGTAACTATCGGCGAAGTGGTCGACGAAGCCGTCGACGAAGCCAGCGCCGGGGAGGGCGGAGCATGACCTGCGTGGAGTGCGGACAGGACCTGGGGCCGACCGCGGGCACCGGTCGGCCCCGTCGCTACTGCTCCCGCTCCTGCCAGTCGCGGGCGTACCGACGGCGCAGGGACCGAGGTCGGCTCGCTGCTCCGACGCCGCGGCCCGGGGCCGGACCTGGGGCGGGCCAGGCGGCCGACCACGCTGGCGACGATCTGCTCCGGGTCGCCATCGCTCTTGCTGATGCTGATGGGATCGCGACGGTGACGCTGCGCTCCGTCGCTCATCACGCCGGAGTCGCGCTGCCCGAGGTGCGCCGGGTGTTCGGGAGTCGGGACGGTCTCGTGGCGGCGGTGGTTCAGCACCTTCTCGTCCGACCGCATCGCACCGTGCCGTCGTCCGGGTCACCGGTCCGGACGCTCACGCGTCTCGCCGAGGAGGAGTGGGCGGCGTACCAGTCGCACCCCTGGCTCCTGTCGCTCGTCGCGAGCAGCCGCCCGCCCCTCGTCCCCGCTGTTCTGGACGCTGCGCGGGCGAGCGCGGAGGCGTTCATGGCGCTCGGCCTCGATCCGCCGTCAGCTCTCGGCAGATACCTCGCCCTGAGCGGCTACGTGCAGGGCATGGCTCTGCTGCTCCTCGCCGAGCGCGAGGAGGCTGCGCACTCCGGGACGACCTACCAGGCCTGGTGGTCGGCGGAGGTGCGACGGCTCGACCGCACGGGCGTGCGGCGGCGTCACCCTTGGCTCGAGGCGGCGAGTGGCGGCAAGCTTCCTGACGCCTTCGACGCCGACGCCGACACCTGGTTCCGGGACGGCCTGGGCCGGGTGCTCGCCGGGCTCGTCGCGACAGGCGGTGGGGACCCGCACCGCGAGGATGCTCTGCACGAGCGGGACTCGTCGCACGGGCGGGACTCGCCGTACGGACCCGGCGTGCCTACGTGAGGGGGACTCGCCGCACGGACACAGTGCACCGCACGGCGGGACTCGCTGTACCGGGCGCCGACGTGAGCGCGACTCGCCGTGCCGACGGGTCCTGGTGCACGGGTCCTGGTGCACGGGTCCTGGTGCACGGGGCCGGACTGCTGGTGGGCAAGGACCGGGGCCAGAGTGAGGGCTTCCGCAGGAGTGGTGGGCGGTGGCGAACGCGGTGGCGCCCGGTCACGTGCTGGGGCTGGTGGTGTGGATGGGGTGGCCGTCGCGGTCGGTGAAGTGCCAGCCGTTGTCGTAGTGCATGGTGATGCCTTGGCTGTCGACGAGGTCGTGGTGATGCCAGCAGAGCAGGGCGGCGTTGCTCGCGCTGGTCTCGCCGCCGTCGGCCCAGTGGCGTAGGGCGTGGTGGACCTCGCAGCGTGAGGGTGGTTGGTCGCACTGGCCCAGGACGCAGTGTTTGTCGCGGGCGATGACGGCTCGTCGTAGTTGTCCTGTGATGGTGCGCTGGCTACGGCCGACGTCCAGGATCTGGGAGTCGGGTCCGAACACGATGCGGGTGATCTGGCTGTCGCATGCGAGGCGGCGGAGGAGGCTGGCCGGGACGGGATGGTTGGTCTCGGTGAACACCGCGGGGGTCTTGATGGTGGGCACGCCCGGCCTGCGGCGCCCGTTCGCGCCTGCGCTACCTGGACCGGCCGCGCCCGCGGTGCTGATGGTGGTCGCTGTGCTGGGCCGGTCGTCGTTGATCTGGTTCTTGGCCGCCAGTGCTTGGAGCTCGCTCCAGGACACGGTGACCGACAGGTGTGGGCGCACGGAGGCACCGGTGCCGGTGTGGGCGTTGTCCAGCACGACGCGGGCGATGTCGGCCAGAGCCTGGGCTCGGCGTTGTCCGGGTGTGCGGTCGTCGCCGGCGGCGGGGGCGCCCATGACCGACCCGATCGCGGTGGTCAAGGCCTGGCCGTGTTCCTCGGTGAGGAACCCGGACAGGTGGTACCCACCCAGCGTCGGCGAGACATCCACGTACTCACGGTCCTTGGCCTTGACGTAGCCGCGCTCGTCCGCCTCCGGGTCGGCGTGGCGGGCGAAGTAGCGCACCAGGCCCCTGAACCGGTCCGGTCCGTTCTGCCTCGACCAGTCGAGCAACTGCTCCTCCCACGTCGGCGACCCGACCGCAGGCACCACGCCGTCCGCACCATCGAGCGCACCATCGAGCGCACCGTCGGTGCCGTCGGTGTCTGTGCTGTCCGGGGCAGGCTCGTGCGGGGCCGGTTCGATGGTGGCCAGGTCGACCGCCGGCGCTCCGAGGGCCTGGGTGCGCTCGGTGCTGGTGGTCGCGACCTCGACCAGAGCTCGCACCTTGTCCTCGCTGATGTGTCCGGCGAGCGCCTTGGTCAGGGTCGCGGGAAGGTGGTCACGCAACGCCCGGGCGGTACGGACCTCACGCTTGGCAGTCCCGGCCTGCACGTCCTCGGCGCGGGCCAGCCAGAGGGCGAACGTGCGGGCACCCGACTGGGCCCACAGTCCTGCGGCTTCGATGCGGGGCAGTACCGACCAGCGCACGGCATCCATCCGGGTACCCGCGACCCGCAGCCGCGCCGAGACCTCGACCAGACGCGAGATCTCTACCGCCCCGCGTGACGCCGAACCAGCACCGAGGCCGGCACCGAGGCCCGCACGAGCACCATCCAGAGCGTCCGGCCCGGCAGCATGAGCGAGCTCGTCCAGCAGGTGCTCCAGCTCAGCAAGGATGCTCTCGACCGGGCGCGGGACATCGCTGTCGTACTGGTCTGCCGCCACGGCCCCCACCCCCTCTTGCGATCCGTCCGTCGCCGTGCGGAGTGGCCTTGAGGCACCCCGTCTGCACCCTGCAACCGTATCGAACAAAAGTTCGCATCAATGGGCGAGCAGAAGATCTGTGGATAACTTTTTGATCGCCGAGCGTGGTGATCTGGGCGCGACCGGCCCTGTGCTGGATCGCGGCGCCACGAGCCGCTCCTGCCAGGCCTCGGAGGTGCCGAGGACGAGTCCGGCTTCGGCACGCCCGTCGCCCGGAGCTGAGTGATCCCGGCGCAGCCGAGGGCGAGGACCACCGTCGGACCGTAGGTGGGGCAGCGAGCCCGTCCGCGGAGCCCTCTGGTGCGGTCGTCGGAGGAGACCTCGTCGACCCGGCCGGAGTACGGCCCGCCGATCGCCGCGCCGACGAACCAGATGCCGACGAACACGGCCGGCAGGGTCACCCGGAGTCAGTGCGGCACGCGGGATCCGAGGGTCATGAGGCGCGCTCCCAGGTCGCCACGCCGCCGGGTACGACGACGAACAGCGGGTGGGGCGCCGGAGTCTCGCTGGCGACGAGACGGGCGTGGTGGGCGGGGGAGCGGACGGCGAGCTTGTGCAGGAGGTGCTGCCACTCCAGGTCGAGCTGCCCGGTGGTCACGAGGATCCTGGGCGTGTCGTGGACGCGCTGACCCAGGGGCTGCGCGATCCGCTGTGCGTCGAACTGGTACCCGCGCCGGATCGCCTCGTCGCGCACGCCGTGGAGGTACGCGGAGATGGCGGTCGCGGGCTGCGGGTGCTCCCGGAAGCGTTCGAGCTGCGGGTGCGCGGTGTAACCGCGGGTGCGGCCGAGGAGCACCGCCTGCGCCAGGAGCGCCTCGCGCCAGCACGCGACGAGACCCTGTCGGTCGAGCAGGGCAGGGTCGAGGGACCAGAGCCGCATGCGGCAGGACTCCATCTCCGGTTGTCGGGGCGCGCCGATATCCGCCAGCATAATTAGCTAGCCAGGCTACATTCAAGCACATGACGCAATTAACTCGCGATCGCCGAGCACCTGGGCATCACGACGGCGTCGACCACGAAGCTGATCGACCGGCTGGCGGCGGGCGGCCACGTGCTGCGGTCTGCGCATCCCTCCGACCGGCGCGGCCTCGGGATCGAGGTCACCGAGGACACGCGCCACGCGGCGCGGCAGACCGTCGGCCGTACCCACGCCTGCCGGTTCGACGCCGCAGCGCGCCTGACCCCGCAGGGGCGCGAGATCGTCACCCGGTTCCTCGACGACCTGGCGGGCACGGCCGAGGACCAGGACGCTGGCCCGGGGAATTCCCCGGGCCAGGGCACGGCGCCCCAGTGATCCTGGCCTGACGCGGTAGTCCTGGCCGGGCACGGTGATCCTGGCCGGACGCTCAGAGCTCTCGCGGGCCCAGGGCGGACAGCACGGCCGCGAGGGCACGGATGCCAGCGTTCTCGTTCTCGGTCCGCCAGATGGGACCCCAGCTGACCGTCCAGTCCTGGCGGAACGGTCGGTAGATGACATCGGGGCGCAGGTGGTAGCGGGCGGCGTGGCCACTGAGGGGCTGGGCGATCTCGCCGTTCGCGATCGCGTCGAAGATCTGTTCCACGTCCCCTGCCACGGGGCCGCGGCCGATGTCTCGCCCCCTGGGCGTCTGGAACGGGTTGAACACGCCGATGTAGTCGAGCGGGAGGGCGTCGGCGGTGTCGATCACCGCGAAGGCGGCGAGATCCTCCAGGTTGACCGCATCGCGTGCGGCGAGGTCGTGGTCGGGAGACAGCGCCACGACCATCGGTTCGGTGAACATGACGGGCCCCGCTGTCAGATCGGGCTCGGTCACGGGCAGCCAGCCGATGAAGACGTGGATGTCTCCCCGGCGCAGCACGTCGATGGCGTTGCTGAAGGGCTGGTAGCGCACGCGCAGGTCCCAGTCGGGATGCTCCGCGCGGAACGCGTCCCAGAAGGGGCGTAGCTCCAGGGTGTTGCTGGCGGTGGTCCCGACGCGCAGGACGCCGGCCCTGCCGCTCGCTATCAGGCGTGCCCGCTCCGTGCTCTCGTTGATGCCCCGCAGGAGCGGGCGCAGGTCGTTCCGCAGACGTTCCCCGAGAGGCGTGAGGCGCACGACACGGCTGGTGCGGTGGAACAGCTGCGCACCGATGCTGCGCTCGTGCTTCTTGATGGCCTGGCTGACCCGGGCCTGCGACAGGTGCAGACGATCCGCGGTGCGGCCGAAGTGGAGCTCCTCAGCGAGGGTCAGAAAGATCTCGATCTCTCGGAGCTCCATGGTCCTCCTGTCGATCAGCGGAAGTGATCGCTGCTATGCGAGTTGCGCCGTTGATGGGCGTTTGGTCGGGATCGATGATAAGTGCGGCGGCCAGGACCACGTCCGGTCCAGGCCGCCTCCCACTCATCGAACGGAGTCATCATGAGCGTGCCCTCCTCCTCCCCGCAGGCAGCCGATCGCGACGAGCTGCAGCGAGTCATCGACAAGTTCGTCGACTCAGGTTTCGTCGGGGTCCAGCTGCGCGTCCACGACGAGCAGGGTGACTGGACGGGCGTCGCCGGGCGTCGGTCCCTGGACGACAGCACCCCGCCCCCGCCCGACGGGCACGTCCGGATCGGTAGCAACACCAAGGCCTTCGCCGCGACCGTCGCCCTGGCCCTGGTGGGCGAAGGCCTGCTCGAGCTGGACGCGCCGGTGCACGACCGCCTGCCCGAGCTGGAGCTGGACCAGCGCATCACGCTGCGGATGCTGCTCCAGCACACCAGCGGCGTCTTCAACTTCACCGGCGAGTACTACGAGGACGGCACGTTCGTGCCGGGTATCCCCGCCACGACGTCCGGCAAGGAATGGGTGGACAACCGGTTCCAGTCCTACGCGCCGGAGGAGCTCGTCGGGGTCGCGCTCTCCAACCCTGCACGGTTCGAGCCGGGCACGGACTGGAGCTACTCCAACACCAACTATGTACTGGTCCGGCTGCTGATCGAGCGGGTCACCGGCCGTTCGCTCGCCGAGGAGATGCACCGGCTGATCCTTGGACCGCTCAGCCTGAGCGGAACTGTGGTGCCGGGTACCTCGAAGGAGATCCCCGCACCGCACTCCCATGCCTACTACCGGTACGACGACAGCGGCGAGGAGAAGACGACGGACGTCACTCGCCACAACCCGTCCTGGATCGCCACCGGCGGCGACATGATCTCGACGCCCCAGGACCTGCACACGTTCATCTCCGCGCTCGTGAGCGGAGAGCTGCTGCCCGATCGCCTGCTCGCCGAGATGTGCACACCGCACCCCAAGGCGGGCTACGGCCTCGGTGTGTTCGTCCAGCCGACAGGCGACGGCGGCACCGTGATCACCCACAACGGCGGCATCGCGGGCCACGCGGCCCTGATGTACAGCACGCCGGACGGCAGCCGCACGGTGACCGCGGCAGTGAACTACGTGGACGACGCCGCGCTGTCGATGAGCGTCGCCTTCCAGGAGGCGACCCAGGTGCTCGTCCGGACGGTCTTCGAGGCAAGGAACGCGGCCTGACCGACTGACCGACTGACCGATTGTTTGACTAGCCGGCCGCCCGGCGCGCGGCCGCACCGCCCCGGCGGGCGTCTGCCCAGCGATCTGGCCCGAGATCACGTGTTTTCCGGGCCGGATCGCTGGGTAGACGCGCGTCAGAGCTCGGCACGTCCCACGGCACCTCCTCGTCCGGGCGGGCGGGTGAGTTCTGCTGCGGCACGTCCGAACCGGTTCGACGTCTCACCTGGCAAAACGCTAGTTTCGAACGTCGTACGAGGCAACTGTCCAAAAAGTGCGATCTTGCGGTCCACGGAATGGTGTGGTTAGAGTCGAACCGGTTCGCAACGGAAGCGGGCCGGCCCGAGCGGCGACGCCGGGCACGCGCACAACGCAGAGCGCGTGCAGCACGCAAGCACGACAGCAGACGGAAGCACGAGCAGCAACGCAAGGAGACAAAGTGGCCACCATCGGGGATGTCGCCCAGGCAGCAGGGGTGTCGCGCAGCACGGCGTCGTACGCGCTGTCGGGCAAGCGCGCGATCTCGGCGGACGTGCGCCGGCGCGTCGAGGACGCCGTCCGGCAGCTCGGCTACACGCCGAACGCCGGGGCGCGAGCGCTCGCCACGTCGCAGACGATGGTGATCGGGCTGCTCGCCCAGTTCCTCGAGGACGAGTTCGCCCCCGCGATGCTCCAGTACATGCTGGGCGTCTCGAACACGGCCCGCGAGCTGGGTTACGACATCCTGCTGGTGTCCGACGCCGACGGCACGCGCGCCCTGCGCCGCATCACGGACTCGCGCATGGTCGACGGCATAGTGCTGCTCAACGTGGCCGAGCGGGACGAGCGACTGCCGATCCTGCGGTCCGCCGCGCAGCCGGGGGCGCTGGTGGGCCTGCCCGCCGACTGCAGCGGCGTGGACGTCTTCGACCTCGACTTCGAGGAGGCGGGCCGGCTCATGGTGGACCACCTCCACCGTCTCGGGCACCGCGAGGTCGCCCTGGTGTCGCAGCCGGAGCACGTGATCGAACGCGGCGGCGCCTACGTGTGGCGCCTGCAGAACGCCGCCCTCGAGGCGGCCACCGCGCGCGGCATCACGCTGCACACCGTGTCCGGGTCGTCGCGCCAGCCCGACGTCGGCCGGGACCTGAACGCCCTGCTCGACG
This sequence comes from Promicromonospora umidemergens, assembly GCF_024171995.1. Lineage (GTDB taxonomy): Bacteria > Actinomycetota > Actinomycetes > Actinomycetales > Cellulomonadaceae > Promicromonospora > Promicromonospora umidemergens. The sequence continues at coordinate 389,609 of NZ_JAMTCT010000002.1, read as the reverse complement.
CCCGGCCCGGTGTCACCGGACTGCTGATCAACAACGAGGCCGCGGCGGCGGCGCTGCCGACCGTCCTGCACGACCGTGGGCTGACGGCGCCCAGCGACCTGTCCGTCGTCGGGCGGTACTCGGACGAGTTCGCCCGCACCTTCTCCCTGCCGTACTCCTCGATCGAGAGCGCCCCCGACCGGCTCGGCCGCATGGCCGTGCGGCAGCTCGTGCGCCGCATCGAGGGCGAGGTGGCAGCCGACGAGCCGCACGTCGTGCGGTTCGTGACCCCCGAGCTGGTCGACCGCGGCAGCACCGGCGTGCCGCGCGCGGCCTGACCGACCCCCCCCGCAGCCGGACACAGCACCCCAGCCGCACAGAGCACCCCCAGCCGGCCGACGACGCAGTCGGTCCGGAACAGTTCAAGGAGGAACCATGCACCACCCGAGGCGCAAGCCCACCACCCTCGCGGCGGTCGCCGCGCTCGCCCTGGTCGGCGTGCTCGGCGCCTGCTCGTCGGGCGCAGCCGCCGGTGAGTCCGGCGGCGACGCCAGCACCTACACCTGGTGGGACCCGTACCCCCAGCACGACGACGCGTCGGACTGGGCGGGTCGTGTCCAGGCCTGCGGCGAGGAGGCCGGGGTCACCATCGAGCGCACGGCCTACGACACCACGGCGCTGACCAACCAGGCGCTGCTCGCCGCGCAGGAGGGCACGTCCCCCGACGTCATCCTGCTCGACAACCCGGCGGTCTCCACCCTCTCGGACACCGGCATGCTGACCACGGTCGACGAGCTCGGCCTGGACACCTCTGCCATCGACGAGAACCTGCTCGCGGCAGGCGTCGTCGGCGGGGAGACGTACGGCATCCCGATCGGCGCCAACACGCTGTCGCTCTACTACAACGCGGACATCCTGACGGACGCGGGCGTCGACCCGGCCTCGGTCACCGACTGGGACTCGCTCACGGCGGCCCTGAAGGCCGTCACGGGCAACGGGGACAAGGGCATCACCTTTGCCGGCATCGGCACGGAGGAGGGCTCGTTCCAGTTCCTGCCCTGGTTCTGGGGCGCCGGCGCCGACCTGCGTGACCTCGACTCGCCCGAGGCCGTCGCGGCGCTCGAGCTGTGGACGGGCTGGCTCGAGGAGGGCTACGCGCCCAACTCGGTGATCAACAACTCCCAGAACACGACGTGGGAGGAGTTCCTCACCGGAGACTTCGGCTTCGCCGTGAACGGCACCTGGCAGGTCGACAGCGCCGCGGGCGCCGACTTCGAGACCGGCGTGGTCCAGCTTCCCGGGCGCGACGGCGGCGTCGCGCAGGCCCCGACGGGCGGTGAGTTCATCCTGGCCCCCGTGCAGGAGGACACGGAGCGCTACGACGTCACCCGCCAGATCGTCGAGTGCATGACGACGCCGGAGGGCTTCGTCGAGACGGCGAACACGTTCGCCTACTACGTCCCGCCGACGGCGGACGGCCAGGCGGCGCTCGTCGAGGAGAAGCCGGAGCTCGAGCCCTGGGTCGAGGCAGTGCGCAACGCCAAGGGCCGCACGAGCGACGACCTCGGCGCCGACTACCCGGTGATCTCCGAGGCGCTGTGGACCGCGGTGCAGAACGCGCTGTCCGGCGCGGCGACGGCGCAGGAGGCGCTGGAGACCGCCCAGGCGGATGCCGAAACCGGCACCAGCTGACCCGGACGAGCTGAGCCGGACGAGCTGACCCGGACGAGCTGACCCGGACGAGCTGAGCCACTGTCAGCCCAGCGCCCGTGTCAGACGCACGGGTCACCGGAACGACCTGTGCGTCTGACGCGCCGAACTCATGAAGGAATCCCCGTGATGACCACCACCGAGGCCACGGCCACGGCGGGAGCGCCCCCGGGCGTCGGCCCCGGAGCAGGCCGGGTACCGGCACCCCGGCGCCGCCGCGGCCCCGCGGCCTCCCAGTGGGCCGCCGCCGGCTTCGCCACGCCGCTGCTCGTCTACCTGATCCTCTTCTACGCCTACCCGCTCGTGCGCAACATCGATCTCAGCGTCCACGACTACACGATCCGCGCGTTCGTCCAGGGCAACGCCGAGTTCGTCGGGTTCGAGAAGTACGCAGAGGTGTTCAGCTCGGCGACGTTCCCGACGGCGCTGTGGAACACCGCGGTCTTCACCGTCGTCTCGATCGTCTTCCAGTACGCGACAGGCCTGGCGCTCGCGGTGTTCTTCCGGTCCGGGTTCCGCTTGTCCGGTCTGCTGCGCGCGATGTTCCTCGTGCCGTGGCTGCTGCCGCTCATCGTGTCCGCCTCGACGTGGGCGTGGATGCTGAACAGCGACAACGGCATCGTGAACTCGGTGCTGGCGGCTTTCGGCGTGGGGCAGATCAACTGGCTCACCTCGCCGGGCACCGCGCTGCTCTCGGTGACGATCGCGAACATCTGGCTCGGCATCCCGTTCAACCTCGTGATCCTGTACTCGGGGCTGCAGAACATCCCTGGCGAGGTGTACGAGGCGGCGTCGCTCGACGGCGCCGGCCCGTGGAAGCAGTTCTGGAGCATCACGTTCCCGCTGCTGCGCCCGGTGTCCGCCATCACGATCCTGCTCGGGTTGATCTACACGCTCAAGGTCGTGGACGTCATCTGGATCATGACCACCGGCGGACCCGGCGACGCGTCGACGACGCTCGCCATCTGGTCCTACCGGGAGGCGTTCGGGACGGGCCAGCCGGACTTCTCGCCGGCCGCGGCGGTGGGCAACCTGCTGATCCTGATCGCCCTGGTCTTCGGGTTCCTGCACCTCCAGCTCCAGCGACGACAGGAGGACTCATGACCAGCCTCGGCACGACGGGGACGACCCCGACCAGGAGCACGCCGGGCAAGCCCTGGTGGAAGACCGCCCTCGGCCTCGTCCTCACCGCGTTCATGCTGTTCCCCGTCTACTGGATGGTGAACGTCTCCCTGACGCAGACCAGCGACCTGCGGGCCGACCCACCGCACTGGTTCCCCTGGGACCCGACGTTCGAGGGGTACACGGCGGTGTTCCAGCAGCAGCTCCCGGCCCTCGGGACGAGCCTGCTCGTGGGGCTCGGCTGCGTGGTGCTCACCGTGGTGATCGCCGCGCCCGCCGGGTACGCGCTGGCGCTGCTGAACCTCCGCGGCGGCCGCACCCTGAACTTCCTGCTGCTGGTCGCGCAGATGATCCCGGCAGTGGTCATGGCGATGGGGTTCTACGCGGTCTACAACAGCCTCGGCCTGCTCAACACCCTCGGTGGCCTGATCATCGCCGACTCGACGGTCGCTGTGCCGTTCGGCGTGCTGCTCTACACGGCGTTCATGTCCGGCATCCCGCGCGAGCTGCTGCAGGCCGCCCGGGTCGACGGCGCGAGCGCCTGGCGCACCTTCCGCTCGATAGTGCTGCCGGTGAGTCGCAACTCGACGCTCACGGTCTCGCTGTTCGCGTTCCTGTGGGCGTGGTCGGACTTCATCTTCGCCTCGACCCTGAACCGCAACGGCGAGCTCATCCCGATCACGCTCGGCATCTACAACTACATCGGCAACAACACGACGCAGTGGAACGCCATCATGGCGACCGCCGTCGTCGCCTCGGTGCCCGCCGCGATCCTGCTCGTCGTGGCTCAGCGCTACGTGGCGGCGGGCGTCACCGCCGGCGCCGTCAAGGACTGACGAAGGAACCTCGTGACACATCACCTCTCGACGCCGACGGCGTCCCCGGTCGCGCCCCGCGGCCCGCGCCGCGGGCTCGGCGTCGGCGAGCTGCGGCTCGACGGCGGCTTCTGGGGCGTGCTCCAGGAGACGAACGCGCGGGCCACGCTGCGGCACTGCCTCGACTGGATGGAGGAGCTCGGCTGGTTCGGCAACTTCGACCGCGTCGCCGAGGGCGCCACCGGCGGGGACCGGCCGGGCTGGCAGTTCTCGGACTCCGAGGTCTACAAGCTGCTGGAGGCGCTGGCCTGGGAGTACGGCCGCACCGGTGACGCGGGCTTCGACGAGCTGCTGCGCAAGGTCGTCGACCGGGTGGCGGCCGCGCAGGACGAGGACGGGTACCTGAACACCTGCTTCGGGCACACGAGGCAGGCCGGGCGGTACACCGACCTGTCGTCCGGTCATGAGCTGTACTGCACCGGCCACCTGCTGCAGGCGGCGGTCGCCCGCGTGCGGACGGCCGGGCGGACGGCGGGCGGGGACGCCCTGGTGGAGATCGCCCGCCGCGCCGCCGACCACGTGTGCCGCGAGTTCGGCGCCGACGGGCGGGGCAGCGACGGGCGGGACAGCGACGGACGGGACAGCGACGAACGGGCCGGCATCTGCGGTCACCCCGAGATCGAGGTCGGCCTCGCCGAGCTCGGCCGCGCGCTCGACGAGCCCCGGTACACCGAGCAGGCGCGGATCTTCGTCGAGCGCCGCGGGCACGGCACCCTGGCGCCGACAGCGCTGCTCAGCCCGGCGTACTTCCAGGACGACGTGCCGGTACGCGACGCCGACGTCTGGCGCGGGCACGCGGTACGCGCTCTCTACCTCGCGGCCGGGGCGGTCGACGTCGCGGTGGACACCGCCGACGACGACCTCCGCGCCGCCGTCGAACGGCAGTGGACACGCTCCGTGGAGCGGCGGACCTACCTGACCGGCGGCATGGGGTCGCGGCACCAGGACGAGGGTTTCGGCGACGACTGGGAGCTGCCGCCCGACCGCGCGTACTGCGAGACCTGCGCCGGCGTCGCCTCCGTCATGGTCTCCTGGCGCCTCCTGCTGGCCACCGGCGACGTGCGCTACGCCGACCTCATCGAGCGCACCCTCTACAACGTCGTGGCGACCTCGCCCCGCGCGGACGGGCGCGCATTCTTCTACGCGAACCCGCTGCAGCAGCGCGAGCCCGGGGCCGACGTGCGGCCCGACGCGGTCAACCCCCGTGCGGAGGGCGGCGTGCGGGCGCCGTGGTTCGACGTGTCGTGCTGCCCCACCAACGTGGCGCGCACCCTCGCCTCGTGGCAGGCGTACGCGGCGTTCGTCGAGGAGTCGCCCGCAGGCTCGCCCGCAGGCGCACCGGACGGTGCACCGGACGGCGGAGCCGTCGTGACCCTCACCCAGTACGCGGCGGGCGACCTCCGGGTCGTGCTCGGCGACGGCGGCGAGCTCGCCCTGCGGGTGACCACCGAGTACCCGCACGACGGCCGCATCCGCGTCGAGGTCACCGCCGTCCCCGAGCGGCCCGTCACGCTGCGGCTGCGCGTACCGCACTGGGCCGACGGCGCCACGCTCACCGGCCCGGACGGCCCGGCCGTCGCCGTCGGACCGGGGTGGGCGACAACAGGTGCCCTCGCGGCGGGTGACGTCGTGATGCTCGACCTGCCCGTCGGCCCGCGTCTGACCTGGCCCGATCCCCGGGTCGACGCCGTACGCGGGACCGTCGCCGTCGAACGCGGCCCGCTCGTGCTGGCGCTGGAGTCGGTGGACCTGCCCGACGGCGTCGCGCTCGACCAGGTACGGCTCGACCCCGCCGTCGCGCCCCGGGCGCACGGGGACGGCGCCGTCGTCAGCACGCGTGCGCTCTCGCTGCCGGGCGGTGGGACGGGTACGCCGCCGTTCGCCCCCGGAAGCACCGGAGAGCCGAGAGGTCTCGGCAGTACCGGGACCGACGGCGTGCCGGCCGGGCTGGACCTGCCGCTCGTGCCCTATCACCGCTGGGCGGAGCGCGGCCCGTCGACGATGCGCGTGTTCATCCCCACGACCCCGTCCGAGGAGACCCGATGACCGACCTCCCCATGCCGGCCCCCCCGCCGGTCCCCACGCCGGTCCTCGCCGACCTGCCCGTCCGCGCGGTCGGCACACGCCTGACCTGGCGGGGCGGCGGCGAGACGCTGGTCGTCGAGCCGTGGGGCCGCGACAGCGTGCGGGTGCGCGCGACGGTCCTCGGCGACGTCGAGGACACCGACTGGGCGCTGCTGCCGCCCGGCCCGGCAGCGCACGAGGACGCCCGGGTCGAGGTCAGGGCCGACGGCGCGACGCTGGTGAACGGCGCCATCCGGGTGGAGCTCACCGCCTCGTCCGGGTTCCACGAGATCGTCGGCTACGAGGTGTCGCACTGCGAGCTGGCCTTCTACGACGCCGACGGCCGGCTGCTGCTGCGCGAGATCGACCGCGGCGGCTCGCTGCAGCTGCGCGCCCGGAACTTCCGCCCGCGCCTCGGCGACGACGGGCACACGCTCACGGCGTCGTTCGAGTCAGACCCGGACGAGAAGCTGTACGGGATGGGGCAGTACCAGCAGCACGTGCTGGACCTCAAGGGCTCCACGTTCGAGCTGGCGCACCGCAACTCGCAGGCGAGCGTGCCGTTCGTGATGTCGAGCGGCGGGTACGGGTTCCTCTGGCACGACCCGGCGATCGGGCGCGCGACGTTCGCGCGCAACCGCGCCGAGTGGCACGCCGAGTCCACGAAGCAGCTCGACTACTGGGTGACCGCCGGGCGCACGCCCGCGCAGATCTCCCGCGCCTACGCCGACGCCACCGGGCACGCCCCGATGATGCCCGAGCGCGGGCTCGGGTTCTGGCAGTGCAAGCTGCGGTACTGGAACCAGGAGCAGCTCCTGGAGGTGGCGCGCGAGCACCGCCGCAGGGGGCTGCCGCTGGACGTCATCGTCGCGGACTTCTTCCACTGGCCGAAGATGGGCGACTACCGGTTCGAGGAGGAGTTCTGGCCGGACCCTTCGGCGATGGTCGCAGAGCTGAAGGAGCTCGGCGCCGAGCTCATGGTCTCGGTCTGGCCGCAGGTCTCCCTGGAGTCGGAGAACGACTCGTACCTGCGACGGAACAACCTGCTCGTCCGCGCGGACCGCGGGATCGACGTCCAGATGGCGTTCCAGGGGCCCAGCACGTTCCTCGACGTGACCAACCCCGAGACGCGGCGCTGGCTCTGGGAGACGTGCCGGCGCAACTACGGCGAGCACGGCATCCGCACCTTCTGGCTGGACGAGGCCGAGCCCGAGTACGGCGTCTACGACTACGACGCCTACCGGTACCACCTCGGCCCCGCCCTGCGCGTGGGCAACGTCTACCCGCAGGCGTTCGCACGCGCCTTCTACGAGGGCCAGCGTGCCGACGGCGGGACCGACGACGAGAACGAGGTCGTCAACCTGGTCCGCTGCGTGTGGGCGGGCAGCCAGCGCTACGGGGCGCTGGCGTGGTCGGGCGACATCTCCTCGACGTTCGAGGACCTCGCCCGCCAGGTCACCGCGGGCATCCACATGGGAGTCGCGGGGATCCCGTGGTTCACCACGGACATCGGCGGGTTCCACCGGGGCGACGTCACCGACCCGGCCTTCCACGAGCTGCTCGTGCGCTGGTTCCAGCTCGGCGCCTTCAGCCCGGTCATGCGGCTGCACGGCGACCGGCTGCCGCGCGAGGACGTCGTCGCGGCGGACGGCTCGCCGCGCCTGCCCTCCGGCGGCCCCAACGAGCTGTGGAGCTTCGGCGAGGAGGTCTACGGCGTGCTGGAACGCTACGTCCACCTGCGCGAGACCTTGCGCGACTACGTCCGCGACGCCATGCGCGCCGCGCACACCGACGGCCAGCCCGTGATGCGCGGCCTGTTCCACGACTTCCCCGACGACGCGCGGGCCTGGGACGTCGACGACCAGTTCCTGCTGGGCCCGGACGTCCTCGTCGCGCCCGTCCTGACCGCCGGCGCCCGCGAGCGCGACGTCTACCTGCCCGCGGGCGCGCGCTGGACCGATGCCGCCACCGGCGTGGTGCACGACGGCGGGGGGACGGTGCGCGCGGACGCCCCGCTCGACGTCGTGCCCGTGTTCCTGCGCGACGGCGCGCTGCCCCAGGTGGTCGGCCGTACGACGGGCCGAGTCGCTCCTGGCACGCCTGTTGTCGGGGCGTCGATGGCGGGTCCGGGTGCTGCTGGGCCAACCACTTCTGGGCCAACCACTTCTGGGCCAACCACTGCGGGGGCGGCCTAGGTGCGCCCGGTGCGGCCCGGCCAGGGGCTCGTTCCGCGAGGCCGGCCTTCCCGCGCGAGGTCGGCCCGTGCATCGAGATCGGTCCAGCGCTGGACCGATCTCGATGCGACCTGCCGAACCCGCGGGCGGCCCGCAGCGGACTGCCGACCTCGGGACTCTCCTTCCGTCGGGCTGAGCACTGTCGAACCGGTTCGACCGATCTCAAGGAGCTGATCCAGCAACCGGCCGATCTCGAAGACGCAGGCCACCTGGCCGATCCCCGTTCCACCCACGATCCCCGTTCCACCACGATGAGAAGGAAGGCACTCAACGATGAGCACGACACCTTCAAGCAGTAGCGGAGCCCCCGCGCGCGGGCCCGCCCGGCGCAGATCCCTGCGCACCGCGGTCGCGGCCCTCGCGACGCTGGCCCTCGCCGGCAGCACGGCCGGCGCGGCGCTCGCGGCTCCGGTCACCGCGACCACTGGCACGACGGCGCGGACGGCCGAGCAGGAGCTGCCCGCGCCGCACCTGCACTACACGATGGACGACGTCGCCGGCGACGTCGTGCCCGATGCGTCGGGGAACGGGCTGGACGGTGCGATCTCCGGTACCACGAGCCCGGTCGACGCCGAGGGCGGCGGCACCGCGCTCGACCTGCCCGGTGGGGCGGACGGCGGGTACGTGACGATCCCGCGTGCCGCCCTGGAGGGCGCCACGGACCTCACCGTGTCGGCGCGCGTCCGCTGGGACGGCGCCGGCGGGGCGTGGCAGCGGGTCTTCGACCTCGGCACGGACTCGACGCGCTACCTGTTCGCCACGCCGTCGAACGGTGACGGGCGCCTGCGTACCGCCCTGACCACGAACGGCGGTGGCGGCGAGGCGCAGGTCGGTGGGTACGGCCCGCTGCGTGCCGAGGACTGGGTGACGCTCACGGTCACGCTCGACACGGCGGCCGACGAGCTCACCACCTATCTCGACGGTGTGGCCGTCGGCTCGGCTCCGTCCGCCGTGGCAGCCGGTGACCTGCTCACGGATGCCGCGCAGTCGGCCGGCTACCTCGGCAAGTCGTTCTACCCTGACCCGCTCCTGGACGGCGCGATCGACGACTTCCGCCTGTACCAGGCCGCGCTGAGCGCCGAGCAGGTGGCGCAGCTCGTGGAACAGAGGCCAGACATGGTGGAGCTGACGAAGGACACCTTCGAGGTGCGCACGACGGTCGCGGCCGCGCCCGACCTTCCCGAGGCGGTGCGTGCCTCCTACACCGACGGCTACGACCGCGCGGTGCCGGTGGTCTGGGACGAGATCGACCCGGCGCAGTACGCGCAGCCGGGCGAGCTCACCGTCTCGGGTCACGCCGCCGGCACGCCGGTGACCGCCGTCATCACGGTGCACAGGGGTGAGCTGCGGGTCGACCTCGGCTCGGCGACCGGGGCGTTCCACGGCGGCGCGTCCGGCACGCTGTACGGGCTCTACGGCGACGGGCTGCCGAGCGACAACCTCATCGAGGGGATGGGGATCCGGACCGTCTCGACCAAGGCGCAGGACGGGCCCCAGCACCCGGGCGCCGACGCGCTCGAGGTCGTCCGGCCGCTCGCCGACGCCACCGACGGCGACGTCTACATCTACATGACCGACATCCACCGCGGCTTCCCGTACGAGTGGCCGGGCGACACACCGCAGGAGAAGCTCGACACCTTCGTGGACAAGATCGCCACGCAGGTCGACCAGGTGCTGGAGATGCCTGCCGAGTACCAGGACAACGTCGTCTTCGTCCCGTTCAACGAGCCCGAGGGCAACATGTTCGGGACCGGGCAGTGGAGCTACGACGGCACGTCGTGGCTCGACGACCCGACGGACTACCTCGCCGCCTGGGACCGGGTCCACGCGGTCATCAAGGACCGGATGCCCGGGGCGCGCATCGCCGGGCCGAACACCAGCATCCTCTACGGCCAGGTCAAGGGCTACCTCGAGCACACCGTCGAGGCAGGGACGGTCCCGGACGTGATGACCTGGCACGAGCTGTCCCACCCGGAGAAGATCCGCGAGTCGGTGGCCACCTACCGCGGCTGGGAGGCCGACGTCTTCGCCGGTACCGAGCACGAGGGCACCGAGCTGCCGGTCAACATCAACGAGTACGCGTTCAACTACCACACGTCGGTGCCGGGGCAGATGATCCAGTGGATCTCGGCGATCGAGGACTCCAAGGTCGACGCCGACATCGCGTACTGGAACATCGACGGCAACCTCTCCGACTCCGCGGTCCAGTCCGACCGCGGCAACGGGCAGTGGTGGCTGTTCAACGCGTACGCCCAGATGAGCGGGCACACCGTCGAGGTGACGCCGCCGTTCCCCGGCGAGAACTACACGCTGCAGGGTGTCGCCACCCTGGACACCGAGCGGGCTATGGCGCGCACCATCGTCGGCGGGTCCGACGGTGCCGCCCCGGTCGAGCTCGTGAACGTCCCGGAGGACGTCTTCGGCGACGACGTCCGCGTCACCGTGCGCGAGATCCCCTGGACCGGCCAGCTCGGGGACTCCGCCCAGCCGCGCCACCTCGCCGAGACCACGATGCCGGTGACCGACGGGAAGGTCGTCGTCGAGTTCGACGGCGAGTCGCTGCCGCTCCTGCGGGAGTCGTCGGCCTACGAGATCGTCGTGACGCCCGCGGGCGTCGGCGAGGCCACCAGCACGGCCCCGACGACCTGGGAGGGCAGCTACGAGGCGGAGGACGCCACCCACACCGGCTCTGGCTACAGCCTGAACGGCCCGGAGGGCTCGCCGGCCGACGTGGGCAAGTTCTACACCTCCGGCGGGTACGACGTCAGCGGCCTGCGCACCGGCTCCGACCTCGTCCTGGACTTCGAGGTCACGGTGCCGCAGGACGGCACCTACGACCTGTCGGTCTTCGCCAACAGCCAGAACACCTTCGAGGCCGTGGCGGAGCAGGGCCCGACCAACGTGTTCGTGCGGGTCGACGACGACGCGGAGCAGGAGCTCCACCTGCCGCTCGGCTACAAGTGGGTGGTCTGGGACCACGCCGACACGACCGTCGACCTCACGGCGGGCACGCACACCATCTCGCTCGCCGCACGCAGCCTCGACGGCAGCGGCGCCACGCAGGGCGACGCGATCGTCGACCGCATCACCCTGGCCCTGCCCGGCCCGGATGCCGAGACGTCCGTGTACGAGGCCGAGCACGCGACGCTCGACGGCGGGCGGGCGCTGTACGAGGCGCCCGACGGTGTCGACCCGGCCGAGGTCTCCGGCGCCGGCGGCGTCGAGCTGGCCGAGGGCGAGACCGCCACGTTCTGGCTCTACGGGGCGACCGACGGGGAAGCGACGCTCAGCGTCGACACCCTCGGCGGTGCCAGCGGTGCCAGCGGCACGCTCGCGGTGAACGGCCGCGACGTCCTCGACCTCGCACCGAGCCGGGCGGCGCGGACCCACGAGGTGGCCGCACACCTGTCCGGAGGCGTGAACAAGGTGGTCGTGACCGGCGGCGCCGACGGCGTCGTCGTCGACCGGCTGACGACGTCCCCCGGGTCCGGGGCGCTCGCGGCGGCGGAGTACCAGGCCGAGGACGCCGAGCTCGCGGGTTCCGCCGCGGTGTCCGGCTTCTCCCTCGCCGAGGGCGGCAAGGCAGTGACCGACGTCGGGGGAGAGCCCGGCAACGGCAACACCCTGACGTTCCGGGTGGACACCGACCGGACCGGACCGCACGCCGTCGTCCTGCGGTACTCGAACCCGGAGCAGTCGCCCGCGTCGCACTACAACCCGGACCCGATCGCCCGGCGGGCGGACATCTCGGTGAACGGGGGCGAGTCGGCCCCTGTGCTCTTCCCGCACTCGTTCCACGAGAACAGCTTCTGGGAGAAGACCGTCGTGCTCGACCTCGAGAAGGGCGAGAACACCATCACGCTGAGCTCGCAGGAGGCGCCGAACTTCGACGGCAGCACCTTCGCGTCGGACGTCTGGCCGGACTTCCCGCTGCGGTCGCGCTGGGCACCGGTCGTCGACCGGATCACCGTGTCGCCGCTGGCGGCGGCGCAGCGGGCCGAGGCCGTCAAGACCACCGTGGAGGGCGTCTGCCGAGGGCCGCGTGCCTTCCTGGTCGTCAGCACCAAGAACGTCACGGGCGAGCGGCTCGACGTGCGGGTGTCGGGCGAGCTCGGGAACCGTTCGACCGAGCACCTGGCGCCGGGCCGCACCTGGCGCCAGACCTTCCCAGCGCGCTCGTCGGCGCTGGCGGCCGGATCCGTCACGGTCACGGCGGCCGGCGTCACGACGGAGCACACCTACCCGCCGGTGGACTGCGACTGACCCGAGCCGGACGGTGAGTGCGGGGTATCTGCTGGGTCAGCGACCATGGACCCAGCAGATACCCCGCACTCAGCGCGTCGCAGCGAAGCCGGCGAACGTCGTGCTCAGCCGGTGACGGAGGCTGATCATGTCCGGCGCCAGACTCGTGATGAGCACCGCATCGGGCGCCAGCCGCATGACGGCGGTGTCCGGCACGTCCGGGGAGACCGCGGCCGTGAAGAGGTCGAGGTTCGTGGTCGCGGGATCGACGACGACGATCGAGCCGAGTGCCTTCCGGTCGGCGACCACCGCCGGGCTGTTCCAGCCGGCGGACGCGGCTCCCACCGCCAGCTCCTGGTCGTACAGCGCCTCGCCGCTGCGGGTGACCCGCAGCCGCTGGGCGAAGTCGCCGGGCTCCTCGCCGTACCGACCGATCACCACCTCCTCCCGGGCGCACAGCCGAGCGCCCGGTGCCAGGTCGATCCGGCTGAGCCCGGCGTGCCGGCAGCCCGCCGCCGCGATCTGGGCGGCGGGCGACCAGACGAGCATCGCGTCAGCGCCCACCGAGATCGTGGTCTCGCTGAGCGACCGGGCGGCATGCGCCCCCGGCAGCACCAGGGACGCGGAGACCGCACCCAGCTGCAGGGCCGCGCCGTCGCCGACCTCGACGTCGAGCCGCCAGTGGTCGCCGCCCAGCGGCCCGGCAGCGCCCGCGGCGAGCCGGACCGTCACACCGTCGACCGGGTCGGCCCCCCACCGGGACAACCAGCCGGGCAGCCGCTCGCCGGTGGGCCGCAGCACCAGCGGCCCGTGCGAGCGCAGCCGGGACACGTGGCTCCGCGGCGTGTCCTGGGCGCCCGGACGCAGCCGTACCCCGAGCTTCGCGTGCGCGCGCATCAACGCTGGTGCTCGGCCAGCTTTTCGCGGATCCAGGCGGTCACCGTCGCGGCGGTCGGGTCTTCGGTCAGAGAGGTGAACAGTACCGGCAGGTCGCCCCGCTTGGCCTTGGCGTCGCGGTCCATCACGGCCAGGTCGGCGTGGACCATGGGCGCCAGGTCGATCTTGTTGATCACCAACAGGTCCGACGTCGATACGCCTGGCCCGCCCTTGCGCGGCACCTTGTCTCCGCCCGCGACATCGATGACAAAGATCTGCCGATGGATCAGGCCCCGGCTGAACGTCGCCGTGAGATTGTCCCCGCCGCTCTCGACCAGGACCAGGTCCAACGGCGGCAGCTTCTGCTCCAGCTCCTCGATCGCCTCCAGGTTGGTCGAGATGTCGTCCCGGATGGCGGTGTGCGGGCAGGCTCCGGTCTCCACCGCGGTGATCCGTTCGGACGGCAGGACGCCGTTGCGCAGCAGGAAGTCCGCGTCCTCGGTGGTGTAGATGTCGTTGGTGACGACCGCGATAGCCAGCTCAGGGTTGAGGGTCCGGCACAGCGCCGCGACCAACGCGGTCTTGCCGGACCCGACAGGTCCGCCGATGCCCACCCGCAACGCACGCCGGGTCTCGCGGCCCAGCGGCTCCAGGGTGTCGCGGTGGACGTGGGGCGGGGTCGCGCGCAGGGTGTGCGGGTCCTCGCCGCTCGGCCGGACCAGCACCGACGAGTCGTGCTCGTGCTCGTCGTGACGATCGTGCCCGTCGTGATCGTGCCCGTGGTGATGATCCTGACTGCGGTCGTGCTCGTGCTCGTGCTCGTGCTCGTGCTCGTGGTTGTGGTCGTGGTCGTGCTGGTCAGCTGGCAAAGAGACGCACCTCCCAGGTCGCATGGAACTCCGCCGAGACGTCGAGCAGGTATCCGGCACTGGCCGGCAGGGCGGACGCCGGGCCGTCGGCCGGCCCGGTTGCTTCGGACGCGACCCGGACGACCTCGGCGCCCAGCCGCGCGACGACCGCGTTGACGGCGAACGGGTCGAGGCCCAGCAGCCGGACCGCGGCGGTGGCCGGCCCGGCGATCGACTCCTGCGCCGCCGCGACCGCCGCGTGCGCGGGGGGCTGGCCGGCTGCCGCCGCCACGGCTCCCAGACCGACCGGCTGGTGCACGCCCTGGCCGGGAACGCTGGCGAGCCGGTCAAGTCCCTGATGCGGCCAGACCACCCGGCCGGTCCTGATCAGCTGACGGCCCAGGCGCCGCGACACCGTGCGCAGAACCGGCGACGGCGTGCGCGCGTCGAGCTCCCGGCCCAGCGGCGCCAGCCGGTCCAGCAGGCTCGCCCCCTGGTCGGCTGCCATCGCCTGGTGGAAGTACTGACAGGCCGCGGCAGTGAACGCCGCGGCGACCAGGCCGGTCGTCCGCAACCGGCCGATCAGGAACTCCTCCATCGCCGGTAGGTCGTTGATACCTTCCCGCTGGGCCGCGGCCTCGAACCCGCCCGAGTGTGCGTGCCCGCCGGTGGGGAAACGCCCGTCGGCCAGCTGCATCAGGGCGGGGAGCCCGGTCAGGTCGGCCATCGGGGTGCCCGTCTGAACAGTGCCCATCAGAACAGGAAGTAGCGTTGGGCCATCGGCAGATGGCTCGCGGGCTCGTGCTCGATCAGCTCGCCGTCGACCGTCACCGCGTACGTGTTGGCGTCGACCTCGATCCGCGGCAGGGCGGTGTTCTCCGGCAGGTCGGCCTTGGTACGTCCGCGGCAGTTCGCGATGGCCACCAGCGGCCGGTCGATGTCCAGCCGCTCCGCCAGCTTGTCCTCGATCGCGACCTCCGAGACGAACGCGAAGCTGGTCGCGGCGGCCGTCCGGGTGCCGACGCTGAACCCGAGCCGCTCGGACACCGGCTGCGGCGTCGGGATGGAGGCGTTCGGATCGCCGAGCGCGGCCACCGCGGCGAAGCCACCCTTGAACACGGCTGTCGGACGCACCCCGAACAGAGCCGGCTGCCAGAGCACGAAGTCCGCGAGCTTGCCGACCGCGATGGAGCCGATCTCCTGTTCCAGGCCGTGGGCCACCGCGGGGCAGATCGTGTACTTGGCGACGTACCGCCGGGCGCGGTGGTTGTCGGCGTGCCCGTCGCCGGGCAACGAGCCGCGAAGCTTCTTCATCTGGTGGGCGGTCTGCCAGGTCCGGATGACGACCTCGCCGATCCGGCCCATGGCCTGGGCGTCGGACGACATGATCGACAGCGCGCCGAGGTCCTGCAGCACGTCTTCTGCGGCGATGGTGCCGGCCCGGACCCGGCTCTCGGCGAAGGCCAGGTCGTTGGGGACCTGCGGGTTGAGGTGATGGGCCACCATCACCATGTCGAGGTGCTCGTCGACGGTGTTCACCGTGAACGGCCGGGTCGGGTTGGTCGAGGCGGGCAGCACGTTCGCCTCACCGGCGATCCGGATGATGTCGGGGGCATGGCCACCGCCCGCGCCCTCGGTGTGGAAGGAGTGGAACGTCCGACCAGCGACGGCACGCATCATGTCCTCGACGAAACCGGCCTCGTTGAGGGTGTCGGAATGGATGGCCACCTGGACCCCGGACTCGTCGGCGACGGTGAGCGCCGCGTCGATGACGGCGGGGGTGGCTCCCCAGTCCTCATGGACCTTGAAGCCGCCGACGCCGGCGCGCAGCTGTTCGTACATCGCCTCGTGGGACATCGTGTTGCCCCGGCCGAGCAGCAGGACGTTGACCGGCCAGCCGTCGAGGCTCTCCAGCATGCGCTCCATCCACCATGCGCCCGGCGTGGTGAGGGTCGCCTTCGAGCCCTCGGCCGGGCCGGTGCCGCCGCCGAGGACCGTCGTGGTCCCGGCGGCCAGGGCCACCTCCAGCATGTCGGGGCCGACCAGGTGGACGTGGGTGTCGATGGTGCCGGCGGTCATGATCAGGCCGTTGCCCGACATGATCTCGGTCGACGGCCCGATCACCAGGTCCGGGTGGACGCCGTCCATCGTGTCGGGGTTCCCGGACTTGCCGATCGCGGTGAACCGGCCGTCCCGCACGCCGACGTCCGCCTTGATGACGCCCCAGTGGTCCAGGATGACCACGCCGGTGACCACCAGGTCAGGAGTGCCCTCCGCCCGGGTCGCTGCCGACTGGCCCATGGACTCGCGGATCGACTTGCCGCCGCCGAACACCGCCTCGTCCCCGCCGGACCCCAGGTCCTCCTCGACCTCGATGAGGAGGTTGGTGTCGGCGAGCCGGATCCGGTCGCCGACGGTCGGCCCGTACGAGGCGACATACTCGGAGCGCGAGATCTCAGGCATCGAGGCTCCCCCCACACAGGCCGCGCAGGCCACGGACGATCCGTCTGCCCCGGATCGGCACGAGCTGGACCTCTTCGGCGGCTCCGGGCTCGAACCGTACCGAGCCCCCGGACACGACGTTCAGCCGCTGCCCCCACGCGGCCTGACGGTCGAGCTGCAGCGCCGCGTTGACCTCGGCGAAATGGAAGTGCGAGCCCACCTGGATCGGCCGGTCCGCGGTGTTCTCCACCCGGATCGTGGTGACAGGCATCCCCACGTTGATCGGCACGTCGTCCTTGGCATGGAGGATCTCGCCGGGGATCAGCGGGTCGGCGTCCCGCAACAGCCGGTCGGACTGTCGGCGTGCGGCCTGGCGTTCGCCGGTTCCTGCCCTGCGCGGCTCGCTGGGGCCGCTCGGTCCGGACGACCGGGACGGTGCCGCACTGTCGGAGTCGTCCGTGGGGTAGTCGCGGCCCGGGTCGTCCGAGGCGTGCTGCTGCCGGGTGGGGCGCCGGCCCGGGTCGAGCTGCGGGTTCGCGAACGGGTTGCCGCTGCGGTCGGTCATTGGATCGGCGCCGTCACGGTGACGAGCTTGGTGCCGTCGGGGAACGTCGCCTCGACCTGTACCTGGGCGAGCATCTCCGGGACGCCTTCCATCACGTCGTCGCGGCCCAGGACGTGCCGGCCGGCTTCCATGAGGTCGGCCACGGAGTCGCCGTCCCGCGCGCCCTCCAGCAGGAACCCCGTGATGACGGCGGTGGCCTCGGGGAAGTTGAGCTTCAGCCCTCGGTCCTTGCGTTCCAGCGCCAGCTTTCCGGCCGCGTAGATCATCAGCCGTTCTTGTTCGTGCACGCTCAGAAACATGAAACCTCCCGGCGCCGGCGGCGGTTCGATCTCCGGCTCAACGTAGCACCGGGCGGCCGGGGCGGCAGGGCCAGCGGCTCTGCCGCCCCGGTGGAGCGGGTCCTAGACGACCGCCCCGAGGAGGAGCACCACCAGGAGTGCGACGACCGACAGCACCGACTCCATGAGGGTCCAGGTCTTGAACGTCTGGCCCACCGTCATGCCGAAGTACTCCTTGACGAGCCAGAAACCGGCGTCGTTCACGTGGGAGAGGAACACGGAGCCCGCGCCGATGGCGAGCACGAGCAGCGCCGCGTGGGTGGGCTCGAGGCCGGTGGCGAGGGGCGCCATGATGCCGGCGGCGGTGATGGTCGCGACGGTGGCGGAACCGGTGGCGATGCGGATCAGCGCGGCGACGAGCCAGCCGGCCAGGAGTGGGGTGATCCCGGCGTCGGCGATGCCGGAGGCGATGACCTCGCCCACGCCCGAGTCCACGAGCGTCTGCTTGAAGCCGCCACCGGCGCCGACGATGAGCAGGATCCCGGCGATCGGCGCGAACGACGAGCCGACCAGGTCACCGAGCTGCTGACGCGTGCGCCCGACGGCGGTGCCGAAGGCGAACAGCGCGAAGAGCGCCGTGAGCAGCAGGGCGACGAGCGGCTCGCCGAGGAACTCCAGCACGGTCCCGTAGCCCGTCTCGGTGGCACCGGCGATCTCGACGACGGAGCGCGCCAGCATGAGCAGCACCGGCAGGAGCACGACCAGCACCGACATGCCGAAGGTGGGCTTGCGCAGGCCGGCGGTGGCGTTCGGCAGGCCGGCGTCGTCGGACATGCCAAGGATGCTGACCGGCGGCGCGAGCCGCACCCAGCGGGTGAGCGGGACGGCCAGCAGGGGGCCGGCGACGATCACGGTCGGGACAGCGACGAGCAGGCCGAGCCCGAGGGTGATGCCCAGGTCGGCACCGAGCGCCTCGATCGCCAGCAGCGGCCCCGGGTGCGGCGGCACCAGGCCGTGCAGCGCGGAGAGCCCGGCGAGTGCCGGGATGCCGACCAGGACGGGGTTGGTGCGCATGCGGCGCGCCACGATCATCACGACCGGGATGAGCAGCACGACGCCCACCTCGAAGAACAGGGGGATGCCGACTACGAAGGCGATGAGCGCCATGGCCCAGGGCAGTCGTTTGGCCGGGGTCCGGTCGAGGATCGTGTCGACGATGCGGTCGGCGCCGCCCGAGTCGATGAGCAGCTTGCCGATGATCGCGCCGAGCGCGATGAGCACGCCGACCCCGGCGACCGTCGACCCGAGGCCCGCGGAGAAGCTGGTGAACGTGTCGGTGAGGCCGATGCCCGCCGTCACCGCGAGCACGCCCGACCCGAGCACCAGGGCCAGGAACGGGTGCATCTTGAGCCAGACGATGAGCACGATGATGACGGCGATACCGGCCACCGCGGCGATGACGAGCTGTGGCGTTGAGGCCGTCGGGGCGGCGTCGGCCGCCTGGGGGAGGGCGGCCGCTGCTACGGCGCCCTGGGCGAGCAGGTCGGTGTGGAGCATCAGCGGTCCTCGGGCTCGGTGCGGGGCCCGGCAGCGGCCGGTGCGACGGGCTCGCGCGCGCCGGCGGGCTCGTCCAGGAGGCGCAGGACCTCGTCGACGATCTGGTCCGGCCGCGGGCCGATGTCGACGGCCGTACCCGGCTCGTCGTCGGCGAGCGGCTCCAGCGTGGCGAGCTGGCTGTCGAGCATCTTGGGCTTCATGAAGTGCCCGGCGCGGCCCTGGATGCGCTCGCGGAGCAGGTCGTACGAACCGGTGAGGTGCACGAACCGCACGTCGCCGGCGGTCTCCAGCAGGTCGCGGTAGCTCCGCCGGAGCGCGCTGCACGGCACCACCGCGCTGCGTCCTTCGCCGAGCTCCGCCGCGAACCAGTCCCGGATCCCGCGCAGCCACGGCCAGCGGTCGTCGTCGTCCAGCGGGTGGCCGGCGGCCATCTTGGCGACGTTCGCGGGCGAGTGGAAGTCGTCGCCCTCCGCGAACGACGCGCCGAGGCGGCCGGCCAGGAGGGCGGCGACGGTCGTCTTGCCCGAACCGGCCACGCCCATGACGACGATCGCCCTGGGTCTGCGGTCCGCCCCGCCGCTCGGTGTCTCAGCTGTGTGGGTCGAGAACATCGCTGTCTCGGTGACTTCTGTGTCCATGCACCCATCCTCACCCATTGGTGACACCATTAACGCGTGATTCATGTCACCAATAGGCGGCGCGCCGACGGCGGCCCGGCACCGCCCTATTCTTGGACGATGCCCCCAGTGCTGCACAGCCCAGTCCTCGAGGCCCTGGGCCGCCGCATCACCGGTGGTGAGCTGTCTGCAGGGGCGGTGCTGACGCTGGACGGGATCGGCGCCGAGTTCGAGGTGTCGCGCACGGTGGCGCGCGAGGCGATGCGGCTGCTCGAGGCGCTCGGCCTGGTCCGTTCCGGCCCGCGCGTCGGCATCGTCGTCCTGCCTCACGACGCCTGGAACGTGCTCGACCCCCGGGTCATCGAGTGGCGGCTGGCCGGGCCGGGTCGCGCCTCGCAGCTGCGCTCGCTCACCGAGCTGCGCCAGGCGGTCGAACCCCTCGCCGCGGCGTGCGCGGCGCGCGGCGCCTCAGCCGCCGTCCGCGACGAGCTGGTCGCGACCGCACGCCGGCTGCGCGAGCTCGGAGAGGCCGGGCACGGCGACGGCGAGGAGTTCCTCGCGCTGGACATCCGGCTGCACGAGCTCCTCATGCGGTCCAGCGGCAACGAGCTGTTCAGCGCGCTCGCCGACGTCGTCGCCGTCGTCATCTCCGGGCGCACCCACCTCGGCCTGATGCCCGCCCACCCCGAGCCGGAGGCCCTGGACGCGCACGAGGCGGTGGCGCTCGCCGTCGCCAGGGGCGACGGCGCGGCCGCCGAGGAGGCGATGGCGCGGATCGTCCGCGAGGTGCGCGGGGCACTCGGTTAGACCTTCGCCCGACGGCGCGACCGCTTAATCGTTGTGAGCCCTGGGCAGGCCTACCCCCGGTGCACCAGAATGTCGCCGTGCCCCTGACCCACCGGCCCCGACGGCTCCGCGACGCGCGGGGCCCCGTCGTGGCGTCGGCGGCGACGGCGGCCGCGCTGCTCTCCCACCTCCTGGGGGGCGGCGCGATGCCGGGCTGGCTCGGGATCCTCGTGCCGTGGGTGCTGTCGCTGACGCTGTGCACGGCGCTCGCGGCCCGCCGGGTGTCGCTGTGGCGGACGACGACGTCCGTCGTGGCGAGCCAGGTCCTGTTCCACACGCTGTTCGTGGCGGGTGCTCCGGGAACGTCGGCTGCCGCTGGAGCCGTGGCGGCGGGCCATCCGACGGGGCATCCGACGGGGCACGGCCTGCACGGCGCGCTCGCGCCGTCGTCGGCCGGGGCCGCGCCCTTCTCCCTGACCGGCTCCTTGATCGGCGCGGACGCGACCATGTGGTGCTGGCACGGCCTCGCGGCGGCGGTGACCGTGGCCGCCCTGTACAGCAGCGAGTGCGTGCTGTCCCGCCTGCGGGAGCTGGCCGGGCGCACGGCCGACTGGCTGCGCCACCGCCTCGCCGCCCCGGCGGGCGCAGTCCCGCTGTTCCCCGTCGTGCGCGTGACGGCGCCCGACTGGTTCACCGGTTCCGTACCCGCTCGTCCTGAGGTGTCGGAGTCGCGACGGCGGGGACCGCCGGCCGTGCTCGCGATCTGACCTCTTCCGAGCACCGACCAGCTCTGCCGCGCCCGCCGTCCTGCCTGGACGCGCCCGGGCGGGAGCCGTCGGTGCTGCCCTCAGGACCCGAAAGCGACACCCATCATGACCACCACCGTCTCCGCCACACCCGAGAGCGACCGGGAGCACCCGCCACCGCCCGGACCCAGCCGGCCCGAGGGGCGCCCCCGCTGGTTCGGCGCCCTGCTGCTCCGGCTGCACTTCTACGCCGGTCTCCTCGTGGGCCCGTTCATCCTCGTCGCCGCGGTCAGCGGCGCGCTGTACGCCCTGACACCCGCGATCGAGCAGGGTGTCTACCAGCACGAGCTGCACGCCCCCGTCACGGACACGCGGCTGACCCTGGCCGAGCAGACCGAGATCGCCCGCAGCCACATCGGCGACGCCGCGGCGACGCCGACGGCGGTGCGCCCTGCCCCCGAGCCCGGGGACACCACCCGGATCATGTTCGCCGACGACGAGCTCGGCGAGAGCGAGTCCCGCGCCGTGTTCGTCGACCCCGGCACCGGTGAGGTCCGCGGCGACCTCACCGTCTACGGCACCAGCGGCGCCCTGCCGCTGCGCACCTGGCTCGACCAGCTGCACCGCAACCTCCACCTCGGCGACGTCGGCCGGCTCTACAGCGAGCTCGCCGCCTCCTGGCTCGGGATCGTGGCGCTCGCGGGCCTCGGGCTCTGGATCCGGCGCATCCGGAAGTCCCGCACCAAGAAGGACTTCGTGCGGCCCGGCCGCGGGCGCTCCGGCTACCGGCGCCTGTTCACCTGGCACACCTCCGTCGGCATCTGGGTGCTGCTCGGGGCGTTGTTCCTCTCGGCGACGGGTATCACCTGGTCGCAGCACGCTGGCAGCAACGTGGACACCCTGCGGGCGGCGTTCGACTGGGGGACGCCCGCGGTGGACGCGCGGCTGCCGGGCGGTGGCGCGGAGCAGGGCGCGGCGGAGGACGACGGCGGAGGGGAGCACGCCCACCACGGGGGCGCCGACGAGACCGGCGGGACCGGCGGGGCCGGTGGGGCTGGTGGCGCTGCTGATCCCGCCATGCTCGACGCCGTCCTCGCGACCGCACAGGCGGTGAACATCAACACCGGCCTGGTCGAGATCACGCCGCCGACCGAGCCAGGTACCGCCTGGGTGGTGCAGGAGATCCAGCGCAGCTACCCGACCGAGGTCGACGCGGTGGCGGTCGACCCCGACACGATGCAGGTCCTCCACCGCGTCGACTTCGCCGAGTTCCCGCTGGCGGCGAAGCTCGCCCGGTGGGGGATCGACGCGCACATGGGCTCGCTGTTCGGCCTGCCCAACCAGCTGGTGCTGTTCCTGCTCGCGAGCGGCATCGCCACGATGGTGGTGCTGGGCTACCTCATGTGGTGGAAGCGGCGTCCGACGCGCGAGCCGCGCACGCTGGGCGGGACCCCGCCGCAGCGGGGCGTGCTGCGTGGTGCGCCGTGGTGGGGGATCGCCGCCGTGCTCGGCGCGGCCGTCGCCATCGGCTGGTGGCTGCCGCTGGTCGGCTGGACGCTCGCCGGGTTCGTCGTCGCGGACGTCCTCGTCGGCCTCCTCAGAAGGCCGGGCCGGTCGGGGGCCGGTCGGGGGTGAGGTGAGCCCAGGGCGTAGGTGCCGGGTCTGCTGAAGATCGTTCACCCTGGCCCCGCCAGATTCACCAGAGCCGAACAGTTCAGGTGAGCTGGCGGAGACCAGCCTGAGGTGAACAGGATTCAGCCCACCCGGCACCTGCCACAACAGCACACCGTGCCCCAGCCACTCCGGCAGGCCAGTTGGCCCGGCCGGCCGGCCACTCCGGCCGGCAGGGCGTCAGCCGCGGTCGCGAAGCATGCGCTCGCCGGCGTCGACGTAGGCCTCGAAGAGGTCGGTCACCGCGTCCAGGCGGCTCGCGGCGCGGGCGTCCTCCGTGAGGCTCCGGCCCGACCGGAGGGTGCGGATGAACGCGCGGGAACGTTCCTGGCTGGCCGCGAGCAGCTGCTCGAAGCCGCCGGCTGCCTCGATGAGCAGCCGGCGGCTCCCGGCCTGCGGGATCGTCCGGGCCAGACCCCAGGAGACCAGCTCCCGCATGGCGGTGCTGACCGCGCCGGCGCTGAGCCCGAGCCCGACACGGAGCTCGTCGGACGACGCCGGGGTAGCGCGGACCAGCAGGTAGCCGTAGGTGCGCCCGGTGGACCGGGAGAGGTTCCAGGACGCGAGGATGTCGCCCATCGCGTTGACGAACTGGTCGCGCTCCTCGGCGTGCTTATCGGTCATGGCGTGGCCGGGCTCTCGCCGGTCCTTGCGCCCATGGTCGCCAGGAGGGCCAGAAGAATGTCGTTCACGGCGTCGGGTGCGTCGAGCGTGACGATGTGCCCCGCGTCCGCGACGACGTGCTCGGGGACGCCCTCGGCCGCGGCCCAGCGGGGCATGGCGGTGGCGATGTTCCCCGTGCGGTCCTCAGCGCCCCTGATGAGGCCGAGCGGGACCGGCGTGCGGTAGCCCGGCTGCGGGTCGACGAGGCTGACGGTGGCCCGCCAGACGTCGAGGAACGTCTCCTTCGGCATCCGCGCGAACAGCGCCTCCGACTGCGCGACCGCCGCAGGGTGCACGGCCGAGGCGCGGGCCATCAGGCCGGGCAGCCGGGACGCCGGGATCGCCGAGAGCATGGGTGCGGCAAAATGGAGCGCCAGCCGTTCGAGGCGGCCGAGCGGGCCGGCGTTCCAGGCCGAGTCGAGCACCACGAGGCCGCCGACCCGCTCCGGCGCTCTCCGCACGAGCGCCTGCGCGAGGTTGCCGCCCAGTGAGTGGCCGACGAGCACCGGCCGGTCGCGCCGGAGGTCGTCGGCCCCCGGGATGCCGGGCGCGTGCTCGTCCAGCCCGAGCCGGTCGAGCAGCGCCGCCAGGTCGTCGAGCGCGTCGTCGGCGGTGAACCGGGTGCCGGCGTCCAGCGCGGAGGCGCCGTGCCCGCGCAGGTCCCAGACGATCACGCGGTAGCCGGCGTCGCGCAGCACCGGGAGCTGGGGCTCGAACATCGTGTGGTCGACACCGGCGCCGTGGCTGAGCACCACGGGGCGCCCTGGGCCACCGGAGTCGGCGAACCGGATCGTGGCGCCGGGCCGTGGGAGGGACTCGGTCAGATTCACCATTCTCTGAATATAGTGCAGGTTGGCGAGGGCGGGGTGCCAAGAGCGCCCGGGTCAGTGCATGGCGGCCATCAGCGGGAGCCGCACGGCGGGCGGCAGCGGCCCGACGGCCGGGCGGGCGCTGATCGACTGGATAGCCAGCGCCGCGAACCGGCGCGACGACGCCGCGGCGGCCTCACGCGAAGCGGCCCGGATGCCGGAGTTGGCCATGATCAGCATGATCAGGTCGTCCAGCACGAAGTCGCGGCGCAGGTCGCCGGAGTCCTTGGCGCGCTGGACCAGCTCGGCCAGCGACCGCAGGACCCGGGTGCGCTCCTCGGTGAAGTCGACGGCCCGAGGGAAGGCCGTGACGAACGCGGCGGTGAAGCCCCGGTCGAGGGCGTGCAGGACGCACACCTGCTCGATCACCGTGCGAAGCCCGCGCCACGCGTCGGGATCCGCGAGGCCGTCCTCGGCGATCGTGGTGCACCGCACCATCTGCTCGCCGAACGCCTCGGTGACCAGCGCCTCCTTGGTAGGGAAGCGCCGGTACAGCGTCGCCGGGCCGACGCCGGCGCGCCGCGCCACCTCACGCATCGAGACGCCGATGCCCTCCGCCGCGAACGTCGTGCGGGCCACCTGGAGGATGCGCTCGCGGTTGTCGCGCGCGTCGGAACGCAGGTCGCGCGGGGGCCGGGCAGGTTCGGGCGGCCGGGGGGCGGACCCATCGGGGCCAGACGTCCCAGGGACGGGCGCCGAGGTCAAAGGGGTCGTCATCGCACTCACTTCGCCGAAACGGACAGGTTGTTCCACTAGTGTCCCGACCATGATCGCACCGGCCCGCCGTCAGCTCTGCAGCAGCACCTTGATCGCGCGCCGCTCGTCCATCGCGCGGTAGGCGTCGGCCACCTCGGACAGCGGCAGGGTGAGGTCGAAGACCTTCCCCGGGTCGATCTCGCGCTTCCACACCAGGTCCAGGAGGTGCGGAAGATAGGCCCGCACCGGGGCGACCCCGCCGCGGATGCCCTTGTTCCCCCAGAAGAGGGTGTCGGTGGGCAGGTCCCCGTGCGGCACGCCGACCAGGCCGATCGTGCCGCCGGGGCGCACCAGCTCCACCGACTGCGCCCGGGCCTCCTCGGTGCCGACGCACTCCAGCACCGCGTCGGCGCCGATGCCCTCGGTGAGCTCGAGCACCTGCGCCAGGCCCTGCTCGCCGCGCTCCGCGACGATGTGGGTCGCGCCGAACTCCTCGGCCACCTTCTGGCGGGACTCGTGCCGGCTCATCGCGATGATCGTGGTGGCGCCGAGCTGCGCAGCGGCCAGCACCCCGCTCAGCCCGACGGCGCCGTCGCCCACCACCACGACGCTCGAGCCCGGCCCGACCCCGGCGGAGACCGCCGCGTGCCAGCCGGTGCACATCACGTCGGAGAGGCTCAGCAGGCTCGGGATCAGCTCGGCGTCCGGCTCGCCGGGGGTGGCGAGCAGGGTGCCGTCCGCGTTCGGGATGCGGATCTTCTCGGCCTGGCAGCCGTCGAACCCGCCCCCGTGCAGGCAGTTGGCCTGCATGCCCTTGCGGCACACCGCGCAGGTGTTGTCGCTGTGCTTGAACCCGCCGACCACGAAGTCTCCCGGCTTGACCGTGGTGACCGCGGTACCGATCTCCTCGACGACGCCGACGTACTCGTGGCCGATCGGAGTGGGCCGCTTGACCCGTGAGATACCTCGGTAGCGCCACAGGTCCGAGCCGCAGACGCAGGAGGCGACGGTACGGACGACGGCGTCGGTGGGCTCCACGATGACGGGGTCGGGCCGCTCCTCGAAGCGGACGTCCCCAGGGCCATGAATGATTGCTCCTCGCATGCGCCCATTCAACACGCTCCGGAGCCGTGCGCGGGGCCGGGGCCGGGCGCCGGGCGCCGGGCCGGGCACGAGTGGTCGGCAATCCGTCAGGTGGTCGGCAGCTCGGGCTGCCGACTACCTGACGAACTGACGACCACAGCTGGTGCTCAGACCCAGTCAGACCGCCGCGCGGACCACGTCGGCCAGCGGCGTGGCCGGGCGGCCCAGGAGGCGGGCCAGATCGTCGCTGCCGGTCGCCAGGTCGCCCGCGGCGATCGAGGCGTCGATGCCGGCCACGAACCCGGCGGTGCCGGCGTCGAGCCCGTGCTGCTGCAGCTCGGCCTCGTAGTCCGCCACGGAGAGGTCGCGGTAGGCCACCTTGGTGCCCGTGACGTCGCTGATCGTCGCGGCGAGCTCGGCGAAGTCGAACGCTGGCCCGCCGAGCTCGTGGACGACGTCGCCGTCGGAGTCGGCCAGGAGCGCCGCCGCAGCCGCTGCCGCGAAGTCGGCGCGCGGGGCGGCCGAGACCTTGCCGCCGGCTGCTGCGCCCACGATCTCGCCCCGCTGGCGGTACTGCTCCAGCTGCTCGGTGTAGTTCTCGGTGTACCAGCCGTTGCGCAGCAGGGTGACGGGGATGCCGGACGCGCGCAGCACCTGCTCGGTGGCCTGGTGCTCGCCCGCGAGCGGGTTGGTGGTGTCGTCCGCCTTCAGGATGCTGGTGTAGGTGATGCGCTCCACGCCGGCGACCTTCGCGGCGTCGACCACCGCGGTGTGCTGGGCCACGCGCCCACCCGGCTCGCTCCCGGAGATCAGCAGCAGCCGCTGCACGCCCGCCAGGGCCGCCGGCAGGGTCTCGGGGCGCGAGTAGTCGCCCTCGCGCACCTGGACGCCACGCTCGGCGAGGTCGGCGGCCTTGCTGGGCGTGCGGACCACGGCGACCAGGTCGGCGGCGGGGACACCGCGGGACAGGAGCTCCTCGACGACGAGGCGTCCGAGGCGTCCGGTGGCTCCGGTGACGGCGTAGACGGTCATGACACTCTCCATTGCTTGGGTAGTTGCGATCGGCTAGCACTAACGAATCGAAAGTACACCATATTCCGAGCGTGGAGCGGTACCCTGGTCCCGTGAGCATCGCCGACCTGGAGCCCGAGGGCCTGGAGCCCGACGGCCTGGAGCCCGACGGCCTGGAGCCCGACGGCCCGCCAGGGGACGGCCGCGCCGTCGGACCCCCGCAGGAGCTGGTGACCGACGTCTTCGCGCGCGGCTGCACCTCGCGGGCCGCGTTCGAGGTCGTCACGTCCAAGTGGGCCTCGCTCGCCCTGCTCGCGCTCGGGGAGGGCGGCTACCGGTTCAACGCGCTGCGCCGCCGCGTCGAGGGGGTCAGCGAGAAGATGCTGTCCCAGACGTTGCAGGCCCTGGAACGGGACGGCATGGTCGCGCGCGACGTCGTCACGACGATCCCGCCCCGCGTGGAGTACTCGCTGACGCCGCTCGGCGAACGGGTGACCCAGAAGCTGCGGGCCCTCGCCGATCTCCTGGAGGAGACGGCGGCCGAGGGTGCGTGGTCACCGGCGCAGGAGTCCGACGCCGCGGCGGCGGCCGGAGCCATCACGGACCGCTGACCCCGCTCGGGTCAGGTGCCGCCGCCGGCCAGGTCGAGGCCCCACGCCGTCCGGACCAGCTCCCGCCCTGCCGCGGTGACGTCCAGCCCGCGACCGGACCGGTGACGGGCGACCCATCCAGCGGAGAGGAACCGGGAGCCGACCGCGGTGCCCAGCGCCCCCGCCAGGTGGGGACGCCGCTCGGTCCAGTCGAGGCACGCCCGCGTCGTGGCGCGGCGGGCGGTGACGGCGCCGTCGACGTCCACCCCGACCTCCCGCAGGCCGACGGCACCGGCACCGGTCAGGGCGAGCTCGTCCCGGCCGGCGAGCTAGCCGGACCGGACCCAGGCGTCGGTCAGGCCGGTGCCGAGCCGCCCGGCGAGGTGGTCGTAGCAGAACCGCGCGGCGGCCAGGTACTCGGCCCGTCGACTCCGCCGGTAGCCGGAGACGGGCGCGGCGTCGGTGAGCACGCCGAGGGACTCCAGGGCCGTGGCGACCTCGCCCCCAGCGACGGAGTAGTAGCGGTGCCGCCCGCGGCGCTGGCAGGTCACCAGGCCTGCGCCCACCAGGACACGAGCGACCATGACACGAGCGACCATGACCCGGCAGACCATGACCCGGCAGACCA